>JJOH01000021.1 GCA_000696115.1 Streptomyces olindensis
GGTAGGGCCGGGCCGCGAGGCGGGGCACGGTCGGGCCGCGACGCGGGGCACGGTCGGCGGCGCACGGTCGGCGGGACGCGGGATGCGGGACGCGGGACACGTTCGGCGGGACGCGGGAGGCGGGAGGAGGCCGACCGCGAAGCGGGATGGGCCGGCGGCGGACGCGGGATACGGCTGTCGGGTTGCTGTGAATCGGCTCTCGCGTGGTCCGGGTCACAGACAGGGGGGCGGTCGGGCGCGAAGGCTGTGCCAGGACGGAAGGAGCGCCCGTGGTGGAACGCGCCGCGCCGCCCGGCGAGGAGACCGCCGAGGTCGCGCTCCCGCCGCCGGACGCGCCCCGGTACGACACGTCGGCCCTGCTCGACGGGGTGCCGCGGCAGCGGGCACGCGAGACGGCGGTCCCGGCCGCACCGGAGTCCCCGCCGTCGGGAACGTCCCGGACCCGACTCCGGGCGCTGCGGCCCTGGCGGCTGCTGCCCACCCCCACGGGCACGCCGTTCACCTTCGCGTACGCGGCCCTGCTCGGTGCCACCTCACTGATCACCGAGCAGGCCGACCCGGCGCTGGTGCACGCCCTGCTCCAGGGCTCCAGCACGGACGTGGCGCACCTGGTGCGGACGCCGGAGCTGGTGCTCGTGGGCAGCGCGCTGTGGGTCGCGGGCGGGGTGGCCTCGCCCTTCGCCATCGCCTTCGTCCTCGTGCTGACCGCGCTGGAACGGCGGATCGGCGGCCTGCGCACGGCCGCTGTCTTCCTGCTCGGGCACGTCCTCGCCACCCTGGCGACCGAGGTCCCGGTGGGACTCGCGGTCCTGGCCGGGCACCTCCCCGACAGCTCCCTGCACCGCCTCGACTACGGCGTCAGCTTCGGCGTCGCGGCCGGCACCGGTGCCCTGGCCGGGCTGCTGCCGATCTGGCTGGGGGTGCCCCTGCTGGCCGGCTTCGGCGGGATGCTGCTCCCGGACCTGCTCGCCTTCACCGACCCGATGACCGACTGGGGGCACCTGATCGCCCTGGCCATCGGTGTCGCGACCTGGCCGCTGGTGCGACGGTGGTACGCGGCGCGCCTCGCTCCGGCCGCCGCAGCCTGAGCGCGCGGCGGTTCAGGCCGTACCGGGGGCCGGCGGGACGTGCTTCGCGCTGGTCAGCAGGGCCACCACCTCCCAGCCCAGTGCCTCGTACAGCCCCCGCCCCGCGGGCGTCCCGGCCAGGACTCCGGTGCGGGCCCCCTGCCGGACGGCGGCGCTCTGCAGCGTCCGCATGACGACACCGCCGAGCCCCCTGCGGCGGTGTTCGGGGGCCGTCTCGATCTGGTCGACGACGGCGGTCGGGCCCGTCGGGGCGATCTGGCCGCGCGCCGCCAGGGATCCGTCCGGCGCGGCGATCAGCACACGCGTCACCCCGCCGCGCGACCAGCTGCGCAGCCGGTAGCCCTCGGGAGCGTCCGGAGCGGTGTCCGCCGTCAGCGGGACCGTCATCAGGTACCCGGGCTCGGGGTCGATCCACCAGGGGGCGCCCAGCCAGCCGGAGACCACGGACGGGTCCCGGAACGCCTTCAGCCACACGCCGGCCCCGGTCACCGCGTCGGCCACCTTGCGGACGGAGGTCTCGTCGAGGTCGTCACCTCGCGCGCCGAACACATGCCGCGTGACATGGCCGTTCGCCCCCACGTCGATGGTGCAGCCCCAGGGCTCGGTGACCGGGTCGGCCGCCCCGCGGGACACGATCCACCCGTCCACCCATGCCTGCACGATCCGGTCCACGTCATCCCCCGGTAATAGGTAGAAGCTGGTTTGATCTATTACTAACGTGACTGTACGCGCCGGCTCGGCCGTCGCGTCACCGGTGATCGCTCACAGCGAACGCCCGTCCGGGAACATCCCGTCGCCGCCAAGCATTGAGTCGGCATAGCTCAACTTGACTGCCGAAGGGGAGATCATGGCTTCGACGTCCACACCGCTCACCCTGCCCGTGCTGCCGCTCGACGACGAGGTGGTGCTGCCCGGGATGGTGGTCCCGCTGGACCTGAGCGACTCCGAGGTCCGTGCCGCGGTGGAGGCCGCCCAGGCCGCTGCTCGGACAACGCCCGGAAAGCCCCGGGTACTCCTGGTGCCACGCATCGACGGGACGTACGCGAACACCGGTGTCCTCGGCACCGTCGAGCAGGTCGGCCGGCTGGCCGACGGCGACCCGGGCGCGCTGATCCGCGGCCGGGGGCGGGTGAGGATCGGTGCGGGGACCACGGGACCCGGCGCGGCCCTCTGGGTCGAGGGCACCCGCGTCGACGAGACCGTGCCGGAGCCGCTTCCCGGCCAGGTCGCCGAACTGGTCAAGGAGTACAAGGCCCTGGCCACCGCCTGGCTGCGCAAGCGCGGCGCCTGGCAGGTCGTCGACCGCGTCCAGGCCATCGACGACGTCTCGGCGCTCGCCGACAACTCCGGCTACTCGCCGTTCCTGACCACCGACCAGAAGGTCGAACTGCTGGAGACCACCGACCCGGTGGCCCGGCTCAAGCTCGCCACGCAGCAGCTGCGCGACCACCTCGCCGAGCAGGACGTGGCCGAGACCATCGCCAAGGACGTCCAGGAGGGCGTCGACAAGCAGCAGCGCGAGTTCCTGCTGCGGCGTCAGCTCGAAGCCGTCCGCAAGGAGCTGCGCGAGCTGAACGGCGAGCAGGAGGGCGAGGAGTCCGACGACTACCGCGCCCGCGTGGAGGCCGCCGACCTGCCCGAGAAGGTCCGCGAGGCCGCCCTCAAGGAGGTCGACAAGCTGGAGCGGTCCTCCGACCAGTCGCCCGAGGGCTCCTGGATCCGCACCTGGCTCGACACGGTCCTGGAGATGCCGTGGAACGAGCGCACCGAGGACGCCTACGACATCCAGGGCGCCAAGGCGGTCCTGGACGCCGAGCACGCCGGCCTGGAGGACGTCAAGGAACGCATCACCGAGTACCTGGCCGTGCGCAAGCGGCGCAACGACCGGGGCCTCGGCGTGGTCGGCGGACGGCGCGGCGGTGCCGTGCTCGCGCTCGTCGGGCCGCCCGGCGTCGGCAAGACCAGCCTCGGCGAGTCCGTCGCCCACGCCATGGGCCGCAAGTTCGTCCGCGTCGCCCTCGGCGGCGTCCGCGACGAGGCCGAGATCCGCGGCCACCGGCGCACCTACGTCGGCGCCCTGCCCGGCCGGGTCGTCCGCGCCATCAAGGAGGCCGGGTCCATGAACCCGGTCGTGCTGCTCGACGAGATCGACAAGGTGGGCTCGGACTTCCGGGGCGACCCGGCCGCCGCTCTCCTGGAAGTGCTCGACCCGGCGCAGAACCACACCTTCCGCGACCACTACCTGGAGGTCGAGCTCGACCTCTCGGACGTCGTCTTCCTGGCCACCGCCAACGTCCTGGAGGCGATCCCGGAGGCCCTGGCCGACCGGATGGAGATCGTCCGCCTGGACGGTTACACCGAGGACGAGAAGGTCGTCATCGCCCGCGACCACCTGCTCCCGCGCCAGCTGGAGCGGGCCGGGCTCGACCAGGACGAGGTGTCCCTCGACGAGGGCGCGCTGCGCAAGCTCGCCGGCGAGTACACGCGCGAGGCGGGCGTGCGCAACCTGGAGCGGTCCGTCGCGCGGCTGCTGCGCAAGGTCGCGGCCCAGCACGAACTGGGCGAGCGGGAGCTGCCGTTCACCGTCACCGACGCCGACCTGCGCGATCTGATCGGGCGGCCGCACCACGTGCCCGAGTCGGCCCAGGACCCGGCCGAGCGGCGGACGTCCGTGCCGGGCGTGGCCACCGGCCTCGCGGTGACCGGCGCGGGCGGTGACGTGCTCTACGTCGAGGCGTCGCTGGCCGACCCGGAGACGGGAGCGGCCGGGCTGACCCTGACCGGTCAGCTGGGCGACGTGATGAAGGAGTCCGCGCAGATCGCGCTGAGCTTCCTGCGCTCCCACGGCGCCGAACTGGAACTGCCGGTGGGCGATCTGAAGGACCGGGGCGTGCACATCCACTTCCCGGCGGGCGCGGTCCCGAAGGACGGCCCGAGCGCCGGCATCACGATGACCACGGCGCTGGCGTCCCTGCTCTCCGGCCGCCTGGTCCGCACGGACGTGGCCATGACCGGCGAGGTCTCGCTGACCGGCCGGGTCCTGCCGATCGGCGGCGTGAAGCAGAAGCTGCTCGCGGCGCACCGGGCGGGTGTCACCACCGTGATCATCCCCAAGCGCAACGAGCCCGACCTGGACGACGTCCCGGCGGAGGTGCTGGACAAGCTCGACGTCCACGCCGTCACCGATGTCCGCCAGGTCCTGGAACTGGCGTTGTCCCCGGCGACGAACGGGGCCGCGCCGGAGGTTCCGGTCGCGGCGTGACGGACGCGGCCGGTAGGGGAGGCCCGGGTTCTCGTGAGGGAGGCCCGGGCCTTCACCGTGTGGCCACCCTGTGTACACGCACCCCGTGACCTGCGGAATACTTGCCGAACTGCGGTGATGACAGCAGGTGGCGGAAAATCCCGGTACGGGAACTCTCCGTACGGGCGACGACCGAGGCAGGGACTGACGTGCACGAGGACGGCAAGGACGACGGACACCGCGCTGCCGGTGCGGCCGGGAGCGCGGTGGATCAGCCTGCCTTCCTGGCGCTGGAGCGCGAGCTGACCGTGCTGCTGCGGCGGGCCCGGGCCAACCAGGGCGAGATGGCCCGCGAGGTCCATCCCGACCTGGAGTCGTCCGCGTACGGCCTCCTCGTCCGGCTGGACGAGTGCGGCAAGCAGCGGGCCACCGAACTCGCCGCCTACATCGGCGTCGGCAAGGCGACGATGTCCCGCCAGCTGCGCGCCCTGGAGGAACTGGGACTCGTCGCGCGCGAGCCCGACCCCGCCGACGGCCGCGCCTGGCTGGTCGCCCTCACCCAGGAGGGCCAGGACCGCGTCCGCCGGGTCCGCGAGGCCCGCCGCGCCCGCTACGCCGGCCGCCTGGCCGACTGGGACCCGCGCGAGGTCACGGAACTGGCCCGGCTGCTGCACCAGCTCAACCGCGGCATGGAGAAGTAGCGGCCGGTTCCGGGTGTCTCGGACCGGTTACGGGCGTTCCGTACCGGCGCCGCAGGCGAGCCGGCTGACCGAGGACCCGGGCGGGGCGAGCGGTCAGAACTCGACGAACACCACCGTCGCGTCGTCGTGCCTCTTGCCCCGCCCCAGGGACACGCGCTCGACGTCCGCCCGCTCCAGCGCGCGCACGCGGTCCACCAGGGCCTGCGGTCCCTCCTTGCGGACGAGCCGGAAGCAGTCCGCCCAGTCGCCCTCGTGGAACCGCTCCACCCAGCGGGTGGCGCCGTCCGTCAGCGCGGCCAGGGCGCGTACCTCCTGGCGCGGCAGGGTTCCGGTCACCGCGCGCCGGGCCACCGCGGGATCGGCGGCGGCGGTGAAGAAGCCGCCCTCCTTGTTGCGGACCGTCGCGTCCACCAGCGCGTCCGTGGCCAGGGCCGAGCGCGGCAGCCGGGCCAGCCGGTCGTCCAGGAGCGCGGTCACCGCCCCGTCGGGGGACTCCAGCAGCAGGGCCGAGTCCGACAGGACCAGGTACTCCACCGTGGCCGGATTCCAACGGGCCGCGACCACCGTGGCCTGAGGTGTGCGGGGGTGAGAAAGGTCACAGGTTTCCGCGTGTGCCTCGGCGGTACGCGCGATGGCGCGGGACAAGGCGTCGAGCAGAGGGACATCCGGGAGTGAAACGGTCAGTTCGGTCAGGGCTCCACCGAGGCGTGCGGTGAACCAGGGGACGGAATGCAGACAGCCCGTCCCGCCCCGCGGCGGGGTGACCCCGTCCAGGACGACCACCGAACCGCCCTGTCCTGAAGCCGGAAGTCCGACACTGGCGAAGTCCTCGTTCGGGCGGTCGGCGTCCCCGGGCTCCGAGGCGAGTTCAGTACGCATCCAGCCAGTCTGCACGAGCCCTTCACAAGGTCCGCAAAAGGCTGGCAATGGTTGCCGGAACGGCGCACCCGCGCAGGTCAGACGCCTGGTTTGGGTCGGAATGCTTTGTTCCGAGAAGGCGTGGTGGCGAATATTGCCACCGCCCGCCGCCGGCGTCCAACCGGCCTGCCGTACAAGGCGACTGCGAGGGTCCGCGGAACTTGCCCCTCAACTCCCCTCCGAGGTTCACTCCTTCGGGTGGCGGGTCAGGTGATGCGCGTGCGCTGCCCACCGGCGCTGGGAGGGTCGGGAAGTGTACCGGGAGTACGCGTCAGTTGACGGAGCGTCACCCGGGCCCAAGGGTTCACGAGTCAGGAATGCGAGCACCGGTGCAGAAGACGCGGCCTCGTCGCACAGGCAAGCAGACGGCCCCCGCTCAGGGCGCTGAGCCGACGCCCCTCACCGGCAAGGGCCGACCCACGCACGTACGCAACCGGCTCATCGTCGCCGTCGCCGTGGTCGCCGCGGCCATCGCCGGCGCCGGCACCCCGTCCGTCCTCGCCGCCTCCGGGGAACTCCACGACTCCCAGGAGCTCGTGACGCTCGCGGAGCAGACGCAGGACGCCCTCGCCCTCGCCCACTCCCTGGCCGACGAGCGCGACGACGTCACCTCCTACATCGCGGCCGGCCGCCCCAAGTCCAAGGCGCCCTCCGAGCAGCACAGCGCCCGCGTGGACCGGCAGGTCGAGGAGCTGCGGTCCGACACCGACACGCCCGCCGCGCTCCGCTCGGACCTCGACGACATCGCGACCGTGCGCCGGGCCGCGCTCACCGGCAAGAGCACCGCGCTCGAAGCGCACCAGGCGTACTCCACCACCATCACCGAACTCCACCGGCTCGCCGAGCAGCTGGCGCAGCGGACGCCGCCCCGCGCGGGCTCCGGGGGATACGCCCTGGCCGAGCTGGACTCCGCCGTGCAGCAGGCCGCCGCCGCCCGGGGGTTGCTGCTCGCCGCGTTCAGCGTGCCGCGCAGCACCGAGACGGTCATCGACCCGGTCACCGGCCTGCCGACCGAGACCGCCACCTCCTCGGACGCCGACGCCCGGCAGCGCGACGCCCTGAGCGCCGCCGCCCAGCAGGCCCGGCTGCGCTCCGACGCGGCCCTGGCCGACTTCCGCGACACCGCGCCCAAGTCGGCCCGCGCCTCCTTCGACAACACGGTCACCGGCACCGAGGTCAACTCCGCCGAGAAGTACCTCGCCACCCTCACCGACCAGCCGACGCTGTCCGGCAGCGAACTCTCCACCAGCACCAAGAGGCTGGACGCGGCCCTCTCCGCCCGGGTCGACCTGATGCGCGGCGTGGAGTCCGCCCTCTACGACCGGCGCACCAAGGACCTGGAAGCGCTGCGCGACGACGACGTCACCGCGCTGGAGATCCGCATCGCGATCCTCGGCGTCCTCATGCTGCTCGCCGTCGGCGTCGCCACCGGCATGGCGCGCAGCCTCACCCGCCCGCTCGCGGTGCTGCGCCTGGGCTCGAAGCGCCTCGCCGAGGCCGAGGACCCGGCGGCCGAGGAGCCGGTGAAGTTCACCGGCCGCAACGACGAGTTCGCCCAGGTCGTGCGCTCCGTCAACGCCCTGCACGCGCACGCGGCCGCCCTCACCGAGCGCATCACCACCCTGGAGGGCGACCGCAAGCACCTCGTCGGCCAGCGCCAGAAGATGGCCGACGCCCGCGAGGAACTGCGCGCCGAACTCGCCGAGTCCGCCGCCCAGCTGGAGCGGCTGCGCACGGCCATCGGCGGCACGTTCGTCAACCTCGCCCTGCGCACCCTCGGCCTGGTCGAGCGGCAACTCGCCGTCATCGAGAACCTGGAGGAGCGCGAACAGGACCCGGAGCGCCTCGCCACCCTGTTCAAGCTCGACCACTTCGCCACGGTCATGCGCCGCCACAGCGAGAACCTCCTCGTCCTCGCCGGCACCGAGCACGTCCAGCACGCGGCCGGTCCCGTGCCGCTGGTGGACGTCGTGCGCGCCGCGGTCAGCGAGATCGAGCGGTACGAGCGCGTGCGGATCGCCGCGCTGCCGCCGCACGCGCACATCGCAGGGTTCGCCGCGGACGACCTCTCCCACCTGCTGGCCGAACTCATGGAGAACGCCACCTCGTTCTCCCCGCCCGACCTGCCCGTCGAGATCTCCGGCTGGCTGCTGGAGAACGGCGAGGTCATGCTCTCCGTCCAGGACGAGGGCATCGGCATGACCGAGGACCGGCTGGAGCGCCTCAACGCCCGCCTGGCCGACTTCGACCCGGAGGCGCCGTACGACCAGGAGGGCGAGGACGGTCTCGGCCTCGGCCTGTACGTCGTGGCCCGCCTCGCCCACCGCCACGGGGCGCGCGTCCAACTGCGCGAGCAGAAGCAGGGCGGTGTCGCGGCGGTCGTCGTCCTGCCCCGCACCCTCCTCGCCGCCGCCCCGCCCGCGGCCGTACCCGCCTCCGGCCCCGTCGCCGGAGCGGCCCACTCCTTCTCCTTCCCGGGCGCCGACGCCGAGGCCAACTCCAACGTCCTGCACGGCCGCACGAACGGCGGGGACCCGCTGGTCGCGCTGGCGGAGCAGGCGGTACGGCGCGAGGAGGCGGCGGACGAGGCCGCGGAGCACCCGGAACCGGCGGAAGCGGCGCAGCCAGCCGCACCCGCACCCGCGCCGGAGGTCACGGCACCGGCGGAAACCCCCGCCGAGACCACGATGGAGCTGCTGGCCCCGATACCGCAGGGGGAGCCGGAGCCGACGCAGCACGAGTCCGCGGCCGCCGACGGCGAAACGGCCCCACAGGGGCCACCCGCACCCGATCACGAAACCCGCACGGGTGGTGCGGGTGGATACGAACACGCCGAAGGCGAAGCCGAGGCGGAGGCCGACGCCGAACACGAACGCGTCACCGACAAGGGCCTCCCCAAGCGCACTCCCAAGATCACCGCCCCGGCCCAGACCCCGCGCCAGCGCAGCGGCTCCGTCGACGCCGAGGCACTCCGCCGCCGGCTCGGCGGCTTCCGCCAGGGCGCACAGGCCGGCTACCGCGAGGTCGAGGCGGAGATCGCCGAGAAGACGGCCTCGCACAAGCGGCCGACCACCGGCACACCAGGACAAGCTGAATCCGAAGAAGCCACGGGGGGCACAGTCGAGGAGGCAAGCAGTTGACCGCTCCCAGTACCTTCGGACTGATCGGACTGAGCAGTGAGGCCCGCAACCTGCACTGGCTGCTGACCAACCTCGTCGAGGAGGTACCCGGCATCCTCTCGGTCGCGGTCGTCTCGTCCGACGGACTGCTCCTGCTGTCCTCCGACGCCCAGCGCAACCAGCAGGCCCGCGAGGCCCTGGCCGCCGGCGGCACCCGGCGGACCGGCCCGCGCGGCTCCGCCGCCGACCTGGCCACCATCGTCTCCGGCATCGGCAGCCTCACCGTCGGCGCCGCCAAGCTGATGGACTTCGGCGGGGTCAAGCACACCATGGTCGCCATGGACGAGGGCAGCCTGTTCGTGATGTCCATCAGCGACGGTTCGCTGCTCGGCGTCCACGGCTCCGCGGACTGCGACATGAGCGTGGTGGCGTACCACATGGCCCTGTTCGTCGGCCGCGCCGGCCACGTCCTGACGCCCGAACTCCGCAGCGAACTCCGTAAATCCCTGGAGGAGTCCCAGACGACGGGGAGTGCCCGATGAGCAGTACGCCGAAGTCCCAGCTCCCGGTCCGCGGCGGTGACCGCAAGCCCGCCCGGGTCCGCCCCTACTCGCTCACCGGCGGCCGCACCCGCTTCGGCCACGTCCTGCTCGTGGAGACGTTCGTGGCCAGCACGGCCGCGCTGGACGCCCCGGAGGAGCGCAGGGAACTGACGAACGGTTCGCTGTCCACCCGGGTCATGCCGGAGCTGCGGGCCATCGTCGAACTGTGCCGCCGGATGCGTACGGTGGCCGAGATCGCCGCGCTGCTGAAGATGCCGCTCGGCGTGGTCCGCGTGCTCCTCAGCGACCTCGCGGACCAGGGAAAGATCCGTGTGTACGGAACGGGCACCGGCCATGGCACGGGCCGCCCGGACCGAGCTCTGCTGGAAAGGGTGCTGAGTGGACTCCGTCGTCTCTGACGCCGCTCACGGCGTCTCTGGTACATCCCCGTTCGCCCAGCCCGGCGAGAGCATGCACGCCTGGGAGACGGACCGCACCCGGGCCCCCATCGCCACGAAGATCGTGGTGGCGGGCGGCTTCGGCGTGGGCAAGACCACGCTCGTCACCGCCGTCTCGGAGATCACGCCCCTGCAGACCGAGGCGCTGATGACCGAGGCGAGCGAGGCCACCGACGACCTCACCGCCACACCGGGCAAGACCACCACCACGGTCGCCATGGACTTCGGGCGCATCACGCTCGACGACGACCTGGTGCTCTACCTGTTCGGCACGCCGGGCCAGCAGCGGTTCTGGTTCATGTGGGACGACATCGTGCGCGGCGCGATCGGCGCCGTCGTGATGGCCGACACGCGCCGTCTGAAGGACTGCTTCCCGGTCCTGGACTACTTCGAGAGCTCCGGGCTGCCGTACGTGGTCGCCGTCAACCACTTCGACGGCAGCGAGCTGTTCGAGCCGGAGGACGTGCGGGAGGCCCTCACCATCCCGAAACACATACCTGTCATGATCATGGACGCGCGTCGCCGGATCTCCGTGATCGAGACCCTCCTGGCCCTCGTCGGCCACGCGCTGGACGAAACCCCCGAGTAGAGGACAGCCCGCATGCGGAAGATACTCGTCGTCGGAGCCGGCCAGTCCGGGCTCCAGATCGCCCTCGGCCTCCAGTCGCAGGGGTACGAGGTCACCCTGATGTCGAACCGGACGGCGGACGAGATCCGCACCGGCCGGGTCATGTCGACGCAGTGCATGTTCCACACGGCCCTGCAGCACGAGCGCGATCTCCAGCTGAACTTCTGGGAGTCCCAGGCCCCGAAGATCGAAGGACTCGGCGTCTCGGTCGCCGCGCCCGGCTCCTGGGCCGAGGGCCCCGCGGCCCGTGCGATCGACTGGCTGGGCCGGCTCGACGGGTACGCGCAGTCGATCGACCAGCGGGTGAAGATGGCCGGCTGGATGGAGACGTTCGCCCAGCGCGGCGGGCAGCTCGTCATCCACGGCGCGGCCGTCGGCGACCTCGACTACTTCTCCCGCACCTACGACCTGGTGCTGGTCGCGGCCGGCAAGGGCGAACTGGTGCAGATGTTCGCCCGCGACCCGGAGCGCTCCCCCTACAGCGAGCCGCAGCGCGCGCTGGCCGTGTCGTACGTCCACGGCCTGGGCCCGCGCCCGGAGCACCCGGACACCGAAGGGGTCCGCTGCAACCTCGTGCCGGGCGTCGGCGAACTGTTCGTCATGCCGTGCCTGACCACCTCCGGCCGCGCCGACATCCTCTTCTGGGAGGGCATACCCGGCGGCCCGCTCGACGTCTTCAACGGCGTCAAGGACCCCGCGGAGCACCTCTCCCTGACCCTGGAACTCATGGAGCGGTACGTCCCCTGGGAGTACGCGCGGGCCACCAAGGTCGAACTGACCGACGCCGGCGGCACGCTGGCCGGCCGCTACGCCCCCACTGTCCGCAACCCCATCGGCCGCCTGCCCGGCGGGGGTCTGGTGCTGGGCGTCGCCGACGTGGTCGTGGCGAACGACCCGATCACCGGGCAGGGCTCCAACTCGGCGTCCAAGTGCGCCGCCGCCTACCTCGCCTCGATCGTCGAGCGCGGCGACAAGCCGTTCGACGAGGAGTGGATGCGGGCCACCTTCGACCGCTACTGGGACACCGCCCAGCACGTCACCAAGTGGACCAACGCGATGCTGGCGCCGCCGCCCGAGCACATCCTGAACCTCATCGGCGCCGCCGGCGAGATCCAGCCGGTCGCCGACCGCTTCGCCAACGGCTTCAACGACCCGGCCGACTTCGAGAACTTCTTCTACGACCCGGAGAAGACCCAGGCCTACCTGGTCGAGGTGTCCGGCGCGGGCGCCGCCTAGTCCTCTTGGTCCTCTTCGCCCCCGTCACCCTCGTAGCCTTCGTCGGACCCGTCCGTGGCGCCCTCGGGGAGCTCCGGCGGCTCGTAGCGCCGCAGGGGCTTCCCCTCCGGGTCGGGGCGGACGGCGCCCAGGATCGGGTTGGCCGCGATCGGTGACACCTTGACCTTCGCGCCCGGGTGGGGTGCCTGGACGACCATGCCGTCCCCGAGGTACAGCGCCACGTGCGTGGCCTCCGGGAAGTACACGACCAGGTCGCCCGGGCGCAGCTCGGACAGCGGGATCCGCTCCAGCTGTTCCCACTGCTCCTGGCTGGTCCGGGGGATGGGCGTCCCGGCCTCGGCCCAGGCCTGCGAGGTCAGGCCCGAGCAGTCGTACGACCTCGGGCCCTCCGCGCCCCACTCGTACGGCTTGCCGAGCTGCCGCACGGCGTAGCGGACGGCCCGGCCGCCCTCCGCCGTGGGGCGGCGGACGCTGCTCTGGCTGCCGCCGCTGCCGTCGCGGCTGTCGCTGCTGCCGTCGTCGTCGCCGAGTGCGCCGGAGGCCAGGAGCTTCTTCTGTGCCTTCGTGACGCCGTCCCTCTCCAGCTCGGCGACGGCGGTGAGCTGGTCGGGGGTGAGGGAGGCGAGCAGTTCCTGCACCTCCGCGAGGCGGGTGCGGACCTCGTCCCGTTCCTTCCTGCGCCGCTCGGTGAGGGTGAGCTGCCGGTCCAGGGCCTCGCGGGCCTCGCGGGCCAGGTCGTGGGCCCTGCGCTCGGTGCCGGTCAGCCGGCCGATGGTGTCGGCCCGTTCCCGTGCCAGCCGGCCGATCACCCGGCCCTGGTCGATCGCGTGCTGCGGGTCACGGGCCAGGAGCAGGCGGACGTACGGGGAGATGTCGGTGCTGTTCTGGTACTGCTGCCGGGCCAGGCGGCCGGCCGCGCCCCGGCTGTCGTGCAGGGAGAGGCGGGCGCGGGCGAGGGCGCGGTCCACGCGGTCGGTCTCGGCGCGCTGCTTCTTCAGCTTCTCCTCGGTCGCGTTGTAGGCCTCGGTGGCCTGTTCCGCCTTCCTGTACAGCTTCTGAAGATCTGTCAGGAGGGTGGCGACGGAGCGGTCTTTCGAGTCCGAAGCGGGAACGGCCGTTGCGGGTACGGGGACCGCGACGGTTCCGGCCACCGCCGCCGCGACGCAGACCAGCCGAGGAAGCCTTCCTGACATGCCGTCACCTCCGTTGCGTGGGCAGCCGTGTGCCGCCGGACAACGTGAGAATCAGACGGGTGCGCGCGGTGCGCTCGGCGGGTGTGCGCGGTTCGGAGCAACGGGGTCACCCGTCGGCGTCGTCCGGCTTGCCGCGCGGCGTGGCGTCTGGCTTCGACCAGGGCCAGTTGAGCCGGCGGGTCGGGGCGCCCTCCGGGTCGTACTCGTACTTCCAGCGGTTGGTCAGGCCGACCCTGCCCGGTCCCCGGGGCACGCGGCGGTAGACCAGGACCGTGGGCGGGCCGCCGTCCGGGTCCGGGACGGGGATGCGGTACGTCTTGGGCGGGTGGCCGGTCATGCCGAGCAGGACGGGCAGGACCCTGCCGTCCATGGGGCCGCCCTCGAAGGGGGTGTCTTCGCTCTTCACGGGATCAGTGTCAGACATCCTCGGCGAAAGCCTGGACCAGGGCGTCGGTCTGCGGGTCGCGGCGGGCGGTCACGGTCAGCATGGCGACGAACTGCTCCACCAGCCAGTCGCGGAGGTCCTCGGCGGGGGGCTGCTTGTCCTCGTCGAGCCAGATGAGCGACGAGGCCTCGACGGCGGTGATCCACATGCGGATGGTCATGCGCAGGCGGGGGCCCGGGGCGGTGACGTCCAGGTGCCTCAGGATGTGCTCGGCGGCGGCCCGGCGTACGCCGTCGACGATGGCGGTCGTGCGGGAGGTCTCGACGACGCTGCCGCCCTGGAGGAGGGCGCTGAAACCGGCGTCGTGCTCGTCGACGAAGGTGAGGTAGCGGTCGAGGGCGCGGGACAGGCGGGGGAGGAGGGGGCCCTCGCGGGGTTCGTCGAAGCAGTCCTGGAGCTCGTCGGCGGCGGAGCGGAGGGCGGCCTCGTAGAGCTGCTGCTTGCCGCCCGGGAAGTACCGGTACACCAGGGGCCGCGACACTCCGGCCGCCTCCGCCACGTCGTCGAGGGACACCTCCTCCGGGGCGCGGTGCGCGAAGAGGTTCAGCGCGGCGGTGAGGAGCTGGCTGCGGCGTTCCTCGACGCTGAGTCGCCGGTAGGCGGGGGTGGGGGCGGCGGCTGGTGTCATGTCCGGCAGCGTAATCGGGGGCGGGGTGCCTGCGGCGGCCTGTGGCTGCTTCGGTGGGGGTGCGCGTAGCGCGTGACGCCGGGTGGGGGTCGGGGCCGCGCCGGGGAGTGTCCGTCCTCGGAACGGCGCGATCGACCCCTTACCGACTGACTGGCGTTGACGCGCCAACCGCTGCGGGCGGACACCACCCCGACACGTCCCCTTCCGTGGTCCGGCGGCTGCGGGCGCGTCCTGGATTCCGCTCCTGGGATTCGACGCCATCGACCGGCCCGACGGCCGGCTCCGTGCGATGGCCTCCCCGGCCGCCTCGGAGTCCGTGCCGCAGACGTCGGGCAAGGGCTCGCCGGACCTCGTGACGCTCCGGGCGGCCGCCGGTGTCTCGGCCGCCGAGCTTCACGCCCACCGTGACACCTGGGAGTTCCTGGTGAAGCACGCCGGGGCGGACCAGCACTTTCACGTCCCCGGGGCCGTCGTCGAGGATGGGGGAATGGTCGTCGCGCGGCTGTCCGGGCCCAGTCTCGTCGCCGTCCTCACCAGCCTCGACGACGTCCGGGGCGACACGGCTGCCGGCCTGGGCACCCAGGCCATCGCCCACCATCTCCATCAGCGCATCGTCGGCATCGTCAAGAAGATCGCCCAGGATCCGTGGGCCGGTGGTGACGGCGACCCCGTGATCATCCGCATCGACGACCGGCCCAAGCCGGACGACGGCGACGAGCGGCGGTGGCACGGTGACGCCCCACTCGGCGGGTCCGAGTGGGGCGTCCGGCCGTCTGATGCCTACGCCAGCAGTCCGGACGACTTCCACAGCCGTCGGCCGACGCCGCGCAGCACTCCGATGTCGTCGAGGAAGTCGGTCAGGCGCTTCGAGCCGTTCTGCATGACCTCCCGGCGGTGGCCGCTGGCCTTGACCTGGGCGAGGGCCTCCCGCTTGTCGAGGCCCACGTTCGTGTACACCTCCGGGTTCACGAACGCCACCGAGAAGACCCGGGCGAACTCCCCGGAGGTGATGCGGGTGAACTCCTGGGACCACTTGGGGGCCGTCACCATCTGGCGGCGGAGTTCCTCACGGGCGTAGCGGACGTGGCGGGCCTCCTCGACCACGTGGATGCGGGTGACGCCCCGGATCAGCGTCTGGACCCGCTCGTCCGGGAACGTCAGGCGCTGCATCCAGTCGAGGACCTCCTCGCCGAGGAGGGTGGCCGTGAAGGAACCGGGCGTGGTCGAGATGGTCTTGAACAGGCGGCCCAGGTGCTGGTGGACCCGGCTGACCGGGTACCAGGGCGTGCCGCCGTGGGAGATCAGCCGGGCGAACATCTTGGAGTGCCGGCACTCGTCCTCGATCTCGGTGAGGGCGTAGCGGACGTGCGCGCTCGTCGCCGCCTTGTCGTAGATGTGCCGGACCAGCAGCTGCATGAGGATGATCTCGAACCAGATGCCGAGGGAGGCCAGGGCGGCCGCCTCGTGCTGGGAGAGGAGGATGCGCTGCTCCTCGCTCATCCGCTTCCAGAGCGGGGTGTCGTAGAGCGACACCAGCTCCGGCGGCCAGAACCACTTGCCCTCCTCGAAGGGCGCCTCCCAGTCGAGCTCCTTGTCGGGGTCGAAGGAGTGCTTGGCGGAGGAGTCGAGCAGCCGCTGGGCCACCTGCTCCCGGTCCTTGAGCAGGCCGAGGGCATCGCGCAGGCCGTCGAGCGCGTCGGCTTCCGTCAGGGTCGTCATGGCTGCCCACCTCGTTGTGCACACGTCACTGTCCCCCTTATGAGACTGCTTGTCAGCAAGCTCGTCAATCCCTTGCGCGCCACTTGTTGACCGGGTGTCTACCTGGTGTGAGCCTGCGGACATGCCGACCTTCGACGTGTACGCCAAGGAGCCGGAAGAACCCGTGTGGCAGGTCCGGGCGACCGGCGCGGCCCGTTTCACCTGGGAGTACGACGACGGCCGCGACCGCCTCCTGGCCCTCTATCAGAAGGGCAAGGACAAGCAGTGGGACGGGCAGCGGCGGATCGACTGGGAGCTGGAGGTGGATCCGTACGATCCGCTGGGGACTCCGGACGAGGCCATGTCGCTGTACGGGACCCGGCACTGGGCGAAGCTGACGGACAAGGACAAGGGCGAGCTGCGCCGGCACTACGCCTCCTGGCAGTTCAGCCAGTTCCTGCACGGCGAGCAGGGCGCGATGATCTGCGCCGCGCGGATCGTGGAGTCGGTCCCCGACCTGGACGCCAAGTTCTACTCCGCGACCCAGACGATGGACGAGGCGCGGCACGCCGAGATCTACGGCCGGTTCCTGCACGAGAAGATCGGTCTGCTGTACCCGATCAACGACAACCTCCAGTCGCTGCTGGGCGACACCCTGCGCGACTCGCGCTGGGACATGCCGTACCTCGGGATGCAGGTCCTGATCGAGGGCCTGGCCCTCGCCGCCTTCGGCATGATCAGGGACACGACGGACAAGCCGCTGCCGAAGCAGATCCTCGCGTACGTCATGCAGGACGAGGCCCGGCACGTGGCCTTCGGGCGGATGGCCCTGCGCGACTACTACCGGCAGCTCACCGACGCCGAGCTCAGGGAGCGCGAGGAGTTCGTCATCGAGGGCTGCTACCTCATGCGCGACCGGCTGCGCGGTGTCGAGGTCCTGGAGAACTTCGGCATCCCCAGGGCCGAGGCCGAGGAGTACAGCGAGCAGTCCGAGTTCCTCGCCCTGTTCCGCAAACTGCTCTTCAGCCGCATCGTCCCCTGCGTCAAGGACATCGGCCTGTGGGGCGAACGCCTCCAGCGGGCCTACGTCGACCTGGGCGTCCTGGAGATGGGCGACTCCGACCTCGACCTGCTGATGGCCCAGGACGAGGAGGTCGCCGAGCGGCTGGACGCGGAGCGCTTCGCGGCGGAGGAGAAGGAGCGGGTGGCGGAGGTGGAGGAAGCGATCGAGGCCGGTCAACGGCTCGGAGACTGATCACTCGTTCGACGGGCGAACCGGCATATTCCCCTGGGTACGCTGACTGTGCCAGGCAGACTCCGGCACATGGGAGCAATCATGAGCGCCGCACGCGACTACGGGCTGGGCGACGACTTCGAGTGGCCTCGTCCGCCGGAGGGTGGCTGGACGGCGGACGACCTCGACGCGCTTCCGAACCTGCCTCCGCACACGGAGCTGATCGACGGGAGTCTTGTCTTCGTGAGTCCGCAGACCAACTTCCACTCGCGTGCCATTCGCCTGTTGGACAACACCCTGCTGGATCAAGTGCCGGAGGAGCTCGACGTCATCCGGGAGATGACCATCAAGCTGAACAAGCGCAACCGCCCGGAGCCCGATGTGCTGGTGTTCCGCGCGGATGCCGACACAGGTCCCCAGCAGACCTGGTACCGGCCCGAAGACGTCGTGATCGCCGTCGAGGTCGTCTCGGAGGACTCGGAGGACCGGGACCGCGAGGTGAAGCCGAGGAAGTACGCGCAGGCAGGCATTCCGCACTACTGGCGCGTCGAGGAGAACGAGGGACTCCCGGTCGTCTACGTCTACGAACTCGACCCCGCGACTCAGTCCTACGGCTTGACCGGCATCTTCCACGACAAGCTCAAGCTGACCGTCCCCTTCCCCATCGACATCGACCTCACCGCCATCAACCGCCGCCGCTAGCGGGACTTGAGCACCGCCGCCATCACCGCCCGCGCGATCGGCGCCGCGTCGCCGCCCCCGCTGATGTCCCGGCGCTCCGCCTCCGCGTCCTCCACGACCACCGCGACCGCCACTCGCGGCGCGAGGTCCCGCTCCCCCTGCGCCCAGGAGATGAACCAGGCGTACGGAGTACCGGAGTTGCGGCGGCCGTGCTGGGCCGTGCCGGTCTTGCCGCCCACCTTGGCGCCGCGGATCGCGGCCCGCCGCCCCGTGCCGTTCTCGACCACCTCCCGCATCAGCGCGCGCAGCCGGACCGCGGTCGAGGGGTACATCGCCTGGCGGACCGCGCGCGAACCGGCCGTCGCGAGGATGCTGCCGCCCGGCCGGGTCGTGCGCTCCACCAGGTACGGCTCCCACACCTGACCGCCGTTGGCCACGGCCGCCGCGACCATCGCCATCTGCAGCGGGGTGGCCCGGGTGTTGTACTGGCCGATCGACGACAGCCCGAGCTGCGCCTGGTCGAGCGAGGTGTCGAAGGTGGACCGGGCCACCGGGAAGGGGACCCGCAGCGCCGGGTTGTTGAAGCCGAAGGCGTGCGCCGTGGTCGTCATGTCCGTCGCGCCGACCGCCACGCCGAGCTTGGCGAACACCGTGTTGCAGGAGAGCGTGAAGGCCTCCCGCACGGAGGCGTTCCGGCAGCCCCGGGACGCGTTCGTCAGACGGGTCCGCGTGCCGGGCAGGGTGTACGGGTCGGGGGAGTCGGTGGGCGCGTCGAGGTCCCTGACCACGCCGGCGTCCAGCGCGGCGGCCAGGGTGACGACCTTGAAGGTGGAGCCCGGCGGATACGTCCGCCGGATCGCCCGGTTGAGCATCGGGCGGTCCCGGTCGGCGTTCAGCCGCCGCCACGCCTCCGTGGCCGCCGACCCGTTCCCGGACAGCGGCTGGGGGTCGTAGGACGGGCGGGACACCAGCGCCAGGATCCGGCCGGTCGACGGTTCCAGCGCCGCGACCGCGCCCTTCAGCCCGGCGAGTCCCTCGTACGCCGCCCGCTGCGCGGCCGGGTCAAGGGTGGTGACGACGTCGCCGCCGGAGTTCCGCGCCCGCGTGAAGTCGTTCCACAGCGGGAACGGCGCGAGCATCGGGTCCGAGCCGGACAGGATGCCGTCCTCGCTGTGCTCCAGGAGCGTCGTCCCGTACAGCTGGGAGGCGAAGCCGGTGACCGGGGCGTACAACGGGCCGTCCGTGTAGGTGCGTTCGTAGCGCAGGTGCTCCCGGGTGTCCTTGGAGCCGGTGACGGGCCGGCCGTCGACCAGGATGTCTCCGCGCGGCTGCTCGTAGCGGGCGATGTCCGGGCGGCGGTTGGCCGGGTTGCGGTCGTAGGCCGGGGCCTGGACGACCTGGACGCGGGCGGCGTTCACCAGCAGGGCCACCAGCAGCAGGGCGCAGAAGAAGCCGGCGTGCCGGATGTGCCGCGTCACCGGGTGCCCGGCCCGTCGTACTGACGCCGGGCCGAGTCGCTCACCCGGACCAGCAGCGCCACGATCGCCCAGTTGGTGACCACCGACGAGCCGCCCTGCGCCAGGAACGGCATCGCCATGCCCGTCAACGGGATCAGCCCGGTCACCCCGCCCGCGATCACGAACACCTGGAGCGCCACGAGTGAGGCGAGCCCGACCGCGAGCAGCCGGCCGAACGGCTCGCGCAGCGCGAGGCCGGCCCGGTAGCCGCGCTCCACCAGCAGGCCGTAGAGGAGGAAGATGGCGGACAGGCCCGCGAAGCCCAGCTCCTCGCCCGCCGTGGCCAGGATGAAGTCCGACTTCACAGCGAAGCCGATGAGGACCGAGTGGCCCAGTCCGAGGCCCGTGCCGAGGAGGCCGCCCTCCGCGAAGGCGAACAGCGACTGGGCGAGCTGGTTCGCGCCCTCGCCCGCCTCGATGGAGGCGAAGGGGTGCAGCCACGTCTCGATCCTGCCGTGCACGTGCGGCTCCAGCCGGCCGACGGCGACCGCGCCGAGCGCCGCCAGCAGCAGACCGACGGCGATCCAGCCGGTGCGGCCGGTGGCGACGTAGAGGAGGACGACGAACAGGCCGAAGAAGAGCAGCGAGGTGCCGAGGTCGCGTTCCAGGATCAGGACGCCGACGCTCACCAGCCAGACGGCGACGATCGGGCCGAGGACCCGGCCGGTGGGCAGCTGGAGCCTCCAGATCCGGCGGCCGGTGTCGGCGAGGGCGTTGCGGTTCGCGGCCAGGTACGCGGCGAAGAACACCGCCAGCAGGACCTTCGCGAACTCGCCGGGCTGGATGGAGAACCCCGCGACCCGGATCCAGATGCGGGCCCCGTTCACCGCCGGGAACAGGATCGGCAGGGTGAGCAGCACCAGCGCGGCGGCCACGCACACGTACGTGTAGCGCTGGAGCACGCGGTGGTCGCGCAGGAGCAGGACGACCAGGATGAACAGCGCCGCGCCCAGCGTCGACCAGACCAGTTGGGCCGGTGCCGCCCGGTCGCCCGGGGTCTCCAGGTCGAGCCGGTAGATGAGCACCAGACCGAGCCCGTTGAGCAGCACGCCGATCGGGAGGAGGAGGGGGTCGGCGTGCGGAGCCCGCAGGCGCACCGCCAGATGTGCCAGCAGCGCGAGCACGCCGAGCCCGGCGCCGTAGCCGGCGGCGCCGGGCGGGACGGTGCCGTTCCGGGCGAGGCCCACGGCGCAGTAGCCGTACACCGACAGCAGGACGGCCAGGACGATGAGGGCGAGTTCGATGCCCCGGCGCCGGGGGAGGCGGCGGACGGCGGGCGTGGGCGGGTCCGCCGTCGCCACAGTGATTCCGGCCTTGCTCATGTCCGGAACCTACCCAAACAGTGCATCTTGTGTGCCTTGGGGGACCGAGTGTCAGCACCAGCGTGGCGCGGGACCGATGTTGTCGATGTAGCGGGCGGCGCCCCAGGCCCAGGTGCCGTCCGTCAGGAGGTACCAGAGCGGGTTGCCCTTCACGGTCTCGCCGCCGGTCTTGCAGAAGATGCTGACGATGTCGCCCTTGTGGGCGTGCCGGATGATCTGCGAGCCGCGGTTCGGGGCGCTGCGCAGCGCCAGCGTGTTCGCCGTGACGACGCCCTTGAAGAGGGGCTTCCCGTGGTCGTCGCCGTTGCCGCCGCTGGGGTCGTGGTGGTGGTTGCCGTTGCCGCCGGTCGGGTCCCAGTCGTCGTGCGCGGCGGCGGCGGGCGTGACGGCGGCCGCGGCGGCGAGGAGTCCGGCGGCGGTGGCTATGGAGAGGCGTGAGCGCAGGGACATGGGAATGACCTCCATGTGGGGGCGAAGGTGCCGAAGCTGACTAATCGCCACATTAGGAGCGCCCTTCGGTCCCCGCCCGTCACAGTGGGCCATAGGGGAACGCACCCCGAGCTGTCACTCCGCCGTCAGTTCCAGGGTCGCCACGGCCCCGCCCTCCGGCGCGTTCGCGAACTCCAGCCGCGCCCCCAGCACCTCCGCCTGCCCCAGCGCGATGGTCAGCCCCAGCCCGTGCCCCCGGGCACCGCCCTCCGTGCGGAACCGCTGCGGCCCGTGCGCCACCAGATACTCCGGAAAGCCGTCCCCGTGATCCCGGACGGTCACCACCGGCCCGTCCACGGTCAGTACCACCGGACCCCGGCCGTGCTTGTGCGCGTTCGCCACCAGGTTCCCCAGCACCCGCTCCAGCCGCCGCCGGTCCGTCTCCACGCACACGTCCCGCACGACGACGACCTCCGTGCCGCTCCCCGACGCGCGCACCACCCGCTCGGCCAGCGGACCCAACTGCTCGGTGTCCAGCTCCAGCCGCTCCCGCCCGGTGTCCAGCCGGGAGATCTCCAGCAGGTCCTCGGTGAGGGTGCGCAACGCCGCCACCCGGTCCCGCACCAGCTCGGTCGGGCGGCCCGGCGGCAGCAGTTCGGCCGCCGCGTGCAGCCCCGTCAGCGGCGTGCGCAGCTCATGGGCGACGTCCGCGGTGAACCGCTGCTCGGCGAGCAGCTTGCCCTGCAACGACGACGCCATGGAGTCCAGCGCGG
Organism: Streptomyces olindensis; assembly: GCA_000696115.1. Taxonomy (GTDB): domain Bacteria; phylum Actinomycetota; class Actinomycetes; order Streptomycetales; family Streptomycetaceae; genus Streptomyces; species Streptomyces olindensis. The sequence continues at coordinate 21,852 of JJOH01000021.1, forward strand.
CGGCGACCGCTGCCACCTCGTCGTGCGGGCGCGCCGGGTGCTTGGCCCGCGGGTCCGCACGGGGGTCGTTCACGCGCGCGTCCAGATCGCCCGCGCTGATCCGCCGGGCCACCCGGGCCGTGGTGTGCAGCCGCCGCGTCACCCGCGTCACCGCGAACGCGCCCACCAGCAGCGTCGCCCCGATCGCCAGCCCCGACGACCACAGGATCGCCCGGTCCAGGCCCGCGATCGTGCGCGCCTGCTGCGAGTAGTCGACCGCCACGGCCAGCGCCCGGTCACCGTCAGCGGGCCCCGCCGCCCACATCATGGGGCGCCCCGCGACGTCGGCGACCATCGTGCCGCGGTCCCCGGCCACCGCCAGCTTCCGCAGCTGCCGCGGCAGCCCCGGCGGATCCACCCCGGCACCCCGCCGGAGCGTCTCCCCGGCCTCGTACCGCTCGGTCGCCTGCGTCAGCTGCTGCAACGCCTGATCGCGGGCCTGGCCCACGGTCTGGTGGGTCACCTGCACGTGCACCAGGACGCCGAGCAGGGCGGCCAGCGCGCAGCACATCACCGTGATGAAGGCGGCGGCCTTCACCGCGAGCGTCCCGGACCACTGGGGGAGCGTGCGTCTCATCCGGTGCTCGCCGAGGGGGAGGCGGACGGGCGCGGTGCGTGGGTGCGCGGGCCGGTGCGGAGCATCTCGTCGTGGGTGAGGAGCATGGCCCGCTGGTCCCGGTCCCAGGTCCACTGGAGGCGGTACTCGTAGCCGGCGACCTCCGACGGCGAGCGGATGACGAGGGAGCGCCCGGCCAGCTCGACCCCGCTGAGCGCGTCCTCCCACGCCATCACCTGCACCAGCCGGTGCTTCTCGACGGTGTACACGCGCACCGCGGTCGTCCTGCCGGGCAGCAGGCTGAACCCCAGCGTCAGGTCGTCGCGCCCGTCACCGGTCAGGTCCCGGTAGTACGGCCTGAGGACCGGACACTTCCCCTGCCCCGGCCCCTTCGCGCAGTCGGCCATCCGCCGCTCCGTGTCCCGGTAGGGCGCCTTCGCGCCGTCGTAGTCGCCGGGACTGGCGGCGATCTCGGCCCGGACGATCCCCACCGGGTCCACCCGGCGGATGTCGTCTCCGGCGGGCACCTCGACCCCCTTGACCACCTCGGTGTTCACCTCGCCGATCTCGAAGGCCGGACTGGACGCCGGTGTCAGCTCCGGCCAGAGCCGGGCCGGACCGACCGCCGTCGGGGTCGGCCCGGCGCCCTCCAGACCGCCGGCGTCCCCGCAGCCCACGGCGGTCGCCAGCAGCAGGACGACGGCGGCGGCGCGGCGGGCTGCCTTTCCAGCACGGCTGAGGGGCACTGCACTCCTGCGGTTCGAGGGTCATCACGCGGCTCGGGCGCGACCGCCTGCCGCGTACACCTTATTCGCGGGGAAGTCCCATTTGCGCGAGAGGGCGGCCGTGTGCCGTGCTACTCGGTCAGCTCCTCCAGCAGCCGGGCCGTGGACAGACCGGCCCGCAGGTACTCGACGAACAGTTCGTTGTGCAGCGCCCACGGCGAGCGGCGGTCCCGGATCAGCCGGATCGCCGCGTCGGCGGAGCTGCCCCGGCGGATCAGCGCGTGCGCGACGACGAGGCCGGAGCGGTTGTACCCGTGGTAGCAGCGGACGAGGACCCGGCGCCCCTCGTCCAGCGCCTCGCACGCGGCCTCCGCGAGGCGGATCACCCCGGCCAGCTGCGTCCCGTCCAGGGGCCCGTCGGGGATCGGCCAGACGTGGTGCCGGACGCCGGGGTCGGGGCCGTGTCCCGGCAGCCGGAGCAGCGTCTGCACGAGATCGAACTCGTCCCGTACGACGGCGAACTCCGGATGGCCCAGGGCTCCCGTGTACTCGTGGCCGCCCATCCACAGGCCGGGGGCGACCTCGCTCCACGGGCTCTCGGGCGTCGGCACGTCAGGTTTCCTGCGGGTACGCAACGGAGCCTCCCCACCATCACCGCCCGAAGGGTCCGCCGGGCAGGCCCAACTCCTTCCAAAGGTAGCCGGGTTCTTGCCCCCGCAGCACCCCGCCTGTTCCCATGGTCGGGGGTGATGGTGCATGGACGGACTGCGCGTCGTGCCGGCCTGGAGGCACGGTCAGGAGCGGCTGTACGTCTGCCTCCCGGACGGCAGGAACATCGCCTGGTACGACCGTGACGCGGCCCGGGTGAACCTGCTCGGCGAGGACCGCGAGGACGAGGTGCTCCGGGCTCTCGGGCCCTTCATCACCGGCCCCGTGACGGTCGGGCCACCCCCCGTGCCGACCCCCGCCGAACTCGCCCGTCTGGCCCTCCACCCCGACGACGACCTGGCCCCCAACCGCCCGGGCGAGGCCCTCCTCGTCGCCCTCGACCGCGACCCGGGCCCCGCGCGGCGGCTGCGCGCCGACCCGCGCCGCCGGGCCCTGGAGGCCGAGCAGACGGTCGGCGACGCCCTGGACCGCCTGGACGGTGCGGGCTGGCACACCCTGCACTCCGTCCCGCTCCCCGGCGGCGACCGCGTCCACCACCTGCTGATCGGCCCCGGCGGGCTGTTCGCCCTGCACACGCTGTACGCGCGCAAGCAGCGGGTGACGGTCGCCGACCCCCTGGTCACCCTGGGCCGCCGCGACCCGTACCCCCTGCTCCGCCGCGTCCGCTCCGACGCCGCCCGCGCCTCCTACGCCCTGACCGCGGAGGTCCGCCCCGTACTCGCCCTGGTCGGCCCGGCGAAACTCTCCCTCCCGTCCCCGCCCCGCGAGGTCCGCGTCCTGACCGACACGGACCTGGAGCCCCTGTCCCGCCAGGGCGGCGTCCTGAAACCGGCGGACGTCGAGTCCCTGCACGCGATGGCCCGTGACCGGAACACGTGGGCGCGGGTGTGATGGCGGGGGTGGGCGTATACGGGCGTCTGGAGGATCCGGGCCCGGGGGTGCGGGCGCGGCATGGGCGATCCGGCCTGGGGTGTGCGGGCCGCTGCCCGGGTGGCCTGCCCTGTCCGGTCGTCGCCCGGGTGACCGACCCGGGTTGCGCGGGCGCCGCCTGGGCGATGCGGCCCCGGGGTGCGGGGGCCGCTTGGGTGATGCGGCCCCGGGGTGCGGGGATCGCCTGTGTGATACGGCCTGGGTTGGGCGGACGCCGCCCGGATGACCGGCCTGGGGTGTGCGGGCCGCTGCCCGGGTGGCCTGCCCTGTCCGGTCGTCGCCCGGGTGACCGACCCGGGTTGCGCGGGCGCCGCTTGGGTGATGCGGCCCCGGAGGTGCGGGGATCGCCTGGGTGATACGGCCTGGGTTGGGCGGACGCCGCCCGGGTGACCCACCCTGTCCGGACGCCGCCTGGGTACTCCCTGTCCGTCCGGCGCGCGGGGCCCTCTGTCCGTCCGGGGCGCGGGGCCCCGATCGGCTGCCGCCCGGGTGACCCACCTCGGTCGGGCTGCCGCCCCGGGGGCCCGTTTCTCGGCCGGGCCGCCGCCCCCCCATGACCCGCCCTGTCCGGTCGGCGCCCGGCCGACCCGCCCGTTTCGGTCGGCGCCCGGGTGCCCCCTGTACGGCCCGCCCGGGTGCCCCCTGTCCGGTTGTCGCCCGGGGGCCGCCTCGGTCGGGCTGCCGCCTCCAGGACCCTCCTCGGTCGGGGGGCTGCCTGGTGGACCACCTCAGTTGGGCTGCCGCCTCCAGGACCCTCCTCGGTCGGGCCGCTGCCCGGTGGACCACCTCAGTCGGGCTGCCGCCCCCACGACCTGTCCCGGTCGGACAGCCGCCCGGGGAATCGTCTCGGTCGGGCCGCCCCCCGGGTGCCCCGCCTCGGCCGGTCCGCCCGCCTGCGGCGCCCGCTCGGTCGGGCCCCGCCCCCTGGCCCGCCCGGGCCCGGAACCCCCCGCCCCGGACTACGGCAACCGCCCCGCCCGCCCCCGGTCCAGCAGGGGAGCGAGCAGGTCGCCGTAGTCCTGCACCCGGGGTGCGATGTCCCGGGCGTGGAAGTCCAGGCGGCCGGGGGCGCCGCACTCCTCGACCTCCTCCCAGGTCACGGGGGCCGAGACGGTCGGCTCGGGGCGGGCCCGCAGTGTGTAGGGGGTCGCCGTGGTCTTGCGGGCGGCGTTCTGGCTCCAGTCGACGAAGACCTTCCCGGGGCGCAGGCTCCTGGTCATCCGGTGCAGTGCCAGCCGGGGCATGGCCTTCTCCGCCTCGACGGCCAGTTCCTTCGCGTACTCGGACACCTGCTCGGAGGACGCCCCGCGCACCGCGGTGAGCAGATGCAGGCCCTTCGAGCCGGAGGTCTTGGCGTAGGCCTCGATGCCGTCCGCCGCCAGCCGCTCCCGCAGCCACAACGCGACCTCGCAGCACTGCACGATGCTCGCGGGCGCCCCGGGATCCAGGTCGAAGACGATCCGGTCGGCCTCCTCCGGCGTGTCCACCAGCCACTGGTGGGTGTGGAACTCGGTGACGAGGTTGGCCGCCCACATCAGGCTCGGCAGATCCTGCACCAGCACCATCCGCGACGGCCCCTCCACCCGCGGCACCTCGGCGGTGGTGACCCACTCGGGCGTACCCGGCGGCACGTTCTTCGTGAAGAACACCTGCCCGTCGGGCCCGTCCGGATACCGCAGGAAGGACACCGCCCGGTCGCGCAGATGCGGCAGCAGGACCTCGGCGACGGTCGCGTAGTAGTGCAGCACCTCGCCCTTGGTGAAGCCGGTGGCGGGATACAGCACCTTCTCCAGATTGCTGAGCGGGAGCCGTCGCCCCTCCACCTCTGTGATAGGCGCCATACGATAAGAATCCCACGCAAACCATGACGAACACTCCCGAGCGTGACCGGAAGGGTGCTGCACGTGAGATCCATATGGAACGGCGCCATCTCGTTCGGCCTGGTCAGCATTCCGATCAAGCTGGTGAACGCCACCGAGAGCCACTCGATCTCCTTCCGCCAGATCCACACCGAGGACGGCGGCCGCATCCGCTACCGCAAGTTCTGCGAGCTGGAGGACCGCGAGGTCACCCAGGGAGAGATCGGCAAGGGCTACGAGGACGCGGACGGCACGATCATCCCGATCACCGACGAGGACCTGTCCAGCCTCCCGATCCCCACGGCCAAGACCATCGAGATCGTCGCCTTCGTGCCGGCCGACCGGATCGACCCGCTCCAGATGGACGCCGCGTACTACCTCCAGGCGAGCGGCGCCCCCGCGGCGAAGCCGTACACCCTGCTGCGCGAGGCGCTCAAGCGCAGCAACAAGGTGGCGATCGCCAAGTTCGCCCTGCGCGGCCGTGAGCGGCTGGGCATGCTCCGGGTGGTCGGCGACGCGATCGCGATGCACGGCCTGCTCTGGCCGGACGAGGTCCGCGCCCCCGAGGGCGTGGCCCCCGACACGAACGTCACGGTCCGCGACAAGGAACTGGACCTGGCCGACGCGCTGATGGACACCCTGGGTGAGGTCGACCTGGAGGACCTGCACGACGAGTACCGCGAGGCCGTGGAGGAGGTCATCGCCGCGAAGGCCGCCGGCGAGACCCCGCCGCAGGCCCCCGAGCCCGCGGCCGGCGGCAAGGTCCTGGACCTGATGGCGGCCCTGGAGAACAGCGTCCGCGCGGCCCGCGAGTCCCGCGGCGAGGAGGCCGGGGACCACGCCGAGGTCCAGTCGCTGCCGCAGCGCAAGACGTCCCGCGCGGCCCCCAAGCAGACCGGCGGCAAGAAGTCGACGTCCACGGCGAAGAAGACGGCGGCCAAGAAGACCACGGCGGCGAAGAAGACGACGGCCAAGTCCGCGCAGGGGCAGAAGAAGACGGCCGCGAAGAGCACCGCGAAGAGCACCGCGAAGAAGACGACGGCGAAGAAGACGACGGCGAAGAAGTCGACCCCCCGCAAGCGCTCGGCCTGACCCGCGGAGGGCTCGGGGTGGGGGACCTGCGGAGGGCCTCGTGGGTCCTCGTGGGAGGCGGACTCAGTGATGTTCGGAGACGAGCACCGCGCGCGTGCCCGGCTCCAGCGCCTGGAAGACGTGCGGGACGTCGGCCGGATAGCAGATGTAGTCGCCGGGGTGGAGCTCCATCGGCTCATCGGCGACGCCCACCAGAGCCCGGCCCGTGCTGATCACGACGTGCTCCACGACGCCCGGCAGGTGCGGCGCGGAAGAGCGCCCCGCTCCCGGCTCGGCGGTCACGCCGTACACGTCCCGCCGCGCCCCGGGCGGGGAGGCGGCGAGGAGGGTCGCACGGTAGTCGCTCTGCTCGGAGCCGACCGCGGGCCCCTGCCCGGCCCGGATGACCTGCACCTGCGGCCGGGGAGCCGCGAGCAGCCGGGCGAAGGGGATCTCCAGCGCCACGCAGAGCGCCCACAGCGTCTCCAGGCTGGGGTTCCCGGTGCCGGACTCCAGCTGGGACAGCGTGGACTTGGCGAGCCCGGCCCGCCGGGCGACCTCGGTGAGGGAGAGCCCGGACCGCACGCGCTCCGCTCGCAGGGACGTGGCGATCATCTCGATCGGGGGCTTGGGGGAGGGGTCGGTGTCGGACACAGCGCGTTCGCTCCAGTGGTCGGATCGTTCGCCTTGACGAACAGGACGTCAGGCGTTCAGTGTAAACAACATGCGTTCGTTCTGGAGAACACTGGACGGGACCCTCCCACGCGACATCGCGCTCGTCTGCCTGGCCGTCGGAGTGATCGGCGTGTCCTACGGCGCCCTCGCGGTCACCTCGGGCTTCGCCTGGTGGTTCCCCGTGCTGATGGGGGCGCTCGTGCTGGCCGCCTCGTCCGAGTTCCTGTTCGTCGGGATCATCGCCACCGGGGGCAGCCCGCTCGCGGCGCTGCTGGCGGGGCTGCTGGTCAACGCGCGCCACCTGCCGTTCGGGCTGGCGGTGCCCGACGTCCTCGGCCGGGGCCGACGCAAGATGCTCGGTGCGCACCTGATGAACGACGAGACGGTCGTCTTCGCCCTCGCCCAGGACGAGCCGGAGCGCAGACGGGCCGCGTACTGGCTCTGCGGCCTCGGCATTCTGGTCTGCTGGCCGGCCGGCGCTGCGCTGGGCGCCCTGCTCGGCAGCGTCGTGCGGGACACCGACGCCCTCGGCCTGGACGCCATGTTCCCCGCGGTGATCCTGGCGCTGACGCTGCCCGCGCTGACGTCCCGGCCGCTGCGGCGAACCGCACTCGCCGGCGCCGCGCTGGCCCTGGCCGTCACCCCGTACCTGCCGGCCGGCCTGCCGGTCCTGGCCGCCCTGGCCGCGCTGCCCCTCGCCCTGGTCCGGGCGCGGGAAGGGGACGTGCGATGACGGCGGGGCGGACGAGCGACGCGCTGCCGGTGCTCCCGACGCTGATGGCGATGCTCGCCCTGGCGGCCGGCACCTTCCTGCTCCGCCTCTCGGGCCCGGCCCTGCGGGCCAGGATCGGCTTCCCGGAGCGCGCGGAGAAACTGCTGGAGGTCTCGGCGGTGGTCCTGCTCGCCGCCCTGGCCGCCACGTCCGCCCTCACCGAGGGACACGCCTTCACCGGCCCCGCCCGGCCGCTCGGGGTCCTGGTCGGGGGAGTGCTCGCCTGGCGCAGGGCGCCGTTCCTCGTCGTCGTACTGGCGGCGGCGGGCACGGCGGCACTGCTGCGGGTGGCGGGGGTGCCGTGAGACACCGCCGGCCCCCGCGCCGACTGGCCTTCCCGCCCCTGGGTGACCGAGCCGGCCCTCGCCGTGGACGAACTGCCCCGCCTCGACGGGATCGTGCCGTCGCACCTGCACGGGGACCACTGGGACCGCCGGGCGCGCCGGCACCTGGACCACACGGTGCCGATCCTGACCACACCGCACCCGGCCCGCCGCCTCCGCGTCGCGCACGGCTTCCACCGCACCGCCGGGCTGCGCACCTGGCGGTCCCTCACCCTCCGGCGCGGCGACGCGAAGGTCACGGTCACGGCCCTGCCGGCCCGGCACGCCGGCCACGCGGTGCTGCGCGGCCTGCTGCCGCCGGTGACGGGGAGCATGCTGGAGTTCGGCCCCGCCGGAGGACCGCCCCGCACGCGCCTCCACCTCTCGGGCGACACCCTCGTGTACGACGGCCTCGACGAGATCACCAGGCGCTTCCCGGCCGCCGATCTCGCCGTCCTCCACCTCGGCGGCACCCGCCTGCCCGGCGGCTTCCTGGTCACCATGGACGGTGCGCAGGGAGCCGAACTCGCACGACGTCTCCGCCCCCGGCTGCTCCTGCCGGTGCACTGCGGCGACTACACGGTGATGCGCTCGCCCCTGTCCGCGTTCCTGGCCGAGGCCGACCGCATCGGCCTCGGCGACCGGATCGTCCGCTGCGGCCACGGGGAGCGCACCCGCGTCTCGGGCGCGCGGGCGTGGAGTCAGGCCACGCGCCGCTCCTCCTGCCCGGTCTCCTCGTCCGGCTCGTCCGGCAGATGGACGTCGTCGACGGAGATGTTGACCTCCACGACCTCCAGACCGGTCATCCGCTCGACCGCGTTGACGACGCTGGTCCGGACGTCCGCGGCGGTGTCGGCGATGGCGGCGCCGTACTCCACGACCACGTCGAGGTCGACGGCGGCCTGGCGCTCGCCGACCTCCACCTTCACCCCTTGGGTGACCCCACTGCCCCCGCCGGGCACGCGCTGGCGCACGGCACCGAGGGCCCTGGTCATGCCTCCGCCGAGGTGGTGGATCTCCGGAACCTCCCGGGCCGCCATGCCCGCGATCTTCGCCACGACCGCGTCGGCGATCTCCGTCTTCCCGCGGGCCTCCGGGGGAGCCTGGTCCCCCTTGCCGCCGGCGGTGCTTCTGCGCTGAGTGGTCTCCGTCATGGCCGTCACCTCGATGGCTCGATGATCGGTGCGGTGGTATGAGCAGCGTCGTTCTTCTCCACGGTAGAACAATGGTGCACATGGGGCGAAAGTGCCGAAGTCATCCCAGGAGATGACCGATGTGACGCTGCAGCACGGCCCGCGCCGTCTCGGGTGACTGGTGCCCCGCGAGGACCTGCATCGTGAGCCCGTCGGCCACGGTGAGCAGGCTCCGCGCCTCCTGGTCGGCGTCGAAGTGGCGGGGGATCTCCTCGGTGTCCTGCCCGTACCGGACGATCCACACGACGAGGTCGTGGAGCTTGGCGTAGGTCTCCCGCAGCACCGCGCTCAGCCTCTCGCTGGCCGGTGCGTGACCCACGAAGGCCAGCCAGACGTGCGCCTGCGCCCTCGACTCCGCGTCCAGCAGGGCGACTCCGGCCAGGGTGTGCCACAGCAGCGTGGCCGCGGCCTGCGGCTCCGAGGCCGCGGCGATGCGCCGGTCGGCGCGCTCGCTGACGTGCCGCGAGACGTGCTCCAGGGCGAAGAGCAGCATGTCCTCCTTGGTGCGGAAGCACCGCTGGACGGCCCCCATGGACACGTCCGCCTCGGCGGCGACGTCCCGGAGACTGACGGCCTCCATCCCGGAACGCGCGATCAGCGCGCAGACCGCGTCGGCGATCCGCACCCGCCGCTCCTCGTAGTCGACCTGCCTGGGCAAGCTCCACCCTCCCGCCTTTCCGATGCACTTGCATCGTATCCTCCTCGCGATGCACGATGTGATGCGACCGCATCGGAAAAACTCGGCACCGCAGGGGGAACCCGTCATGCCCAACCACCCCAGGACCCGTAACGCCGGCTCGGCCCAGGGCCTGCTCTGGCTCTTCGGCGCGATCCTCACCGTTCAGGGCTTCGGCTCGGCCATCACGGAGGCCGGCTGGCACACGAGCTTCGGTGTCTCGGGCCTGCTGCGAGCGGCTGACGTACCCGAGTGGGGAGCGCTGCTGGTCGGCTGCGCGGGCGTCGCACTCCTGGCGACGGCGGCCCGCCGCCACGTCAGGAGCCGGGCCGACCGACGTAGGTGACGGGTTCGGTCACCCGGTCCGTGCGCAAGCGGTGACCAGGGCTCGCCCTACTCCAGATCACCCAGCTCGAGAACGTCGTCCGGGTGCGGCGCCTTGGCGTCGACGGGCTTGTTGTAGTCGGTCATCCGCACGTCCACGGGCTCGTCGCCGCCGGTTTCGCTGATGCGCAGGATGTACGGCTCGCCCTCCGTCGCGACCTCCATCCTGCCGGTGACGTCGCCGTCCTTTCCGGAGACCGGAACCGCGGGCCGGCCATCGACCTCGTGGACCTTGCCCTTGGTCAGCCCCTCGCCGGCGGGGTCGGGAACGTCCTTGAGCAGATTGTCCGCGTCACACACCTCGGCCAGCTCGCCGAAGCCCTCCTGACCGGCGGGCAACTTCAGCCACTGGTCGGCCAGCAGGGAGGCGGCCTCACCGGCGTCGACCTCCCTGTCCTTCCAGAAGGCCTCGTCACCCTTGAGGTACGCGGCATCGCCGACCTTGATGATCTCCGCCGTAATGCCCTCGCGAGGGCTGATGGTGCCCTTGCAGTCCCCCTTCTTGCTCACGGCGAGATCCATGCGGACCTCGTCCGGTCCGCTCGTCGCCACGCCCTTCAACCGAAGAGAGTCCGCGCTCTTGGTCGCGTCAACGGCCTTCTCCACGATCTCGTTCGGGGGGAGGTCCTCGACGCCGTTCGGGTCCTGCGCCACCACACCGCCGACGAGACCGACGGCCGCCAGCGCCGCCGCGCAGGCCACAGGGGCGGCCGGCGCCACGCGCTTCCTTCTCATGCTGCGCCCCTTCCTCGCCGGTCTCATTCCAGGTTGGGCACGGTGACTCCGGATGCGCTACTCGGCGTTCGGCGCGCACCCGCAGCGCCCGTCACGCGGGCGCCGAGAGGGCGCTGACGGGCAAGTTCCTCTGCACGCACGGACATGGCTGCGGTCCGACCGATGCCTACATTTCCGGAACCCAGGTAGCTGCCGGAACGAAGAGGACGCCATGCAGTTCGGAATTTTCTCGGTGGGGGACGTGACCCCCGACCCGACCAACGGCCGTACCCCCTCGGAGCGCGAGCGCATCAAGGCGATGGTGGCCATAGCGTCGAAGGCCGAGGAGGTCGGCCTGGACGTCTTCGCGACCGGTGAGCACCACAACCCGCCCTTCGTGCCGTCGTCGCCGACCACGATGCTCGGCTACATCGCCGCCCGGACCGAGAAGCTGATCCTTTCCACCGCCACGACGCTGATCACCACCAACGACCCGGTGAAGATCGCCGAGGACTACGCGATGCTCCAGCACCTGGCCGATGGGCGGGTCGACCTGATGATGGGGCGCGGCAACACCGGCCCGGTGTATCCCTGGTTCGGGCAGGACATCCGGCAGGGCCTCAACCTCGCCAAGGAGAACTACGCGCTGCTGCGCCGGCTGTGGCGCGAGGACGTGGTGAGCTGGGAGGGGAAGTTCCGTACGCCGCTGCAGGGCTTCACCTCCACGCCGCGCCCGCTGGACGGTGTGCCGCCGTTCGTGTGGCACGGCTCCATCCGCTCGCCCGAGATCGCCGAGCAGGCCGCGTTCTACGGCGACGGCTTCTTCCACAACAACATCTTCTGGCCGGCCGACCACACCAGGCGGATGGTCCAGCTGTACCGGCGGCGCTACGCCTACCACGGTCACGGCCGGCCCGAGCAGGCCATCGTCGGCCTCGGTGGGCAGGTCTTCATGCGGCGGAACTCCCAGGACGCCGTACGCGAGTTCCGCCCCTACTTCGACAACGCGCCCGTCTACGGGCACGGGCCTTCGCTGGAGGAGTTCACCGAGCAGACTCCGCTGACGGTGGGTTCTCCTCAGCAGGTCATCGAGCGCACCCTGTCCTTCCGGGAGACCGTCGGCGACTACCAGCGGCAGCTGTTCCTGATGGACCACGCCGGCCTGCCCCTGAAGACCGTCCTGGAGCAGATCGACATCCTCGGCGAAGAGGTGGTGCCCGTGCTGCGGAAGGAGTTCGCGATCGGCCGCCCCGCCGATGTGCCGGACGCTCCTACGCACGCGTCGCTGCTGGCCGTTCGGGAGGTGTCCGCCGCATGAGGCTCGTCGCCGTGTCCGCGGGGCTGAGTACCCCGTCCTCCACCCGCCTGCTCGCCGACCGTCTCGCCGAGTCGGCCTGCGGCGAACTCGCCGCTCACGACCAGGACGTGGAGACGGAGGTCATCGAACTGCGGGAGCTGGCCGTCGCCGTCGCCAACCACCTCGTGACCGGATTCCCGTCGCCCCAACTGGCCTCCGCGATCGACGCGGTGACGGGCGCCCACGGCCTGATCGCCGTGACCCCCGTGTTCACCGCCTCCTACAGCGGCCTTTTCAAGTCGTTCTTCGACCTGATCGACCCCGATGCCCTCACCGGCAAGCCGGTCCTCGTCGCGGCCACCGGAGGCACCGCTCGCCACTCCCTGGTCCTGGAACACGCCCTGCGCCCGCTCTTCGCCCACCTGCGCGCCACCGTCGTCCCCACCGCGGTCTACGCGGCGTCCGAGGACTGGGGATCCGGCGGCGACGAGTACACCGAGGGCCTGCCCGCGCGCATACGACGGGCAGGCGGTGAGCTCGCCGCCCTCATGGCCGTCCGCGCGGTGACGCCGGAGCCGGGGGACGACGACATCACCACACTCGAGCGGCAGCTCTCCGACCTGCGGTTCGACTGAAGCCGACCCTGGCGGCTCTCCGGAGCGAGCACCCTCTGTGTCGGCGGAATCGCGCATGCGTTCCCACTCAGGTATGGCATGCTTCGTGCAGATTCACCGCGTCGCACGCCGCCGTAGCCGCATTCCGTGCGGCCATGGCTTATGAGAGTGGCGCATGAACCGGTACACGAAGCGGCCCCATGCCGACACGGGGGCCGCACAGGCGCCGGTACGCGGCCGGGACGAGGAACTGGCGTTCCTCGACGCACGACTCGACGCCCTCGCCCGGGGCCACGGCGGAGTCGTGTGCGTCGAGGGCGCTCCGGGAAGCGGCAAGACCCGTCTTCTGGCGGAGGGGCACGCCGCCGCGGTACGGCGTGGCTTCCGCGCGTTCCTCGGGGGCGCGGACCCCGACGAACACTTCGTGCCGCTCGGGCCGTTGCTGGACGGACTGCTGTCCGGCGTGGAACCCCTGCTCGACGCTGCGAAGGTGCGGGAGCTCTCCACGGTCCCCGACCAGCGGTTCTGGCTGCTTCAGGAACTGCAGGACCGGCTGGAGCGGACGGCCCTGGACCGGCCGCTGCTCATCGTCCTCGACGATCTTCAGTGGTGCGACGACCTGACCCTGCTCGCTGTCCGCACCCTCTCGGCCCGGCTGTCGTCGCACGCGATCCTGTGGCTGGTGGCCGTTCGCAGCGCGACCAGGACCCCGCTGGTGCGCGGGGCACTGGACCGACTGCGGCAGGCCGGCGCGTACGAGCTGCGCCTCGGGCCCCTCACGGACGAGGCGGTGGCGCAGATCGCCGAGGACGTCCTGGGCGCGGCGCCCGATCCCGAGGTCCTGAGGGTCGCCCGCCGCGCGGAGGGCCTGCCGCTGCTGCTGGTGGAGATGCTCGGCGGCTTGCGGGACGAGAACGCGGTGACGGTCGCCGACGATGTGGCGCGGCTCTCGGGCGAAGCCATGCCGGTCCGTCTGCTGTCCTCCGTCGGGCGCCGCCTCGATCTGCTGTCCGGACCGGCCCGCGACGTCGTACAGACCGCCTCCGCCGTGGGCCGCTCGATCACCGTGGACGTGCTGGCCGAGCTCCTCGGAAGACCGGCCGCCGCGCTGATCAACGCGGTGCGGGAATCCCTCGACTCCGACCTGCTGGTCGAACGGGACGGCCGTCTGCACTTCCGCCATGACCTGATCCGCGAGGCGGTCGAGGCCGGCCTGCCCGTCTCGGTGCGCCGGGCCCTGCGCCGTCATGCCGCCGACGTGCTGATGGAGCAGGGCGCGCCCGCTGTCGAGACCGCCACGCTGCTGGCCGACAGCGCGGAGGCCGGCGACCGTCTGGCCGTCGAGCGGCTGCGTACCGCCGCGGCGGAACTCGCCGCCACCGCCTCCGCACCGGCGGCCGAACTCAGCCGGCGGGCCCTCGAACTCACCGCTGAGGAGGCGCCGGAACGGCCCGCCATCGTGGCCGAAACGATCCTCCTGCTGTGGCAGAGCGGGCAGGCCGCGCGGGCTCGGGCGCTGGGTGCCTCCGCCCTGCCCGGAATCCTGCGCGCCGAGGACGAGGCACAGGTACGGCTCGGTCTGGCGCGCCTGTCCAGCCAGTTCGACTTCATGGAAGCGGTCCGGCAGGCTCGTGCCGGGGCGGCGCTGCCCGGCCTGCCGACACCGTTGCGAGCCCAACTGCTGGCGCTGCTGTGCCTCAACCTGGCGAACATCGGCGACATGGAGGCGTGCGCCCACGCCGTGACCGAGGCGCTGGAGGCCGCCCACGAGGCCGGGGACCGGACCGCCGAGGCCACCGCTGTCGCCGTCGACTCGGTCGTGCGCTACTACCGGATGGACTGGGGTGCGGCGTTCCGGCTGGCGGACCGGGCCGCCGCACTGGCGGCCGACCTCGGCATCGCCCATTCCCTGTGGGTGCCGGAAGCGCTGTGGAAGGGCTTCCTGCTCAACGCGGCGGGCCGGGCCGGTGAGGCGCTCGCGGAGTCCGAGGCCGGCGTCAGGGACACCCGGCGTCAGGGCCAGGCGGCCGCCATGCTCCTGTGGCTCATGAACCGCTCGCGCGCACTCCTGGACGCCGGGCGGCTGGCGGACGCCCGGGCCGAGGCGGAGGCCGCGTCGGCGATGGTCGACGAACTGGGCATGGGCAATTTCGCGGACGCCACGCTCCTGTACACGCTCGTGCGCGTCGCCGTCCACACCAACGATCAGGAGGCCGCACGCACGTACGCGGCCCAGGCGGAGCGGATGCTGAGGGACGAGGCGCCGCTCGTCCGCAACGTCGGCTCCTGGATGACCGCGCTGGTGGCCGACTTCGAGGGCCGGCCCGACCAGGCCATGCGGGCACTCGACGAAGCGGTCGTGGCGCTCCCCGAGGAGAGGCCTTCCCTCGCCAGCCCCGACGATCCCGTTGACGCTCCGGTCTTCGTCCGCATGGCGCTGCGGGCCGGTGCCCACGAACGGGCCGCGCTGGCCGTCTCCGTGGCGGAGCGCCGCGCGAAGCTCAACCCCGACTTCACGATCCTGGCGGCAGCGGCCGCGCACGCCCGCGGACTGCTCGACAACGACCTCGCTCAACTCCTGCGTGCGGTCCGCCTGTACGACGGCTGTCCCCGGCTCCTGGCCCGCGCCTCCGCGCTGGAGGACGCCGGACGCAAACTGGCCGCCACCCGTGCGTCCGAAGCCGTGCCCTACCTCGACACCGCCCTCGCCCTCTACACGGAGGCGGGCGCCGAGCGGGACGTCGCACGGGTCCGCCGCCGCCTGCGGGCCGCGGGAGTCCGGCGACGCACCACCTCCGCGGGAACCGTGAAGGGCTGGCCGGAGCTGACCGTCTCGGAAGTAGGGGTGGTGCGGCTCGTCGCCCAGGGACTGACCAACCGGCAGGTCGCGGAGCGCCTCTCGCTCTCACCGCACACCGTGAGCTCCCACCTGCGACGCGCCTTCACCAAGCTCGACATCACCTCGCGCGTGGAGCTGGCCCGACTGGTGCAGGCCCGTGACGACGGAGAGTAACCGCTTCGTATCGCACGAGGGCTGCCCCGCATCGGACCAACCGTGCGATGTGCGGACACCGGCGTGCCGTGATGATGGTGAGGTGGTTCAGAAAACTGAATGGCGGGGGGAGACGCCGGACACACCGGCACCCGACAAGGGAAGCTTCGCGGGCACCGCGCTCACCACGGCCCATGTGCCCGCCCGGCAACGACGCGCCCACTGGCGCGAGGCCCTGTCCCGGACGTTCGGCGCCGTGGACATCTCGGTCGCCCGGGAGGTGAACTCGGGGACGATCCGTACGGCACCGCTCGGCCGGCTCCAGGTCACCACGGTGGACGGTGATCCGTTGGAGGCCCGGCGCACACCGCGGCTCATCGCCCAGGGCGACGAGGAGCAGTACGTCGTCGTGAAGCTGTTGAGCAAGGGGCGCGGCCGCATCGAGCAGGACACCCGCGACCTGGCCCTGCGGCAGGGCGAGGTCTTCCTCTACGACATGGCACGCCCGGTCAGGCTGATCCTCCCTGATCGCTTCCGGACCAAGTCCCTGGTGATACCCCGGCAGGTCCTGGGCCTCAGCGAGTCGGACCTGCGGCACATCACGGCGTCCCCCATGGGCTCCGACACGGCGCTGGGCGGGCTGCTGGCCACCTGCCTGGACCGGCTCGCGGACGAGGCCGGAACGTACCGCGCGCACACCGGCGAGTCGATCGCCCGCAACGTCGTGGACATCCTGACCGTCCTGGCCGACGAACGGCTCGGCAGGATCCCCACCGGGACCCCGAGCGGCGACGCGGCGCTGCTGCTGCGGATACGGGCGTTCATCGGTCGGCATCTCCCCGATCCGGACCTGACCCCGAGGACCATTGCCCGCGCCCACCACATCTCCGTGCGCTACCTGCACAAACTGTTCGAGCGCGAGGACACCACGGTCAGCCGGTGGATCCAGAGCCGCCGACTGGAGGCGTGCCTGCGGGATCTGGGCGGCCGGGACAACACGGGGCTCACCATCGCCGCGGTGGCACACCGGTGGGGCTTCACCAGCGCCGCCCACTTCAGCCGGGTGTTCCGGGCCGCCTACGGGATGTCCCCCAGTGAATGGCGGGACGTCCCCCGCCCGGACGAAACGGAGACGGAGCCGTCGTGGCCGAACTGACCGAGGCCGAGCCGCACGTCAGGCGCGGTACCGCGTACTCCCCGATGTCCGGCACGCGGCTGGTGGGCCGACAGGCCGAGGTCGCCCAGGTCCTGGACATCGTCGAAGAGGGGCGGACCGAACCACGGACGCTGCTTCTGCTCGGCGACGCCGGCACGGGCAAGTCGAGGCTGCTGGCCGCCGCCGCGGACCACGCACGTGACAGGGGAACGCTCGTCCTGACGTCCCAGGGCATCGAGGCCGAGTCGCCCCAGTCCTTCGCGTCCCTGCACCAGCTGCTCCTCCCCGTTCTCTCCGGTGCCGCCGCACTCCCCGGCCATCTGCGCAAGGCACTCGAGACGGCGTTCGGCACCGCTCAAGACGAGGGGCCGCCCGACTCCATGCTGCTGCGTACGGCCGTCCTGGCACTGCTGAGCGAGGTCTCGAACCGGCAGCGCGTCCTGCTGGCCCTCGACGACGTCCAGCACTTCGACCGGGACTCCCTCGACGTGTGCGGTTTCGTGATGCGCCGCATCACGGCACAGGACGTGTCGGTGCTGCTGACCGCACGTGGCCACACGGCCCCCACCGGGGTCCCGGCGGACCTGCCCACCGTGCTGTTGGGGCCGCTGACCGAACAGGCCGCGGCCGAACTCCTGGACGCCCAGCCGCACGCCCCCACCGGCCGGACACGGATCGAGCTGCTGCGGCAGGCCGGTGGAAACCCGCTGGCCATCATCGAGCTGTGCCGCGCGGCCGGAACGGGCGGCCTGGGTGTGCTGCCCGGCAGCGGACTGCCGCGGACGGAACGCATCCAGGAGCTGTACGCCGCCCGGCTCCGGGGTCTGCCCGAGACGACTCGGCAGTTGATCCTCTATGCCGCGGCGTCGCAGGGCGAAGACCTCGCCACCATCATGGCCGCCGCCGGCGCAGGGTCCGATCTGTCGGCATGGGCCCCGGCCGAGGAGATCGGCCTCGTCGCCGTCTGGGACGGACAGGTGCTCTTCCGGCATCCGCTGGTCCGCACGGGCGCCTACCACGCGGCCCCGGCACACCTGCGGCAACAGATCCACCGGGATCTGGCCTCCGCCCTCACGACGGACCCGGCCCGCCGCGCCTGGCACCTGGCCGCGGCATGCGTCGGCCACGACGAGACCGTGGCGGCGGCTCTGGAGGACACCGCCGAACTCGCCGAGAAACGCGGCGGCTTCTACGCGGCCGGCCAGGCACTGCAACGTTCCGCCGAGTGCAGCCCCGCGCCCGCCGACCGGGCCCGCCGGTACACGAAGGCACTGCGAGCCGCCCAGAACGTCGGCGATCCCCTGTGGGTGAGAGAGCTGTTCGACAAGGTCACCGCGCTGACCGACGACCGGGATCTGCTCGGCATGGCCGCCTGCGGCGCCGGCATGGGCATGTCCCTGTTCGGCCATCAGCGGCAGGCGTTCCGGATCCTGATGAGTGCGCTGGAGCCGCATCCCCCCGGGAACGGCATGACGGTGGTCGCTCTGACCAGCATCCTCGCGGCCGTCGGCTACCAGTCGGGCCTGCCCGACGTCAGGCGCCCGGTCGAGGCCGTGCTGGACGGCGTGGACACCGGGAACTCCGAGACCTCCTACGCCGAGCTGGCGACGAGCGACAGCTCCGACGCGGTGCGGGCCGCCTCCCTGGCCGGAGCCGACCCCACCCGGGCCCCCGAGTTGCTGCGACGCATCCTTCGACAGCCGGGGGCGCCCGAGGCGTCGGCCGACGTCGCGGCGATGACCCGCCTCCTGGGCCTGGGCGGGGTCGCCTGGTACGCCGACGAGTCCGACCTGTGCGTCGACGCCCACCGGCAGGGGTACGCCATGCTGAGTGCGTACGGCGCCCTGGGCTCGGCCGCACCCTCGCTCGCGGCGGTGGCGGCGTCGCTGATCGACACCGGCCGATGGGCGGAGGCCGACGAGCATCTCGACAAGTCCGCGGCGCTGGCTGCTGTTCACAAGTGGAGGCATCTCCAGATCGACGTCGAGGCCCTGCGAGCAACCCTGCGGGCCCTTCGGGGCGAGACCGACGACCTGCCGACGGACCCGGCCTGGACGGCGGTCGCGCTGGAGGAGAACCGCGCCACCCACGCCCGCCTTCTGCGGGCCGCGGGTACGACCGCCGTGCTCGCCGGCGACTTCGACGGCGCGTTCCGGCATTTCCGCCTGCTGTTCGGCGAGGACGGCACGCCTCTGCACTACTTCCTGTCACCCCGGTCGATCGCGGATCTCGCCGCGGCCGCCCAACGGACGGGCCGGGAGAAGGAGGCGGCACGCATCGTCGAGGTGGTGCGCGCCGCGATGGGGCCGCAGCCCACGATGCGGATGACCCTGCTGCTGCACCATGCCGCCGCGCTCACCGGAGATCCCAAGGACGCCGAGCACCACTTCCGGCTCGCCACGGTGAACCCGGCGGGCGACCAGTGGCCGTTGGCACGGGCGCAGGCGAGGCTGCACTACGCGCAGTGGCTGCGCCGGCGACGGCGCCCGCTGGACGCCCGCCCGCTGCTGGCCACGGCACTGGAGTCGTTCACCCGGCTCGGCGCGACGGCCCTGGCGGAGGAGGCCCGCGTGGAACTGCGGGCCAGCGGCGTGGCCACCGAGCCCGCCAAGGCCGACCCGCTGGCGGAGCTGACCGCCCAGCAGCGGGAGATCGTCCGGCTGGCCGCGCGGGGGCTGCGCAACCGGGAGATAGCCGAGCAGCTGATGCTCTCCCCCCGCACGGTCAGCTCCCACCTCTACAACGTGTACCCAAAACTGGGGGTCAGCAGCCGCAACCAGCTCCGCGGTCTCTTCGAGGACCTATGAGGGAGATGTGAACTTCGAGCCCCCCACGGATGCCGGCGGACGCGGCCGTCCCGCCGTCGTCCTCGATCCCCTCGTCCAGCGGCTCGTCGACGCCTGTGCCGCACCGCCGTACCTGCACCAGCTCGGCCCCGTCGACGGGCGGCAGGCCCTGCTGGAGATGCAGGGCCACACACCGGACGACTTCGCCGTGGACGCCGAGTTCAGGGTGGCACCCGTGGGTCCCGCCGGGCTCGTCGGCTTCTGGCTGTTCCGGCCGACGCGGCCGGCCGGCCCCCTTCCCGTGGTCGTGTACCTCCACGGCGGCCGATGGATGCTCGGCGACGGCCGGACGCACGCGCGCATGATCAGCGAGTTGGCGGCCATCAGCGGCGCCGCCTTCGTGGTGCCCGAGTACACCCGTACGCCGGAGGCCCGCTCCCCGGTCCAGCTGGAGGAGTCGTACGCGGTCCTGACCTGGATCGTCGAGCAGGCGGCCGAACTGGCCCTGAACGGCCGGAGGCTGGCGGTGGCCGGCGACTGCGCCGGCGCGACCATGGCCACGGCCCTCACCATGCTGGCCAAGCAGCGCGGCGGCCCCCGCATCCGGGCGCAGTTGCTCTACTACCCGATGACCGACCCGGACAGTGACACCGAGTCGGCGGAACAGTTCGAGTACGGCTACCTCCTGACGCGCGCCGCTGTCGAGTGGTACTGGCAGCAGTACGTCGACGACGAGCGCGAACTCGCGGAGCCCACGGCCGCGCCGCTGCGGGCCACCCCCGAGGATCTCGCAGGACTGCCCCCCGCCCTGGTCGTGTCGGCGGAGGCGGATGTCGTCCGGGACGAGGGCGAACAGTACGCTCGCCTGCTGCGGCTGGCGGGGGTGCCCGTGACCGCCGTCCGCTATCTGGGGACGGTGCACGACTTCGTCTCCCTGAACCCCCTGAGGAACAGCCCTCCCACACGGGCCGCGATCAGCCAGGGCGGCCGCTTCCTCGGGGACGCCCTGGCCGACCGGCGCTGAGGCCGAGGGCCGAGGGCCGTCAGGAATCGACCGTCAACTTACTGATGCCTGCGGAGCAGGCTCTCGCCAGGCTGAAGGACGTGAGGCCGCCTACGGCGGCAGGTCTTCAGCCTGGGAAGAGGAGCATGTTCGTCGCCGAACCCGTGTCATCAGGAGGCATCCAGATCATTTCCGACGTGCCGGACGAGGAGGATGAGGAATTCCTCTACCTGGGCCTGATCGACCGTCGCTCGGCCGCGATCACCCGGGAACGGGGCGAGGTTCTCCTGGAGTCGAGGGACGTCGTTTTCTGCGATCCGGGTCGGCGTCCTGCCCTGCGGTCCGGCGACGGCTGCCAGACGACGGTCTTCCGCATACCCCGTTGCTATCTGGGAGTTCCGGAATCGGACCTGGACCGCGTCCTGGGGGTGACCGTGCGAGGCTGCCGGGGCCTGGGCGCGCTGGTGTCGGACTTTCTGGCCACGCTCGCCGCCGAGGCGGAGTTCCGGACTTCGACGATCGGTGACCGGCTCGCCCGGAGCGCCATGGATCTCGTCGCTGTACTGGTGAAGGAACTCCTCGATACGGAGACCGCGGTCGAGGCGTCGAGTGCGGGGAAGGCCGGCAACGAGATGCTGCCCCGGATCCGGGCCCACATCGAAGAGCACCTGATGGAGCCGGACCTGTCACCGGAATCGATAGCGCGCGCGCACCACATCTCGGTCCGCTACCTGCACAAGCTCTTCCAGGACGACGGCACCACGGTGAGCCAGTGGGTGCGGCAGCGGAGACTCGACGCCTGCCGGCGCGAGCTGAGCCGGACCCCGAACCGAAGAATCACCGTGGCCGCTGTGGCGCACCGCTGGGGTTTCAGCAGCCCAGCGCACTTCAGCCGCACCTTCCGGGGCGCGTACGGCATGTCCCCCAGCGCATGGCAGGCACTGGCCGCGTCGGGCGTCGGCGCCGGCTGATCGCGCTGTCCATGAGTGCCCCGGCCGGTGCGGTCAGCGGCGCGGACCGTCCCCTGTCCACGATGGGTTCGTCGTGTCCGGAACGACGGGTCCCGAGGACGTGTCGAAGGCATGGGTGACCTCCGGCCGGGTGCCCGGGACGAGGAGATCGCGTGCGCGCTCCTCGTAGCGGCGGTCGGTGAGCGTGAGCCGGTCGCTGTGCTGGGCGAGATGCTCGGACCAGGACGCGACGAGATAGTTCTCGATGAAGTGCCCGGGATCTTGGCCGTCCTGGTACAGCCCCCAGGTCAGAGCTCCGGTACGCCGCCGGGAACGGGCGACGTGCTCCATACAGTCGCTGAAGGCCGCTTCGTTCCCGGGTGCCACGCGGTACGAGACGGTGACCAGGACCGGACCGGCGGTGGGCCCCGGCTCGAACACCAGGGGCGGGACAGGCCAGTGCTCGGAGGGCGCGGGGTCGGCGCCCTCCGCGCCGTCCAGCGGCCAGCGGCGCACGCTGAGGGCACTGACCAGCAGCAACGCGCTGCCGGCCAGGAGCGGGACGGCGAGCCCCAGCCGCTCGGCGAGGGCGCCCCACAGCGGCGCCACCAGCGCCTGACCGCCCTGGAAGACAAGAAGATAGACGGCGAGGCCACGGGCCCTGACCCAGCCCGGAAGCCGCGTCTGCATGGCCGCGTTGAGGGTGGACAGAACCCCGATCCACGCCAGTCCGGCGAACAGCAGTGCCCCTGTCACCAGCCACGGGATCCGTACGGTGGCCAGGACCACCAGCACACCCGCGAAGATCAGGGCGCCGCTGCTCAGAGTGCCGTTGGCACCGAGCACCCTGGTGCTGCGAGGCAGAGCGAAGGCGCCCGCCACCGCACCGACCCCGACCGCGCCCAGCAGCAGCCCGTAGCCACTCGGGCCCAGGTGGAGGGAGCGGCTCGCGACCAGCGGCAGCAGCGCCCACAGAGCGCCGCCGCCGGGGATGAACAGGGCCATCCGCAACAGGACCCGGCGGACGTCAGGCGCGTACCGGACATAGCGGCGGCCTGCGTCGAGAGCGCTCAGGAGCTTCTCGCCCCCGGCGACGGCGGCGACGGTCCGGGGGCGCCGCCACAGCATCAGTACGACGGCGATGCCGAGGTAGGAGACGGCGTTGAAGGCGAACACCCACCCCGCCCCCGCCCCCGCCACGACCACTCCGCCGACGGCCGGCCCGACGGCGCGGGCCAGATTCATGTTCACTCCGCCGAGGGCGGCGGCCTGCCCCAGCTGGCGTCGTTCCACCAGCTCCGGCTGGATCGCCTGCCAGGCCGGGCCCATCAATGCGGTGCCGCATCCCAGCAGGAAGGTGAGGACCAGCAGCAGCAGGGGAGTGAGCGCGTCCGCGAACGCCAGCGCGGTCAGTGTTCCGGAGACCGCGAGCATGGCCAACTGCGCGGTCAGGAGCACCCCGCGACGGTCGTAGCGGTCGGCGGCGACGCCCGAGGGCAGGGCCAGGAGCACGACGGGCAGGCTGGAGGCCGTCTGGACCAGCGTCACCAGTGCCGCGTCGTGCCCGATCAGCAGCCACTGGGCGCCCACCATCTGCATCCAGCTGCCGACGTTGGAGACCAGCTGCGCGATCCACAGCGCCCGGAAGACGCGTGCCGCGAGCGGCGCCCACGCCGAGTCGGGCTTCGGGGACCGTGCCGGTGTGGCGGGTGATGCGGTGCTCATGCCGGTCCGACCCAGGTCGCTTCAGCGGTCGAGAGGCGATGGGTGATCGCGGAGGTCACCGCGAGCAGCACCAGAGTCAGAGCCAGGGTGAGGACGAGATGGCCGTGCAGGACGAGCTGGGCTCCGACGAGAGCGCCGAGGAACATGGCGAGCACGGACAGGATCCGGCGGCCGGGGCGCGGCGCCTCGCCGCCGGCCGGGGTGGAGTCCGCGGCCAGGCCCGTCAGGGTCAGGGTCAGGACGGTCGTGGTGAGGTCCGGCACGCCCAGGCGCCGGGCGACCGCGTTCTGCAGGCCCATGGCGAGCCCGAGAAGCACGATCAGCGTGTACTGGACGCCGGTGGTGACCCGGCCGCCGTCCGACGCGGCAGCGGCCGCCACGGTGACCGCCACCAGGACCGACTGCACAGCCGTGGCCGCAGCCAACAAGTGCCCCCGGTGCGTGGCGAACCGGGTGGCGAGCCGGCCCCCGGTGAGCGCGCCGACGAGGAACGAGACCATCGCGACGACGGACGCGAGCGCGGACAGGCCCTCGGCGCCCGCCAGGGCGAACCCGAGGAACACCACGTTGCCGGTCATGTTGGCGACGAAGACGTGCCCGAGCGCCAGGTAGCTCACCGCGTCGACCAGCCCGGTGACCACCGTCAGGATCAGCATCAGGGGAGGCAGCGGGCCGTGCCGTTCCTCCCCACGCGGGACCAGGGTGCGGACGGCGTCACTCAGCAGCCTGCGCATACCGCGCCCCTTCCGTCGAGGCGCCCGGCCGGTGCAGCAGCACGCGGGTGAGCAACCCGCTCGCCGGGCCCATGACGATCGCGGCGACGGAGACCCCCACCGGCCAGGGGGTGACGGCCAGCGCGTGGTCCACGGACCACCGCCCGGGCCCGGTGAGGGCCAGTGCGGCGGAGACGACGACGAGGACCAGGGGGTATTCGTAGCCGTCGTTCTGTACCCACAGCCCCTTGGGCCACTTGACCGTGCCGGCGACCGTCATCACGCCCATGGCGGCCATCGCGGCCAGGGGGGTGAGCAGGCCGGCGGCCAGGAACAGGCCGGCACCGATCTGGCTGGCTCCCGCGACCAGCGCGGTCAGCCGGCCGCCGCGGAATCCGTCACGGCGGAACTCCTCGGTTCCGCCCGCGACACCGTTGCCCCCGAGCCGGAAGCTCACCTTCTGCACCCCGTGCCCGGCGATGAGCAACCCCACCGTCAGCCGGAGGACCAACAGTCCAGCGTCCAACAGTCCAGCGTCCATCGTGTTCCTACCCGTTCCTGGCGTTCTGGTTCCGGTGTGGTGATCAGCCGGCGGCGTGCGCGCCGATGACGGCCTGCGCGTAGACCAGCCCGAGCCCGTAGGTACCGCCGTGCTCCTTGACGACGTCGCCCACGGCCGCGTACGTCTCGGTACGGGCCCAGTCACGCTGGAGCTCCAGGAGCACCTGCACCCAGGTCACCGGTACGGCGCCGGCCTGGATCATGCGCTGGACGGCGTGCTCGTGGGCCTGCGGGCTGACACCGCCGGACGCGTCGGTGACGACGTAGACCTCATAGCCCTGGGCGATGGCGGACAGCACCGGCAGGACGACGCAGACCTCGGTCCACAGGCCGGCGATGACAAGCTTCTCGCGGCCGGTGGCCTTGACCGCCTCGACGAAGTTCACGTCCTCCCAGGCGTTCATCGTGGTGCGGTCGATGATCTTCTGGTCGGGGAAGACGTCCGCGAGCTGCGGCATGAGCGGTCCGGAGAAGGACTCGGAGGCCACGGTGCTCAGCACGGTCGGCACGTCGAACACCTTCGCGGCCTTCGCCAGGCCCACGGTGGAGTTGATGATGGCGGTGCGGTCGCCGCTGCCGGTGCCGAAGAACATCTGCGGCTGGTGGTCGATGAACAGCACCGCGCAGTTGTCCGGGGTGAGCAGGTCGGGGCTGGGGGCAGCGGTGACCTCGGCGATGTTGACCATGAGTTGTCCTTTCTCGGCAAGCGGCGGCGCGGACTGCTGTCCGTGCCGTGGGAAAGACCGTCCGGTGGGACGGAGCTGGTGGGTGTCCCGGAAGGGGCGGCGCAGGGCCTGGCCACTTCCGGGAGTTCAGAGGTCGAAGCAGGGATCGAAGGGGGTGCTCGCCGAGTCGGGGGCGAGGCCGCGCGCGACGCGCCACTGGCGGTGCTGCTCCGACTCGGCGACGGCCTGGCCGAGCACCTCCGCCTGGCGGGCGCCGGCAAGCGCCGGCCGGCGGAACGTCTGATACCCGCCGAAGTGCGCCACCGGACTCCAGGCCGGGCTGACGGGCGGGAGTTCCTCGTCGAGCCCCTCGTACTCGTCGGCGGCGTAGACGATCCGGCCGCCGGTCACCGTCAGCAGCGACTCGATGTGGGCGATGTCCGGCTCGGGCACGGTGAAGTAGTCCTCGGAGAGGACCGCCAGGTCCGCGTAACAGCCAGGCTGCAGCACGCCCTTGACCTTGTCCTCACCGGTCAGTGCGGCGCCGGCGCGCGTGAACATCGCCAGTGCCGTCTGCCGGTCGACGCGGTTCGCCGGCGGGCGCAGCGCCACATCGCCGACGGTGCGGCCGCTGACGAGCCAGTGGAGGGCGACCCAGGGGTTGTAGGTGGAGACCCGGGTGGCGTCGGTGCCGGCGCCCACGGTCAGGCCCCGGTCCAGCATGGCCCGGATCGGCGGGGCGTCCGCGGCGGCTCCGGGACCGTAGCGCCGCAGGAACGCCTCGCCCTGGAAGGACAGCCGGTTCTGCACGGACATGGCACCGCCGAGGGCGGCGATGCGATCGAGGCTTTCGACGGAGACGGTCTCCGCGTGGTCGAACAGCCACCGGTTCCCGGCCGGAAAGAGCCCCTCCGCGGCGAGTTTCTCGAACACCGCGAGGTCACGGCGGATGGTTTCGTCGTAGGTGGCGTGCAGCCGGAACCCCCAGCCGTTCTCCATGAGAAGGCGCACCGCTTTCTCGAACTCCGCCTCGTAGCCGGGGGCGAGTTCCGGACGCGGCTGGGTGAAGTTCTCGAAGTCGGCGGCCGACCAGGTCAGGTTCTCGCCCGCGCCGTTCAGGCGCAGCCACGCGTCGCCGTCCTCAGGGCGGGCCATCTCGATCCAGCGGGCGAGATCGTCGATCTCCTGCCCCGGAGTCTGCGGAAAGAGGTGGTAGGCGATGCGCAACGACAGCTGTCCGGCCTTGGCCAGTTCGATGACGGTGGCGTAGTTGTCGGGGAAGTTCTGGAAACCACCGGCGGCATCGATGGCCGACGTCAGTCCGAACCTGTTCAACTCACGCAGGAAATGCCGGGTGGAATTCTTCTTGTCCTCACCCTCCAGGACCGGCGCCTTGGCCAGCGTCGCATAAAGGACGAGGGCACTGGGAGCGGCCAGGAGCATGCCGGTCGGTTCTCCGCCCCGGCCCCGCACGATCTGGCCGCCCTTGGGGTCGGGTGTGTCCCTGGTGAAACCGGCGGCCCTGAGCGCCGCCCGGTTGAGCACGGCCGACTGGTACAGGTGCAGGACGAACACCGGGGTGTCCGGGGCCGCGGCGTTCAGTTCGGCGACGGTCGGCAGCCGGCGTTCGGCGAACTGCTCGGCCGACCAACCCCCGACCACCCGCACCCACTGGCCCTTCGGCGTGCGGGCGGCCTGCTCACGCAGCATCGCCAGGCCCTGACGCAGACTGCGCACGCCGTCCCAGCGCAGCTCCAGCACGTAGTTGAGGCCTCCGCGAATGACGTGCAGGTGGGAGTCGTTGAGGCCGGGTATCACCCGTCGCCCGAGTGCGTCGACCACCTTCGTGCCCGTGCCGATCCGGGGAGCCACGTCCTTGTCGTCACCGACGACCGTGATGACGCCGTCGCGGACGGCGAGCGCCTCGGCATACGGGCGTCCCGGGTCCCCGGTGTGGATCTTGGCGTTGCGGACGACGAGGTCCGCGGCTTCGTCGATGGCGCGCGGAACGAGCCCGCCGACGGGCATGGTTGACATCCCTGAAACCCCTCCGGGAGAACGACTTCGATCCAGTCATGGCCGGCAACCGCGGACTTTGGTCATCCAGTCCCACTCGAATACCCGCATGTTCGAACCGAGCCGAGAGAATTCCACCGACACTCGTCGTGTCCTGAGAACGAGGAACAGCCCCTGTGCTTGAGGGGGCCGCTGTTGCTTCGCCAACACGATAGGCCCGACAGACGCACCCCCCTGTCCTGCCGGCGCACAGCGCTTTGACTGACCGCGCACTGCATCGCCCCGCCGTGAATGTCATGGCAGCGGCCGGAGAAAATCCGTGCACGGTGAGGAAAGCATCAGTGCGCCCAAGGGCAATTGCCGCGCCTCCGACGGTTCTAGCGTGCCGAACAGCGGCCCCCGGGAAGCCCCTCGCGGAATCCGGGTTGCCATGCCGGAAGGACCGGCATCCCTCTTCACCACCAGGAGCTTCACATGCCCGATGCCGTCGAGCCGGTTCAGCCGGTGCTGGAACCCGCGGCAGCCGCCTTCGCGGAGGCGACCGCGAACCCGCCGTACCTCTTCGACCTGCGCCCGGCCGAAGGGCGCAAGGCCGTCGACGAGGCGCAGTCCGGCGACATCGAAAAGCCGGCGATCGACGAGGAGTGGATCACCGTGTCGGGTGGTCCCACGGGAAGCGTCCGGGCGCGGATCGTCAGGCCCGTCGGCGCCACCGGCACTCTTCCGGTCGTCATCTACCTTCACGGTGCGGGCTGGGTCTTCGGCAACGCCCACACCCACGACCGCCTGGTGCGCGAACTCGCCGTCGGCGCCCGCGCCGCCGTGGTCTTCCCCGAGTACGACCTCTCACCCGAGGCCCGCTACCCGGTCGCCATCGAGCAGAACTTCGCGGTCGCCCAGTGGGTCGTGGCACAGGGCGCCACGAAGGGGCTGGACGCCACCCGCATCGCGGTCGCCGGGGACTCGGTCGGCGGCAACATGACCGCCGCCCTCACCCTGATGGCCAAGCAGCGCGGCGGCATCCCGCTGGTGCAGCAGGTCCTCTTCTATCCGGTCACCGACGCGAGCTTCGACACCGGGTCGTACCACCAGTTCGCCACCGGCTACTTCCTGCGCCGCGACGGTATGCAGTGGTTCTGGGACCAGTACACGACCGACGAGGCCGAGCGCGCTCAGATCACCGCCTCCCCGCTGCGCGCCACCACCGAACAACTGGCCGGTCTGCCGCCGGCCCTGGTCATCACCGCCGAGGCCGACGTGCTGCGCGACGAGGGGGAGGCGTACGCCGGCAAGCTGCGCGCGGCCGGCGTCCCGGTCACCGCGGTCCGCTTCCAGGGCGTCATCCACGACTTCGTGATGCTCAACGCCCTGCGCGAGACCCACGCGGCCGAGGCCGCCATCACGATGGCCGCCGACACCCTGCGCACCGCCCTGCACGCAGCCTGATACCCAAGGAGAAACGGGACATGACCAAATCCGCCCCTACTCCCACCCCCACCGTCGTCCTCGTACACGGCGCGTTCGCCGACGCGGCCAGCTGGTCCGGGGTCATCGCGGAACTGCAACGTCACGGCATCCCGGTGATCGCCCCGCCGAACCCGCTGCGCGGCCTGGCCGCCGACGCCGCGTACGTTGCCTCCGTGGCCGCCCAGATCGAAGGCCCCGTCATCCTGGTCGGACACTCCTACGGCGGCGCGCTGATCACCGTGGCCGGCCTCACGGAGAACGTCGTCGGACTCGTCTACGTGGCCGCCTACGTCCTCGAGGAGGGCGAGAGCCTCGGCGAGCTGCAGGGCCGCTTCCCCCTCTCCCCACTGGTGAGCAACCTGAAGCAGTGGACGTACCCCGTCGAGGGCGGTGACCCCGCGGTCGAGGTCACCATCACCGCCGACGCGTTCCCGACGGTCTTCGCCGCCGACGTGCCCACCGACGTCACCAAGGTGCTGGCCGTGGCCCAACGCCCGCTGGCCGCCGCGGCGTTCGAGGAGACGGCCACCGCGGCCGCATGGAAGACCAAGCCGTCCTGGGCCCTGGTGGCCGGAGCGGACCAGGCGATCAACCCCGAGGTCCAGCGCTTCGGCGCCAAGCGCGCCGGTGCGACCGTCGTCGAGATCGCAGAGGCGTCACACGCGGTCGCCGTCTCCCAGCCGAAGGAAGTAGCCGACGTGATCCGCGACGCGGTACGGACGACAAGCTGACCATCGTGTTCCCCCGCTGAGCCGCTGGTAGCTCCAGCATGAAGGAGCGGTGCTCCTCGCGTCACGACCTCCGCGAGCAAGGTCGCCTAGCTTCATGAGGCGCGGGGCGCACAATGAGAAAGGGCGGGAATCAGTAAGACTGACTCCCGCCCTCTTCTCTCGGCATCCGCCCTGGTCACACCTCAACGTTGAACGGTGCTAGGCGAGTGCCCCCGGCAGGATTCGAACCTGCGCACACGGCTCCGGAGGGCGCTTCATGCTCCTACGTTTACGCAGGTCACGGGTTGATGATCGGCCGCTGGAGCGCGATCCGTCCACAGGTAGTCCACGGACGGTGAAAGAGGCTGTGAGGTAGAGCCCACGTCCGTATCGGGTGCGTCCCGGACCCGCATGGCGCGAACGGTGACCGTAGGTGGACACCGTTCACCGCCTTCCGCATCCCGGCCGCCGCCTACCGAAGGTGGTCGGCGGCCAAGGACCATGGCCGGGCTTCAAGGGGCCGTCTCTCCACCCAGTGTGCCGGGGTGGAGGCGTGCAAGCAGATTCCGTGTCGCTCCAGGAAATGAAGATGGCGCCATAAGGCACGCATGCGAGGCGGTGAGACCGGGGTCCAGCGGTGCGAGGAGTTCACGGGCGGCCAGGTGACGTAGTTCGCTGCCGAATGGTGGCGCTGAGGCGTACACCGGCGAGCGGCCGCTTGAGACCTGCTCAAGTCTTGAGCGAAGCAAATGCGGTGAGGTTTCCTGCCACGCGTGGATGGCAGGCTGGGACGTTCAGGCGATACCGCGGTACCGGCGGCGCAGTAGCGCCAGGACTATGACGGCCACGACGGTCATCCACGTTTTGCCGAGGATTTGTCCAGGCAGGTAATTGAGGGAGCCGAAGGCGAGGTGGAGGAACAGGAGGCTGTCGACGAGAAGCCCGACGGCGTTCGAGGCGAGTATCGCAACCAGAAGTCCTCGGCGGCGCAGGGGTTCGTAGACGACGAAGTCCATGGTTTCGGCGACGGCGAAGGCAACCGCTGAGGCAGTGGCGAGGCTGGGGTCTGCGAGAAGGTAGGAGAGGACGGTGCCGATGGCTATGGCGGCGAGGATGGCGCCACGGCCGGTCGCCTCGCGTGCAAGGTCGCGCAGGACGAGCGCCAGGCCGACGAAGTAGACGCCGGCGGGCGCCACGTAACCGAGGCCGACGGGTACCGCGCCGAAGTGGGTGACGGCCAAGTTGGCGGCCGGGATGGTGGCGATGTACGCGATGACTGTGGCAATACCGGCAGGAGCGGGGGCCTTCACGATCTACTTTCTGTCTCGGTGGTGGGTTGCTGCGCTCGGCTCCAGCGGCGGACGGACGGTGGGACGAACGTGCAGACAGTACAGCGCAGGACACTGACATCCTTAAGGCGTCGGTCCGCGCTGCAGTGCTGAGAGAAGTGCCTGCTGCCGGGAGGTGAGTAAGGTCCCGGTGGGGTTAGGCGATGCCGCCCTGAGGGACTCGGGTGGGCTCCTGAATGGCGAACGCGCTAGTCAGCGGCGCCGGCGCCGGCCCGCTGTACGGGCCCACGTGGCGCGTGCATAGCCGCCAGTGGACGCTTCCCGCGGGCTTGGGCAAAGCCGCGCACATGGCCGCCGCAGGCACGGCGTAGGGAAGGGGTTGGCACCCCCCTTTCCGCCCCAGGGCGTGTGAGGGGCTTCAACCGGTGTAGGTCAGGCTGGCGATGGCGTCGTGGCTGTGAATACTTTCCAGATTCTTCGCCCGGATCGCGTGTTTCAGCCCCTTTTCACGGCATGCAAGGCTTATATCGCGGATGATGTCTTCGACGAAGACGGGATGGTCGTAGGCCTGCATGGTGACGACGCGTTCGTCGGGCCGCTTGATGAGGGGGAGGACAGGGGCGGAGCCGACGCTGCGCAGCAGGTCGACGATTTCGTGGACCGCCAGGGGATAGGGCGCGTCGGCGGTCCCGGTGACAGTGAGGGTGACCTCGCTGCGCTGGTTGTGGGCACCGTAGTCGGAGATGGCCTTGGAGCACGGGCACAGACTGGTGACGTCGGTGGTCACCGTGGTGGCGACGGTGCAGGTGTCGGGGGTGATGCAACCGGTGATGGTGACGTCGTGGGTTTGCCATGATTGCCGCTTACTGGCGGGCGCGGTCACGGTCGTGGCGATGGGCAGGGACAACGTCACAGCCAGGCTGGGGGCTTCGAGCAGGGCGAGCCCTCGTTTGAGGGCGATGGGCAAGTCCTGCGGGGCGAGGGTGGCCACTTCCTCATGCACCAGGGCGATCATGCGGCTCATGTGGGTGCCGCGTCGGTCGGCCTGCAGGCCGACGGTGACACTGATGTCGGCGATGCCATGCTGGCACGTGTGACCGTCATCGAACGTGACGGGATAGCGCAAGCCGCTGATCCCTACTTCGTCGATGGCGATGCCGCGGGAGTCGGCCTCGTTTTGGATGTCGTGCATGCCGCTACTCGCCTCGGTAGGTGCAGCCGGAGGTGCAGGTCTCGCGCACGGTGATCGCCGACAGGCCGGGAAGCTCGGTGACCATCCGGTCCCAGATCCAGCGGGCCAGGTTCTCACTCGTGGGGTTGTCGAGGCCTTCGATATCGTTCAGGTAGTAATGGTCGAGTTGTGCATCAATGGGCTTAAAAGCCTGTTTGATGTCGCCGAAGTCCATCACCCAGCCCGCCTCCGGATCAACGGGTGCCTCCACGTGCACGGTGACCTTGTAGGAGTGGCCGTGCAGGCGGGCGCACTTGTGACCCTCGGGCACGCGCGGCAGGCGGTGAGCCGCTTCGAAGGTGAACTCGCGAAAGATTTCCATTACTGAATTCCCAGATACTTATGCGTCTGGAGGGAGAGCGTCCAGCGCGGGTTCTTCATGCAGTACTCGACGGCGGCATGGGTGTGGGCCTCGCGGTCGGCGTCATCCAGCGGCTGTAGGCGGAAGTGGCGAAAGTCGAGGTGTTCGAACTGGGCGGGGTCGCCACCGGCCTGGGGGTAGACCAGTTTGAGTTCGTCGCCGCTGGTGAGGACCAGGGTGGAGCCGATCTTCGGGCTCACACACAGCCAGTCGATACCGCGGGGAGCGGGCCGGGTGCCGTTGGTTTCCACCGCGATTTCGAAGCCGCGGCCGTGCAGGGCCTTGATGGCGGCCTCGTCCAACTGCAGCAGGGGTTCTCCGCCGGTGCACACCACGAACCGGTGCGCTTGGTCGGTGGTGGGCCAGGCGGCCTCGACGGCGTCGGCCAGTTCCTGGGCGGTGCGAAAGCGGCCGCCGCCTTCGCCGTCGGTGCCCACGAAATCGGTGTCGCAGAACTGGCAGATCGCGCGGGCGCGATCCTGTTCGCGGCCGGTCCACAGGTTGCAGCGGGAAAACCGGCAAAACACCGCCGGGCGGCCGGCGTGGCCGCCTTCGCCTTGCAGCGTGTAGAAGATTTCCTTGATCAGGTAGGTCATGCTCAGGCGCTCTGGTACCGGACGGGGTCGCTGACGCCGGCTTCGGCGAAGCCCTTCAGGCGCAGCAGGCAGGTGTCGCACTTGCCGCAGGCCCGGCCCTGCTCGTCGGGGTCGTAGCAGGAGGAGGTCAGGGAGTAGTCCACGCCCAGGCGCAGGCCCTCGCGGACGATGTCGGCCTTGGAGAGTGCGATCAGGGGGGAGTGCAGCGTGATCTTGGAGGTGCCTTCGACGCCGGCCTTGGTCGCCAGGTTGGCCATGGTGGCGAACGCCTCCATGTACTCGGGGCGGCAGTCGGGGTAGCCGCTGTAGTCCACGGCCGTGACCCCGGTGAAGATGTCGCTGGCGCCGACGGTCTCGGCAAACGCGAGCGCGAAGGACAAAAAGATCGTGTTGCGGGCCGGCACGTAGGTGATCGGTACCCCCGCCTCTTCCACGTCCGCGAGCGACTCGTGCTTGGGCACCTCGATGTCGGCCGTCAGAGCAGAGCCGCCGAAGACCCGCAGATCAATGTCGGCGATGACGTGCCGGGCCACGCCCTGGGCCTGGGCGACCCGCTGGGCCGCCTCCAACTCGATGGAGTGCCGCTGCCCGTAGCGGAAGCTGAGCGCGTAGGGAGTGAATCCCTGGTCCTTGGCGATGGCCAGCACCGTGGTCGAGTCCAGGCCGCCGCTCAGCAACACGATCGCGGGACGGTCCATGCTGTCACTCCCTTATCTGAGGTCCAGTTGCCTCCGTTGAGGCAGTGGCAGCCTACCGTCTTAACTACCGGCTACAGTAACCACAACAAGATACGAGTTACGGAAGCTAGAGGTCGAACCGCAGTGAACGAGTTGCCCATCGTGGTCACGTGCACGGACCGGAAGACCTCGCCCCCCGAGGCCACACTGCAGGCCCGCGCCCTGCCCAAGACGGACCTCGCCGAGCGGGCCGTGGAATGGGCCCGCCGCCTGCACGCCGCGCCAGGGCCGCGCATCGCGCTGGAGGACCTGTATCAGGGAGACCAGTGGCGGCGCGCCCAAGTTCTCACAAAAGCCGCATCTCGGGCCGGTTTTGTTCCCCGTCTCTACGTGGCCTCGGCCGGTCTGGGCCTGCGACCAGTGTCCAGCCTCGCACCTTCCTACGCGGCGACTTTCCTGCCCCGACATGCAGATTCCGTGGCTTCCTCCAGCGCGCAGGCCGCTGACTGGTGGGACCATCTGCAACGCTTGGACGCCAGTTGTCAGCTGCCCCAGATCGCAGCCGCTGCCGGCCGGGCGCTGGTGGTGCTGTCCGAGACCTACGCAGGGGCCATGCACCGTGACCTTGCCGCGCTGGCGGCCACGGGAGCCGAGGTGGTGCTGGTCGGGGGCGCCTGTGAGCTGGACGGCATCGTGCGCGTGCCGGCCAACGCCGCCCTGCGCCACGCCCTGGGCGGCACCCGCACCAGCTTGAACGTCCGCATGGC
The DNA here is from genome assembly GCA_000696115.1 of Streptomyces olindensis. Classification (GTDB taxonomy): domain Bacteria; phylum Actinomycetota; class Actinomycetes; order Streptomycetales; family Streptomycetaceae; genus Streptomyces; species Streptomyces olindensis. The sequence goes on from JJOH01000021.1 coordinate 56,014, forward strand.
GGCTTCCTGGCTCGAGCACTGCACGCCCGGCCACCTCATCACGCCCAGCGCACAGCAGCGTTGGAGAGACTGGGTCGATCAGGTCGCCCGCCCCGAACGCTACGAGCGCCGGCCGATGACGGACGAAGCCGTGATCGACTTCATCGAGCAGTCGAAGGAAAGTCACCCCGGCTACTCCCGCACCCGCCTGCTGCGCCTGCTGCGAGACCAGGGAATGGCCTGTGAACAAAAGCGCTTCGCGGACCTGTACACAGCAACGATTGGCCCCCGATGACCTCCCTTGTGCTTAAACGCCGGGCCCTGCGGATCGAGCAGCACCCCACGATCCCCCTGTACGTGTTCACCCTGGCGGCCGAGGAGGTACGCCAAGTCGCCGACGTGGCACGCATCTCAAGGGACGAGGCCGGCAAACTGATCGGCTACCAACGCCCCGAAAAAAAACAGCACGTGAAGCAAATCCTCGAGTACCTCGACGGCGAGGAGGTTCTGTTTCCCAACGGGCTGATCATGGCGCTGCCCTCGAGCGTGCGGTTCAAATCCAGCCCGGGCCCGGGCAGCAGTGACGGCCTGTGCACCTCGGGCACGCTGGAGATCCCCTTGCCCGACACCCCCGATGCCCCGCGGCCGGCCTGGATCGTCGACGGCCAGCAGCGCAGCCTCGCCCTGGCCCGCACCCGCAACACCCGCCTGGCCGTGACCATCGCCGGGTTCGTCGCCGAAGACCTGGAAACTCAACGCGACCAGTTCTTGCGCGTGAACACGGTCTCCCCGCTGCCCACCAACCTGGTCACCGAACTCCTCCCTGAAGTCGGCACCCTCCTGCCGACCAAGCTCTCCGCCCGCAAACTCCCCTCTGTCCTGGTCGAGGCCCTCAACCACGACAAGGACTCACCGTTTAGGGGTCTGGTGCGCCGCCCCTCCACCACGGCCGAGCAGAAAGCGGACGCCGTCGTCACGGACAACAGCCTCACCACCGCGATTCAGGAATCCCTCAACTCCCCTTCAGGTGCATTCTTTCCCTACAAGAACCTGTCCAACGGCACGGTCGACACCGCCACCATCCGCCAGATCCTCGTCGTCTACTGGACCGCGGTGCGCGACACCTTCCCCGACGCATGGGGCCTGCCGGCGACCCGGTCCCGATTGATGCACGGCGTGGGCATCCGCTCCATGGGACGCCTGATGGACCGCGTCATGATGGCCATCGACCCCGCCTCACCCCATGCCGTGGAGTTGGCGCGGGCCGAACTCGCCCTGATCGCCCCGCACTGCCGCTGGACCCAGGGACGCTGGCCCGACCTGAACACCCCCTGGAACGAACTCCAGAACAACCCACGCCACATCAGCACTCTGTCGAACTACCTCCTCCGTATCTATGTGCAGGAAAAGGCAAAAGCCGCGTGAAATTCTATTTCCCTGACAGTCAGGACCTGGTGAGCCCCACCTACGACTTCATCAACGACGAGTACTCGCCCTACCGAGTCCGTCAGCGCGATGACGTCTACGCCCACCAGGCCGTGACGCCGATCCCGTATGACGGGATCCTCGTCAGCAAGGCGGTTGTCGACGGATCTATGAAGGGCGCCGGAAAATACTCCGCCCCGCAACGCGAGCGCCTCTACCGCCTGGGCGTGAGGAACTTCTTCCGCCTCCCCGACACCTGCTCCACCATCGGCGACTGCGGCGCCTTCAACTACATCGACGAAGAACGCCCCCCGTACGAGGTCGACGAAGTCATCGACTTCTACGGCCGCTGCGGATTCGACGCCGGCATCAGCATCGACCACATCATCTTCGGCTACATCCCCCAAGAATCCGATACGGAACCCGAAGCGGCTTGGGTGGAACGCCAGCAGATCTCCCTCGAACTCGCCGAAAACTTCCTCGCCGCCACAAAAAAACACGGCGCCCGCTTCCAACCCGTCGGCGCCGCCCAGGGATGGGGACCCGACAGCTACGCCCATTCCGTCGCCCAACTACAGAAAATGGGATACCGGCGCATCGCCCTCGGCGGCATGGTCCCCCTCAAGTCCCACGAGATCCTCGCCTGCCTCCTCGCCATCGACGCCGTACGCAACCACGACACCGAACTCCACCTGCTCGGCATCAACCGCGTCGACAGCATGGAACAGTTCGCCCGCCACGGCGTGGCCAGCTTCGACAGCACCAGCGCCTTCCGCCAGGCCTTCATGGACGACCGCAACAACTACCACACCGCTACCGACTCCTACACCGCCATCCGCGTCCCCCAAGTCGACGGCAACCCCGCCCTCAAACGCCTCATCCTCTCCGGCCACGTCTCCCAAGCCGAAGCCATCATCGCCGAACGAGACTGCCTGCGCGCCCTCCGTGCATTCGACCAAGAAGAAACAGCACTCGAAGAAGTCATGAGTGCCCTCGCCACCTACGAAAACCTCGTCCTCGGCTCGAAAAAGAAAAGCTACCTCGAGTACTACGAGCGCACCCTCAGTGATGCACCCTGGCGCACCTGCCCCTGCGCCCTGTGTAAGAAGCACGGAATCGAAATCGCCATATTCCGCGGCAGTGAACGCAACAAACGCCGCGGATTCCATAATCTCACCGTGCTCGAGGCGAAGATGAGACAACTCACCTTCGGATAGACTTCACCACCACCCAGCTCTTCTTAAAAACCCTGTCAGGAGATATGAATGGCCGACCGATATGAGCTGAGGCTTCCCGCCCTCGAAGTACGTCAAGGCAACCGAAAAATCTACTGCTTTGCCATCGACGGGAAGAAACTCCACAGCTTCGCCGCCGTCTCCCGCGTCCGCCGCGACGATGACAGCAACCTGAAGGGCTACCAGCGCCCCGAGGTCCTCAGCCATATCCGGGGCATCCGCCGCTACCTCGAATCCGAGGACGCCATGCTCCCCAACGCCCTCGTCCTCGCCTTCGACGACACCGTCCGCTTCGAAACCGGAGTCCGCCCCAACGCCGGCGTGGACTACTCCGTCCCCGGCGTCCTCGTCATCCCCGTCGACGAATCCCTCACCGACCAGGACAAGCCCGCCCTCATCGTGGACGGGCAGCAGCGAAGCGCCGCCATCCGCGACGCCGACCTCGTCGAATTCCCCGTCGCCGCCGTCGGATTCATCGCCGACAACCAAGAAGACCAGCGCTCGCAGTTCATCCTGGTCAACTCCACCAAGCCGCTACCCAAGGGCCTCATCCACGAGCTGCTGCCCGAAACCAGCGGACACCTGCCCCCCGCATACGCCCGCAAGCGCCTGCCGGCCCAGTTGATGACCCGCCTCAACACCGACGGCCAAGGCCCCTTCTACGGCCGGGTAGCCAGCCCCACCTCACCCGACGGCAACATCAAGGACACCAGCCTGCTGCGCATGCTGGAACACAGCCTCTTCGAAGGCGCCCTCTACCAGTACCGCAACCCCGAAGACGGCTCCGGCGACGTCGAACGCATGCTGCTGCACCTGCGCTCCTTCTGGACCATCGTGAAGGAGACCTTCAGCGACGCCTGGAAACTCCCGCCCCGCCAATCCCGCCTCACCCACGGCGTCGGCATCCAGGCCATGGGCTTCGTCATGGACGCCCTCACCGACGGCATGCCCGCCGAAGACGTCGACTGCGATCAGGTTCGCAACGCCGTCCTCGGCCTGATGCCGGTGACCGCCTGGACCTCCGGCATGTGGCGCTTCGCCGACGGCGAGCAGCGCCGCTGGAACGGCCTGCAAAACACCCCCAACGACATCCGCCTGCTCACCGACCTCCTGGTCCGCACCGTACGGGGCTGACCGGCTCATCGCGTTCACCGTGCCCTGTCAGGCACGGTGAACCGACTGCACTGCACCTCCCGCCCATCGCCCCACCCAGCGGTGGGCTTTGCTGCATGCCTGCGACTGGCTGAACGGGGCGATGCGAGGAGCTGTGCTCGTCGCGGGGTTGGAGGGTGCCGCGCACGTTCATCCAGGGGCAGCGTTCCCGGCGGTAAGCACCGAGACGAGGGCGCGCCAGCGTAGGCCGACGAGAACGTGGGTGCTCCTTTGAGCCGGTAGGACAGCGGCCCGTTTCACAGGCCGACTGCTCTGCGGTGCACCGTCGTCGGCTATCACCTGGTATGGCTGGCCGATCGACTCTCGTGGCCCTCAGCCCAGGCATGCCGCGGCGGATCGTGCGTGTCTGCGCGCGCGACCGGACCCGGTGACGGCATGCATCCGGGCCGAACGGCCTATCGGGCCTGGGCGCCACCCCCACCCACAGCCCCCTTGCCCACCTGAAACCGGCGGCACGGGCAGCCGCCTTCTCGCCCCGCTTGAGCGGCACCCCAGCGTGCATCGCACCGGCTCTTGCGCCTGATGCCTCGAAGTATGCGCACTTTCCTGCGCGTACTGCATTGACCGGACCAACTGCATGCATTATGAAAGTTGAAGATCATTGTCATCGTGGGCTCACTCTCAGTGTCCGGGAGGGGAGCTTGGGGGCAGCGGTCTGGTACAAGTCGCCCTGGGGAGGGCGACGGTGGGAGGGCAGACGTGAGCTTCCAGCAGGCGATTGGGGACTTCGTACCTGGTGATCGCCGTGGAGCGGGTGCCCAACCCGGCGATTGTCGGTGGTGCGGTTTACGCTTCAACCGGCTGGATGTGGACGCCTTGTGAAGGAAGTGTAATGTCAAGGCTGAGGGTGGGGGATTTTGTCCGCTTTGCCGGTTCTCCGGGGGTGGGCCGAGTTGCAGCAGTTGAGGGGGAGAGTGTCCAGGTTGATTTCTTTGAGTCGATAGCGGAGCCCGTTGCCCACACGCAGCGCATCGCTGCACGTTTGTGCACGCCTGTGTCTTTGCCGGAGGAGACCCGGGTCTACCGGCGTGATCCCAGCACCGGCGTGTGGATCGTAGGACGGGTGCGGGGGAGTGACCCCGGTGTGTACTACGTGCAGTTCCCCAACCATCCGGACGTGCACCTGCCGGTTCGAGCGGCGGAGTTGCACGTGCGCTGGGACCGGCCCGTAAAGAATCCGGTCGCGACCCTGGGAGCGGGCGGGAACGAGTCCGGTTACTTCCACGATGCCCGCTTGCCCATGCTGCACAGCCTCATTGCTCAGCGTGGGGCCAGTGGAAGTATCCCCGCCCTGCTGTCTTCTGCGGCGGAGGTATACCCCCACCAGGTCCAGGCCGCTTTGACCGTCCTGTCCGACCCGGTGCAGCGCTACTTGCTGGCCGATGAGGTCGGGCTCGGAAAGACCATCCAGGCCGGCTACGTCATTCGTCAGACCCTGATCGACAACCCTCACGCGCGTGTTGTCGTCATGGCGCCCGCGTCCTTGGTGAGGCAGTGGCGTGGCGAAATGCTCGAGAAGTTCTTCATCGATGACTTTCCCGAGGCGCGCATCACCTTCACCGCCCACGACACGCCGCACAAGTGGGCGAGTTATCGCGACGCCGACCTGCTTGTCGTCGATGAGGCCCACCTCCTCGTCCAAGACATCACGGAGCCGACGCAATCGCCCTACCGTGAACTGTGCGGCATCGCGCACACGGCCACGCGCCTGTTGCTGCTGTCGGCCACCCCGGTGACCTCTCACTACGTCACTCACCTGGGTCTGCTGCATCTGCTGGACGAGAACCTGTACCGCTGGGACGACCGCGCCTCCTTCGAGGAGCGCTACCGGCGGCGTAAGGACCTTGCCGACGGCGTGTTTCAGTTGGACGCCTATTTCCCCACGCTGCTGCCGATGACCATCGATAGCCTGCGGGGACTCCTGCCGTGCGACGAGCGCTTTGAGGCATTGGCCACCGATGTGCTGGCTCTCCTCAACGACGATGCCGAGTTGGCCAACGAGGATCAGGCCCCTGAATTGGTCCTGAGGGTAGAGGCTTTGAGGGCTCATCTCAGCGAGACCTATCGCCTGCACCGACGGGTCATCCGCCACCGCCGCGCGTCCGTGCTGCGCGAGGACGAAGAAACGGAGCTTGTGCCGTATGAAGTGAGAGGACGCACCCGTCCGCGCCTGCTCGCGGTGGATTTCGGCGAGCACCACCTCGGTCAGGCGTTGCTGCTGGAGTGGCGCACGCTCATCGCCGACCACTTGGTGGACACCGCGGCCGATGACACTCAGCATACGGCCTATGCCATGGCGCTGGCGGTGCTTGCCTCTCGGGCCGGCGGCCTGATGGAAGATTTGCTGTGCGCGCTGCATTGGCGCACCCACCGCGATCGGGAAGCCGCCGACCGAGCCGGACTGACCGAGCAGGAGCGGCTCCTGCTTGCGGCACCGGCAACCCTTTCCCGCGAGAGCGAACTGGGGGAGACCTACAGCAAGCAGCGCGCTGACTTGCCTCTCACCGTCGCACCCACGGCCCTGGCCAAAGCATTGCTGCCGGTCGTGCGTCCCGGAACCAGGGCGGTGATCTTCTGCGGCCCGGGAACCCTGGCCGCCCAGATAGCGGCGGCGCTCAGCGCCCAGGCCCCCGACGCCGTGGTGGGCCTGCACACCACAGCCACCAGCGCGGACGCCTGCGAGCAGGTCGTGCAGACTTGGCGTACTTCGCAGAACGCCGCCCTGTGCCAGGTGCTCATCGCTGACGCCTCGGCTGAGGACGGGTTGAACCTGCAAGTTGCAGACGTGGTCGTACATGTGCGGCTGCCGTGGTCCCCTAACCGCCTGGAGCAGCGCATCGGGCGGGTGGATCGCTACCGGGGAGTGGAATCGCTGCGGCAGAACCGACCGGCGCAGCAGTTCCGCATCGGCGATCGTGAAGGGAACGAGGCGTTCTGCGGGGCCTGGGCCGGATTGCTCCACGAGGGATACGACCTGTTTACTGCGTCCGTCTCGACCATGCAGGACACCATCGCTGAAGGGCTGACCCGCGTGTGGCGCCAGGCCCTCGACGACGGTCCCGTGGGGCTAACGGCCCTGGCGTCCAGCGTGCGCGAGGAACTGCGCCAGGCCAAGCGGGATATCGACACCATGGACATGCTGGAGTCCATACACGAGACGTCTGAACAGGCCCGTCAGACCACGAGCGCGCTCGATCGTCTGGAGCAGGACTGGCGCCGCTTGCGTGAGAGCCTGGTGCACTACGCCGATGACAGCAGTGGCGGGCTGCGCTTTCGGCATGACGCACGCACCGTCGCCGGCCACCAGCGTGACCAGTTCGACGTGGCCTCCTCGCATCCGCTGATCGACCCACGGCGCTTCAAAGCGGCCGCCGAACGCATTCATCCCCACATGGCCCAGGGGGTCTTCAACCGCTCCACCGCTCTGCGCGCCCCGGGAACCCGGCTCTTCCGCTCGGGCAACCCGTTCGTGGACATGCTTGCCGACATCGTCTTCGCCGACGAACGCGGTCAGGCGACGGCCTTCCGACGCTTTGACCCGACCTGCCGCACAGGAGATGAAGCCTACTTCGGGCTCGAGTACCTCGTGGAAGCCGACATCAGTGCCGCCCTGCGGCGTGTCGCCAACGTGCCCGAGGCCGGGCGAGCCCTGCGACGCCAGGCTGACCGCCTGCTCCCCCCGTTCACCCGCAAGGTGTGGGTGCCTGCCGGGCACGGTATCGCTCTGACTGACCCGAAGGCCTGCGCCTGGCTGGACGCTCCCTATGGCAGGCGAGGAGATCAGAACTACAACGTCAAGAACCACGGCGAACTGGTCGCCGTGTTCGGCGGCGGGAAGGAATATCGGCAGGCAGCAGAAACAGCCGAGCAAGTGGCCCGTGCTCACCTCGTCCAGGCAACCGACCTGATGAGCAAGTGCGCTAAGGCGCAGGAGCAGGCACAGCAGCAACTCGCGATCGCGACCGCGCAGGCGCAGGCACGCAGTGCGGCCGGCCACCTGCTGGGCGACACCGAAAGCTACCTGCTGGACGTGGCAGTGGGACGGGATCTGACAGAGGCACTGAGCCGCCCTTCGATACGCGTGGTCGCCGCCACCTGCATCGTGCGCGGGGGATACCGGACGGTGAAGCACGATGGGTGATCTGTGGGCGAACGCCCAGGAACTGTTTACGGCCTGGCCCCAGGTGCCGACGACGACGGCCACCGGCACCCTGCGGCGACTGGAAGACGCCTTGGCCGACCGGGCCGCTCATCGCGCAGACGCGGTCGGATGGCGCGACATCGCAGCCCTCACCCGGCAGATACTGCTGGAGGCCGCCGTTCGGGGAAACAATGCTGGACTGGAGGTGCCCCTGGATCCCGCGTTGCCCAGCCGCGAACAGTGGGAACAGATGGCGTGCCGGACACTGCCGACCACACAGGGATTGCGGGTCTTCGCCCTGCCGTGGCACCCGCGGGAGTTGACGCCCGAAGCACAAGAAAGCGCCCGAGAGGACCTGAAGCAGATCTATCTCGGGGTGGACTCACCGCATCGGCGACACCTCGAACCCCGGCCCGCCGACCCCTATTGGGCAGAGGCCCTCGGCTACCAGGAGTACGTCTCCGTTGGGCAGCAACAAGCCGCGCGAGCCGTTGCCCTTGCTCCTGCCGGCAGCACGACGATCGTGTGCTTGCCCACCGGACACGGCAAGACTGCGGTGGCCCAGGCCTCGGCTCTGTTGGCCGGCGTCCGCGGGGGAGTGTCCATCGTGGTCGTCCCCACGGTCATTCTTGCCCTGGACATGGAGGCCAGAACGCAGGCCACCCTTGAACGGCAGGGCAGACGGAGCCCGACCGGCCGTTATGCCTACACCGGCGGCATGCCGGAAGAGGTCAAGCGGCAGATATGCGACGACGTCCGCACTGGTCGCCAACGCCTGCTGTTCGCCTCCCCCGAAGCGGTGGTGACGGCGCTGAAGAAACCCCTGGAGGACGCCGCCGAAGCCGGACTGCTGCAGTACTTCGTCATCGACGAGGCACACCTGGTCGAGCAGTGGGGCACCGGCTTTCGGCCCGAATTCCAGACGATGGCCAGCCACCGGCGTACCTGGCTGCGCAAGGCCCCCCAGGACCAGGCGCCGGTGACCGTGGCGATGAGCGCCACCCTCACCCATCAGCAGGTCAGCCTTCTGGAGCAGTTGTTCGCTGAGGAAGGGCAGGCCCAGGTCGTGTGGGCCGCTCAACTGCGGCACGAGCCCAGCTACTACGTCGACACCTGCCCCGACGAGCAGAGCCGGAACGAAGCCGTCATCGACGCAGTCGCCATGCTGCCTCGGCCCTTGGCGCTCTACACCACTCGGGTCAAGGACGCCGCCGACTGGGCTGAACGGCTCCGCCAGGCCGGCTTCCGCCGCGTCACCCAGGTCACCGGAAAGTCCAGCGACGACCAGCGGCGGCAGGCTCTCGAAGGCTGGGCGGGTTCGACCCCGGCCGGGCCCGAGCCCACGCGCTTCGACGTGGTCGTGGGCACCTCGGCCTTCGGCCTGGGAGTTGACCTTGCCGACGTGCGTACCGTGGTCCACGCCTGCCTCCCGGAGACCACGGACCGCTACTACCAGGAGGTCGGCCGCGCCGGGCGTGACGGACATCCCTGCATCGCCTACATGGCCACAGCTCCTGGGGACGAGGCACTGGCCGAAAGTCTCAACCGCAGCCCGCAATTGACGGCCGAGCGGGCCTGGGCCCGGTGGCGGGCCATGTGGGTGGGGCGCACTCCCACCGACAGTGGCGCCCACCGGCTCAGCCTCGAAGCCCTGCCTGCCGACATGCCCGAAGGTTTCGGCCGGCACCGCAGCTGGAACGAACGCATCCTCAACTTCATGGTCAGAGCGGGCCTCATCAAGGTGACCATCCCCGAACCGCCACAGCGTGGCGAGAGGGAAAGCGACGCGGCTTGGCAAGGACGCGTCGATGCGTTCTACACGTCCCTGGGGAAACAGTTCGACGTCTTCCTTGCGGATGGGCAGACCAACGACCGCGCCTACTTCCTGCAGCGTTTCAACGACGTCCGCCGGCTTATCATCAAGGACCAACGTGACGCCGCTGGCCGGCTGCGGAGAATCCTGCGCAGCGACCGCTGCTGGGGTGAGGCACTGGCCGACCACTACCGCGTGCCCTACCGCGGAGGTGTTCTGACCACGGGAGTCACCTGCCGCGGGTGCCCGCCCTGCCGTAAGCAGGGCCCGCCGCGGACCGCCCCGGAGGGCTACTACCGGCTCGCGGTCGAGCCCTGGCCTGCCGTGCCGTCGTGGCCGAGCCGACGCGAGGACCCCCTGAAGCGGTTCCGCGGTGACCTGCCGTGCCTTTCCATCTACTGGGAAACCGAGCAGGAGTTCGCTGACCTGGTGCCCGAACTGCTCGAGCGACTGGCCGTGCGGGGGATGTCGGTGGTCGGCGGTCCGGGGCTTGCTCGCCTCGCCACTCGCCGACTGCAACGCGACGTGCGCCCCCGCCCCCTCATCCTGGACAGGGATGAGGACCTCCTGGGCCGCTACACCAACCCGATGGTCTGGCTGCTCGACTCTTCCGCCTCCCACATGGGAGACGATCTGGCGCTGCGGTTCGATTCCCGGGATGTAACGTACCTGCTGCATCCACGGTCTTTGGCGCACCCGGATCGCCCCGACGCCCCACTTGTTGCAATCCACCGCGCCCACTTGTGGGTGCGTACTGCCTTGGAGTCGTTCTAGTGGCCCTGTTGCTTGCGGAATCTTCGATACCACCTTTTATGTGGGCCGTCGTTCGTCTTCTTGCCGCAGAGCGAAAGCCGCTGCCTACGGATCGCGCGCGGGCCCTTCTGGCTCCCCCCTCCCTGACCGAGGGCAAGGAGAACAAGACCTTCGACCAAGCCTTGCGCAGCCTGCGCGAGTTGCAGATGGTTGCCGTTCACGAAGGCCGACTCTCGCTCGCCGGACACGCCAGCGACCTCGACGGCACGGACTTCTCCTCCTTCAGCTGTGCCCTGCGCCAGGCTGTTCTGGCTGGTGAACTCAATGCCGGTCTGGCCGACGACGCAGGACAGACCGGTTCGCGCGATCTCACCCGCATTCTCGTGTGGTTTCTCTCCCGGGATCCTCTCGATGAGCCGGCCACCTGGGAGATCGCCCAACGCGAGCAGTCCATCGACCTCAATCCTGAAGCGGGGACCGCGTCGCGAAACGACACGCGCTGGAACCGTTTCGTGCACTGGGCGCCGGCCCTGGGCCTGGCCGCTGCCCCCTTGCTATCCAGCAGCGGAAAGGGCCCCCTGCTGCCGGACTGCACAGCGGCCGTCAAGCAGTCGGTGCAAAGACTGTGGGCCGTCGGGGAACGAGTCAACGCCGTCGACGCTGCCCGAACCCTGCGCAGTGCCCTGCCGGTCCTGCCGGGTGGGGACTACGCCAACGCCCTGGGCATCCCCGACCCGGGCGCGCAGTCAGCAGGGCCGGCCTTGTCCTACGCCCTGCTGCGAGGCGAAGACGAGGGCTGGCTCATCCTGCAGCAGGACGCCGACGCACAGCGCGTCTTGACCCTTCATGACCCCGACCGTCCGTCGCACTACGTGTCCGACATCGTCATCTCGGAGGACCAGCATGGCTGACTTCCGCGGCTTCCTGTGCTGGACGCCCGAAACCGCGGCCACGACGATCAATACCGAGGCGGTCAGTCCCTCTCGTGCGGTCTTCCTGGCCACGCATGCGCCGTTGCGCATTCGCCGGGCCGGCCTGGACGGGCGTGCCATCGTCTCCGACGGCCCCCTCATTGACGAGAAGACCGTGCTAAAGGACTTCCTGTCGCTGCAGTCCGACACCGGCGCGCTCCTGTTGCCGGTCGTCGGTGACTCCGGGACCGGAAAGTCGCACCTGGTGCGCTGGGTTCGCGAGAACCTGCCCGCCTCGGACAAGTACAAGATCATCTATCTGGAGAAGGCCAAGACCAGCCTGCGCGCTGTGATCGACGCCCTCCTCGTCGACGCGGATAGTGACGCGCTGGCTCAGTTGCGCGCCGACATCCACCGGTTCACCGACAGTGTGGACGCGCCCACTTTGAGCAGGCGCCTGGTGAACGCCCTCAGCGAGGCCCTGGCCGCCACGACGGCCCGTGACGTACCTCAGTACGCCCGTCCGCTTGCCGGTCCCCGCGGCTTGACGGTCGTCCTGCAAGACCCCCACGTGAGCGCCTTCATGCTCGGACAGGGGAAATTCATTCCCCGACTGGCGGAACAACTGCTGCAGGACCGCGCAGACGGTGAGCCCGACCGCCCGATGGCGTTCACCATGGAAGACCTCCCCACCGACCTGCTGGATCTCCATCGCGCCGCCCAGGTCACGATCAAGCTGATCAATGCGATCTCCGGCAACACACAACTGCAGCAGGCCGCTGTCGACCTGTTGAACCAGCATCTGGAAGCAGCTGTCAAACGGGTGGCGAGCCTGGGAGCCGGCCGCCTGCAGGACGCCATGCTGCAGGTGCGGCGCGAGTACGCCCGCAAGGGCAAAGAGATCATCCTGCTCGTCGAGGACTTTGCACTGATCCAAGGCGTGCAGAGAGACCTCCTCGATGCGATCATCGAGGCCGCCAACCGATACGGCAGCACCACCCTGGCCCCGATCCGCACTCTCATGGCAGTCACCACGGGCTACTTCAGCGACCTCCCGGAGACCGCACTCACCCGTGTGCGGGCCACCGCCGGCTACGTCTACAACCTCAACGTCCCCTTCACCAGGGACGACCGGGGCGAATCGGAGATCACCTCTTTCGTTGGACGCTATCTCAACGCCGCCCGGGTCGGGCGGGACGCCCTGGAGAACGCGGGCGAGCGGCAGCTGCCCAATCCCTGTGAGACCTGTCCCCTGGTCTCCCGATGCCATGAGCAGTTCGGGGCCACCTCCGAGGGCTTTGGCCTGTATCCGTTCAACCCCTCAGCCCTGGTCCGCACCATCCACGCGACGGCTCCGCGCAACGACCCCTACGCGTTCGTCCCGCGCACCGTGCTCGGCAGCGTGATCCGTCCTGTCCTGGTCGAGCATGCCGGCGCACTCAAAGAAGGCACCTTCCCCGACGCCCGTTTCCGCACGCAGTTCCCCACTGCGGACATCGACGAGCCGCTCTCCACAGGCGTTCAGGAAGTCGTAGAGGCAGAGGATCCTCTCGACGCCGACCGCCGGAAGATCGTCCTGGAGTTCTGGGGCGGAGCCCCCGACCACGCCGGCGCGCTGCCGTCCGCAGTCCTAGAAGCCTTTGACCTGGAAGCCCGTACCTTCTCCGGGACCAGCGCAAGTCCTCGGCAGCCGCTCAAGGTGCAGGCGACGGAGCCGGTCAAACAGACGACCAAAACGGAATCCTTCGCCACGGACAAACTCCCTCCCTCTCTGCAGGCCAAGGTCAATGCGGTGGAGGAGTGGCTCACGCGAGAACAGGTACTGCAGCAGGCCGTGGCCAGCGAGTTGCGCACCGTCATCGCCACCGCCGTCGCGCAGCGCTATTGCTGGGTCAATCCTTTGATGCGGGAACAGTCACAGGCGACGATCCGCTCAGCATGGCCTTCCAATGCCCGTGTGGTCTCGATCGAAGGCGCAACGGAGAACGTGCAGGGCGCGGACGCAGCGCCGATCCGGTTCAAGCGATCGGCACGCAATAGCCGTTACCTGCGCAGCGTGCTGCTGCTGAAGAACGGCCAGCCCGCCCAGCGGGCCGAACATGTACGCCGGCTGAGCACAGAATCCGACCGCTACACAGCGTCGCTGACCACCGCGCTGCAGAAGAACCTGCAGATCACCGATGACGACTTGGTCCTCGGGTTGCGCGCATCCTTGATCGGGGCCGCTCTGGCCGGGCTGGCGTGGCCGGGTATGGACGAGGCCGAACTGCTTGCCGCGGCATTCGCCGACGGGCGCTCCTGGGCGCGCGAAGACGCCGCATCGCGCGATGATGCGTGGAGTCGGACCCTGGAGGGCCACCTTCAGCACAGGACCCCGCTCGTCGAGCGGCTCCGCGATGCGCTGGGCGTGGCCCAAGGTGACGGCAAGCCCCGGCTGATCGACGCCGCAAGGGCGCTGCCGCTGCTGCGTCGAGCGACAGCACAGTGGGACTGGCAGGTGACAGGATCGGACGTGCCGGAGTGGGTGAAGAAGGCTGTCAAGTCCTTCGCAAACTGGATGGACCTGGTGAAGGCGCAGAATGCCTCATTGCGCCGGCAGTTGGACGACATACGGCGGCACCATCCGCGGGGCACGACCGGGGCGCAGGTCCTGGCGGCCGTGCGCGATGCGCTCCTTGCGGCCGAGGACGCCAGCATCCCGGTGCCCCTGGCCACGCGGACGGGTATCACCGACCTTCTGTCGCGGGCGCAGGACGTCGACTGGAAGATCCTGAACCAACTCGAGGACGATCTCCTGCGGGCGGAGGAACCGGAGGCTTCCGACGCGGCGCGCATCACGGCGGCCGTGCGTGACCGAGGGGTCGCCCCCCAGGTGGTCCGTGCCTTGCTGCAGGCCAGCGATGCATGGCTGACCACCGCTTTGGAGCACGCTGCAGCCCGCACCAACTCCCATGGCGATGAAGCGGCCAGGGGTGTCCAGGACCTTTTGACCGAGTGGCGGTCGCTGAGCGCACCGGAGGAGGACCGATGAGCGCGCCCCTGTCCGTATTGCAAAAGGCCGAGCGCTTGCAGGCGGAGGCACGCCGACTTAACGAGGGAGAGAAGGGAGAGGAGGAGGCTCGGCGCATCAGCGAACGCATCAGCGTTCTCCACAACCAGTTGATGGCCCTGCAGCGACGCCTCCGCATCGCCCGCTCCTTGATGGCCCAGCCGGCAGCTGGCGACATCGACCTCTCCGGGCTCGACACGGGTCTAGCAGCCTTCACCCGCCAGTGCGAGGGCGGACTGCCTCCCAACGCGGCCTTCACCAGGGCCTCGACAGCGGTGCAAAAGGTCGCCGATCGCATAGCCCATGACAGCCAGGAAGCATGGCGGCAGTGGACGCAAGCCCAACTGGCGGCCTTGCAGCTGGCGCGGCAGGCCATGCTCTCTCTGCAGGACCAGGCACGGGCCAAAGCACTGCACCAGGACCTCACCAAAACTGCTCGAGCCGACGTCGACGCAGCCGTGATCACCCTGTTCGCCAACGCACACGCCGAACTGGCTGAATTGCTCGACAGCGCGCCACCGCCGCCGGAAGGACTGCAGGTGCTCCTGGACCGCCTGGCCTCCGGCACCGCCCTGCTGCTCAGCGACATCACGGACGAGGAGATCGCGCTGCTGCGTCGTGTCGATCTCGACGCCGACTTGGAAGTCCGCAGGAGGCGCACGTGATCACACCGTCCCGCGCCCGTTTCTACAACCACGTCCTCAACGCGCTCGAGGACCGCGAGTTGCCCCTTGTGTCCTGGGGCATCACCGGTGGCGCCCTGACCGAGAGCGAAGTCCTCGAGGTCATCGATCTCTGCCTGCCCGACGCCCCGCGGGAGGCGGCAGGCATATCGAGCGAAGACCTGCTGTATGAATTCCGCGAACGTGCCTGGCTGTTCAAGGTGCCGGACACCTCGCCCCCGAAATACCGCACGCGACTGGCCGAAACCGTCCGTCTGGCAGCCCAGTTGCGGCAACTCTTCCCTTGGCAAGCCCGCGACGAGGCGGCGCAGTGGTGGCAGAGCGGTAAGCGACTCGTGGCCGACTACCGCCTGCACACCGCGCCGCGCCGTTACCCGCAGCGCAATATCCCAGCCGCGACCGCGTTGAAGGAGTTCGCCACTCTGGCTGGCTGGGGCCGCCTTCAGCACCTCGTAGCCCAGGCCCACATCGGGCCTCGCAATCTAGCCCGCTTTCAGGTCGAGGCCACCGCGGCGGTGACCAGCGCGCTGCAACGTCCCCACTCCAGCGGCGTGATCGTGGGTGCCGGCACCGGTAGCGGCAAGACGCTGTCCTTCTACCTACCGGCTTTCGCCGCCATGGCCGAGCGTGCCCGACCGAATAGTTTCCGCCTGCACACGCTGGCGCTGTATCCGCGCAAGGAATTGCTGCGCGATCAGTTGCGGGAAGCGCTGAGCACCGTCCGCTCCCTGGAACCCACCCTGCAGGGCTCCGGGCGCCGGCCGTTTCGACTAGGGGCTCTCTACGGAGACACGCCCTACCACCATGAGGACGACCGGCTCAAGCCCGGCGCAAGCGGCCGCACCGCCTGGAAACGGACTCGAGAGGGTGCCATCTGCCCCTACTTGACCTGCCCTGCGTGTGAGCGCGGCGAACTTCTCTGGCGTGATCTTGACCGTCACGCCAATAAGGAGCGACTGGTCTGCCTTGCCTGCCGGGCCAGCATTCCAGAGGGCAGCCTTGCCCTGACCCGTCAATCCCAGCAAGACGCGCCCCCTGACCTGCTTTTCACCACCACCGAAATGCTCAACCTGAACAGTGCTGGAGGCGGGCTCAGCCGACTGCTGGGCTGGCAGGGAGGCGTGGTCCCGTCCCTGGTCCTGCTCGATGAGGTCCACACCTACTCCGGGATTCACGGAGCTCAGACCGCTTTGCTGCTGCGCCGCTGGCAGCAGGCCGTCCGCAAGCCGGTCACTTTCGTCGGTCTGAGCGCCACCCTGCGCGACGCCGGTACGTTCTTCGCCCGCCTGGTGGGACTGCGCGACATCCACGTCGAGTACATCCAACCCGCCGACGACAGCATGGATGAGGAGGGGCGCGAGTACGCGCTTGCGCTGCGCGGTGATCCGATCGCCGGCAGCAGCCTGCTGTCGACCTCCATCCAAACCGCCATGCTCTTTGGACGCATGCTCGACCCGGAAGAAGACGCCGCACTGTACGGGTCCACCGGGTTTTTGTTCACCGACGACCTGGATGTCACCAACCGCTTCTACGACGACCTGCGGGACGCTGAGGGAGGACAGAACCGCTACGGTCAACCGGGTCGGAAACCAGCCCTGGCGGCATTGCGCGCTTCAGCCCGCGCCCATCACCAAACCCGTTACCGCGACGGCCAATCGTGGGACCTGATGGAAAAGATCGGCCATGTCCTCGCCCCGGGGGCTGGCCACCATGCCCTGCGGATAGCGCGCACGTCCTCCCAGGACGTCGGTGTCGATCTGCAGGCCAATCTGACGGTGGCGACAGCCTCGCTCGAAGTCGGTTTCAACGACCCGCGCGTTGGCTTGGTACTCCAGCACAAAGCTCCCCACGACGCGGCGGCCTTCATCCAGCGACGCGGCCGTGCCGGCCGGCAGCGCGCCATGCGCCCCGTAACGGTGATCACCCTGTCCGACTACGGCCGGGACCGGTTGGCCTACCAGTCCTACGAGACGCTGTTCCAGCCGGAAGTGCCAGCACGTCACCTTCCGGTCAACAACCGCTTCGTCATCAAGATTCAAGGAGCGCAGTCACTGCTGGACTGGGCAGGACGCAAACTGCGCTTTCACCACCCGTGGGCCGACCCCAGGACGCTGTTGACCGCACCAAAAGCAAGGAACGATAAGGACAAAGCTCCCCGCCAGGACTTGGCGCAGATGTTGGAGAGCCTTTTGACCACTCCTGCTCTCCAGGACGATCTGGCGCGCCATCTCAGAGCGGCGCTGCAGTTGACCGCTGACGAAGTGCAAGCCTTGCTCTGGGAGGAGCCGCGCTCTTTGTTGCTCAGCGTGGTTCCCACCGCTGTACGCCGGCTGAAGAACAACTGGCAGACCCTCCAGGAGAAGGATCCCGGCGCCGAGCCCCGTGCCATGCTTCCGGAGTTCGTGACACGGACGCTGTTCGATCCGCTCAACGTGCCCGAGGTCGGACTGATCCTTCCCTTCGCTTCGCGCACTACCGCCAGCAGCGCCGAGCAGGACAGCAGCGACGAACTGCTGCCGATCGCCAGGGCTCTGAGGGAAGCGGTACCCGGCAGGGTCAGCCGCCGCTATGGCTACCAGCGTGACGACCACCGCACCTGGCTCCCCATCCCTCCAATCGGCCAGGACACCCTGGAACTGGACGACAGCCTTGTACCAGGCCCGACGCTCGAAGGCCGCTGGTTCCCCCCGGGGCAGGACCCGGCAGGTCTGGTCGTACTGCGCCCGCATCGTCTGCAGCTCACCGAGCCTCCCAAGGAGGTCGCCGATCGGTCACAGGGATTTCCTCTGTGGGGCTCACAGATCGTTGTCGATGCAGGCACTCAGCCCCTGCCAGGTGACGTTCCCCGCCCCTCGTCGTGGGAACACCGCATCGCCTCCGTCGGCTTCGCCCTGCACGCGGCAGGCAATCCGATTGAGGTGCGCCGCATGACTGCCGGCTCGCGCTTTGAGGTGAGCTACGACGCAGGCACCACGGATGCCCGCACCGTGCGCTACACCCGCAACGGAGAACCGGCCGCGCTCGGCTTCCGGCTGAACGTGGACGCAGCCTCCTTCACCCTCGCCCCCCTGGACACCACGCATCCCGAGGTCGCGCGCTACCTCACGTCGCCCCAGTGGCGCACCCTGGCCTATTTCCAGGCGGTGGCCGACGATCCTGCGCTGGGCGAGGTGACCAACCAGTTTCAGCGCGGCTGGCTGGCGCTGGTGTACCTGACGTCGTTTTCACTGCGAGGCCTGAGCGACGACGCTGCCGACCCTTCGTCGATCCACTCCAGTCTGGCTGACGGCAGTTGGCGCAACGACCTGGCGGAAATCCTCAGCGTGCTCTACCGCGAGGAGCCCACAGGCCAGCCCGCCCACAGCAACGAACGGCTCATCGCCACGCTCACCGAACTCAGCGACGTGCCCGCTGTCATCGACGCCTTGGACCGGGCCGGACAATTGCTGGTGGCTTCAGACGTTGCCATCCGCAGCGCCGACCTCGCACGGCGCGCCTACACAGACACCGTGGCCGCGGCCATTCTTGCCGCAGCGCTGCGCGCCTGCCCGGACGCCCAGGACGGCGACTTGATCGTGGACGTGGTTTCCGCAGCCAAGCAAGGGCATCCGGCCGTGGTGTGGCTGAGCGAAACCTCCATCGGCGGCCTAGGCGTGATCGAACAACTGTCCCGCTACTATGCCGAGGATCCGCGGCGTTTTTGGCGTCTGGTTGAGACGGCTCTGACCCCCAACGACTATGAGTACGTCGACACCACCGTGACCCGACTCCTGCGCCACGTGACGGCCGAACCGACCGGAGTCGCAGCACGGGCCATGGCCGTTCTGCGGGCCCACACCTCCGCTGCCGACTCCAGCCAAGCGCTCACCGATCTTCGCAACGCTTGGAGCAGGCTCGACGGTCCGCCGCGGCACAGTGCGGTGGCAGCGTTGTCCACCCGACTGCTCCGCCCCGGCAGCAGTCCTACCACCGACGCCAGCGCACTGGCTTTGATCGAAGGGTGGCAGGCCCTGGAGCGTCGCTTGGGCGTGGAAGTCGACGCCCGCGTTATTGCCTACGCCGTCGGCTCTGGGCGCCTGCCCACCGGCCCTGGCCCGCGCTTGTCGGCCGACCAGGCCTTCAGCCTGCTTTGGCCGCGTGGCCGCGATGCCCGCACCCACCACCTTCAGCACTACCAGCCCTACCTCGACCGTCCTCCTGTCCTGGACCGCCTCCTGGCCGCCGCCGCGCACGATGAGCAACTGCCGCGCATCGACGTCACCGAAGAGGGCTGGGAGCAGCGCTATCAAACCGCGATAGCCCAGCATGCCGCCGTGGAGTTGACAGCCGACACGAATGCTGCGACGGCCCTGTCTGACGCCATCGCCCGCGTGCCGGCTTTGACGGTGGACTGGGACGTCCTGCGCCTGTACGGAGAGATGCAAGGAATGAGCCGTGACGGCCAGCAGTGGCGCGTGCGGGTGGACATCCGGGAGGCGACACAGTGAGTCGACTCGAGCGCCCCATACGCACCGGGGGACACACCGGCGTGCGCGCCGACGCAATCCTGGCGACGGCACTGGTTGGGGAACTTGTATGCCCTGGGCCCGTGATGTGGCTGGTCTCGCCGTGGATCAGTGACGTGAAGGTCTTGGACAACAGCCAGGGATCGTACGACGACCTGTTCGACGACAATCCCCCCACCTCCTGCTCTCTGTCCGACCTGCTCGCCCGGATCGCGGCGGCTGGCGCCTCCCTAACGGTGGTCACCCGCCCGGACCCGCACAATGCACAATTTCTCGGGCGTCTGCGCCGCTTGACCTCGCAGCACGCCGTGCGCGTGGTGCAGAACCCCGCCGTGCACGAAAAGACCATTTGCGGGCGGGACTGGCTGCTCACCGGGTCCATGAACTTCACGGTGCGCGGCCTAATGGAGAACGACGAGGCGGTGAGCTACAAGGTGGGAGGCAGCGACGCGGCCCAGGCACGCCTGGAACTCGCCCAGCGATGGAAGGAGCATCAGTGATCGCCGCGCGCCAGGCTTCCCCCGTTTGGACCACTCAGGATCTGGAAGCCTTTTTGCAGCGCTTCTTCGGCCCAGGCAACGACGCGTGGCCAGATATGGATCCCGACCCTCAGAAAGGCGAACGGGTCAGGCCCTTCGTCGACCTGCTCCGCAGCGGCAGCGACATCCCTGTCGTACTGCCGCGCTACCAGCAGGCCCAGGACCGCTTCGCGATCTACGTCATCACCCGCGACGAGGCACACGCAGCTCTCATCGGCAACGTCATCACCGCCTTCGCCGGGCCGACCTATCTCATCGGCGCCGGCGTACACCCCAGCACACTCGACCCCAACGACCCAGTCGAAGCAGCGGTGCAAGACTTCGCTGGAGCATGGACGACCTTCCGACTGGAAACACACCCGCACCGCCGCTACCGCCAGAGACTGACCGACGTGGCCCTGCTCATGCAGCACACCTTGGCTCGTCGTCCCCCGCGACTGTGGCGGGCAACAAAACCCACCGGGCGACTGCTGGCCGAGTTCGACGCAGCCCTGGCGGCCGGTGGCCAAGCCGCCTCCCAAGCCGCCCTGGACCAGTTGGCCGGGCAAGGAGGCATCACCGCCGCCAACCTCGCCCACCTGCACATCAAGCGACTCTCCCGGCTCGGCCTCGATCAAGAACTACTCGATTACCCAGGCCTCAGCGACGTCTTGCGGCAAGATCCCCCCACGCCAGTGAAAACGGCGGTGCTCAATGCTGCCTTCACCTGCGACCTACAGGAACCGCTAGACCTCGGCGACCTGTCAGCTGCGCAACACGCACTACGCGACCGGGGTCTTCTCGCCCTCGCTCCCTTCGAAGACAGCGCGGAGTCCTACTCCATCGAGGCACTCATGGTCCTCCTGCTGGCCGCCGTGACCCGGGAAGATCCTCAGAGCACCCAGAACATACTCACCACCATCGAGCACACCGCATCCCACGACGTCCTACCACCCGTTCTTAGAAAAGCCGCGGCGCTCCTCGCCGATCCGCAAAGCACTCCGCAGCAGGAGGCACCCACCCACCAGACTGACACTGCAGCCACAAACGCGGAATCACCAACGTCTTCGCCTTCCTCGCAAGCCGTCGAGTCGGACACGCCGGAGCACGTCCCCGCCTCTTGGCCGGAGCTGATTCACGCAATAGCCGACAGCTACACCGGCCTAACCGACATCCTGGAACAGGAAGTCTGGACAGCCTGGCCCTCACCAGCCCTGGACGACCGAAACATCGCCGCCCTGCTGGAAGAACTGCACGACGAGGGCCAGGCAAAAGTCTGGCGCTGCGTGGGTGCCTTCATCGAAAGCGTCGGCTACGACCAGCCCGCACCACTCAGCGCCCGCGCTCTGATCACCTGCGCGCTCGCCTACGACTGGCTCGGACCGGGCGACCTGCTGGCCGTGCAGGCACTGACCGAGATCGTGCTGCGATCCGGGCCATCCAGCGCCGTCTACGGCCAACTGCTGAGGGAACTCGCCGACACGTGCGAACGCTGGGTCGCCCCCGAGCGGGCCGCAATCGCGCTGGACTTCGCCGACCGACTGGTCATGGAGGCACACCCCGATCCCGATGCACGTGAATCCTTCGCCTTGGCGTTGCTCCTGCCGCTCAGCGTGCACCAGGGGCGCCTGGATCCCGCCGATCTCGCCATGGCGCGGCGCCTATCCGCGGAACTCGGCATCGAACTGGACTGGCAGGACCAGCCTGGCGAGGGACAGGCGCAGGAGACCGCAACCGGTCTGCGGGACGCGACTGGTCGCAACCTGCTGCTGTACTCCCTTGACCAGCGGGTTCTGGACCGGGTTGGCGATGCGCTGCACCAAATCGCCCCAGGAGTCAAGATTGCCCTCGCCCATGACAGCGTGGGCAGTCCGCAACTACGCCAAAAAGCCCGCCAAGCGGATGTAGTCGTATTGGCCACCCGCTGCGCCAAGCACGCCGCGACGGGTTTCATCACCCAGCACGCCAAAACAGCCGTCATCGACTACGCCGACGGCAGCGGCTCGGCCTCACTACTACGCGCCGCAGTACACGGCTTGCTCCGAAGTGTGCAAGGCAACTGAGAGGCCCTTGGCGTCCTGTGGCCCTTTCAACAAAGAGCCAGCCGCCCCGGACGGTCCTTCATGGGTGGCGTCGACGGGGGAAGGGCTCGACTCCGGAGGCCGCATAAGCGTCGCGAGTTGTTGCTGGTCAGCAGGCTGAGCCGTTGGCTTTCACTAGCGCTGGTCCACGGATGGTCCATGGGCTTGCTCCGTAGCCGTCCCCATCAGCGCAGGCAACGTCAAGACGCCTGGGCCTGAGCTGCTCGGTGGTTCGTAGGCGATGGCGGCCGCAGACAGCGCATCAGAGGGGAGGCAGCACCGGCCTGCTCACAGCGCCAGATGCTCGCGCTGGTGCCCAGTAGTTCCGCCTCTGGTGACCGCGTTGTTGTTGAGCCGCTCGTGTTACCAGCACTCTTCTTCACCACTGACTGCGAACGAGGAGACCCGGAGGAGCAAGTCATCTGCCAAGATGGGTGCGTGACGAATGATCAGGTGAGGACCTTCCAGTACACCGCCCTCGTTGTCCGACAGCAGCCAGGCGCTCCTTCCATGTACTTGGCGAGTATCCCGGCTGCGGGTCTGCTTGAGTGGGCCGATGTACCTAGCGCCAAAGCCGACTACATGGCGGGCTACCAAAGGGTCTACAACGAGGGTCGCGCCAAGGACATCAAGGAATTCCTTGAGAATGACGTCAACAACATCACTCCCGGTGCCATTGTGGTAGCGGTGGACGGCGCTGCTATTGATGTACAGCCGACATCGGTCGATGGAGTCTTGAACCTCACAGTGTCCGTGACGGATGCGAGTTTTGAACTGCGCCTGGCGAAGCATCGAGAATTTTTCTCCTCGCGCCTTAGTGAGGCCGAGGCTAAAAGTGTCGATTCTCTTATAGAGCTTGCCAAGTCCAATAATGCGGAAGCGGAGTCAGACGCCGACGAAGCTGGCATTCCAGAGTCATACATAGCGGCCCTCACGGCTGAGTTGGCTGCTGCTTGCGATGACTTCGACTCTCTACCCGTGCCACGACAAGAGGCAATCAAGCAGTACATCGAGTCTGTTTCTAAGCCAGGTCTAATCATTGACGGACAGCATCGTGTCTTTGGGGCGAAAGATGTCTCACTACACGATGTTTACCTTCCCGTGGTGCTCCTACCGGGACTCGGTACGGCTGAGCAAGTCTTCCACTTCTACGTCCTAAATAATAAGGCGAAGCCTCTAACGCCGACTGAGTTGCGCCGTACGGTTAGCACTTCATTGACTAACCAGGAAATCGATAACCTTTGGAAACGGTTCGAGGATTCTGGTGTCAATCCTGAGGCCACCCGTTGGACTCATAAGATGAACACGGATCCGAAGTCTCCCTTCCGTAACCTTATTGACTTCGGTCTTGGTGGTGGCGGATTTATTAAGGAGAATGTTGCCTACCAGGTAGTCTCCAAATTCGTCAATATGCCCCGCAAGTATCGAACCCTGCAACAAGGGGTCCCTGCGTGGGAAAACGCCACCGAAGAGCGGCTCGACTATTTCTTCGCCTTTTGGGCGGCCATCAAGGAAAGGTACTCTGAAACCTGGGAATCTGGAGTCAAATCTGGCGGTAATCAACTGTTCCTGAAAGCGGCAATGCTGGTGCTACAGGAGTTCGTCCTCGACTTCTTCGTTTCCGTCAAGTCCGTTCGTGACATAGAGGGCAAGCCGTCCCCAATGGCAGACATGGAAGAACTGAGTGCCCTCGTAGTTGCCGCGCTCAAGTTTCTACCGCCAGAGTTTTTCACGCTTGAGTGGCAAGAGAAGCAGCTGGACACCAGCGAGCGTCGTACATTCCTGCTTCAGCAGATGGAAATGGCCAAACGAAACCAAGGGAAGTTTCTTGGGAATCAGCAGCTCTTCAAGAAATCATGAAGACTTCGACGACAGTCCTCGATGGCCTTGACGTGCTAATGGCTCATCTCGTCGTTGGAGGTGGCGTCGAGGGGGCTTCCGCCCGTGAGGTCTTTTACGAAGAGGCAGCTTATAGTCGCGCTTCAGAACTCCTTCGGGCGACTGAAGATAGCGGTCAACGAGGTCGCTTTGAGTTGCGTTTGCGTCTAGCTTTGCATCTCTCCCCTAGGGCAGCGATTGTTTATGATCGACGCAATGTGACTCCTAGATGGCGCTTGATACATATACATCTCGTCGACAGCTTCGGATATCCTGCTGAATCATCTGAGAGCCTGGCGCGCTCTATAGCAAGAACGCTGGACAATTGGGACGAAAAGAGAGAAGGGGTCACCGCTCACAAGAACCTCCTTCTTCGGCGTGACGGGAATCGCTGTAGGAACTGTTTGGCGATTCTTGAAGATAAGACAAACATTACGGTTGTGACGAAGGACCGGTTCAAGCCGTACTACCTCGCTCCAGAGGAGCTACTTAGAGCCGAAGTGGATCACATGGAAGCGGTGAGTACGTTTGGCACTAACGACCGATCGAATCTTCAACTGCTCTGTCGTCTTTGCAACTCAGGAAAAGGGGATGGTCTTGGCCTCAGTGTGCGCCAAGAGGCCGAGTTCGCCGGTTGTGAAATAGAAGACGCCTCGATATCCTATCGTTCCTCGCTGGTCTATTGGGTGATCGAGCGTGACGGTAGGAAGTGCGGTCTCTGTGATCTAGCGGACAGGGAGTTGACTATCCGACCTGTCGTGAAGGACGGTGGTCTGGTTCGATCGAATATGCGAACCACGTGCATTGTGTGTGCAGGTCTCAAGCCTTCAACCGCTTCAGAGGCTTGAGGTGCTGGAGTGCTCAGAGGCTCCACACTTCCTGGCGCCTACGGCGTGACTTCTTCGTACCGAAGCAACTCGCTGGTGCGCTCTGCCATGGAGCGGTGTGCCTTTCACCTGCTGCAATGGTCCGCAGATGTCCACGCTCGTCCGCCACTGTCTGTCGGTGTTGTTACGCAGTTAGACACTCACCCTGAAGCTGGCGTAGCTCCTGCGGAGCCTGTCCTCAGTCATCCTCGCCGAAGCCGTATCGGATGTTCTCCTGCTTGCAGGACGGGCAGACGATGTAGGCGTGTGGGTTGCTGCCATCTTCATAGGGCAGGTAGCTCGTTCCACCTGAGAGCGATGACTGACACCACTGACAGGTGCTACTGCCCCGGCTCTTGGCGCGGGTCGGCGGGTCAATGAGCATGCCGCCTTCGTCGAAGTAGACCCCAAACCCAAAGCAGCTGTCGTTGTGGCATTCGTACCGGCCCGCAAGTTCGTCCGAGTCGGCCCACAAAACTTCCCCGCAGTCGGGACACGCTCGCCCCGATCCGCCACCGTTGCTGCTCGCGGACTTGTCAAAGACGCCCATGGTTTGCCCCCTAGATGCCGTTCGTGTGGCGGTTGTCGTCCTTGCGGAGAATCTTGCCAGTTGGCGGGCTCTCCTGGACTCTGCCCGCGTCTACCCGGACGAGTCGGCCATTCTCGCAGAGACGTGGCCCTCCTTGACCCCGCCCCCGGCGATATCCCGTCCAACGACGTCCCCGCCTTCCGCCACGAATGATGGGGCGTACGTTCCGGTCCTGGTGGCCCGAGCAGGACGCTGAGCTATCCGGGAACGGACGCGCTCGTACTAGCCAGGTCGAGCGGGGAGCCACAGCGAACCGACCGCCGGGGGCATGGCCCGAGGAACTTCTGATCCGTAGCTCTAGAGAGATGGATCGGAGACGGTCATACAGGTCGCTTGGCAGCCCATGACGGCCGGTGCTGGGTGCTGCTGGTTGCTTGGGTTGCTTGTACCTGGCTGCTGTACCGCAACTCCCCGCCGCCATCCCCCTTACGGCATCGTGCTCAGCTTCTTGCGGCGGGTGGTTGGCGACGTGGTTGAGGCATATGCCGCGGCAAACACCCACTCCTCATCCCCGACCCGGCAGGTGATGATCAGACGCACCGGGTGATCCCGATACTCTTCCTGCCACTGGTCTGCGGTAGTCCCTGTCATCCAGTGGCCGGGGCGAGTGGGCTCCATCTGAAGGGGTCGGCCCCGGTCGACCCGCAAGGTTTCAGGGCCCACGGCCCGCCCATACGTATCCGCGTTATCAACGCGCGGTGTGAACCGCATGGGTCCCCAGACGTGGTTGAGGATCTCCTCGCGGGGAGTACTGCCGTAGATCAGCCCTGTACGGTCCTTATCGTCGTCCACGCGAATGCTGACGATCTCCACCTCGCCCCAGTTCATCAGGACCCAATAGGTGCACGTTCAGCATGGAGTGTTGAGGCCCTCGCGACTCCAGGCGGAGTTCGAACCGTGGGCGTCTCTCCTCGTGCCGGCGGTCGCGTTCGATCCGCGCCACGGCTTCCGCGGTCTGGAAGGCGCGCTCGCCAACTTCCTGCGCCTGTGCACTTGTCTTGTTCGCGCGGTGCGCTGCCTTCCACGAGCCGAGTGCAGCTACGGCGCTGAGGCCGGCGGCGACGGTACTGGCTATCGCTAGGTAGTCCATGGCGGGACGTTAGCGAAGGAGACGCACTCGCAGCTCGGCTAACCAGCAGGGGAGCAAGATCCTTCGTCGTGAATGGGGTCAGGCTCATGGATGAAGTCGGATCACAGTCCGGTGACAGTGGCTCCAGGCTGGCGAGCGATGCACGCATTATGCGGCCAGCACTCAACCCCTGGGGGACACCCATGCGCCACCGCATCACCGCCACCATCCTGCTCGCCGCCAGCCTCGCGCTCGCCAGCTGTTCCAGCGAGAGTCACAAGCCGGATCCTGCCGCCTGCAAGAGAACCATCAAGGCGCAGTACGAGCCCGGCACGGCGAAGCTGAAGGGGAAGCCGGGGACGCCGAAGGAGTGCGACGGGCTCAGTAACGACCAGGTGTCGAAGATCGTGCTGAGTGTGGTGCAGGAAAACCCGAAGTAGGCGGATGCGTTGAGGTGCCGCTCCTCAACCGCTGGCTGCGCACTGACCGCCATACTACATGGGACCAGGCGCACGCTTTCCAACTGTGTTGGCGGGGTGCTGGGGTGTGTGCAGGGGCGTTCACCTGGGTTCATGGACGGCTGCTCACACTGGCGGTGGCGCTTCTCGGCCTCGTCTGAACGGCCGTGAACGGCACTGAATGAGACGGAAACTGAGACGGGCGGCAGGACTACTGGCGAACCTTGCAGCCTCAGGAACGTGATCACCCTGAGGGTGCTCCACCACAGGAAATCACTGTTTGTCCTACACGGACCGGCTGGGGGCACCACGATGTACGCAACGGATCACGTTTGCGCCGCCGCCGCTCATGCACCGGGAGACAGTGGTCATCCTCGTTGAGCTCTACAGACGGGCAGGCGTTTGGAAGGCAAGGGCAGTAGGCCAAGGGTGGGACACGGGGCTGGCGGGTCTAGCCTCGGACTTCGGCATCGTTGTAGATGACCCCGGGCCGTCCACGGCGCAATCTCCATCTGCGGCGACGGGCGCGAAGACCCGGCACACGCGTACTGTTCCGCCACGACCCGTCTACGCACCGAACGTCTCACCGGGGGCTGCGCCAGTGCCGCAGACGCCACCGACGCGTCCTCTCGTCCCGCTGGGCAAAGTCGCCCTCACCAAGGCCGGCCAGGCGACCATTGACATGCGCAAGGACGATCCAAGCCTCGTCGTGACGGCCACACTCGAATGGAACGGCGGGAGCGCAGCCCGAAGACAAGCCGGCGCTGACCTCGACCTGTACGCCCTCTATGTTCCTGGAAGCCTTGTCACCCCGCTTGGCAAGCGACCGAACAAGTCAGATCAGGTGATCTACTACCGACAGCTCGGATCGCCTTTGGCGCCGCCCTACATCGCCCTGGACGGCGATTCCCGGGTGCCGGGCCGCGAGACGATTACGATCCGTCGCCCCGACCTCCAGGGCTACGTCCTTCTGTGTGCCTACAGCGCGGTGGAAAACGGGACCGGTTCGTTCAAGTCCTACGGTGCTCGGGCAGTCATTACCGACGGGCAGGGTTCCACAGTGACGGTGCCGCTGTTCAACAACCGCAACTTGTCCTACTGGGTCGCCATCGCTTTGATCGACTTCACTGTTCCCGGCGGTGCCCAGATCCGGCACGTAGAGAAGTACAGCGGAAATCATGTCGAGGCCCGCCCCACCCTCTACACGAACGGGAACTTTCGCATGACCACCGGAAAGGTCGAATTCAAAACGAGATAGTCCGGAGCAAGATCAGATTTAACCGCAAGTGGCTGCCGTTTCCCGGGCTCCCGCAACCTGGAAGATCTGAGCTTGGAAGTTTGGGTCTTCTGGGTGCGATCACTGGACTGACCTGCGGAGAAGCGGCGTTGAACCCCTGGCCGTGCCTGTGATCAGTCTCCACTGTTCCCCGTGGTTCCCCGCAGGATTTGGCACGCGAATGGCACGGGCTCTTCGCCCCGAACGTCCATGGCGAAACTGGGCCCCGGAGCGTCTGAGCCTCAGCCGACGACAGTCAGCCACGATGGCGGGTCAGCCGACCGCGCAAGCGCGCGTGTGCCTCGCTGTACCCCTGCCGACCTCAGCCACGTTGTCGGCCGTCGACCAGAGCAAGTCTCGACGGCGGACGCGATGGGTTGCACCTTGCGTGACGACCTCGCACTATTGAGTCTTGCGTGGCTGCAAATGTCACAAACCGTGTGGAACTGCTAGCGGGGCCCGTCATGCTGAGTGAGGCCGGGACGTCATTCCTGTGCGGAGGTAGTCAACTTCATCATTGCCTGATAGTAGGTCTCGCCGTCAATCTCGCCGTCCTGATATTGGCGCATCAGCTCGTCGACTTCGGCTTTTAGTTCTGCCCGGTCCATCTTTGTCTCCCGATATGTTGGATTCGGCGGCGTCCTCAGTCAGGCAACTCACCTTCGACGTGGCCGCCCGGCTTGGTGGGGTTGGAGCTTAGATCGGCGTGGACTCGGGGCTATGAGTCCATTTCATCCTCGGCCTCACACCAATGATCTCCGCCGTGCTCGTGCTCCAGGCGGCAGCGCACCCCTCCCAATTTGCGTCGGCCGTACGGGAAGTACAGGGCGTCGCACCAATTGTCCGAATCGGCCACGTGCATTCCCTCCTCTCGCTGGCGCCTGATGGACGCCCTCATCCTGCTCGCCATCTGAAGAGTGTGTGTCATCCGTCCGCCGAGTACGGCGTCGAAGTCGGTCGGGAGGTCAAGCGACCTGATCCTTCTTCACGAGCATTCCACAGTTGGAGCACTTCAGTTGGTTGGTCGTGCACGGCGGGAGCATGTACGGGGCTTCGTCTCAGATGGTGGACACGGGTTTGTGCGGTTATGCGGCAAGTGTCATGGCAGCCGATTGGCGCTGCTCGTAGGCTACGGGGCTGAGCTGGCTGTTGGTCGAATGCCTGCCCCAGGTGTTGTACTTGCTCAGCCAGCGGAAGACTTCCGCTCGGCTGGCCCGAGCCCCGGGCCAGCGGCGCGCGCCTTTTGAGAAGCTCGCGTTTTCACCCTCCACCTCACCAACACCAACTGAGGTTGGAAAAGGCTCACTGTAGCCATTTGCGTGCGGTTGCTTGCATTTGTGCGGCGCGGGCGCCGGCCGGGCTGGAGCGGGGCGGAGACAGGAGCGCAGGCCCGGCCGGGGGCCGGGCCGCGCGCGGGGAGCGGAGCGAGCCGCCTTGAACCCGTGAAGAAGGTTGTAACTCAGTCGGTCGCGTGGGGCGTGTGTGCTTTGAAGTCGTCTGCGCAGGCCGGGAGTTCGCCCTCTTGGCGATGGGCGAGCGGCAAGAAGAGCACTGGTCGGATCGTCCACGTCACGCGTGTGCTGGCCTGGGTGATGGTCACCGTGCTGGGCTCCGCGCGTAGGAGTGCACGCCTCGTGTGGACGCGGCCTTCGTATAACCACATCCATGCCTCGTCCGAGGCGTCCGGGTCGAGCGCCGGTGAGATCGTGCGGAGTGCTACCGCGACCCACCTGTCTGCCTGTGGTGCCGAGTAGGCGTCGAAGGATGCCAGGAGTGCCGGCTGTTGCTGCGTGGTGAGGTCTTGTGTCCAGCACTCGCACCAGTACCCGCGGCGGGGTTTGCCCACGTGGTCTCCGAGGCGTGCGTCGTCTGGTGGGGGACTCATGAGCACCGTGCCGACTCCTGGAGTTCGGCCGGGACACGGAGTTCGGCGGTGACGGTGCGGCCGGCGTCGTCGCCGTGGACCAGGACGCGATGGGCGAGAGCGGCGACCATGCCGAGGCCTCGGCCGTGGGTGGCGTTGGGGGATGGGTGCTGGACCGCGGGAGTGGTCTTGGCGTCTCCGGAGTCCGTTACTGCGATGGTCACGGTCAGCTCGGAGACCGTGAGCGTGACATGGAAGGCGCCGGCCGGGTCGCCGCTGGCGGTGTGCATGAGGGCGTTGGTTCCGAGTTCGGTGACGATCAGCTCGGCGTCTTCCGAGTGGGGGTGGCCGTTCAGTGTCGCGCGGGTCCAACTGCGCGCCGCGCGGAGTTGTTGGGGCTCTCCGGGGAAGGTGCGTCGGTGGGTGGGCATGGCGTCCTCCATGGCGGGTGACCTGCTGCTTTCTGTGTCAGCCGGACCGATCGGCTGACACGGACCATGCAGAGCCGTACAATTAGTACTAGCACCGTACCGAATGTGCGCGTACCTGGAGTGCGGGTTCGTACTTTTCGTGCGGACGGCCCAGCGCATAGCGTTCGGGCTGCGGTCTGGTGCTGACCTGGATGCCGATGGAGAGAGGACTTCGCATGTTCGGTCTGTTTGTGCGCTTCACCTGCAAGGACGAAGAGTCGGCAGTTGCCTTCGATGACCTTGTGGCCCGGACTGGTGAGCAGATCCGTGCGAACGAGCCCGGAACGGTGATCTACGCAGTGCACCGCGTTGACGGCCGTCCCCTGGAGCGCGTGTTCTACGAGCTCTACCGGGACAAGGACGCGTTCGAAGAGCACGAGTCGAAGGACTACGTGCGGGCCTTCCTCTCCGAGCGGGACCGGTACCTCTCCGCCACGGAGGTTGATCGCCTGGACTTCGTGTCCGGCAAGGGCGTGGACGTTGAGCACTGAGTATCAGAAGGCGCTCGGTCGCAAGATCGCCTTCCATCGCAAGCGCCGAGGGCTGTCGCAGAAGGAGTTCGCCGGCCTGCTGGGGCGCTCGGAAGCCTGGGTGTCCCAGGTGGAGCGGGGCGTACGCCGCATCGACCGGATGACCGTGCTGGAAAAGGTCGCCGACGTCCTTGAAATTCCGGTCGCCGAGTTGGCGGCTGAGGCCCCCATCGTTGCGTCGATCGCCGAAGGCGAGCCACCTGGGGCGAGTCGCCTACGGATGGTGCTGAGCGCCGCGCACTCATTGAAGGCGGTCCTCGCGCCGCAGAACGCTTCCCCTGATGTTCCGGCGCTTCGCGCCGAGGTCGACCGTGCCTGGTCGCTTACGCATCAGGGCAACTATGCCGACCTGGCCGAGTTGCTCGAGGGGCTCGTTCCCCGGCTGGAGGCGGCCACTCGCTCGGCTGCTGAGGCGGAGCGTCCGGAACTGTTCCGGCTGCTGGCGGTCATGTACCACACGTGCAGTGGTGCGCTCGCGAACATGGGTGAGCCCGAGGCGGCCTGGATCGCCGTGGACCGTGCGGTGGTCGCTGCCGAGCGGGCGAATGATCCGCTGCTGATGGCGGCCGGTGAGTTCCGTCTGTCGCTGGTCTTTCTCGGTGCCCGTCACTTCGAGCAGGCGGCCCAGGTGTCCGGGAGTGCCGCTGATGCGCTGCGACCTCTGGCGGAGTCCGGCCAAATCGAGGCGGTGGCTCTGCGTGGCGCCCTGACTCTGCAACGGTCGGTTGCTGCCGCTCGGTTGAACCTGGCCGATGAGGCGTACGGGTATCTCCGCGACGCTCGTGAGATGGCCGAACAGGTCGGTGACGGGCGCAACGACTACAACACCGAATTCGGGCCGACCAACGTCGGCTTGCACGAGGTGGCCGTTGCGGTGGACCTGGGAGATGCCGGTGTCGCACTGCGGGCTGCGCAGGCTGTCGACGAGTCGGGGCTGTCGGCGGAACGGCAGACGCGCTTTCAGCTCGATGTCGCCAGGGCCTACGCCCAGCGCCGGCAGGTCGCTGATGCGGTCTCGGCGCTCTTCAGGGCGCGTGAGCTGTCGCCCGAGATGGTGCGGGCCCTGCCGTTGGTGAAGCAGCTTGCGGCGGACCTGTTGACCATGGCCCAGCCGCCTTCTGAGGAACTTCGCACCCTGGCGTCGGAGTTGGGCGTACACGAAGTACGGACTGGTACCTGAAGTACTAGACAGTACTTGGAGTACGGGTTACTGTGGTTGGTGTCGGCAAGCCCCTTCACGTCCAGCGGAGTTGGCGGTGCGGACATGCGAACGGCCCGGAGCAGGAAGGCAGACCTGCGCCGGTGCGTAAGCGAAAGGGCCACAGAAACAGATGTGGCCTGAGCGGGAGGCAGCCCACTCAGGCCGGGTGCGTCTTTGGCATCAACGCTCCTGGAGCGTATCGCGCCCAGTCGGTATGAGGTCAACCTCCCATTGCGTAGTCATTCGTCACTAAACGCGGCCGTACGCGCGCGTGCGGCGCAACGCAAGGGAGAGCATTTCTGTGCGTGTCATCCGTGTGGAGACTTCGGCGGCCACCATCCTGCTGACCGAAGCACCGGAACCCAAGGTTCGGGACCGCCAGACCGGAGAGATCGCCAAGGACGCCACCAGCGGCGAAGCACTCATGACGATCGGGGCCGTCTACATCGAGGACGGCGAGTCTTCGCTGATCAAGGTCACCGTCCCGGAAAGCGGCATCTCTGAGGGCCTGACGCTCGGCGCTCCGGTCTCGCTGCCGGGTCTGGTGGCCCGGCCGTGGGAGACCGTGTTCAACGGTCAGCAGCGGCACGGCATCGCCTTTCGCGCCGCAGCCGTCACACCGGCCACCTTCCCGGCTCGGGCCGAGGCCTCGGCCTGATGTCGGACTGGTTGACGCTGCTGGAGGTGGGTGGCCCCCTCGCCGGACTCGGTGGCGGGGCCGCCTACACCCGGGCTCGTCACCCGGGCGTCTACTGGTCCACGGTCGGCCTGCCGATATCGACGGTCCGGCTCCTCGGCTCCTACAGCTCCGTCATGGAGGCGTGCGGCCTGACCGTCCAGCCCTCCCGGCTGCGGGCCCTGGCGGTCAAGGCGACGTCTCGCCGGGAGGTCCGGCCGGTGCCTCCTCGCCGGGGAGTCATCCGGCCCACCTCGACGGGCCTGCGGCTTCGGTTACGCCTGGCTCCGGGCCAGGAGCCGGCAGATGTCGCCGCCTCGGCGGAACGACTGCGGCATGCCTGGGGCGTGCACGCCGTGTACGTGACGGACGTGAAGCCGGGCGTGGTGGAACTGCGGCTCGTCGGCTTCGACGTGCTGCGCAACGTCCGGATGCCCAGGAAGGCGGAGCGTGGACCCCTCAAGGTGCCGGTGGCGCTGAGGGAGGACGCGACGGCCTTCGTACGGGACTACCGGACCACCCCGCACCAACTCACCCTCGGCGCAACCCTGTCTGGGAAGTCCATGTACCAACGGCACCTGGTCACCGGGCTGGCACAGCAGCCGGTCGCGCTGGTCGGCATCGACTGCAAGCGGGGCGTGGAGCTCGCGCCCTTCGCCCCGCGGCTATCGGCGTTGGCCACCGATCCCGAGCAGGCGGCCGAGCTGCTGCCGGTCCTCGTGAAGGAGATGGAAGACCGGTACGACCTGATCAAGGCCCGGCAAGGCATCGCGCCGGGCACCCCGGACGAGGAGATCACTTCCGACATCTGGGGCCTGCCCGAGGAAGAACGGCCGGTGCCGATCGTGCTGTTCGTCGATGAAGTGGCCGAACTCTTCCTCGTCGCAACGCGCAAGGACGAGGAACGGCGCGATGAGATGGTCACCCAGCTCATCCGTCTCGCGCAGCTCGGCCGCGCCGCCGGCATCTACCTGGAAGTCTGCGGGCAGAGGTTCGGGGCTGAGCTGGGCAAAGGCGCGACCATGCTGCGGGCCCAGCTCACCGGCCGCGTGTGCCACCGCGTCAACGACGAAGCGTCCGCAAAGATGGCACTCGGCGACATCGCACCGGAAGCGGTCGACGCCGCCTGTGCCATCGCCCCCGAACGCCCCGGCCTCGCCGTGGCCGGTGACACCTCCGGCGGCTGGTCCCGTATCCGCACCCCGTACCTCTCACTCGGCGACGCTGCTGCGGTCTGCCGGGAGTCGGCTCACCTGGTGCCGAACCTGCCCGCGCTCGAACCGTTCCGGCCCGCGGTGCCGCTCCGTCCGGCTGACGCCCCGGTATCGCTGGTCAAGCCAGTCCCGCTCGCCGAGTAGGCGGCTGACCGCGCCACCACGCTCCAACGGCCCGCACGTCCGTCTCGTGCCAAGTCCCTACCCCGCCATGCCCGAAAACGAGGGAGTCACTTTGTCCTGCCCGTCCATCTCCGAAGTCTCGGCGCTGATCGTCGACCTGGTCGACCACCGCAAATTCGGCGTCGGCGACTACCGCGAGCTCATGAGCCGTAAGGCGGACCTGCTGGAACGTATCGCCGCCGACCAACCCGGCGATGCGGAAGTGGCCGAGGCTGCCGCCGCTGCACGCGCGCGGGCGGACGAGCTCAAGTCCACTGACTGACCACATCGGAGGGAATCGAACCGTGCGCGCCCACCTGGCCCGTGTCGACGCGGTGCTCGTGCAGGCGGTCATCGCCGCCGCGCTGTCCTTCGCCCACCTGCACGACCTGGCCTCGGCCGCAGGACAGCACGGGTGGAAGGCGTGGGCGTACCCGGTTTCCGTGGACCTGCTGCTGGTGGCGGCCTGGCGTCGACTGCGCTCCGGCGGGGCGAAAGCGGGCGGGTGGTGCTGGTTCCTCGTCGCGCTGACCGCGTCGCTCGGCGCCAACGTCGCCACCGCCGGCCTGCTCGACCTGGGCGCCGTACCCGCCTGGCTCCGCATCCTCGTCGCCGGATGGCCCGCGGTCGCCTTCCTCGGCGGCACCCTCCTCGCCCACACCGCACACGACACGACCGGCGAACCCGCACCCGCCATCCCCGAGCCGACCGCCCCTGAGCCCGAACCTCGACCGGCCATCGCCCCTTCCTCGGTGCCGGTCCCGGCCGCCCTCGTCGACCACGCCCGAAAGGTCGCCTCCGAACACCGAGCGCGGACCGGAGCGGCCATCGACACTCCGACACTCCGCGCACGGCTCGGCGTACCGGCGCAACTGGCCGAAGCCATCGCCGCACAGCTCTGAAGGAGCACACATGCCCGCCAACCGCCGTTTCCGCAACGTCGTCCGCATCGGCCCGGTCCAGGTCGGCGCGTACTACGACGGCCGGGGCCGCGAGAAGCACACCGCCGCCTGCACGGCCCCGCGCTGCGGCTTCTCCACGGACTACGACAGCCGCGCCGCCGCCGAACTGGCCGCCCGCACCCATCGCTGCGCCGTCCGCTGAGGAGACCCCTGTGACCGTCTCGCTCCCGCTCGTCTTCGTCCTGGGCGTCATCGCCTGGGCCGCGATCAAGTTCCTCGGCATCCGTCTCTGGGTCGCCGTGGTGATCGCTCTGTTCGGCTTCTGGCTCTCTCACACCTTCCTCGCTCCGGCCATCGAGTCCGGCACCCGTTCGGGGGTCGGCGTGGTCAACGGCCCCCACAAGTGACAAGGAGGTCCACCATGTTCCGTCCCAAGCTGCCCGACGTCCCGACGCTGCCGACGACACCCGTCGTCCCGCAGCAGACGCAGGTTCCGGTGCCATCCGCGGGCAGGTCGCTCACTCCGTACGCGGGCGCGGTCGCCGGTGTGGTCGTCGTCGGCATCGTGCTCACCGCGCTCCTGGCGGCCGTCGCCGTCACGGCCGTGTCCGTGGCCATCGCCGCCGTGGTCCTGCGCTCCCTGCTCAACGGCGCGAACAAGCGCTGACCGGCCGCCGGGGCGGTAGCAAGCCGCCAAGCATCCCGCCGCCCCGGGGCCGCCCCTCCAACCGTCGAAACAGTAGAAAGGAACACCCATCATCACCCGGCAGACTCCGCCCCCGCTGGCGGAACTCTCCATGCTGGCTTCCCTCGGCAACTTGCCCGAGCTGGCCCACCAACTCTCCGGCCTGGGCGGCTGCACCCACCCGGTCCGCCTCGACGGCCACCGCACCGAGTACGCGGTCAACACGACGACCGGCGAGATCGGCAACGTCCTGCGTCACCTGGACTCCGCCAGCCTCCCCGCCGGACAGCTCCTCGTCCGCTGCAACAACCGCCGCGCAACCCGGTGCGCGGCCTGCGCCGAGACCTACCGTCGCGACACCTACCACCTGATCACCGCCGGACTACGCGGCGGCAAGGGCACCTCGGAACAGGTGGCGGCGCACCCGCGCGTCTTCGCCACGTTCACCGCCCCGAGCTTCGGACCGGTCCACAACCGGCCCTCGGGCGGCCGGGACTGCCGCTGCGGCATCCGCCACGACGAACAGGATCCCGCCCTGGGCACTCCGCTCGACCCGGACACCTACGACTACGAAGCAGCCGTCCTCTGGAACGCGCACGCCGGTGCCCTGTGGCGGCGCTTCTCGATCTACCTACGCCGAGAGGTCGCCAAGCGCGCCGGCCTCACACAGCGGGCGTTCCGGCACCACGCGCGGGTCTCCTTCGCGAAGGTGGCCGAGTACCAAAAGCGCGGTGCCGTCCACTTCCACGCGGTCATCCGCCTTGACGGCCCCGAGGGCGGCGACACTGCGCCTCCTACGTGGGCCACCGCCGACCTGCTCACCGACGCCATCCAGGTCGCGGCCACGGCTGCGCGCGTGGACGGACCGGAGATCAACGGCCGGGCGCACCGCTTTGTCTTCGGCCGACAGCTCGACGTACGTACGATCCGCTCCGCCGACTTCGACGACGGCCAGGAGCTGACCGAGCGGGCCGTAGCGGCCTACATCGCCAAGTACGCCACCAAGGGCGCCGAGACAGCTACCGGCACCTTGGACCGGCCGATCCGCTTCCTCGCCGAGCTGGCCCAGGCCCGGATCACCGAGCACGCCCGATGCATGATCCGAACCGCCTGGTCCCTCGGTGCTCGCCCCGAGCTGGCAGACCTCCGCCTTCGGGCGTGGGCGCACATGCTCGGCTTCCGCGGCCACTTCTCCACCAAGTCCCGCCGTTACTCCACCACCCTCGGTGCACTCCGCGACGCCCGTGCCGAGTGGCGCCGGGCCCAAGCGGCACCGGCCGTCCTGCAGGACGGCGAAACCACGCTCGTCCTTGCCCACTGGGTGTTCGCCGGCACCGGCCTCAGCCATGGCGAAACCTGGCTTGCCGCATCACTCGAAGCCGCCCCTGGAACGGAAGGAGAACCAACATGGACCGCCGTCGAGACGAACTGATGACCGTCCGCCAAGTGCTGGACGAGCTGGGCGGCGTCTCTCGCCGGACGTTCTACCGCTGGCGCGAGCTCGGCTACGGGCCTGCCGCCTTCAAGCTGCCCAACGGGGAGCTGCGGGTGTGGCGGAGTGACTTCACCGCGTGGCTGCGGCAGCTGGAGGCGGCGGCGTGAAGTCTCTCGACGTCAAGGTCTGGGGCGTACGCAAGCGGGACACCAAGATGCCCTCGTACGGCGTCCGCTGGTCCGTCGCGGGCAACGTCTTCTCGGACTCGTTCCGCACCAAGGCGCTCGCTGATCACTACCGAGCGAAGCTCATGCGCGCCATGTGGGACGGCGAAGAGTTCGACACGGACACTGGCCTCCCGGCCTCGATGGAACAGAAGAAGTCGCCCTTGTCCTGGTACGACTTCGCTCTGAAGTACCTCGCGATGAAGTGGCCCCACGCTGCACCCAACACGCGAGACGGCATCAACGAATCCCTTACTAGCGTGACCATGGAACTGCTCGCGGAGCGCGCAGGACGGCCGTCCGACGAGGAGATCCGTAAGGCATTACGCAACTGGGCCTTCGTGCTGCCAGGGCCGAACGAGCGGGAAGTCCCGGAGGACGTCCGGAACGTTCTGCACTGGGTGGCAAAGGCATCCCGACCGCTTGCGGATCTCGCTGAACCCGCAACGGCCCGTGCGGTGCTCGACGGCTTGAGGCTGAAGCTCGACGGTACCGCAGCAGCCGCCGAGACCGTGCGGCGGAAGCGGCGGACCCTCGTCAACGCGGCGAACTACGCGGTCGACCTGGGGGAGCTCCGTGAGAATCCGATCACCGCGGTTCGCTGGCAGAAGCCCAAGGTCTCGAACCAGGTCGATCCGCGTGTTGTCGCCAACCCGGAGCAGGCCCGCAACCTCCTGACCGCAGTGTCCTACGTGGGCGGCTACCGGCGTGCTCGAGGCCGGCGTCTCGTCGGGCTGTTCGCAGCGATGTACTTCGGTGGCCTCCGGCCTGCTGAGGCGGTCGGCCTGGTCGAGACTGACCTCGTTCTCCCCGAGCAGGGCTGGGGATCGGCACTGCTCCACCGGAGCCGTCCTTCGGTTGGCAAGCAGTGGACCGACTCGGGGGAGACGCACGACGACCGCGGACTGAAGAATCGGCCGACCGAGGACGTTCGGCGCATCCCCATCCCGCCCCAGCTCGTCGCCGTGCTGCGCGATCACCTGGCCACGTTCGGCACGGCGGAAGACGGGCGGCTCTTCTTCAGCGAGAAGGGCTCGGTCGTCCCGTCCTCGACTTACTACCGCGTGTGGCAGGAGGCTCGCCACCTCGCGCTGCCGCCGGCCGTTGTGGCCTCGCCTCTCGCGAGCCGCCCGTATGACCTTCGGCACTCCGCCCTCTCCACATGGCTCAACGCTGGGGTTGATCCAACGGAGGTGGCCGAGCGAGCGGGTAACAGCGTAGAGGTCCTGCTGACCCGCTACGCCAAGTGCCTCGACGGGCGCCAAGAGGTCGCCAACCGCCGCATCGAGGACTTGCTCCGCGAGTACGAGTGACACGCCATTCTTTGTTCGAGGCCCTTGGAAGTCGGTGCATTCCAGGGGCCTCGACATTTGCCTACCCGGACCCGGCGGACTGGGTTCGTTCTGAAGCAAGGAGGCGCTCGAGGTTTCGCCGCGCGCTGTCGAGCGCGGCGAGCATCTGCATACGGGCCTGCTCAAAGTGGGGATCGACCTCGACGCCGAGGTCGTGTCGCAGCGCAACCCGCAGCAGGTACACGCCGTCGGACAGTGGGCCGCTGAACCAAGTCTTCGCCCGCTCATACGCCCCGTTGAGGTCGGGGCTGCTCGGCAGCTGCTTGACGACTGAGTACCCGACTCCGAGCGCCCTGTTGAGCTTTGAGGCTACTTGCAGGACGTCTTTCGGTAGTGCCATCTGCGCCTGGGCGTACTGGTCGGCCCAGGCTTCCTTGGCTGCGTCGAGAACTGTGGGGTCGACGCTTTCGCCGCGCTCGGCTGCTTGGACGGCGTCTCGGGCAGCAATCCGGTAAGCGCGAGCCGTGGTGTTCAGATGGGCATAGAGGTCGCGCTTGGCTTGCAGCGCTTGCTCATTGCGCTCCTGATCCCGTTCGCGGTCGGCACGCTGGTTCTGCTCCGCCGCTTCGGCCCGGCTGGCGCGCTGGCTGAGCACTGCACCACCCAGAGTGCCGCCCAGCGTCCCTGCGACGCTGATGAGCGCAACGGCAAGCGCGGTCACATCCACGAGATTCCCCCACCTCGTCCAATTGTCTGCCCGCGGGCGCCGACTGAGACGGTACGACAGTGCCAGCCATGTCCATGCTCCACACCCAGGGCATATGGTCCAAGACCAAGACGACTAGGAGGAGCTCAATGCTCGACTCTAGGGCTCGTCACCTGCGGCAACGCTCCAAGATCCCGTCCACGCCTCGTCCACAGACCCCGTCATACGGCCGCTTCGAGCGGCATACGCCTGCACATACACGAAGACCCCGACCGCAGCGTTTCCGCTGGTGACGGGGTCTCTGGGCACCTCATACAGGGTGCCCCCGGCAGGATTCGAACCTGCGCACACGGCTCCGGAGGCCGTTGCTCTATCCCCTGAGCTACGGGGGCGTGTCGGGCGTGAGCTGCTCGCTCGCGGCGACGGGTAGAACACTACCAGCTCCCTCGGGGTGGTCATGAACGGGTTTCCGCTGCCGGGGGCGGGGATGCGGGTCGCTCGTGCGGGGTGGAAGTGGGGAAAACCCGGACGCGGTGGCCGGGGCCGACCTACTCTCGAGTTGTGCCAGGCGCGTCGGGCCGGGTGCTTGTTGTGGACGACAACAAGGTCATCCGGCAGTTGATCAGGGTCAACCTCGAGCTGGAGGGGCTGGAGGTCGTGACCGCGGCCGATGGTGCCGAGTGTCTTGATGTCGTTCATCAGGTGCGGCCCGATGTCGTGACCCTCGACGTCGTCATGCCCCGGCTGGACGGAATCAGGACGGCCGCCCGGCTGCGGGCCGATCCGCGTACCCGTGACGTCCCCCTCGCCATCGTCAGCGCCTGCACCCAGTACGAGGTCGAGGCCGGGCTCGACGTGGGCGTCGACGCCTTCCTCGCCAAGCCCTTCGAGCCGGCCGAACTGGTCGGCATGGTGCGGCAGTTGGTCGAGCGGGCGCGGGGCCGGGGGCGGCAGGGCGGTGGTGACCCCGTTGACGGTGACGGTGCACAGGCGCCGGCAGTCGATCAGTCGGCCGTGCCGTAGGGGCCCGCCCCCCGCGTCCATATCCCGGACCTCCCCGAAACCGGCTCGCCTACCCACCCCCCTCCTCCCATACGCTTGTCCCCGTGACCCCCGTCGAGCTCTCCCGCACCGTGCTGCACGCCGTGCGTCGCGCTGTCGACGAGGGTGAGCTGAGCGTGACCGTGCCGGAGCGCGCCGTGGTCACGCTGCCGGGGCCCGGCGGGTGCGGCGACTACGCCACCAACATCGCCCTCCAGCTGGCCCGCGCGGCGGGGCAGCCGCCGCAGCGCGTCGCCGAGATCCTCCGGGCGCGCCTGCTCGACGAGCACCGCGTCACCGACGTCGTCGTCACCGGCCCCGGGTTCCTCAACCTCAGCCTGGAGAGCACCGCCTCCGCCGACCTCGTCGAGGAGATCCTGCGGCGCGGGCGGCGGTACGGGCACGCCGTGGGGTTCAGCGGGAACGTCGTACGGCTCCGGTGCCCGGCCGAGGTACGGGCCGCCGTCGTCGCGGACGCCGTCGCCCGCGTCCGGCGCAGCCAGGGTGATGTCGTCCGCGTCGCGTACGACGGCCGGCCCGCGCCGGAGTGGGAGTCCGCCCTCGGCGTGGACGTCGGCAATCCCGTGGTCGTCGACAACCCCACCGACCTCGACAACCCCACGGACCTCGCCGACCTCGAAAACGCCACAGACACGGACCTCGCCGACCCCACCGACCCCGACAACCCCCTGGCCGTCGACAACCCCACAGGCTTCCACGTCGACATCACCACCCACCCCGCCCCCACCACCCCCCTCCCCCTCGGCCGCGACGCCGCCCGCTGGGCCCTGCTGTACCCGGCCGCGCACGACCGGCCCCGGATCACCCGGGATCATCTCGTGCAGCGGGAGACCAACCCCCTCTTCCGCGTCCGGTACGCCCACGCCCGCACCCGGGCCCTGCTGCGCAACGCCGCCGACCTCGGCTTTCACCCCGAGCCCGGTCCGGTGAGCGGCGGTGACGCGCTGGTCGCCCTGCTCGGTGATCACCCCCGGGTCCTCGTCACCGCCCAGGACGCCCCCGACCGCCTGGCCCGGCACCTCCTCGCCGTCGCCGACGCCGCGCTGCCCCTGTTCCCCGCCGTGCTGCCCCTCGGCGGGGAGAAACCCTCGGCCGCCCACCGTGCCCGGCTCGCCCTCGCCGAAGCGGCCGGGACGGTGCTGGTCGGCGGCCTGTCCCTGCTCGGCATCGACGCACCCGACCATCTTTGAAAGAGCACGCAGAATGAGCCGTTCCGCACACCCCGCCGGGCCCCGTCACGCCGATGTCCTCCCCGAGGGCCACTACTCCGCCCCGCCCGCCGACCTCAACGCGCTCGACCCGAAGGTCTGGGCCCAGACCGTGACCCGTGACGAGGACGGTGTGGTCACCGTGGGCGGGATCCCCGTCACGCGGCTCGCCGAGGAGTTCGGCACCCCGGCCTACGTCCTCGACGAGGCCGACTTCCGGGCACGCGCGCGTGCGTGGCGCACCGCCTTCGGGACCGAGGCCGACGTCTACTACGCCGGCAAGGCGTTCCTGTCCCGCGCCGTCGTGCGCTGGCTGAACGAGGAGGGGCTGAACGTCGACGTCTGCTCCGGCGGCGAGCTGGCCACCGCCCTGTCCGCGGGCATGCCCGCCGAGCGCATCGCCTTCCACGGCAACAACAAGTCCGTCGACGAGATCAGCCGGGCCGTCGAGGCCGGCGTGGGCCACATCGTGCTCGACTCCTTCCAGGAGATCGTCCGCGTCGCCCACATCGCGCAGGGCCTCGGGAAGCGGCAGAAGGTCCTCATCCGGATCACCGTCGGTGTGGAAGCCCACACGCACGAGTTCATCGCCACCGCCCACGAGGACCAGAAGTTCGGCATCCCGCTGGCCGGCGGGCAGGCCGCCGAGGCCGTACGGCGGGCACTCCAGCTCGACGGTCTCGAGCTGGTCGGCATCCACAGCCACATCGGCTCGCAGATCTTCGACATGTCCGGGTTCGAGGTCGCCGCCCACCGGGTGGTCGGGCTGCTGAAGGACATCCGCGACGAGTACGGCGTCGAGCTGCCCGAGATCGACCTCGGCGGCGGGCTGGGCATCGCGTACACCAGCGACGACGACCCCCGCGAGCCGCACGAGATCGCCAAGGCGCTCACCGAGATCGTCAGCCGCGAATGCGAGGCAGCGAAGCTGCGCACTCCTCGTATCTCCGTCGAGCCGGGCCGCGCCATCGTCGGGCCGACCGCGTTCACGCTCTACGAGGTCGGCACCATCAAGCCCCTCGACGGGCTGCGCACGTACGTCTCCGTCGACGGCGGCATGTCGGACAACATCCGCACCGCGCTGTACGACGCCGAGTACAGCGTCGCGCTGGTCTCGCGCACCTCCGACGCCGAGCCGATGCTCGCCCGTGTCGTCGGCAAGCACTGCGAGAGCGGGGACATCGTGGTCAA
Organism: Streptomyces olindensis; assembly: GCA_000696115.1. GTDB lineage: Bacteria > Actinomycetota > Actinomycetes > Streptomycetales > Streptomycetaceae > Streptomyces > Streptomyces olindensis. Next base: position 99,238 of record JJOH01000021.1, read on the forward strand.
GGACGCGTTCCTGCCGGGCGACCTGGCACCGGGCGACCTCGTCGCCGTGCCCGCCACCGGCGCCTACTGCCGGTCGATGGCCAGCAACTACAACCACGTGCTCCGCCCGCCGGTCGTCGCCGTCGAGGGCGGCCAGGCGCGCGTGATCGTCCGCCGCGAGACGGAGGAGGACCTGCTGCGTCTCGACGTCGGCTGAGCCGGAAGCCATGCATCCGGGGGCGGAAGATCTCCTGTCTTCCGCCTCCGCACAAATGAAATAGACGTCTCAAAATTCGGACCGGGGGCAGAAAGTCCCGTCCGGTGAGTGAGACTGGTTCCACCGTAGACGGTAATGAGGAAACGAGGTCGGATGATGCGTACGCGTCCGCTGAAGGTGGCGCTGCTGGGCTGTGGAGTGGTCGGCTCAGAGGTGGCGCGCATCATGACGACGCACGCCGACGACCTCACAGCCAGGATCGGCGCCCCGGTGGAGCTGGCGGGCGTCGCCGTCCGCCGGCCCGACAGGGTCAGGGAGGGCATCGACCCGGCCCTCGTCACCACCGACGCCACCGCCCTCGTCAAACGCGGCGACATCGACGTGGTGGTCGAGGTGATCGGCGGGATCGAGCCCGCCCGGACCCTCATCACCACCGCCTTCGAGCACGGCGCCTCCGTCGTCTCCGCCAACAAGGCGCTGCTCGCCCAGGACGGTGCCGCCCTGCACGCGGCCGCCCAGGAGCACGACAAGGACCTCTACTACGAGGCCGCCGTCGCCGGCGCCATCCCGCTGATCCGCCCGCTGCGCGAGTCCCTCGCCGGCGACAAGATCAACCGGGTGATGGGCATCGTCAACGGCACGACGAACTTCATCCTCGACAAAATGGATTCGACGGGTGCCGGGTATCAGGAGGCCCTCGACGAGGCCACCGCCCTCGGGTACGCCGAGGCCGACCCGACCGCCGACGTCGAGGGCTTCGACGCCGCCGCCAAGGCCGCCATCCTCGCCGGCATCGCCTTCCACACCCGCGTGCGCCTCGACGACGTCTACCGCGAGGGCATGACCGAGGTCACCGCCGCCGACTTCGCCTCCGCCAAGGAGATGGGCTGCACCATCAAGCTGCTCGCCATCTGCGAGCGGGCCGAGGACGGCGGGTCCGTCACCGCGCGCGTGCACCCGGCCATGATCCCGCTGAGCCACCCGCTGGCCTCCGTCCGCGGCGCCTACAACGCCGTGTTCGTCGAGTCCGACGCCGCCGGGCAGCTCATGTTCTACGGGCCCGGAGCGGGCGGTTCCCCGACGGCGTCCGCCGTGCTCGGCGACCTCGTCGCCGTCTGCCGCAACCGGATCGGCGGCGCGACCGGACCGGGGGAGTCCGCCTACGCCGCGCTGCCGGTGTCGCCGATGGGCGACGTGGTCACGCGCTACCACATCAGCCTGGACGTGGCCGACAAACCGGGTGTTCTCGCCCAGGTCGCGACCGTTTTCGCCGAGCACGGAGTCTCGATCGATACGGTTCGCCAGCAGGGGAAGGACGGCGAGGCGTCCCTCGTCGTCGTCACGCACCGCGCGTCCGACGCCGCCCTCACCGGGACCGTCGAGGCGTTGCGCAAGCTCGACACCGTGCGTGGTGTCGCCAGCATCATGCGGGTTGAAGGAGAGTAACCAGCAATGACCCACCAGTGGCGCGGAATCATCGAGGAGTACCGGGACCGGCTGCCGGTATCCGACACCACGCCGGTCGTGACGCTCCGCGAGGGCGGCACGCCCCTCGTGCCCGCGCAGGTGCTCTCCGAGCGCACGGGCTGCGAGGTCCACCTCAAGGTGGAGGGTGCGAACCCGACCGGGTCCTTCAAGGACCGCGGCATGACCATGGCCATCACGCGGGCCAAGGAGGAGGGAGCGAAGGCCGTCATCTGCGCCTCCACCGGCAACACGTCGGCCTCCGCCGCCGCGTACGCCGTCCGCGCGGGCATGGTCTGCGCCGTGCTCGTGCCGCAGGGCAAGATCGCGCTCGGCAAGATGGGCCAGGCCCTCGTGCACGGCGCGAAGATCCTCCAGGTCGACGGCAACTTCGACGACTGCCTCACCCTCGCGCGCGGCCTCAGCGACAACTACCCCGTCGCGCTGGTCAATTCGGTCAACCCGGTCCGTATCGAGGGGCAGAAGACGGCCTCGTTCGAGATCGTGGACATGCTCGGCGACGCGCCCGACATCCACGTCCTGCCGGTGGGCAACGCGGGCAACATCACGGCCTATTGGAAGGGCTACAAGGAGTACGCCGCCGACGGCGTCGCCACGAAGACCCCCCGCATGTGGGGATTCCAGGCCTCCGGTTCCGCGCCCCTGGTGCGCGGCGAGGTCGTCAAGGACCCGTCGACCATCGCCACCGCCATCCGCATCGGCAACCCGGCGTCCTGGCAGTACGCGATCGCCGCGCGCGACGAGTCGGGCGGGTCCATCGACGAGGTGACGGACCGTGAGATCCTGCGCGCCTACCGGCTGTTGGCCTCGCAGGAGGGCGTCTTCGTGGAGCCCGCGTCCGCCGCGTCCGTCGCCGGTCTGCTGAAGGCCGCCGAGCAGGGCAAGGTCGACCCGGGGCAGCGCATCGTCTGCACGGTCACCGGCAACGGGCTCAAGGACCCCGACTGGGCCGTCGCCGGGGCCCCGCAGCCGGTCACCGTCCCCGTCGACGCGGCGGCCGCGGCGGAGCGCCTGGGTCTCGTCTGACGGCGCTCGAACCGGCCTGACGTGCGCCGACGCACCGAGCGCCGGTGTTACGCCCGACACGTTCCGGCGTAAGACGGCGTCGGGCCGGGGAGACTCCCTACGGGGGGTGCACAGGGGGCTTACGACACGCATCGTGCGCCTCCTGTGCGCCCTATGTCGCCACAGAACCTTCCTTCGATAGGCTGTACTGAACCCGCCCGCCGCATATGCCTCCGCATGGAGCGCGGTGCCGCGCCGTCTCCACGGCCGGGACAGCGGCCGGCCCCGCCGGTCGGCAGCGGCCCCCCGGGTTCTCGTACACCATCGAATGTCCGTTGAACGTCATTCGACAATCACGCAGCTCAAGGAGAGTCATCGAGCGATGGCCGGTCCAGCGTTCCGCGCCGCCGCCGTCCGGGTGCGCGTCCCCGCCACCAGCGCCAACCTCGGCCCGGGCTTCGACGCCCTCGGCCTGGCCCTGGGCTTGTACGACGACGTGGTCGTCCGGGTGGCCGACTCCGGGCTGCACATCGACATCGCGGGTGAGGGCAGCGAGACGCTCCCCCGTGACGAGCAGCACCTTCTCGTGCGTTCCCTGCGTACCGCCTTCGATCTGCTGGGCGGACAGCCGCGCGGCCTGGAAATCGTCTGCGCCAACCGCATTCCGCACGGTCGGGGCCTGGGCTCCTCCTCGGCCGCCATCTGCGCCGGCATCGTCGCCGCCCGGGCCGTGACCATAGGCGCCGAAGCCAAGCTCGACGACACGGCGCTGCTCGAACTCGCCACGGAGATCGAGGGCCACCCCGACAACGTCGCCGCGTGTCTGCTGGGCGGTTTCACGCTGTCCTGGATGGAGGGCGGCGCGGCCCGCGCGATCAGGATGGACCCCGCCGATTCCATCGTTCCGGTGGTTTTCGTGCCCGGGAAGCCGGTACTCACCGAGACGGCGCGCGGCCTGCTCCCGCGCACCGTTCCGCACGTCGACGCGGCCACCAACGCCGGCCGGGCCGCCCTGCTCGTCGAGGCCCTGACGCGGCGCCCCGAGCTGCTGCTGCCCGCCACCGAGGACCGTCTGCACCAGGAGTACCGCGCCCCCGCCATGCCGGAGAGCGCGGCGCTGGTGGAGCGGCTGCGGAGCGACGGCATCCCCGCGGTCATCTCCGGCGCCGGGCCGACGGTCATGGCGCTGGCCGACGCGGACACCGCCGACAAGGTCGAGGCCCTGGCCGGCGCGGACTGGGCCGCGAACCGGCTGAGCCTCGATCCGCAGGGCGCGAGCGTGCTTCCGCTCGCGACCTGACACACGCTTGCCGGATTTGGAGAGGGGGAATGTTTGTTGGATCCGGTAGTGTTAACCTCAAGTCTGCACCCGACCCCACCATGGCGAGGTGCCTCGTGTCCCCGTCCGGGACAGACATTCTTCCGGGAGCCCCCCAAGCCGCACTGTGTTCCGTACGTCGGACCGTACGCCGTACACGGACACTGAGCGGTTCGCAGGGCACGCTCCGGAACCGGTGCGACCACGCCGCGTGACACTGACACTGGGTGCCACGGCTCAAGGAAGCGCCATCACCAGATTCCTCCGCCGCTTAGGCGGACCACCGCCCCGGCACGGTTCACACCACACGGACCGAAGCCGGACAGCACAACCGGTCGCCGAGCCAGACAGGCCGACGTCCGCTCCAGGGAAGGACCCTTCGTGAGCGACACCACCGATCTGATGGGCGCACGTGTCGAGGAGACCGCTGCCGCGCCCGCCACGGACGCCTCCGCGCCTGCCACCGGTGCCGGCTCCCGGCGGCGCCGCGGTACCGGCCTCGAGGGCATGGTGCTGGCCGAGCTGCAGCAGGTCGCATCCGGCCTCGGCATCAGGGGCACCGCGCGCATGCGCAAGAGCCAGCTGATCGAGGTCATCAAGGAGGCGCAGGCGTCCGGCGGCGCCGCTCCGGCCGCGAAGGCCGACGCCCCCGCCGAGACCAAGCCGAAGCGCCGCGCAACCTCCCGGGCCCGTACGGGCGACAACGCCGACAAGGCGGAGAAGGCCGAGACGAAGGCCGACGCGAAGGAGGCCCCCGAGGCCCCCGCGGAGAAGGCCGACAAGGCCGTGGCGCAGCAGCAGATCGAGATCCCCGGCCAGCCGGCCTCCGACGACGCTCCTTCCGAGCGCCGCCGGCGCCGTGCCACCGCCGAGGCCGGAGCCCCCGCTTCCGCTCCCGAGACCGTCGCCGCCGAGGCGAAGAGCGAGCCCAAGGGCGAGACGCCGGCCCAGCAGCAGTCCCAGGGCAACGAGGCCAAGTCCGACGGTGACGGCGGCGAGGGCCGTCGTCGCGACCGCCGTGAGCGCGGCCGGGACCGCGACCGCGACCGTGACCGCCGCGGCGGCAAGGGCGACGACCAGCAGGGCGGCGGCCAGCGCGGCCAGCAGCAGAACCAGCAGGGCGGCGGTGGTCGCCAGGACCGCGGCCAGCAGGACGACGACGACTTCGAGGGCGGCCGCCGGGGCCGTCGCGGGCGCTACCGAGACCGCCGTGGCCGTCGTGGCCGCGACGACGTGCAGGAGCCGCAGATCGCCGAGGACGACGTCCTGATCCCCGTCGCGGGCATCCTGGACATCCTCGACAACTACGCCTTCATCCGCACCTCCGGCTACCTGCCCGGCCCGAACGACGTGTACGTCTCCCTCGCCCAGGTCCGCAAGAACGGCCTGCGCAAGGGCGACCACATCACCGGCGCCGTCCGCCAGCCCAAGGAAGGCGAGCGCCGCGAGAAGTTCAACGCGCTGGTGCGCCTGGACTCCGTCAACGGCATGGCGCCCGAACACGGCCGTGGCCGCCCGGAGTTCAACAAGCTCACCCCGCTGTACCCGCAGGACCGCCTCCGCCTGGAGACGGACCCGGGCGTGCTGACCACCCGCATCATCGACCTCGTGTCGCCGATCGGTAAGGGCCAGCGCGGTCTGATCGTGGCCCCGCCGAAGACCGGCAAGACCATGATCATGCAGGCGATCGCCAACGCGATCACGCACAACAACCCCGAGTGCCACCTGATGGTCGTCCTCGTCGACGAGCGTCCGGAAGAGGTCACCGACATGCAGCGGTCGGTGAAGGGCGAGGTCATCTCCTCGACCTTCGACCGCCCGGCGGAGGACCACACCACCGTCGCCGAGCTGGCCATCGAGCGCGCCAAGCGCCTGGTGGAGCTGGGGCACGACGTGGTCGTGCTGCTCGACTCGATCACCCGACTGGGCCGTGCGTACAACCTCGCCGCCCCGGCCTCCGGCCGCATCCTGTCCGGTGGTGTCGACTCGACCGCCCTGTACCCGCCGAAGCGCTTCTTCGGTGCGGCCCGCAACATCGAGGACGGCGGCTCGCTCACCATCCTCGCCACCGCGCTGGTGGACACCGGGTCCCGCATGGACGAGGTGATCTTCGAGGAGTTCAAGGGCACCGGCAACATGGAGCTCAAGCTCGACCGGAAGCTCGCCGACAAGCGCATCTTCCCGGCCGTCGACGTCGACGCGTCCGGTACGCGCAAGGAAGAGATCCTGCTCGGCGCCGAGGAGCTCAACATCGTCTGGAAGCTGCGCAGGGTGCTGCACGCGCTCGACCAGCAGCAGGCGATCGAGCTGCTCCTCGACAAGATGAAGCAGACGAAGTCGAACGTCGAGTTCCTGATGCAGATCCAGAAGACGACGCCGACGCCGGGCAACGGCGACTAGTCGCCGACGCCGTCCCTCGAAGGGCCGTTTTCCGTCACCCAGTGACGGGAAACGGCCCTTCGGCGCAGAACGGTGGGGGCACCTCCAGTTGCCCCCTCCACGTCTTGCACCCCTGGGGGGACTTTCTTGCGCACGTCCATGTCCGGCGCCGGTCGTCACAGACGCCGGATACGCCTCGCCCTGCCCGTCGGAGCCCTCGGTGTCGCCGCTGCTCTGGCCGCCGCACTGCTGACCTCGTCCGCCGACGCGGCCACGCCGCTGCCGCAGCCCACCGTCAAGCCCACCGTCGGCTCCCCGTCGCTCGCCGAACTGAAAAGGCGCGTCGCGGGCGCGCTCGCCGGCGACGACACCGCGGGGCGGCCGAGCAAGTCATCGCTGAGCAGCAGCACCGGCGACGGCACGATCGACGCCAAGATCATCGGCGGTACGACCACCACCATCGCCTCGGCGCCCTGGATGGCCCAGCTCCACTACTACGACGACCGCGGCACCTCCAGCACCGGCGACGACATCGGCTTCTTCTGCGGCGGCGCCGTCGTCGCGCCGACGAAGATCCTCACCGCCGCGCACTGCGTCAAGGGCTACAACTGGAACGCCAACGGCGCCGTCGTCACCGGCACCTCCCAGCTGCCCTCCGCCGACGGCACCGACCTGCACGGCGGCACCGTCACCGGCGTCTGGCGGCAGTGGAACCACCCGTCGTACAACGCGACGACCATCGACAACGACATCGCCGTGCTCACCCTGCCCGTCCCGGTGAAGGTCACGCCGATCCGCATGACGACGTCCGGGGACACCGCCTCGTACCAGGCCGGCACCAGCGCCAAGGTCTACGGCTGGGGCCGCACCAGCTCCACCAGCGAGGACATCTCAGAGACCCTGAAGACGGCCACCCTGCCGATCCAGTCCGACACCACCTGCGCGGGCTACTACGGCCGGGACTTCATCAAGGGCCACATGGTCTGCGCGGGCCCGCCCGCCACCGGCAGCGACACCGGCACCACCTCCGCCTGCAACGGCGACTCCGGCGGGCCCCTCGTCGTCAACAACCGGATCGTCGGCGTCGTCTCCTGGGGCGTGACCGACTGCGTCGCCAAGGGCGCCTACAGCGTCTTCAGCAAGGTCAGCTCGTACGTCGGCGCCGCCTACCCGCGCGTCGACGACACCAACATCAGCGGCGACCACAAGGCCGACCTGTGGGTGCGCAACGCCTCCACCAGGACGGGCTACTCCAAGGACTCCAAGGGCACGTCGTTCGCCGCCCGGGTGTCCTGGGGCAACTGGAACGGCGTCAACGTCGTCCTGCAGACCGACCTCGACCGCGACGGCTACCAGGACCTGGTCTACCGGGTCAGCTCCACCGGCGACGTCTACTGGACGCACTACGTCATCTCCAGCGGCACCTGGTCCACCCAGCAGATCGCCGACAACTGGACGACCCGCACCCGCATCATCACCCCCGGGGACGTCACCGGCGACTACCTGCCCGACCTGCTCTCGGTCGACTCGGCGGGCGTGATGTGGATCTACCCGGGCAAGGGCAACGGCACCTTCGCGCCCCGCGTGAAGGTCGGCTCCGGCTGGAACCAGTACAACTCCGTGCGCGGCCACGGCGACTTCACCGGCGACGGCAGGACGGACCTGATCGCCCGCAGCAAGACGGGCGGCTACATCTACCTGTACAAGGGCACCGGCTCGGCCGGCACCGGGGCGTTCTCCGGCCGGATCAAGGTCCGCACCTGGAGCAGCACGACGTACAACGCCTTCGACGCGACCGGTGACATCACCGGCGACGGCAAGGCCGACTTCCTGGCCCGCACCCCCGGCGGCACGCTCTACCTGTACGCGGGCACGGGCAAGGCCACCAGCGAGATCTTTGCCACAAGGCAGTCCGTCGGCACCGATTTCAAGCAGTACGACATCTTCGGCTGAAACCGCAGGTGAGCGAGGTATACCTCGCTGTTATGAACACGGACTGTGCCCACCGTCGCACGCGGTGGGCACAGTCCGTTGTGCAACCCTTTCCCGAGTTTCTCCGTCTGACCAGGCGGAGCGACGATGGTGCGAGGAAGGGTTCGGCCGACCACGCCTGGCACTGACCGCAGGGGGTAACCGACCGTAGACGAGCTGAGGAGCCCATGTCTGCCGAGAGCACGCCGGGCCCGGGCATACCGGGTGAGACCGGCACCACCGGAGCGCGTCACCGCGCCAAGGGCCGACGCCGCAAGCCCCGCAAGCGCCACAAGGGCATGATGATCATGGGCTGGACCGCCGCGGGCATCGTCGTCCTGGGCGGCACCGGCGTCGGGTACGTGTACTTCAAGCTCAACGGCAACCTGAAGAGCGTCGACATCGACCAGGCGCTCGGCACCGACCGCCCCAAGAAGGCCGACAACGGCTCCGAGAACATCCTGGTCCTCGGCTCCGACACCCGCGCCGGCGGCAACAAGAAGCTCGGCGGCGGCACCGACGACGGCAGCGCCCGCTCGGACACGGCGATGATCGTGCACGTCTACAAGGGCCACAAGAAGGCCAGCGTGGTCTCCATCCCGCGCGACACCCTCATCGACCGCCCGGCGTGCACCGACATCAAGGGCAACGAGCACCCCGCGGCCGACGGCGTGATGTTCAACTCCGCGTACTCCACCGGCGGGGCCGCCTGCGCCGTGAAGACCGTCGAGTCGATCACCGACCTGCGCATGGACCACTACCTGGAGGTCGACTTCGCCGGCTTCCAGAAGCTCATCGACGACCTCGGCGGCGTCGAGGTCACCACGACCAAGAGCATCGACGACCCCGACAGCCACCTGAAGCTCAAGGCCGGCACCCACAGACTCGACGGCGAGCAGGCCCTCGGCCTGGTCCGCACCCGGCACGGCGTCGGCGACGGCTCCGACCTCGGCCGCATCCAGCTCCAGCAGGCCTTCATCAAGGCCCTGGTCAACCAGGTCAAGGACGTCGGCGTCTTCACCAACCCCAAGAAGCTGCTCGACCTCGCGGAGACCGCGACGAAGACGGTGACGACCGACTCCGACCTGGGCTCGGTCAACAAGCTCGCCTCCTTCGCGGGCGGCCTGCAGGGCATCAGCCCGTCCAACATGCACATGGTGACGATGCCGGTCGCCTACGACCCCGCCGACCCCAACCGCGTCCTCCTCCAGGAGAAGAAGGCCGACCAGATCTGGAAGGCCCTGGCGAACGACAAGCCGATCCCGAAGAGCGCGACGAAGGGCACGGCGACCGGTGAAGCCAAGGGCGTGGTGTCGTCCTCCTAGGGGCGCGGGGAACTGCGCGAACTAGGGGCGCGGGGAACTGCGCGAACACTCCCGTCGGCCCGCGGGGAACAAACAACGGCAACCCCCGGTTTTGGGGGATGGCCCCAGTCCTGGCAGACTGGTACGTCGGCTCCGGTTCACGCTCCCGCACCCCGCGGCAGCGACCCGGCGCCCTCCCGATACCTAGGAGACACCTTGAAGCGCGACATCCACCCCGAGTACGTCGAGACGCAGGTCAGCTGCACCTGCGGCGCGTCGTTCACCACGCGCAGCACCATCGAGTCCGGCACCATCCGGGCCGACGTGTGCTCCGAGTGCCACCCGTTCTACACGGGCAAGCAGAAGATCCTCGACACCGGTGGCCGTGTGGCCCGCTTCGAGGCCCGCTTCGGCAAGGCCGCCGGCTCCAAGAAGTAGCGAGCCCCGAACCGCCGGTCCACGGACGCGCCCCCTCACCGGGCGCTCCGGGACCGGCGTTTTTGGTCGCCCGCCCCTTCACCCCCGCCGTACACAGGAGCCCAAGATGTTCGAGGCCGTCGAGGAACTCGTCGCCGAGCACGCCGACCTGGAGAAGAAGCTCGCCGACCCGTCGGTCCACGCCGACCAGGCCAACGCGCGCAAGCTGAACAAGCGTTACGCCGAGCTCACCCCCATCGTCGCCACCTACCGCTCCTGGACGCAGACGGGCGACGACATCGAGACCGCGCGCGAATTCGCCGCCGACGACCCCGACTTCGCCGCCGAGGTCAAGGAGCTGGAGCAGCAGCGCGAGGAGCTGACCGAGAAGCTGCGCCTCCTGCTGGTCCCCCGTGACCCCAGCGACGACAAGGACGTCATCCTGGAGATCAAGGCGGGCGCGGGCGGCGACGAGTCCGCGCTGTTCGCCGGCGACCTGCTGCGCATGTACCTGCGGTACGCCGAGCGCGTCGGCTGGAAGACCGAGATCATCGACGCCACCGAGTCCGAGCTGGGCGGCTACAAGGACGTCCAGGTCGCCGTGAAGACCCGGGGCCAGACCGAACCCGGCCAGGGCGTCTGGGCGCGGCTGAAGTACGAGGGCGGCGTGCACCGCGTGCAGCGTGTCCCCGCGACGGAGTCCCAGGGCCGCATCCACACCTCCGCGGCCGGTGTCCTCGTGACCCCCGAGGCGGAGGAGGTCGACGTCGAGATCAACCCGAACGACCTCCGCATCGACGTCTACCGGTCCTCCGGACCCGGCGGACAGTCCGTCAACACCACCGACTCCGCCGTGCGCATCACGCACATCCCGACCGGAGTCGTCGCCTCCTGCCAGAACGAGAAGAGCCAGCTGCAGAACAAGGAGCAGGCACTGCGTATCCTGCGCTCCAGGCTGCTCGCCATGGCGCAGGAGGAAGCGGAGAGGGAGGCCGCCGACGCCCGCCGCAGCCAGGTCCGCACCGTCGACCGCTCCGAGAAGATCCGCACGTACAACTTCCCGGAGAACCGCATCTCGGACCACCGCGTCGGCTTCAAGGCCTACAACCTGGACCAGGTCCTGGACGGCGACCTCGACGCGGTGATCCAGGCCTGCGTCGACGCGGACTCGGCCGCCAAGCTGGCAGCCGCGTAAGGCACGTAGGAGTGCAGGAGCACTGAATACCGGAGGACTTGCGTGAATCTGCTGCTCGCGGAGGTGGCCCAGGCCACCCAGCGGCTCGCCGACGCCGGCGTGCCCTCGCCGCGCACCGACGCGGAGGAACTCGCCGCGTTCGTGCACGGCGTGAAGCGCGGCGAGCTGCACTCCGTCAAGGACTCCGACTTCGACGCCCGTTACTGGGAGGTCATCGCCCGCCGCGAGGCCCGCGAGCCGCTCCAGCACATCACCGGACGCGCCTACTTCCGGTACCTGGAACTCCAGGTCGGGCCGGGAGTGTTCGTGCCGCGCCCGGAGACCGAGTCCGTGGTCGGCTGGGCCATAGACGCCGTGCGCGCCATGGACGTCGTCGAGCCGTGCATCGTCGACCTGTGCACCGGCTCCGGCGCCATCGCGCTCGCCCTCGCCCAGGAGGTCCCGCGCTCCCGCGTGCACGCCGTGGAGCTGTCCGAGGACGCCCTGCAGTGGACCCGCAAGAACGTCGAGGGGTCCAGGGTCGACCTGCGGCAGGGCAACGCCCTGACGGCCTTCCCCGACCTGGACGGCCAGGTCGACCTGGTCATCTCCAACCCGCCGTACATCCCGCTCACCGAGTGGGAGTACGTCGCCCCCGAGGCGCGGGACTACGACCCCGACATGGCCCTCTTCTCCGGCGAGGACGGCCTCGACCTGATCCGCGGCCTGGAGCGCACCGCGCACCGGCTGCTGCGCCCCGGCGGCGTCGTGGTCGTGGAGCACGCCGACACCCAGGGTGGCCAGGTGCCGTGGATCTTCGCCGAGGACCGCGGCTGGACCGACGCCGCCGATCACCCGGACCTGAACAACCGCCCGCGTTTCGCCACGGCCCGCAAGGCGCTGCCGTGAGCACCCCCCAGGCCTGGCAGGCCCCGCAGTTTTCGAAGTCTTCATCTCAGCAGCACGTGTACGAGGAGGCCAGCTAAAGATGGCACGGCGATACGACACCAACGACGCGACCGACCGCGTGACCGGTCTGCGCGAGGCAGCGTCCGCCGTCCGCCGTGGCGAGCTCGTGGTGCTGCCGACGGACACGGTGTACGGCATCGGCGCCGACGCGTTCTCCTCGGAGGCCGTCGCGGACCTGCTGGAGGCCAAGGGCCGGGGCCGCAACATGCCCACCCCCGTCCTCATCGGCTCCCCGAACACGCTGCACGGGCTCGTCACGGACTTCTCCGAGCTGGCCTGGGAGCTGGTCGACGCCTTCTGGCCGGGCGCGCTGACGCTCGTCGCCAAGCACCAGCCGTCCCTGCAGTGGGACCTCGGGGACACCCGTGGCACCGTCGCCGTGCGCATGCCGCTGCACCCGGTCGCCATCGAGCTGCTCACCGAGGTCGGCCCGATGGCCGTGTCGTCGGCGAACCTCACCGGGCACCCGGCGCCGGAGAACTGCGACGCCGCGCAGGAGATGCTCGGCGACTCCGTCTCGGTCTACCTGGACGGCGGCCCGACCCCCGGCAACGTCCCGTCGTCGATCGTCGACGTCACCCGTGAGGTGCCCCTGCTCCTGCGCGCCGGTGCGCTCTCGGCGGACGAGCTGCGAAAGGTCGTACCCGACCTCGAGGTGGCGAATTGACGGCCCCTGAGGCGGGGCGTGGCATAGGCAACGGGGAAAGCGCGGCGGAGATCACGACGACCTTCGTGGGACTGCCGCGCGACAGCTTCCGCATCCTCCACGTCAGCACCGGCAACGTGTGCCGCTCACCCATCACCGAGCGGCTGACCCGCCATTTCGTCAAGGAGCGGCTGGGCATCCTGGGCGGCGGGCTGATCGTGGAGAGCGCGGGCACCTGGGGCCACGAGGGCGCGCCCATGGAGGCCCACGCGGAGACCGTCCTGGCCGACTTCGGCGCGGACGCCTCCGGCTTCACCGGGCGCGAGCTCCTCGACGAGCACGTGATCCGCGCCGACCTGGTGCTGACCGCCACCCGGGACCACCGGGCGCAGGTCATCTCCATGGGCCACTCGGCGGGCCTGCGCACCTTCACGCTCAAGGAGTTCACCCGTCTGGTCAAGGCCATCGACCCGGCGACCCTCCCGCCCCTGGAGGAGGGCGTGGTCGTCCGCGCGCGTGCCCTGGTCCGCGCCGCCGCCGCTCTACGCGGGTGGCTCCTGGCCCCGAACGCCGAGGCCGACGAGGTCTACGACCCGTACGGGGCGCCCCTGACGTTCTTCCGGTCGATCGGGGACGAGATACACCAGTCGCTCGACCCGGTCGTCACGGCACTCACGGGCGTCCCCGCACGGACGTAACGACCGAGCGCCCCCGGGGCCCCGGGCCTACATTGGTCGTACGTCACCACGGTGAACCGCCCAGAAGCACGTCGCCCGGAGCCCACCATGACGGTCACCCCTGCCTTCGAGGCCGACGTCCTGCGCCACCAGGACCCCGAACTCGCCGACGTCCTGCTCGCGGAACGGGAGCGGCAGGCGACCACGCTCCAGCTGAGCGCCGCCGAGAACTTCAGCTCCCCGGCCGTGCTGGCCGCCCTCGGCTCGCCGCTCGCCAACAAGTACGCCGAGGGCTACCCGGGGGCCCGCCACCACGGCGGCTGCGAGATCGTCGACGTCGCCGAGCGCCTCGCCGTCGACCGTGCCAAGGCCCTGTTCGGCGCCGACCACGCCAACGTCCAGCCGCACTCGGGCTCTTCGGCGGTCCTCGCCGCCTACGCCGCCCTCCTGCGCCCGGGCGACACCGTCCTCGCCCTCGGCCTGCCCCACGGCGGTCATCTCACGCACGGCTCGCCCGCCAACTTCTCCGGTCGCTGGTTCGACTTCGCCGGCTACGGCGTGGAGGCCGAGTCCGGGCTCATCGACCACGAGCAGGTGCGGACCCTGGCCCGCACACGCCGGCCCAAGGCGATCGTGTGCGGCTCGATCGCCTACCCGCGCCACCTCGACCACGCGTTCTTCCGCGAGGTCGCCGACGAGGTGGGCGCCTACCTCATCGCGGACGCCGCGCACCCCATCGGGCTCGTCGCCGGGGGAGCGGCGCCCAGTCCGGTGCCGTACGCGGACATCGTCTGCGCGACCACCCACAAGGTGCTGCGCGGTCCGCGCGGCGGCATGATCCTGTGCCGCGCGGAACTGGCCGAGCGGGTCGACCGGGCCGTGTTCCCTTTCACACAGGGCGGCGCCCAGATGCACACCATCGCCGCCAAGGCGGTCGCGTTCGGGGAGGCGGCAACACCGGCGTTCGCCGCGTACACCCATCAGGTGGTCGCCAATGCGAGGGTTCTCGCGGCACGGCTGGCCGCCGAGGGCCTGGTCGTCACCACGGGCGGCACCGACACCCACCTGATCACCGCCGACCCGGCCCCCCTCGGCGTCGAGGGCCGCACCGCCCGGGGCCGTCTCGCCGCGGCCGGCCTGGTCCTGGACTGCTGCGCGCTGCCGCACGGGGACGCCCGGGGACTGCGCCTGGGCACGGCCGCGATCACCACGCAGGGCATGGGCGAGGCGGAGATGGCCCGGATCGCCAAGCTGCTCGCGGGAGTGCTCAGGGGCGTGACGGAGACCGCGAGGGCCCGTGAAGAAGTGCGGGAGCTGGCCGGTGGATTTCCGCCGTATCCGCGCTGAGTCGGGGTAAGCGCACCAGGGTGCACAGCCACTCGTGCAACCATCGTCGCTACCCGGAAGTCCCCACTCATATGCGCGCATCGCTAGGGTGTGGGGCTGTGATGGCCAGCGAGACCTGTGGGGAAGCCCGTGCGTGAATACCTGCTGACGCTCTGCATCACGGCCGCGGTGACGTATCTGCTGACAGGGCCGGTACGGAAGTTCGCGATCGTGGCCGGAGCGATGCCGGAGATCCGGGCACGTGACGTGCACCGGGAGCCCACTCCGCGGCTCGGCGGGATCGCGATGTTCTTCGGCCTGTGCGCGGGCCTGCTGGTCGCCGACCACCTGACCAACCTCAACCAGGTCTTCGAGACGTCGAACGAGCCCCGGGCGCTGCTGTCGGGGGCGGCGCTGATCTGGCTGATCGGTGTTCTGGACGACAAGTTCGAGATCGACGCCCTGATCAAGCTGGGCGGCCAGATGATCGCCGCGGGCGTGATGGTCGTGCAGGGTCTGACGATCCTGTGGCTGCCGATCCCGGGTGTCGGCTCGGTGGCGCTCACCCAGTGGCAGGGCACCCTGCTGACGGTCGCGCTGGTCGTCATCACCATCAACGCGGTCAACTTCGTGGACGGCCTGGACGGCCTCGCCGCCGGCATGGTCTGCATCGCGGCCACCGCGTTCTTCCTGTACGCCTACCGCATCTGGTACTCGTACGGCATCGAGGCCGCCGCCCCCGCCACCCTGTTCTCGGCGATCCTGATGGGCATGTGCCTGGGCTTCCTGCCGCACAACATGCACCCGGCGCGGATCTTCATGGGTGACTCGGGTTCGATGCTGATCGGCCTGGTCCTGGCCGCCGGCGCGATCTCCATCACGGGGCAGGTCGACCCGGACGCGCTCAACCTGTACGTCGGGTCGGAGAAGGAGGCCGTGCACCAGACGGTCCCCGTCTACATCCCGCTGCTGCTGCCGCTGACCATCATCGCGGTGCCGGCCGCGGACCTGATCCTGGCGATCGTGCGCCGCACCTGGCGCGGCCAGTCCCCGTTCGCCGCCGACCGCGGCCACCTGCACCACCGGCTGCTGGAGATCGGCCACTCGCACAGCCGCGCGGTGCTGATCATGTACTTCTGGTCGGCGCTGATCGCCTTCGGCGCGCTCGCCTACTCGGTCAACTCGGCGTCCATGTGGATCGTGCTGGGCGTGGTGTTCCTCAGCGCGATCGGCCTGGTCCTGCTCCTGCTGCCGCGCTTCACGCCCCGCGCCCCGCGCTGGATGGAGCGCTTCGTGCCGCCGCGCTACCGGCGCCGCGGCGCGGTCCCCGCGCTCTCACCCGAGGCCTCGACGCCGGCGTCCGCCGCCGAGCAGCCCGCCGCGGTGGGGTCCGAGAACCGCACGCCCGTGGTCTCCGGGGTCTCCGGTGTCAACGGGGCGACCGCCATCGGCGCCCGCTCACGGCTGGCCGACCGGCGCAAGGCCGGGACAAGGTAAGAATCTGACGAGAGCATTGCCAAGTCGTGGGGTGGTGATGGGGGTGCGAAGCGCCCCAATACCAGACATCTCGGCGGCGTTCTCGCTCAGACGCGCATGTTCACTCTCATGTGTGACTGTCCGCACACCCCCAGGTAAAGACTGCATCAAATAGTTTGTGATACGGTTCACGAGAACCCCCCGGATAGAGCCGAAGGACCGTAGTGCGACGGTCCAGCGGTGTGAGGTCTCCACTCAGCCCGGGACTACGCTCGTCCATGACGACACCCCTGCCCCCTGCGAAAGCGGAGTTGCCGCCATGCCGTCCAATGACGCCCGGAACCTTCTGCAGTGCGCTGTGCCCACAGCCGCTGCCGGTGTGGTCGCGGCCGCCGTCAGTGGCGTGGTGGCCGGAGGCAAGGGCGCCGTCGGCGCCGCCGTCGGCGCGCTGCTGGCGATCCTCTTCATGGGGGTCGGTCTCTACGTTCTCCAGTGGACGGCAAAAACGCTCCCGCAGTTGTTCCAGGCCATGGGGCTGATGCTCTATGTCGCCCAGCTGCTGCTTCTTCTGATCTTCGTCGCCCTCTTCAAGGACACCTCTCTCTTCAACGCGAAGACGTTCGCCATCGGGCTCGTCGTCGCGACCGTCGTGTGGATGGCTGCGCAGGCTCGTGCGCACATGAAGGCCAAGATCTTCTACATCGACCCGGACTCCGAGAAGAGCGAGAAGCCCGAGAAGACCGGGTCGTCGTCGTGACGAGTAGGGGCGCGATAAAGGGCAGTAAGAACTCCTGCTATCGTCCGGTGCCAACTGCGGCATCGCGGGCGCGGGCATCTGAGCTGACGCCTGCTCGAACGCGAGGCTCGATGCCCCCCAGCCGCCCTCACATCCGTAACACCAGTCCGGTGCCGATCCGCGGCTGCGCGCCGCGCCGACACAACGAGGTTGCCGTACCTATGCGTCACACCGAAGGAGCCCGCGGTGAGTGCTGACCAGACCCAGCTCGCCTTCGACTGGAGCTGTCGGATCATGTCCGACGGGTGTGGTTTTCCGGCACCGGGCCTGCACTCGTTCCTCTTCAAGCCGATCGCCACGGTCGGGGGGTACGAGTTCAACAAGGTGATGCTGCTCGCCGTCATCACCACCATCCTCGTCATCGGCTTCTTCTGGGCGGCCTTCGGCAAGGCCAAGGTGGTGCCCGGCAAGCTGCAGATGGTCGGTGAGGCCGGATACGACTTCGTCCGCCGCGGCATCGTCTACGAGACCCTCGGCAAGAAGGAGGGCGAGAAGTACGTCCCCCTGATGGTCTCGCTGTTCTTCTTCATCTGGATCATGAACATCTGGTCCGTGATCCCGCTGGCGCAGTTCCCGGTGTCGTCGGTCATCGCCTACCCGGCCGTCCTCGCCGCGGTCGTCTACGTGACCTGGGTCTCGCTGACCTTCAAGCGGCACGGCTTCGTCGGGTTCTTCAAGAACATCACCGGCTACGACAAGTCGCTCGGCCCGGTGCTGCCGCTCGTGATGGTCATCGAGTTCTTCTCGAACCTGCTCGTCCGGCCGTTCACCCACGCCGTCCGACTGTTCGCGAACATGTTCGCCGGTCACCTGATGCTGGTCATGTTCACCGTCGCCTCCTGGTACCTGCTCAACAGCTGGATGATCCCGGCGGCCGGTATCTCCTTCGTGATGACCATGGCCATGATCGTCTTCGAGCTTTTCGTGCAGGCCGTCCAGGCGTACGTCTTCGTGCTCCTCGCCTGCACGTACATCCAGGGCGCTCTGGCCGAGCACCACTGAGCCCCTCCGCCCCCGCAAATCCCAAGAACGTCCGGTGGCCAACCCCCGCCGGTCCGTGAAAGAGAAGGAAGATTCAGCATGGCTGCCACTGAGACCCTCGCCGCTGTCTCCGGTTCGCTCGGCTCCATCGGCTACGGCCTCTCCGCCATCGGCCCCGGCATCGGCGTCGGCATCATCTTCGGCAACGGCACCCAGGCCCTGGCCCGTCAGCCCGAGGCCGCCGGCCTGATCCGTGCCAACCAGATCCTGGGCTTCGCCTTCTGTGAGGCGCTCGCCCTCATCGGCATCGTTATGCCGTTCGTGTTCGGTCAGTAATTACCTGCTCACCGACACGTTTCGACGAAAGGCACTGATGTGATCGCCAACCTGGTACAGCTGGCGGCCGAGGAGGAGCAGAACCCGCTCGTTCCTCCGGGCCCCGAGCTGCTCGTCGGCACCATCGCCTTCGCCATCGTGTTCTTCTTCTTCTGGAAGAAGCTGCTTCCGAACATCAACAAGGTTCTGGAGGAGCGCCGCGCGGCGATCGAAGGCGGTATCGAAGAGGCCGAGACCATGAAGGTCGAGGCCCAGAGCGTCCTTGAGCAGTACAAGGCACAGCTCGCCGAGGCCCGGCACGAGGCCGCGCGTCTGCGCCAGGAGGCGCAGGAGCAGGGTGCCGCCCTCATCGCCGAGATGCGGGCCGAGGGCCAGCGGCAGCGCGAGGAGATCGTCGCCGCGGGTCACGCCCAGATCGAGGCCGACCGCAAGGCCGCCGCGTCCGCGCTGCGCCAGGACGTGGGCAAGCTCGCCACCGACCTGGCCGGCAAGCTCGTCGGCGAGTCCCTCGAGGACCACGCCCGCCAGAGCCGCGTCATCGACCGGTTCCTCGACGAGCTCGAGGAGAAGGCCGAGGCCGGCCGATGAACGGAGCGAGCCGCGAGGCCCTGGCAGCCGCACGAGAGCGTCTCGACGCGCTGACGGACTCCACGTCCGTGGACGCCGGCTCGCTCGCCGACGAGCTGGCCGCCGTCACCGCGCTGCTCGACCGCGAGGTGTCGCTGCGTCGGGTCCTCACCGACCCGGCGCAGGCCGCAGAGGCCAAGGCCGAGCTGGCCCAGCGCCTGCTCGGCACCCAGGTCAGCGGCCCGGCCGCCGACCTGGTGGCCGGCATGGTGCGCTCCCGCTGGTCGCGCTCGCGCGACCTGGTGGACGCGATCGAGGAGCTGGCGAACACCGCCGACCTCACCGCCGCGCAGAAGTCGGGCCGGCTCGACGACGTCGAGGACGAGCTGTTCCGGTTCGGCCGGATCGTCTCCGGCAGCACCGAGCTGCGCGCCGCGCTGACCGACCGCAAGGCCACCACCTCGGCCAAGAGCGAGCTGCTGCGCAGCCTGCTCGGCGGCAGGGCGCAGTCGGCCACCGAGCGTCTGGTGACGCGCCTTGTGACCGCGCCGCGGGGACGTAGCCTGGAGTCGGGACTGGAGTCCCTGTCCAAGCTCGCCGCCGAGCGCCGGAACCGCATGGTGGCCATCGTCACCTCGGCGGCTCCGCTGAGCGACCTGCAGAAGCAGCGCCTGGGCGCCGCCCTCGCGAAGCTCTACGGCCGCCAGATGCACCTCAACCTGGACGTGGACCCCGAGGTCCTCGGCGGGATCCGGGTGCAGGTCGGCGACGAGGTCATCAACGGCTCCCTCGCGGACCGTATCGAGGACGCCAGCCGCCGGCTCGCCGGCTGAGCAGCAACTCAATAGGCAGTACGTACTGACGACGGCCCTGGTTGGGCCGTGCAGAAGAATCCTGGGGGTCGCCCCCAGACCCCCTAAGAAACTTCGGGCCCAACAAGGAGAGCAGGGAACCCAGATGGCGGAGCTCACGATCCGGCCGGAGGAGATCCGGGACGCACTGGAGAACTTCGTCCAGGCGTACAAGCCGGACGCGGCCTCGCGCGAGGAGGTCGGTACGGTCACCTTTGCCGGCGACGGCATCGCGAAGGTCGAGGGCCTGCCCTCGACCATGGCCAACGAGCTGCTGAAGTTCGAGGACGGCACCCTCGGCCTCGCCCTCAACCTCGAGGAGCGCGAGATCGGTGCCATCGTCCTCGGTGAGTTCAGCGGCATCGAGGAGGGTCAGCCGGTCTCCCGTACCGGTGAGGTTCTCTCCGTCGCGGTGGGCGAGGGCTACCTCGGCCGCGTGGTCGACCCCCTCGGCAACCCGATCGACGGCCTCGGCGAGATCGAGACCGAGGGCCGCCGCGCCCTCGAGCTGCAGGCCCCCACGGTCATGCAGCGCAAGTCGGTGCACGAGCCGATGGAGACGGGCTACAAGGCCGTCGACACCATGACCCCGATCGGCCGCGGCCAGCGTCAGCTGATCATCGGCGACCGCCAGACCGGCAAGACCGCCCTGGCCGTCGACACCATCATCAACCAGCGCGACAACTGGCGCACGGGCGACCCGAACAAGCAGGTCCGCTGCATCTACGTCGCCATCGGCCAGAAGGGCTCCACGATCGCCGGTGTGCGCGGCGCTCTGGAGGAGGCCGGCGCGCTGGAGTACACGACCATCGTCGCCGCCCCGGCGTCCGACCCGGCCGGCTTCAAGTACCTGGCGCCGTACACCGGTTCGGCCATCGGCCAGCACTGGATGTACCAGGGCAAGCACGTCCTGATCATCTTCGACGACCTGTCGAAGCAGGCCGACGCCTACCGCGCCGTGTCGCTGCTGCTGCGCCGCCCGCCGGGCCGTGAGGCCTACCCGGGTGACGTCTTCTACCTGCACTCCCGTCTGCTGGAGCGCTGCGCCAAGCTCTCCGACGACATGGGCGCCGGCTCGATGACCGGTCTGCCGATCGTCGAGACCAAGGCCAACGACGTGTCGGCGTTCATCCCGACCAACGTCATCTCCATCACCGACGGCCAGTGCTTCCTGGAGTCGGACCTGTTCAACGCCGGTCAGCGCCCCGCGCTGAATGTCGGTATCTCCGTCTCCCGAGTCGGTGGCTCCGCCCAGCACAAGGCGATCCGCCAGGTCTCCGGCCGTCTGCGTGTGGACCTCGCCCAGTTCCGTGAGCTGGAGGCGTTCGCCGCCTTCGGTTCCGACCTGGACGCCGCCTCCAAGGCGCAGCTGGAGCGCGGTCAGCGCATGGTCGAGCTGCTGAAGCAGCCGCAGTACCAGCCGATGGCCACCGAGGACCAGGTCGTCTCCATCTGGGCCGGCACCACCGGCAAGATGGACGAGGTCCCCGTCGCCGACATCCGCCGCTTCGAGAAGGAGCTGCTGGACTACCTGCACCGCAAGGAGCAGGGCCTGCTGACCTCCATCCGCGAGGGCGGGAAGATGTCGGACGACACCCTCCAGGCCATGGCCGACGCCATCGCGGAGTTCAAGAAGCAGTTCGAGACCTCCGACGGCAAGCTGCTCGGCGAGGACGCCCCGGCTGCCGGCAAGTGACGACGGAAGGGACCTGACTCATGGGAGCCCAGCTCCGGGTCTACAAGCGTCGCATCCGATCCGTCTCCGCGACCAAGAAGATCACGAAGGCGATGGAGATGATCGCCGCCTCGCGCGTCGTCAAGGCGCAGCGCAAGGTGGCGGCCTCCACGCCGTACGCGACCGAGCTCACCCGGGCGGTCACGGCGGTGGCCACCGGATCGAACACCAAGCACCCGCTGACGACGGAGGCGGAGAACCCGACCCGCGCCGCGGTCCTGCTCCTCACGAGCGACCGCGGTCTGGCCGGCGCCTTCAACTCCAACGCCATCAAGGCCGCCGAGAAGCTCACGGCGAAGCTTGAGGCCGAGGGCAAGGAGGTCGACAGCTACATCGTCGGCCGCCGCGGTGTCGCCCACTACAACTTCCGTGAGCGCAAGATCACGGAGTCGTTCACGGGCTTCACCGACGACCCGTCGTACGCGGACGCCAAGAAGGTCGCGGCCCCGCTGATCGAGGCCATCGAGACGGAGACGGCCGAGGGCGGCGTGGACGAGCTCCACATCGTCTACACCGAGTTCGTGTCGATGATGACGCAGACGGCGATCGAGGCCCGGCTGCTGCCGCTCAGCCTCGACGAGGTGGCGGCGGAGGCGAAGCCCAAGGGCGAGATCCTCCCGCTGTTCGACTTCGAGCCCTCGGCGGAGGACGTCCTGGACGCCCTGCTGCCGCGCTACGTGGAGAGCCGCATCTACAACGCGCTGCTCCAGTCGGCCGCCTCCAAGCACGCCGCCACGCGGCGCGCGATGAAGTCGGCAACCGACAACGCCGGAGAGCTCATCGAGACCCTCACCCGGCTTGCCAACCAGGCCCGCCAGGCCGAAATCACCCAGGAAATCAGCGAGATCGTCGGTGGCGCCAGTGCCCTGGCCGACGCGACCGCGGGGAGTGACTGACAAATGACCACCACTGTTGAGACGGCCACGGCGACGGGCCGCGTCGCGCGGGTCATCGGCCCGGTCGTCGACGTGGAGTTCCCCGTCGACGCGATGCCGGACATCTACAACGCCCTCCACGTCGAGGTCGCCGACCCGGCGAACGCGGGCGAGAAGAAGACGCTGACCCTGGAGGTCGCCCAGCACCTGGGTGACGGCCTGGTCCGCGCGATCTCCATGCAGCCCACCGACGGCCTGGTCCGCCAGGCACCGGTCGTCGACACCGGCGCGGGCATCACCGTCCCGGTCGGCGACTTCACCAAGGGCAAGGTGTTCAACACCCTCGGTGAGGTGCTGAACGTCGACGAGAACTACGAGGGCGAGCGCTGGTCCATCCACCGCAAGGCCCCCGCGTTCGACCAGCTCGAGTCGAAGACCGAGATGTTCGAGACGGGCCTGAAGGTCGTCGACCTCCTCACCCCGTACGTCAAGGGCGGCAAGATCGGTCTGTTCGGTGGTGCCGGTGTCGGCAAGACCGTGCTGATCCAGGAAATGATCATGCGTGTCGCCAACCTCCACGAGGGCGTCTCCGTCTTCGCGGGCGTCGGTGAGCGCACCCGTGAGGGCAACGACCTCATCGCGGAGATGGAAGAGTCCGGCGTTCTGGACAAGACCGCGCTGGTCTTCGGCCAGATGGACGAGCCCCCGGGCACCCGTCTGCGCGTGGCCCTGGCCGGCCTGACGATGGCGGAGTACTTCCGTGACGTCCAGAAGCAGGACGTGCTGTTCTTCATCGACAACATCTTCCGCTTCACCCAGGCCGGTTCCGAGGTGTCGACCCTGCTCGGCCGTATGCCCTCCGCGGTGGGCTACCAGCCGAACCTGGCCGACGAGATGGGCATCCTCCAGGAGCGCATCACCTCGACCCGTGGTCACTCGATCACCTCGATGCAGGCGATCTACGTCCCCGCGGACGACCTGACCGACCCGGCCCCGGCCACCACCTTCGCCCATCTCGACGCGACGACGGTGCTCTCCCGTCCGATCTCCGAGAAGGGCATCTACCCGGCCGTGGACCCGCTGGACTCGACGTCCCGGATCCTCGACCCGCGCTACATCTCGGCGGACCACTACAACGCCGCGATGCGCGTGAAGAACATCCTGCAGAAGTACAAGGACCTGCAGGACATCATCGCGATCCTCGGTATCGACGAGCTCGGCGAGGAGGACAAGCTCGTCGTCCACCGTGCCCGTCGCGTGGAGCGCTTCCTGTCCCAGAACACCCACGCCGCCAAGCAGTTCACCGGCGTGGACGGTTCGGACGTGCCGCTGGACGAGTCGATCGCCGCGTTCAACGCGATCTGCGACGGCGAGTACGACCACTTCCCGGAGCAGGCGTTCTTCATGTGCGGTGGTCTCGAGGACCTGAAGAAGAACGCGAAGGAGCTGGGCGTCTCCTGAGCCTCGCGCTCGATGTGAGCTCGCGCTCACAGCGGAGGGGGCGGGGATCGTCCCGCCCCCTTCGTCACGCCCCTTAGACTTGTAACCAACACCCGGCACTCACGCCGGGTGGTGACCCGAGGAGCCACCCTTGGCTGCTGAGCTGCACGTCGCGCTGGTCGCGGCCGACCGTGAGGTCTGGTCCGGCCAGGCCACCCTGGTCGTCGCGCGCACCACGTCCGGCGACATCGGCGTCATGCCCGGTCACCAGCCGCTGCTCGGTGTGCTGGAGTCGGGCCCGGTGACCATCCGCACGAGCGACGGCGGGACGGTCGTCGCCGCGGTGCACGGCGGATTCATCTCGTTCGCCGACGACAAGCTCTCCCTGCTGGCCGAAGTCGCCGAGCTGTCGGACGAGATCGACGTCCAGCGCGCTGAGCAGGAGCTGGAGCGCGCGAAGGCGGAGGACGACGCGGAGGCCCGGCGCCGCGCGGACGTCCGTCTGCGGGCTGCGACGGCGGCCCGCTGACCCCGTCAGCCGTGTGATGACGTCACTCAGCCGCGGCTGGGTACCGGAGTAATCCGGACCCAGCCGCGGCTGAGGTGGATGTGGGTGTTTTTTACGTTCCGTTACCTAGGAGACGAGGAGGTCGGTGTCGATGGTCCTCGCTCTGACTGTGTGCGGAATTGTCGTGGCCCTCGTGGTGGTGGGACTGTTCGTCTTCGGTCTGCGCCGCCGGCTCATCCAGCGCTCGGGCGGCACCTTCGACGCCAGCCTGCGCTGGGACGCGCCCGCGGACGGCGACACGAACGGCAAGGGCTGGGCGTACGGGGTGGCCCGGTACAACGGCGACCGCGTGGAGTGGTTCCGCGTCTTCTCGTACTCGCCGCGGCCCCGCCGCATCCTGGAGCGTTCCGCGATCGAGGTGGCCGGCCGCCGGGTCCCGGAGGGCGAGGAGGAGCTGGCGCTCCTGTCCGACCATGTGATCCTGGCCTGTCTGCACCGGGGCACGCGTCTGGAACTTGCGATGAGCGAAGACGCGCTGACCGGTTTCCTCGCGTGGCTGGAGGCAGCCCCGCCCGGTCAGCGTGTCAATGTGGCCTAGGTGTGCTGTTCGGGCAGGTTGGTGACGCGGCTGGCTGGTGTTTGGCCGCTGATGCCGGTGTGGGGTCGGTGGTAGTTGTACCAGTCCAGCCAGTCGGGAAACGCTGCCTGGCGTTCGGCGTCTGAGGTGTAGGGCCGGTGGTAGGCCCATTCGTCGAGCAGGGTGCGGTGGAAGCGTTCGACCTTGCCGTTGGTCTGTGGCCGCCAGGGCCGGGTCCAGCGCGGGCTGATGCCCAGCTGGTGGCAGGTGTCGCGCCAGGTGTTCTTGGTGTAGGCCCACGCGTTGTCGGTCAGCACGCGTTCGACGGTGATGCCCTGGCCGGCGAACCAGGCGGTGGCCCGGCGCAGGAAGGCCGCGCAGGTGGCGGCCTTCTCGTCGGGCAGGTCTTCGGTATAGGCCAAGCGGGAGTGGTCGTCCAGCGCGGTGTGCAGGTAGGCGTATCCGGCTCCATTGCGGCGGTCCTTGTTCGGGCTGCCGGCCGCGCGGCCCAGTACCTTGTGGCCGCCGCCGTCGGGGATGCGGCCGAGTTTCTTGACGTCGATGTGGACCAGTTCGCCGGGCCGGGCGCGTTCAAATCGGCGGACGGGTTCGCCGGTGGCACGGTCGCAGGCGGCGAGTGCGGGCAGGTGGTGCCGGACGAGGATGCGGTGGGCGGTGGAGGCGGCGATGCCGCAGCGGGCGGCCAGCCGTAGCGGTCCGATGCGATGCTCACGCCGCAGGCGCACGACCCGTTGCTCAAGAGTGTCCGGGGTGCGGCGGGGCTGGTGGTGAGGTCGGCTGGAGCGGTCTTGCATCCCGG
Source organism: Streptomyces olindensis (assembly GCA_000696115.1). GTDB lineage: Bacteria > Actinomycetota > Actinomycetes > Streptomycetales > Streptomycetaceae > Streptomyces > Streptomyces olindensis. The sequence continues at coordinate 125,067 of JJOH01000021.1, forward strand.
CGGGCCCGTGCTTGCGGTAGCGGCCTGCCCAGCGGGCAGCGGT
>JJOH01000022.1 GCA_000696115.1 Streptomyces olindensis
CGCGGCCCGCCGCCTGCGCGACGCCGCCTCCGCCCACGACGCCGCCGGCCGGCGCTGCGCCGAACTCGACCGGCTGTCCGCCCGGGCGACCGCCGCCGTGCGCCGACTGGGGCCGCTGCGCGAGGAGTACGACCGGGTCGCCCGCCTGGCCGGCCTCACCGCCGGCACCTCGGCGGACAACGAACGCCGGATGCGCCTGGAGTCGTACGTGCTGGCCGCCCGGCTGGAGCAGGTCGCCGCCGCCGCGACGGTGCGGCTGCGGCGCATGTCGTCCGGCCGCTACACCCTCGTCCACTCCGACGACCGCACCGGACGCGGCCGCAGCGGACTCGGGCTGCACGTCGTCGACGCGTGGACCGGCCGCGAACGCGACACGGCGACGCTGTCGGGCGGCGAGACGTTCTTCGCCTCCCTCGCCCTCGCCCTCGGTCTCGCGGACGTCGTCACGGACGAGGCGGGCGGGGTGCGGCTGGACACCCTCTTCATCGACGAGGGCTTCGGCAGCCTCGACGACCAGACCCTCGACGAGGTCCTCGACGTCCTCGACTCCCTGCGCGAGCGAGACCGCAGCGTCGGCATCGTCAGCCATGTGCCCGACCTGCGGCGGCGGATCCATGCCCAGCTGGAGGTCGTCAAGGGCAGGTCGGGCTCGGTGCTGCGGCAGCGCGGCACCGGCTGAGGGACCTCGGACTCGATCACTTCCGGTGAGCCGCTAGGATCACGGCATGGTTACGGCTTGGTCGCCCTGGCGCATCGTCAGGACCCGCTCGGGTGCGGGTCCGCTGCTGCGCGTGCTGACCTTGGCCGTGCTCCTGGCCGGCGTCCTCGTCACGCACGGCATGCACGTGGACAGCGTGCAGGGACACCTTTCCACCAGCGCAACGGCCGTCACAGCACCATCGGACGGCGGTGTCCGCCAAGCAGCCGTCGAGCCCGCGGTGCTCTCCGCCGCGGACACCGACGATCACCACGAGGGCCACGGGCCCGCACATCCCGGCGAGCACTGCGTGTCCGGGCAGCCTCAGCAGGCTCCCGCCCTGGCATCGCCCTGCTGTGCAACGGCGGTTCGCGCATCGACCGGTCCCCGGGACGCCTCGACCGTTCGAGGGCCGGCCGCCGGCGGTCCCATGGACGGTGAGCCTCCCGTGGCGCTCAGAGCGGCCTCCGTGGTGCGGCAGGTCTAGAGGAACGCGGTTCCGTCCGTCGAACCCGTTCCTGCCCCCACCCACGTCTGCCATGTCTGCCCCTCACTCCGTGCTTGCCGGAGCCGTGGCAGCAGCGCGGAGGACCCGTGTCGCCCCCTTCCCGTACACCCGCGCACGCCCTACGGGCGCCATGCGGCTCATCACCGTCCCGCCGCCTGGCTGCGGCGATCCGCGGCGCCCTAGTGATGGCGCTCGTGCTCTGCGCCGTCCTGCACGGCGTGTCCGAGGAGACACACGAGCCGGTGTCCGCGCCTGCCGCGTTCTCGGCTACGGCGATGGCGACGGCGGTGGACGAGGACCCTCATGGCCCCCACGCTCCCCACGGGGGCGAGGAGTGTGCGACGGACGTGATCGTGCGCACCGCGGCCCAGCCGACCGAGGAACGTGCCCTCGGCGCGCTGGCCGTCGTCCTCCTCGCCGTGACCGTGGCGGTCGCGAGGCCCCTCGTACGGCGTGAACGCCGTAGACGTCGCAGCGCACGCACCGGCCGCTTGGCGCTCGCAGTCACGTCGCGGTGGCGGATCTAGACCACTCGCTCGCAGCCGACCGACGTCACGGCTGCCGCGTGCCCATGGCCCGGGCGCGGACGCACGGTCCGCCCCATGGCCAGGACGCGCGAGATGCACCCGCAGGTATTCATCGAGCGAGAGTGAACACACAGACATGCAGTCATCGACCAAGGCCGGGACCCCTTCCGGCCAGCCCGGCCAGCCCGGCCAGTCCGCCCTGTCCGGACTGGTGGGCAACACCCCGCTGCTGCGGGTGTCGGAGCCGCTGGCGCCCGCCGGGCGTGGCTTCTGGGCGAAGCTGGAGGGCTTCAACCCCGGCGGCATCAAGGACCGTCCGGGGCTGCACATGGTGGAGCGGGCCCGCGCCCGGGGCGACCTGCGGCCCGGTGGGCGCATCATCGAGTCCACCAGCGGGACCCTGGGACTGGGTCTGGCGCTGGCCGGGATGGTGTACGGCCACCCGGTCACCCTGGTCACCGATCCCGGGCTGGAGTTGTCCATGACCCGGCTGCTGACCGCGTACGGCGCCCGGGTCAACGTCGTCTCCGAGCCGCACCCCACCGGCGGCTGGCAGCAGGCCCGCCGCGACCGCGTCCAGCGACTGCTGGAGCAGCACCCCGGCTCCTGGTGCCCTGACCAGTACAACAACCCCGACAACGTCGCCGCCTACACCCCGCTGGCGCTCGAACTCGCCTCCGAGATGGGCCACATCGACATGCTGGTGTGCAGCGTCGGCACCGGCGGCCACTCGGCCGGCGTCTCCCGCGTGCTGCGCCAGCTCTACCCCGAGCTCACCGTCGTCGGCGTGGACACCATCGGCTCCACGATCTTCGGCCAGCCCGCCCGGCCCCGGCTGATGCGCGGACTCGGCTCCAGCATCTACCCCCGCAACGTCGCCTACGAGAACTTCTCCGAAGTGCACTGGGTCGCCCCGCACGAGGCCGTGTGGACCTGCCGACAGCTGGCCGCCTCCCACTACGCCACCGGCGGGTGGAGTGTCGGCGCCGTAGCGCTGGTGGCCGGCTGGCTGGCCCGCACGATGCCGGCGGACGCCCGGATCGTCGCGATCTTCCCCGACAGTCCGCAGCGCTACCTGGGGACGGTCTACGACGACGACTACTGCGCCGCCCACGGCCTGCTGGAGTCACCACCGGCGCCCGAACCGGAGCTGCTCGGCCGCCTGGACGAGAAGGAGGTCACCCGCTGGACCCGGTGCGCCACCGTCGTCGATCCCCTCACCCTGCGAGACACTCAGGGCGCATCGGACGCCGAGGCGGACGCTTCGGAGGAGGACCGGTGAAGGGGCTGTACACCCAGGTCCGGTCGTACGAGGGCAGCGTCCAGCTGTTGATGGTCAACCAGTTCACCATCAACCTGGGCTTCTACATGCTGATGCCCTATCTGGCCGCTCACCTCTCCGGAACGCTCGGGCTGGCCGGCTGGATCGTCGGACTCGTCCTCGGCGTACGCAACTTCAGCCAGCAGGGCATGTTCCTGGTCGGGGGCACACTCGCCGACCGTCTGGGCTACAAGCCGCTGATCGTCGCCGGATGCGTGCTGCGCACCGTCGGCTTCGCGACGCTCGGCCTGGTCGATTCCCTGCCCGCCCTGCTCGCCGCCTCGGCGGCCACCGGGCTGGCCGGGGCGCTGTTCAACCCGGCCGTACGGGCGTACCTCGCGGCCGACGCCGGGGAGCGCAGGGTCGAGGCCTTCGCCCTGTTCAACGTGTTCTACCAGGCGGGTATCCTGCTGGGCCCGTTGGCCGGCATGGTGCTGACCGGCGTGGACTTCCGCATCACCTGCCTGGTGTCGGCCGGGATCTTCGCGCTGCTGAGCGTCGTACAGATCCGCGCACTGCCCGCCAGGAGGTCGGAGGACACCGGGCGGCAGGGCGCCCCCGCCGGCGAGGGTGTGCTGACCCAGTGGCGCGGCATTCTCGCCAACCGGCCGTTCCTGCTCTTCTCCCTCGCCATGATCGGTTCGTACGTCCTGTCCTTCCAGGTCTACCTGGCGCTGCCGCTGGAGGTGCGACGGCTCGGCGGGGACGGGGAGTTCGGCACGGCGGCGGTGGCGACGCTCTTCGCCGTGTCCGGGCTGACCACGATCCTCGGCCAGACGCGCGTGACGGCGTGGTGCAAGGCGCGGTACGAGCCGGGACAGGCACTCGTGCGCGGGCTCGCGGCCATGGGGCTGGCCTTCGTGCCCCTGCTGCTCGCCACCGCCGTGCCGGTACCGGAGTCCGGGATCGGGCTGTGGCTGCTCGCGGCGGTTCCGCCGACGCTCGCGGCGCTGCTGCTGGCCATCGGCACGATGATCGCGTACCCGTTCGAGATGGACACCATCGTCCGTCTGTCCGGTGACCGCCTCGTCGCCACCCACTACGGGCTGTACAACACGATCTGCGGCATCGGCATCACCGTCGGGAACCTCGGCACGGGCGCCGCGCTCGACGCCGCCCGCGCGGCCGGGATGCCCGCGCTGCCCTGGATCACCCTGTGCGCGCTCGGCCTGGCCTGCGCGTCCGCCCTGTACGGCCTGCACCGCACCGGCCGACTGGCGGCACCGCCGGCCTCCGAGCCGCTCACCGCGACCGCCTGACCCACCGGCCCACCGGCCCGGGGGCGGGGCACCGCACGGTGCCCCGCCCCCACCCGAGACGCAGACGGCTTCGCGTATCGGGTGCGGCTGCCGAACCCCCGATTTTTTGCCGCGAGTTGACCCTGTAGGTTCTTGCGCCATGGTGCGATACGCGGAACCGGGCGTCGTGGAGTGGGTGGAGTCGGGCGGCGGGCCGCTGATAGCGGTACCCGAGACCGTCCTGCCGTTCTGGGCGGGCGCCGACGGCGAGGAGACGGCGTCGGACTACGACCGGGCCTGCGAGGTGGACGGACACGTCGGACTCCTCCCGGTCGGCGACTGCACGGCCCTGGTCCTGGGCGACGAACCCGCCTCCACCGCCTACCTGCCCGACCACGGCGCGTTCGTCCGGTGGTGCGCCGGCGACTCCGAGGACGAACTGCTGGCGAGCGTCCCCGCGGCGATCCGGACCGCGGAGTGGGGGACCGAGGTGAACTGGGAAGTACCCGGCACGGTCCTCCTGTTCGACGCGGCCTGGCCCGGTACGGACACCTCCGGGACCGACCACGTACGGATCGCCCTGGAGCCCGGCCGGTACGCGGTGCGCGCGGCCCGGGTCCAGCCAGGCCCCGAGACCTGGCTCGACCTGGTCCACCTCCGTCTGCTGGCGCCGCGGTAGTCACCCCACGCTCCGGAGGAAAATCACGTGCGTCGGGCCGTGGGGGCCTACCACGATGAACCCATGCCCCGTCTTCCCCACCCCACCCCCGCAGAACTGCGCCGCCACCCCCTGCCCCTGCGCGGCCGGGCCGCGTTGGTCACCGGCGCCAGCCGCCGCGGCGGCATCGGACACGCCGTCGCCCGCCGCCTCGCCGCCTACGGGGCGAGCGTCTACCTGCACCACCACGTGCCGCACGACGCCGGCCAACCCTGGGGCGCGGACCGCCCCGAGGACGTCCTCGCCTCGGTACGCGACGCACTGGGCGATCCCGGGGCCCGGGTCGTCGCCGGCCCCGGTGACCTGGCCGACCCGGCCGTGCCCGCCGCACTCGTCGCCAGGGCCGCCGACGCGCTCGGCGGACGCCTCGACATCCTCGTCGCCAACCACGCGCAGAGCGGGTTCGACGGCGCCCTGGACGAGATCGACACGGCGATGCTCGACACGCACTGGGCGGTCGACACCCGCTCCGTGATCCTGCTCGTCCAGGCCTACGCCCGGCTGCGGGCCGCACTGCCGCCCCGCACCCCGGGCGGACGCGTGATGATGATGACGTCCGGGCAGGACATCGCGGGCGGCATGCCCGGGGAGCTGGCCTACGCCCTCCAGAAGGGCGCCCTCGCCTCCGTCACGCGGTCCCTCGCGACGGCGCTCGCCGAACACGCGGTCACCGTCAACACCGTCAACCCCGGCCCCGTGGACACGGACTACATGACCGGCGCCGACTACGAGGCCGTCGCCGCCCGCTTCCCCGCCGGACGGTGGGGCATGCCCGACGACCCGGCCCGCCTCATCGCGTGGCTCGCCACGGACGAGGGGGAGTGGGTCACCGGGCAGGTCATCGATTCCGAGGGCGGCTTCCGGCGCTGATCAGAGGGCGGACAGCTCGTCCACCAGATCGTCCAGGCCCAGGGAGCCCTGGGACAGTGCCGCCATGTGCCAGGCCTTCGGGTCGAAGGCGTCCCCGTGCCGGGCGCGGGCCTTCTCGCGGCCCAGCAGCCAGGCCCGCTCGCCCAGCTTGTAGCCGATGGCCTGGCCCGGCATCGACAGGTAGCGGGTCAGTTCGCTCTCCACGAAGTCCGACGGGCGGCTGCTGTGCGCACCGAAGAACTCCTGCGCCAGCGCGGGCGTCCAGCGCTCGCCGGGGTGGAACGGCGAGTTGTCCGGGATCGTCAGCTCCAGGTGCATGCCGATGTCGATGATCACGCGCACGGCCCGCATCATCTGGGCGTCCAGATAGCCGAGCCGGCGCTCGGCGTCCGTCAGGAAGCCCAGTTCGTCCATCAGCCGCTCCGCGTACAGGGCCCAGCCCTCGGCGTTGGCGCTCACCATGCCGACGCTCGCCTGGTAGCGGGAGAGGTCCTTCGCCACGTGCTTCCACTGGGCCAGCTGGAGGTGGTGGCCGGGCACGCCCTCGTGGTACCAGGTCGACACCAGGTCGTAGACCGGGAAGCGGTCCAGGCCCATGGTCGGCAGCCAGGTGCAGCCCGGGCGGGAGAAGTCGTCCGACGGGGGCGTGTAGTACGGGGCCGCGGCGCTGCCGGGCGGCGCGATGCGCGACTCGACCCGGCGCACCCGCTCGGCCAGGTCGAAGTGGGTGCCGTCGAGCGCGTTCATCGCCTCGTCCATCAGGCCCTGCAGCCAGTCGCGGACCTCGTCGACGCCCTCGATGTGCGTCCCGTGCTCGTCGAGATGCGCCAGCGCCACCCAGGGGGTGGCCGCGCCCGGCAGGATCTTCTCGGCCTCGGCCTTCATCTCGCCGAGGAGACGGTGGTACTCGGACCAGCCGTAGGCGTACGCCTCGTCCAGGTCGAGGTCCGTGCCGTTGTAGTACCGCACCCAGCGCGCGTACCGCTCCCGGCCCACCACGTCCGGGGCGCCCTCGATCGCCGGCGTGTACACGTCCCGCATCCAGTCCCGCAGCCGCACCACGGCCTCGGTGGCCCCGCGGGCCGCCGTCTCCAGCTCGGGCCGCAGCGACTCGGGGCCGGCGGCGGCGTACTGCTCGAACCAGCCGTGGCCCTGCCCGTCCGCGTCGGCCCACTCGCCGAGCTGCTCCACGAAGGTGGCCGTCGCGCGGGGCCCGGCGTACAGCTTCCGCTCCAGGCCGAGCGCCAGGGACTCCCGGTAGCCCTCCAGAGCGGCCGGGACCGCGCGCAGCCGCTCGGCGATCGCCGTCCAGTCCTCCTCCGACTGCGCCGGCGTCACGGTGAACACCTGCCGCACCGCGTGCGCGACGGAGCTCAGGTTGCTGACGGAGCGCAGGCTCTCGTCGGCCTCGTGCACGGCGAGTTCCGCGGTGAGCCGCTCGCGCAGCAGCCGGCCGCAGCGGCGTTCGATGTCGCTGTCCGCTCCGGGCTGCCGCTCGGCCTCGTCCAGCCGGGCCAGCGTCCGGCGCGCCAGCTCCGCGAACGCCTCCTGGCCCGCGGGCGAGGTGTCGGGCAGCCTGCTCGAACTCTCCTTCACGCCGAGGAACGTGCCGGTGATCGGGTCGAGGGCGACGAGCTCGTCGACGTAGGCGTCGGCGACCTCACGGGGCAGCGGGCTCTTGATCTCAGACATGCGGCCATCCTCGTACGAGGGGCCGCACACGTCACGCGGATTGAGCCGTGGGCGAAGGCGGCAGCAGCGGCCCGCACTCCCACTGCTGGAAGATCAGCCGGGTCTCCACCCGGGCCACCTCCCGCCGGGCCGTGAACTCGTCCAGCACGAGCCGCTGGAGATCGGCCATGTCGGCGACCGCGACATGGACCAGATAGTCGTCCGGCCCGGTCAGATGGAAGACGGTCCGCGACTCCGGCAGCGCCCGGATCCGCTCCACGAACGGCCCGACCAGCTCCCTCCGGTGCGGCCTGACCTGCACCGACAGCAGCGCCTCCAGGCCGCGCCCCAGCTTGGCGGGGTCCAGCTCCAGCCGGTGCCCGAGGATCACCCCGGAGCGGCGCAGCCGGGCCACCCGGTCCAGACAGGTCGACGGCGCCACCCCGACCTGCGCGGCGAGATCCCGGTAGGTCGTCCGGGCGTCGTTCTGCAGCAGCCGCAGCAGATGGAGATCCACCGGGTCCAGTACGACGGATTCGGTCATCGGCCGAACGTAGCACGGGGTTCAGCCCCACGACCCCGGCCGGTGTTCACCCTTCGGTCATGGACACAGCGAGCATGGGCGCCCACGACGACGTACGCACCGCACCGCGGGCACTGGCCACCGAGGCCGTGCACGCCGGGCGGGACGACCTGGCCCGGCAGGGCCTGCACGCCCCGCCGATCGACCTGTCCACCACCTACCCGTCGTACGACAGCCGCGGCGAGGCGGCCCGGATCGACGCGTTCGCCGCCACCGGCGCCGAGCCGGACGGGCCGCCCGTGTACGGACGCCTGGGCAATCCGACCGTCGCCCGCTTCGAGACGGCGCTGGCCCGACTGGAGGGCACCGAGGCGGCGGTCGCGTTCGCCAGCGGCATGGCCGCGCTGAGCGCCGTCCTCCTCGTCCGCGGCTCGATGGGTTTGCGGCACGCCGTCGCCGTACGCCCCCTCTACGGGTGCAGCGACCATCTGCTGACCGCGGGACTGCTGGGCTCGGAGGTGACCTGGACCGACCCTGCCGGTGTCGCCGACGCGCTGCGCCCGGACACCGGCCTGGTCATGGTCGAGTCCCCGGCCAACCCGACCCTCGCCGAGGTCGACCTGCGGGCCGTGGCGCACGCCTGCGGCTCGGTGCCGCTGCTCGTGGACAACACCTTCGCAACGCCGGTCCTGCAGCGCCCCGCCGAGCAGGGGGCGCGACTGGTGCTGCACAGCGCCACCAAGTACCTCGGCGGGCACGGGGACGTGCTGGCGGGCGTGGTCGCCTGCGACGAGGAGTTCGCGGGCCGGCTGCGCCAGGTGCGTTTCGCGACCGGCGGCGTCCTGCACCCGCTGGCCGGCTATCTGCTGCTGCGGGGCCTGTCCACCCTGCCGGTCCGGGTCCGGGCCGCCTCCGCCACCGCGGCCGAACTCGCCCGCCGCCTCGCCGCCGACCCGCGCGTGGCCCGCGTCCACTACCCCCGCATCGGCGGCGCCATGGTCTCCTTCGAAGTCCACGGCGACCCGCACGAGGTCATCGCCGGGGTACGCCTGATCACCCCGGCGGTGAGCCTCGGCAGCGTCGACACCCTGATCCAGCACCCGGCGTCCATCAGCCACCGCATCGTGGACGCGGAGGACCGCAGGGGAGCGGGGGTCGGCGATCGGCTGCTGCGCCTGTCCGTGGGCCTGGAGGACGTGGAGGACCTGTGGCTCGACCTCGCCCAGGCGCTGCGCTCCGAAAAGGGCGCGGGGCTGTACTGATGTGCGGCTCCGCCGCGTGGGCGCGAACAACCACAACGCGCCCGCACCCGCCTACGGTCATGACCTCCTACGGCGCGGACGCACTCCCCAACTCCTCCGCACCGGTCGTCACCGCGGCCTCACCCAGCCGCGCCGTGATGACCAGCGTCCCCTCCTCGACCTGGTAGTCGAGCGGCAGCCCCAGCCCCCGCATCGCCGCGACCATCCCCGTGTTGGAGGCCTGCGTCACGGCGTACACACTCGTGCACCCGGCCTCACGGGCCATCGCCACCAGTCGCCGCAGCAACTCACCGCCGATGCCACGCCGCTGCCACGTGTCCTCGACGAGCAGCGCGACCTCGGTCTCGTCCCCGTCCCACAGCAGATGACCGAGTCCGACGAGCCGCCCGGAAGCCGTCTGCACGGCCAGCGTGCGCCCGAATCGCGGGCTGAGCAGGTGGTTGAGATACCGGTCCGCGTCACCGACCGGCCCGTGGTAGCGCAGCTTCAGCGTGCGCGGCGAGCACCGCTCGTGCATCGCACGCGCGGCCTGGAGGTCACGCGTGTCGGCCCGCCGCACGGTGATGTCGCTGCCCTCGGCGAGGGTGAGCACGTCCCGGCCGTGCGGGACGCGCGGACCGAGCCGGGCGTCCAGTTCCACCAGGGCCCTGGCCCGGGCGAACTCGGTCGGGGTGAACGGCAGGTACGGCCGCTCGACGGTGATCACTCCGCCTTCCGGGGCGCGCAGCCGCATCACCGTGTCGTCGAGGGCGCCCTCCACCGGAAGGCTCCCCGGCACGCGGTCGCCGGCGGTCGGCGCGGGCTGCGAACGGATGGTGCACCGGCCCAGCAACTGCCGCAGAGCCAGCGGGAGCTCCGCCGCGTCCAGGGCCGTGCGGGCGGCCAGTGAGAGGACCCGGGTCGGCGCGTCCACCAGGTCGTGCGCGTCGGCCCGCTCGATCCAGGTGTCGGATCCGCCGGCCGACCGGACGGCCGTGGTGATCGCGGACGCCGACAGCTCTCCGGGGGCCCGCAGCAGGAACTCGTCCACCGTGCCCTCGGCCAGCGGGTGCGTCTGGAGGCTGAGGATGTCGACCCGCTGCCCGGCGAGTGCCGTGCACAGCGCCGCCAGCGACCCGGGCTCGTCCTTCACCGTGGTCCGCATCCGCCACAGCGTGTTCGCCCCCGGCACCGGCTCCGGTGCCGGGGACCCGGTATCGCCCGTCGGCGGCGCGTGTTCGTGGCGTCGTGTTCGCCAGGCCCGGAACGCCGCCGCGAGCCGCTGCCGGCGGCCCGCCCGGCCGCCGTCGTCGAGGTGCTTCACTTCTGTCACTTCTCGCGTCATGCACCCACTGTGACGGAACGGTGTTGCGTGATCACGAACGCCTTGTGACTGGCGGGTAAAAAGGGCATCGTGCCCTCTTTATCACCCCTTCAAACGTTGCGCTCCGTACCTACTGGCCGACCCGGCCCGGCTGGAGCACCTGGGTGAAGAGCACGGTGCCGTCCTGCTCGCGCAGACGCACCGTCAGCTCGCCGCTGCCGCCGTCGATGTCGACCTCGCCGAAGAACTGGTAGCCGCCCGCGGGCGAGACGTTGGCGGTGGTCGGGGCCTTCACGAAGACGCGCTCCGGGCCGAAGGTGCCGTCGAGCGTGTTCGCCGGGAAGGCACCGGCGTTGAGCGGGCCGGAAACGAACTCCCAGAACGGCTCGAAGTCGGTGAAGGCGGCCCGCGACGGCTGGTAGTGCTGCGCCGAGGTGTAGTGCACGTCGGCCGTCAGCCACACCGTGCCCGTGATCCGCCGGTGCTTGATGAACCGCAGCAGCTCGGCGATCTGCAGCTCACGCCCGAGCGGCGCGCCGGGATCGCCCTGGGCGACGGCCTCGATGTTCGGCTTGCCGTCGCCGGTGTCCGGGACGACCAGGCCGAGCGGCATGTCGGAGGCGATCACCTTCCACACCGCCCGGGAGCGGGACAGTTCGCGCTTGAGCCACTCCAGCTGCTCACGGCCCAGGATGCCCTGCGGGTCGGTGGGCTGGTCGTCGGGGGAGTTGGCGTTGCGGTAGGTGCGCATGTCCAGGACGAAGACGTCCAGCAGCGGGCCGTGGTGCTGCACGCGGTAGACGCGGCCGTCGGGGCGGCGCAGCGTCGAGATCGGGAAGTACTCGGAGAACGCCTGGCGGGCGCGGGCCGCGAGCACGTCGACGTTCTTCTCGGTGTACCGGGTGTCGCCGAGGATCTCGCCCGGGTACCAGTTGTTGGTGACCTCGTGGTCGTCCCACTGGATGATCGAGGGGACCTGGGCGTTGAAGGCGCGCAGGTTCTCGTCCAGGAGGTTGTAACGGAAGTTGCCGCGGAACTCCGCGAGCGTCTCGGCGACCTTCGCCTTCTCCTCGGTGGTGATGTTCCGCCAGGTCCGGCCGTCGGGCAGGGCCACGGTCGAGGTGATCGGGCCGTCGGCGTAGACGTTGTCGCCGCTGCAGAGGAAGAAGTCCGGGTCCAGGGCGGCCATCGCCCGGTAGATCCGGTAGCCGCCGAGGTCCGGGTTGATGCCCCAGCCCTGTCCGGCCAGGTCGCCGGACCACACGAACCGCACGCCGTCGCGGCGTCTGGCGGACGCGGTGCGGAAGGTGCCGGTGACCGGTTCGCCGGTGCGGCGCGGCTCGTCCGGGTCGGCGAGCAGCACGCGGTAGTGGATCTGCTCGCCGGACGGCAGACCGCGCAGCGGGGTCGTGCCGGTGAAGTCCGTGCCCGGGCCCAGCAGCGGGCCGCGCCATCTGCGCGGGTTGCGGAACGACTCGGTCGCCGACGTCTCGACGATCATCCGGGCGGGCCGGTCGGAGCGCACCCACACCAGCCCGGAGTCGCAGGTCACGTCTCCGGCCTGCACCCCCCACTGCGCCTGCGGACGCCCGGACCGCGCGAAGGCCGGTGCCGCGCCGAGCGCGGTGGGCAGGGAGAGGGCCGCCGACGCGGCGAGGGAGCCGCGCAGGACGCTACGGCGCCCGGGGAACGGACGGTGTGACATGGATACGCCTCCAGGGACGGGATCCGGCCAGTGTGCAGAGCCACAACTACTGGCACGCCGCAGCGCACACACGAACCCCAAGTGAACAACTGACCGCGGGGTGAGGGAACCGGGCGGGCACGCCGGGTCACCCGGTGGCCGCCTCCGCCATCAGACGGACCCCTTCGGCGATCCGGGCCGGGGAGATGTGCGCGTAGCCCAGGACGAGTCGCACCTCCTTCGCTCCGGCGTCCCCGGGCCGCGAGTGGGTGCAGGAGGACAGCGGGCGCACCGCCACCCCGGCCGCCGCCACGCGCGCGAGGAACCCGTCCTCGGGGCCGAACCGCTCCGGCAGCGTGGCGATCACGTGCAGGCCCGCGGCGATCCCGGACACCTCCGCGCCGGGGAAGTGTTCCGCCAGGGCGGCGACCAGCGCGTCACGCCTCTCGCGGTAGGCGCGCTGGCAGCGGCGCAACTGGCGGTCGTAGTCGCCGCGTTCCACGAAGCGCGCGAACAGGGCCTGGTCGAGGGCCGGGTGGCCGAGATCCATGGTGCGTTTGCGTTCGACGATCTCCGCCGCCCAGGACTCGGGCACCAGCAGCCAGCCCAGGCGCAGGCCCGGGGCGAGGGACTTGCTGACGGAGCCCGTGTAGGCGACGTGGCCGGGGTCGAGGCCCTGGAGCGCGCCGACCGGGGCGCGGTCGTAGCGGAAGTCGCCGTCGTAGTCGTCCTCCAGGACGATGCCGTCCACGGACCGCGCCCAGTCGAGCAGTTCGGCACGCCGGCGGGCCGAGTAGGCGATGCCGGTGGGGAACTGGTGGGCCGGTGTCGTGACGACGGCCCGTACGCCCGACTCCCGCAGCGGCCGGAGGGCGATCCCCTCGCCGTCCAGGGGAAGCGGCACGGTCGTGACCCCGGCCGCGGCGTACAGGGCGTCGTGCTGGGGACTGCCGGGGTCCTCCACGCCGACGGCGCGCACCCCGCGCGCGTGCAGCGCGAAACCGAGCAGGGTCGTCGCCTGGGCCACCCCGGAGACGATCACGATCCGCTCCGGGTCGGCCACCACGCCCCGCCGCCGGGCGAGCAGTCCGGCCAGCGCCGTCCGCAGCCCGGGCAGACCGCGCGGATCGGGGTACCCCAGCTCCTGGTGCGGCAGGTCCGCCAGCACGGCACGCTGCGCGGCGGCCCAGGCCGAGCGCGGGAACAGCGACAGGTCCGGCGTCCCGGGCACGAAGTCGGCGCGGGCACCGGGCGCGCGCGGGGCGAGGTCGCGCGCACGCGGCCGGGCGGCACGCACCGCCGCGCCCACCCACGTTCCGGCGCCCCGGCCGCTGCGCAGATAGCCCTCCGCCGTCAGCTGCTCGTACGCCTCGGTGACCAGCCCCCGCGACACGCCCAGGTCCGCCGCGAGGTCCCGGCTCGACGGCAGCCGCGTGCCCGGCGCCAGCCGGCCCGAGCGGACCGCCTCGCGCAGCGCCGCCTGGAGGGCACGGCCACGCGTGCGTGCCGGCGCCGAAGCGGCCGGGAGCAGCAACTCCCAGGCGGCGGACGCGGTACCTCTGACCGGATCGCTCTGCGATGGCCTCATGGGGGAAGACCTTAGAACGCCCCTGCCGGTGGCAGGGGATCCGGTTCAGCGGCTGCCGTCGAGCACCACCCGGGCGACCAGCGCCGGGTCGTCGTTCATCGGGACGTGGCCGCAGCCGGGCAGCCGGACCAGCCGCGCCTGCGGGATGACACCCTTGGCGCGCACGCCCTGGCGGGGGATCAGGAGCCGGTCGCGGTTGCCCCAGGCCACGGTGACCGGTGTGCCCACGATGTCGTCCGTGAACTGCACGGTCCGGCCGGAGCGGAGGGTCTCGGAGAAGCCCTGGGCCCGGGCCAGCGCGAGCGTCTCGGCGATCACGGCCTCGGGGGAACGGCGGCCGGGGCGGGCGTAGATGGTGCTCGTCAGCAGGGTGCGGCCGATCGCCGGGCGGGCCAGCCGCTCGACCACGGGCAGCGGCATCCGCTGGGCGATCTGCCGCATCGTCATCAGCACCGCGAAGGCGTAGCGGCGCTCGGCCGCGTTCCAGAACCCGGCGGGGGACAGGGCGGTGACGGACCGGACGAGGCGTGCCCGGGCCAGGTCCAGGGCCAGCAGGCCGCCCAGCGAGTTGCCCGCCACGTGCGGCCGTTCGACCTCCAGCGCCGCCAACAGGGCCGCGAGGACGGCGTTCATCGTCGGCAGGTCGTGCGCCATGCCGTCGGGGAGCGCGGGCGACTCGCCGCAGCCGGGCAGGTCCACGGCGATGACGTCCCGCTCGGCCGTCAGCGCGGGGAGCACCGGGTCCCACACCTGCCGGTGGTGGCCGATGCCGTGCAGCAACAGCAGCGGTTCGCCGCTGCCCTCGCGCGTGTACGACAGGGTCACGTGCTGGTCGCCGCGCGGGGTGGCGACGTCGAAGGAGACGGTGGCGGACATGGGGTGCTCCTCGGCTGTGCTGGCTGACGGACGCTGTAGACAGCTTGTCAGCAATTACTACCGACGGGTAGCCCTCAAGGTGTCGCCGCGTTCCCACCGTGCCGCCGCCTTCCCCCTCCCGCCGGACCGCTCAACGGGCCCGGCGCACCTCCAGGTTGAACTCCGCGTGTCCGAACTTCTGGAGCAGGCCCACCCACAGGGGCAGCCACATCTCCACCGCCCGGGCGGCCCGGATGCCGCCGAGGTCGAGCACCCGGTCCGCCGGCCAGCCGAACTCCCCGAGCAGCGCCGTCACCTGCTCCTTTGCGCCCGGGTCGTCCCCGCAGACGAAGACGTGGTGCCCGCCGGGCACCCGCGCCGGTTCCACCATCACCCGGCAGTTGACCGTGTTGAGCGTCTTCACCACGCGCGCGTGCGGGAAGGCCCGCTGGATCTGCTCGCCCACGCTGTCCGACTCGACGGGGGAGAGCCGCAGCTCGCCCTCCTCGAACGCCAACGGGTTGGAGACGTCCACCAGCACCTTCCCGCCGAGGTTCCCCGCCCCCGCTGCCTCCAGCGCGGCGAGCGCCACCCGCCCGCCCACCGCGTTCACCACGACCTCCCCGAACGCCGCCGCGTCCGCGAACGTCCCCGCGTGCGCCCCCGCACCCGCCCCGGCGGCCCACTCCACCGCGGCCGGGTTGTCCCTCGTCCGCGAGCCGAGCGTCACCTCGTGCCCCAGCTGAACCAGCCGGCCGCCCAGCGTGCGTCCGACCTCCCCCGTCCCCAGCACCGCGTACCGCATCGCCACCTCCGGGAGCCGCGTCGCCGATCACCGGCGTCCTGTCGGCCATTGTGTCCGGAGCGGGGCGATCCCGCCTGGACAGCACTCCGCCGGTGGGCTGGGATGGAGCCGTGACCACCGAGACCGCGACCGACGTCTTCGAAACGCACCGACCCGTCCTGCTGGGCGTCGCCTACCGCATGCTGGGACGCGTCGCCGACGCGGAGGACGTGGTCCAGGAGGCCTGGCTGCGCTGGTCCGGCGCCGCCCGCGACGATGTCCGCGAACCCCGCGGCTACCTCGTGCGGATCACCACCCGCCTCGCCATCGACCGACTGCGCCAGATCAAGGCCCGCGGCGAGACGTACGTCGGCCCCTGGCTGCCCGAGCCGTACGTCACCGACTTCGGCGACACCGTGCCGGACACCGCCGAGCGGGCCGTGCTCGCCGACTCGGTCTCCCTCGCCGTCCTCGTCGTGCTGGAGTCGCTGTCACCGCTGGAACGGGCCGTGTTCGTGCTGCGCGAGGCCTTCGGCTTCCCGTACGGCGACATCGCCGCCATGCTCGACCGCGGTGAACCGGCGGTGCGCCAGCTGGCCGGCCGGGCCCGCAAGCACGTCGAGGAGCGGCGGCCGCGCTACGAGGTCGACCCCGCCCAGCGCCGCGACCTCACCGAGCGGTTCCTCGCCGCCGCGGCCGACGGCGACCTGGAGGGCCTGATGGCCCTGCTCGCCCCGGACGTCCGGCTCGTCGGCGACAGCGGCGGCAAGGCGCGGGCCCCGCTGCGGATCCTGCAGACGGCCGACAAGGTGGGCCGCTTCCTCGTCGGCGCCGCCCGGAAGGGCCTCCCGGACCTGTCCGTCCGCTTCCTGGAACTCAACGGCGGCCCCGCCGTACTGGTCCTGTCCGGCGACAAGCCCGACGCCGTCTTCCAGCTCGACGTCGCCGACGGCCGCGTCCAGGCGGTCTACGTCATCCGCAACCCCGACAAACTGCGATCGCTGACCGCCCTCTAGACACCGGGGAGCAGTGCGGCCGAGGAGCCGTACACATGTCCCGTGAACGTTCCCGGCCATTGGTCTTGACCAAGGATCAGGGCCGCCCTATGGTCGCAGAGAAGTGCAACAACCTTTAATAAACAAGGGCGCTAAATAGCCGCCGACCACGGCGATTGCGGAGGACAGGGTGGGGACCACGCAGCTGGAATCGGTGCCGGAACCGAAGTACTGGCATCTCAAGACCGTGCTCAGTCAAGCGCTCGACTCGGAGTTCTCCGTGGGCGAGATCCTGCCCAACGAGCGCGACCTCGCGGCCCGCTTCGGCGTCGCCCGCGCCACACTCCGCCAGGCCCTGGAACAGCTCGAACTGGAAGGCCGGCTGCAACGCCGCCGCGGTGTCGGCACGACCGTCGCGCCGCCCCGCATGGGCGTCTCCCTCGGCACCGGCCCGCACACCTGGCCGGGCGGCCCCGAGGACGCCTGGCAGCCCGTCGACTGCGCGGCGGCGGTGCCGCCCGCGGCCGTCGCCGACGCGCTGGGGACCGGCGGCGACGAGTCCGTGCACATCGTGCGCCGCTCCCGCGTCTCGCACGGCCGGCCGGTGGCCGCCGAGCTGCTGTACGTCCCGCAGTCCTCGGTGCCGGAGCTCTCCGCCATCGACGCGCCGTCCGGAGCGGCCCGCGCGCGTGCGGTGCTCCGTGAACTGCAGCGCGTCGAGCTGGAGCGGCAGGAGAACGCGGTGGAGCTCGGCTCCGCCGGGGCCGATGACGCGAAGGAACTGGACCGGCTTCCGGGGGCGCCTGTGCTGGTGGTGACGACGCGGTTCGTCGCCGGGGGGCGTACGGCCGCGTTGTCGGTCGCCACGTATCGCGCTGACACGTGCCGGTTGACCTTCGGGGACGCGGGGGGTGTGGAGATCCACGACGGGCCGCAGCGGAGGGCGTCCTGACCTTGGCGCCGTAGGGGTCCGCTCCGTTCGGGACTGCGGGTGCGTCGTGGTCGGTCGCGCAGTTCGCCGCGCCCCTAAGGGGTCGGTGTCCTGCCCTCCACAGTGAACAGCTGTTCCTCCACGTGGTCCAGGGCCAGGCGCAGGGCGCCCGTCGCCACGGCCGCGTCACCGAGGCGGGAGAGCGTCACCTGCGGGGGCCGCAGGCAGTAGCGGGCGAGTTCCCGGCGGAGCGGGTCCAGGACGCCGTCCAGGCCCGCGGCCCAGCCGCCGATGACGACCAACTCCGGGTCGAGCGCCAGGGCGAGGGCCGCCACGTCGTGGACCAGGCGCTGGATGAACCGGTCCACGGCGGCGCGGGCCCGCTGGTCGCCCTCGCGGGCCTGGGCGAAGACCTCGGCGACCGCCTGCTCGTCGAGGGGGTGCAGGGGCTCGTCCGTGGTGGACAGGAGCGTCTCGGGCGTCACCTCCCGGCCCAGCAGGTGCAGCGCCCCGATCTCGCCGGCCGCTCCGCCGTAGCCCCGGTGCAGCCGCCCCCCGATCAGCGCACCGGCGCCCGGGCTGAGCCCCGCCAGCACGAACACGACGTCGTCCGACTCGCCGGCCGCGCCCTTCCAGTGCTCGGCGACGGCCGCCGCGTTGGCGTCGTTCTCGACCAGCACCGGGCACTTGAAGGACCGGCTCAGCCGCTCGCCCAGCCGCAGCCCCGTCCACCCGGGCAGCGCCGTGCCCAGCCGGACCGTGCCGTCCGCCTCGACGATCCCGGGCGTCGCCACGCCCACGGCCCGCAGCGAGCCGCGTGCGACCCCCGCCCGCCGCAGCAGCTCGGCCACGGCCCCCCGCACCCGCTCCAGCCGCTCGTCGGCCTCCGCCGTCTCCGCCACCTCCTTGGCCTGGGAACCGATCACCCGGCCGTCCAGGTCGGCCAGCAACGCCGCCACCCGGTGCGCGCCGATCTCCACGCCCAGCAGATGCCCGGCCTCCGCCCGGAACCGGAACCGCCGCGCGGGGCGCCCCTGCCGCCGGGCCGCCCCCTCCTCGGCCGCCTTCTCGACGACGAGCCCCGCCTCGATGAGCCCGTCGACGACGCCCTCGACGGCCGGCCGGGACAACCCCGTCACCCGGGTGATCTCGGTCAGCGTCGCGCAGTCCGTGGCACGCAGCGCGTGCAGCACCACCGCGGAGTTGATCCTGCGCAGCAGCGAGGGATCCCCGCCGGTCAGCCGCCCCACCGTCCGTCCTCCCAGGTCGTGCGCGTGTTGGCCGGATCGTACTTCGGCGCGGCGCACCACGGCGAGGGGCGGGGCAGCGCACCACGGCGAGGGGCAGGACCGGCCCCGCCGATCAGCCCGGCGCCACGAACCCCGACTCGTACGCGGCGATCACCGCCTGGGTGCGGTCCCGTGCCCCCAGCTTCGCCAGCACGGAGCTGACGTGCGATTTCACGGTCTCCGTCCCGACGACCAGCCGGGCCGCGATCTCCGCGTTCGACAACCCGCGGGCCATCAGCCGCAGCACCTCCGCCTCGCGCTCGGTCAGCTGGGCCCGCTCCATCGCGGCCCGCGCCGCGCGGTTCCCGCCGCCCTCTCCGTACTCGGCGGCGAGCTGCCGCACCGAGGCCGGGAACAGCAGCGACTCGCCCTCGGCGATCAGCCGCACCGCGTGCACGATCTCGGCCGGCCGGGCCCGCTTCAGCAGAAACCCGTCGGCACCCGCGCGCAGCGCCTCGTACACGTACTCGTCGTTCTCGAAGGTCGTCACCACCAGGATCCGCGGCGGTTCGTCGACCGTGCGCAGCAGTGCCCGGGTGGCCTCGATGCCGTCCAGCAGCGGCATCCGGACGTCCATGGCGACCACGTCCGGCCGCAGCCGCCGCACCAGCGGGATCACCGCCGCCCCGTCCGCGGCCTCCCCGACGACCTCGATGTCGGGCTGCGCCTCCAGCACGGCCCGCAGACCCGCGCGCACGAGGGGTTCGTCGTCGACGAGGAGAACGGTGACCGGCATCGGCCCAGCGTAGATCAACTCAGCGGCAGCTCGACATGCACCTGCCAGTCACCCTCGTCGGGGCCGGTCCGGGCCCGCCCGCCCAGCAGGGCCGCGCGCTCGCGTATCCCGCGCAGGCCGCTGCCGCGTCCCGGGCCCGGTATCGCGGCCGGGAGCGGATTGCGTATCGCGAGGACGAGGGTGCCGTCGCCGGCGTGGACGCGCACGCGCACCGGGACCGCGCCCGCGTGCCGCAGCACATTGGTCAGCGCTTCCTGGAGGATCCGGTAGCCCTCCCGGGACACCGGCCCGGGCACGGAGTCCACCGGGCCGGTCACCTCGGCGTCGACCTTCGCCCCGGAGGCGCGCGCGGAGTCCAGCAGCCGGTCGGCGTCGGCGAGAGTCGGCCTGCCGCTCACCGGCTTCCCGGACTCGCGCAGCACGCCGAGCACCCGCTCCAGGTCCTCCAGGGCGGTCCGCCCGGTCTCCTCGATGGCGCTCAGCGCCCGGTCCGTGAAGGCCGGGTCGCCCGCCGCCCGCGCAGCCCCCGCCTGCACGACGGCGACCGTGAGCGCGTGACCGATGGAGTCGTGGAGCTCGCGGGCGATCCGCGTGCGTTCCAGGAGCTGTTCGGTGCGTTCCTCCAGCGCGGCGAGCCGCTCGGCGTGCGAGGGGCCCAGCAGCCGCGCGGCGAGCCGGGTGATGAGGTGGCCCGAGCCGACCACGACGGCGGCCACCAGCACCAGGGGCAGGGGCGCGAGCAGCATGTGCCACCAGTGCTGGCCCCCCACGGGAATCCAGGAGCCGCCGACGCGCTCACCACCGACCGCCGTCGACACCAAGTCCATCGTGAAGAGCGGGAGTTGGAAGGTGAGGTGGGACACCAGCGCGCCGAGCAGCAGCCGCAGCTCCAGCCACACCATCGTCCGACCGCGATCGGCCCACGTCGTGGCCGGGGCGACCATGATCTCCATGTCCTCGCGGCCGTCCCGATGGCCGGTCAGCAGCAACCGGGCCTGGAACCCCTCCACGACCCGCGTGGCCGGGATCAGGCCCGCGAGCCCGAGCAACACGACCGCGGTGCCGACCGTCCACCACGCCTCGTCGATGAACAGCCACAGAGACGGCCACACCACCGCCATCGCGAGGTGCAGCCACCGTGTGTACGTCACCGCCCGGCCGAACGGGCGCAGCATGCGGACCATTGCGTCATCGTGCCAGCCACCACCGACAACGAGCCTCCCCCGCACGGGGGAGGTGATCTCCACCGCCGGGGGAGGCCCGGACCCCGCACCGACGGCCACGCTGCTGCCATGACCAGCATCGACATCCAGGACGTCACCAAGGAGTTCGGCGGCCGGCGAGCCGTGGACCACCTCACCGTCCGCGTGCTGCCCGGCCGCGTCACCGGCTTCCTCGGCCCCAACGGCGCCGGGAAGTCCACCACCATGCGGCTGGTGCTCGGCCTCGACCGCCCGACGGCGGGCCGCGCCACGCTCGGCGGCCGCCCCTACGCCGCTCTGCGCGAACCCCTGCGCCACGTGGGCGCCCTGCTCGACGCGCAGGCCGCGCACGGCTCCCGCACCGCCCGCGACCACCTCCGGGTGCTGGCCGCGAGCAACCGCATCCCGGACCGGCGGGTCGACGAGGTACTGGAGGAGACCGGCCTGGCGTCGGTGGCCCGCCGCCGCGTGCGGACGTACTCCCTGGGCATGCGCCAGCGGCTCGGCATCGCCGCCGCCCTGCTGGGCGACCCCGAGGTCGTCATGCTGGACGAGCCGTCCAACGGCCTCGACCCCGAAGGCATCGTGTGGATCCGGCAGGTGCTGCGCCGGCTCGCGGCAGAGGGCCGCACGGTCCTGGTCTCCAGCCACCTCATGAACGAGACCGCGTCCTTCGCCGACCACCTCGTGGTGCTGGGCCGGGGCCGGCTGCTGGCCGACACCCCGATGCGGGACTTCATCCACGCGCGCGTGCGACCCCTCGTCCGGGTCCGCACGACCGACCCCGTCGCCCTCAAGAGCGCCCTCGCCCGGCACGGTCACGACGCCGTGGAACACGAGGACGGCCACTGGACCGTGCACCACGCGCGCGTGGACGACATCGGCCGCATCGCCTCCGCCGCAGGTGTGCCGGTCCTGGAACTCGCCGCCGAGGAGGCCACGTTGGAGCAGGCCTACTTCGACCTCACCGGTGCCGAGACCGAGTTCGCCGCCCAGCCCCAGGAGGTCTGACCATGGAATACACGCCCGTACTCCGCTCCGAGTGGCTCAAGATCCGCACGCTCCGCTCGCTGCCGGGCGCGCTGCTGGCGCTGTTCGCCGCGACCACGGCGTTCTCCGCGATCGCCGGTGTCTCCGAGACGTCGGCCCCGGACTTCGACCCGCTGTTCACGGCCCTGTCCGGCGTCATACCGGGACAGATCGCGGCCGTCGCCTTCGGCGCCATGGCGGTGTCGTCGGAGTTCCACCCGGGTGCGCTCCGGCTCACGCTGGCCGCGGTCCCGCGGCGCGGCCGGTGGTTCGCGGCCAAGGCGGCCGTCATCGCCGTACCGGCCTTGGCGGTGGGCATGTTGACGGCGCTCGCCGCACTTCTCGTGGCGCGGGCGGGGCTCGGCACGGAGGCCGACGGGCTCAGCGCGGGTGAGCAGGTGCGCGGTGTCGTGGGCTGCGGTGTCTACCTCATGCTGATGGCCCTGTTCGCCGCCGGGCTCGCCGCCCTGCTGCGCAGCGGCGTGGCCACGCTGTCGCTCATGGTCCCGTTCATCCTCGTCGTGTCGTTCGTGATCGGTGACGCGACGGGCACCGTCGCCGACTTCCTTCCTGACAAGGCGGGACAGCTCGTCCTCCACGAGACGTACGAGGGAACCCTCGGGCCGTGGTCGGGGCTCGCGGTGACCGCGCTCTGGACGGCCGCCGCCCTGCTGCTGGGAGCGTGGCGCCTGCGCCGCCGGGACGCCTGACCGGGACCCGGCTGATGCCCCGCCAAGTGTCAGTGGCGGCGGGTTTACTGGACCCATGAACATCGCACAGCACATCGCTCTCATCGACGAGCTGTGCTACCGCCCCTTTCCGGCGGAGCACGGCCCGTCGGACGTCGGCGCCTCGGGGCCCGGCCACCACGTCGCGGTATTAGAGGCCGCGGCCGACAGCGACCCGGCGCGGTGGGCGGTGGTGGTCGACCAGTACGAGAAGGACCGGGACGCCGTCTACGAGGTGCTCGCCTCACGCTGGGGCGACACCCCGCCCTACAACCTGCAGACCGTCCTCCTGCGCACCGAGCGCGAGGAGATACCCGGGCCGTGGGCCGAGTTGAGCGAGCGCGCGAACGTCGCCCACCTGTGGGAGGTGGAGGGCACGGGCCGCTGGGTCGCCGTGGCGGTCACCGACCGGGACGCGTCACAGGACCTCCAGCTGCTCGCCCTGGTGACGGAGATCGCCCCGCCGTGAGGGACCGGCGGCGTCGACAACCGCTCGCCGTGCCCGATCAGCCCTCGGCGGCCTCCCGCAGCCGCGCGAACTCCTCGGCCATCGTCTCGGCCGTCCAGTGCGCGTTCAGCCCGCTCGGGTTGGGCAGCACCCACACACGCGTGTCGCCGATCGTCCGTGCCTGCGGCCCGACCTGGGCCTTCCGGTCGTCGAACGCGGCCCGGTACGCCGTCACCCCCACCACGGCCAGCCAGCGCGGCCGCAGCCGCCCCACCTTCAGCGCGAGCAGCCGCCCGCCCTCCCGGTACTCCTCCGCGGTCAGTTCGTCGGCCCGAGCGGTCGCCCGCGCCACGACGTTGGTGATGCCGAGCCCGTACGACAGCAGCTCCCGCTGCTCGGACGGCTTCAGCAGCCGCGGCGTGAACCCGGAACGGTGCAGCACCGGCCAGAAGCGGTTGCCCGGCCGGGCGAAGTGATGGCCCGTGGCGGCGGTCATCAGCCCGGGGTTTATCCCGCAGAACAGCACCCGCAGACCGTCCGCGACCACGTCGGGCACGACGCGGCCACGGGCGGCCTCCAGCTCCTCGGGGGTGAAACGGGGCATCGGGTGCGGCGCGTCAGAGGATCGCGCCGGGCGTGTAGCCCGCGGCCTGGGGGTGCTGCTTGACGATCTCCTCGACCCGGGCGACGACGGCGGCCACCTGGTCGCCCGCGGCACCCGTGAAGGACAGCTTGTCGGCCATCAGCGCGTCCAGCTCGGCGCGGTCCAGCGGGATGCGCGCGTCGGCGGCCAGCTTGTCGAGCAGTTCGTTGCGCTCGGCGCCCTGCTCACGCATGGCGAGCGCGGAGGCGACGGCGTTCTCCTTGATCGCCTCGTGGGCGAGCTCCCGGCCGACACCCGCGCGCACGGCGCCCATGAGGACCTTGGTGGTGGCGAGGAACGGCAGGTACCGGTCCAGCTCCCGGGCGACGACCGCCGGGAACGCGCCGAACTCGTCGAGCACCGTCAGGAACGTCTCCAGCAGGCCGTCCAGCGCGAAGAACGCGTCCGGCAGCGCGACCCGGCGCACCACCGAGCAGGACACGTCGCCCTCGTTCCACTGGTCGCCCGCCAGCTCGCCGGTCATCGAGGCGTAGCCGCGCAGGATGACCATCAGGCCGTTGACGCGCTCGCAGGAGCGGGTGTTCATCTTGTGCGGCATGGCGGAGGAGCCGACCTGGCCGGGCTTGAAGCCCTCCGTGACCAGCTCGTGCCCGGCCATCAGCCGGATCGTCTTCGCCAGCGACGACGGCGCCGCCGCCAGCTGCACCAGCGCGGTGACGACCTCGTAGTCCAGCGAGCGCGGGTAGACCTGGCCGACCGAGGTGAACGCCTGCGAGAAGCCCAGGTGCGCGGCGATCCGCTGCTCCAGGTCCGCGAGCTTCGCGGCGTCCCCGCCCAGCAGGTCCAGCATGTCCTGGGCCGTGCCGACCGGGCCCTTGATGCCGCGCAGCGGGTAGCGGCCCAGCAGCTCCTCGACGCGGCCGTACGCCACGAGCAGCTCGTCGGCGGCGGTCGCGAAACGCTTGCCGAGGGTGGTGGCCTGTGCTGCCACGTTGTGCGAGCGGCCGGCCATGACCAGCTCGCCGTACTCGCCGGCCAGCTTGCCCAGGCGCGCCAGGACCGCCACCGTGCGGTCGCGCATCAGCTCCAGCGACAGCCGGATCTGCAGCTGCTCGACGTTCTCGGTGAGGTCGCGGGACGTCATGCCCTTGTGCACGTGCTCGTGCCCGGCGAGGTCGTTGAACTCCTCGATCCGCGCCTTCACGTCGTGCCGCGTGACCTTCTCGCGCTCGGCGATGGAGGCCAGGTCGACGGTGTCGAGGACACGCTCGTAGTCGGCGAGCGCCGCGTCCGGCACCTCGATCCCGAGGTCCTTCTGCGCCCGCAGCACGGCGAGCCAGAGCTGCCGCTCCAGCCTCACCTTCTGCTCGGGCGACCAGAGCGTGGCGAGCTCGGCGGAGGCGTAGCGTCCGGCGAGGACGTTCGGGATGCGGGGCTTGGCGGGAGCGGAAGTCACGTGGACGGAGCATACCGGCTGTCTCTGGCGGTCTCAGACCGTCTCACGCTTCGATGGAATCGCAGGTCAGTCGCTGCTAGCTCGCCTCAGGACGCGTCGTCTGTGAGACGCGTGTGAGACGGGCGGCCCCGAACCGGTGACGCAAACACCGGCCGGGGCCTGAGTCCGACACCCTGACGAGACCAGGAGCAGACCTGTGCAGGACCCTATCCGCAGCATCACGCTGCCCACGACCGACTTCGGGGACGTCACGGTCCCCGAGCCCGCCTGGTGTGCCGGCCACGCCGACCACCGCCCCGGCCCCCGCGCCGAGATCCTCCACCGCGGCCCCGACGCCACCCTGACCTTCCGCGGCCAGCACCTCACGGCCGCCGCCCTGGTCCAGGCGCCGTTCCTGCCCGCCGCCACGCCCGAGCTCGGCGGACCCGTGCCGGGAGTGTCCGTCGACATCGTCGGCCTGGTCCTGGACCCCGTCGGCGTGTACGAGCTGGCGGCCGCGCTCGACCTCCACGCCGCCGCCCTGCGGGCCCTCGCGTACGACCTGGCCGTGATCCTCGCCGGAGGTGCCCGGTGAAGCGTGACCCGCTGCTCTGGGTCGCCACGGCGGCCGTGCTCATCGTCCTCGCCTCCGCGGAGTACGAGCTGGCGCGCGCGTGCGGCTTCGGCCTGTACGTCGCCGCCGGGGTGCCGGCCGCGCTGGACGTGTACGCCCTCGCCGCGCTGCGGGCCCGTCGTGACGTCCTGGCGGTGGTCCTCACCCTGATCGCCGTGAACGCGGCCTCGCACCTCGTGGAGGTTGGTCTGCTGCCCGTGTCGGTGCCGCTCGTCGTTGCCGTCTCGGCGGTCGCGCCGCTCGTGCTGTGGCGCGTCCATCGGCTGTCCGAGTTGCGAGCGGAGCCGGTCCTCGAGGTCAGTTCCGCTCCAGCGGAACCGGCGGCGGAACTCGCGGAACCGATCACCGTGGAGCGGGACCAGGAGCCCGCTGACGCCGTGCCGGTCGGCCCCGTGCTGGGCCCGTGGGAGCCGCTGGCGGAACTGGCTGGCGGAACCGGCGGAACTGACGGCGGAACCAGCCCTGACCTGCTCGGCGATCACTTCGCCAGCATCGGCAAAGTGATCGGGGAGCGCCCGGCGGAACTGACCCCGGAAGCGAGTACCGCCCCGGTACCGCCCCCAGTTCCGCACCCCGGAACTGGCGCGGCCGACATCGTCTCCGAGGACACCGCGAACACCACCTTCGAGCGGCGCGTAGCCACCGTGCGGAACTGGCTCCAGGCCGAACCGGAACTGAACGGAACCGAGATCGGAACCAGGCTCGGCGTCTCCGACGGCTACGGCCGGCGTCTGCTGCGCGCCGCGCGGGACGGCTCGTGATCCCCGCCCTGTTCTTCGCCGGATCCGCTCTGGTCGCCCTCCTCGGGCTGTGCGCCGTCGCGCTCCACGACGTCCCGAAGATCACCGGGTCCGTCGCGTTCATCGTCGCCCTCGCCGCGCTCGGCGTGGCCATGTACCGGTAGGAGACACCCCATGAACTACGTCACCTTCGGCGGCGTCACCATCGGCCTGTGCATCCTCGGCTACCAGCTCACCCTGTGGTGGCCCGGCCGTAAGGGCCTGAAAGACCCTCTCAAGCACGCGGCCAGGCTCCTGCCGTTCCTCGCCTCCTGGTGCTACGGCTGCCTCACCACCCTCGGTATCGCCGGGCTCATCGGTACCGCCTCCAGCAGCGTCCTCGGCCTGTCCAACTGGCTCGGCGACGCGGCCCTGTTGTGGGGCGTCGGCGAGCAGCCCGGCCAGCTCGCCGCCCGCGAGACGTTCACCCCGCTGTCCGGGCCCGGGAACTGCCTCGTGCTGATCCTCACGGCCGTGTTCGCCGCCGCGGTGAAGAAGGCCGGCGACGGCACGCGCGGTGAGCTGACGCGCGGCGCCTGGTGCGGGATCACCCTCGGCACCAGCGCCGGGGTGGCCGGGTTCGCCGCGGTCCCGCTCGCGCAGGCCGTCAACGCCATCGCCGACGCCGTCTACAGGTCCGTGTGATGGCCGCGCGGGAGAACGACGCGGAGGAGCCGTCGCGGGCGGCCGGCGGGTGCGTGCTCGCCGTCCTCGGCGGGGTGGCCGTGGCTGCCGCGTTCGCCGTCGACGAGGCAGTCGGCGTGCTCGGCGTGGCGGCCGTCGGATGGGTCGCGCTGTGGCGCTCGGCTCGGCGCCTGTCCGTTTCGTCCGCCACTCCCCCACCGCCCCCTGAGCCCCCCTCCGGGGACGTTTACGCAGTTGAGGGCACCACTGCGCGCGAGGTGCGCCGGACCCCGGGGGAGGGGTACTTGATCTTCCCCGTCATCGAGTACGTCACCGACCCGGACGCCCCCGAGGAGGTGACGTCATGATCCGTCGACTCCTCGCCGCCGCGTACGACTACTGCGAGCACTGCGGCTGGTGGGTGCGGAACTGCCCGCACCAGTAGCTGCAGCGCCAACGGCAACGGCCCCCAAGCGCGGTTCGCTCGGGGGCCGTTCACGTCGGGGGCCGCGGACGCACATCACGCGGCCCCCGCGCCTCCAGCCGCACCCACCGAACGTGTCGGCAGGCCGCTGGAGTCTTGCCGGACGGCCGCCCTGCGGGGGAGGCAAGGCGGCCGTCCTCCCGGTGCCGGTGCGCGATCGGCGACGCACCGGCACCGGGGGTCAGCGTTGCAGCGGCACCGGCGCCGTCTGCCTGGGCACCGCAGGCCGGCACGGCAAGCGGTGGCGGTAGATCGTGATACCCGGGCCCGTCGCTCCGTCGACGGACTCCTTGTCGAAGTCGTCGTCCGGGCCGAGCGGCCGGTCGCAGCGCGCACAGATCATGCCGGGCCTCCCGTGACGGTCGAGGCGGTGTCGTGGCGCGCCTGGCGGTACGCCTCGTGCAGCCGGTCGTGATCTGCGCAGGGCAGACGCCGGTTCACGCCCTGGTCGTCGACTGCCTTGCAGGTCGGGCACTGGATGCAGTGATCCGCGAAGCGCCCGTAGGCGGGCCACCACGGCTCCGCTATGACCTGTGGCGGGCTCTCGGTGCTGGTGCTCATCTGCTACCCCTCGTGGATCTCGGCCCAGATCTCCGGCCCGTCCACGGTGTCGCTGCTGCCCCAGTTGTCCGCGCTGCGCAGCACAGACAGGACGGCTGACCACGTGGACTCGTCGGAGGGCGCTGGGGCCGCGGCGTGGATGCGGGTGCGGCCGTCGAGTGCAAGCAGATGCGCCGGGCCGTCCAGGGCCCGTTCCAGTGCGGTTCGTAAAGCCGCTGCTCGCAGACTGATTGGCACGCCCTTAACCCGCTCTCGTGCGAGAGAATTACTCTCGTACGAGAGTAGCCAGTGCGCGGCTACTCTGTCACGCAGGTCACACGGAAGGGAGGCGGACAGTGAGCACGACGCCGCTGTACCTACGCGTCGCGGAAGAACTGCGCGCCC
The DNA here is from genome assembly GCA_000696115.1 of Streptomyces olindensis. GTDB lineage: Bacteria > Actinomycetota > Actinomycetes > Streptomycetales > Streptomycetaceae > Streptomyces > Streptomyces olindensis. The sequence goes on from JJOH01000022.1 coordinate 28,413, forward strand.
GCATCGAGTCCGGGGAACTCCCGCCGGGCACCCGCCTCCCATCCGTCGCCGAACTCATCCAGCAGTACGGCGGCAGCAACAGCGTGGCCACGCAGGCCTACAAGCTCCTCGTCGGCGACGGCCTGGTCGTGTCCCGGCACGGCGCCGGCCACTACGTGCGCGGCCCCGAGACGCCCGAGCTGCTCGTGCGCCGGCACCGGCGCCGGTCCGAGGACTCCCCGTTCGCCGAGGGCGCCGCCGAGCAGGGCGCCGTGGGCACCTGGCGGCACGAGACGACCACCGAGCAGGCCTCCGAGACGGTGGCCGCCCGGCTCGGCATCACGGCCGGAGACGCCGTCATGCACACCAGCTACGTGTATCTCGCCGACGACCTGCCGGTGCAGCTGGCGGAGTCGTGGGAGCCGCTGGCCCTGACCGGGCAGTCCCTCGTGGCGCTGCCCGAGGTCGGGCCGTACGCGGGCGTCGGGGTGGCCGCGCGCATGCGGGTGCTCGGCATCGACGTCGGGGAGCCGGTCGAGCGCGTGCGCGCCCGCATGGCCACCCGGCAGGAGGCGCAGGCCCTGGGCATGACGCCGCCCGGCCCGGTCCTGGCGATCGAGCGAACCTACTTCGACCAGGACTCGGGCCGGGCGGTGGAGACGGCGGACGTCGTCATGCGAGGGGACCGGTAGGTTGCCGAGTACGGCACCCGCCCGGCCCCCAAGTAGGCCTCAGGAAAGGGCCCCCAGCCCCACGGTGGCTGGCCGCGCCACATCGCGGCTCAACGGCTCCTCTTCCCAGTGAACGCGCGCTGATCGTCGGTGCCCGCCGTGATACGGACACCTCGCTGAATGCGGCCCATCAGGTACCTGGCCTCATCGTTCGGGCGCTGCGCCTTGACCTCCCATGTGATCCTGATCGGCCGTTCCCGTCCATGGCCCGCACCAGCGCCAGCCCCCCAATTACCCGGCGCTGGCGTGTCCACCAAGCTGGCCATCGCGCTGTTCACGGCGGACCGCTCGCCTTCCAGGCCCTTCACCAGGCCCTGGGCGGTGTACGCGCCCACGCGCGCCATGACGCGGCTGGGGCTCTTGATCCCCAGGGCCTTGCGGATGCTCTTGGACATGCCCTGGGCGATCTTCAGCATCTGCTTCTCGATCGCCCGCTGCTGCTTCTGCAAGCCCTTCACCAGGCCCGCACCGGCAGCGATGCCCGCGCTGTACATCGCGTTACCGGCCGTGGACCCGGCCTGGTCCGCAGCGCCGACCAGCAGCTTCTGCTGCGCGTTGATCTGCTTGATCTGCGATGCGTCGGCGTTCGCCAGCGCGGCGGCCGCGGCCGAGCCCTGCTCGACGCCGGCCTGGGCGATCTGCGCCACGAGGTCCGACCTCACGCCCTTCTTGCGCAGGGTCGCCAGGTTCTTCGCGAACTGCTGCGCGGCCGCGGTGTCCTGCTGGAGACCGGCCAGGATGGAGGCGGCCGTGACCGGCCACCCGCTGTCGTCCTGCTTGGTGATGTTCGCCGAGTCGAGGACGCCCTTGGCGACGTCCTGGGCCAGCTTCTCGCGCGCCTTGCGGAGGTCGTCCAGCTTCTTCGTGGACGTCTTCATCTTCGCTGCGAGGGCCTCCTCGCGCTTGGCCAGGGCGAGCAGCTGCTTCGTGCCCGTGCCGAGCTTGGCGAGGGCCTGCGAGCGCTTCCTCCCGGGCCGGAGGCTGTCGGCGATGATGTCCGCGAGCTTGCCGGACGCGGACTTGACCTGCTTCGACGAGCCGGTGAGCCCGTCCACCAGGCCGCGGGCGATCCAACGACCCTGCGCCTTCGTCACCTTCGACGGCGACGCGATCCCGAGCGCCTTGGCGATCGGGCCGGGGACCATGTCCTTCGCCCAGGAGATGAGCTTGTCCCGGATCCAGCCGCCCATCGACTTGATACCGGACCAGAGCCCCTCCACCACGTTGCGGCCCTTGGACACCAGGAGGTCGCTCAGGGAGCCGATCCCGGAAGAGATCTTCCCCGGGAGGCCGCGGACGTAGGTGATGAAGGCCACGACCTTCTTCGCCGTCGCGACCTGGAAGGCCTGCCAGGCGGCAGACGCCCGTGCCGACAGCTTGGACGCCATGCTGGAGACGGCGGACGACACTCGGCCCGGCAGTCCCGTGACCCATGCGACGAGGGCGAGGAGCTTCTGGATCGCCCAGTCCTTCATCTGGCCGAACCAGGTCGCGACCTTGCCGGGGATCGTGCCGAGGTAGGCGATCGCGGCGAGGATCAGGTTCTTCGCCCCGACGACCTTCGAGACGATCCAGTCCCAGGCCGTCGTCGTGGCCGAGACGATCTCGTCCCAGTAGGTCACGACCAGCAGGACCAGGCCGGCGAGCCCGGCCACGATCCCGGCGATGATCCAGAACATGGGGTTGGCGAGCATCGCCGAGTTCATCGCCCACACGCCGATCGAGGCGATCGTGAACGCGGCGCCCAGAGCCAGCACACCGATCGCGGCGGCCTTGAAGACACCCGAGTGCTGCTGCACGAACCCGAAGAACGACGACAGCTTCGGGATCACGGACGTGCCGAGGAACTCCACCAAGTTCTGCTGCATGGAGTTCTTGAAGGCCGTCACCTGGTGCGCGGCACTGTCCCGCAGTCCCTTGCCCAAGTCGTCGGCGGCGTTCTTCGCACCGCCCATCGCCTTGGACGCCTTGCCGACGTCCAGCGCGAACAGCGCGGCCCCCAGGTCCTCGCCCGGGCCGCCGAACAGGGTCTGCACCGCCTGCTTCGCCGTCTGGGTGTCTGGCCCGACCTTCCGCAGCGAGTCCAGGATCAGGCCCATGGCGGCCTCGCCGCGCTTCCCGCCGGCCGCCATGTCGTCGCCGACCTTCTTCGCGTCCAGGCCCAGGGACTTAAGCGCGTCAGCGGCCCCGGTACTACCCGAGGTGACCTGAAGGCTCAGCTCCTTAAAGGCGTCGGCGATCTTGTCGGTGTCCTTGCCCCAACCGCCCTGGACCGCCTGGCGGATCAAGCCCATGGCCGTCTGCCCCGAGAGGCCCGCGGACTTGAACACTGGGCCGTACTCGGTGAACGTCTCCAGCAGGTCATCGCTCGCCGCGCCGAGGCCCTTGGAGCCAGCAACCAGCAGGTCAAAGGCTTCCTTGCCGTTCTTCGCCAGCCCGTTGCGGACCATCGTGCCTGCGGCTTGCGCGGCCATGCCGACGTCGACTTCCATGATGCTGGCCAAGTCGGCGGCGTTCGCTGCGATGGACTTGATCTGCGCGTTCGTCGCGCCGGGTGGGATGAGGCCCGAGGAGGCGATCGCCTTGACCGCGTCCGCGCCCTGCTGGAAGTCCGTGACGATGGCTTCCTTGAAGAGCTGCCCGGCGATCTGCCCGTACCGCTGTGCCTCGGCCGGGGTCGCGCCGAGCTGGGCGCTGAGCCGGGCCGTGATGCTGCTCTGGTCCAGGGCCTGGGTGAACCCTGCGGTGAGCACGGCCCCGGCAGCGAGCCCGGCGCCGGCCGCCATGGTCTTCATCCGGTCGAAGCGGCCAGCGGCCTGGTCGACCGCGGCGTCAGCCCCTTCGGCTGCACCGTCGGCGATCCCTTCCCCGGCCGCTTCACCGGCCTGGCGGCCCGCGCTACGGAACCGGCCCAGGGCGCCCCGGATACGGGCCAGGAAGGCCGTGCGAACGCCCTCGCCGAGCTGCTGCCCGGCCTCCTCCCCGGCGCGTTCGGCGTCGTCGCCCATGCGCTGGCCGGTCTGCCGCATGGCCTGCTCGGCGCGACGCAGGGCAGGGTTCACCGCACGGTCGTCGATGCTCATGATCGCGTTGAGCTCGCCAACGGTCAGCGCCACGGCTACACCTCCTGCGCCTGGCGCAGCTGCCCACGCTCACGCTGCTCGGTGTACGCGTCCCAGTCGACGCCGAGCGAGTCCAGGGCAGGCTTCCGGCGGTGCGCGGGCAGCTGCTCGAATGCGGCCCGGTCCGCGCGGTACAGGGCGACGTCCCGCTCGATGATGCGGACCCGGGCGGCTTCCTGCTGGCGGTCGGCCTGCTCCTGGTCGGCCTGCCCAGGGTGCTTGCGGGCCCGGTCCATCACGCGGTCCTCGTCCAGGCGGGGCATGGCCTGCCCGTCGACCCAGAGGATCGGGGAGCCGTTGCGCCAGCCGTAACCGAGCTGCGGAGCCGCAGCGAGCGGGGTGCCGCGCTGGTGCCCGATCGGGGGGTTGTGCGGCTCCAGGGCTGCGCAGGCTTCCAGCACGCTACGGGCGCGCTCCTGGGCGTCGTTACGGGCCCTGACGACCGCACGCAGCCGCATCATGGCCTCGCCCGCGGCAGCCTCGGCGGCGGCCAGGTCGTCATCGGTGACCTCGCTGAGGATCCGCTGCGCCTCGGCGACAGCGGCGGCACGCTCGGCGGCCTGCTGTTCCTGGCGCAGCTTGGCGGCCTTCTTCTCGGCGGCCTGGTGGCGCAGGCCGGCGAAGTAGCGGCGGCCGCGGGCCTGCTCGATGGCTTCGGGTGTGACCTCGGTGTCGTCGGCGATGACGCGTGCTTCGAGATCCCGCAGTTCGCGGTCTGCGGCGGTGATCTCGGCGTCGGCGGTGGCGAGGATTTGCTCGGGCGTCTCGGTGCTCACGCGACACCTCCGAGGGGCGCGCCGCCGGGAGTGCGGCGGTCGCGGCGCTCGGTGCGGATGCGGTCGATGTCGACGGCGTCCCGTTCGGCCTGCTCCCGGCGCTCCTGAGCCTGCGCTTCGAGAGCCTCGGACCGCAGGCGCGCGGCCTCCTGCAAGGCGTCGTCGGAGGCCTCAGGGTCGGTGATGCCGACAGCGTTGCGGCGCATCTCAGCGGCGCGTTGTGCGAGCCTCTCCGCCCTGCTCGGCCTGTGCTGGTCCTGGCTGCCCACTGGTGTCCTCCTGGCGTCCGTAGCGGTACGCGTCGAGGGCTGCGGGGGTGGTGAGCCACGGTCCGTGTTCGCCGACGCGTTGGGCTCGCAGGCGGCCGGTGCGGGCGAGGCGCCGCGCGTACTGGACTGAGCAGCCCAGCACGGCGGCGACCTCCTCTATCGACACAGCGCGGGAAGCGAACCCGTGATCCACTGTGGCGGGGGCGTCAGTTGGGGTTTCGGGGACGAAACTGGGGTGCGTTCGGGCCGCGTTGTGCAGCTGGCGCAGCAGCCGTTCAGCCTGGGCACTGGGCCGTGCGCCGCTCGTTCGGGCTTCGGCGAGCAGGCCGAGGGCCAGGAGGCGCTCCAGCTGGCGGGCATCGGTGCGCGGCAGCTGGAACGTCAGCAAGTCGTCGTGACGGCCGTCAGTGCCCGTCACGACGACTCCTCACCCTCGCCATCGGTCATCCCGCGCACCACCAGGCGCCGCGCCTGCTCGGCGACAAGCGCGCGGTCGGCCGGCACTTCGCAGTCCAGGCCGCGTAGCTCGGCGATGACGTCGACGGCGAGGTTGCCGAGGGCGTACACCACGGTCGTCAGGTCCGGCCAGCGGAGGGTGACGAGCAGCTGATCCACATCGTCGGTGCGTTCCTCGGCGACGGCGGCGAGGACGGCGAACGCCCGGGCGATCACCTCGCCTTCGGTCAGGGCCTCCAGGCCGGGCCCGTGGTCAGGAGTCGTCACGGCTGCTCCTCGGGGGTGTGACGAGTGCGGCGAGGTTCGGCGGCAGCGGGCGTCCGGCACGTCCCAGGCGGTTCACTGCGCGGACCGTGGCGCGCCGCTGCCGCTCGGCCCGTGCCCGCTCCTGGTCGGCCTTCTCCAGGGCGCTGGTGGCCTCGTTGGTGAGCGCGGTCAGCATCTGCGTGGCGCGGTGCGCGATTCGGCCGGCAGTGGCGGCGGCCTCGGGGTCCTGGTCCCGGGCGAGGCGGGCGAGCACGGCGCGGAACCGGTCGTGCACCTGGTTCCAGTCGTCCCGGCCGGGGAAGCCATCCCCGCGCTTCACGTGATCAGGCTGGCCAGTGGGGGTGTCGGGCATGTTGTGCTCCTGTACGGGGGTGTCGCGCGCGGCGCGCCACGTGAGAACCACCCCGAGGAACCGGTTCCTCGGGGTGGTGTTGAGTCAGTCCCTGAGGACGGTTGCGCCGGTTTCGGAGTAGCCGTGGCTGTCGATGTCGGCAGGGGTGTAGGGCACCCAGGGCCAGGAGCCGCGCTGTCCCTCGCGGACGAACTGGGGGAAGGCTCGTTCGTCTCGGAGTCCTCGCCAGGGGGTGAGGCGGCGGGCTCGGTCGCGGATTGCGCTCTTGCTGTCTTCGACGGGCTGGAGTCCGAAGCCGAATTCGGGCCAGCGCAGCCAGAGGCTGGAGCCGGCGGGGCGGAGGGCGCGGCTGCCGAAGCCGTTGCCGTGGGGGGCGTGGGCTTCCATGACCATGGCGCAGTTGGCGGTGACCCGGGCTTCGTTGAGGGCGGTGGTGACGCGGCGGGCGTGGTCTTCGGAGGACGGGTCGCCGGTGTGCAGCTGGTAGATGGGGCCGATTACGAGCAGGTCGGGCATGACGGTCTCGACGCGGCGCATGAGCCAGGCCCGGCCGTGGGCTTTGGTGAGGTCGACGCCTTCGGGTCGTACGTCGATGTGGAGCATGCCGCGCTTGACGGGCATGTGGGCCCGGGCGGCGGCGTTCATGAGGGGCCGGTAGTGGCGTCGGGACTGGGGTTCGCTGTTCTCGCAGTCGAGGACCAGGACCTTCTTCGGGCCGTACTCGGACGGCTGGATCGTGAAGGGGTTGACCCCGGCCGCGGTGGCTACGGCGATCTGGCGGAGCATCACGGACTTCCCGCCGCCTTCGCCTGCGGTGAGGATCAGGCGGTCGCCGTGCTCCAGGAGGCCGGGGATGACCCAGTCGTAGTGGTCCTCAATGGTGAGGAAGTCGTGCATGTCGGTGACGGGGGCGTCAGCGATGGCGCGGCCTTGGTCGCGGACGTCGCGGGCGAGGGCGACCGCTTCTTCGGCGAGGTCGGCGGGGTCGCCGGCGGTGGGGTCGAAGCCACGCTGCATGATCTGCTGCCCGGCAGTGATGAGCGCGCGGCGTTGGGCAAGGCCTCGGATGATCTCGGCGTAGTGCTCGGCTTCGGTGGGGCTGAACAGGCCGTGAGCCAGGCTGGAGATGTAGGCGGCTCCGCCGACGCTGGCGAGGTTTCCAGCGGCCCGGAGGGCGTTGGTGAGGGTGATCGGGTCGACGGGTTCGTTGGAGTCGATCAGTGCGCCTGCGGTGGCGTGAATGGTGGTGTGCGCAGGCTGGTAGAAGTCGGTGCTGGCGACCAACTGGTGAACGCGGCGGGCTTCGCGGCCGGCGTGCGGCAGGGCGCCGAGGTATGCCCGTTCGGCTTCGATGTCGTGGGGGCGGGTCTGGAGTTCGGTGCTCATGTGCTGCTTTCAGAAGACGGGCGGCTGGTAGGCCGCGGACTGCTGACTGCGGGGTGCCGTGGCGGGCTCGGGCGCGTCGTCGTAGCGCTCCTGGTTGAGCCAGGTCGCCGGGTACGGGATGTACTGGGGGTCGGTGTCTTTGGTCTTCCAGGCGCTGGCGTGGCTGGCTGCGGCCTGGGTGATGCGATCCGGGTCGGCGCCGCGCTTCATCGCCTTGGCGAACGCGGCCCGTGCGGCGCCCTTGGCGACCTTGCGCGGGTAGGCGTTCCAGAAGTCGTCGAAGGTGTGACTCTCGGGCGAAGAGTCTTGTGGAGCAACAGGAGACACAGGAGTAGGGGTCACCTCAGGGGTGACCCTTCCCCACCTGTCAGGTGACCCTTCCCCACCTGTGAGGTGACCCTTTTCGTCGATTGGGTCACCTGTCAGGTGACCCTTCGACTCGGGTTGGGTCACCTCTGAGGTGACCCTTTCCGGACGGGAGCACTTGCCCCGGTATCCGTGGTGGGGAGGGTCCGGGCACAGCTCCGGGATGCGGTAGACGGCGTACTGCCCGGAGTGCCCCTTCATCTCGCGGCCGTTGCGAATGGCGTACTCCAGAGCCTTCTTGCTCATGAGCTTGCCCAGCGCGTTCTTCCATCCGGCCGCGCTCTTTCCGGCCCGCTGGAGGATGTACTCCTCGTGCAGCGGACCAACGGTTTCCCTCGTCTGACCGTCGGCGTTTTCGGCCACGACGATCAAGTCGCTACGCTCGCCAGCTGTCAGACCGAAGTCCTGCCAGTGGTCGAGCACTTCGACGATCAGACGGATGCTCACTCGGTGCCGTCCTTGCTGTTGCTGGTGAAGCGGAGGCGGATCTCCCAGAGCTGCCAGCCGCGGGCGGACAGGCGGCTGATCTCGGCTCTGACCTCACGCAGGTCGAGTCCGAAGGGGTTGTTCAGGAGGGCTGCACGCGCGCCGGAGGCCTCCGCGGTGGCGGAGGCCTCGGCACCACCGTGCTGGGTGGTCACTCGGTGGCTCCGTCGGCGGTGAGGCGGGCCCAGGTGGCGAACGTCTCGGCGGCCGTCGCCGGGTCGGGGTCGGCCTCGATGGCTCGGGCCAGGGCGGACATGCCCTCGCCGAAGAGGTGGTCGGCGTAGTCCTGCTCGGGGCTGGTGGCCGCGTAGGTGGCGGGTCGGCGCTCCTGGGCGACGGCGAGTTCGGCGCGGGTCACGCCCTCGGCGATCGCGGCGTACGCGGCGGTCTGAGCAGGGACGGCCGGCCCCTGCTGGGCGTCCAGGTGTGCGCGCAGCAGCTCGGTGACGATGGCCTGCACGGCGGCGGTGAGGCCGCTGGTGCTGCCCACGCTGCTGGACGGCCGGTCGGCGCGTTCGGCGGCCTGGGCGACGATGGCCGGGAGGTGGCCACTCGAGCCGAGGGCGACGGGCGGGATCATGGTGTGCTGCTGCATACTGGGCTCTCCGTCTCAGTTGAAGCCTCGGGGTCGCCGGCCAGCGATTAGCCCCGGGGCTTCGGCCTTGTGTGGGATGGAAGGGCCCCCGCCGCGTGGGTGCTGGAACACCTGCGGCCTGGTGGGGGCCCGTCTTATGCGGCTTCGAGCAGCCGGACGAGCGACGCGGTGACGACGCGCTTGGCGCCGAAGTCGAGGACCCGAACGGGCGCCTCGCCGGTCGCGATCAGGCGGTACATCTGCGCCCGGCTGATCCCGAGAGCCTTGGCGGCGCGGGTGACGTCGACCGTGGCCGGCCAGCTGCGGATCTCGTCGAGCGTGGGTGTGGCGACTGCCGGAGCGGCAGCGGTCATCTCAGCCCCCATGTCAGTTCTGGAGTGACTGTCGGTCTCTACCTTCCATGCGTGTCTCTGGCTTGTCAAGCCGTCTCTGTCGTGTCATGCTCGGACTGACATCAGGGAAGGGAAGCCGGTGAAGATCGAAGAAGTCATTGGGGCTAATCTCCAGTGGATCCGCGAGGACCAGGAGATGACGCAGTCCCAGCTCGGAGAGGCTGTAGCCGAGCACCTGGGCAAGCCGTGGAGCCGCCAGGCGGTCTCGGCAGCAGAGAAGGGCCGGCGGGCGTTCAGCGCGGCCGATCTGCTCGCGCTCGCCCTGGTGTTGGACGTGTCCATCCCGTCGTTCTTCCTGCTCAGGGACTGGTTCCGTGAGGATGTCGAGCTACCCACGACCACCGTCGAGGCCGGGGCCTACGCGTCGCGCGTCTTTCACGGGATGGACGTGAAGGCAAAGGCGGCTCTCCTCACCCGCACCAGCGCCAAAACCCTGCGCGACGCCCACTCGCGAGTGGCTGCGGACACCTCGCTGCTGGTCGAAGCCCTCTCGTCCGTGGGTAACTCGATCACTCATCTCGACAACGTCCTGGACGCGGTCGAGGAGAAGGAAGCCAAGTCGCAGGCTTGAGCGCCGGGAGGGGGGAGCCATGGCGGAGATCAAGAAGATCACGTTGCGGAACGGCAAGACCCGCTATCGCACCGTGGTCGACGCTGGCGCCGACGAGAACGGCAAGCGCGTCCAGATCACCATCACTAAGGACACAAAGACCGAGGTTAAAGCCGAGGTCTCCCGGATCCAGCATCAGCGCTCGGCCGGAACCCTCATCCTCCCCAGCAAGATCACGCTGGGTGAGTGGCTTGACCAGTGGCTGGAGTACAAGCGGCGCGACGTCGAGGAGACGACCATCCGCACGTACCGCCTCGCCCTGGTCCACGTCTACGACCGCCTCGGACACGTCCGGCTCCAGGAACTCACCGAGGACCAGGTACAGGACTGCATCGACGACATCGTGGCCAACGGCCGCAGGAAGGGCGGAACGGCCGGCACCCGGCTCGCCGTGTCGACCGCCGAGGGGGTCCTCACCCGCCTCCGGGAGGCCCTGAAGCGCGCGGCCGTCCGGAAGCTGATCGCCGAGAGCCCTGCACAGTTCGTCCGGGTCAGCCTCGCCGACAGGAAGACCGACAAGCGCGAGCGGCCCAAGGTGAAGCCGTGGACCGTCGCCGAGGTGCAGCGGTTCATTGCGGGCATCGAGCGCGACCGCCTGTATGCGCCCCTGCTGCTGTCCCTGATGGGCCTGAGGCCCGCCGAGGTCGTAGGCCTGCGGTGGGACGACCTTGACCTGAAGCTGGCCACCCTGGAGATGGTCAACACCCGCACGATGATCGGCAACGTGCAGGTGCTGGAGAAAGACGCCAAGACGGCGGCCGGCGAACGCGTCCTGCCGCTACCCGGCCCGGTGGTCGACGCGCTGAAGAAGTTCCGCGCGCTCCAGGCCCGCGAGAAGCTCGCCGCGGGCGAGGGCTACACCGACTCCGGATACGTCGTCGTCGACCAGCTCGGGGTGCCGAGGAACACCAGGCATCTGCGTGAGCACGCCTACCGGCTCATGCGCGAGCTGGAGATGCGGCGGGTCCGGCTGTACGACGCGCGGCACTCGTGCCTGTCCTACCTCGCGGTGAACGGCGTCCCCGATGTCGTCCTCGCGGCGTGGGCCGGACACACGAACGCGAGCTTCACCAAGCGGAAGTACGTCACGGTTGATGTCGAGGATATGAGGGCCGCGGCGACCGCTTGGGACGCCTTCCACGGGGGTGATCGAAAAGCCCCTGTGTGAGATTTTGTGAGAAATGATCTCTACGGAGATCTCTCACATGGCCTCTGACCAGCAAGATTCTGTAGATGCGTAGAACAGTGGACGGATTCTACTGGCGATTCGTGCAGGCCAGCGCAACGGGTGGGTTCGTCGGAACCTACGAGAGCGTCCCGGGGGCGACCACCTGCGGCTACGCCAGGTCCTCGTACGGCAGCAGCTCCGGCCGCTTCGGCGGCAGCCCGTCTCCCGAGGAGCGGCCCGTCAGACGGCGGCCGATCCACGGCAGCAGGTGCTGCCGGGCGAACCGCACGTCCGCCGCGCGCCGCATGACCCAGCCCGGCGGCAGCGTCGCCGGCATCGGCGTGTGCCACTCGGGGTCCTCGGGCTCGTGGCCGAGCCCCTGCCACACGGCCTCGGCGACCCGGCGGTGGCCCTCGGCCGTCAGGTGCAGCCGGTCCACGTCCCACAGCCGCGGGTCGGCGAGCGAGGGGGCCCCGTACAGGTCGACGACGATCGCGCCGTGCCGCGCGGCCAGCTCGTCGACGCAGGCGAACAGCTCCTCCATGCGCGGCCGGAACCGCTCCAGCACCGGACCCCGGCGGCCCGGGCTGCGCATCAGCACGAGCTGCTTGCAGGAGGGGGCCAGCTTCTCCACGGCCTCCTCCAGGAGCCCGCGCACCCGGCCCATGTCGCACTTGGGGCGCAGGGTGTCGTTGAGCCCGCCGACCAGGGTGACGACGTCGGCCTGCATGGCCGCCGCCACGTCCACCTGCTCGTCGACGATCTGCCGGATCAGCTTGCCGCGCACCGCGAGGTTGGCGTACCGGAAGCCGGGCGTGCGGGCCGCCATCCGCGCGGCGAGCAGGTCGGCCCAGCCCCGGTAGGTGCCGTCGGGCAGCAGGTCCGACATGCCCTCGGTGAAGGAGTCGCCGACCGCGACCAGGCTGCTGTAGGTGGGGTTCGTGTCCATGGCGGCGGAAATGATATCCCGTGCACATACCCAGCAGTCGGTCACCCGCTCGCGAGGCGAGCACCGACAGCCGGTCCCTCAGGCCCGCTGACCGAACAGCTCCCGCAGCACGTCCTCCATCGTCACCAGCCCGGCCAGCCGCCCGTCCGCCCCGAGGACCGCCGCGAGGTGCGTACGGCTGCCCCGCATCGCCGTGAGGACATCGTCCAGCGGGGTGCCCTCCCGCACGCGCGCGATGGGCCGCATGTCCCGCAGCCGGAACGGCACCTCGCGCCCGGCGGCGTCCAGGGCGTCCTTCACGTGCAGATAGCCGACGATCCGCCGCCCCTCGTCCACCACCGGGAACCGCGAGAACCCGGACTCCGCCGACAGCCGCTCCAGCTGGTCCGGAGTGACGCCCACGCGCGCGTACACCACGCGCTCCAGCGGCAGCACCACGTCGCGCACCGGGCGGCGGCCCAGTTCCAGCGCGTCGTGCAGCCGCTCCTGGGCGCGGTCGTCGATGAGCCCGGCCTCGCTGGAGTCCCTCACGATCTGCGCTATCTCGGCGTCCGAGTAGGAGGCGGCCACCTCCTCCCGCGCTTCGACGCGCAGCAGCTTCAGCAGGGTGTTGGCGAAGGCGTTCACCGTGAAGATCACCGGGCGCAGCGCCCGGGACAGCGCCACCAGGGGCGGGCCGAGCGTCAGCGCGCTGCGCACCGGCTCGGCGAGCGCGATGTTCTTCGGCACCATCTCGCCGAGCAGCATGTGCAGATACGTCGCCAGGGCCAGCGCGATCACGAAGGACACCGCGTGCCCCGCACCCTCGGGCACGCCCACCGCGTGGAACACCGGCTCCAGCAGGTGCGCGATCGCCGGCTCGGCGACCACGCCCAGCACCAGCGTGCACAGCGTGATGCCGAGCTGGGCGGCCGCCATCAGCGCGGACACGTGCTCCAGGCCCCACAGCACGCTCTTCGCACGCCGGTCGCCCTGGTCGGCGTACGGCTCGATCTGGCTGCGGCGCACCGAGATCAGCGCGAACTCGGCGCCGACGAAGAAGGCGTTGACGACCAGCGTCGCCAGACCGATCAGCAGCTGTACGGCGGTCACAGCTCGACCCCCTTCTCGTCGGGCTTCTCGTCGTCGAGGGGCGCCTGCAGCAGGACGCGGGCCGCCCGGCGGCCGGTGGCGTCCAGGACCTCCAGCCGCCAGCCGGCGACCTCGAGCCGGTCACCGGCGGCCGGTATCCGGCCGAGCACCGTCGCCACCAGCCCGGCCAGCGTCTCGTAGGGTCCTTCGGGCGCGCGCAGCCCGACCCGCTCCAGGTGGTCCACGCGCGCGGAGCCGTCCGCCGAGTACAGGGCGTGGCCGGACTCGTCCGTGCCGGCCGGCGCGAGGTCCGGCAGCTCGTGCGGGTCGTGCTCGTCGCGCACCTCGCCGACGACCTCCTCGACGATGTCCTCCAGAGTGGCCACGCCCGCGGTGCCGCCGTACTCGTCGATCACGACGGCCATCGTGCGCTTGCCGGAGAGCCGGTCCAGGAGGCGGTCGACGGTGAGCGTCTCCGGGACCAGCAGCGGCTCGCGCATCAGCTCGGAGACGAAGATCCGGGTCCGGCGCTCGGCCGGTACCGCCAGCACGTCCTTGACGTGCGCGGTCCCGACGACCGAGTCGAGCGTGCCGCGGTAGACCGGGAACCGGGACAGGCCGGTCGCCCGGGTCGCGTTCGCCACGTCCTCCAGGGTCGCCTGCACCTCCAGGGCGACGACCTGCACCCGGGGCGTCATCACGTTCTCCGCGGTCAGGTCGGCGAGGTTCAGCGTCCGCACGAACAGCTCGGCGGTGTCGGCCTCCAGGACGCCTTCCCTGGCGGAGTGCCGGGCGAGCGCCGCCAGCTCCTGCGGCCCGCGCGCCGAGGCCAGCTCCTCGGCGGGCTCCACGCCGATCCGGCGCACGACCCGGTTCGCCGTGTTGTTGAGGTGGGTGATGAAGGGCCGGAACGCGGCGCTGAACCACCGCTGGGCGTTGCCCACGGTCTTGGCGACGGTCAGCGGCGAGGAGATCGCCCAGTTCTTCGGCACCAGCTCGCCGACGACCATCAGGAACACCGTCGACAGGGCCGTCCCGAGCACCAGCGCGAGGCTGTGCGACGCCGAGCGCGAGACGCCGAGGTCCTCCAGCGGCCCGGCGATCAGCGCGGCGATCGACGGCTCGGCGAGCATGCCGACCACCAGGTTGGTGACGGTGATGCCGAGCTGCGCCCCGGAGAGCTGGAACGTCAGGTTCCGTACGGCCTTCAGCGCGCCCTGCGCGCCCCGCTCGCCGCGCTGCGCCGCCCGCTCCAGCTCGGCGCGCTCGACCGTGGTGAGGGAGAACTCCGCCGCGACGAAGGCGCCGCAGGCGAGCGAGAGCAGGATCGCCGCGAGGAGGAGAAGCACTTCGGTCATCGGTTCACCCCCGTTCCATGGTTCTCCAGGACGGGGCGGGACGCGCGGTGTCGCGGACTGGGAGGCTCGCCCATGGGCGGACGCTCACAACCTTTCATACAGAACCGAGTGGCCATCCAAGGGTAAAGGATGGGCAAAGTCCTGCGGTCGGCCTATGCCGTCAGCGGCTTCACCCAGCGTCGCCACTGCTCCTGGGGCGCGTACCCGGCGGCGCCCCACGCGTGGTGCGCGGTCTCGTTGCGGGTGAGCACCACCGCGTCCGCGCGCCGCCCGCCGAGCCCGCACGAAGCGTTCCTCGGCGGCGGCCAGCAGCGCGGACGCGACCCCCTGGCGGCGCCGGTCCGGGTGCACGGCCAGCCGGTACAGATGGCAGCGCCAGCCGTCGAACCCCGCGATCACCGTGCCGGCCAGCTCGCCCCCCTGCTCGGCGAGGAGCAGCGCCTCCGGATCGCGCTCCACGAGCCTCTCCACGCCGGCCCGGTCGTCGCTGATGCTCGTGCCTTCGGCGGCGACCTTCCAGAACGCCAGCACGGTGTCGAGGTCCTCGGGCGTCGCGGCCCGGATGCGCAGCTCCGTCATGCCGTGATCACATCACGCACGGGCGGCCGGGACAGGCCGTTCCATCATGCGGACGTCAGGCCCCGCGCACCCGTTCCATGACCGGCGCGAACGCCTCCATGTAGGGCTCCAGGACCGTGAAGTACGTGAAGCCGTAGCGCTGCCGCCGGGCCAGGACCTGCTCCGCCAGCTCCTCCGGCGTGCCGACCAGGGAGACGGGCAGGTCCAGCACCTGCTCCACCGTCAGGTCCGGCACGAGTTCCAGGAACGGCTGGACGGCGGCCTCCCGGTCCTCCGTGCCGATCACCATCTGCAGCAGCAGGTTGAGCTCGGGCGGCTCCTCGCGGTGCTCCGCGAGCTTCAGACACCGTGCCACGCGTTCGTCGAGCTCCTCCGCGGTGATCGGCGTCAGCTGCCCGGTCGTGCTGCCCGGCACCGTACGCGCCCCGGTGAACGCCGCGATGTCGGCGTGCTCGGCGCTCAGGCGCAGCACGCGGTCGCCGTTCCCGCCGATCAGCAGCGGCACCCGAGGCCGCTGCGCCGCCTGCGGCCGGTGCTCCTGCGAGTCCAGCAGCCGCTCCAACTCCTCGACCGTACGCCGCAGGTGCTCCACCCGCTCGCCCGGCGAGCCGAACGGCAGCCCGGCCGACTCGTGCTCCGCCCGCACGTAGCCGGTGCCCAGGCCGAGTTCCAGGCGTCCGCCCGTCAGCGAGTCCGTCGTCGCCACCTCGCGGGCCAGCAGCGTCGGGTTGTAGAAGCCCGCGTTGAGGGTGAAGGTGCCCAGCCTCGGACGCTCGGTGGCCTCGGCGGCCGCCACGAGCGCGGGGAAGGGCGCGGGCATGCCCAGATGGTCGGGGACCAGGATCACGTCGTACCCCAGCTCCTCGGCCCGGCGGCACTTGGCGCGCCACTCCCCGGCGGACCCGGGTTGCAGCAGATTGACCCCGAAGCGGAACGGACGCGACATGAACTCTCCTCACATGGAAGCGACTTGAGTACCCGCCGCGATTCCATCACTCGTGCGCGATGGCCGCCAGTACGTTCATGCGGGATGCACGCAACGCCGGCAGCAGCGCCGCCACGACCCCGATCACCGCCGAACCGATCACCACGGCGACGATCGTGACCCACGGGATCGCGAGGGCCGTCATCCCCTGGAGCGCGAGCACCTGCTGCGTGCACAGGCCCCACACCAGCCCCAGCGCGAGCCCCAGGACCGCGCCGAACACGGCGATCACCACCGACTCCAGCCGGATCATCCGCCGCAACTGCCGCCGGGCCAGGCCGATCGCCCGCAGCAGCCCGATCTCCCGGGTGCGCTCGACGACCGACAGCGCGAGGGTGTTGACCACGCCGAGCACCGCGATGATGATCGCCAGCCCCAGCAGCGCGTACACGAGGTACAGCAGGACGGCGATCTGGTCGTGGACGAGCTGCTTGTAGTCGGCCAGGTCCCGCACCTGCACCTGCGGATACGGGTCGAGGGTCGCCTCCAGCCGCGCGCGCAGCTCGTCGTCGCTCGTGCCCGGGGCGGCGTTGACGTACAGCGCGGAGTCCTGCCCGCCGGGCGCGTACCGCTCCAGCGTGCCGAGACCGAAGTAGAGCCCGCCCTGGGTGCCGAACCCCTCGGCGGAGTCCTGGTCGGTGAGGGCGCCGACCGTCAGCTCGGCCGAGCGTCCGCCCTGGAACTCCACCGGGACGGTGCCGCCCACCCGGACGCCGTGGTCGCGGGCGAAGTCCCGGTCCATGGCCAGGCGCCCGTCGGCGAGCGCGGCCGCCGAGTCCCCTTGCGTGTAGGTGATGTTGGCGACCTCGTCGAGCCGCGGATCGTAGCCCGCCGCGGTCGTCTCGACGCGGTCGCCGTCCGGCAGCCGCACCGCGACCGGCGTGAACCGCCCCCGTACGACGAGGCCCACGCCCTCGGTGTCGCGCACCGCGTCGGTGACCTCCTTCGGGAACGGCAGGAAGTTGGTGTTCTGGATGACGAAGTCGGCACCCAGCGTCCTGTCGATCTGCCGGTCGAACGACGCGGTCATCGACTCGCTCGCCACCGACATGCCGCCGACCAGGGCGAGACCGACCATCAGGGCGGCCGCGGTGGCTCCGGTACGGCGGGGATTGCGCAGGGCGTTGCGCTGGCTCATCCGGCCGATCGACCCGAACAACGCGGGGAAGGCCCCGCCCAGCACGCGGATCACCGGGCGCACCAGCAGCGGACCGGCGATCACCGTCGCGATCAGGGTCAGCACGACACCGAGGCCCAGCAGGGACGCCGCCGACGCCGTCCGCTCGGACACCGCGCACCCCACGAGCGCCGCCGCCCCGGCCGCCCCGACGACGGCGCCCGCCACCGCGCGCACCCGCAGTGGGCGGCCCACCCCGGCGACCTCGGCGTCCGACAGCGCGGCCATCGGTGAGACGCCCGCGGCCCGCCGCGCCGGGAGGTACGCGGCGACGAAGGTGACGCCGAGGCCGACGACGTACGCCGCCACGGGCGTCACCCAGCCGATGACCATCTCGTCTGCGTCGATGTTCATGCCGAGCAGGCCCATCAGCTCGATGAGCCCGGCCGCGAGCCCGATGCCCGCGGCGAGCCCCAGCGTGGAGCCGACCAGGCCGAGCAGGAGGGCCTCGGTGAGCACCGAGCGGCGCACCTGCCGCCGGTCGGCGCCGAGGGCGCGCAGCAGGCCCAGCTCACGGGTGCGCTGGGCGATGAGCATCGAGAAGGTGTTGACGATCAGGAACACGCCGACCAGCACGGCGATCCCGGCGAAGCCGAGCATCACGTACTTGATGACGTCGAGGAACCCGCCCAGCTGCTCGACGTCGGACTCGGCCTGCTCGTCGGCGGTCCGGAAGTCGTAGGTGTGCGCGCCGAGTGCGGCGGCCACGCGCCGCTTGAGCTGCTCGTCGCCGACGCCCTCCGCCGCGTCGACCGCGATGCCGGTGGCGGCCCGCGGGTCGCCGAGGAGTTTCGTCCGCGCGGTGGACGGGTCGAGGAAGACCAGGGCGGCGCCCGGATTGGTCGTGGTGAACGTGACGATGCCGACGACCCGGACCTCGAACGACCCGGGCGGCGCGATCACGGTGAGGGTGTCGCCGATGCGCACGTCCCTGCGGTCGGCGGTCTCCGAGTCGAGCAGCGCCTGGCCGGGTCCTCGCGGGGCGTGGCCGGAGGTCAGCTCCACGGGGCTGCGCTCGTTCGGGTTCCAGGCGTTGCCGAGCGTGGGCGCCCCGGTGGTGGGGCCGACCGGTTCGTTGTTCTCGTCGACGACCGTGAGCCCGTTGACGTCCACCTCGGCGCGTGCCGCCGCCACGCCGTCGACGCGCCGTACGCGTTCGGCGAGCGCGGCCGGCAGGGTCGCCGTCCGGCCGGAGGGCACCGCCTCGTCGAGGCCCTCCTTCGGGCTGACCGTGACATCGGCGGCGGTGGAGGCGAACAGCCGGTCGAAGGTGCGGCTGACGGTGTCCGAGAAGATCAGGCTCCCCGCGACGAACGCGACGGACAGCAGGACGGCGAGCGCGGAGAGCAGCAGCCGCCCCTTGTGCGCCAGGAAGCTCCTCAGGGTCGCCTTGAGCACGGGGTCAGTTCTCCTCGAACCGCGCGGATCACATCGAACCTCTTCATGCGTTCGAGCACGGCCTCCGCCGTGGGCCGCGGCATCTCGTCGACGATCCGGCCGTCCCCGAGGAAGAGCACCAGGTCCGAGTGGGCGGCGGCCCCCGGGTCGTGGGTGACCATGACGACGGTCTGCCCGAGCCGGTCCACCGCCTCGCGCAGGAAGCCGAGCACCTCCAGACCGGCGCGCGAGTCGAGGTTGCCGGTCGGCTCGTCCGCGAAGATCAGCTCGGGCCGCGAGGCCAGCGCCCGCGCGCAGGCCACGCGCTGCTGCTGACCGCCGGAGAGCTGGGAGGGCCGGTGCCTGAGTCGGTCCCTCAGGCCGAGCGTGTCGATGACCTGGTCCAGCCACTTCTCGTCGGGCCGCTTGCCCGCGATGTCCATGGGCAGGGTGATGTTCTCCAGCGCGTTCAGGGTCGGGATGAGGTTGAACGACTGGAACATGAACCCGATCCGGTCCCGGCGCAGCCGGGTCAGCTCACGCTCCCGCAGCCCGGTGATCTCCGTGTCGCCGAGCCACACCCGGCCGGCCGAAACGGTGTCGAGCCCCGCCAGGCAGTGCATCAATGTGGACTTCCCGGAGCCCGACGGCCCCATCACGGCGGTGAACCGGCCGCGCACGACGTCCACGTCCACCGAGTCGAGCGCCAGCACGGTCGTCTCGCCCGAGCCGTACGCCTTGGTCAGCCCGCGGGCGCGGGCCGCGATCCCGTCGGCCGACGCGAGGCCGGGGACGTGCTCCGCAGCAGGTGTGGACAAGGCCGCCTCCTCAGGGTGTACGTCGGACATCCTGACTCTGCCCGAGCGTAATGTGACCCGGCACACACTCGGTATCCTCCGCGGGTCGGACTCCGGCCCTTGCCGGTGCTAGCGCCCTCGCGCTAGCGTCGAGGTATGGCGAAGACCCAGCTGAACGTGCGAGTCGACGAGGGCACCGCCCGCGCCGCCCGCGAACGCGCCCTGGCCCGCGGGATGAGCGTCAACCGCTACATCGAGGAGCTGGTCAGACAGGACACCGGCGAGGTGGGCCACACGTTCGTGGAGGCCGCCGCCGACTTCATGAAGCAGTACGAGTCCGTCTTCGCCGAGGAGTTCGGCCCGGACCGTGAGGGCACGCGCGAAGGTCGCCACTGAACCGTTGAACAACCTCGAGATCGACCTCGCCTGGCTGCTGATGCTCGCCGAGCAGAAGACCCCCGGCGACCCCCAGGTCACCGACTGGGGAGCGCTCGTCGCCGCCGTCGCACGCCACCAGGCCCGGATATTCGACGTCCCCGTCTACGACAGCCCCCACGCCCGCGCCGCCGCGCTGCTCCAGCTCCTCATCCACGTCCCCGCGCTGGAACGTTCCAACGCCCTCTTCGCCTCCGCCGTCGCCTACGCCTACCTCGTCGCCGGCGGCGCCAAGGTCGTCACCTCGCCCGAGCAGGTCCGCGACCTCGCCCGGCTGGTCAAGAGCGGTGAGGCGTCCGTACGGGACATCGAGCGGGAGCTGCGTCAGTGGAGCCTGTGACTACGCGCTGACACCCGGGCGCCACGCCGTGCCCAGCACGCAGTACGAGGCGGGCAGCACCGGCCCCTGCTCCGGCATCATCACCCGCCGGTAGGGGCCGAGCTCGAACCCGGCGTCCCGCAGTGCCCGCACGGGCTCCCGCGACAGGTGGCAGCCGCCGCTCACCAGCGGCCACAGCGTCCGGTCCAGCGCGTGCTGCGTGAAGGTCATCGCCCGGCCACCGCCCCGGCCGTGCTCGAAGAACCGCACCTCGCCGCCCGGCCGCAGCACCCGCCGCAGTTCCCCGAGCGCCCGGGGCACGTCCCGCACACTGCACAGCACCAGCGACACCACGGCCGCGTCGAAGCCCTCGCTCTTGACCGGCAGCGCCTCGGCCGCCCCCGGCACCACGTCCACCGGAACGTCGGCGCGCAGGGCGGCCTCCACAGCCAGCTGCCGCAGCAGCCGCTCCGGCTCGATGGCCACGACCTCCGAGACGGTGCCCGGGTAGTGCGCGAAGTTCAGCCCGTTGCCCGCGCCGATCTCGATCACCCGCCCGGACAGCCCGGCGAGCAGTCTCTCGCGCATCCGGCCCATGCCCATCCGGGTCTCGGCGTGCACGCTGACCCGGGCGTAGTAGCGGGCGAAGAGCGGGTGGTGCACGGCATCCCGCGGCACCGTGCCGGAGCGGAGCGGCATGGGGGACCTCCCTGACGAGGCGGGCCTACCGCGATTCTCCCCCGCGGGGACCCGGCGCACCCCTGCCTGCCGGTGACACCGGCGAACCGGGTGCCCGCCACGGCCCGCCTCGTCGGCCGGCTAGGCGAGTTCCGCCGCCAGCAGCTCCGCCGTCCTGGCCACCAGCGGGTTGTCGGCCGGGGCGTCCTCCTCTGGCTGGGTGGTCAGCACGGACATCACGATCGGGGGACCGTCCGGCGGCCAGGTGATGCCCACGTCGTGGTTGCCGCCGTACCGCCCGCCGCCGGTCTTGTCGGCGATCAGCCAGTCGGCCGGCAGGGCCTTGCGGAACTTCTCGACGCTCGTGGTGTTGCGGAGCAGCCAGTCCGTCAGCCGGGCCCGGTCCCGCGGCTCCAGCGCGTCGCCGAGCACCAGACGGGCGTAGGTCCGGCCGATGGCGCGCGGGGAGGTCGTGTCGGTCACGCGCCAGGGTTCCGCGCTGTTGAGCTCGGGCTCCCACCGGTCGAGCCGGGTGACCCCGTCACCGATCGAGCGGGCGAACCGCGTGATCGCGGTCGGTCCGCCCAGCTCCTTCAGCAGCAGGTTGCCCGCGGTGTTGTCGCTGAAGCGGATGGTGGCGTCGCAGAGTTCGGCGACGGTCATGCCGGTCGCGACGTGGTCCTCGGTGATGGGGGAGTACCCGGAGTCCGTGACGTACTCCCGGGTGTAGTGGATGCGCCGGGCCAGGAACTCGCCGTCGCGGTCGAGGTCGCGCAGCACGGCAGCGGCGGCGAGCGTCTTGAAGACCGAGGCCATGGGGAAGAGCTCGTCGGCCCGGTACGCCACCGTCCGGCCCGTGCGCAGGTTGCGGGCGTACACCCCCAGGCGGGCGGTGTGTTCCTGCTCCAGCTTCCGCAGCCGTGCGGTGACGCCGCCGGTGCCCGGTAAGGCGTGGGCCGTGCCGCCGCCCAGCGAGAGAGCGGCGGCCGCGCCCAGCGCGAGGGCCGTGCGGCGGGACGGACGTGAGTGTGGGGTGTGCACGGGGTTCCCTTCCGACGTGATCACGTACGTAGTTCAACACGCGATCACGTCCGCGTCGGTTTCACCGCACGGCCGCGGCACGCTCAGGACGCCGGCGGTGCCTCCCGTACCCGGAACGCCTCCGCGTCCCACGTGCCGTCGAGGCGGGGCGCCAACCAGTGCGGCGCGGCCGCCCGGAAGACGGCGGGGGAGAGGCCCCCCGACCCGGCGGGCACCGACCCCAGCAGCGGCGCCCCGGCCACGTCCGGCAGGTCCGCGAGGTTGCAGCGCGCGGCGAGATCCGGTTCCGCGGGCCAGCTCCCGATCACTACGCCCGCCAACTCCAGTCCCCGGGAGCGGAGTTCGCGTGCCGTCAGCTCCGTCGTGTTCAGCGTGCCGAGCCCGGCCGGTGCCACGACCAGCACCGGCGCCGACAGCAGCCCGGCCGCGTCCGCCAGCGTGCCGCCGGCCGCGTCGAACCGTACGAGCAGTCCGCCCGCCCCCTCCACCAGCACCAGGTCGTGCTCGGTGGCCAGCTTGGCGGCGGCCTCCGCGACCTCGTGCGGATGCACCGGGGCACGACCGGCCCGGCGGGCCGCCGTGGCCGGCGCCAACGGCTCCGGATAGCGGGCGAGTTCGGCCGTCGTCACCGGGCCCGCGAGGCGCGCGACCTCCGCGGCGTCCCCCGGCTCGTCCGGCCGCACGCCCGTCTGCGCGGCCTTCAGCACGGCCACCGAACGACCGGCCGCAAGCGCCGTCGCGGCGACGGCGGCGGTCACCACCGTCTTGCCGACCTCCGTGCCCGTGCCCGTGATCACCAGGACCGGCATGTCATCACCCCGCTCATCCTTCTCGCGCCGCCGCGCACACCGCCCGCGCGATCCGCGCCAGGTCCGCGTCGCCCGTGACGTACGGCGGCATGGTGTAGATCAGATCGCGGAACGGCCGCAGCCACACGCCTTCGCGCACGGCCGCCTCCGTCGCCGCCCGCATGTCCACGGCGTGGTCCAGCTGCACGACCCCGATGGCGCCGAGGACCCGTACGTCCTTCACCCCCGGCAGGGCGGAGGCCGCCGCGAGTCCGTCCCGCAGTCCCGCCTCGATCCGCTTGACCTCGGCGAGCCAGTCCTGGCCGAGCAGCAGCTCGATCGAGGCGCACGCCACGGCCGCCGCCAGCGGGTTGCCCATGAAGGTCGGACCGTGGGCCAGCACCGGGACCTCGCCCCGTGAGATGCCGTCGGCGACCCGCGCGGTGCACAGCGTCGCCGCCATCGTCAGATAGCCGCCGGTCAGCGCCTTGCCCACGCACATCACATCCGGCGTCACCGCCGCGTGCTCCGCCGCGAACAGGGCACCCGTGCGGCCGAAGCCGGTGGCGATCTCGTCGAACACCAGCAGCACGCCGTGCGCGTCGCACGCCTCGCGCAGCACCCGCAGATACGCGGGGGAGTGGAACCGCATCCCGCCCGCGCCCTGCACCACCGGCTCGACGATCACCGCGGCCAGCTCGTCGGCGTGCCGCCCGATCAGCGACCGCAGGTGCTCGGCGTAGGCCTCGTCGTACTCCGTCGGGGGCGGGTCCGCGAAGACCTGGCGTTGCAGCACCCCGGTCCACAACTCGTGCATCCCGCCCTCGGGGTCGCACACCGACATCGGCTGCCAGGTGTCGCCGTGGTAGCCGCCGCGCCAGGTCAGCAGCCGCTGTTTGCCGGGGAGGCCCAGTGAGCGCCAGTACTGGAGACACATCTTGACCGCGACCTCAACCGACACCGACCCGGAGTCCGCGAGGAAGACGTGCTCCAGCCCCTCGGGCGACATGTCGACAAGGAGCTTCGCCAGGCGTACGGCGGGCTCGTGGGTGAGTCCGCCGAACATCACGTGGCTCATCCGCCCGAGCTGCTCGCGCGCGGCCTCGTTCAGCACCGGGTGGTTGTAGCCGTGGATCGCCGACCACCAGGACGACATGCCGTCGACCAGCTCGCCCGAGCCGTCCGCGAGCCGCAGCCGTACCCCGCTCGCCGACTCCACGACGAGCGGTTCCTGCCGGCCGGGCATCGGCCCGTACGGGTGCCACACATGCCGCCGGTCGAGCTCCAGCAGCTCGGGCACCGTCAGCTCGGCCACCGTCGGCTCAGGCATTGGGCGCGAGGTCCGTCCCGGCGCCCCGGCGGCGCACGGCGACCAGGTCGGTACGGGGCTCACCGGCCTGCGGGGCGGGTGCGGAACCGCACACGCCGTTCCCTTCGGGCCCCTCGGAGCCGCAGCCGCCACCGCTTCCGCAGCCGCCGGAGGCGCGGTGCTCCGGCAGCGTCACCTGGTCGGTGCCCTCCACCTCGAACCCGGCGTCCGCGATCATCTCCAGGTCGGCCTTGCCCGCCTGGCCCTCGCTGGTGAGGTAGTCGCCCAGGAAGATCGAGTTGGCCAGGTGCAGTGCGAGCGGCTGCATCGTGCGCAGATGGACCTCGCGCCCGCCCGCGATGCGTACCTCCACGTCCGGGCAGACGAACCGGGTCATCGCCAGGATCCTCAGGCACCGCTGCGGCGTCAGGTTCCACTCCTTGCCCAGCGGCGTGCCCTCGAACGGGATGAGGAAGTTGACCGGAACCGAGTCCGGGTCCAGCTCGCGCAGCGAGAAGACGACGTCCACCAGGTCCTCGTCCGTCTCGCCCATGCCGGCGATCAGCCCCGAGCAGGCGGACAGGCCCGCCGCGTGCGCCTTGTTGACCGTGTCGACGCGGTCGGCGTACGTGTGCGTGGTGGTGATCTCCCCGTACGTCGCCTCGGAGGTGTTGAGGTTGTGGTTGTAGGCGTCGGCGCCCGCCTCGCGCAGCCGCTCGGCCTGGCCGTCGGAGAGCAGTCCGAGGCAGGCGCACACCTCGACGCCCTCGTTGTTCTCCTTGATCGCCTTGATCGTCTCGGAGACCCGGTCCACGTCCCGGTCGGTGGGACCGCGCCCGCTGGCCACCAGGCACACCCGTTTGGCGCCGCCCGCCACACCGGCCGCCGCCGCGTCGGAGGCCTGATCGGGTTTGAGCCATGTGTACTTCAGGATCCCGGCCTCGGAACCGAGCCGCTGCGAACAGTAGGAGCAGTCCTCGGGGCACAGGCCGGACTTCAGGTTGACGAGATAGTTGAGTTTCACCCGTCGGCCGAACCAGTGCCGGCGCACCTTCCCGGCCGCGGCCACCACATCGAGCAGGTCGTCGTCGGACGTCGCGAGGACGGCCAGTGCCTCGTCACGGGTCGGCAGCTCGCGCCGAAGCCCCTTGTCCACCAGCGTGTTCAGCAGGTCCATGAGAGCCGATCCTGTCCTACGGAGCGGCCCGCGGCCAAGGAGAGTTCGCACAACAGAGTCGCTTCGAGGTGTGGGTATTGCCACACAGTGACCTGCTGGTCGTCCCGCTAGTGTCTGTGCACTGCCTACAAATTCCCCGGAGGACCACCCATGGCGTTCGGCTGGATCGACGAGCAGGCGCGGCTGCGCCGCCGCGCGGGACTCGTACGGACCCTGCGCCCCCGTCCGGCCGACTCGCCGCTCCTGGACCTGGCGAGCAACGACTATCTGGGACTCGCCCGCCACCCCGAGGTCACCGAGGGCGCGGCCCGCGCCGCGAAGAGCTGGGGCGGCGGCTCGACCGGCTCCCGGCTGGTCAGCGGCAGCACCGAACTGCACGCGGAGCTGGAACGGGAGCTGGCCGATTTCTGCGGTGCCGAGGCCGCCCTGGTCTTCTCCTCCGGCTACGCGGCCAACCTCGCGGCGGTCACCGCGCTGGCCCCGCACGGTTCGCTGATCGTCTCCGACGCGGGCAACCACGCCTCGCTCATCGACGGCTGCCGACTGGCCCGCGGCACGACCCAGGTCGTGGCGCACGCCGAGCCCGAGGCCGCGCGCAAGGCGCTGGCGGGCCATGAGGGCCCGGCGATCGCCGTGTCCGACACCGTCTTCTCGGTCGACGGCGACGCGGCCCCGCTCGCCGCACTCGCCGGGGCCTGCCGGGAGCACGGCGCCGGACTGGTCGTCGACGACGCCCACGGCCTGGGCGTCCTCGGCGACGGCGGTCGCGGCGCCCCGCACGCGGCGGGACTCGCGGGCGCCGACGACGTCGTCGTGACGGTCACGCTCTCCAAATCGCTCGGCAGCCAGGGCGGAGCCGTCCTCGGCCCGGCCCGGGTCGTCGACCACCTGGTCAACGCGGCACGGACGTTCATCTTCGACACGGGACTCGCCCCCGCCGCGGCGGGGGCGGCCCTCGCGGCCCTGCGGCTGCTGCGCCGCGAGCCGGAGCGGGCGGCGCGGGCCCGCGCGGTGGCGGGCGAGCTGTACGCAGGGCTGACCGCCGCGGGTCTGGAAGCGGTGCGTCCGGACGCCGCGGTGGTCTCGGTGCGGGCGCCCTCTCCCGAGGACGCCGTGCGCTGGGCGGCCGAGTGCCGCGCGGCGGGCCTGGCCGTGGGCTGTTTCCGTCCTCCTTCCGTGCCGGACGGCATCTCACGGCTCAGGCTGACCGCCCGCGCGGACCTGACCGGTCAGCAGATCGAACGCGCTGTACGGCTGATCGGCGAGACGCGGCCATGAGTCGGCGTGACACGGCCGTGCGTCGCACGATGGCGGGCTGGACGGACGGGGTTCACATACGGTCCACCGCGGCCGTGAACTCCGCCCAGCTCCTCGAGGAGAAGAGCAGCGCGGGCCCGGCCGGGGCCTTGGAGTCACGCACGGCGAGGAGCCCGGCCCAGGGAGGGGTGTCCGGACACGCGGTCTCGACGCAGTTGTTCGCGCCGGTGCTGTAGCTGCTGCGCAACCACCGCACACCGTGCAGTTCGATGCTCGAGGGGACATGACGAGGCAGTGCACGCATGGGGTCTCCTTACGCGCCGGCGGCTGTCCCGGCGATGAAATCCAACGAGTCCTCGGGCGAAAGGGCGTGGATCTGAAGGGCGTTGAAGGCCTCCGTGTAGGCCTGGAGGTCTTCTTTCCGTTCGAGATAGAGGCTACTCGTCAAGTGGTCGAGAACAACCACATCCAGATCAGAAGTGCTCGAAAATGAGAAGATAACGAAAGGGCCGGTGACACCGATGTGCGCCCCGGCGGCGAATGGCAGCACCTGCAGCCGCACTTGGGGCAGCCGCGCCGCCTCGACCAGGCGTTCCAGCTGCCGGGCCATGACCCCTGGCCCGCCCACCTCGCGGCGCAGCACCGCCTCGTCCAGGACGGCGCTCAGTGCCAGCGGCGGATCCGCGCGCAGCACGTCCTGCCTGGCCAGTCGCACTTCGACGAGGGTGTCGAGCCGGTCTTCCGACAGCCCCTCCACCGCGGCCCTCGTCACGGCGCGCGCGTACTCGGGCGTCTGGAGCAGGCCCGGGACGACGGTGGTCTCCAGGGTGCGCATCGCGCTGGCCTGGGACTCCAGGCTGATGAAATCCCGGTAGGTCGGCGGCAGCACCCCGCGGTAGGCGTGCCACCAGTGGTGCCGGCCGTCGCTGTCCTCGGACCCCGCCAACGCCATGAGCAACTCGCGAAGTTGGGAGTCCGCCACATCGTAGGCATCGAGGAGTAACCGCACATCGGCCGGTTTCACCCCGCTCGTGCCCGTCTCGATCCGACTGACCTTCGACTGGTGCCAGCCCACCAGCCGGGCCGCCTCGCCACTGGTGAGCCCCGTCGAGGTGCGCAGCGCACGCAGTTCGGCGCCCAGTTTCCGGCGGCGCACCGCGGGACCGTGCTGCATGGGCTTCTCCTTACTCCTTCCGAGCCACCCAAATACGGTCTCGCGTCGTAGAGTTCACCGCTTTGAGCGACAGATATATGCACATCTTGGTGGATCGCCGTCCTCCATGGGGGTTCTGGTGGCAGTCTGGCGACGAAGCACCAGTCCGGGACCGTACTCGAACCTTCCGCTCCGTGTCGGACTGCGGTCCCGTGGGAAAGGGACGACGTCGCCATGGCAGACCATTTGGAAGCCTCCGTCACTCTGCCGAGCGATCCCGCCTCGGTCTCCGCAGCGCGTGCCTACGTGGTGGGCACGCTGGCGGAGTGGGGCCTGCCGGAGGACACGGAAGTGTCCGACACCATCCGGCTCATCATCTCCGAACTCGCCACCAACGCCGTCCAGCACACCTTCGGGCAGTCGCCCACGTTCACCGTGGACGTCGTACTCGACCGCGACGAGCACCTGCGCGTCGGTGTCACGGACAGCCACCCGCGCTTCCCCAGACGGCTCCCCGCGGCGGTCCAGCAGGACAACGGCCGCGGCCTGGCCATCATCCGCTGGCTGACCGCGGAGTACGGCGGCAGGCTCCGTATCCGCCCCACCCGCGAGGGCGGCAAGACCATCTCCGTCGAACTCCCGTGGACTGTCCCGGCCCAGCCCGTGACGGCGGCGGGACAGCAGGAGCCGTAACGTCACAGCGGCCCGCAGACCTTGTCCGCCGCACGGCGGGGCCACCGGACGGGCCCACCGGACCGGCCCACGGCGGACGCCGCCTCGCCGCCCTGCCGGGCGACCGGAACCCTACGCCGCGGCCCGCCTGCTCAGCGCCGCCCAGCACCCCGTGACGCCCCGCACGCAACGCCGCACCCACGCGCAACGGCGCCCCCCGGACGTCGCGCCTCCGGAAGGGGCCGCCCCGACACCCACCCGCCCCGACGCTCGTCGGCTCGGATGCTTGCCGCCTCGACGCTCGTCGATTTGGACGCGCCGCCCCGCGCTCGTCGGGTCGGATGCTTGCAGCCCGATGCTCGTCGGCTTGGACGGGCCGCCCTACGCTCGTCGGGTCGGATGCCTGCAGCCCGATGCTCGTCGGCTTGGACGGGCCGCCCTACGCTCGTCGGGTCGGATGCCTGCAGCCCGATGCTCGTCGGCTTGGACGGGCCGCCCTACGCTCGGTCGGCTTGGACGCGCCGCCCTACGCTCGTCGGCCCGGATGCCTGCAGCCCGATGCTCGTCGGCTTGGACGGGCCGCCCTACGCTCGTCGGCTCGGACGCGCCGTCCCACGCTCGTCGCCTTGGACGCGCCGTCCCACGCTCGTCGCCCCGACGCTCGTCGGCCCGGCCCGGCCCGGCCCGGCCGGCCCGGCCCCGCCCCGACCGACACCGCCCGTGTCACCGGCGTCGCGTCGACGTCTCCCGACGTGCCGTTCCCGGCGGCGTCGACGGCTGCCTGACGGTGTCCCGCAGCTGCGCCGGAACCCTGACGGGGACAGACCGGGGCGACGCCGGCTCCTCCGCCGGCCCGGCCGGCTCGTCGCGCAGGCCCGCTCGCCGGACCAGCCGGGGGAGCAGCCCCCACAGGCCGACACAGACCAGGAAGGTTGCCGCGCTCGCCGCGATGCCGCCGGCCCGGCCGGTCGTCACATCGACCACCAGCAGGACGGAACCGCTGAACGCGAACACGAGCACCACCAGGCCGGTGGTGGCCAGGCGCGAGGAGACCTGGACGATGCGCGGCTTGGCGCCCTGCTGGAAGAGCGAGCGGTGCAGCGCGGCCGGCGCGGTGAACAGCGCCGCGGCCAGGACCGCCAGCAGCAGCGTGATGACGTAGGTGACGCGCTGGACCGTGTCGAGGTCCTCGAAGCGCGAGGTGAAGGCGAGCGACAGCAGGAAGGCGAAGAGGATCTGTACGCCCGTCTGGGTGACGCGGAGTTCCTGGAGCAGCTCGACGAAGTTGCGGTCGGCGCGCTGCAGCGGCGTCTCGTTGCGTGCGGTGCAGGGACGGTGCTCGGCCATGGGTGACGGGTAACCACCTGAGCCCGTATCACGCTCCGGCGTGCGGCGGCGCGTCAGGACGCCGCCGCACGCCGGGCGCTTACTTCACGCGCCCGTACCAGACGCTCTTGGTCCAGATCTTCTGCAGCCGCACCACGTCCCCGGTCTTCGGGGCGTGCCAGAGCTTGTTCTTACCCGCGTAGATACCGACGTGGTACACGCTCTTGCCCGAGTGGAAGAACACCAGGTCCCCCGCCTTGCGGTTCTTGGCGGAGATGTGACGGGTCTTGTTGTACTGCTGGGCGGCCGTGCGGGGGAGCTTCTTGCCGGCCTTCTTGAACGAGTACAGCGTCAGCCCGGAGCAGTCGAACCGGTGCGGCCCGGTGGCCCCGTACTTGTAGGGCGAGCCCTTCTTCGAGGCCGCGATCTGGAGTGCCTTCGTCGCATGCGTGGCTGCCGCGGCCTCCGAGGAGAAGCCGGGGGCCACGATCGAGCCGCCCACCGCGGCGATGGTGAGGGCCGAGGCCGTACCGGCCCGGACCATGAGCGACGGGACACGATTGAGCGCAGTCATGCGCAACCCTTCGTCAGCCGCCTGTGAAGGATGACCTGTCGGATTCGGGCTGGCGAAGTTGCCCGGCCGCTGACGCGGCTTCACCCCAAGGGCTGCTCGGGCCCGGTCATGGCGTGACCGTCCCGGCGACCCGTCGTGCTTGGGTCCTCCACTCCTGCCGATCCACTTCCGTCGACCGGTCATCCGGGCGGCGGCAGGACTCGGCGTCCGCCCGGATCGCCCCGCCGTTGTGGCGGGGGCTTGTCGTCAGACAGGGATCTTGACTCATCGTTGTCCGGAAATCCCAACCGAACCGGGGATTTGTGTTGTTACTCACCACTCACCCGTTCGGGTGGACACGTCTGTGTTCGAGCCACCGTCGACAGCTCCGCGGACCGCCGGACCAGGCATGGAATGTCCCATTCCGCCCCACGGCTACGCGCGTTGCGCAACTGTGGGGGCCCAAAAAAAGGATCCCCGTCTACTCCGAACAGGGGTACGTCGTTCGGCCCGTTTCGACTCAGGCCCGGACGCTCCGTCGACAGGGCGGACGTCCGGGCCGTCGGATCCGCGTCAACTGACGGACTCGGGCGGCAGGGTGAGCCTGGCCGTGCGCCGCTCACCGTCCAGCACTCGCAGCGCCCGGGCCAGCGTGCCGGCGTGCAGTTCCGTCTCGCCCCGCTGGTGCATCAGGGCCAACGCGTCACGTAGCGCGGTCGCCTTGCCGACCAGGGCCTGGGCGGCGCGCAGTCCGCGGTAGGTGTCGCCGTGCAGCGCCGGGTTGATCCGGCCGAGCAGATCGACGACGTCGAGGTAACGGTCGATCAACTCCGCCTCGGCGCGGGTCAGCGCGGGCAGCGGCGGCAGTTCGGGCGGCAGCACCGGAGTCTCACCGTCCGGTCGGCGCGGCCAGGGTGGCCTCGCGGTTGGGGAGGATCCGGTCCACCAGGCCGTACTCCACCGCCTCCTGGGCGGTGAGGATCTTGTCCCGCTCGATGTCCGCGCCGACCTGCTCCCGGGTGCGGCCCGTGTGCCGCGCGAGCATCTCCTCCATGCGCGTCCGGATGCGCGTCAACTCGTCGGCCTGAATCGCCAGATCGCTGGCCTGGCCGTGGACCGGCTCGGGCAGCGACGGCTGATGGATCACCAGACGCGCGCCGGGCAGCACGGATCGCTTGCCGGGTGTGCCCGCGGCCAGCAGTACCGAGGCGGCGGCCCCGGCCTGGCCGAGGCAGACCGTCTCCACGTCGCAGGTGACGTAGCGCATCGTGTCGTAGATGGCGGTCATCGCGTGGAAGGAGCCGCCGGGGGAGTTGATGTAGAGCGCGATGTCGCGGTCCGGGGCCTGGTGCTCCAGGTACATGAACTGGGCCATCACGTCGTTCGCCGACGTCTCGTCCACCGGCGCGCCGAGGAAGACGATCCGCCCCTCCAGCAGCTTGGAGTACGGATCCATCGTCCGGTGCCCGGACCCCGTGCGTTCGGTGAACTCGGGCAGCACGTAGCGGGCGGACGGTCGGGTCATGGCGAACCCCTCCTCGCGGGCAGAGCCGTCTCCGGCGACGGCTGTCTCTGTAAAAAATGTACAGGACGTACGTGACGTTATGATGGGTGCATGGCCTACGAGATTCCGGTGACGCAAGCCAGGGCTGAACTCGCCGACCTGATCAACCGCGTGGTGTACGGCGGCGAACGCGTCGTCGTCACCCGGCACGGCAAGCCTCTCGTCGCCCTCGTCTCGGCCGATGACCTGCGGCGACTCGAGGAACTCGCGGAGTCGGCGGAGCCCGCCGAGGAGCAGGTGATCAGCGCCGTCTCCACGGTCCGCGAGGTCGCTTCCGCTCCTCGCGAACAGCAGCGGTTCGGCATCGCGGCGGAGCACCGGAGGGCCGGCGGCCCGGCGTAGGGCGGGCGGCCCGGCGTGGTCCGGGCACGCGATCGGAGGACCGGTCCGGCGCGGTCAGCGACCCGGGCATCCCGGACGAGCGGACGAAAAGGCCGCGCACCCCCGTCCGCTACAGCGGGGGTGCGCGGCCGTCCTGTGCGGTGCGGCGGCTCAGCCGACGGTCGCGAGGCCGCGTGCGTCGGCCGCGGGGGCGCCGCTCTCCTTCCGCGCCCTGAGCGAACCTCCGAGCAGTACGGCGCACAGGCCCAGCGCCGCCCACCAGGTCAGGGTCAGTGCGGGGCCGGTCGCCGCCGCGCCGTCGAAGTAGGCCACCGAGCGCAGCAGGGTCGTCCCCGCGCCGGGCGGCAGCCACTGGCCGATCGCGCCGGCCGGTTCCGGCAGCATCCGCGGTGCCGACGGCGCGCCGGAGAACGGGTTGCCGAGCAGCATCACCACGGCCGCCGCGATCCCCATCCCGGCGGTGCCGGCCAGGGCGGCGAGTCCGGCGACGGTGCCGCTGACGGCCAGCGCGGACAGGCCGAGCACGGCCGCCTCCGCCCACCAGTCGCCCGTGAGCACCCCGAGCCAGCTGTCCGCGATCCCGGTCGCGACCACGCCCACCAGGGCGGACGCGCCGAGCAGCGCGGTCACGGCCCGGACGCCGCGCAACCCCAGCCTCGTGACCACGGCGCCCGCCGCGATGCCGGCCAGGGCGAGCGGCAGGACGGAGGCGTTCAGTGCCGCGCCGCGCGGATCGCTCGCCGGGGCCGGTACGACGTCGACCGCCCTGACCTGTGTGCCCCCGGCGGAGGCCTGCTGCGCGACGGCCTGCTGGAGGAACTGCGCCACGGCCGGCCCCGCGGCGGAAGCGGTGAGCAGTTCGGGGCCCTCGGGCGTGACCACCACCGCCCCGTACACGCTCCGGTCCTCGATCGCGTCCCGGGCGGCGGCCTCGTCGGCGTAGCGGTGGATCTCGAACGCGCCCTCGTGGCGCTCCAGCTGCCGCTCGACCTGGGCGGTCGCCGCTGGTGGTCCCGCGATGCCCAGGGGCAGGTCGCGGGGCGCGGTGCGGGCGGCCGGCCAGGCGAAGGCCCACAGGGCCAGGGCCGCGAGAACGGGGACGAGCACGACGACCGCGATCACGTGGCGGGTGCTGGTGGAAGGCATGAGGTCTCCGGATCGCTAAAAAGAAGGATCGTTCGTTTTTCTCTGCTTCCACGGTGCTCCGGCCGGGACTCCTTGTCAAGAATGAATATTCGTTTTACTTTGGGGATCATGGCTCGCGTGTCCCAGGAACATCTCGACGCCCGCCGCCGCCAGATCCTCGACGGCGCCGCGCTCTGCTTCGCCCGCAACGGCTTCCACGCCACGTCCATGCAGGACGTGCTGAAGGAGGTCGGCCTCTCCGCCGGCGCGGTCTACCGGTACTTCAGCGGCAAGGACGAGCTGATCGAGGCGATCGTCGGCGAGGTGCTGGAGGTGGTGGGCGGCGTCTTCGAGAGCGCGGCCGAGCAGAGCCCGCCGCCGCTGCCCGACGAGATGATCCCCAGCCTCCTCGCCACCCTGAAGGAGGTCAGGCCCGGCGTCGTGCAGGACGGCGAGTGGATCTTCCCCCGCCTCATGCTCCAGGCCTGGACGGAGACCGTGCGCAACGATGACCTGGCCGCCGTCATCCACGCCGGCTACGACCGTGTCCGCGCGGGCTGGGCGAAGGTGGTGGAGGGCTACCGGGCCGCCGATCTGATCCCCGAGGACGTCGACGCCGACGCCATGGCGCGGGTGATGATCGCCCTCGCGCAGGGCTTCGCCGCCCAGATGGCCGTCTTCGGGGAACTGCCCCCGCAGACCCTCGGGGACGGAGTCCGGGCGCTGATGCGCATGCGGGACCCGCGCGCGGGCGCCTGAGGGATCACAGCTCGGTTAACGTGCCTGAAACCCGGTCCAATTAGCCTGCCGCCACGCCACCAGGGGTTTTCCCCGGGGGTTGCGGCAACCGGGCCCCGCACGGTCCGGAGCGAGGACTGTGAGGTGGGACGTGCAACTGACCCCGCACGAGCAAGAGAGGCTGCTGATCCACGTGGCGGCCGACGTGGCCGAGAAGCGCCGGGCCCGTGGGCTCAGGCTCAATCACCCCGAGGCGGTCGCCCTCATCACGTCGCACATCCTCGAAGGCGCCCGGGACGGCCGGACCGTCGCCGAACTCATGGCCTCCGGACGGAAGCTGCTCACCCGGGACGACGTCATGGAGGGTGTCCCGGAGATGATCCACGACGTCCAGGTCGAGGCCACCTTCCCGGACGGCACCAAGCTCGTCACCGTCCACGAGCCGATCGTCTGAGAGGGCCCCGATGATCCCCGGAGAGATCCTCTTCGCCGACGACCCGATTGCCTACAACGAGGGCCGTGACGTCACCCGGCTCACCGTCCTCAACGCAGCCGACCGCCCCGTCCAGGTCGGCTCCCACTACCACTTCGCCGAGGCCAACCCCGGTCTGGAGTTCGACCACGCCGCCGCGCGCGGCAAGCGGCTGAACGTCGCCGCCGGCACGGCCGTGCGTTTCGAGCCCGGGATCCCCGTCGACGTCGAACTCGTTCCGCTCAGCGGCGCCCGGGTCGTGCCCGGCCTGCGCGGGGAGACCGGAGGTGCCCTCGATGCCTGAGATCTCGCGTGCCGCGTACGCCGACCTGTTCGGCCCGACGACCGGCGACCGGATCCGGCTCGCCGACACCGACCTGCTGGTCGAGATCGAGGAGGATCGTTCCGGTGGTCCCGGACGCGCCGGTGACGAGGCCGTGTTCGGCGGCGGCAAGGTCATCCGCGAGTCCATGGGACAGGCGCGTGCCACGCGTGCCGAGGGCACCCCGGACACCGTGATCACCGGCGCGGTGATCATCGACCACTGGGGCATCGTCAAAGCAGACGTCGGCATCCGCGACGGGCGGATCACCGGCATCGGCAAGGCCGGCAACCCCGACACCATGGACGGCGTCCACCCGGACCTGGTCATCGGCCCGGAGACCGAGATCATCGCCGGCAACGGGCGGATCCTCACGGCCGGCGCCATCGACGCGCACGTGCACTTCATCTGCCCGCAGATCGCCGACGAGGCGCTGTCCTCGGGCATCACGACCCTCGTCGGCGGCGGCACCGGCCCGGCCGAGGGCTCCAAGGCGACCACCGTGACCCCCGGCCCCTGGCACCTGGCCCGGATGCTGGAGGCCATGGAGGCGTACCCCCTCAACATCGGCCTGCTAGGCAAGGGCAACACCGTCTCCCACGAGGCGATGCTGTCGCAGATCCGGGGCGGCGCGCTCGGTCTGAAGCTGCACGAGGACTGGGGCTCCACCCCGGCCGTCATCGACGCCTCGCTGACCGTCGCCGACCAGACGGGCATCCAGGTCGCCATCCACACGGACACCCTCAACGAGGCCGGGTTCGTCGGTGACACGCTCGCCGCGATCGCCGGGCGGGGCATCCACGCATACCACACCGAGGGCGCGGGCGGCGGCCACGCGCCGGACATCATGACCGTGGTCTCCGAGTCGTACGTGCTGCCGAGCTCGACCAATCCGACCCGGCCGTTCACCGTCAACACCGCCGAGGAACACCTCGACATGCTGATGGTGTGCCACCACCTCAACCCGGCCGTGCCGGAGGACCTGGCCTTCGCCGAGTCCCGGATCCGGCCGTCCACGATCGGCGCCGAGGACGTGCTGCACGACCTCGGCGCGATCTCGATCATCTCCTCCGACTCCCAGGCCATGGGGCGCGTGGGCGAGGTCGTCATGCGGACCTGGCAGACCGCGCACGTGATGAAGCGGCGGCGGGGCGCGCTGCCCGGGGACGGACGGGCCGACAACCGGCGGGTGCGCCGTTATGTCGCCAAGTACACGATCAACCCCGCCCTCGCCCAGGGCCTGGCCCGCGAGATCGGGTCGGTGGAGAGCGGCAAGCTGGCCGACCTGGTCCTGTGGGAGCCGGCGTTCTTCGGCGTCAAGCCGCAGCTCGTCATCAAGGGCGGGCAGATCGCCTACGCGCAGATGGGCGACGCCAACGCCTCCATCCCGACCCCGCAGCCGGTCCTGCCGCGGCCGATGTACGGGGCGATCGGCCGGGCGCCGGCGTCCAACTCCGTCAACTTCGTGGCGCCGCTCGCCCTGGAGGACGGGCTGCCGGAGCGACTGGGCCTCGGCAAGCGGTTCACGGCGATCGAGTCGACGCGCCGGGTCACCAAGGCCGACATGCGGGAGAACGACGCGCGGCCCGAGGTACGGGTCGACCCCGACAGCTTCGCCGTGCACGTCGACGGGGAGCTGATCGAGGCGTCGCCGGCGGCCGAACTGCCCATGGCCCAGCGGTACTTCCTCTTCTGAAGGCGGGGTTGCGATGTCGCGCGCGGCGCTTCTCGTCCTGGCCGACGGCCGCTTCCCCGCCGGCGGGCACGCGCACTCCGGCGGGGCCGAGGAGGCGGTGAAGGCCGGGCGGATCAGCGGGGCGGCGAGCCTCGCGGACTTCTGCCGGGGACGGCTGCACACGGCCGGGCTGGTGGCGGCTGCTCTGTCGGCGGCCGCGGCGCTCGGGATCGACCCCGTCGCGCTGGACCGCGCCGCGGACGCCCGTACGCCCTCGCCCGCGCTGCGGCTCGCCGCGCGCAAGCTGGGGCGGCAGCTGATGCGGGCCGCCCGGTCGACCTGGCCGTCCGCAGAACTGGACGCCCTGGGCCGGGAGTTCCCCAAGGGCGCCCATCAGCCGGTGGTGCTCGGGCTGGCGGCCCGGGCGGCGGGGCTGGGGCCGGTCGACGCGGCGTACTGCGCGGCGTACGAGAGCGTCGGCGGACCGGCCACGGCGACGGTGCGGTTGCTGAGCCTGGACCCCTTCGACGCGACGGGCGTGCTGGCCCGGCTGGCGCCGGAGATGGACCGGGTCGCGGACCGGGCGGTGGAGGCGGCACGCCGAGTCGTCGACGAAGGAGTCGAC
This sequence comes from Streptomyces olindensis, assembly GCA_000696115.1. GTDB lineage: Bacteria > Actinomycetota > Actinomycetes > Streptomycetales > Streptomycetaceae > Streptomyces > Streptomyces olindensis. The sequence goes on from JJOH01000022.1 coordinate 65,232, forward strand.
GCCCTGCCGGCGGGGTCGGCGCCCCTGCTGGAGATCGGGGCGGAGGCGCACGCCGGGTGGCCCGTCCGGCTGTTCGCCTCCTAGCCGGCGGCCCGTCGCCCACCTCGTCGAATCAGTCGGACAAGAAAGCAGGAGCCGTACATGCACCTCGACCACAGTCACAGCCATGACGGACCGGCCGCCGTCGGTGCCGACGCACACCGGGCCGACGGCAGCCGCCGCGCGCTGCGCATCGGCCTCGGCGGGCCCGTGGGGTCCGGGAAGACCGCGACCGTCGCCGCCCTCTGCCGGGCGCTGCGGGACGACCTGTCCCTCGCCGTCGTCACCAACGACATCTACACCCGGGAGGACGCCGAGTTCCTGCTCCGGGAGGCCGTGCTGCCGCCCGAGCGGATCACCGCCGTGGAGACGGGGGCCTGCCCGCACACCGCGATCCGGGACGACATCTCCGCCAACCTCGAAGCGGTGGAGGACCTGGAGGACGCCGTGGGGCCGCTGGACCTGGTGCTCGTGGAGTCCGGCGGGGACAACCTGACCGCGACCTTCTCCAAGGGGCTCGTCGACGCGCAGATCTTCGTGATCGACGTGGCCGGGGGCGATGACATCCCCCGCAAGGGCGGACCGGGCGTGACCACCGCCGACCTGCTCGTCGTCAACAAGACCGACCTCGCCCCGTACGTCGGCTCCGACCTGGCCCGCATGGCCGCCGACGCCAAGGCGCAGCGGGCGGAACTCCCGGTCGTCTTCCAGTCGTTGCGCAGCGAGGCCGGGGTGGCCGACGTCGCGGCGTGGGTGCGCGCGCAGCTCGCCGCCTGGGCGGCCTGAGCGTGAGCGGCTCCGCCGGGGTGCGGTCCGTCGCGAGGATCCTGGCCCGCGACGACGGACGGGGCGGGACCTCCCTGCCCGTGCTGGAGAGCGACGGCCCCCTGGCGCTGCGCCGCACCCGGGCCGGCGGCAGCGAGGCGCGGGTCATGCTGGTCGGGGCGATGAGCGGACCCCTGGGCGGTGACCACTTCACCGTGCAGGCCCGGGTGGAGGAGGGGGCCCGGCTGTCCGTCGGATCGGCCGCCGCCACCATCGCACTGCCCGGGCAGGCGAAGGGCGACGCACACTACGACGTGCGGCTCGAGGTCGCCGACCACGCCGAACTGCACTGGCTGCCCGAGCAGTTGATCTCGGCGCACGGCAGCGACCTGTATGTCGCGACCCGCGTCGAACTCGCCGCCACGGCTCGGCTGGTTCTGCGCGAGGAGCAGGTGCTCGGGCGGTCCGGTGAGGAACCCGGACGGCTGACGAGCCGGCTGACCGTGCGGGTCGCCGACCGGGTGGTGCTCGACCAGGAACTGGCGTGCGGTCCCGGCGCACCGGGCGGCTGGGACGGTCCGGCCGTGCTCGCGGGACACCGGGCCGTGGGACAACTCGTCGTCGTGCGGCCCGAGTTCGCCGCCGAGCCGGTGCCCGTCCGGTCCCTGGGGGAGGGGGCCGCCCTCATGCCGCTCGCCGGGCCCGCCGCGCTGGTGACCGCCGTGGCGCCGGACGCCCTCCGGCTGCGGCGGCTGCTCGACGAGGCCCTGGCCTCTCTCGGATAGCCGTCCGTAGAACAGACGCGGTTCTCCGTTTATCGGATTGGCAAAGAAGGTCACCACCCCCTGTTCTCGGACACCTCACAGCCGAGAGGATCCCCCGTACTGATCGCAACTCTGTACGGGGAGGTCCCACTTGAGGGGTACGAGACCGAAGAGGCGGGTGGCGGCGCTCGGTTCGGCCGGCGCGCTCGTCACGGCCACGCTGATAGCCGGCGCCGTCGCGGCGCCCACGGCCAACGCGAGCGCGGGCAGCGGCCCCGGCCAGGACCGCGAGGCCCGGGGCGCCGCCATCGCGGCGGCCCGGGCGGCGAAGGCCGGCATCGACTGGCAGGACTGCCCCGCCGACTGGAACCTGGCCAAGCCGATCCAGTGCGGGTACGTCACCGTGCCGCTCGACTACGCCAAGCCGTACGGCAAGCAGATCAAGCTCGCCGTCGACCGCATCGGCAACACCGGCACGAAGGCCGAGCGGCAGGGCGCGCTCCTCTACAACCCCGGCGGCCCCGGCGGTTCCGGACTGCGCTTCCCGGCCCGGGTCACCAGCAAGAACCCGCTCTGGGCCAATGCGGCCAAGGCCTACGACTTCGTGGGCTTCGACCCACGCGGCGTCGGCAAGTCGACGCCGATCTCCTGCGTCGACCCGCAGGAGTTCGTCAAGGCGCCCAAGATGGACCCGGTGCCCGACTCCGAGGCCGACAAGCTCGCCCAGCGCAAGCTGGCCCGCGAGTACGCCGACGGCTGCTACGAGCGCAGCGGCTGGATGCTGCCGCACATGACCACGCCGAACACCGCGCGCGACCTCGACGTCATCCGCGCCGCCCTCGGCGAGAAGAAGCTCAACTTCCTCGGTGTCTCCTACGGCACCTACCTCGGCGCCGTCTACGGCACCCTCTTCCCGGGCCACGTGCGCCGCATGGTCGTCGACAGCGTCGTCAACCCGTCCCGGGAGAAGATCTGGTACCAGGCCAACCTGGACCAGGACGTCGCCTTCGAGGGCCGCTGGAAGGACTGGCAGGACTGGGTCGCGAAGAACGACGCGACCTACCACCTCGGTGACACCCGCGCCGAGGTCCAGCAGCAGTGGCTGAAGCTGCGCGCCACCGCGAAGAAGAGCCCGCTCGGCGGCGTCGTCGGCCCGGCCGAGCTGATCTCCTTCTTCCAGAGCGCCCCGTACTACGACTCCCGGTGGGCGCCGGTCGCCTCGGTCTTCAGCAAGTACGTCGCCGGGGACACCCAGGCGCTGATCGACGCCGCCGCCCCCGACCTGTCGGACACCGCGGGCAACGCCTCCGCGGAGAACGGCAACGCCGTGTACACGGCCGTCGAGTGCGCCGACGCCAAGTGGCCCACCAGCTGGCAGCGGTGGGACCGCGACAACACGCGGCTTCACCAGGACCACCCGTTCATGACCTGGGCCAACGCCTGGATGAACCTCCCGTGCGCCACCTGGCCGGTCAAGCAGCAGACGCCGCTGGACGTGAAGACCGGCAAGGGCCTGCCGCCGGTGCTGATCGTGCAGTCCGAGCGGGACGCGGCCACCCCGTACGAGGGTGCCGTCGAACTGCACAAGCGGTTCAAGGGCTCCCGCCTGATCACCGAGAAGGACGCGGGCTCCCACGGCGTCACCGGCCTGGTCAACCCGTGCATCAACACCCGGGTGGACAGCTACCTGCTCACCGGCAAGCTGGACGGCGCGGACGTGACCTGCGCGCCGCACGCCACGCCGAAGCCGTAGTCGTCGGCCGTACGGTGGCGAGGGGCGGCCGGAGCACCGGCCGCCCCTTCGTCATGTCTCCCGGGCCGTGAACCAGGCGTCCTCCGCCGCGTAGTCGAAGAGGTCCGGGTAGACCCGCGCGAGAGCGGGGAACGCCTCCCGCCAGTCCTGCGCGGAGAGCCGGCGGGTGAGCCAGTCGACCGTCTCCGGCAGGCTGTCGCAGTACGAGACGACCGGCCGGTAGCCCAACTCCCGCTCCGCCGAGGACATGTCGCACACCACCGGCCGTGGTGTCGACCAGGGCGTACGGCCCACGGACGGCGCCGGTGCCGGCCCGTCCACCAGGACGGTCTCCGTCTCCACGCCCATGACCGCGTCGATCGCCGCCCCGATCTCCGACACCGTCGGCGGCTGCGGGTCGCAGGCGTTGAGCGCGCGTGAGCCCGGCCGGGCCGCCGCCAGCCGGACCAGTTCGGCGATGTTCCGGGCGGCCGCCGTGTGGAACAGGCTCTCGCCCCGGTGGGCGACCACGCGCCTGCGCCGGCCGTCGAGGTTCCGCTTCACGAAGTACAGCTCGCGGGGGAGCGGGCTGCGGGGACCGTGGATCGCGCCCGCGCGCAGCAGCGTGGTGGGCAACCGGTCGCCCGCCGCGAGGAGTTCATGCTCCAGGGCGGCCTTGCCGGTGCTGTACGTGGCGTCCCCCGGCGGGACCGTCGGCTGGTCCTCTCCGATCGGCACGGGGTACTCCGGGAAGCCGTCCGGTTCCTCCATCGTGTCGAAGCCCCGGCCCTTGCCGTCCTCGTAGACCGACACGGTGGACACGACCACGGCCGAGCCGATCCGGTCGGCCAGGGCCGTCAACTGCCGGGCGTGCCGGGCCCCGTAGGCGACCACGTCGACCACCAGATCGCAGCCGTCGCCGATCAGCGCGGCCAGCGCCGCGTCGTCCTCGCGGTCCAGCCGCTCCGTGCGTACCCCGTCGGGCCAGTCCCCGGCGCTGCCTCCGCCGCGCGAGGCGGCCGTCACCTCCCAGCCGTCCCGCGCCAGCGCCGCCACCGCCGGCCGCCCGATCTGTCCGCCGGCTCCGATCACCACAGCACGTCTCATGCCGTGACCGTAGGGCGCCGGGGCGTGCCGGGTCACGGGGTTCTGCCGACAGCAGACCTCAACTGAGGGGCATGCGGGGGAACTTCCGCTCCTTCGCGGCGGCGGCCTCCTCGGCCTTCACGACGGCCGCGTACTGGTCGACGTACTCCTGCTCGGACAGCGAGAGGATCGCGTACATGATCTCGTCCGTGATGGCGCGCAGGATGGCCTTCTCGTTCTCCATGCCCTCGTACCGGGAGAAGTCGAGGGGCTCGCCGAAGCGGATCACCACGGGGTGGATGTTGGGGATCACCTTGCCGGGCGGCTGGGCCTCGAAGGTGCCGATCATGGCGCAGGGCACGACCGGGACCCCGGCCTTCAGGGCCATCACCGCGACACCGACCTTGCCCTTGTAGAGCCGCCCGTCGTGCGAGCGCGTGCCCTCGGGGTAGATGCCCAGCAACTCGCCCTTGCCCAGCACGCCGAGCCCCTCGCGGATCGCGGCCTGGCCCGCGTCCTTGCCGGAGCGGTCGACCGGGATCTGCCCCGCGCTGCGGAAGAAGGACGCGGTCAGCCGGCCCTTGATGCCCGGCCCGGTGAAGTACTCGGCCTTCGCCAGGAAGGTGATGCGCCGCTTGAGGACCGCGGGCATCAGGAAGTGGTCCGAGAACGACAGGTGGTTGCCGGCGATGATGGCGGCGCCCTCCGACGGCACGTGCTCCAGGCCTTCTATGCGAGGCCGGAAGACGAGTCTCAGCAGCGGGCCCAGCAGCACGTATTTCAGCAGGTAATAGAACAAAGCGGGCGCTCCTCGACTCTCGCGGTGGACTCAACCGCCGCGTTCCAGCAGGTCAACCGGCATGTCGTGGGGTGCCAGTGTAGGTGCAGGCGGAGCCACCGGGCACCTCGTGCACCCGTACCGCACAGATCCTTTGCCGATTGACTGACGGTCAGTCAGGGTGGGTGTGTGCGGTGGTGCTCCTGCGGCTGGTGAGGCAGCGGGGCCGACGTGTTGCTCCGTACGGGTGACCGGCGCTCCGGGGCCCCGCCGAGTACCCTGCGACCTATGCGGATCTCTGTTTCCTCGGACATGGACGAGCCCGTCGCCCGCTCCCTCGTGGCCGCGCTGCGCGACCGGGGGCACGAGGTGCGCCCGCACGGCGCGCTGCGCCCCGGGGACGACCCGCAGTGGGCGGTCTGCTCCGAGGCCGCGGCCCGGGAGGTCGCCGACGGGACGGCCGACCAGGCCGTGGTGTGCTGCTGGACGGGCACGGGCGCGTCGATCGCCGCGAACAAGGTGCCCGGCGTCCGGGCGGCGCTGTGCACGGACGCCTACACCGCCGACGGGGCCCGCCGCTGGAACGACGCCAACGTGCTGGCGCTCAGCCTGCGCCTGACGTCCGAGCCGCTGCTGAAGGAGATCCTCGACGCGTGGTTCGGCGGCGAGCCCAGCGCGGACGCCGGGGACCGGCAGAACGTGGACCGCGTCCGGCTGCTCGACCACGGCAGGACCCGCGGGTAGGTCACAGCCGCACGATGACGAGCGCCGTGTCGTCGGTGGCGCCGCCGGGCGGCAGCAGCTCCAGCAGCACGGTGTCGGCCAGGGTCTCCGGGTCCTGGTCCCGGTGGCGGCGCAGGGCGTCGGCCAGCCGGGCCAGGCCCACGTCGATGTCCTCACGGCGCCGTTCCACCAGGCCGTCGGTGTAGAGCACCAGGGTGGCGCCCGGCGTGAACGTGGTGTCCGCCTGGGGCCGGGGAATCGGGTCGGGGCGGGCGTCGAGCGGTGTGTCGGTGGCCCGGTCGAGGAACTCGGTGCGGCCGTCGGGGTGGACCAGCACCGGCGGGAGATGACCGGCGCTGCTGTAGGTCACGGTGTTCCCGTCGAAGTCGACGAACGTCGTCACCGCGGTCGCCGACTCGGCGCCGTCGACCACGTTCGCGTAGCGCCCCAGCACGTCCAGGGCCTGCGCCGGGCCCTCGGCGACCCGGGAGGCCGCGCTGAGCGCGCTGCGCAGCTGGCCCATGACCCCGGCGGCCGCCAGCCCGTGCCCGACCACGTCGCCCACGGACACGCCGATCCGGTGGCCGCCCACCAGGTCGACCAGGTCGTACCAGTCCCCGCACACGTTGAGCGCGCCCACGGCCGGCCGGTAGCGGACGGCCGCCCGATGGTGGTGGCGGACCTGGCGGCCCGCGGGCAGCATCGCCTCCTGCAGCGCCAGCGCCACCTGACGCTCCCGGGAGTGCGCGAGGCGCAGCCGCTCGTTCAGCTCCTGCAGCTCACGGGCGCGGGTGTACAGCTCGGCCTCCAGCACCCGCGCGCGACTGTTCCGGCCCGCCCGGCTCCCGCCGGAGCGGCCCCGGGCCCGGATCAGTTCCGTGACCTCCTCGACGCGGTGCACGATCAGCGCCACCTTCCCGTCGGGGCCGAGCAGCGGCGCGTTCACCGGGCTCCAGTAACGTTCCTCCCACTCCCCGGGGCGCTCGGGGTCCTCGATGTCGTAGCGCTGGAGGGCCATGGTGTCGCGCTCGCCGGTGGCCAGGACGCGGTAGAGCGAGGCCTCCAGGTTGCGCATGCCCGTCGCGGCCGGGTCGTTGGGGTTGTCCGGGAAGACGTCGAACAGATAGCGGCCGACCAGCTGCTCGCGGGAGCGGCCCGAGACGCGGACGAACTCCTCGTTCACGTCCGCGTACACGAGCTCGGGCGTCAGAAGTGCCACCATGCCGGGCAGGGCCTGGAACACCGCCGCGTAGTCGATCGCCGTCTCCGCCATGGCTGCCGCCTCCCGCCGCCGGGATCACACCAGTTTCCCACGGTATGTACGAAGCGGAGCCCGACGTCACTCCAGGAGATCCGTCAGGGCCTGCTCGGCCCAGATGATCTTCCCGTCGGGGATGAACCGCGTGCCCCACCGCTGGGTGAGCTGGGAGACCAGCAGCAGGCCGCGCCCGCCCTCGTCCGTCGTGCGAGGGTGGCGCAGATGGGGCGCCGTCGCGCCGCCGTCGAAGACCTCGCAGACCAGGGCCCGCTCACGGATCAGCCGGAGCCGGATGGGCCCCTCCGAGTACCGCATGGCGTTGGTGACCAGCTCGCTCACCACCAGTTCCGTGGTGAAGACCAGCTCCTCCAGACCCCAGCGCGACAGCTGCCGGGTGGCCGTGCGGCGGGCCTCGGCGACGACGGCCGGGTCGCAGGGCAGGTCCCAGGCCGCGACCTGGTCGGCGCCGAGACGTTTCGTCCGGGCCATCAGCAGCGCCACGTCGTCGTACGGGCGCGCCGGGACCAGCGCGTCGACCACAGCCCTGCAGTAGGAATCGAGCGGCCCCGCCCGCTCCAGCGCCCTGCGCAGCCGCTCCCGGCCCGTGTCGACCGCCCAGGTCTCGCCACGGGCCAGCAGCCCGTCGGTGTGCAGCGCCAGCGTGCTGCCCTCCGCCAGGGACAGCTCGACCGCCTCGAAGGGCGGGCCGCCCACGCCGAGCGGCGGCCCCTGCGGGAGATCGATGAACGTGACCGAACCGTCGGGCAGGACCACGGCCGGCGCGGGATGGCCCGCGGCGGCCATCGCACACCGGCCGTCGACGGGGTCGTAGACGACGTACAGGCACCCGGAGCCCACGGACTGCCCGCTGCCGGTGCCCGCCGCGCCCGGCTCGACGCCCTCCTCCCGCGCCGACCGCGCCACCAGGTCGTCGAGGTGGGCCAGCACCTCCTCGGGCGTCAGGTCCAGCGCGGCCAGCGTCCGCACGGCGGTCCGCAGCTGCCCCATGGCCGCGGCGGCGTCGATGCCGTGCCCGGGGACCTCGCCCACGACGAGCGCGACGCGCGCCCCGGACAGCGGGATGAGGTCGTACCAGTCGCCGCCCAGGCCGGTCAGCTCGTCGGCCGGCCGGTAGCACGCGGCCACCTCGACGGCGTCCTGCTCGGGCAGCCGGTGGGGGAGGAGACTGCGCTGGAGGACGAGCGCGGCGTCGCGCTCGCGGGTGTAGCGGCGGGCGTTGTCCACGCAGACGGCCGCGCGGGCGACGAGGTCCTCGGCCAGGCGCAGATCCTCCTCGTCGAAGGGCTCACGGCGGTCGCCGCGGAAGAAGGAGGTGACGCCCAGGATGGTCCCGCGTGACCGGATCGGCACGGTCATCGCGCTCTGCGGGCCCGGCTCCAGGAAGGCGGCCCCCCGGTCGCCCGGGACGTCCGCGGCCCACTCCCGGGCCGGCGGATCGAGTCGCTCCGCACGCCAGGACCGTCCCGTGGCCAGGGAACGGGCCGGGGGCGACCCGGCCAGGTAGGCCACGCCGTCGCCGATCGCCACTCCGGTCTCCGGCAGGTCGTCCTCCGTGGACCGGTGTCCGGCCCGGCGCAGCGCCGGCGGCTCCGTGTCCGCGAGCGGCCCCGGAGCCGGCTCGGCGCCCCGCAGCACCGTCTCCAGCAGGTCCACGCTGACGAAGTCGGCCAGTCCCGGCACCGCCACGTCGGCCAGTTCCTGCGCGGTGCGCACGAGGTCCAGGCTGCGGCCGATGCTCTGGCCGGCCCGGTCGAGCAGCGCCAGCCGCTGCCGGGCCCGGTGCCGCTCGGTCATGTCGACGACCGTGTAGTACACGCCGATCGGGCGGCCCCGGTCGTCCTCGAGCCGGGTGAAGGACAGCATGTGCGCGGTCTCGCGCAGCGGCGCCGACCGGATCTGGCCCACGTGCTCGTACCCGACCACCGCCTCGCCGGTCTCCAGCACGTGCCGCATCTGTGCCTCGACCGCCTGGGCGTCCATGCCGGGCTGGACGTCCGCGAGACGCAGGCCCAGCCGCCGGGGCGCCGGTCCGCCGCCGAACTGCTCCAGGGCGGCGTTCGACCACACGAACCGCAGGTCCGTGTCCACGATCGCGATCCCGACCGGGGCGTCGGACACCATCCGCTCCAGCACCGTGCGGCTCATGTCCCAGCCGGGCGCGTCGGCCAGCTCCGACAGCAGCACCAGCCAGCGTGAGCCGCCGTGGGCCTCGTCGGCCGCGGTGATCCGGGTCATGACGCGCACCGGCTGCCCGTCCCTGCGGCGGGCCGTCAGCAGCCCCGTCCAGCCGCCGTCCCTGCGGCACCGCTCGACCAGGTCCGGCACGCGCTGCGCGTCCTCGGCGGTCAGCAGGTCGGCCAGCTTCCTGCCGACCGCTTCGGACGCCGGGTACGCCAGCAGCAGCCGGGCGGCGCCGGTCCAGCCCGTCACCACGCCCTGCGGATCGAGCAACAGGGGCGCGGCGTCGGCCACGTCGAACCGCTGCCGGCCAACGCCGTACTCCTCGTGTGCGCCCACGGCCGACCTCTCTGTCGCTGAGAGTGGTCTACCACCTCTTGCACCAATCTTCACCCTTCCTGCGGGAGGGGGCGGCTTGGGCGGGGCTGCTCGGTGGAGGGCGGTACGGGGGCCGAGCGGGTGCCCGCCCGGCCCGTGGGCGTCAGCTCCGCTGCCCGAGTACCTTCTCCAGGGCCCCGAGCGCTCCCTCGAGTTCCTCGCCGGTGATGGTGAGCGGCGGTGCCAGGCGGATCGTCGAGCCGTGGGTGTCCTTCGCGAGGACGCCCTCCCGCATGAGGCGCTCGCTGATCTCGCGGCCCGTGCCGAGCGCGGGGTCGATGTCGACGCCCGCCCACAGGCCGCGCGAGCGGAAGCCGACCACGCCCTTGCCGACCAGCCCCGCCAGGCCGTCGCGCAGGATCACGCCCAGTTCGGCCGCCCGGCGCTGGAACTCGCCCGTCTCCAGCAGCTCGACCACCGCCGTGCCGACCGCCGCCGCCAGCGGGTTGCCGCCGAACGTCGAGCCGTGCTCGCCCGGGTGCAGCACCCCGAGCACCTCCCGGCGCCCGACCACCGCCGACACCGGCACGATGCCGCCGCCCAGCGCCTTGCCCAGCAGCACCACGTCCGGCACCACCGACTCGTGCTCGACCGCCAGCGTGCCGCCCGTCCGGCCCAGCCCGGACTGGATCTCGTCGGCGACGAAGAGGCATCCCTCGCGGCGGGTCAGCTCGCGCACGCCGGCCAGATAGCCGTCGTCCGGGATGATCACCCCGGCCTCGCCCTGGATCGGCTCGATCAGCACCGCGGCCGTCGTCTCGTCGACCGCCGCCTCCAGCGCGGCCAGGTCGTTGTACGGCACGACCCGGAACCCCGGTGTGAACGGCCCGAAGCCGGCCCGGGCGGTCTCGTCCGTGGAGAAGCTGACGATCGTCGTCGTCCGGCCGTGGAAGTTGTCCGCCGCCACCACGATCGTGGCCCGGTCCGCCGGGACGCCCTTGACGTCGTAGGCCCACTTGCGGGCCACCTTCACGCCGCTCTCCACCGCCTCCGCGCCGGTGTTCATGGGCAGTACCATGTCCTGCCCGGTCAGCGCGGCCAGCCGCTCCGCGAACTCCGCGAGCCGGTCGTTGTGGAAGGCCCGCGAGGTCAGGGTCAGCCGGTCGAGCTGGCGGTGGGCCGCCTCGATCAGCGCCGGGTGCCGGTGGCCGAAGTTGAGGGCCGAGTAGCCGGCCAGCATGTCGAGGTAGCGGCGGCCCTCCACGTCCTCCACCCAGGTGCCCTCGGCGCGGGCGACGACCACGGGCAGCGGGTGGTAGTTGTGCGCGAGGACCGGCTCCTCCGCGCGGATGAGCTCCTCGGAGCCGCGGGGCTGTGGCGAGGCGGGGGTCTCCTGCGAGCCCTGCGTGCGGACGGGTGCGGTCATGAGCGGATCTCCCGGATCTCCTGGGTGCAGCACTTGATGCCGCCACCGGCCTTGCGGAACTCGGACAGGTCGACGGGGACGGGGACGTAGCCACGGTCGGCGAGCTGCCCGGCCAGGTCCGTCGCCCCGGGCGAGATGAACACGTGGCGCCCGTCGGAGACGGAGTTGAGCCCGAACGCCATCGCGTCCTCGCGGGTGGCGAGCACCGCGTCCGGGTACAGCCGGGCCAGCACCTCGCGGCTGCCCGGCGAGAACGCCTCGGGGTAGTAGGCGATGTTCCCGTCGGGCCCCTCGTCGAGGACGAACAGCGCCGTGTCCAGGTGGTAGAAGTACGGATCCACCAGCGTCAGGCCGATGACCGGCACACCGAAGTACTCCTGCACTTCGCTGTGGGCCTCCCGGGTCGTGCGGAAGCCCGTCCCGGCCAGGATCCAGCGGCCGGCCGGCACGATGTCGCCCTCGCCCTCGCACACCGACTCGGGGTGGTACACCTCGTAGCCCTCCGTCTTGAACCACGCCTCGTACGGCACGGACTCGGGACGGCGCTCGGGCGCGTGGAAGAGGGAGCCGAAGACGCGGCCGTCGACGACGACCGCCGCGTTCGCGGCGAAGACCATGTCGGGCAGGCCGGGAACGGGTTTCACAGTGTCCACGGTATGGCCGTGGGCACGGTAGGTGTCGACCAGCGCCTGCCACTGGTCCAGGGCGCGGATGACGTCGACGGGTTCGTCGGGGTGCATCCAGGGGTTGATCGCGTACTGCACGGCGAAGTGTCTGGGTTCGCAGACGAGGTAGCGCCGCCGGCGCGGCACACGGGAGTCGGGCACGAAGGGGTCCCTCCGCTTCCTCACGGTGTGTGACTGGGGGTTGACACAACGGTAGGAACTGACGGAGGGGCGAGCAAGAAACAAAGGTTGCGCGTGCGCGCAGGAACGCTGCGTCTTGCGGCCGGTCAGCGCACGTACGCTGCGCCGTCCGGGAGTTACTGGGGCGCCGGCTGGCTGGCTCCCGCCTCCGGACTGTCCGGCAGCAGATGGGACAGCACCATCACGCTGATCGTCTTCCGGATGAACGGCTCCTGCCGGATCCGCTCCAGCACCTCCTCGAAGTGCTCCACGTCCCGGGCCCGCACGTGCAGCAGCGCGTCCGCGCCGCCGGTCACCGTCATCGCCGCGGTGATCTCCGGGTAGTCGCGCACGACCTCGGCCAGCCGCCGCGGCGGGGCCGCGCCCTCGCAGTACACCTCGACGTAGGCCTCCGTGCGCCAGCCCAGCGCCGACGGCTTCACCGTGGCCGTGAACCCGGTGATCACGCCCGTCTCGCGCAGCCGGTCGACCCGCCGCTTGACCGCCGTGGCCGACAGCCCGATCGCCGTGCCGATCTCGGCGAACGACGTCCTGGCGTTCGCCATCAACGCGGTGATGATCTTCCGGTCGAGTTCGTCGAACGGCGCGGACGACCTGCTGTTCATGCGGGCACTGTATCCACGTGTCCGGACAGGGGGGATCGCCCCTACACTCCACGTTCATGCTGCGCGCCCTGGCTGTCGACGACGAACGCCCCTCGCTCGAGGAACTGCTCTACCTGCTGCAGGCCGATCCCCGCATCGGCAGCGCGGAGGGCGCCGGCGACGCGACCGAGGCACTGCGCCGCATCAACCGCGCCCTGGAATCCGGCCCCGGCGGGCCCGAGGCGATCGACGTCGTCTTCCTCGACATCCAGATGCCCGGCCTCGACGGCCTCGACCTGGCCCGGCTGCTCACCGGCTTCGCCCGCCCGCCGCTCGTGGTGTTCGTCACCGCCCACGAGGACTTCGCCGTGCAGGCCTTCGACCTCAAGGCCGTCGACTACGTCCTCAAGCCCGTCCGCAAGGAACGCCTCGCCGAGGCCGTCCGCCGGGCCGCCGAGCTGCGCGGAGCCACGCCCCGCATACCCGTGAGCGAACCCGACCCCGACCACATACCCGTCGAGCTCGGCGGCGTGACCCGGTTCGTCGCCGTCGACGACATCACCCACGTCGAGGCCCAGGGCGACTACGCCCGCCTGCACACCGACAAGGGCAGCCACCTGGTGCGCATCCCGCTGTCCACCCTGGAGGAGCGCTGGCGCTCCCGCGGTTTCGTCCGCATCCACCGCCGCCACCTCGTCGCCCTGCGCCACATCGGCGAGCTCCGCCTTGACGCCGGTACCGTCAGCGTCCTCGTCGGCTCCGAGGAGCTCCAGGTCAGCCGGCGCCACACGCGCGAACTGCGCGAGCTGCTCATGAGGAGGCCGTGACGGTGCCCCAGGACCACACCGAACGCCGCGTCGTCGTCACCGGCCCGCCCCGGCAGGCCCGGCGCGCCTCCGGCTACTACCGCCCGCGCACGGAGATCGACGAGCAGACCACCCTCGGCCACACCTACGTCCGCTCCCTGATGCGCACCCAGCTGCGCGCCGCCCTCACCGTCCTCGCGATCCTCGGCCTGCTCGTCGGCCCGCTCCCGCTGCTGTTCGCCGCCATGCCCGACGCCCGCCGCCTGGAGTGGGCCGTCCTCGGTTTCGGCCTCTACCTCCCCCTCGTCCTGCTCGCCCGGTGGTACGTCCGCCGCGCCGAGCGCAACGAGCGCGACTTCGTCCGCCTCGTCGAAGACCGCTGAACCCAGCCCATGAACTCCAGCTACGCCGTCCCCGCCGTTGCCCTGGTCGTCGTCGCCACGGTCCTGGTCGGTGCCTTCGGCCTGCGCATCTCCCGCACCACCTCCGACTTCTACGTCGCCTCCCGCACCGTCGGCCCGCGCCTCAACGCCGCGGCCATCAGCGGCGAGTACCTCTCCGCCGCGTCCTTCCTGGGCATAGCGGGCCTGGTCCTGGTCCAGGGCCCCGACATGCTCTGGTACCCGGTCGGCTACACCGCCGGCTACCTGCTCCTGCTGCTCTTCGTCGCCGCTCCGCTGCGCCGCTCCGGCGCCTACACCCTCCCCGACTTCGCCGAGGCGCGCCTCGCCTCCCAGGCCGTACGGCGACTCGCCGGGGCCTTCGTCGTCGGCGTCGGCTGGCTGTACCTGCTGCCCCAGCTGCAGGGCGCCGGACTCACCCTGACGGTGCTGACCGGGGCGCCCGACTGGCTCGGCGGCGTGATCGTCGCCGTCGTCGTCACCGCCACCGTCGCCGCCGGCGGCATGCGCAGCATCACCTTCGTCCAGGCCTTCCAGTACTGGCTGAAGCTCACCGCGCTGCTCGTCCCCGCCCTGTTCCTGATCCTCGCCTGGCAGAGCGACGGCGCCCCGCGGCACGCCTTCGACGAACCGGCCACCTTCCGCGAACAGCGCGTGGTCCGCGTCGACGACAGCGTCGACCTGAAACTGGACCGACCGCTGACCGTCACGGTCACCGGCACCGTCGACGGCCGTGCCCACACCGACACGCGCCTCGACCTCCCGGCCGGCACCCACCACATCGAACGCGGCACCCGGCTCACCTTCGCCGAGGGCGCGACCGTCCCCGCGGCCGAGCGCGGCGGCGGCGACCTCTCCCCGTCCCAGGCCGAGAGCCGCGCGGAACGCCCCTTGTACGCCACGTACGGGTTGATCCTCGCCACGTTCCTCGGCACCATGGGCCTGCCGCACGTCGTGGTCCGCTTCTACACCAGCCCGCACGGCGTCGCCGCCCGCCGCACCACCGTCGCGGTCCTCGGCCTGATCGGCGCCTTCTACCTCCTGCCCCCCGTCTACGGCGCCCTGGGCCGCCTCTACGCCCCCGAACTCACCCTCACCGGAGACCCCGACGCGGCCGTCCTGCTGCTGCCCGACCGGATGATCGGGGGAGTGGGCGGCGATCTCCTGGGCGCGCTGGTCGCGGGCGGCGCCTTCGCCGCGTTCCTGTCCACCGCCTCCGGCCTGACCATGGCCGTCGCGGGCGTCCTCACCCAGGACGTCCTGCCGTCCCGGGGCGTCAGGCACTTCCGGCTCGGCACGGTCCTCGCGATGGCGATGCCCCTGGCGGCGAGCGTCCTGGTCGGCGGGCTCCCCGTCGCGGACGCGGTCGGTCTCGCCTTCGCCGTGTCGGCGTCCTCGTTCTGCCCGCTGCTCGTCCTGGGCATCTGGTGGCGGCGGCTCACCCCGCCCGGCGCGGCCGCCGGGATGCTGGTCGGCGGCGGCTCGGCCCTGCTCGCCGTCGCCGCGACCATGGCGGGCTACCCCGGCGAGGGCGCCGCCCTGCACGCCCTGCTCGCCTGGCCCGCCCTGTGGTCGGTGCCGCTGGGCTTCCTCACCATGATCCTGGTCTCCCTGGCCACCCCCGGCCGCGTCCCGCCGGGCACGGCGGCCGTCCTGGCCCGCTTCCACCTGCCCGAGGAACTGCGCACGGAGGTGACGGCGTGAGCGACTTCCTGGCGGGCCTGTGCGTCGCCGTCCTCCCGGTCCTGGCCCTCGGCGTCTGGCTGGGCCGGCGCACCGCCCGGGCCAAGAGCCTCGCCGGCCTCGGCACCCCCGTCGAGCACGCCACCTTCGAGACCCTGCACACCGCCTCCCTCGCCGCGCCCCCGCTCAGGGCCGGCCTGACCGAGGAGACCGCCCGCAAATCCGCCCGCAAGCTGCGCTCCCTGCTCGGCACCGACGCCCTCTGCCTCACGGACCGCAAACAGGTGCTGGTCTGGGACGGCGACGGCGCCCACCACCGCAGCGAGATCATGGAACGCCTCGCCGGCGCCCTGGACACCGGCCGCGGCGAGGCCTTCGCACTCACCTGCGACAGCCTCGACTGCTCGGTGCGCTGGGCGGTCGTCGCCCCGCTCACCGTCGACGACCGCGTCCACGGCGCCCTGGTCGCCTGCGCGCCCCGTGAGTCCGCCGTCCTGGTGCGGGCCGCGGGCGAGGTCGCCCGCTGGGTCTCGGTCCAGCTGGAGCTGGCGGACCTCGACCAGTCCCGCACCCGCCTCATCGAGGCCGAGATCAAGGCGCTGCGCGCCCAGATCTCCCCGCACTTCATCTTCAACTCGCTCGCGGTGATCGCGAGCTTCGTCCGCACCGACCCCGAGCGCGCCCGCGAACTGCTCCTGGAGTTCGCCGACTTCACCCGCTACTCGTTCCGCCGGCACGGCGACTTCACCACTCTCGCCGACGAACTCCACGCCATCGACCACTACCTGGCCCTGGTCCGGGCACGCTTCGGCGACCGCCTCTCCGTCACCCTCCAGATAGCACCGGAGGTCCTGCCCGTCGCGCTGCCCTTCCTGTGCCTCCAGCCGCTCGTCGAGAACGCCGTCAAGCACGGCCTGGAGGGCAAGGCCGTCTCCTCGGGCAAGTGCCACATCCAGATCACCGCACAGGACGCGGGCGCCGAGGCCCTCGTCGTCATCGAGGACGACGGCGCCGGCATGGACCCCGAGCTGCTGCGCCGCATCCTCGCCCGCGAGGCCAGCCCCTCGGGCGGCATCGGCCTGTCCAACGTCGACGACCGGCTCCGTCAGGTCTACGGCGACGACCACGGCCTCGTCATCGAGACCGCCACGGGCGCGGGCATGAAGATCACCGTGCGGCTCCCCAAGTACCAGCCGGGCGTGCACTCGGCGGGCCGGCTGACGCGGGAGTGAACCCTCAGGTGCTCTTCGTGGTGACCACCATCCCGAGGGTGATCAGCCCCAGCACGATCCAGCCGAACCACAGCCAGCCGTTGCTGCCGAGCGCCACCGTGTAGGCCGTCACCACGACGAGGCCGCCGACGGTGAGCACTCCCATGGTCTTCGTCGAGTTTGAACCGTTCGTGGAACCGGGCATCGCAACACCCTCCTCATGGTTCGGTCCCCTCCATGGTGCCCCCGTTCTGCCTCCTGACGGTGCACACGACGACATGAGTACCGGATTTCCAGGGACCCTCGCTGGTCCACGAACCGGCTTCGTAGACGGACGGATCGAAGCCGTAGTCACGCGGGGCGACGTCCCGCGCGCACGCGGCGTCCGATGAGGTCCGGGCCTCGGCGAGCGTCACGTCGGCGCCCAGCCGGGTGAACCCGAGCACCTGTTCGTCGTACCGTCCGCCACAGGGCACCAGCCGTACCTCCCGGTTCGAACGGACGTCCAGGCAGTCGCGCTTCTGCATGGTCGCGGTGTCGGCGAACGGCGTACCGAACCTACGCCGCTCCCCGAGCGGCCCGTACAGCGGCCCGTGCGCGCCGAGCACCAGGCAGGCGGTCCGCCGCCCGGCCGCCTCGAACCCGGCGCCGCTCGGCACGACGGTGTGGCCGCGGACATCGGCGAGCCGGTCCCGCAGCTCCCGCGTCCGCTCCTCGCACCGGGCCGGACCCAGCGTCCGCGCCTCCGCCACGGAGGCGGCCCCGACGAATCCCAGCACCTGCCCGTCGGGCGCCTTGTCCCGGCAGGTCGGGTCCAGGGTCAGCCGGGGCGTGCCGGCGAAGCGGCTCCCGCCGGGCCAGTCGGCGAGCACGCAGTCCCCCTCCGCGAGCGGCTTCCCCAGCCCGACGGCGTCTCCGTACGGCGTCACCGCCTCGCCGTCCGCGCGGTCGCCCAGCGCGTACCAGACGCCGCCCAGGGCGAGGGCCAGCCCGAGACCGCAGGCGGCGACGGCCCGGAGGGCGGAGGAGCGCCTGCGCCGCCGCGCGCCGGACGCGGCGACGACGGGTACGAGGCCGCCCGGCCCGGCCCCCGCCTCCCAGGGGGACGGCGACCCGGGATCGGTCCTGGTCCGCTCGTACGCCTCGGACCGGGACGCGACGAGCCCCGACAGCGCGGCCTCCGCCTCCGGCGCGGTCATCCGCAGGTCAGGATCCTTGGCGAGCAGTCCGCGCAGCACGGGCTCCAGCGCGCCGGCCCGCACCGGCGGGCGCGGTTCCTCCATGACCACCGCGGTGAGCGCCGCCAGGTGGGACTCCCGCTCGAAGGGGCTGCGGCCCTCGACACCGAAGTACAGCGTGCAGCCCAGCGAGAACAGGTCCGCGGCGGGCGTCGGCGAGCCGCCGGACGCGCGCTCCGGCGCCAGATACCCCGCCGTGCCGACCAGGACGGACGCCTTGGTGTACCGCGTCTCACCGGCGTCCGGCTGCACCGAGATGCCGTAGTCGGTGAGCAGGACCCGCCCGTGGGGCGCGCCCGTGCGGTCCGGCGCGAGGAGGATGTTCGCCGGCTTCACGTCCCGGTGCATCACGCCCCGCTCGTGCCCGGCGGTCAGCGCGTCCAGCACGGCGAGGCCGACCCGGGCGCACTCGGCCGGGGCGAGCGGTCCGCGCCGGGCCACCAGCTCCCGCAGGTCGACGGCGCCCGTCACGTACTCCATGACGATCCACGGCAGGCCCTCGTGCTCCAGCACGTCGTGCACCGTCACCACGTGCGGGTGACCGCGCAGCCCGGCAGCGTGCCGGGCCTCCGCACGGGCCCGCGCGACCCGTGCCTCCCGCTCGTGACGCGCCTCGGCCGGGTCGCGGAACACGATCTCCTTCAGCGCGACCTCGCAGGCCAGTCTCTGGTCGTGGGCCAGCCAGACGTGCCCCATGCCGCCGCTGCCGAGCCGGTGCAGCAGCAGATAACGGCCGGCGATGACCCGGCCCGCTCCCGACGTCGCTGATCCTGAGGACATCCGGTGCCTCCCGAGGTCGGCGGGGCTGCTAAGGCGTGGCGCTCGTGGCGGGTGCGGTGGTCACCGGGGCGCTGCCGGCGCTGCCGGATTCCGGCGGTGAGCTGGTGGTCTGTGGCGGTGTGCTCGTGGTCTGTGGTGGTGGGTCGGTCGTGCGGGGTGGCTGGCTGGAGGCCTGTGGCGGTGGGCTCGGCGGTGTGCCGGTGGCGCTCGGCGGTGAGCTGGTCACCGTAGGCGGGGCGCTGGTCACCGTAGGCGGTGCGCTGCTCCGGGGCGGCGTGCTCGCCGCGGGCGAGCCGGAGCCGGGCGGCGCGGCACTCGACGAGGGCGACTCGGAGCCGGGCGGCGCGGTACTCGACCGGGGCCGCTGCGAGGGCGGCTCCTGACTCGTCGCACCCGTGCTCGTGGGCCCGGCCCCGGTGGGCCCGCCACCCGTGCTCGTCGGCCCGGAACCGGCCGGGGGAGCCGGGGGAGCCGGGGAAGCCGGGGGAGTGGCCACCCGCACCGTCACATACGCCCCGAACGGCAGCTCGGCCCCCGCCCCCGGCTCGGTCGCGGTGACCCGTGCCCGGTCCGGCGGCAGCCCCTCACTCCCGTACGCGATCGCCAGCCCCGCATCGGCCAGCCGTCGGCTCGCCTCCCCGAACGTCGTCCCGGCGAGACGCGGCACGGCCCGCCGCTCCGTCGCGTCGAAACGGGAGTCGGCCTCACCCGTCGTCCCGACGGGCCGCCGGATCCCCCGCTCGGCGTCCTCGACGTCGACGAGGGCGATCCGCTCCAGTTCCCGCGAGGCGGGTCGTACGACCACCACCTCGGCACGGTCGTAGCCCTGCCACTTCTCGTTTCCGTCCTCGAAGGTGACCGATATCCGGCCCGTGTCGCCTTCGAAAGGCAGCAGCGGATTTCCGCACGAACACTTGACCGACGGAAGTCCCTTCTCGTCGACGAGTACCGCGATTCCCGCCTGCAGCAAGGCGCGGAAGGGAACGGCCTTTCCTTTTTTGTAGTCGTGGTTCAGGGCGAGCGTGTCGTGACGCAGGAGAACAGGGGTGAGCCGGTCGAGATATCCCGGGATCTGGTCCGTACGGAGTTCCAGAGCGGTCGCCCACGCCCGTGCCTTCCCGGCATTGCGGGGCGCGGTCAGGAACCGCTTCGACCGCTCCACGTCACAGATCTTCGGCTGCTCGGTTCCCCCGTACAGCCCTGGCGTGTCACCCTGCTGGAGCCCGCTCGGCACCGGCCGCGACCGTACCCGTGCGTCTCTGCCGAGCCCGCTGTCCTCGGCGAAGAAGGGCGCCAGGGACGGCACCCCTGCGGCGATCGCCCTGACCTCGACCAAGGGCGCCCTCGCGTCACACCCCCCGAGCGCCAGCAGAAAGACGACCAGGACAGCGATCTTCCGCATCACCGCTCCCCCCTGCGGTTCCCCCCGACGCGTTTCATGCTACTGAAGGAAAATGCTGTTCATCCGGGTTGTGGAAAAAGAGCAGAGGGGGAGAAAAGAGCGGCCTGGGGAGACGGAGGAAATCAGTTCCCGCGTGCGTGCAGCGAGCTCAAATAGGCGTTGTACGCCTCGAGTTCCTTGTCCCCGTCGCGGTCGGCGGCCCGGTCCTTGCGCCGGGCCTGCCGCTGCTCCGATGCGTACCACTGGAACAGCAGGGCGATCAGCACCAGCACGGACGGGATCTCACTGAACGCCCAGGCGATGCCGCCCGCCGCGTTCTGGTCGGAGAGCGCCTCGATGCCGAGGGAGGCGGGCGGGTTCTTGAACGTCTCGACCATCGGCTCGGACGCCATCATCAGCGCGATCCCGAAGAACGCGTGGAACGGCATGCCCGCGAACAGCTCCAGCATCCGCATCAGATAGCCCGGCCGGTGCGGCCCCGGGTCCACGCCCATGATCGGCCAGAAGAACACCAGGCCGACGGCGAGGAAGTGCACCATCATCGCGATGTGCCCCGGCCTGGAGCCCATCAGGGTGTCGAACAGCGGCGTGAAGTACAGCCCGTACAGGCTCGCGATGAACAGCGGGATCGTGAACGCCGGGTGCGTGACGATCCGCATGTAACGGCTGTGCAGGAACTTCAGCAGCAGCTCGCGCGGCCCCTTGCGGCCCCGCCCCGCCGTGGGCAGCGCGCGCAGCGCCAGTGTGATCGGCGCCCCGAGCAGGATCAGGATCGGCGACACCATGCTGATCACCATGTGCTGGACCATGTGCACGCTGAACATGACCATGCCGTAGTCGTTCAGCTGCGTGCACATCATGAGCATGATGCTGAGGACGCCGATGGCGAAGGCGACGGTGCGTCCCACCGGCCACTTGTCCCCGCGTCGTACGAGCCGTACGACACCCCATCCGTACAGTGCGAGCCCGGCCAGGCAGGCGACGAGGAAGAACGGGTCAGCCGACCACTCCAGCCCTCGCCCCAGCGTGAACGGCGGCAGATCCATCGTCATGCCGTGCCCGCTGTGATCCATGTAGCCGGCTCCTGTTTCGTGGGGGTGTGCAGCAAGTTGTCCGCCCCCAAGAGTAGAACCGCCCCCGACCACATCAGTGACCGGGGGCAAGGTTCCAGGGACGCGGGGAACTGCGCGACAAGCCACGAACGGCCCGCACCGCCGACTACGGCAGCCTCAGAGAACGGTCTCCGCCTCTTCGTACCGCTCGTCCGGCACGGTCTTCAGCGTCTCCACGGCTTCCGCCAGCGGCACCATCACTATGTCCGTGCCCCGCAGCGCGGTCATCTGCCCGAACTCACCGCGATGCACGGCCTCCACCGCGTGCCACCCGAACCGCGTGGCCAGCACCCGGTCGTACGCGGTGGGCGTACCACCCCGCTGCACATGCCCGAGGATGACCGGCCGCGCTTCCTTCCCCAGCCGCCCCTCCAGCTCCACGGACAGCTGCCGCGCGATGCCCGCGAACCGCTCGTGCCCGTAGATGTCCTTGCCGCCCTCGTCGAACTCCATGGTCCCGGGGCGGGGCTTGGCCCCCTCCGCCGCCACCACGATCGCGAAGCGCTTGCCGGCCTCGAACCGCTCACCGACCCGCCGGGTCAGCTCCTCTATGTCGAAGGGCCGCTCGGGGACGACGATGGCGTGCGCGCCGGCCGCCATGCCGGAGTGCAGCGCGATCCAGCCGGTGTGCCGGCCCATGACCTCGACGACGAGGACCCGCTGATGGGACTCGGCGGTGGTCTTCAGCCGGTCCAGCGCCTCCGTCGCCACGCCGACGGCCGTGTCGAAGCCGAACGTGACGTCCGTGACCGCGATGTCGTTGTCGATGGTCTTCGGCACACCCACCACGGGCAGACCGCTGTCCGACATCAGCCGCGCGGCCTTGAGCGTGCCCTCGCCGCCGATGGGAATGATCGCGTCGAGGCCGAGCTCCTCGACATGGCCCTTGGCCCGCTCCACACCGTCCCGCAGATGGGAGGGCTGGACCCGGGAGGACCCGAGAATCGTGCCGCCGCGGGCGAGGATGCCGCCCACCGCGTCGAGGTCGAGCTTGAGGTAGTCGCACTCCAGGAGGCCCTTCCAGCCGTCCCGGAAGCCGATGACCTCGTCGCCGTGGTCGACGACCGCACGGTGCACGACGGACCGGATGACGGCGTTCAGGCCGGGGCAGTCGCCGCCGGACGTGAGGACACCAATGCGCATAGCCCGAATACCTTCTCAACGTGGGCCGGGGACCGGACCACGTTGTCCGGCTGGAATCCCCGCCACCCTAGCGGCATCGAGGGGCCGGACCGAAGCACGCGTCCGCCTGCTGGACGACCCCGCTCACCTGTGCGGATGTGCCGTCAGACGGGCTGTTGACCAGCAGGTTGACGCGTGTGCCGGGCCAGCTGCGACGACGTGCTCAGGCAGGCTGCTGAGCAGCTGTGTTCACGCAGGCTGCTGCGCAGCCGCGATGCGCTCGTTGCGCAGCGCCTCGTACCAGCGGTCGTCGGTCGGCGGCAGCGCGTTGACGTCGAGCGCCAGCTTCAGCAGCAGGTCCGCGATGAGCGGGTTGCGCGCGAGCACCGGACCGTGCATGTAGGTGCCGAACACGGTGTCGTTGTACGCGCCTTCCGTGCCGTCGCCCGTGCCGTTGCCGTTGCCCAGGCGCACCCGGGCCAGGGGGCGGGCGGTGGGGCCGAGGTGGGTGACGCCCTGGTGGTTCTCGAAGCCGGTCAGCGGGGGAAGACCGAGCCGCGGGTCGATGTCACCCAGCACGTCACCGACGCACCGCTCGCCCTCGCCGCGCACGGACACCACGTCCAGCAGGCCGAGGCCGGGCTCGCGCTGGCCGAGGTCGTTGATGAACTCGTGGCCGAGGATCTGGTAGCCGGCGCATACGGAGAACACGATGGCGCCGTTCTCCACGGCCCGGTGCAGTCCGCCGTCCCGGCGCAGCCGCTCGGCCGCGAGCCGCTGCGGACGGTCCTCGCCGCCGCCGATCAGGTAGATGTCGCCGGACGTCGGGATCGGCTGGTCGCTGCGCACGTCCAGCCGGGCCACGTCCAGGCCGCGCTGCCGGGCCCGGCGCTCCACGACGAGGGCGTTGCCCTGGTCGCCGTAGGTGCTGAGCAGGTCGGGATAGATCCAGACGATGCGCAGTTGGTTGTCGCTCACAAAAGTCCCCTGACGTCTCGTGCTCAGTTGCCGACGCGGCGGCGCAGGTCCTGGAACGCCGTGTAGTTGGCGATGACCTCGATCCGGCCCGGCGGGCACGCGGCCACGGCCTGGTCGAGGTTCTCGTAGACCTGGAAGTGCTGGTCGGCCACCTCCAGCCGCACCGCGAGGTCCAGCCGCCGGTCGCCGACGACACAGATCGGGTGGCCGGTCAGGCGCGTGTAGTCGACGTCCCACAGCCAGGAGGTGTCGGTGCCGTCGGCGGAGCGCGCGTTCACGGAGAGGATGACCGGGGCGGGCGGCGGGTCGATGAGGGAGAACGTCTCCAGCCAGCCGGCCGGGTTCTTCGCGAGCAGCAGCCGCAGGTCGCGGCCCTGGAACTGGACGACGTCGTACCGCCCGGCCACCGCCTGCACCTGGTACATGCGCTCCAGCGCGACCTGCGGCGGCACCCCGAACACGGCGGCGACGGCGGCCGAGGAGGCGGCGTTGGCCTTGTTGGCGCGGCCGGGCAGCTGGAGGTGGATCGGCCAGGCCGAGCCGTGCGGGTCGAGGACGTGGTCGCCGGACAGGGCCCAGCTCGGCGTCGGGCGGCGGAAGCCGCACTCACCGCAGTACCAGTCGTCGCCCGGGCGCTGCATGACGCCGCCGCAGGACGGGCAGGACCAGGCGTCGTCCTTCCACATCTGGCCGGCGGCGACCCAGATCACGTTGGGGGAGGACGACGCCGCCCACACCACCAGCGGGTCGTCGCAGTTGGCCACGACCACGGCCTTCGAACCCGCAAGCCCTTCCCGCCAGTTCTCGGCGAGCATGCGGGTCTCGGCGGCGCGGTCGAGCTGGTCGCGGGAGAGGTTGAGCAGGGCGATGCACTTCGGGGCGGTGTCCCGGGCGACGCCGGCCAGGTACTTCTCGTCGACCTCGATGACGCCGTACCGGGCGTCCGAGCCACCGGCGAGCGCCGAGGTGATGCCGGCCGGCATGTTGGCGCCGAGCGCGTTGGAGACGACCGGGCCCGCCGCGCGCAGGGCCTCGGCGATGAGCCGGGTGGTCGTGGTCTTGCCGTTGGTTGCCGAGACCAGGATCACGTCCAGGTTCTGGGCGAGCCGGGCGAGGAGGTCGGGGTCGAGCTTGAGTGCCACCCGGCCGCCGATCACCGAACCGCTGCCGCGTCCAGCGGCGCGGGATGCCGCTGCGACCGCCTTGCCCGCGGTCACGGCCAGCTTGGCCCGCGGCGAAAGCGGGTCCGAGTTGCCTGCCATCAGTTCTCGATCCTCCTTGCGTACGCGCCGCGCCTGAAGCCTGACGGCCACGTGGTGTGGACCTCAGCCTATCGAGATCCCTTCGCACTCCCGAACCGCGGCACTGTGGGGAACTCGTGCGGGAGGCGCGGGCCGACAGGGACCTTACTCTTGCCGCCATGCGACACAGCTCCATCCCCGGCGCCCACGGCCGCGTGAGACCCCTCACGCTGCACGGCGACCCGCTGCTGCACACGCCCTGCGCGGAGGTCACCGACTTCGGCCCCGAACTGGCCCGCCTCGTCGACGACTTGTTCGCGACCATGTACGCCGCCCGGGGCGTCGGCCTGGCCGCCAACCAGATCGGCGAGCCGCTGCGGGTCTTCGTCTACGACTGCCCCGACGACGAGGACGTCCGTCACGTCGGTCACCTCGTCAACCCGCGTCTCGTCGAGACGGACGGGGTGGTGATCCGCGGCCCGGAGGGCTGCCTGTCCCTCCCGGGCCTGGAAGCGGGCACGGAGCGGTACGACCACGCGGTGGTCGAGGGCTTCACCGTGACCGGCGACCCGGTCACGATCCACGGCACGGGATTCTTCGCCCGCTGCCTGCAGCATGAGTGCGACCACTTGGAGGGCCGCATCTACGCGGACCACCTGAGCGGCTGGCGCCGGCGCAAGCTGATGCGCCAGGTGGCCAGGGCTTCCTGGCGCCGAGCCGAGTAGTTCAGGGGCGCGGGGCTGTATTGATTTGCGGCTCCGCCGCGTGGGCGCGAACAACCCCACCCACCGTCAGCCGAAACGCGACGGTCAGAACCCCGGACCCCCCACCCGATCCCCCGCAGCCGCGAGCCGACCCCACAACAGGTCGGCAAGACTGCGCACCAACTCCGCACGGGAACACGGCCGTTCCCCCAGCCACCAGTCCCCGGCGGCATGCATCATGCCGACGATCCCGTGCCCCCACACCCGCGCGAGCTGCTGCCCGCCCGGCCCGAGATCCAGCCGCTCCTCGATGACCTGCGCCAGCTCCTCACCCATCCGCCGCAGCAACGGCGCACTGTGCTTGCCGACGTCGAACCCCTGGTCCCCCGGCTGGCTCCCCTCCGCCGGGTGCATCAGGAACCGGTACACCTGGGGCCGCGCCTCGATCGCCGCGAGGTACGTGTCCAGCGTCGCCTCGACCCGCTCCCGCCGGTCCGCCGGCGCGTCCAGCGCCGCCCGCAGCGAGTCCAGCAACGCGTCCGTGTGCCGCTTGGCAAGGGCCGCGTAAAGTCCGCCCTTGTCGCCGAAGTGACGGTAGAGAATCGGCTTGGTGATGCCGGCCTCCGCCGCGATCGCGTTCATCGAGGCCTGCGGGCCGTCGCGCAGCACCACCCGGTCGGCGGCCTCCAGCAGCTCACGCCGTCGGCGGTCGGCGGACCGTTGCTGGTCGGTCCGCTGCGTGGTGTCCATGTGCTCTCCCCACCCGTGCTGTATCGATGACGCCTGCGCAAACTAACACTGAAGCATGCCCCGGACACCGAAAGGGTGCCGACCGGTCGGTAGGAGTTGACGCGGACTACCCACCGGTAACAGACTGGTGTTACCGCAAGTAACATGCACGTGTGCCGCTGGAGGGGACGACATGGCCGAGTTCACCATGGAGCTCAACGACGAACAGAAGGAGGTCCGGGACTGGCTCCACGGCTTCGCGGCCGATGTGATCCGTCCCGCGGCCGCCGAATGGGACGAGCGTGAGGAGACTCCCTGGCCGGTCATCCAGGAGGCCGCCAAGGTCGGCATCTACTCCCTGGACTTCTACGCCCAGCAGTACTTCGACCCCACCGGCCTCGGCATCCCCATGGCGATGGAGGAGCTGTTCTGGGGCGACGCGGGCATAGCCCTGTCC
The DNA here is from genome assembly GCA_000696115.1 of Streptomyces olindensis. Classification (GTDB taxonomy): domain Bacteria; phylum Actinomycetota; class Actinomycetes; order Streptomycetales; family Streptomycetaceae; genus Streptomyces; species Streptomyces olindensis. The sequence goes on from JJOH01000022.1 coordinate 91,634, forward strand.
ATCGTCGGCACCGGCCTCGCCGCGGTCGGCGTCCTCGCCAACGGCACCGAGGAGCAGATCGGCACCTGGATCCCCCAGATGTACGGCGACGCCAACGATGTCAAGGTCGCCGCCTTCTGCTCCTCCGAGCCCGACGCCGGCTCCGACGTCGCCTCCATGCGCACCCGGGCCGTGTACGACGAGGCCAAGGACGAGTGGGTCATCAACGGCACCAAGACCTGGGCGACCAACGGCGGCATCGCCAACGTCCACGTCGTCGTCGCGGTCGTCGACCCCGAGCTCGGCTCCAAGGGCCACGCCTCCTTCATCATCCCGCCGGGCACCGAGGGTCTGTCCCAGGGGCAGAAGTTCAAGAAGCACGGCATCCGCGCCTCGCACACCGCCGAGGTCATCCTCGACAATGTGCGCGTCCCCGGCTCCTGCCTCCTCGGCGGGAAGGAGAAGCTCGACGAGCGGCTGGCCCGGGCCCGCGAGAAGGCCAGGCAGGGCGGGGAGCGCGTGAAGAACGCGGCCATGGCCACCTTCGAGGCCTCGCGCCCGGCCGTCGGCGCCATGGCGGTCGGCACCGCCCGCGCCGCGTACGAGGTCGCCCTCGACTACGCCGTGACACGGGAGCAGTTCGGCCGGCCGATCATCGACAACCAGGGCGTCGCCTTCCAGCTCGCGGACATGCGCACCTCCATCGACGCGGCCCGGCTCCTCGTCTGGCGCGCCTCCTGGATGGCGATCAACGGCAAGCCGTTCACCGCCGCCGAGGGCTCGATGTCCAAGCTCTTCGCCAGCGAGACCGCGAAGAAGGTCACGGCCCAGGCGATCCAGATCCTGGGCGGCAACGGCTACACCCGGGAGTACCCGGTGGAGCGGATGCACCGCGACGCGGCCATCTACACCATCTTCGAGGGCACCAGCGAGATCCAGCGTCTGGTGATCGCCCGGACGTTGTCGGGCAAGCCGATCCGCTGACGCGGTGACAGGGCCCCCTCCGGTATCCGGAGGGGGCCCTTTTCCATGTGCGCACAGGGCGGACGTCAGGACGGGCTACCGGGTTGCCTCAGACGCCTGATTGTTTTCGGTGAACCGTGCAACCATGCATTTCCTTTGCGAGTCCTTCACTTACGTGTCACAGAACCCTGGGGGGATCATGAGCAACTACAGCCGCATCAGGCTCACCGCGGCAGCGGCGGCCGTCATCGGCGCACTCACCGTCACCGCCTGCGCGGGCTCCGGCGATTCCGTCGTCGACAAGCCCAAGGCGAAGGCCTCCGCCAAGGCCGACAGCGGGCAGCAGAAGGCCGAAGAGGCCAAGGAGGCCGCCAAGAAGGAGGCCGCACCCGAGGTCGCCGAGACCGGCGACACCCTCGCCCTGAAGGGCATGGAGGACGGCAGCAAGCTCGACGTCACCGTCGTCAAGGTCGTCGACAACGCCAAGTCCAGCGACGAGTTCACCGCTCCGGAGTCCGGCAACCGGTGGCTCGCCGTGCAGTTCCAGCTGGTCAACACCGGAACCAAGGCCTACACGGACAGCCCGCAGAACGGCGCCCAGGTCGCCGACGACCAGGGCCAGCAGTTCCAGACGACCTTCGCCGAGGTCACCGCCGGCCCGTCCATGTCGTCCGCCGTCCGGCTCAAGCCCGGCGCCAAGGCGCTGGGGTGGATCGTGTTCGAGGTGCCGAAGGCCTCGAAGGTGGCCACCGTCCAGTTCGCGATGGACTCCGGCTTCGCCGAGCAGACCGGCGAGTGGAAGCTCACCTGACGTCCGCCGGCCGTTCGGCGACGCCCGCCGGTCCCCACCGGTGCCTGAGAGGCGTCAGCTGTTCGATGTCGTAGCGGGCCCATCTTGGCCGGGGTGTCCGTCGGGTTGGCGAACGCGTGCGGGCACCCCGGGGGTACGACGATCACCGTTCCCGGGGTGGCCCGCACCACGCGGTTGCCCGACGTGGACTCCCACCTCTGCCAGTTGTCGGGGGTGCGGACCCGCGGCTCGAAGGCGAGGACGCCCAACTCGGGCCGGAGGGTCAGCGGCAGTTGGGGGTGGTCGGCGTGGCGCTCACGCGCCAGCTCCAGCGTCTCCTCCATCGTGATCACGTGCTCTGGAACGGACACCGAGGGTCGGCACGAAGTCGCCATGAACCGTGCCTGCTTTCGCCTCCCGGAAGGCCCTTCGCCCCCCGGTCAGAAGGTGGTTCACCTCAGGGGGTGGTCCATCCACGATCACCCGGTGGGGCCGATCTCGCGCCGGACTACTCCGTCTCGGGGACGCCGTGTCAGGCTCGTCCCCGGACCCTCACGACGGAGGACGCGATGACGCACACGGCCAGGGACCTGCTGACGACGACCACGGCGACCCTCGCCCCGGACCCGAACGCCAACCCTCTGGTCCCCCGGATCGCCGCCGGCACGGCACCCCGAGCCACCCTCGCCGCGCTCGCCCTGGAACAGACCTGGGTGATCCCGGCGGACCGCCGGGCGTTCGAGTTTCTGGCGGAGCGCTCGGCCGTGACCGACCCGGAGGCTGCGGCCTTCTTCACGACCCTGGCGCAGGGCGAGGCCCTGGCGGGTGAGCGGCTGACGGCGTTCGCACGAGCGTGCGGTGCGGACGAGGCCTCGTACGAGCCGCTCCCGGGCTGCCAGGCCTACCCCGCATACGTCGCCTGGCTGGCCCTCAACGCCTCACCGCCGGACGTGGTCCTGGCGCTTACGGCCAACTTCTCGGCGTGGGGCGGCTACTGTGCCACGATCGCGACGGCACTGCGCGACCACTACGGCTTCACCGACGAGGCCTGCGCCTTCTTCGACTTCTTCGCCGAGCCGTCACCCGACCTGGACCGGCTGGCGACGGCAGCGGTGCAGGCAGGGCTGGACACGGGGCGACTGGACGAGATGAGCGCGTGTCGATACGGCCGCCTACTACAAACCTACGAGGCCATGTTCTGGAACGCGCTGAGTGCAACTCCTTAGGGGCGCGGGGCTGTGTCGACTTGCGGCTCCGCCGCGTGGGCGCGACCAGCCACAACGCACCCGCACTCGCCCCGCTACGTCCCGCTCCCACTGCTGTGCGCGATGCAAGCCACATCAATCCGATCGGCCAGCTTCGCCAGCTCGATGGCCAACTCGGCAACCGTGTCCTCGTCGAGCCCCGACTCCCCGCCCTCCACCAGCCGCACCCACCGACCCCCCACGGTCCGCAACAGCTTGCTGACATCCGCCGCAGCCACCTGCAGGGTCCCGCGGTCGTCGACGATCAGAGGCAGAGTCACTTCGCGGTTCACAGACGGGATCGTAGCCCCGCAACACTCACGCACCGTGCCAAACGGTGGTGATGTTGCAGAACTCGCGGATTCCGTGCCCGGACAGCTCACGCCCGTACCCGGACCGCTTCACACCGCCGAACGGGAACGCCGGATGCGAGGCCGTCATCCCGTTGAAGAACACCCCTCCGGCCTCCAGATCCCGGACGAACCGGTCCACCTCGCCCTCGTCCCGCGTCCACACGTTCGAACTCAGTCCGAACGGCGAGTCGTTCGCGATCAGCACGGCCTCGTCCAGGTCGGCCGCCCGGTACAGCGTCGCCACGGGCCCGAACGCCTCCTCCCGGTGGATCCGCATCTCCCGGGTGATGCCGGCGAGGACCGTCGGCGCGTAGTACCAGCCGGGCCCGTCCGGCCGTTCGCCACCGCACAGCACCTGCGCTCCACCGCGCACCGCGTCGTCGACGAGTTCCTCCAGGTCGCGCAGCCCCTGCTCGCTGGAGAGCGGCCCGACCTCGGTGTCCTCGGCCAGCGGGTCGCCGACCTTCAGCGCCCTCATGCCCTCCGCGAACCGCTCGGCGAAGGCGTCGTAGACGTCCGCGTGCACGATGAACCGCTTCGCGGCGATGCAGGACTGCCCGGTGTTCTGCACGCGCGCGGTCACCGCGACCTTCGCGGCCCGGTCCAGATCGGCCGAGGGCATGACGACGAAGGGGTCGCTGCCGCCCAGCTCCAGCACCGTCTTCTTGACCATCTCCCCGGCGGTGGAGGCGACCGCACGCCCCGCCGGCTCGCTGCCGGTGAGTGTGGCGGCCTTGACGCGCTCGTCGCGCAGGATGTCGTCGACCGCGGCGGAACCGATCAGCAGGGTCTGGAAGCAGCCCTCCGTGAAGCCCGCCCGGTGGAAGAGATCCTCCAGGTAGAGGGCGGTCTGCGGGACGTTCGAGGCGTGCTTGAGCAGACCCACGTTCCCCGCCATCAGCGCGGGCGCGGCGAAGCGGACCACCTGCCACAGCGGGAAGTTCCACGGCATGACCGCCAGTACCGGCCCCATCGGCCGGTAGCGCACCCGCACCCGCGAGGCGCCGGAGTCCTTCACGTCGGCGTCGGCGGGCTCTTCGTCGGCGAGCAGCTCCTTGGCGTGGTCGGCGTACCAGCGCATCGCCTTGGCGCACTTCGCCGCCTCGGCCCGGGCCTGCTGGATCGGCTTGCCCATCTCGGTGGTCAGCACGCGGGCGATGTCCTGCTGGTCCTCGTCCAGGAGGTCGGCGGCCCGGTGCAGCAGCCGGGCCCGCTCGCCGAAGGTCGTCGTCCGGTACGTGCGGAACGTGGCCTCCGCGAGCTGGAGCCGGCGCTCGATCTCCACCTCGCCCATGGCCTCGTACGTCCTGAGCGTCTCGCCGTTCGCCGGGTTCACCGTTGCGATGGGCATGACTGACCTCCCTCAAAGCGGGCTGTGTCTCGACCTTCCCGCGCGGCGGGGCGGACCGCAACGCGGGAGCGTCTCCTCAGGGCGAGTGCTCCGCCAGGCGGTCGAGAAACGCCGCCTGTGCCTTGACGATCACCGCGCGGGCCCGGTCGATGCCGAACCACGCCACCCGGTCCAGCTCGGGGAACTCCTGGAGCTTCCCGGAGCGCGGCGGCCACTCCATCCGGAACGTGCCGGGCGCGATCGTCGCGGGGTCGAGGTCCGCCTCGACCGCCCAGGCCGTGACGATCTTGCCGCCGGTCTGCCGGACCTCGCCCAGGGCGATCGCCTCGCCGTCCGGCGGGGGCAGCCCCAGCTCCTCCTCGAACTCGCGGCGGGCGGCCGCCCAGGGCGACTCGTCGGGCTCGTACTCGCCCTTGGGGAGGGTCCACGCCCCGGCGTCGCGGCGGGCGAAGAACGGGCCGCCCATGTGGCCGAGCAGCACTTCGAGGCCGTCGTTGGTGTGGTGGAAGAGCAGCAGTCCGGCACTGCGCTTCACGGGCTCACCTCCGGGTGCGCGGCCAGCAGCGTCTCGACCGTGTCGGCGTCCTCGGGGCGCTTGTCCCCGCGGTAGCGGACCACACGGGCGAAGCGGAGGGTGACGCCGGCCGGGTAGCGGGTGGAGCGCTGCAGCCCGTCGTAGGCGATCTCCACGACGAGTTCCGGGCGGACGGTCACGACGTGGCCGTTGTCGTCGACGGCGAGCTGCCGGAGCCGTTCGGTCTGCCAGGTGAGCATCGCGTCGGTCATGCCCTTGAAGGTCTTGCCGAGCATGGCGAGGCCGCCGTCGGCGGTGCGGGCGCCGAGGTGGAGGTTGGAGAGCTTGCCGGTGCGGCGGCCGTGGCCCCACTCGGCGGCCAGGACGACCAGGTCGAGGGTGTGCACGGGCTTGACCTTGAGCCAGGAGGCGCCGCGCCGGCCCGCACTGTAGGGGGCGTCGAGCGCCTTGGCCACGACACCCTCGTGGCCGCGCTCCAGGGTCTCGGCGAGGAACTCCTCCGCCGCGGGCGTGTCGTCCGGGCCGGACGCCAGGGTGCGCCGCACCCGCATCGGCTCGGGGACCAGACGGGCCAGCTCGGCGTGCCGCTCGGCGAACGGCAGGTCGAGCAGGTCGCGGCCGTCGACGGACAGCGCGTCGAAGAAGACGGGGGAGACCGGGACCGCGCGGGCGGCCGTCGACACGTCCGTGCGGGAGCCGACGCGTCCGGCGGTCTCCTGGAACGAGCGGGGGCGTCCGCTCTCGTCGAAGGAGATCACCTCGCCGTCCAGGATGAACCGCTCGCCCCGCAACTCCCGTGCGGCGGACGTCACTTCGGGCAGGCGGTCGGTGATGTCGTCGAGGGTGCGGGTGTAGAGGCGCACGGTGTCGCCGTCCCGGTGCACCTGGACGCGGATGCCGTCCAGCTTCTCCTCGACCGCGCAGGCGCCGAGCTTGACCACCGCCTCCGCCACCGAGGAGGCGCTGTGCGCCAGCATCGGCAGGACCGGACGGCCGACGGTGAGGCGGAAGCGGTCCAGGGCGGCGGGGCCGTCCGCGAGCAGGGCCTCGGCGACCGCCTGGAGGGAGCCGGCGAGCATCACAGCCCGCCGTACGTCGGCGGGGGGCGCCCCGGTCGCCTGGGCCAGTCCCTCGACGGCGACGGCGTCCAGCGCGCCCTGCCGCACCTCGCCGGTGAGCAGCCCGAGCAGGAACCGCTGCTCGTCCGAGGTGGCGGCGCCCATCAACTCACCGACCAGACGGGTGCGTTCCGCCTGGGAGCCGGGGCCGGAGACCTCGGCGAGCGCCGACAGCCGGGCGTCCACGTCCCGCACGGTCAGGGCCGGCTCGGCGGCCGGGGCGACCGGGCGGCTCAGCACCTTCCAGCCGACGCCGATCCGGTCCTGCGGCAGCCGCCCGGCCAGGTACGGGATGACGATCGGCACGTCGTCCGCCTCGGCGTCCCGGAAGAGCTCCGCGAGCAGGGCCGTCTTCCGGGACCGCGCCGAGGTGGCGGCGACCTCCTGGGACACTCGGGCCAGCCGGTGCAGCAGCATGCAGCCATGGTGCACCCGAGGCGATGCCTCTACACCTGGGCTCCACCTCCGCTACGCCTGGGCGGCCGCGTCGAGGTCCGTCATCAGCAGATCCCCGACGATGGCCGACGCGGCCCGGTACCCGCCGCTCGCGGCGTGCACGACCTGCTCGGCGAAGCCGATCGCGTTGCCCGCGGCCCACACGCCCGGCACGCTCGTCAGGCCGTTCCCGTCGACCACCGGGTACGCGCCGAACGGCGTCTCGTGCAGCTCGGCGCCCAGCCGCTCGAGCAGCCCCGTCTGCGGCACCGGCCGCGGGGCGGTGAACACCACCGAGCGGGCGTGCGTCGTACCGTCCGCGAGCCGGACGCCGGTGAGCCGGTCGTCCTCGACCACCAGTCCGGCGACCTCCCCGGGCACCACGTCGACCCCGGCCGCGGCGAGCCGGCGCAGATCCTGGTCGGACAGCTCCTCCTCGGCGACCGTGTGCAGGAAGAGCCGCACGTCCTTCGACCACTGCGACACCATCAGCGCCTGGTGCGCGCTCGCCGGGCTGGTCGCGAGCACCCCGAACGGCTGGTCGCGCACCTCCCAGCCGTGGCAGAACGGGCAGTGCAGCACGTCCCGGCCGAACCGCTCGGCGATCCCGGGGACGGCGGGCAGCTCGTCCCTCAGCCCCGTCGCGACCACCAGCCGCCGCGCCCGCACGGTCCGGCCGCCGGCCAGCACCACGGAGAAGTCCTCGCCCCTCTCCACGTCCACCACCCGGTCCCGTACCAGCTCCACGCCGTACCGCGCGATCTCCTCCCGGCCGGCCGCGAGGAACTCGGCGGGCGGCATGCCGTCCCGCGACAGGTAGCCCTGCATGTGGGCTGCGGGGGCGTTGCGCGGCTCGCCCGCGTCGACGACCAGCGTGCGGTGCCGGGCCCGCCCCAGCACCAGTGCCGCGCTCAGGCCCGCGGCACCCCCGCCGACGACGACCACTGCGTACTTCTCGGTCATGGTGACCACCTCCGCCCCCGAGGTTCGCCCCGGCGGTACGGGATTGACAAACGCGTTTGCCGAACCTGCAATACGAGCATGACGACGGACGAGGTACTCGCGGGCGTGGGCCCCCGGCTGCGGCAGATGCGCAAGGACCGGGAGGTGACCCTGGCGGCGCTCTCGGAGGCCACCGGCATCTCCGTCAGCACCCTGTCGCGACTGGAGTCGGGCCTGCGTAAACCCAGTCTCGAGCTGCTGCTGCCGATCGCGCGCGCCCACCAGGTGGCGCTGGACGAGCTGGTCGGAGCACCGCCGGCCGGTGATCCGCGGGTGCGGTCGAAGCCGATCGTGATGGGCGGCCGCACCCTCTGGCCGCTCACCCGGCAGCCCGGCGGCCTCCAGGCCTACAAGGTGCTCGAACCCCAGCGCAGGCAGGAGCCGGACCCGCGCACCCATGAGGGCTACGAGTGGCTGTACGTGCTCTCCGGGAAGCTGCGCCTGGTGCTGGGCGAGCACGACGTGGTGCTCACGGCGGGGGAGGCCGCCGAGTTCGACACCCGTGTGCCGCACTGGTTCGGGTCGACGGGGGAGGGGCCGGCGGAGTTCCTCAGCCTGTTCGGGCCGCAGGGGGAGCGGATGCACGTGCGGGCGCGGCCCAAGCGGTCGTGACGCACGCGATACCGGAGGGCGGGACTCTTCCTTCGAAGACGGTTCCCTGATCGGCAAGCGACCGCTTAGTATGCGAACCGACCCCGGTCAGACGAAGCAGTCCCCCGTGGAGGCACCGCATGCAGGCATGGCACGTGCACGAGAACGGCGAGCCGAGCGAGGTGATGCGCCTCGAGGAGGCGGAGCCGCCCACCCCCGGCGACGGCCAGGTCCTGCTGAAGGTGCGCGCCGCGAACATCAACTTCCCCGACGCCCTGCTGTGCCGGGGGCAGTACCAGGTCAGGCCGCCGCTGCCGTTCACCCCGGGCGTGGAGATCTGCGGCGAGACCGAGGACGGCCGCCGTGTCATCGCCAACCCGGCGCTGCCCCACGGCGGCTTCGCCGAGTACGCCGTCGCGGACGCCGCCGCCCTGCTGCCCGCGCCGGACGCTCTCGACGACGCCGAGGCCGCCGCCCTGCACATCGGCTACCAGACCGGCTGGTTCGGCCTCCACCGCCGGGCCGCCCTGCAGGCCGGGGAGACCCTGCTCGTCCACGCCGCCGCAGGAGGGGTCGGCAGCGCGGCCGTGCAGCTCGGGAAGGCCGCCGGCGCCACCGTCATCGGTGTCGTCGGCGGCTCCGGGAAGGTGGCCGTCGCCAAGGACCTGGGCTGTGACGTGGTCATCGACCGGCGCGCCGAGGACGTCGTCGCCGCCGTGAAGGACGCCACCGGCGGCCGGGGCGCCGACGTGATCTACGACCCCGTCGGCGGCGAGGCCTACGCCCAGTCCACCAAGGTCGTCGCCTTCGAAGGCCGGATCGTCGTCGTCGGCTTCGCCAGCGGCTCGATCCCCAGCCCGGGCCTGAACCACGCCCTGGTGAAGAACTACTCGATCCTGGGCCTGCACTGGGGCCTGTACAACACCAAGGACCCGAAGCTGGTCCGGCACTGCCACGAGCGGCTCACCGAGCTGGCCGCCCGAGGTGCCATCAAGCCGCTGGTCAGCGAGCGCGTGCCGCTCGGCGGTGCCGCCGACGCCGTGCAGAAGGTCGCCGACGGCCGCACCACCGGCCGCGTCGCCGTCGTCCTGGAGGGAGCAGCATGACCGACGCCGAGGAACTGCGCCGCCGCACCCGGGAGTTGCTGGCCGCGCACCCGCCGGCCTCGACCGACCGCCTGGACTTCCTCCGGGCCCGCTTCGACGCCGGCCTCGCCTGGGTGCACTACCCCGAGGGACTCGGCGGACTCGGTGCCCCCCGCTCCCTGCAGGCCGTCGTGGACGCCGAGCTGGAGGCGGCCGGCGCCCCCGACAACGACCCGCGCCGCATCGGCATCGGCCTCGGCATGGCCGCCCCGACCATCCTGGGCTTCGGTACCGAGGAGCAGAAGCGGCGGTTCCTCAGGCCGCTGTGGACGGGGGAGGAGGTCTGGTGCCAGCTGTTCAGCGAGCCCGGCGCCGGATCCGACCTCGCCGCGCTCGGCACCCGGGCCGTCCGGGAGGGCGACGACTGGGTGGTCAACGGGCAGAAGGTCTGGACGTCCAGCGCCCATGTCGCCCGCTGGGCGATCCTCATCGCCCGCACCGACCCGGACGTGCCCAAGCACCGCGGCATCACGTACTTCCTGTGCGACATGACCGACCCGGGCGTCGAGGTGCGCCCGCTGCGGCAGATCACCGGCGAGGCCGAGTTCAACGAGGTGTTCCTCACCGACGTCCGCATCCCGGACACACACCGCCTCGGCGCGGTCGGCGAGGGCTGGAAGGTCGCCCAGACCACGCTGAACAACGAGCGCGTGGCCATCGGCGGCATGCGACTGCCCCGCGAGGGCGGCATGATCGGCCCGGTCTCGAAGACCTGGCGCGAACGCCCCGAGCTGCGCACCCACGACCTCCACCAGCGGCTGCTGAAGCTGTGGGTGGAGTCCGAGGTCTCCCGCCTCACCGCCGAGCGGCTCCGCCAGCAGCTCGTCGCGGGCCAGCCCGGCCCCGAGGGCGCCGGCATGAAGCTGGCCTTCGCCCGCCTCAACCAGGAGATCAGCGGCCTGGAGGTGGAACTCCTCGGCGAGGAGGGCCTGTTGTACGACGACTGGACCATGCGGCGCCCGGAGCTGGTCGACTTCACCGGCCGCGAGGCCGGCTACCGCTACCTGCGCTCCAAGGGCAACAGCATCGAGGGCGGGACCAGCGAGGTCCTGCTCAACATCGTCGCCGAGCGGGTCCTCGGCCTGCCCGCCGAGCCGCGCACCGACAAGGACGTCGCATGGAAGGACCTGGCCCGGTGAAGAACGAGCGCGACCTGTTGTACTCGGAAGAGGAAGAGGCGCTGCGCGCCGCGGTCCGCGACCTGCTCGCCGACCAGTGCGACGCGCCCGGCGTCATCGCCCGCACCGAGTCGGACACCCCGCACCACCTGGCGCTGTGGAAGACGCTCACCGACGGCATGGGCCTCGCGGGCCTGCTGGTGCCCGAAGCGCTGGGCGGCCAGGGCGCCACCCACCGGGAAGCCGCCGTGGTGCTGGAGGAACTGGGCCGTGCGGTCGCGCCCGTGCCGTACCTGACGAGCGCGGTCGTCGCCACCGAGGCACTGCTCGCCTGCGGCACCGACGACCTGCTCCGCGAGCTGGCGTCCGGGACGTCGATCGGCGTGCTCGCGGTCGCCCTCAACGTGGCACCGGGCGCCGCCCACAAGCTCGTCCGGCACGACGACGGCGTACTGAGCGGCGAACTGACCGGCATCGCGGACGCGGCCGTCGCGGACGTGCTGCTCGTGCCCGCCGACGACGGCGGCCTGTACGCGGTCGACGCCACCGCCGCGACCGTCACACCCCAGACCTCCCTGGACCTGACCCGGCCGCTCGCGACCGTCACCCTGGACGGGGTCCGGGGCCGTCTCCTCGGCGACGCCGAGCCCGCCGTCCGCCGGGCCCTGCGCGCCGGAGCCGGACTGCTCGCCTCCGAGCAGTTCGGCCTGGCCGACCGGTCGCTGACGGAAACCGTCCGCTACCTGAAGGAACGCAAGCAGTTCAACCGGCCCGTCGGCGGCTTCCAGGCGCTCAAGCACCGACTGGCCCAGCTGTGGCTGGAATCCGTCAACCTCCGCGCGGCCGCCCGCAACGCCGCCGACGCCCTGACCACCGGCGAGGACGCCGACATGGCCGTCACCGTCGCCCAGGCCTACGCGGCGCCGGTCGCCGTCCACGCCGCCGAGGAGGCCCTGCAGCTGCACGGCGGCCTCGGCATGACCTGGGAGCACCCCGCGCACCTGTACCTCAAGCGCGCCAAGGCCGACTCCCTCGCCTACGGCACCGCCGGCGCCCACCGGGAGGCACTGGCCGCACTGGTCGACCTCCAGGCCCCCTGACGTACACCGGCCCGACACCCGGCAACAGCCCGCGGACAACCCGGAGAAGCCCGTCCCACCTGGGGCGGGCTTTTCCGTGCGCCCCTCCCGGGTGAAGTGAACACACAGCGGCAGTCCGGCCAACTCCGCGCGCGGGCCTGCTTCTTGTGCCTGCCGGCAGCCCATACTCGCAGGGTTCCCGTACGGCACTTCCAGGGAGGCAGAGCATGGCCCTCACCACCCGTCGCAGAGCCCTCACCACCCTCGGCGCGGCCTTCGCGGGCGCGGTCGCCCTGCCGGCCGCCGACGCGCTGGCCGGTGAACGACGGCACGGGCCCCGCCCGTTGTGGCGCGCCCACGCCCACAACGACTACGAGCACCCGCGCCCGCTGTTCGACGCACTCGACCACCGCTTCGGCAGCGTCGAGGCCGACATCTACCTCGTCGGCGACCAGTTGCTCGTCGCCCACGACCCGGAGGACCTCGACCCCGCCCGCACCCTGGAGTCCCTCTACCTCGACCCGCTCGCCGCCCGCGTCCGGGCCAACCGGGGGTCCGTGTACCGGGGGTACCGGGGCTCGCTGCAACTGCTCATCGACATCAAGACCGAGGGCTCGTCGACGTACCTCGAACTCGACCGCCATCTGCGCCGCTACCGGCACCTGTTCACCACGTACGCCCACGGCCGCGTCCACCGCGGCCCGGTCACCGCCGTGATCTCCGGCGACCGGGCGGCCCGCGCCCCCATGGAGGCCCAGTCCGTCCGGCGCGCCTTCTACGACGGCCGCCTCGCCGACCTCGGCGGCCAGGCCCCGGCCTCCTTCATCCCGCTGATCAGCGACAACTGGACGCTCAACTTCACCTGGCGGGGCGTGGGCGCCTTCCCCGACGCCGAGCGGCAGAAGCTGCGGGGCATCATCGCGACCGCCCACCAGCGGGGCCAGCGGGTGCGGTTCTGGGCGACCCCGGACCTGGCCGGACCCGCCCGGGACGCCCTGTGGTCAGAACTGCTCGCCGCGGACGTCGACCACCTCAACACCGACGACCTCGCCGGCCTGGAGGCGTTCCTCGACGCCCGTCGGGCGGCGTAGGTCCCGGCGCGGACACCACACGTTCGGCGGACAGGTCAGCCGCACGGACGAACCCTCCGCTACGCCACACTTACGGCCGAACGCCGTGAACCGGACAAGGCGGCGTGGCGGAGGAGTCGACGATGGCCATTTCCATCTCTGTGGTGCTGCTGCTCGTGATCCTGGCGGTGATCTTCCTGCGCAACGGCGGGCTGAAGGTCTCCCACGCGCTGGTCTGCCTGTTGCTGGGCTTCTACCTGGCCAGCACCAGCATCGCCCCCACCATCCACAGCGGCCTCACGGCGACGGCGGACATCGTGAGCAGTCTGCGGCCCTGAGGTTCACGTCCCCGAGAACACGCCGATGCCGTTCGGGACGGCCCGTTCGGCGCCGCCGCTCGGGTGGTTTCGCACGGAGACGGTGCTCGCGCCCGCCTTCCGGGCGACCAGCGTCGACGAACCGCCGCCGTCCAGGCTGAAGGCGTCGTCCGAGCCCAGCTTCCGCATGATGCCCGCCACTTCGGCGATCGTCAGGCCGGTGCGGTAGGCGGCGGCGCCGTCCAGCGCGAGCAGCAGCACGCGCCGCCCGCCGTCGGCGATCCCGACAGCCGTACGGACCGCCGAGGTGGTGTCGTCGAGCCCCGGCAGCGGCCGGCCGCCCGTGAGAACCGGGTAGCCGCCGAGGGCGAGGCGGTACGGGGTGCCGCTGGTGGCCGCCACGAGAGCGTGCTCGACCTCGACCGTCTCACCGGTGGAGAACTTCCGCAGCTGCTGGGCGCCCGCCTCCCGGCCGACCAGCACGGCGGTCCCCGCGGCGATCGGACCGCTGCCCGGGGTGTCGGCGGCCGACACGACCTTGCCGTCGCGGACCGTCACCTCATAGGTGTCCGTGCTGCACGGCGCCGCGCGGTCCGTGTCCGTGCCGCACGTGGCGCGCACCCGGGAGGCGCTGCCCCAGTCGGAGGTGAACGCGCCGACGGAACCCACCGGCAGTGCGTACTGGTTGAGCCCGCCGAGCGGCAGTTGCGTCTCGGCCGTGCGGACCGAGCCCCGCAGCGCCAGCCGGTCCAGCCGGGCCCGCCCGTCGGTGCCGACGCCGAACACGTCCTCGGTGGACGTGCCGGGTGGCAGCGCCGGCCCGAAACGCTGGCCGTTCGGCACGGCCGCCTTGAGCGTCCGCCCGGCCGCGATCGCCGGACCCACACTCGCGCCGGTCGCCTCCACGCCCGGGTGCTGCGTCTCGGTGATGTTGAAGAAGTCGCCGTTGACCCCGGCGACCGCTCCCTGCGCGTCGGCCATCCGCGAGACCTGGGCGCGCGAGGCCACCGCCCCGGGGTACAGCAGCTCGACCCGGACGTTCGGATGAGCCAGGTCGACCCTCAGCACATGCGCGTGCGTCAGCCCCTTGGCCGCCTTGATGTCGAACTCCTGGTACGTGACGCCCGGCGCGACCCGAACGCCCTTCTGGACGGCGCCGGCCGGTGCCGCCCCCGCCAGGGCCGCACCGGCCAGTGCTCCGAACGCCGTGAGGAAGGCCAGTACCGCTCTGCCTGCTCCCCGCCGTGTGTGACGACCTGTCACCGTGCCCCCTGATGTCTCGTCAACCGTCCCGATACTCACGGGCAGTGCACCAGACCCTGGGGGCCGGCGGGGGGCCTCGGCGTCGACTACGCGGGAACGGCTGAAAGAACGCACCCCTCCGGGTGCTTCAGCCGTCGTCCGTTCCGGTGGCGTACGGCGTGTAGTGCGCCGGCGTGTGGTCGATGGGCAGGCCGGGCCGCCAGGCGGTGAGGGCCTGCGCGCTGCACACGAACAGCTGGTCCGGCAGCCGGTCCAGGGCGAACCAGCGCCAGCGGCCCACGCTCTCCCCGGGCTGGTCCGACGGCTCGCCCCGCCAGGCGGTGACCCGGGCCGCCACGGTCACCCGGACGACTCCGCCCACGTCGTCCAGCAGCGTCCCCAGCAGCCGGACGTCCTGCGGGCGTGCCGTGATCCCCGTCTCCTCGCCGAGTTCGCGCACGACCGTCTCCTGGAGCGACTCCCCGGGCTCCACCGTCCCGCCGGGCAGCTCCCACGTCCCGCGCCGGTGCCGGCCGAGCAGCAGCCCGCGCGGCCCGTACAGGATGGCGCCCACCCCGAGCGCCGCGTGCGCCGGCGGCGGCTTCCCGACGCGGGGCCGGGAGGAGACGCGGACGGGCCGGGTCACCCGGAAGAGCCGGTAGGACGCCTGGTTGCCGTCCTGCGGCGAGTCGAGGACGTCGACGCGCTCCACGCGCAGCCCGTACTCGGTGAGCAACTCCGTCCAGAGCTCCGGCGTGAGGACCCACATCCGGACGGTGACCTCACCGCCGCCCGCCAGCCGCAGGATCTCGGGCCGGGCGGCGACCCCGTCCGACGGCCCGTCACCACGCGAGTTGGTGTGCAGGACGGTGAAGCAGAGCCTGCCGCCCGGCCGGAGCGCCCCGGCGAGGGCGGGCAGCAGCCGGTGCGGGTCGAGGTACGGGACGGCGTTGACGGAGTAGACGACGTCGTAGGGCTCCGCCGAGCGCAGGTGCTCCACCGCGTCGGCCAGGACCAGCCGCAGCCCGGGCAGCGAGCCGTAACGGGCACGGGCCCGTTCGTACTGGCCGGCCGAGGCGTCGACCGCGTCCACCAGCGCGCCGTGGGCCCGGGCCAGATGCGCGGCGTGCCGGGCCGTACCGCACCCGAGATCCAGCACCCGCCGCCCTGACAACTCCCCGAGCACCCCGGTCCCCGGCCCGGCGCCCTCGAACCCCCAGTCGATCCCGGCCGCTTCCGGCAGCACCGTGCCGCGTCGCAGATGGTGTGCGCCGTAGGCGGCCCAGGCCGCCGCGTTGACGGCCTCCGGTTCGTCCGCCAAGGGTCAGCCGCCCGCCGCCGCGTCGCGCGGAAGCACCGTGACGCGGTGGAAGTTGCATCCGACGGACCGTGGCTCGTCGGCGGGAGGCCGGGCCTGGTGGGCCTTGAGGGCGCTGCTCACCAGGGTGAGCAGCAGGTCGACGTCCGCCTCGCAGTCGAGGTGGACCGTCACCCAGCACGATCCGGGAACCAGGCGGATCGCGCTCGAACCGGAGAGGTCGTAGTGGAAGCGCTGGATGGCCCGGCGAGTGAGATGGAGGTCCACGTCCCGGGGGGAGTGGAAGTGGACGATCTCGTCGCGGACGGAACGGAGCGCCCGTCCGATGCCGCAACTCGCCGGGCCCACCGTCAGATCGGGCCAGGCCTGCAGGCGCTCCAGGGCGCGCTGGGCCAGAGTCATGGTCCCATCGTCGCCCGCTTACCGTTCCGCAACCAGAGGTTGAGTGATTTGTAACCGGGACGTGAGGTGTGTGCGGCGAGGCAGGGACCGGAGGTTCAGTAGGAGTTGACCAGTCTGAGGTAGCGCTTCCAGTCCCAGTGGCGGCCCGGGTCGGTGTGGTCGCTGCCCGGCACCTCGTGGTGGCCGATGATGTGCGCGCGGTTGCGGGGGATGTCGTACCGGGCGCAGATCGCCGCCGTGAGCCGGGCCGACCGCTCGTACATGGCGTCGGTGAAGTACCTGGGCCGGTCCACCCAGCCCTCGTGCTCGATGCCGATGCTGCGGGTGTTGTAGTCCCAGTTCCCCGCGTGCCACGCGATGTCCGACTCGCGCACGCACTGCGCCACCTTTCCGTCGGACGAGCGCACCACGTAGTGGGCGGACACCTTCGTCCGGCGGTTGCGGAAGACGGACAGGGTGCCGGAGTAGGTCGTCTGCGCGACATGGATGACCACGTAGTGCAGGGGATGGGCGCGTGGGCGGTTCGACGGCGTGTAGTTGGCGCGGCTCGCCGGGTGCCAGGCGGCCCCCGGGTAGTCGACGGCCTGGGGCCCGGCGGCGGCCTGGGCGTCCGGGAGCAGGGCGTACGGGACGGCCGTGAGGGCGGCGGCGCCCCTGAGGATGCCTCGCCTGCTGGGGAAAGATCGTGTCGGTTGCATGAGTGGGGGCCTTTCCGGTGTCCACGGGCAGGTGTCACGTGCTCAACTGCGGAGCGCGGCGGCCGTTGTGGTCGCGGCTCGCGTGGATCAAGTTACGGCGCCCGCAGGCAGGCCGTGGTGACGCACCGCGTTGCGGTGGACAGGCCGCGGAATGTGGACAACTCGCTCACTCGGCCGGGTGATTCAAGGGCGGGGGGTGACACGAGCGGCGGGTCGGTGAAGGCCCGTTTCAGGCTCGCTCGGCGACGGCCGCCGGGTCGTCCAGGACGGCCCGCACCACCGAGTGCGCCGCCCCGAGCAGCGGCCCTTCCGGGCCCAGTCGGGACACGGACACCGGGCAGACCGGGCCCGCGGTGCGCCGCGCCAACTCCTCGCGCAGCGAGGGCAGCAGCCACGGCGCCAGGCCGGACAGCTCCCCGCCCAGCACCACGCTCTCCGGGTCGAGCAGGTTGACCGCCCCCGTCAGGGCGACACCGAGGGCGGTGCCCGCGTCACGCAGGGCCCGGCGCACGTCCTCGTCGCCGTCCGCGGCGCGCCCCGCGAGCAGTCCCACCCGGTCCTCGTCCGGCTCCAGTCCGGCCGCGCGCAGCACCGCCTCCTCACCCGCGTACTGCTCCAGGCAGCCGCGCCCCCCGCACGCGCACTCCGGCCCGTCGGGCTGGACCGGCACGTGCCCCAACTCGCCCGCGAAACCGCGTGTTCCGCGCAGCAGCCCGCCGTCCACCACGACCGCCGCACCGATGCCGATCTCCGCCGACACGTGCAGGAAGTCGCCGGGCGTGCCGTCACCGAGCCAGAGTTCGGCGAGCGCGCCGAAGTTGGCCTCGTTGTCCACCGTCAGCGGGAACGCCGTCGGCAGCAGGTCACCGAGGTCCGTGTCGTGCCAGTCGAGGTTCGGGGCCCGGACGACGGTCCGGGAGTCACGCGCCACCAGACCCGGCACGGCCACGGCGAGCCCGGCCGGCCACAGGCCCTCGCCTTCCGCCTCGGCGACGACCGCGTGGATCAGTTCGGTGAGTTCCGCGAGCACGGGCTCGGGGGAACGGCCGCGGTTCACGCCCTGCCGTACCGCCCGCGCCCGCGTGGTGCCCCGCAGGTCGACGGCGCAGACCGCGAGATGGTCGACGCCGACCTCCGCGCCGATCCCCGCCGGGCCGCGCGCGCTGACGGCCAGCGCCGAGCCCGGGCGACCCACCCGGCCGGGCCGTTCGGGCCCCAGCTCCTCGATCAGCCCCGCGCGGACGAGCTCGTCGACCAGCGTCGACACCGCCGCCCGGGTCAGGCCGATGCGGGAGGCGACGGCGGCCCGGGACAGCGGCCCCTCGGCACGGACGGTGTGCATCACGCGGGCGAGGTTGCGGCGGCGCATGCCCTGCTGGGTGTCGGGCGTCGCCCGGCGCGGGCCGCCCGCGTGCGGCGCACGCCCCGGTCCGACGGGGTGGGTCTCGGGCGGCGGTGCGGTCATGCCTGCGTCAGCCTCCGGGCTGGGTCAGGGGTGGGTCGGGGGTGGGTCGAGGGAGGCCCGCCGGTGGGCCTCCCCGGCGTGGTCCGAGTCGGCTCCCCGCGTCCACGAGTGCGGCCGAGTCGGCTCCGCGCCTGCCCGGGGCGTCCGGGTCGGCTCCGCGCGCCTCCCCGGGGTCGTCCGAGCCGGCTCCGCGCCTCCCCGGGTCGTCCGAGTCGGCGCCGCGCCTCCACAGGGCCGTCCGAGCATGGGATCGTCGCGTCGCTCCGGGCCGTTCACGGTGCACTCGCGTCAGCTCCCGGCCGTCCCCCGCTCCAGCAACGGAGCCGCGTCGGAGAGTACCCCGGCGATCCTGGTCAGTGTCTCCTCGTCCCGCTCGACGGCGTCGAGCACCGGCCCGGCCGTCGTGTCCCAGCGGCGCGCGACCGCCGCCGGGTCCTCACCGGTCAGCAGCCCGGCCGCCTGCGCGGCGGCGCCGAGCGCCACCAGTTCCTTCGCCTCGGGCACCTGCACCGGGCGTCCCGACAGCCGCCGGACGGTCTCCTGCCAGGCCGTGCCGCGGGCGCCGCCGCCGATCAGCAGCAGCGGCGCCGAGGGGTCCGCGTCCTCGTCCAGGACCAGGTCGAGCGCGCCCAGCAGGGAGTGGACGGCACCGTCGTAGGCGGCCTGGAGCAGCTGCCCGGCCGTGGTGTCGTGGCGCAGGCCGTGCAGCAGACCGGAGGCGTTCGGCAGGTTCGGGGTGCGCTCGCCGTCCAGGTAGGGCAGCAGCGTGACGGCCGTGCCGGGCTCGACGGCCTCGCGGTCCAGACCCAGCAGCGTCGCCACCCGGTCGACGGCGAGCGTGCAGTTCAGGGTGCAGGCCAGCGGCAGCCAGTCGCCGCGGGCGTCGGCGAAGCCCGCCACCGTGCCGCTCGGATCGGCGGGCCGCCGCCGCGACACCGCGTACACCGTGCCCGACGTGCCGAGGCTCATCACCGGCATGCCGGGGCGCAGGCCCAGGCCCAGCGCCGCCGCGGCGTTGTCGCCGGTGCCCGGCGCGACCAGGGTGCCCTTGGAGAACGGCAGGTCATGGCTGTCGCGGACTGTGCCCGCCACCTCGCCGGGCCGGACCACCCGGGGCAGCAGGGCCGGGTCGAGCCCCACGTGCGCCAGGATCTCCTCGTCGTACGCCTGCGTCCCGGACGCCCACCAGCCCGTCCCGGAGGCGTCGCCGCGGTCGGTCGTGCCCTGGCCCGTGAGCCGTTCGGTCAGATAGTCGTGGGGGAGGCGCACGGCCTTCGTGGCGCGGACCGCCTCCGGCTCGTGCTCGGCCAGCCAGGCCCACTTGGTGACGGTGAAGGATGCGGCGGGGACGCTTCCCGTGCGTTCGGCCCAGAACTTCGCCCCGCCCAGCTCCTCGGTGAGCCGGCGCGCCTGCGGTGCCGAGCGCACGTCGTTCCACAGCAGGGCCGGGCGCACCGGCTCGCCCCGGTCGTCCAGGGTGACCAGGCCGTGCTGCTGGCCGCCGACCGACACCGCGGCGGCCTCGTGCGCCGCGTCGCCGCACTGGCTCAGGGCCTCGCACAGCGCGTCCCACCACTGGCGCGGATCACTCTCGCGGCCGGCCCCGGAGGAGACGCTGTGCGGCGCCTGGCCGCTCGCGACGACCCGGCCGGTGGCCGCGTCGACGACCAGCGCCTTCGTGGACTGGGTGGACGAATCCACGCCGACGACGAGCGGACCCTCGGCTGCTGACATCGGGCTTCTCCCTACTGCGCGCGGCACGTGTCTCCGTTCGGAGGCACCTTGTCTCTTCCCAGAGACGTGCTCGCATACTAATTTGTAAATCGGCATGACGAAATAGCCTCAGCGAGCAAGGAGCCGCGGCATGAGCTACCAGCCCACCCCCGAGGACAGGTTCACCTTCGGCCTGTGGACCGTCGGCTGGCAGGGACGGGACCCGTTCGGCGACGCCACGCGACGCGCCCTCGACCCGGTCGAGACGGTGCAGCGCCTGGCCGAGCTCGGCGCGCACGGCGTCACCTTCCACGACGACGACCTGATCCCGTTCGGCTCGAGCGACACCGAGCGCGAGGCCCACATCAAGCGCTTCCGGCAGGCGCTGGACGCCACGGGCATGAAGGTCCCGATGGCCACCACCAACCTCTTCACGCACCCGGTCTTCAAGGACGGCGCGTTCACCGCCAACGACCGTGACGTGCGCCGCTACGCCCTGCGCAAGACCATCCGCAACATCGACCTCGCCGTCGAGCTCGGCGCCCAGGTGTACGTGGCCTGGGGCGGCCGTGAGGGTGCCGAGTCGGGTGCCGCCAAGGACGTCCGCGCGGCCCTGGACCGGATGAAGGAGGCCTTCGACCTGCTCGGCGAGTACGTCACCTCCCAGGGCTACGACCTGCGCTTCGCCATCGAGCCCAAGCCGAACGAGCCGCGCGGCGACATCCTGCTGCCGACCGTCGGCCACGCCCTGGCGTTCATCGAGCGCCTGGAGCGTCCGGAGCTGTACGGCGTGAACCCCGAGGTCGGGCACGAGCAGATGGCCGGGCTGAACTTCCCGCACGGCATCGCGCAGGCCCTGTGGGCGGGCAAGCTGTTCCACATCGACCTCAACGGCCAGTCCGGCATCAAGTACGACCAGGACCTGCGCTTCGGAGCCGGTGACCTGCGCGCCGCGTTCTGGCTGGTCGACCTGCTGGAGTCGGCCGGCTACACCGGCCCGCGCCACTTCGACTTCAAGCCGCCGCGGACCGAGGACCTCGACGGCGTGTGGGCCTCGGCGGCCGGCTGCATGCGCAACTACCTGATCCTCAAGGAGCGCGCCGCCGCCTTCCGCGCCGACCCGGAGGTCCAGGAGGCCCTGCGCGCGGCCCGTCTGGACGAGCTGGCCCAGCCCACGGCCGCGGACGGCCTTCAGGCCCTGCTCGCCGACCGGTCCGCCTTCGAGGCCTTCGACGTCGAGGCGGCGGCGGCCCGCGGCATGGCCTTCGAGCGCCTGGACCAGCTGGCGATGGACCACCTGCTGGGGGCGCGTGGCTGAGGCCCGCGCGCGTGAGGGCCCGTCGGCCGGTCATGGTGACCGGGTCGACGGGCCCGTCATGCTCCGGAATCGTGCGATCCGTGCCATGAGCCCGTATCAACTTCCGTGCGCCCCTGCCTCCTCGGGCGGAGAACGGCGACCCTGGTCGGTATGGCCCTGCCGCCCGTACCGCCTCAACCGCCCGGACCTCCCCGGCGCCGGAATCCGCTGCTCGTCCTGCTCGCCGTGCTCGTGGCCGCCGCGGCCGTGTCCGTCGTGGTGCTGATGGCCTCCGGGCGGGACGACCCGACGGACCAGGAGCCGCCCGGCGAGAGCGCGAGCCGCAGTCCCGCGCCCTCCTTCGGCATTCCCACCGAGCTGCCGTCCAGGTTGCCGAGCGAACTGCCGACCCGGCTGCCGTCGGGCTTCCCGACCCGGCTGCCGAGCGATCTGCCGAGCGATCTGCCGAGCGGCTTCGAATCGCTGCTCCCGTCCCTGGACACCGACGAGCTACTGCCCTGACGGCAGCGCGGACCCGTCCCCGGCGGCGAGTTCGGCGGACGTCAGGGCCGTCGCCGGATCCTGGGCCGCGCCTCCCGAGGGCATCCAGCGGCCGCGTTCCCTGTGGTACGGCCACCACCGGCCGTCCCGGCCGAGCCGGAGCTGGACCGGTGCGCCGACGACCGTCCACCGGTTGCCCCGGGCCCGCAGCTCGGGCCGCTCGTCCGCGTCCCAGGCCGACTCCAGGGCGGCACGCGCGCGTGCCACCGCTTCGCCCTCCACCCGCCACTCCTCGTCGAGGACGGACAGCGCGTCCGTGCCCCCGAGCCGCCAGGCGCGTACCGCCGCCGCGAGCCCCTCCCGGCCGCGTCCAGACCCGCCGGCGAGACGGCCCGCCACCTCCCCTGCGGGATCGCCCGCGGCCAGTCGTACCGCGTCCTGCGCCACCGTCGGCTCCGTGTCCCAGGAGCCCCGGAGCGCCTCCGCGAGCAGGCGGTGGGCCTGTACGGCGGTCCGGGCGGCCAGGAACTCCAGCGCGGCCGGGTCGACGCCCGCGGCGGGCGGTGTCTCGGTGTCCAGGGACGGCGGCAGGCCCGGCTCGTCGGGGAGTTCGGGCAGGGCCGGCAGCGGGGGCAGGATGTCACCGGCCGCGTACGCCTCCGCCGCGTCCACGCCCTCCGGCTCCGAGGACTCGGCGGCGGACGCCCCGCTGCGGGACTGAAGGTCGCCCAGCAGGGTGGCCTCGTCGCGCCCCCGCATCAGCAGCAGGACGAACGGGTCCTGGTCCAGCAGCCGTGCCACCTGGTAGCAGAGCGCCGCCGTGTGCCCGCAGTGGTCCCAGGCCCCGCAGCCGCACTCCGGCTCCAGATCACCCAGGCCCGGCAGCAGTTCGACGCCCGCGGCCGCCGCGTCCTCGACCAGGTGCGGCGGCATCTCCCGGTCCAGCAGCGCCGCCACGTGACCGGCCCGCTCCACGGTCATGTCCAGGAGCTGGTCCCACTGTTCCGGCGTCAGCTCCGACAGCAGGACGTCGGCCCGGTGCGGCGTGCGGTCGCGGTCCTGGACGACGGCCGTGAGCCGCCCCGGGCGCACCGACACCGCGCCGACCGCTCCAGCGCGCGCGAGCCGGCGGCCCGTCTTGAGCTGTGCCGAGTCCAGCGCCGTGTCCTCCAGCGCCTTCAGCCAGGCCTGGCCCCACCAGGTCTGCGCGAACCCCCGTCCGTGCGCGGGGGGCAACGCGGCGAACGTGCGCTCCCTGTCTTCGTCGTGCCGGGTCATCTCTTCGTCATGCCGAGTCATCGCAGGCCCCCTCGCAGTTCGACCAGATCCGCCAGCTCCGCGTCCGTCAGCTCCGTGAGCGCCGCCTCGCCCGAGCCGAGGACCGCGTCCGCCAGCTCCCGCTTGCGGGCGAGCAGTGCGGCGATGCGGTCCTCGATGGTTCCCTCGGCGATGATCCGGTGCACCTGCACGGGCCGCGTCTGCCCGATGCGGTAGGCGCGGTCGGTCGCCTGCGCCTCCACCGCCGGGTTCCACCAGCGGTCGTAGTGCACGACGTGCTCGGCCCGGGTGAGGTTCAGGCCCGTGCCCGCCGCCTTCAGCGACAGCAGGAACACCGGCACGTCACCGTCCTGGAAGCGCCGCACCATCGCCTCGCGCTCGGCGACGGGCGTCCCGCCGTGCAGGAACTGCGTGGGCGTGCCGCGCACGGCCAGGTGCCGTTCGAGGAGGCGGGCCATCTGCACGTACTGCGTGAAGACCAGCACGCCCGCCCGCGCCGCGAGAATCGTGTCGAGCAGTTCGTCCAGCAGCTCCAGCTTCCCGGAACGTCCGGCGATCACCGGCCGCTCCTCCTTGAGGTACTGCGCGGGGTGGTTGCAGATCTGCTTGAGACCGGTCAGCAGCTTCACGATCAGGCCACGCCGCGCCATGCTGTCCGCCGCGGCGATCTCCGCGAGCGCCTCGCGCACCACGGCCTCGTACAGACCCGCCTGCTCCTGGGTGAGCGACACGGCGTGATCCGTCTCCGTCTTCGGCGGCAGCTCGGGCGCGATCCCCGGGTCCGACTTCCGGCGGCGCAGCAGGAACGGCCGGACCAGCCGGGACAGCCGGTCCGCGGCGGCCGGATCCTGGCCGCCCTCGACGGCCTCGGCGTACCGCCGGCGGAAGGTGCCGAGCCGGCCGAGCAGCCCCGGGGTGGTCCAGTCGAGGATCGCCCACAGCTCCGACAGGTTGTTCTCCACCGGGGTGCCGGTGAGCGCCACGCGCGCGCGTGCCCCGATGGAACGCAGCTCCCGGGCGGTCGAGGAGTGCGGGTTCTTCACGTGCTGGGCCTCGTCGGTCACGAGCAGGCCCCATGGCACCTCGGCCAGCCGGGACGCGTCCAGGCGCATCGTGCCGTAGGTGGTGAGCACGAACTCCCCGTCGGCCAGGTCGTCCAGGCTGCGCCGCGCGCCGTGGAAGCGCCGCACGGGGGTGCCGGGCGCGAACCGCTCGATCTCCCGCTGCCAGTTGCCCATCAGGGACGTCGGGCAGACCACCAGGGTGGACCCGGCGGACCGGGCGTCGGTCTGCCGGTGCAGGTGCAGGGCGATCAGCGTGATCGTCTTGCCGAGCCCCATGTCGTCGGCGAGACAGCAGCCGAGGCCCAGCGACGTCATCCCCGCGAGCCAGTTCAGGCCCCGCCGCTGGTAGTCCCGCAGGGTCGCCGCGAGGGCGGCCGGCTGCTCCACGGGCTGCTGCCCCTCCGGGTTCTCGAGCCTCTCCCGCAGGGCCGCCAGCCACCCGGTGGGCCGCACCTCGACCCTGTGGCCGTCCACCTCCGCCCAGCCGGTCAGGGCCGCGCCCAGCGCGTCCACCGGCGTGACCTTGTGGTCCTGCCGGGAACGGGCCAGGCGCACCTCCTGGGGGTCGACCAGGACCCACTGGTCGCGCAGCCGCACCACCGGGCGTTTGGCCTCGGCGAGTCGGTCCAGTTCCTCGCGGCTCAGCCGCTGGTCGCCCAGGGCGAACGACCAGTTGAACGCGAGCAGCGCGTCGGCGGAGAGGAACGACGGCATGGCGGCGGAGGCCCTGCCGGACTCGGAGTCGGACTCGGACCGGGACTCGGACGCGTACGTGGACGCGTGCTCCTCGTCGGACGGTCCCGCCTCGGCGGGTCCCACCTCCGCGCACGTGGTGAACTCGCGGGTCAGACCCTTCGGCCAGTGCACGTCGACCCCGGCCGCCGCCAGGGCGCGGGCGCCGGCGCCGAGGAGTTCGGTGACGTCCTCATCGGCGAGTTCGACCGCGTCCGGCACGGCCGCCGACAGCAGCGGCGTCAGCGACGGCCAGGCCCGGGCCGCACGGCGCAGGGCGAGCAGGACGTCCATCCGCGCGCGCGGGCCGAACGCCTCGCTCCGGGCGCCGTCCGCCCAGACGTCGGCCGCGTCCGCGACGAGCGCGGCATCACTCACGCTGTGCACCTGGAGCACGGCCAGGAACGTCACGTCCGTGCCGTCGGACGCTGCGGCGCCGGAGGTCGTGGCGCCTGCCGACGGGGTACCGGACGCCATGGTGTCGGCCGTCGTGCCGGCCGGGCCATGTGCCTCTGTCGTACCAACAGCCTCTGCCAGCCCGCGCGCCTCGATCCGCAACGAAAGCCGCACTCCCGCGTCGTGCCCCGCCGCGATGTCCGCCGCCCACGCGCGCTGCTCCGGCAGGTGCACCGGGTCGGGCGCCGCGTAGGCGGGACCGCCGGTCACCAGGGGCGCGGCGGGGGAGCGCGGGAGGGTGTCGGCGACCGCGTCGAGGAAGGCGCGCAGGAGCTGCTCCGGGTCGGGCAACCGCGGCGCCCCGGAGCCGGCCGGCGGCACGGCATGCGCCTCGGGCGGCATCGCGGCGGCGAGGCGGCGGACGGCCTCGACGTCCTGGGCGCGCAGCGGGCCCGTGCGCCAGGCGTCGTGGTCGCCCGGGGACAGCCCCGGGAGCAGCAGTCCGCGGGCCACGAGGTGCAGGGCGTGCAGGGCCGCCGCGCCCCAGAACACGGTGGACCGGTGCCCCTGCGCACCGGCACGCGCACGCGTGAGGAACGGTAGGGCCGCGCCGACGGGCAGCAGGACGGCGGGCACGTCCTCGCGCTCGACCCCGTCGTCGCCGGGCACGACGACGGTCAGGTCCGCGACGGTCGCCGACGCCACGGCCGGAGGAGGCGCGCCGTCGGGCCGCCAGAACGCGACGGTGCCAGTGCGGGCCGGGTCGCCGGGCAGGAACACGGCGCAGCAATGGGCCAGTTCGGAGATCTCGGAGGAAGGTGCCGGGGGAGTCGGATGCTCGACTATGACTGATTCCTCAAATTTGACTAGCGGGACGGAGTGGCCGAGGGTACAGCACTTTCGGCGCAGACGGGTATGGCTGAGCTGTGAGCTGGGTCACCATGGAGGTCTCAGGGGTGCGTCGGGGTCGTGCCTCAGGGATGTCTCAGGGTCGCGGTCCGGAACCGCCGCACGCGCGGGTCCGTTTTCGGGACAGAGAGCGGCAATGGCCGCGAAGGAGGCGACAGTCATGTCGAAGAACGCCAAGATCGCCGCGGGCGGTGTGGCTGCCGGGCTCATCCTGCTGATCTGGCTGCCCTGGTGGGCCGCGCTGCTGATCATCCTGGGTGTCCCGGCCGCCGCGTACCTCACGCTGGACCCCTCACAGCGGCGCAGGCTGCGCCGCGCGACCCGCAAGGAGCTCGGCCGCTGACCGGGCGTGCCGACAGTCCGGCCGGCCGGGGCTGGTCCGGCTCGCCGGTCAGTTCGGCCGTACGGCCATCTTGTCGAGCGCCTCGAGGAGGCCCGGCAGCTCCGGCCCCCGCCCCACCGGCAGGACCTCGCCGGGTTCCTCGTCGAGCAGCACGAAAGCGATGTCGTCGGTCCTGGCCACGAGCGACCAGCCGGGACCGTCGGCCCGCAGGGTCCGCGCGTCGCCCGGCGCGAAGGAGGACCGGACCCGGCCCAGCGGCGGCGGCGAGTCGACGTAACTGCGGGCCTCCGCGAGGACGCGCCGGATGCCGCGGTGGCTCGGCTGCCCGTTCTCGCCGCTCCGCTCCGGATTGTCGGCCGCCCCGCCGCCGTCCCCCTCACCCGGCGTCCCGGAGGACCCCGGTGCCGCGAACGCCGCGTCGTCCACCTGCTCCCGCCACATCGCCCACTGCAGCGCGATCTCGTCGGCGCCCAGGCGCCGCTGGGCCGGTCCCCAGACGGTGGTGTCCGGCGGAGCCAGCGGGGGCCGGTCGTCGGCCTCCGGGCCGGGGTCGTGCGGCGCTGGCACTCCGGGGGCCGCGACGGCGACCGCCAGGGGCCAGCCGGGCAGCGCCGCGACGACCGTGCGCTCGTCGGGCGACAGCTCGTACTCCATGCCGCAGTCCCAGGACGCGATCGCGACGGCCACCAGGGAGACGTCGTCGATGACCACGGTCCACCGGGCGCCGTCGCCGTCCTGGCCGAGCACCAGCCCGTACCCGTCGGCGAGCGGCGCGAGGCCGAGCGCCGCGCACGCCTCCGGGTAGTCGTCGCCCAGTACGCTCGGGAACTTCGCCGGCGTCAGCAGCACCGCCGTGAGCACATAGAGCGCATCGTCCTCGGCGGCGACGGCGTCCTCGTCCGTCCCGGCCATCCCAGCCTCCCCATCCGTTGGTCCAACGGCGCGCACCCTAGTGCGCCCGGAAGCCGCTTGTCACGACCTCGCGGGCGCACCCGGAGCTACAGTTTTCCGGCGGACGGGGCGAATCGACCGTCCGGGCCGGGTGCCTCACGCCGTCGGCAGTCCCAGCAGTTCACGGGCCACGGTGCCCGGAGCCTCGCCCCGTTCCCGCGCGAGCGCGATGACGGCCCGGCAGGCCAGCTCGTTCACCCCGAACGACAACGCCTCCGGCGACACCCAGCCGGCCGCCTCGTCGGCCCGCTCCTGGTCGTCCTCGGCGCACGCCGTGACATAGACGGCCGCGGCCTCGAAAAGATTGTGTGGACGTTTGTCCCCGTCGGACTTCGTCTCCGAGCGCAAGGCATCGGCGACTCTGCCCCCGGCCTTGCGGACCTTGTTCCACATGTGCTGACCACCTTCCCCCTGTGCGTTTTCCCCGGTCACCGTTCATCTCCCGCTCCCCAACGTAAAGTTGGACCTTCGGTGGCAGAAGGGGGAGGGTACCGTGAAGCGCTTCGAACGGCTGGAACGAATCCGTCGAATGGACCCGTACCGGGACGCCTCGGAAATCTACCGGCTGAGCGCGGCGTACGAGTTCCCCTGGGACTTCACCCGTTCCCTGGAGCTGGCCCTGTACCGCACCTACGCCGTCCCGAGCATCGGCCGGCTGCTCGCCGAGACGGCGGAGCTCACGGAGCGCACGCAGAAGCGCTACGACGACACCTCGTTGCTGCTGGACGCCATCGTCGAGCACGGCTTCGGCAGCGAGCGGGGCAGGACCGCGATCCGCCGCATCAACCAGATGCACCGCAGCTACGACATCAGCGACGAGGACATGCGCTACGTGCTCTGCACGTTCGTCGTGATGCCCAGGCGGTGGATCGACGCCTATGGCTGGCGCAGGATGTCGAGCCACGAGGTCGTCGCCAGTGTCGTCCACTACCGCACGCTCGGCCGGCACATGGGCATCAAGGACATCCCCGAGACGTACGAGGAGTTCGAGACCTGCCTCGACACCTACGAGGCGTCCCACTTCGCCTGGGACGAGAACGCCCGCCGCGTCTCGGACGCCACGCTCGACCTCATGGTCTCCTGGTACCCGCGCCCGCTCGCGCCCCTGCTGCGCCCCGCGATCCTGTCGCTGCTCGACGACCCGCTCCTGCGTGCCTTCCGCTACACCCCGCCGAGCGCCGCCACGCGCGCGTGGGTACGTCGCGCGGTAGGGCTGCGGGGGCGTGCCGTCCGCCTGCTGCCGCCCCGGCGCGCCCCGCACTTCGCCCGGCAGAACTGGGAGATCAAGAGCTACCCGAACGGTTACCGGATCGCCGAACTGGGCACGCGCCCCGTTCCCGGAGTCCGGGGCTGCCCCGTGCGGCACCTGGAGGTGCCCGGCTCCGAGGCCCGGTGACGCGCTGTCTCCATCCTCGTCTCAGCCCTCGCGGACGGCGAGCGCCAGGAAGCGGGCGTCCTCGTCGGTGTACGACGTCAGGCGCCACCCGGAACCGGCCAGCAGCGGACGCAGGTTGGGTTCGGCGCGCAGGTCGTCCGGGGTGAGCGGGCGGCCGTGGCGAGCCGCCAGCGCCGCCCTGCCGATGGGGTGGAACAGCGCCAGCACCCCACCGGGACGCACCACGCGCGCCAGCTCCCGCAGGTTCTCGGCCGGGCTCGGCAGATGCGAGATGAGGCCCGCCCCGAACACGGCGTCCAGCGACCGCGGGCGCAGGGGCAGCGCGGCGACGTCCGCGAGCAGCAACGCCCCGTCACGGTCCCGTCCGGCCCGTACGGCCTCGCGGAGCATGGCCGGGGTGAGATCGGCCCCGACGACCACTCCCGATGGCCCCACGGCGGCCCGCAGCGGCGGCAGGGCGCGCCCGGTGCCGCACCCCGCGTCGAGCACACGGTCGCCCGCACGCAGCCCGAGCTCCGCGACGGCGGCGGCGTAGGCCGGGCCGTCGTCGGGGAACCGGGTGTCCCAGTCGGCGGCGCGGGCGGCGAAGAACTCCTGGACACGCGTCTGCTCGTCGCTCATGTACCGCATGATTCCTCACCGGCACGGATGACGCCTCAGCGCACACGTTCGAGCGTGACCCGATCGTTCCGGTACATCTCTGCGTCATATTCCAACACCTTTCGAAACGCGCCCCCTTCACGCGCCCCTGGCGGGTCTAGCGTCCCGGGGCCATGGGACACCTGGACCACGCCGCCCTGGGGTGGCTGACCCCCGCGCTGTCGTACGTGATGGCCTGCATAGGCGCCGCCCTCGGGCTGCGCTGCACCGTCCGCGCGCTCGGCGCCACCGGACGCTCGCGCCGCAACTGGCTCGTCACCGCCGCGTCGGCGATCGGCACCGGCATCTGGACCATGCACTTCGTGGCCATGCTCGGTTTCAGCGTCGCCGGCACCGACATCCGCTACGACGTGCCGCTCACCCTCCTGAGCCTGCTCGTCGCCATGGTCGTCGTCTGCGCCGGCGTCTTCGTCGTCGGCTACAGCCGTGACCGCGGCCGGGCCCTGCTGCTCGGCGGGCTCACCACCGGCCTCGGCGTCGCGAGCATGCACTATCTGGGCATGGCCGCCGTCCGTCTGCACGGCGACGTGAGCTACGACCCGGTGCTCGTCGGGCTCTCCGTCCTGATCGCCGTCGTCGCCGCGACGGCGGCCCTGTGGGCGGCGCTCAACATCAAGTCGCCCGTCGCCGTCACCCTCGCCTCCCTGATCATGGGGGCGGCGGTCAGCAGCATGCACTACACCGGGATGTTCGCGGTGAGCGTGCGCGTCACGCCCTCCGGTCAGCTCCTGCCCGGGGCCACGGCGATGCAGTTCATCTTCCCCCTCGCCGTTGGCCTCGGGTCCTACCTCTTCCTGACCTCGGCCTTCGTCGCGCTGTCACCGACGGCGGGGGAGCGCGAGGCGTCCGCGTCGGCCCAGCGGCCGGTCGAGACTCCCGCCCACTAGCCGCGGCCGCTCCCCGGCGGCCCGCCCGTAGCCCCGACGGCACACCCCGAGGCCCGGGTGGCTCACCCCGAAGTCTTGGTGGCATTCCGTCGAACCACTCCCGAGCGAGGAGTCCATGCGTACACCCCGGAGGACCTCCGCAGCCGGCGCCGACGCGCCGCCGCCCCCGCCCGCGCGCGGTCGCCGCGCGCACGCCGGACCGCCCGCCGACGAGGGC
>JJOH01000023.1 GCA_000696115.1 Streptomyces olindensis
CTGGAGGACGCGGTGACGGCCGGACGCAGGCGGGGACGGCACCCGGCACTGCGGACAGCGGTCGCCGACAGCCGGGACGACGGCCGCTCCACCGCCGCGCGGCACGCGCCACGGCGGCCACGGACCTCCGGACCACCCGCCTCGGCGGGACCGGGCACGCGGCCGTGCGGTGACTGCCCGGCGGACACCACCGGCAGGGGCGGCAGCGGCCGCCGAGCGGTCTGCCGTGCGGAGCGCGCCACCACGTGCGTCACCCGGCCGAAAGCCCGGTCCGCCGCACACCGCGGGGTGGAACCCGCCTCGAGGGCCGGACGAACGCCGGGGCCGGCGGTAACGGCCGGGCCCGGCACGCGGCGCGGGGGTTCCCTGTCGGACACTTCCGTCACCTGCCGGGGGTCGGGGTCGGGGCGGAGCCGTCGGGCATGGCTTCGGGGGCGAGGACCAGGGGGACGTGGGCGGTGGTCCGCCCGACGCCGGAGGCGGGGCTGGGGACGCCCTTGACCGAGCCGTCGGGCGCGAGGAAGGCGGGGTCGCCGCCGGGGACCATGCCGAGTTCGCGGGCGCGGCGCTGGAGCGCCTCGGGCGCGGAGTAGGCGTCGATGTCCCGCTGGAGGGCCTGTTCCTCGTCGGTGAGGTTCTTCGTCTCGCGCTGGAGGTCGTCGAGCTTGAACGCGCCTTCGCTGAGGGCCGAGTTCAGCACCAGCAGGGCGATGAGACCGCCGCCGAGGAGGAGGACGACCAGGAAGACGAAGGGCGTGCGGGCCGCCTGGCCGGGGCCGGTCGGGAAGAGCCGGGCGAGACGCGCGGCCCTCCCCTTCAGTTCGGGTGTGCTGCTCACTCGCGCTCCCTCGGTCCGGCCTGCACGCGCCTCACTCGACGTCCTCCCTGATGCGCTGGGCCCCGCGCAGCCGGGCCGGCGCCGCCCGCCGGTTCTCGGCGATCTCCTCCTCGGTGGGGAGTTCGGCACCGCGCGTGAGCAGCTTGAGCCGCGGCTGGTAGCGCTCGGGCACGACGGGCAGCCCGGGCGGCGCGGTGGTGGCGGCACCCGCCGCGAACACCTGCTTGACCAACCGGTCCTCCAGCGAGTGGTACGACAGCACGGCGATCCGCCCGCCCACGTCCAGCGCCTTCACGGCGGCCGGGATCGCCCGCTCCAGGACGGCCAGTTCGCCGTTGACCTCGATGCGCAGGGCCTGGAAGGTGCGCTTGGCGGGGTTGCCGCCGGTGCGCTTGGCGGCCTGCGGCAGCGCGTCCCGGATCAGTTCGACCAGCCGCGCGCTGGTGCTGAACGGCTCCTTCTCCCGCTCCCGGACGATCGCGGACACGATCCGCTTGGCCTGCTTCTCCTCGCCGTACGCCCGCAGGATGCGGACGAGTTCGCCCGGCGGGTACGTGTTGAGGACCTCGGCGGCGCTGACCCCGCTCGTCTGGTCCATGCGCATGTCGAGCGGAGCGTCCTGGGCGTAGGCGAAGCCGCGGTCGGCCTCGTCGAGTTGCATGGAGGAGACGCCCAGGTCGAACAGGACGCCCTGCACGCGCGCGATGCCGAGCCTGCGCAGCACCTCGGGGAGTTCGTCGTAGACGGCGTGGACGAGGGTGGCGCGCTCCCCGTGGGGGGCGAGGCGCTCGCCGGACAGGCGCAGGGCCTCCTTGTCGCGGTCGAGGGCGACGAGGCGGACGCCGGGGAACCGCTCCAGGAGTGCCTCGCTGTGGCCGCCGAGGCCGAGGGTGCAGTCGACGACCACCGCGTCCGGCCCTTCCAGGGCGGGTGCCAGCAGGTCCAGGCACCGCTGGAGCATCACCGGGACGTGTCGACTCTCGCTCAAGGGGCCCTCTCAAATCCGGCGGGCCCGTACGCACCGCCGGGTCCCCGCCCGCTCGTGAAGGGGAGGCCTGCCGGCGCCGGAAGCGTCAGCCGACCGGGAGCGGGAGGAGGCCGAGCCGCACGTACGCGCCGCGCACGCGGGGAGATCTCCGGTCGTCGCCGGGATCTCCGAAGAAATCAGTCCAGCGGGGAGAGTCTCGCCTCCCGCTTCGCGTCACTTTAGTCCACCCTGTCTCCCGGTCAATCAACCGGCCTGCGCGTCGCGACCGCCGGCACACCACCCTTGTGGGTTACCTCACTCCAAGGCCCGATGGCGTTCTTTGTCCCCTCTCACAACGGGACGGGAACACGCGTGACCAGTAACGTCATGGATATGACGACTTCTGCATCGGTTCCCACTGGCCCTGACGCCGCGACCGTCGGCGGTACCGTCACCGACCGACTCGTGGACGCGAACCAGCGTTACGCGGCGGCCTTCACCGACCCGGGCATGGACGCCCGTCCGGTTCTGCACGTCGCCGTCGTGGCCTGCATGGACGCCCGCCTCGACCTGCACGCGGCGCTCGGCCTGGAGCTCGGCGACTGCCACACCATCCGCAACGCGGGCGGCGTCGTCACCGACGACGTGATCCGGTCCCTCACCATCAGCCAACGCAAGCTGGGGACGCGCAGCATCGTGCTCATCCACCACACCGGCTGCGGCCTGGAGAGCCTCACCGAGGACTTCCGCAACGAGCTGGAGGCCGAGGTCGGCCAGCGCCCGGCCTGGGCGGTGGAGTCCTTCCGGGACGTCGACCAGGACGTCCGGCAGTCGATGCAGCGCGTGCGCACCTCGCCGTTCCTGCTGCACACCGACGATGTACGCGGGTTCGTCTTCGATGTGAAGACCGGCCTGCTGCGCGAGGTCGACCCCGCCTCCTGACCTGCTCGCCCACCCCGGAGAACCACCTGCTGTAGCTGTCGAAAGCCTGTCAGTCACACGTTCGAACTGGCGCAAGACCGACATATCGCAGCCAGTTGTCCCCAGTCGAGTGACACGAATCGGTAACGGCAGCAAGAATGCGGGGAGTGGCGTCACGCTGAACATCTCGCGCGTGGTGTCCGTGGTTCGGGGTGGGCCGGCCCGCGTCGTGGGGCGTCGGCCCGGGAAAATGGGGTATCCCGTGCTTCCTGGGAGCAGGGGAAAGGCCGAGGAGGGCCGGGTGACGACCTATGACGATCGAGCGAGCCTCACTGATCTGACCGCCGTGGTGGAACGCGTGCGGGAGTCGGTGGAAGGCGTGATCGAGGGAAAGCCCGAGGTCGTACGGCTCTCGCTGACCGTGCTGCTCGCCGAGGGACATCTACTGATCGAGGACGTCCCGGGAGTCGGCAAGACGATGCTGGCCAAGGCGCTCGCGCGGTCCATCGACTGCTCGGTGCGGCGTATCCAGTTCACGCCCGACCTGCTGCCGTCGGACATCACCGGTGTGTCCATCTGGGACCAGCAGCGCCGCGACTTCGAGTTCAAGCCGGGCGCGATCTTCGCGCAGGTGGTGATCGGCGACGAGATCAACCGCGCCTCGCCCAAGACGCAGTCCGCGCTCCTGGAGTCGATGGAGGAGCGCCAGGTCACCATCGACGGCAAGACCTACGAGCTGCCCAGCCCCTTCATGGTGGTGGCGACGCAGAACCCGGTCGAGATGGAGGGCACCTATCCGCTGCCGGAGGCCCAGCGCGACCGTTTCATGGCCCGCGTCTCGGTCGGCTACCCGAGCGCGGAGGCCGAGCTGCAGATGCTGGACGTGCACGGCGGTGTCTCCCCGCTGGAGGACCTCCAGCCCGTGGCGCACGCGCACGAGATCCTCAAGCTGATCGAGGCGGTGCGCGGCGTGCACGTCGCCGAGCCGGTCCGGCGCTACGCGGTGGACCTGGTCGGCGCCACGCGCACGCACCCCGACCTCAGACTGGGCGCCTCGCCGCGCGCGACGCTGCACCTGCTGCGCGCGGCGAAGGCGACCGCGGCCCTCAGCGGCCGGGAGTACGCGCTGCCGGACGACGTCCAGGCCCTCGCCGTCGCCGTCCTGGCCCACCGCCTGCTGCCCACCGCCCAGGCCCAGCTCAACCGCCGTACGGCCGAGCAGGTCGTCGAGGAGATCCTGCAGCGCACCCCCGTACCGGCGGCGCCGCAGCAGCAGAGCGGCTTCGGCGGGCTCGGCCGGGGCGCGCCGGCGTATCCCCAGCAGCCGCCGCGGAGGCTGTGATGACCACCGCGGGGGCGGGGCACGCGGAGGCCGACCGGGGCGAGAAGGGCGGCATCCGTACCGCCCTGGCCGGTCTGACCACCCGCGGACGCTCCTTCCTGGCCGCCGGCGTCGCGGCCGCCATCTGCAGTTACGTGCTCGGGCAGAGCGACCTGCTGCGCGTCGGCCTGCTCCTGGCGGTGCTGCCGCTGGTGTGCGCGACGGTGCTGTACCGCACGCGCTACCGGGTCGCGGGCAGCCGCCGGCTCTCCCCCGCGCGCGTGCCCTCCGGCAGCGAGGCACGGGTCCACCTGCGGATGGACAACGTCTCGCGACTGCCCACGGGCCTGCTGATGCTCCAGGACCGGGTGCCGTACGTGCTCGGCCCCCGGCCCCGCTTCGTGCTCGACCGGATGGAGGCGGGCGGCCGGCGCGAGGTGTCCTACCGGGTCCGCTCCGACCTGCGCGGCCGCTACCCGCTGGGCCCGCTCCAGCTGCGCCTGACCGACCCGTTCGGCATGTGCGAACTGACCCGGTCCTTCTCCACGTACGACACGCTGACGGTGATTCCGCGCGTGGAGCCGCTGGCGCCGGTGCGCCTGAGCGGCGAGGCGAAGGGCTACGGCGACGGGCGGCAGCGGTCGCTCGCGCTGGCCGGCGAGGACGACGTCATCCCGCGCGGCTACCGCTACGGCGACGACCTGCGCCGTGTGCACTGGCGCTCCACGGCCCGCTACGGCGAGCTGATGGTGCGCCGCGAGGAGCAGCCGCAGCGCGCCCGCTGCACGGTCCTGCTCGACACCCGGGGCATCGCCTACCGGGGCGCGGGCCCGGACTCGGCCTTCGAGTGGGCCGTGGCCGGCGCCGCCTCCGTGCTGGTGCACATGCTCGAACGCGGCTTCTCGGTACGGCTGCTGACGGACACCGGCAACGCGGTGCCCGGCGAGGGCGGTGACGGCTTCGCGGGCGCAAGCCAGGAGTCGGCCGACGCGGCCGGGCTCATGATGGACACCCTCGCGGTGATCGACCACTCCGACGGCGCGGGTCTGTCCCGGGCGTACGACGTGCTGCGCGGCGGGAACGAGGGGCTGCTGGTGGCCTTCCTCGGCGACCTGGACGAGGAGCAGGCGGCGGTGCTGGGCAGGATGCGGCAGCGCAGCCCGGGCGCGGTCGCCTTCGTGCTCGACAGCGACACCTGGATGCGGGAACCGAGCGACGTGCCCGGGCCGTTGGAAGGGAGCGGGGAGCGGCTGCGCATGCTGCGCGAGTCGGGCTGGACGGCCCTCGGCGTACCGCGGGACGCCTCGCTGGACGAGCTGTGGCGGCAGGCCGACCGCGAGCGCAGGGGCATGGCCGCCGCGAGCGGCGGGGAGGGGCCGTGATGAGCGGGCGGATACGACTGACGCTGGGCGCGTGGGCGGCCACGCTGATGGCCGCGTGCGCCCTGCTGCCCCTCGTGCAACCGGCCACCTGGATCGTGCAGGCGGCCTTCCTGCTGGGCATCCAGTCGGGCGTGGGGGCGGCGGCCCGCAGGGTGCCGCTGGCGCGCCCGCTGACGGTGGCGGCGCAGGCCCTGGTCACCGTGGTGCTGCTGACGTTCGTGTTCACCCGTGAGCAGGCCTTCGCCGGGCTGATCCCCGGGCCGGACGCCATCAACCGCTTCGCGCTCCTGCTCCAGCAGGGCGGGGACGACATCGCGCGGTACGCGATCCCGGCGCCCCTGGAGTCCGACGGCATCCGGCTGATGCTCATCGGCGGGGTGCTGGTCATCGGGCTGCTGGTGGACACCCTCGCGGTGACCTTCCGCAGCGCCGCACCGGCCGGTCTGCCGCTGCTCGCCCTGTACTCGGTGGCCGCGGGGCTGTCCGACGGGGGCACGGACTGGCTGTGGTTCCTGGTCGCGGCGGCCGGCTATCTGATGCTGCTGCTGGCCGAGGGCCGGGACCGGCTCTCCCAGTGGGGCAGGGTCTTCGCCGGGGCCTCCCGCACGCCCGGCGGGGAGCCGAGCGGCGCGGTCGCACCGGTCCGTACCGGCCGGCGCATCGGCGTGGTGGCGCTGGGCATCGCCCTGGTGGTCCCGCTCGGTCTGCCCGCGATGAACGGCGGCCTGCTGGACTCGGTGGGAGCGGGCGCGGGCCGCGGCACGGGCGGCGGCGGCACGATCTCCGCCGTGAACCCGCTGGTGTCCCTGCGCGACAGTCTGAACGCGGACGAGGACCAGCAGGTCCTGTCCGTGAAGACCGAGATGGCGGACGTCTCGGACCTGTATCTGCGGATCGTGTCCCTGGACGACTTCGACGGCACCACGTGGAAGCCGTCCCGGCGGTCCATCACCGCCGTCCCCGACGGCACGTTCCCGCCCCCGATCGGCCTCAGCCCCGACGTCAAGCGCGCGGAGGTCGACACCACCATCACGGCGGCCGACTGGTACGCCCAGGACTGGCTGCCCATGCCGTACCCGCCGAGCGGCGTGACCATCAGCGGCAACTGGCGTTACGAGCCGCTGGGCATGACCCTGGTCGGCGACCACGGCCAGAACACGCGCGGTCTGCGGTACCAGGTCAGGAGCCTGGACGTGCAGCCGACGGCGGAGCAGCTGGCCTCGGCGGGGCCGCCGCCCCCGGCCATCAAGCGCGACTTCACGGAGTTGCCCGACTCACTGCCGTCGATAGTGGCCCGCACGGCCCGCCAGGTCACCGCGGGCGCCGCCAACGCGTACGACCAGGCGGTCAAGCTCCAGGACTACTTCGCCGTGACCGGCGGCTTCGAGTACGACACGCAGGTGCAGGTCGGCAGCGGCTCGCAGGCGATCGCCCGGTTCCTGACGGACAAGCAGGGCTTCTGCGTGCACTTCTCCTTCGCGATGGCGGCGATGGCCCGCTCCCTGGGCATCCCGGCCCGGGTCGCGGTGGGCTTCGCGCCCGGATCCCCGCAGGCGGACGGCACGGTGTCGGTGGGGCTGCGGGACGCGCACGCCTGGCCCGAGCTGTACTTCGAGGGCGTGGGCTGGACCCGTTTCGAGCCGACGCCGAACCGCGGCTCGATGCCGTCGTACACCCTGCCGGACACCCCGGGCAGCTCCGTGCCGGACGAGGCGCGCCCGACCCAGTCCACGTCGGCGGCGCCCTCCCCGACGCCCTCGACGAGCGAGAGCTGCACGCCGGAGCAGAAGAGGCTGGACGGCGGCTGCGCGAGCGAGTCCCCGGCGGCGGCGCTGCCCACGGGCGGTGACGGCCCGAAGTGGTACGCGATCCTGGCGTGGGCCCTGGCCGGGCTCGCCGTGCTGGTCCTCCCGCTGGCACCGATGCTGTGGCGCCTGCGGACCCGCTCGGTACGGCTGGGGGCGCACGGCCGCGGCGAGGCGGACGCGCTACCGCACACGCTGGCCGTCTGGCAGGAGCTGACGGACACCGCGTGGGACTTCGGCATCGTGCCGGACGAGTCGCAGACGCCGCGCAAGGCGGCCGCCCGCATCGTCCGGCTGGGCGGCCTCGATGGGGAGGCCGCGGCCTCGGTGCACCGGGTGGCGAACGCGGTGGAGCAGGTCCTGTACGCGCCGCACCCCCGCCCGACGGCGGGCCTCACGGACGACGTCCGCCGTGCGACGGCGGGCCTGAGCGCCGCGGTCGGCCGCCCCGCCAGGTTCCGAGCTTTGGTGGCCCCGCGCTCCACCGCCCGCCTGCTGTGGGCGGGGTCGGCCTGGTGGTCGGGGGTCCGGGAACGCGCCCTGGCGCTGCGGCCGACGTGGCGGAAGGCCTCGGGACAGCAGGGCTGAGCCAGGCTGCGGCGGGGGCCGGAGGACACGCGCCCAGCTACGGCGAGGGCCGGTCGGACGCGGGTGCGTGCGGCCGGCCCTCGCCGCGTGTGGGGGCCGGAGGGCACGCGTCCGAGACCCGCATCGCACGGCTGGCTCCGGGCGGATTCACCGGCGGCAGCCGGCCGGCGACGACGGCGGTGCCGGCGGTGCCGGCGGTGCCGGCGGTGCCGGCGGTGCCGGCGGTGCCGGCGGTCTGCAGGGTCGCGAGGGCGGCGACGGAGCCGGTCTCGCCCGGCAGCGTGCCGGTCCGTGATCCGCGCGGGCGATCGGCACGCGGGCATGCGTCAGGGGGTGACCACCTGGTCGGTGGTCACCCCCTGACGTACGTGTTCACGTAGTCCTGGCGAGCGGTGGGGCCGGCTAATGGCCGCCCTGCTCGTCGCGGCGCTTCTGCCAGCGCTGCTCGATGCGGTCCATCATGGAGCGGCGCTGCCTGCCCTGTCGGCGGGCCTGCGGCCCTCCGGCGGCACCGGCGGCCTGTTCGCCCGGCTTGGGAGCCTTGCGCCAGCCGGTCACCGCGAGCACCGCGCAGCCCAGCATGACGAGGAAGCCCACGACGCTGAGCCAGACCTGCTTGGCGACCATACCGGCCATGAGGAGCGCAATACCTACGAGGAAGCCCGCGACCGCCTGGTAGACCCGCCGCCGGGTGTACGTACGCAGCCCGCTTCCCTCAAGCGCCGACGCGAACTTGGGATCTTCGGCGTACAGCGCTCGCTCCATCTGCTCGAGCATGCGCTGCTCGTGCTCCGAGAGCGGCACGGAGTCCTCCTCATCGTGCAGTCGCCGGGGCGACCCGGGGGGTCTCTTCAGGATAGGCAGGGAATCGCCCCCGTGAAACCCGCCCCTCTGCGCCAATTGGCCAACCGGAATCCGCCAGGGCGTCCCGACTCGCTGAGGCTTCCATTCCCCGGCGGCCGACCCGTCATGCCGGAACGGTCTCCCTCGATCATACGGCGCTCTGCCGCCATTCGGGGGGCCTGTGGCGTACTCCATCCACAGCCCAGGCGCTGATCAGGGGCGGTGACTCAGGAAGCGGCTCAGGCCTCGGCGACCCCACTGGCCTCATCGGTCTCGGCAGTCCCCTGAGTCTCACCGAGCACATGGAGCTGCGTCGCCACCGAGTGGAAGGCCGGCAGCTCGGCCGCGGCCTCCTCCAGCTTCAGCAGCGCTTCCAGGGCTCCGGGCTCGGTGTCGACGAGGACGCCCGGCACGAGGTCGGCGAAGACCCGCACCCCGTGCACGGCGCCGACCCGCAGTCCCGCGGCCTCGACCAGCTGCGTGAGCTGCTCGGCGGTGAAGCGACGCGGCACGGGGTCACCCGCGCCCCATCGTCCGTTCGGGTCGTCGAGCGCCTGCCGGGCCTCCTTGAAGTGACCGGCGAGGGCGCGGGCCAGCACGGCACCGCCGAGACCGGCGGCGAGCAGACTGAGGACACCCTCCGGGCGCAGGGCGGCCACCGCGTTGCGGACGCCCTCGGACGGGTCGTCCACGTACTCCAGGACGCCGTGGCACAGCACCACGTCGTAGCCACCGCGCTCGGCGACGTCGAAGAGGCCGTGGGCGTCGCCCTGCACGCCCTTGACCCGGTCGGCGACGCCGGCCTCGGCGGCGCGGCGCTCCAGGGCGAACAGCGCGTTCGGGCTGGGGTCGACGACGGTGACGCGGTGGCCGAGGCGGGCGACGGGCACCGCGAAGTTGCCGCTGCCGCCTCCGGTGTCGAGGACGTCCAGCGACTCCCGCCCCGTGGCCTTGACCCGGCGGTCGAGGGCGTCCTGGAGGACCTCCCAGACCACGGCGGTACGGAGTGAGGCACGGGGGCGCATCGGGTCCGACACGTCAGTTGACTCCTCGGCGCGGCACCGCCTCTTGCGCGGCGGAGCGGAACGGGGCGCCTTCCCGGCCCCTGCCACGGGGAGGGAAGACTTCAGGCGTCCCCCACCCTATTGCCTCGGACGCGGCGGCCGGCATGACCCGGTGCCGTAACCACGACAGCCGGTCGTGCCGCAACCACGACAGCCGGTCGTGCCCTAACGATGACCGGCCGGTCAGCCCGCGTCCGGCATGTCCCTCCCCGGCCCGGGGTCCTCAGGCCGCTCCTGGTCCGGGCGCGGCTGCGGGAGGACGGGCTGGAGGACGAGCATGCGCTCGACGAGCCGAAGGAACATCGCCACGTCCCGTATGAGGTCGTCGGCGTCCCGGCCGGTGGCCGCGCCCTGGATGCCCGCCTCCGCCCGGGCGCGGCGCCGGGCTCCGGAGGCGAACAGCGCGCTCCACTCGGTCAGTTCGGGCGCGATCTCGGGGAGCACTTCCCAGGCGCTCCGGATCTTGGCCCGGGCCCGGGGCGAGGTCTCCGGCCGCCCTCGGGCGGCGAGCACGGCGGCGGCCGTGCGCAGGGCGGCGAGGTGGGCGGTCGCGTAGCGCTCGTTCGGGGTTTCCAGGGCGCCTGCCTCGTCCAGTCCGGCGCGGGCCTGGGCGAGCAGGTCGAGGGCGGCGGGCGGGGCCGTGGCCCGGCGGAGCACGGGGTGCACGTCGCTCGCCGGGCCGGTCAGTGAGGGGGCAGGGCCGGTGGCGCGGCGCCGGCGGGCGGCTGCTGCGTGGTAGCTGGCCATGACGAACCTCCTGTCGTCTGTGTGACGGCGCGTCCGTTACGGAGTGCCGTATGTGACCCATCGTGAGGTATGGCACTGACAATCCGTTCTGACCTGCGGTTTTGCCTCGATCGTAGGTTCGGAGTAGTTTTTGCACTGACCAGTCAGTTCAAATTCAGGGGAGACTCGTGGGGGAACGGACGGGAGGACGGACGGGAGGGGCGCGGATCACCACCGAGGGCCTCGGGATCAAGGGGCCGAGGGGGTGGGCGGTCCGCGGGATCTCCGTCGACGCCGAGCCGGGGACGCTCATCGCGGTCGAGGGCCCGTCCGGGTCCGGCCGGACGTGCCTGCTGCTCGCGCTGACGGGGCGGATGAAGGTCACGGAGGGCACCGGGGTCGTGGGCGACGCCCGGCTGCCCAAGCAGCTGTCGGCGGTGCGGCGGATCAGCGCCCTGGCGCACGTCCCGGGGGTCACCGACCTCGATCCGGCCCTGACCGTCGGGGAGCACCTGCGCGAGCGGGCGCTGCTCCAGCGGCGCTTCGGCGACTCCCTGCGCGGGCTGCTGCGGCCCCGGAGCGAGCGGGCGGCCGCGGCCGGGCAGCGCATCGACGCGGCACTCGCCGCCGCCGGCCTCGACCTGGAGGCGCTGCCGAAGGGGCCGCGCACCGCCGTCCGCGATCTGGAGCGCCTGGAGGCCTTGCGGCTGTCGGTCGCCCTGGCGCTCGTCGGCCGGCCGAGGCTGCTCGGCGTCGACGACACGGACCTCAAGCTCTCGGACGACGAGCGGGAGGAGGCCTGGGCCCTCCTGGGGTCACTCGCCGACGCCGGGACGACGGTCGTGGCGGTGTGCAGCGAGGCCCCCGAGGGCGCCCTGCGCGTGTCCACCCTCGAGAACCACGCGACCGGCGGGAACGCCGACCAGGGAGAGGAGAAGGCCGATGCGCTCGCCGAGACTGGCCGCGCTTGAGCTCCGCCGCTTCGGCCGGGGCAAGCTGCCGCGCGCCGCGCTGGTCGCGCTGCTGGTGCTGCCGCTGCTGTACGGCGCGCTGTACCTGTGGTCGTTCTGGGACCCGTACGGCCGGCTGGACCGGATCCCCGTGGCGCTCGTGAACGACGACAAGGGCGCCACCGCCGACGGGAAGAGGATCACGGCGGGCGACGACATCACGAAGCGCCTGCACGAGAGCAAGACCTTCGACTGGCGTGAGGTGAGCGCCGCCGAGGCCCGCAGGGGCGTCGAGGACGGCAGCTACTACCTGTCGCTCACGATGCCCGCCGACTTCAGCGAGCGGATCGCCTCCAGTTCCGGGACGTCCCCGGAGACCGGCGCCCTCCAGGTGCGCACCAACGACGCGAACAACTACATCGTCGGCCAGATCTCGCGGACGGTGTTCGGCGAGGTGCGCCAGGCCGCGTCCACGAAGACCTCGCGGTCCTTCCTGGACCGGATCTTCGTCTCGTTCTCCGACATCCACGGCGAGACCGTGAAGGCGGCGAAGGGCGCCGACAAGCTCAAGGGCGGCATCGGCAAGGCCGAGAAGGGCTCCAAGGACCTCGCCGACGGCCTGAAGGACGCCCGGGGCGGCAGCGGGAAGCTGGCCAAGGGCCTGAAGAAGCTGCACACGGGCGCGGGCGACCTCGAGGACGGCTCGAAGCGGGTCGCGGACGGCACGCAGGCGCTCGCCGACAAGGTCAACAGGACCGCCGGCAAGGTGGGCCCGTTCCTCAAGGACAACGAGAAGACCATCGGAGACACGGCCCGGCTCGTCGCCGACTCCTCCGGGGTGATCCGCAAGCACCTGGACACCCTGGTGAAGACGGCCCCGACCGCCGCCAAGGGCGCCCGCGCCGCCTCCGGCACGCTGAGCGACGTCTACGCCCGGCGCTGCGATGACCCCGTTCTGCCCGACGCCGCCTGTGCCGACCTGAAGAAGGCCAGGGACGCGGCCGCCGACGTCACCCTCATCGCGGACGACCTCAACACGCTGATCGCGGACCAGGACGGCGATCTGGCGAAGCTCGACAAGAACCTCGCCGCCCTGCAGAGGCAGTCCCAGGCCCTCGCCGACCGCGCGCCGCACCTCTCCGAGGACCTCGACGACGCCGTCAAGAAGATCAACAAGCTGAACGACGGGGCGGCCGAGGTCGCCGCCGGCGCGAAGAAGCTGCACCAGGGGCTCGGCACGGCCAGGACCGGTGCCGTCGACCTCGACAAGGGCGTCGGCGAGCTGAAGACAGGTGCGGACGACCTGAACGGCGGCATGTTCAAGCTCGTCGACGGATCCGGGAAGCTCGCCGGCGGACTGCACGACGGGGCGGACCGCATCCCCGACTACGACAAGCAGGACCGCGACCGGCGCACGGAGGTCATGGCCGACCCGGTGCGGCTCGCCTCCCAGGACCTGCACAAGGCCCCCAACTACGGCACCGGCTTCGCGCCGTACTTCATCCCGCTGTCGCTGTGGGTGGGCGCGATGGTGGCGTACATGCTGATCGCGCCGATGAACCGGCGCGCGCTCGCCGCGGGCGCCTCCGCGTGGCGCATCGCGCTGGCGGGCTGGCTGCCGGTGGTGGCGATCGGGGTGCTGCAGACGACGGCGCTGATGGCGGTGCTGCACTGGGCGATCGGCCTGGAGATGGCCCGGGCGGCCGGGACGGTCGGCTTCCTGTTCCTGGTGACGGCGTGCTTCGCGGCGATCGTGCAGTGGCTGAACGCGCGCTTCGGGGCGGCGGGCCGGATCCTCGTCCTCGCCCTGCTGATGCTCCAGCTGACCTCGGCGGGCGGCACGTACCCCGTGCAGACCAGTCCCGGCTTCTTCAACGCGCTGCACCCCTTCCTGCCGATGAGTTACGTCGTGGAGGCCCTGCGCAGGCTCATCACGGGCGGCGGTCTCGAACCGGTGTGGCACGCGTGCGTGGTGCTGGCGGCGTTCACCGCCGGTGCCCTCGCGCTGACCGCCGTGGCGGCCCGCCGGCGCCAGGTGTGGACGCTGGACCGGCTGCACCCGGAGCTGAGCCTGTGAGCCCTTCGGTCACGTCTCCGGGAAAGGTTCCTGTGACAATCAGGGCCATGGAAAGCAGCAGTGCCGCGTCGGGCGGCAGCACGCGCCGCGAGGCCACCCGGCAGAAGCTCTACGAAGCGGCCGTCACGCTCATCGCCGAGCAGGGGTTCTCCGCCACGACCGTGGACGAGATCGCCGAGCGTGCCGGGGTCGCTAAGGGCACCGTCTACTACAACTTCGCGAGCAAGTCCGTCCTCTTCGAGGAACTGCTGCGCCACGGGGTGGGGCTCCTCACCGCCTCCCTCAGGGAGGCGGCCGAGCGGACCGCCCGGGACGGCGGCGGCAAGGTCGACGCCCTCGACGCGATGATCCGCGCGGGCCTGGTCTTCATCGACCGCTACCCGGCCTTCACCCAGCTCTACGTGGCCGAGCTGTGGCGCACCAACCGGGCCTGGCAGTCGACGCTGATGGTGGTGCGGCAGGAGGCCGTCGCGGTCGTCGAGGGCGTCCTGCGCGAGGGTGTCGACAACGGCGAGTTCAGCGAGGAGATCGACGTGCCGCTGACGGCGGCGGCTCTGGTCGGCATGGTCCTGGTGGCCGCGCTCGACTGGAAGTCCTTCCAGCCGGAACGCTCCCTGGACGACGTCCACGCGGCGCTGTCCCGGCTGCTCCAGGGGCGGGTGAGCGGCTGCCGTTGACGGCGCGGCCGGTGCGGACGTGA
Source organism: Streptomyces olindensis (assembly GCA_000696115.1). Lineage (GTDB taxonomy): Bacteria > Actinomycetota > Actinomycetes > Streptomycetales > Streptomycetaceae > Streptomyces > Streptomyces olindensis. Next base: position 14,183 of record JJOH01000023.1, read on the forward strand.
AAGCGCCGGTCCGCTGTGGCCGCGTCCCCCGCGGGCCACCTCGAACCGGCGCCTTCCCTGCTCCCCCGTTTTCCTGCTCCCCCGTACGTCCCCCCGCAGGACCCCCGTTGCGGTCGTCCCCCGGTTCTCCCCCGTGCCTCGCTCCCGCCGACAGCGTCGGCGGAAGGAGCGGATCGTGGGCCGGCCCCGTTCCGGCGCCCCGTGTCGCCGGTGCCGGAGCCGTGCCCCTCTCCGTGACTCCACTCTCTCGTTTTCGCAGGTCGCTCCCCATCCGCGCGCGTACTCAACTCCCTCACTAGGTACGGATACTCAGTGCTGCGCACCCGGCCCCAGAGCGCTCCTCGGGCGACTGGTCACGATCACCTCCGCGCCCGTACTCGGGAGGTGGCCGGCGAGGCTGTCGATGGGGACTGTCGGTGGGGGCGGATAAAGTCCCTGGCATGGCACGGATTGCGGTGATCGGCGCCGGGATGGGCGCGCTGTCGGCCGCCGCCCGGCTGGCCGTCGCGGGCCACCGGGTGGCGGTGTACGAGCGGACGGACACGTACGGCGGGGCGCTGCGCCGCTTCGAGCGCGACGGGTTCTCCTTCGACACGGGCCCCGCCCTGCTCCCGCTGCCCGCCGTCTACCGCGACCTGTTCGTCAAGACCGGCAAGGAGCCGCTGGAGGCGTGTGTCGAGCTGGTCCAGGTCGACCCGTCGTCCCGGCACGTGTTCGCGGACGGCACGGCGGTGTCCCTGCCGAACGCCTCGCGCGCGGGCGTCGTCGCCGCGCTGGACGAGGCCCTCGGCTCGGGCGCGGGAAAGCGCTGGGGCGACTTCCTGGTCCGGGCCCGCGAGGCCTGGGACCGGACCCGCCGGCCCCTCCTGGAGGAGCCGCTGTGGCCGAACTGGCAGGTGCTGGCGGACCGCGAGCCCTACCCGGCGGTGCCCCACAAGCGACTGCTGCGCACCCGCCGGGCGGGCACACTCGCCGAGGTCGGCGCCTGGGAGCTGCGCGACCCCCGGCTCGCCGCCCTCCTTGAGAACTACGCCCTGGCGCAGGGCCTGGATCCCCGGGTCACCCCGGCGAGCGCGGCGGTCCTTCCGTACATGGAGCACGCCTTCGGCACCTGGTACGTGCGCGGGGGCATGCGGGAGCTGGCGCGCGCGGTGTACGAGCGATGCCTGGCCCGGAAGGTCGAGTTCCGTTTCGGCGCCGAGGTCACCGGCGTGCTGGAGAAGGACGGCCGGGCCTCAGGGGTGGAGTTCGCGGACGGGACGGTCGCGGAGGCCGACTTCGTGGTGGCCGGAGTGGCACCCGGCGTGCTGGACCGGCTCACGGCGGGCCATCCGGTGCGCGGCGCCGGCGAGGTGCCCGCTCAGCGGGCGGCGGCCGGACGGCTGACGGTCCTGCTCGCCCTGCGCGGCGCCCGCCCCGAGGGCACCGCCCATCGCACGGTGGTCCACACCCAGGACCGGGAGGCGGAGTTGGACGCCCTGTTCGGCGCGGCGACGCGGCACGCGGATCCGACCGTGACGGTGCTGCGGCCCGGCGACCCGCGGTCGGCCCCGGAGGAGCACGAGGCGGTCACCCTCACGACGGTGGTTCCCGCCCGGCCCGACCGGTCCTGCGAGGACCTCGCCGCACACATGATCTCGGTCGCCGAACGGGCCGTGCCCGACCTGCGCGACCGCCTTCTCTGGCACGAGGTGCGTACCCCGGCCGACATCGCGGAGGCGACGGGCGCGGAGGACGGTTCGGTGCCCGTACCGGCGCTGGCGGCGGCCGGGGGGCGTCTGCTGCACCCGTCCAACAGCACCCGTCTGCCAGGACTGTTCGCGGTCGGCGGCTGGGCTCACCCCGGCGGCGGACTGCCGCACGCGGGCATGTCGGGCGCGCTCGTCGCGGGACTGATCGTGGAGGGACCGGACTTCCGGGGCTCGCAGTGACCGGCCCCGCCTCGGAGCCTTGGCCTCGGAATCGGAACTCAGGCTTCAGAAACGGTACTGCTCGTCGAAGCCGTTCCCGTGCGTCTGCTGCTGCCCGCCGCCCTGGTACGGGTACGGCTGCTCCGGCGGCAGTTCCTGCCCGTACTCGTCGGTGTTGCGCTGCTGCGGGACCCAGACGCCGCCGGGCGGCGTCTCGCCGCCGTAGGTGCCGGCGTACTGGTCCTGCCCGTATCCCTGCTGCTGGCCGTAGTACTGCTGGTCGCCGTAGCCGGTGGTGTCGTACCCGCCCGGGCCGTAGGTGGACGAGCCGATGTACGGGTCCGAGTAGGCGGCGTACTGCTGCTGGCCGGTGGCGTCGTAGCCCTGCTGCTGGCCGTAGCCCGAGTAGTCGTAGGCGTAGGACGCGTCGCCGGCCTGGGCGGCGTACTGGTCGTGGGACTGGGCCTGGTATCCGGTGTCGCCGTAGACGCCGTAGGAGCCGGTCTCGTCGGGCACGGGCTGCGGCTCGTAGACGGCGGTGGTCTCGGCGTCCGCCGCCCGGGCCGGCCGCGACGGCGTGAAGACGTCGTCGCGGTCGTAGTCGTCGTCGCGGTCGTAGTCGTCGTGGCCGTAGGCGACGCTGTCGCGGCGGTGGTCGGCGTCCTCGTCGCCGTAGCCGCCGTCGGCCGCCTCCAGGCCGGAGACCTCCAGGGTCGGCTCCTGGCGGCCGCGTTCACCGCGGCGGCGCTTGCTGCCGCCCAGCATCGGCGCGTTCATGGCCCAGCCGGACGCGAAGCCGCTGCGGAAGGACAGGGTGACGTAGGTCTGGCCTACCGCGAAGGCGGCCGCGCCGAGTCCGATCACGACGACCGACGGGATCAGGACACCGACCACGACACCGAGGAAGCCGACGAAGGCCAGCAGTCGCCAGCGCAGCCGCGCCTTGTACTGCAGCAGCACCTCGCCCAGCAGCCACAGCGCGACGACGCCGAACGCGATGTAGAGGACCGCCCAGCCCATGTACGCCCCTCTCCCAGTGGCCGCTACGCAGTGTGTCGTATACCGGTGCGAACGGTCTAGGCCTGCGCCGGGTGGTGCAGGCCCAGGTTCTCGTAGATTTCCAGTGTCGCGGTGGAGTTGTTGAGCGTGATGAAGTGCAAGCCGGGCACACCCTCGGCGAGCAGCCGCGCACAGAACTCCGTGGCGAATTCGATCCCAATGGAGCGTACAGCGGCCGGATCGTCTTTTGCTGTGAGGATCCGCTCTTTCAGGGCGGCCGGGAACGACGCGTTGGTGAGGGACCCGATCCGCTCCAACGTCTTCACGCTCGCGATCGGCATGACCTCGGGAATGATCGGGGTGTCGCAGCCGGCGGCCGAGACGCGGTCGCGCAGCCGGAGGTAGTCCTCCGGGTGGAAGAACATCTGCGTGATGGCGTAGTCCGCGCCCGCGCGGCACTTGTCGACGAAGTGGCGGACGTCGGTGTCCCAGTCGGTGGAGCGCGGGTGCATCGCCGGGAAGGCGGCGACGCCCACACAGAAGTCGCCGGACGCCTTGATCAGCTCGACGAGCTCGGCGGCGTAGGCCAGGCCCCGGGGGTGGGGCACCCACTCGCCCATCGGGTCGCCGGGCGGGTCGCCGCGCAGGGCGAGCATGTTGCGGATCCCGGCGTCGGCGTACTGCCCGATGATGTTGCGCAGGTCGGCCACCGAGTGGTCGACCGCGGTGAGGTGGGCGATCGGCGTGAGGGTGGTGTCGGAGGCGATCGCCTCGGTCGCCTTGACCGTGCCCGCGCGGGTGGAGCCGCCGGCGCCGTAGGTCACGGAGACGAAGTCGGGTGCCACCGCCTCGACCCGGCGCAGCGCGTTCCACAGGTTCCGCTCGCCCTTCGATGTCTTGGGGGCGTAGAACTCGAACGAGTACGTCGTCTTGCCGGTCGCGAGCATGTCGCGGACGGTGCGCGCGTGGTCCGATCTGATGGATGCGGTGCCGAGGGCCATACCGGCAGGTTAGCCAGGGGCGGTCGCTCTCCCAACCGAACGCGGATATTTGACCTATTTGTCTACTTGCTGTCCACTCCTTGGACAGCCCGGCGTCACTCCTTCTCGCGCAGCCGCTTCGCGAATTCGGACGCCGCCGCACCCGGGTCGTCGGCCTCGGTGATCGCCCGGACGACGACCACGCGCCGGGCCCCGGCTTCCAGGACCTGGTCGAGGTTGCCGAGGTCGATGCCGCCGATGGCGAACCAGGGCCGGTCGGTGCCGAGGGCCGCGGTGGACCGGACGAGGTCCAGGCCGGGGGCGTGGCGGCCGGGCTTGGTGGGGGTCGGCCAGCACGGGCCGGTGCAGAAGTAGTCCACGCCGTCCTGGACGGCGGCCGCGGCGGCCTCGGACTCGGCGTGGGTGGAGCGGCCGATCAGGACGTCGTCGCCGAGGATCGCCCGGGCCGCGGGGACCGGGAGGTCGCCCTGGCCGAGATGGAGCACGTCGGAACCGGCGGCGTGGGCGACGTCCGCCCGGTCGTTGACCGCGAGGAGCTTGCCGTGCCGGGCGCAGGCCTCGGCGAAGACGGCCAGGTGCTCCAGCTCCTCGGCGGCCTCCATGCCCTTGTCCCGCAGCTGCACGATGTCGACCCCGCCGGCCAGCACGGCGTCGAGGAACTCCACGAGGTCGCCCTGCCGCGTGCGGGCGTCGGTGCACAGGTAGACCCGGGCGTCGGCGAGCTGGGCCCGTGCGGTGGTGGCGGTGCCGGACATGCGTGTCCCCCTGGGTGTCGGTGGCGCGGGCGGGCCCGCGGGTGCGTCGGTGCCGTACGGCTGCGGGAGCGCCCCTACGGCTGCGGGAGCGCCCCTGTCCCGCCGCGACACCTCGGGCACCCTACGCCCCTTCCCGGGCCGCCCGGGGGCGCTCACGGCCTCGCACGGGCACGCCCGGCCCCCGGGCCGTGACCCCCACGGGCCACGGCCCACACCGGGCGGGTTGTTCGGGCCGGCCCCGCTCGCGCGGCGCCGGACGGTTGTTCGGTCGAGGTCGGGTCAGACCGCGAGTGCCTGGGCGCGGCGCTTCACCTCCGTGCCGCGGTTCTCGCTCAGCGCCTGCGCCGGCGTGCCGGGCAGGGACGGGTCGGGGGTGAACAGCCACTCCAGCATCTCTTCGACCGTGAAGCCGTCGTCCCGCAGGAGCGTCAGGGTGCCGGACAGGCCCTTGACGACCTTGTCCCCGTCGATGAAGGCGGCGGGGACGTGCAGCGCGCGGTTCTCACCACGGCGTACGGCGATGAGCTGGCCCTCCTTGACCAGCTGCCGCACACGCGTCACCTCGACGCCGAGCTGTTCGGCGATGTCGGGGAGGGTGAGCCAGGCGGGGACGAGAGCATCGATCTTTGCGTCAATCTCGGTCACGGAAACCAGCCTGCCATCCACCACTGACAGTCGGAAGTCGGCCCGGTCCACCTGGGCGGACGCGCCGGGGCGGGCCCGGGCGCCCGGGCCCTACGCCGTGGCCGCTTTCAGGGGCCTCGCCGGGTCCTGGAGCAGCACCGGATCCATCGGCGCGCCCGCCTCGATCAGGCGGCGGCCCTGCGCCAGGTCCCGGGGGCGGCCCACCGCCAGCAGCGCCACCAGCCGGTCCCCGCGCAGCCAGCAGACCGTCCAGGCGGGACCGGACGGGTCACCCCGCCACAGCGCGGTGTCGGCGGCCGCGTGGTGCCCGGCGTACTGCACGAACCGTCCGAACTGCTCGGACCAGAAGTACGGCACCGGGTCGTAGACCGCCGGGGTCTCGCCGGTGGCCCTGCCGATGATGTTCGACGCGACCGTGCGCGGGCCCTGGAGGGCGTTGTCCCAGTGGTGCACGAGCAGGCGCTCGCCGTACCGGCCCGAGGGGAAGGAGGCGCAGTCGCCGACCGCGTAGACGTCCGGCGCGGAGGTGCGCAGGTGCTCGTCGGCCACGATCTCGCCGTGGGCGCCGAGCTCGACCCCGGAGCCGGCCAGCCACGCCGTCGCCGGGCGGGCGCCGATGCCGACGACGACCGCGTCCGCGGGCAGCCGGGAGCCGTCGTCGAGGAGCACCGCGCCGGGCTCGACGCGCGCCACGCGCGCGTGGGTGCGCAGCACGGCGCCCGCGTCCTCGTACCAGCGGGCCATCGGGGCGGCGACCTCGGCGGGCAGCGCCCCGGCCAGCGGCCGTTCGGCGGCCTCCACGACGGTCACCGCGCAGCCCGCCTCGCGCGCGGCCGTGGCGAACTCCGCGCCGATCCAGCCCGCGCCGACGACCACGATGTCGTGCCGGCGGGCCAGCACCGGACGCAGCCGCTCGGCGTCGTCCAGGGTGCGCAGCAGATGCACACCGGGCACGCCCTCCGCGCCGGGCAGCCGGACGGGTTCGGCGCCGGTCGCGACGACCAGGACGTCGTACGGCACGGCCCCGTTCTCGGTGGCGAGCTCGTGGTCTCCGGGGCGCAGGCCGAGCACCTCGCAGCCGAGGCGCAGCTCGATGCCGAGGGCCTCGAAGTCGACGTCGAAGGCGGAGCCCTCCGCTTTGCCGAGCAGGACGGCCTTGGACAACGGGGGCCGGTCGTACGGCTGGTGGGGTTCGGCGCCGATCAGGAGCACGGTGCCGGTGAAGCCCTGCTCGCGCAGGGCGACGGCGGTCTGCACACCGGCCATGCCCGCGCCCGCCACGACCACGCGCCGCGGCGCGGACGAACCTGGTTCCTGCGTCTGCTCGCTCACCTGATCACCATAGACAACTGACATTTCGTCAGTCAGTGCTCATCCGCCGCGACCTGCTCCACAACGCTGGTTCCGCTGCCCGCCTGGGACTCCCACTCCCAGCTCTCCTCCAGCCGCACCCGCCCGTCGGGCAGTTCCACGACCGTCGACACGCAGTGCCCGGAGGAGGTGGTCCCATCCCCCTTGAGCTGTACGTACCGGAAGTCCAGTCTGTCGCCCTCCCGGGTACCCACGAGATGTCCGCGTACGACGTCGCCGCCCGTGTACTCGGCCCAGACCTCGCCGTCCTTCTCGTGGTACGTGAACCGGGTGCGGGTCCCCACCTGGCCGGGTGCCTGGTCGGCGACCGGGGCGAGGACGAGTCCGTCGAGGGACCGGGCCATGGCGGTGGCTCCCTTACTGCGGCATGTGGCATCGGGCTAGGGTGGGTGGCCAACGTAAGGCACTCGCGGGAGCCCGGACGCACCGGGCTGAGAGGGAGGCTGGCGGCCTCCGACCGTACGAACCTGATCCGGGTCATGCCGGCGAAGGGAGGGGCTGGACGCCCATGTCGCGTACGCGCACGTCAGACGTCCTCGTCATCGGGGGCGGGATCATCGGCCTGGTCACCGCGTGGCGGGCCGCGCAACGCGGGTTCGCCACGGCCGTGGCGGACCCCGAGCCGGGTGGCGGCGCCGCTCAGGTGGCGGCCGGGATGCTGGCCGCCGTCACGGAGCTGCACTACGGCGAACAGACCCTGCTCGGCCTGAACCTCGCCTCCGCCCGCCGCTACCCGGACTTCGCGGCCGAGCTCACCGAGCTGACCGGCCACGACCTCGGCTACCGGCGGTGCGGCACGCTCGCCGTGGCGCTGGACGCCGACGACCGGGCCCACCTGCGCGAACTGCACGCCCTGCAGCAGCAGTCGGGCCTGGAGTCGCAGTGGCTGTCGGGGCGGGAGTGCCGCCGTCTGGAGCCGATGCTCGCGCCGGGCGTGCGCGGCGGGCTGCGGGTCGACGGCGACCACCAGATCGACCCGCGGCGCCTGGCCGGGGCGCTGCTGGCCGCGTGCGAGCGGGCGGGCGTGGTCTTCCACCACGCGTGGGCGGAGCGGCTGACCGTCGTGGGGGACCGGGCCACCGGTGTCGTCACCGCCGACGGGACCGAGCTGGGCGCCGGGCAGGTCGTGCTGGCCGGGGGCAGCCTGAGCGGGCGGCTCGCGGGCGTCCCGGAGGACGTGCTGCCGCCCGTGCGGCCGGTGAAGGGGCAGGTCGTCCGGCTGACCATGCCGGGACGGCACGGACCGTTCCTCAGCCGGACCGTGCGCGCGGTCGTGCGCGGCAGCCACGTCTACCTGGTGCCGCGCGAGAGCGGCGAGCTGGTGATCGGGGCGACCAGCGAGGAGCTGGGCTGGGACACCACCGTCACCGCGGGCGGCGTCTACGAGCTGCTGCGCGACGCGCACGAGCTGGTCCCCGGCATCACCGAACTGCCGCTCACCGAGACCCGCGCCGGACTGCGCCCCGGCTCGCCCGACAACGCGCCGCTGCTCGGCCCGACCGGCCTCGACGGACTGCTGCTGGCCACCGGGCACTACCGCAACGGCGTCCTGCTCACGCCGGTCACCGGCGACGCCCTGGCGCACGCCCTGGCGACGGGCGACCTCCCCGAGGAGGCCCGCCCCTTCACACCGAAGCGCTTCAGTACCGCCACCGCACTCACGGAGCAGCCCGCATGAACATCTCCGTCAACGGGGAGCCCCGGGACGTCCGGCCCGGCACGGCTCTCGACACCGTCGTGAAGTCGCTGACCACCTCGCCCTCGGGAGTGGCCGCCGCCCTCAACGAAACCGTCGTCCCGCGCACGCAGTGGCCGTCCACGCCCCTCTCCGAGGGGGACCGCGTGGAAGTCCTCACCGCCGTCCAAGGAGGCTGACCATGGCCGACGATCCGTTCGTCCTCGGGGGTACGTCCTTCACGTCCCGCCTGATCATGGGCACGGGCGGGGCGCCCAGCCTCGACGTGCTGGAGCGGTCGCTGGTCGCCTCCGGGACGGAGCTGACGACCGTCGCCATGCGCCGCGTGAACCCCTCGGTGCACGGCTCGGTGCTGTCCGTCCTGGAGAGGCTCGGCATCAGCGTGCTGCCCAACACGGCGGGCTGCTTCACCGCCGGGGAGGCCGTCCTCACGGCCCGGCTCGCGCGCGAGGCCCTCGGCACCGACCTGATCAAGCTGGAGGTCATCGCCGACGAGCGCACGCTGCTGCCGGACCCGATCGAGCTGCTGGAGGCGGCCGAGACGCTCGTCGACGACGGCTTCACGGTGCTGCCGTACACCAACGACGACCCCGTGCTGGCCCGCAAGCTCGAGGACGTGGGCTGCGCGGCGATCATGCCGCTCGGCTCGCCCATCGGCTCCGGGCTCGGCATCCGCAACCCGCACAACTTCCAGCTGATCGTCGAGCACGCGCGCGTGCCGGTGATCCTGGACGCGGGCGCCGGGACGGCGTCGGACGCGGCGCTGGCGATGGAGCTGGGGTGCGCCGGTGTGATGCTCGCCTCGGCGGTGACGCGGGCCCAGGAGCCGGTGCTGATGGCCGACGCCATGCGGCACGCGGTGGAGGCCGGGCGGCTGGCGTACCGGGCGGGGCGGATCCCGCGGCGGCACTTCGCGGAGGCGTCGTCGCCCGCGGAGGGCAGGGCGGCGCTGGACCCGGAGCGGCCCGCCTTCGGGTGAGGGTGCGCCGGGCACGTCACAGGTCGGCTGCAGTACCGGTGCGATCTTCGGCGTGCTGCGCGGGGTGACAGTGGTGGCTCGTACACTCGCCTGCGTGGACACGACCCTTCAGGACCCCTTGGTCGGGCAGCTGCTCGACGGCCGGTACCGCATCGACGCGCGGATCGCGGTCGGCGGGATGGCCACGGTCTACCGGGCCGTGGACACCCGCCTCGACCGGGTCCTCGCGCTCAAGGTGATGCACCCCTCGCTCGCGGTCGACGGCTCGTTCGTCGAGCGGTTCATCCGCGAGGCGAAGTCGGTCGCCCGGCTGGCCCACCCGAACGTGGTGCAGGTCTTCGACCAGGGCACCGACGGCTCCTACGTCTACCTCGCCATGGAGTACGTGGCGGGCTGCACCCTGCGGGACGTGCTGCGCGAGCGCGGGGCCCTGCAGCCGCGGGCCGCCCTGGACATCCTGGAGCCGGTGCTGGCCGCCCTGGGCGCCGCCCACCGCGCCGGGTTCGTGCACCGGGACATGAAGCCCGAGAACGTCCTGATAGGGGACGACGGCCGGGTCAAGGTCGCCGACTTCGGCCTCGTCCGGGCCGTGGACACGGTGACGAACACCACCGGCACGGTCCTCGGCACGGTCTCGTACCTCGCCCCCGAGCAGATAGAGAACGGCACCGCCGACCCCCGCGTCGACGTGTACGCGTGCGGGGTGATGCTCTACGAGATGCTCACCGGCGACAAGCCGCACGACGGGGACTCCCCCGCCGTCATCCTCTACAAGCACCTGCACGAGGACGTCCCGCCGCCCTCGGCCGCCGTGCCGGGTCTGGCGTACGAGCTGGACGAGATGGTCGCCTCGGCGACCGCCCGCACCCCGGAGATCCGCCCGCACGACGCGGTGGCGCTGCTCGCGCAGGTCCGCGACGGGCGCAGCCGGCTGAGCGCGGACCAGCTGGACGTGGTCCCGCCCCAGGCGCTCACCGCGGAGCACGACAACGCCGACGACCGGACGAGCGTGATCCCGCGCGCGCTCACGACACCCCGTCCGCTGCCGGTGAACGAGGACGACGAGGTCGGCGAGGCGGTGCTCCACCGCACCAGCCGCTTCCAGTCCCCGCCGCCCCCGCCGTCCCGGCGCCGCTCGGGTCCCCGGCGCGGCCCGATGGCGATCGTCGTCGCCGTCCTGCTCGTGCTCGGTCTCGGCGCGGGCGTCTGGTACATCAACTCGGGCCAGTTCACCGAGGTCCCCCCGCTGCTGTCGAAGACCCAGGACCAGGCCGAGGACCGGCTGCGGGACGCGGGCCTGGAGCTCGGCACGGTGAAGCACGCCTACAGCGACACCGTGGAGCGCGGCCAGGTCATCAGCAGCGACCCGAAGGCCGGTACGCACATCCGCGGCAACGACGCGGTGAGCATCACCCTCTCCGACGGCCCCGAGACCGTGCGGGTGCCCGCCCTGGAGGGCCGGACGCTGGACAAGGCCCGGGCCCAGCTCAAGCAGGACGGGCTGGAGCCGGGCATGGTCACCCGTGAGTTCAGCGAGGACGTCCCGCGCGGCTCGGTGATCTCCGCGCGGCCCGCGGACGGCACGCAGGTGCGCGCGGGCACGGCCGTCGCGCTGGTGGTCAGCAAGGGCAGCCCCGTCGACATCCCCGACGTCACCGGTGACGACCTGGCCGACGCCCGGGCCGAGCTGCAGGACGCCGGCCTCAAGGTGAAGATCGCCACCGAGCGGGTCACCTCCTCCGAGTTCGACAAGGGCCAGGTCGCCAAGCAGAGCCCGAACCCCGGCGGACAGGCCGCCGAGGGCGACACGGTCACGCTGACGCTGTCCAAGGGCCCCGAGATGGTCGAGGTCCCGGACGTGGTCGGCGACAGCGTCGACGACGCCCGGCAGGCGCTGGAGGGCGCCGGGTTCCAGGTCGACGAGGACCGCGGTCTGCTCGGCCTGTTCGGCGACACCGTCGAGGACCAGTCGGTCAAGGGCGGCGAGACGGCGCCCAAGGGCTCCACGATCACGATCAGGATCAGGTGACGTCGGGCGAGTCGCTCCCGCACGGATCATGGACGCGGAGCCCCTGGCCGGAGCACGGTCGGGCGCATGACACCCTGAACGGGTGAACAATCAGCTGTCCGGCCCCTCCCGCAACCCCGTGGGCGGCCACGTCCCCGTGGCCGGCGGGCTCCACTCCGTCGGCCTGTCGTACGCCCGTGACCTGAAGGCGGAGACCGTGCAGGTCTTCGTCGCCAACCCGCGCGGCTGGGCCACACCGGCCGGGAACCCGAAGCAGGACGAGGCGTTCCGCGCCGCGTGCGCGACCGAGTCGATCCCCGCGTACGTGCACGCCCCCTACTTGATCAACTTCGGCTCGCACACCGAGGCCACCGTGGAGCGGTCGGTGGAGTCGCTGCGGCACTCGCTGCGGCGCGGGCGGGACATCGGGGCGCTGGGCGTGGTCGTGCACACGGGCAGCGCGACCGGCGGCCGGGAGCGGTCCGTGGCGTTGAAGCAGGTCCGGGAGCACCTGCTGCCGCTGCTCGACGAGCTGACCCACGACGACGACCCGTACCTGCTGCTGGAGTCGACCGCCGGCCAGGGAGCCTCCCTGTGCTCACGGACGTGGGACTTCGGCCCGTACTTCGAGGCGCTGGACGCCCACCCGATGCTCGGCGTGTGCCTGGACACCTGCCACATCTTCGCCGCCGGGCACGACCTGACCGGCCCGAGCGGCATGCACCAGACGCTGGACCTGCTGGTGGACACGGTCGGCGAGGGCCGCCTGAAGCTGATCCACGCCAACGACTCCAAGGACGTGGTGGGCGCCCACAAGGACCGGCACGAGAACATCGGCGTCGGTCACATCGGCGAGGACCCGTTCCGGGCGCTGATGACGCACCCCGCGACCGAGGGCGTACCGCTGATCATCGAGACGCCGGGCGGCAAGGAGGGGCACGCGGCGGACGTGGAGCGGCTGAAGAAGCTGCGCGACGGCTGACCTCCTCAGAGGTCGGGGCCGTCCCCCGGCTCCTCCTGGTACGAGTAGCGCTGCTCCTGCCAGGGGTCGCCGATGTTGTGGTAGCCGCGCTCCTCCCAGAAGCCCCGCCGGTCGGCGGTCATGTACTCCACGCCGCGCACCCACTTGGGGCCCTTCCAGGCATACAGGTGGGGCACGATCAGGCGCAGCGGGAAGCCGTGCTCGGCGGTGAGCAGCTCGCCGTCCTTGTGGGTGGCGAACAGGACGCGCTCGTCGGCGAAGTCGGACAGGCGCAGGTTGGAGCTGAATCCGTACTCGGCCCACACCATCACATGGGTGACGTCGTCCGCGGGCGGGGCGATGTCGAGGATCGTGCGGGCGGGGATGCCGCCCCACTCGGCGCCCAGCATGCTGAACTTCGTGACGCAGTGCAGATCGGCCACGACGGTGGTGTGCGGCAGGGCCGTGAACTCCTCGTGGGACCAGCAGTGCTTGCCGCCGTCGGCGGTGGCGCCGAAGACCCGGAACTCCCAGCGCTCGGGCCGGAACTTGGGGACGGGCCCGTAGTGCGTGACCGGCCAGCCGCGCTGCACCCGCTGCCCCGGCGGCAGGCCGGGCTGCGTCGCTCCTGCTGCTCCTGCTGAATCGCGCCCTTCTTCCGATTCGTGCTCCAGCGGCTGACCCATGACTCCATCCTGACAGACCCCGGGTGATGCCCCTGACCCGGGTCACTTCAAAACGGGGCAAATAGAACTAAGCATGCCCTTACTTAGTAAGTGAAGACTTACTGGACGATCTTCGTCGCCGGTGGAATCATGCGGCGCAACCTGCCAGTTCCCCCCGTGGAAGGAGCCTCTGCGATGCAGGGCGACCCCGAGGTCCTCGAATTCCTCAACGAGCAGCTGACCGGCGAGCTGACGGCGATCAACCAGTACTGGCTGCACTACCGGATCCAGGACAACAAAGGCTGGACCAAGCTCGCCAAGTACACGCGTGAAGAGTCCATCGACGAGATGAAGCACGCGGACAAGATCACCGAGCGCATCCTCATGCTGGACGGTCTGCCCAACTACCAGCGGCTCTTCCACGTCCGGGTCGGCCAGACGGTCACCGAGATGTTCCAGGCCGACCGTCAGATCGAGGTCGAGGCGATCGACCGCCTCAAGCGCGGCATCGAGGTGATGCGCAGCAAGGGCGACATCACGTCGGCGAACCTCTTCGAGTCGATCCTCGAGGACGAGGAGCACCACATCGACTACCTGGACACGCAGCTGGAGCTGATCGACAAGCTCGGCGAGGCGCTGTACATCGCGCAGCAGATCGAGCAGCCGAGCTGAGGCCTGCGCTCAGGCCGCGTCCTCCAGCTCCGCGAGCACCGGCTGGCCCCGGTCGGCCAGTTCACGGCGAGGGCAGGCACCCCTGCCCAGAATCGCCTGGATACGGCGCACACAGGACCCGCAGTCCGTGCCCGCCTTGCAGGCGGAGGCTATCTGGCGGGGGGTGCAGGCACCGCTGTCCGCGTGCTGCTTGACCTGCTGTTCGGTGATCCCGAAGCAACTGCAGACGTACACGCGGTTCACCTCCCGAGGGACTTGCTCTGTGACGCCATCCCCGTTGATCGGTGAGGCTAACCTAACCTTACCCGTCGGGTGCGAGCCGCAAAAGTCGAGAGGGGCGCGGATCGTATGTGATCCGCGCCCCAGTCGATGCCCGGTAACGGGCGGACCCGTTACTGGTCCCTGTACATCTCCGCCACGAGGAACGCCAGGTCGAGCGACTGGCTGCGGTTGAGCCGCGGGTCGCAGGCCGTCTCGTAGCGCTGGTGCAGATCGTCGACGAAGATCTCGTCGCCGCCGCCCACGCACTCGGTGACGTCGTCACCGGTCAGCTCCACGTGGATGCCGCCCGGGTGCGTGCCGAGCTCCTTGTGGACCTCGAAGAAGCCCTTGACCTCGTCGAGCACGTCGTCGAAGCGGCGGGTCTTGTGCCCGGAGGCCGCCTCGAAGGTGTTGCCGTGCATCGGGTCGGTCACCCAGGCCACCGTCGCGCCCGAGGCGGTGACCTTCTCGACCAGCTCGGGGAGCTTGTCGCGGACCTTGTCGGCGCCCATGCGGACGATGAACGTCAGCCGGCCCGGCTCGCGCTCCGGGTCGAGGCGCTCGATGTACTGCAGCGCGTCCTCGGCCGTGGTCGTCGGACCCAGCTTGATTCCGATCGGGTTGCGGATCTTCGAGGCGAACTCGATGTGCGCGTGGTCCAGCTGCCGGGTGCGCTCGCCGATCCACACCATGTGCGCGGAGACGTCGTACAGCTGCCCGGTGCGCGAGTCGACCCTGGTCAGGGCCGACTCGTAGTCGAGCAGCAGCGCCTCGTGCGAGGCGTAGAACTCGACCGTCTTGAACTCCTCCGGGTCGGCCCCGCAGGCGTGCATGAAGTTCAGCGCGTTGTCGATCTCGCGCGCCAGCTGCTCGTAGCGCTGACCCGACGGGGACGACTTCACGAAGTCCTGGTTCCAGGCGTGGACCTGGCGCAGGTCGGCGTAGCCGCCGGTGGTGAAGGCGCGCACCAGGTTCAGCGTGGAGGCCGAGGCGTGGTACATCCGCTTCAGGCGCTCGGGGTCCGGGACGCGGGCCTCTTCGGTGAAGTCGAAGCCGTTGACCGAGTCGCCCCGGTACGTCGGCAGCGTCACGCCGTCGCGGGTCTCGGTCGGCTTGGAGCGCGGCTTGGAGTACTGGCCGGCGATGCGGCCGACCTTCACGACCGGCACGGACGCGGCATATGTGAGCACGGCGCCCATCTGGAGCAGCGTCTTCAGCTTGTTGCGGATGTGGTCCGCGGACACCGCGTCGAAGGCCTCGGCGCAGTCGCCGCCCTGGAGGAGGAACGCCTCTCCCTTGGCGACGGCCGCCATCCGGGCGCGCAGCTGGTCGCACTCGCCCGCGAAGACGAGCGGCGGATACGACTCGAGGTCCGCAACGACTGCGCGCAGAGCCTCGGGGTCGGGGTACTCGGGCTGCTGCGCCGCGGGCAGGTCTCGCCAGGTGTTGCCAGCACTCGCGCTGGTCTTAGCGTTCACGGTCACGACCTCAACATTACGGGGTCGTGTCGGGCGTCCTGACCCATGCCCAGCAATTGAGACACCGGGTACACCCCTCGGACATGGGGTAGGGTGCGTCGCATGTTCGCGCACTCGATCCAGACCTGGTGGTGGACCGCTCATCCGGCGGCCCGCTGACTGCGCGTACAGAAGACTTCGCGAAGGCCGCCCGAGGGGCGGCCTTCGGTGTTTCCCGGGTCGTTCCTCACCGACATCGACGTGATTCGACGGAAGAGGAACCATGGACCTGGCACAGCTGCTGGACGACTCCCGTCCCTTCGCCCTGCTCCGCCGCCGCACACCCGGCCACGACCACGACCTGGTCGAGGTCCTGATCGGCCCGGTCGCCGCGTACGACCGGCTCGCCGACCTCCCCGAGGAGAGCCTCGCGCTCGTCCCCTTCCGGCAGATCCGCGAGCGCGGCTTCGACATCCGCGACGACGGCACGCCCCTGCTGGCGCTCACGCCCCAGGAGTCGTACGGCGTCCCGCTCGCCGAGGCCCTGGAGCAGCTCCCGGCGCACGAGGTCCGCGTCAATGACGGTGGCTTCGACGTCCCCGACGAGGAGTACGCGCGGATCGTCGGGCGCGTGCTGGAGGAGGAGATCGGCCGGGGCGAGGGCGCCAACTTCGTGATCCGCCGGACGTACGAGGGCGAGATCCCCGGGTTCGGGCGGGCCGACGCCCTGGCGCTGTTCCGGCGGCTGCTGGAGGGCGAGCGGGGCGCGTACTGGACGTTCGTCGTGCACACCGGGGACCGGACGCTGGTCGGGGCCAGCCCCGAGGTGCATGTGCGGATGTCCGGCGGCACGGTCGTCATGAACCCGATCAGCGGCACCTACCGCTACCCCGCCGAGGGGCCGACGCCCGAGCACCTGCTGGACTTCCTCGCCGACGGCAAGGAGATCGAGGAGCTGTCGATGGTCGTCGACGAGGAGCTCAAGATGATGTGCACCGTCGGCGACATGGGCGGGGTCGTGATCGGCCCGCGGCTCAAGGAGATGGCGCACCTGGCGCACACCGAGTACGAACTGCGGGGCAAGTCCTCGCTGGACGTGCGGGAGGTGCTGAAGGAGACCATGTTCGCGGCGACCGTCACCGGGTCGCCGGTGCAGAACGCCTGCCGGGTCATCGAGCGGCACGAGGCCGGCGGACGCGGGTACTACGCCGGTGCGCTGGCCCTGGTCGGCCGGGACTCGGGCGGGGCGCAGACCCTCGACTCCCCCATCCTGATCCGCACCGCCGACATCGCCTCGGACGGGCACCTGCGGGTTCCGGTCGGTGCCACGCTGGTGCGGGGTTCGGACCCGGTGAGCGAGGTGGCCGAGACCCACGCGAAGGCGGCCGGTGTGCTGGCGGCCCTGGGCGTGCGTCCGGCCCGGCCGCGTGCGGAGGCCGCACGGCCGGGGCTGGCGGAGGACCCGCGGGTCCGGGCCGCGCTGGACGGGCGCCGGGCCTCCCTCGCCCCGTTCTGGCTGCGGATGCAGGAGCGGTCCGCGGAACTCGCCGGGCACGCCCTGGTCGTCGACGGGGAGGACACCTTCACGGCGATGCTCGCGCACGTGCTGCGCGCCGGCGGCCTGGAGGTGACCGTGCGGCGGTACGACGAGCCGGGGCTGCGGGAGGCGGTGCTCGGGCACCAGGGGCCGGTGGTGCTCGGACCCGGGCCCGGGGACCCGTCCGACCTCGCGGATCCGAAAATGCGGTTCCTGCGTGCCCTGACCGCCGAGGTGATCGGGGGCGAACGGCGGGGCGTGCTGGGCGTCTGCCTCGGGCACGAGCTGATCGCGGCCGAGCTGGGGCTGGACATCGTCCGGAAGGAAGTGCCGTACCAGGGGGCGCAGACGGAGATCGAGCTGTTCGGGCGGCGGGAGACCGTCGGCTTCTACAACAGCTTCGTGGCGCGCTGCGACGACGAGGCGGCGGCCGAGCTGACGGCCCACGGCGTGGAGGTCTCCCGCGCCGCGAACGGGGAGGTGCACGCCCTGCGCGGGCCCGGCTTCGCGGGGCTGCAGTTCCACCCGGAGTCGGTGCTGACGCTGAACGGGGCGCGGGTCGTGCGGGAGCTGGTGGGGCAGCTGCGCGGCACGGGCGCGCCGTCGGTCTGACACCGGGCCGGTCGGGGCCGCGCGGCCCCGGCCGGCACCGGAGGTGCGGTGGTCAGCCGAAGAACACCCCGACCTCCTCGTACAGCTTCGGGTCCACGGTCTTCAGGCGGGCCGTCGCCTCCGCGATGGGGACGCGGACGATGTCGGTGCCGCGCAGGGCGACCATCGAGCCGAAGTCGCCGTCGCGGACGCAGTCGATGGCGTGCAGGCCGAAGCGGGTGGCGAGCCAGCGGTCGAAGGCGCTGGGGGTGCCGCCGCGCTGGACATGGCCGAGGACCGTGGTGCGGGCCTCCTTGCCCGTGCGCTTCTCGATCTCCTTGGCCAGCCACTCGCCCACGCCGGACAGCCGGACGTGCCCGAAGGAGTCCAG
This sequence comes from Streptomyces olindensis, assembly GCA_000696115.1. Lineage (GTDB taxonomy): Bacteria > Actinomycetota > Actinomycetes > Streptomycetales > Streptomycetaceae > Streptomyces > Streptomyces olindensis. The sequence goes on from JJOH01000023.1 coordinate 32,082, forward strand.
AGACTGGTCCTTGAGGACCATGTCGCCGTCCTTCGGCATCGCCCCCTCGGCGACGACGACGATCGGCGCGTACGACGCCCGGAAGCGGGAGGTCACCCAGGCGCACACCTGCTCCACGTCGAAGCGCTGCTCGGGGATGAGGATGACGTTGGCGCCGCCGGCGAGGCCCGAGTGCAGGGCGATCCAGCCGGCGTGGCGGCCCATCACCTCGACGACCAGGACGCGCATGTGGGACTCGGCGGTGGTGTGCAGCCGGTCGATGGCCTCGGTGGCGATGCCGACGGCGGTGTCGAAGCCGAAGGTGTAGTCGGTGGCGGACAGGTCGTTGTCTATGGTCTTCGGGACGCCCACGCAGGGCACGCCGTGCTCGTCGGAGAGGCGGGCGGCCACGCCGAGGGTGTCCTCGCCGCCGATGGCGATGAGCGCCTCGACCTCCAGCCCGGCGAGGTTCTCCTTGATCCGGCGGATGCCGTCCCGTTCCTTCAGCGGGTTGGTCCGGGAGGAGCCGAGGATGGTTCCCCCGCGGGGCAGGATGCCGCGCACGGCGGGGATGTCGAGCCGGACGGTGTCGTTCTCCAGGGGTCCTCGCCAGCCGTCCCGGAAGCCGGTGAAGTCGTAGCCGTACTCCTGCACGCCCTTGCGGACGATGGCCCGGATGACGGCGTTGAGGCCGGGGCAGTCGCCGCCTCCGGTCAGTACTCCGACGCGCATGGAACAGTCCCTTCGCCGCAGGTGCCTGACGAAGGGTCAGTGTGACGTGCGCCTCACTCGTCGTCGAGGCCGCGCTCTATCGCATACCTGACCAGTTCGACGCGGTTGTGCAACTGGAGCTTGCCGAGGGTGTTCTGGACGTGGTTCTGCACCGTGCGGTGGGAGATGACCAGGCGTTCGGCGATCTGCTTGTAGCTCAGGCCCTTGGCGACCAGGCGCAGCACCTCGGTCTCGCGGTCGGTGAGCCGGGGCGCCTTCGGTTCGTCGGTGTCCTGGGCGGGGGCGGGTTCGGAGGCGAGGCGGCGGTACTCGCCGAGGACCAGTCCGGCGAGGCCGGGCGTGAACACGGGGTCGCCGACGGCCGTGCGGCGGACCGCGTCCTGGAGTTCCTCCGTGGAGGCCGACTTCAGCAGGTAGCCCGTCGCGCCGGACTTCACGGCCTCCAGGACGTCGGCGTGCTCCCCGCTCGCGGACAGCACCAGGACGCGTAGCGCGGGGTTCGCGGCGACGACGTCCTTGCACACCTGGACGCCGGGCTTGCCGGGCAGGTTCAGGTCGAGCACGAGGACGTCGGGCGCGGCGGCCTTGGCGCGGCGCACGGCCTGGTCGCCGTCGCCCGCGGTGGCGACCACCTCGAAGCCGGACTCGGCGAGGTCCCGGGCGACCGCGTCGCGCCACATGGGGTGGTCGTCGACCACCATGACCTTGATCGGGTCCCGCCGCTCCCCGCCGCTCTCCGTCATCGCCGCTCCGCCTTCCCCCGTGGGTCCTTCACGTCCTTCGGTACCTTCAGCTCGACTTCCGTGCCCTGACCCGGCACGGAGATCAGCTCCGCGCTGCCGCCGAGGTCGCGCAGTCGGCCGCGGATCGACAGGGCGACACCGAGCCGCCCCTCGCCCTCGGCCTGGGCGAGCCTCCCCTCCGGGATGCCGGGCCCGTCGTCCCGGACGGTGACGATCACCTCGTCCGGCTCGTCCTCGACCAGGATCCAGGCGCGCGCCTGCTCCCCGGCGTGCTTGCGGACATTGTCCAGGGCGGCCCCGACCGCGGCGGCCACCTCCCGGGCGGCGACCGGCGCCAGCCGCACGGGCGCGCCCGGCTCGGCGAGGCTGACCCGGGCCCCGGCGTACGGGGCGAGCAGGGCGCGCAGGTCGACGGGGCCGCCGGCCGGTTCCTCCTCGTCCGGTCCTTCCTCGACCGCCCGGACGAGCGCGCCCTCGGCGGCGTCCTCGGAGACCCGCGACACGGGCACCAGCCCGCCGGAGACGAGGGTGCGCAGCGCGACCTCCTGCTCGCCCGCCATCCGGCCCAGCTCGGCCGCCTCGCCGCCGATCACCGCGCCGCGCCGCTGCACCATCGCCAGCACCTGGAGGACGCTGTCGTGGATGTCCCGGGCGAGGCGCTCCCGCTCCCGTGTCGCGGCCTCGATCTCCAGGGCACGGGCGAGGGTGCGCTCGGAGGCGCGGGCGACCTCGACGACATAGCCGATGGCGATGGAGGCGATGCAGACCAGGATGACGTTGTGGACGGTGTCGCGGGCCGGGCTGCCGCGCTCGACCAGGTTGGCGGCGGCCACCAGGCTGGAGGCGAGGGCCGCCCAGCGCCAGCCGCCCTTGATGGCGAAGGCCAGGACGGAACCGGCGGTCCATATCGACGGCAGGGTCGGGCCGCCCGCCTGGACCCGCTCGTGCGCGTCGGCGACGGGCGTGAGCAGGATGCCGGCGATGGCGATGGTGAGGTCGGCGGTGAGGAACCGCTTGGTGCAGCCGGCGGCGTTCGCGACCCGGGGCAGGGTGGCCAGCGTCCACACCCCGAGCACCGCGAAGTAGGCGACGGCGACCCAGGGGCGGGCGAACTCGTCGTGGGCGGTGGCGAACAGGCCGACCGCGTACAGCATCGTGAGCACCCGGTAGGCGGTCAGCGCACGCCACAGCGGCTGCTCGACCGACATCCTCATGACACGCTCGCGCCTGGCCATCTCCCCCACCCCTGGCCCCAGCCCCTGTCTAGGGCTCGGTCCGCCGCCGCTCCGACTGCTTTTCCTTCTCGGCCTGTTCCTTCTCCGCCTTGGCGAGCGCGGCCCTGGCCGCCTTCTCGGCTTCCTTCTCCGCCTTCGCCGCCTCCGCGAGCTGCCGCTTCATGGCCGTCGCGTACATGTCGACATACTCCTGGCCGGAGAGCTTCATGATCTCGTACATGACCTCGTCGGTCACCGCGCGCAGCACGAACCGGTCGTGCTCCATGCCCTGGTAGCGGCTGAAGTCCAGGGGCTTGCCGATCCGGATGCCGGGCCGCATCAGCTTCGGCATGATCTTCCCGGGCGGCTGGATCTTCTCCGTGTCGATCATGGCGACCGGGAGGACGGGCGCGCCGGTCGCGAGCGCCACCCGCGCGAGGCCGCCCGGCTTGCCGCGGTAGAGCCGCCCGTCGGGCGAGCGCGTCCCCTCCGGGTAGATCCCGAACAACTCGCCGCGCTCCAGCACCTCGATGCCGCTCCTGATGGCGGCCTCACCCGCGCCGCGCGCACCGGAGCGGTCCACGGGCAGCTGGCCGACGCCCTTGAAGAAGGCGGCCGTCAGCCGGCCCTTCACACCGGGCGTGGTGAAGTACTCGGCCTTCGCGATGAAGGTGACCTTGCGGTCGAGGACGGCGGGCAGGAAGAACGAGTCGGAGAACGACAGGTGATTGCTCGCCAGGATCGCCGGGCCCTCGGCGGGTACGTTCTCCAGGCCCTCCACCCAGGGTCTGAAGGCGAGCTTCAGCGGACCCCCGACGGTGACCTTCATCGCGCCGTACAACAACCGAGTGCCTCCTGTATGTGTCGTTCAGACCTTAACCCGGAGCGCTGTCAAAGGCGCCGACGGCCCTGGTCGGTGTCAGTGCGGTCGCGTACGGTGAAGGTCCCGCGAACGACGTGCGACGCCTTCCATGACGTTCCGTGACTATCCGTGATCGTGTCAGTCCCTTCTCACGACCAGGAGGCCGAAGGTGCCGGTCCTTGCCGGAGCCGAGCCGTTTCACCACGAGGGCGGGGAGGTCGCCGTCCTCCTCTGCCACGGCTTCACCGGATCACCGCAGTCGCTGCGCCCCTGGGCGGAGCACCTCGCCGAGCACGGCCTGACCGTCTCCCTGCCGCTGCTGCCCGGGCACGGCACGCGCTGGGAGGACCTGCGGATCACCGGCTGGCAGGACTGGTACGCGGAGGTCGACCGCGAGCTGCGCCTGCTGTGCGAGCGCCGCGAGAAGGTCTTCGTGGCCGGTCTGTCCATGGGCGGCGCCCTGGCCCTGCGGCTGGCCGGAAAGCACGGCGACGCCGTCAGCGGCGTGATGGTCGTCAACCCGGCGAACAAGGTGCACGGCCTGGCAGCGCACGCCCTCCCCGTGGTCCGCCACTTCGTCCCGGCGACGAAGGGCATCGCCAGCGACATCGCCAAGCCGGACAGCAGGGAGCTGGGCTACGACCGGGTGCCGCTGCACGCGGCGCACTCCCTGCGGCAGTTCTTCCAGGCCGCCGACCGCGAGCTGCCGCAGGTCACGCAGCCGGTGCTGCTGCTGCGCAGCCCCCAGGACCATGTGGTGCCGCCCGCCGACTCGGCCCGCATCCTCAGCCGCATCTCGTCCACCGACGTGAAAGAGGTCATCCTGGAACAGAGCTACCACGTGGCCACGTTGGACCATGACGCGGACCGGATCCACGAGGAGAGCCTCGCGTTCATCGACCGGCTCGCACCCGGCCTCGTCAAGGAGCCCGGTCTCGGCAAGGAAGGGACGACCGCAGGTGGCTGAGCACGACTCCGACCGCGAGGGCCGGGAGCCGGACGAGAAGGGCGTCCCGATCGACGAGGAGGCCGCCTGGGCGGCGATCGTCGCCGGGTACGGCGAGGAGCCGCCGGACCCGCCGGGCGCCAAGCCGTTCAAGTCCGTCGAGGACCTGGCGCTGCTGGAGGCCGCGACCAACGACGACCGGGTGGACACGGCCGGGGAGGCCGCGAAGCCCGCCGAGCCCGACGGGCCGGAGGCCAAGGAGCCCGCGGAGAAGCCGGCCAAGCCACTGGGCGGCTCCGTCTCCTTCGCGCCCGGCGTCGGCCCGCGTGACTACTCGACGCCCGAGCCCACCGAGGACGACTTCGACGAGGACGACGAGGGCCACTTCGTGCCGCCGGAGCCGCCCCCGCTGCCGTCCGCCGATCCCACCGCGAAGTTCGCCTGGCTCGGGGTGCTCGGCGGGCCGGTGCTGCTCCTGCTGGCCGTGGTGCTCGGCTGGGACATGACCTGGTGGCTGGCCACGCTGGCCATCGGCGGCTTCCTCGGCGGGTTCGCGACGCTGGTGATGCGGATGCGGACGGACGAGGAGGACGACGACCCGGGGCGCGGGGCGGTCGTCTAGGACAGGCCTTGTGCGGCGGGAATTCTGAGGGCGGCCAGGACCGGAAGGTGGTCCGTGGCCGCCCTCAGGTCTGCCTCGGTCACCCCGGGCTGCCCGAGCGGTACGCCGCAGCCCAGGACCTCGATGCCCTTGGTCGCGAAGATCGCGTCGATGCGCTGGTGGGGGTCGGCGGGGGTCCAGGTGTGCCCGCCGCCCCAGGGTGCGGCGGCCCGGCAGTCGGTCAGCCCCTCGGCCAGCAGGCGGAAGGCCGGACCGTCGGGGCGTTCGTTCAGGTCGCCGCCGGCGATCGCGTGCTCCGCGCCCAGGCCGGCCAGGCGGTCCAGGAGCATGCGGGCCTGCTCGTGGCGCTCGTCCTTCTGGAGCGACAGGTGGCAGCTCAGGACGCCGAGGCGGGTGCCGGCGAAGCGGACGACGGCGGTGGCGAAGCCGCGGCGGTGCAGGCCGGGGGTGCGGGGCAGGAGGACGTCCTCCGTGCGTTCGACGCTCGCGCGGAGCGAGCTGAGGATCGCCGGCCCCGTGGTGGTGGCGCCCCCGGTGACGATCACCAGGTCGGAGGCGCGGGCCAGGCGGGCGAGTTTCTTGCGCCAGCGGAAGAAGCGGGGGGCTTCCTGGAGGAGGACCAGGTCGGGCTCGCACGCCCTGATGACACGAGCCAGGGCGGCGGTGTCGTCGCGCATGGAACGGATGTTGTAGCTGAGGACCCTGATGACTGCGGAACCGTCGGGTTCTGTACGCGAGTTGGGGAGCAGCGACATGTGATCAATTTACGCCCCATGGCTCGGGGCGCGGGGTTGGTGCGCGAGTGCCGGTCGTGTGTGGCTGATCGCGCAGTTCCCCGCGCCCCAAAGGCAGGGCGTTTTACATGATCGGGTCGGGTTCGCGGGCCAGGTCCGCCGCTCCCACCAGGCCCGCCTTGTTGCCCAGTTCCGCGGCGCGGACCTCGGCGACCGGGCGCCAGTTCCCGCCGACCAGCCAGCGCTTGTAGGACTTGCGGATGGGGCCCAGGACCAGTTCGCCCTCGTCGGAGAGGCCGCCGCCGACGATGAAGGCGGAGGGGTCGAAGAGGGAGGCGAGGTCGGCGAGGCCCGCGCCGACCCAGCGGGCCAGCTCGCGGTAGGAGTCGACGGCCACACGGTCGCCCTGGCGGGCGGCCATGGAGATGTGCTTGCCCTCGATGCCGTCGGGGGTGCCGTTGCCGAGGCCGAGCAGGATCTCGGCGTTCTCGGGGGTGGCGTTGGCGCGCTGCTTGGCGTACCGGACGAGGGCGCGGCCGGAGGCGTACTGCTCCCAGCAGCCCTGCGAGCCGCAGCCGCACAGCAGGCCGTCCGGCACCATGCGGATGTGGCCGAACTCGGCGGCCACGCCGAAGTGCCCGCGGCGCAGCTTGTTGCCGATGATGATGCCGCCGCCGAGGCCCGTGCCCAGCGTGATGCAGATGACGTTGCGGTGGCCCTTGCCGGCGCCGAACTTGTACTCGCCCCACGCCGCGGCGTTGGCGTCGTTCTCGACGACCACCGGGAGGCCCACGCGGGCCTCGACCTTCTCCTTGAGCGGCTCGTTGCGCCAGTGGATGTTGGGCGCGAAGTAGACCTCGGAGCGCTGCCGGTTCACGTAGCCGGCGGCGCCGATGCCCACACCGACGATGTCGTGTCCGACGCGTGCGCCTTCCACCGCCGAGGCGATGGCGTCCACGATGCCCTCGGGCGTGCCCGGGGTCGGCACCTTGTGGGTCGAGAGGATGTTGCCTTCCTCATCGACCACGCCGGCCGCGATCTTCGTGCCGCCGATGTCGACGCCGATGGTGAGTCCCATGAATCCCTCAGTTTCGGTCGAGCCCCGCTACGGCCAACGGTACCCGAGGCCCCGCCGTCGGGTTCGCCTCGTCCGCACGCTGGGCACACCGGGCGGCGTCGCGCTGTCCGCCGCTCTTCGGGGACTCGGGACTCAGTCGAGGTCGATGCGCTCCCCGGGGCCGCCCTCGTCACCGCGGTCACGGCGTTCGTCCTGGTCACGGGGGTCGTCACGGTCGTCGCGGCCGGTCCAGCGCCGTTCCTGGGCCTGGACGGCGGAGCGGTAGGCGGCGAGCAGTTCGTTCCCGGCGGCGGCCAGGTGGTCGAAGACGTCCGGGTTGCGTTCGATGACGGGCTCCACGGCGTCCTTGGCCTGCTGGACGACCTGGCGCACGACCTGCTGGGCGGCGGGCCCCGCGACCGCGCCGAACAGCGGGGACTGGATGCCGGACAGCTTGTCCGCGACGGCGTCGACGAGCTTCTTCAGTTCCTCGGCGGCCGAGCCGGGGGGCGGGCCGTACTGGGTGCGGCGGCGGGCCTGCTCCGCCTCGAGGTCCTCGGCGCACGCGGTCGCCCAGGCGTCGGCGTCGGTCGCCCGCACCTCGTCCACGGCGTCTTCGCGGGCCTCGCCGGGCGGGGGGAGCTCTTCGCTCATGACGGACTCCTGACTACGGTTCGTCCCTCCGACGTTACCCGAACGGACGGACCGGGTTCACGGCCCGGGGCCGGGCATTTCGCGGTGTCCGCCGCCGGGTCTCACAGGCTCCGCGGCCAGAGCTTCGGGTCGGGTGCGAAGCGGATGCGCAGTACGTCCTCGCGCAGGGCGGCGCCGTCGACGGTGCAGCGGCGCAGCGCCGAGGGCAGCGGGACGATACGGCGGAACCGGCCCGCTGTGACGGCGAGTTCGTCGCCGCGCCGGACGAGGTCCAGTTCGTCGCGTATGGCACCGGGCAGCGGGATGTGCCAGACGAGCACGCCGTCCGTGCCGAGCCGGTCGAGCACGGGCCATTCCACGGCGGCGGCGTCCGCGTCGGGGCCGGGCACGGCCAGGGCGGTGAGGTCGTCGGTGCCGCGCGGGTCGCGGCCGAGGTGGGCGACGGTGCGGACGGCGCAGACCTCCCGCCACTCCTCCAGCGTCTTGCGCTGCTGGGCGACCGGGCCGGCCAGCCAGGTGTCCGGGGAGGCCTCGGGCAGGACGCGGTTGGCGACCACGAGGTCGGTGCGCAGGCCGCGCAGGGCGAGGCCGAGGCCGGCGGTGCGGACGGCGTCGGCACCGGCCGGGCCGGGCTCGGCGACCAGCCGTACGACGGTGTCGCGGTCGGCGACGACCGCCTCCACGGCGGCGAGTTCCAGGTCCCAGCGGGCCGCCGTCTCGTACAGCCACTCCGCGGGCATCGGAACACCGGCGAGCCGACCCAGGACGGGGCGCAGGGCGCGGGCCGCCTGCCGTTCGGGCGGGAGCAGCCGGCGCAGGTAGCGGCGGAGTTCCTCGGGCAGGGCGAGGAGGGCGAGGGCCTGCGGGGCCGGGGGGAGGTCGACGACGAGGAGGCCGTACTTCTCCGACAGCGCGGCGTCGCGCAGGGCGCGCAGCAGGGCGAGTTCCTCCGCGCCGGGCAGCGGGGTGAGTTCCTCCGGGTCGAGGCGGGAGGCGCCGAGGAGGTCCAGTGCGGAGGAGGCGCGTTCCTGGAGGGCGGTGAGGTCCGCACGGAAGTCCCGGGCGGGGTCGGGGCGCCAGGCGGTGAGGTGCGGGGCGGCTTCGACCGGGGCCGGGCCGGTCGGGACGCCCAGGGCGGCACCGAGGGTGTCCGTCGGGTCGGCGGACAGCACGAGGGTGTCCGTGCCGTCGGCCGCCGCGGCCAGGGCGGTGGCGGCCGCGAGGGTGGTACGACCGCTGCCGCCGGGGCCGGTGATCAGGAGGGTGCGCATGGGGGTGAACGGTACCCGGCGTCGACGCTCGGGCCGGGTGGTGCGCAACCCGGCACTGCGGGGTGCGCTGCGCCCACCCGTGCCGCCCCAGCGGCACGACTGCCCGCAGCTGAGAACCTCAGGGGCGCGGGGCTGTGTTGACCATGCGGCTCCGCCGCGTGGGCGCGACGAGCCACAGCCGGCCCGCACCCGGCACAGCACAGGCCCCCTGCGGCGCGACCCCTACTTGCCCGACTCCACCCGCTTCTTCAGCCCCGCCAGCGCCCGGTCGATGATGACCTTCTCCGCCTTGCGCTTGATCATGCCGAGCATGGGGATCTTGACGTCGACGGTCAGCGCGTACGTGACCTCCGTACCCCCCGTCCCCGCCGGCTTCAGGATGTACGTGCCGTCGAGGGAGCGCAGCATCTGGGACTTCACCAGCGTCCAGGAGACCTCGTTCTGACCGGTCCAGGTGTACGCCAGCACCTGGTCGTCCTTGATCGCGCCGGCGTCCATGACGAGACGGACCTGCTCGGCGCGGCCCTGCTCGTCGGTCTTCAGGACCTCGGCCTCCTTCACCTCGCCGGTCCAGTCCGGGTAGCGGGCGAAATCGGCGATGACCGTCATGACGTCGGCCGGGGCCGCCTCGATGGTGATGCTCGAGCTGGTGTGTTCCGCCATCGCCGTGGCTCCTCCAGATGCGGGCCGGTAAGAGGTCGTCCTGCGCACGTGTGTGCAGCGTGAAGGCTACCGCGCACGGGACCCGCCGATCTCACCCGAGCTGGGAGGCCTTCACCATTCCAGCGCCCAGGGCGTCCCGGTCCCCGCGAAGTGCCCCACGTTCACACACTCGGTTGCCCCGATCCGCATCCTCCGCACCAGCGGCTGGTGCACGTGCCCGAAGAGGGAGTAGCGGGGCCGGGTGCGGCGGATGGCGTCCAGCAGGGCCCGGCTGCCGCGCTCGAAGCGGCGCGCGACGGTGTCGTAGACGAGTTCGGGGACCTCGGGCGGGATGTGCGTGCACAGCACGTCGACCTCGCCGACGGCCTCGATCTTCGCCGCGTACTCCTCGTCGCTGATCTCGTACGGCGTCCGCATCGGCGTGCGCAGGCCGCCGCCGACGAAGCCGAAGACCCGGCCGCCTATCTCGACGCGCTCGCCGTCGAGGACGGTCGTGCCGGGGCCGGCGTACTCCTGCCACAGGGGCGGCATGTCGACGTTGCCGTAGGTGGCGTACGTCGGAGTGGGGAAGGCGGCGAACAGCTCCGCGTACTGCTTGCGCACCGCTTTCTCGATCACCGCGGCCCGGTCCGCGCCGATGCCGGCCCACAGCCGGGCCCCGAACTCCCGGGCCTCCTCGAAGCGCCGGGCGGTGCGCAGCGCGACGATGCGGTCGGCGTTCTCGACGCCGAACAGGTCGGGGAAGATGCCGCGCGAGTGGTCGGCGTAGTCGAGGAAGAGGACGAGGTCGCCCAGGCAGATCAGCGCGTCGGCGCCCTCGCCGGCTCTGGCCAGGTCACGGGCGTTGCCGTGCACGTCGCTGACGACGTGCACGCGTGTCCTTGTGTCTCCGGCTGGTGTGGGTGCCATGACGATCAAGCGTAAGCCTGTGCGGCATACGTGAACAGTGACGGCCCTACCTGCGGTTACTGGCCAGTGATTTAGTCCGTGGACTACTGTGCGCGAAGGAATACCCAACTGTGTGACGCAGCGAACATCTCGACGGGACCCCCTGTCGGAGACGCCATACCGGCGGGTAACGTCCGGGCAGTCCAGTCGTGCTCTGCATTTCAACAAGTGAATGTCCGAGCACCTGCCCGAGCCTTGGACCGCACCGTCGCAGCACACACCGTCGTGGCGCCGGCGCCCTATGAGGAGCAGCAGTCTTGCGCGAGTTCAGCCTTCCGGCTTTGTACGAGGTCCCTGCGGACGGCAATCTGACCGACATCGTCCGCAGAAACGCCGCGCAGCACCCGGACGTCGCCGTGATCGCCCGCAAGGTCGGCGGTTCCTGGCAGGACGTCACGGCCACCACCTTCCTCGCCGAGGTGCGCACGGCCGCGAAAGGGCTGATCGCGGCCGGGGTCCAGCCGGGCGACCGGGTGGGCCTGATGTCCCGCACCCGGTACGAGTGGACGCTGCTGGACTTCGCGATCTGGAGCGCGGGCGCGGTGACCGTGCCGGTGTACGAGACCAGTTCGCCGGAGCAGGTGCAGTGGATCCTCGGCGACTCGGGCGCGACCGCCTGCCTCGTGGAGACGGAGGCCCACGCGGCCGCCGTCGAGTCGGTGCGCGACCGGCTGCCGGCGCTCAAGCACGTGTGGCAGATCGAGGGCGGCGGCCTCGACGAGCTGGGCCGGCTCGGCCAGGACGTCACGGACGAGACGGTCGAGGAGCGCAGCTCGATCGCCAAGGCGGACGACCCGGCGACCATCGTCTACACCTCGGGCACGACCGGCCGCCCCAAGGGCTGTGTGCTCACCCACCGCAGCTTCTTCGCCGAGTGCGGCAACATCGTGGAGCGGCTGCGTCCGCTGTTCCGCACGGGCGAGTGCTCGGTGCTGCTCTTCCTGCCGCTCGCGCACGTCTTCGGCCGGCTGGTGCAGATCGCGCCGATGATGGCGCCGATCAAGCTCGGCTGCGTCCCGGACATCAAGAACCTCACCGACGAGCTGGCCGCGTTCCGCCCGACCCTGATCCTCGGTGTGCCGCGCGTCTTCGAGAAGGTCTACAACTCGGCGCGCGCCAAGGCGCAGGCCGACGGCAAGGGCAAGATCTTCGACAAGGCCGCCGACACGGCGATCGCCTACAGCAAGGCGCTGGACAGCCCCTCGGGACCGTCCTTCGGCCTGAGGATCAAGCACAAGACCTTCGACAAGCTGGTCTACAGCAAGCTCCGCGCGGTCCTCGGCGGCCGGGGCGAGTACGCCATCTCCGGCGGCGCCCCGCTCGGCGAGCGGCTCGGGCACTTCTTCCGCGGCATCGGCTTCACGGTGCTGGAGGGCTACGGCCTGACCGAGTCCTGCGCGGCGACGGCGTTCAACCCCTGGGACCGGCAGAAGATCGGCACGGTCGGGCAGCCGCTGCCCGGCTCGGTGGTGCGGATCGCCGACGACGGTGAGGTGCTGCTGCACGGCGAGCACCTGTTCAAGGAGTACTGGAACAACCCGGGCGCGACCGCGGAGGCGCTGGCCGACGGCTGGTTCCACACCGGTGACATCGGCACCCTCGACGAGGACGGCTACCTCAGGATCACCGGCCGCAAGAAGGAGATCATCGTCACCGCGGGCGGCAAGAACGTCGCCCCGGCCGTGATCGAGGACCGCATCCGGGCGCACGCCCTGGTCGCGGAGTGCATGGTGGTGGGCGACGGGCGGCCGTTCGTGGGCGCGCTGGTCACCATCGACGAGGAGTTCCTGGGCCGTTGGTGCTCCGACCACGGCAAGCCGGCGGGTTCCACCGCGGCGTCGCTGTGCGAGGACCCGGACCTGCTGGCCGCGATCCAGGCGGCGGTCGACGACGGCAACGCCGCGGTGTCGAAGGCGGAATCGGTGCGGAAGTTCCGCATTCTGTCCTCCCAGTTCACGGAGGAGTCGGGCCACCTGACGCCCTCGCTGAAGCTGAAGCGGAACGTGGTGGCGAAGGACTACGCGCACGAGATCGAGGCGATCTACGCGAAGTGACCCCTCGGGTCGGCTAGGGCGCGGTGTCCTCGGCGAGGACCCGCGCCATCGTGCGTTCGGCGAGCGCCGTGATGGTCACGAAGGGGTTGACCCCGAGCGAGCCGGGCACGAGTGAGCCGTCCGTGACGTACAGCCTGGAGTATCCCTTCACGCGCCCGTAGCCGTCGGTCGCCTTTCCCAGCACGCAGCCGCCCAGCGGGTGGTACGTGAAGTCGTCGGCGAAGACCTTGCTGCCGGAGCCGAACAGGTCGTACCGGTAGATCGTCGCGTTGGCCGCGTTGATGCGGTCGAACAGCTTCTTGGCCATGGCGACGGAGAGGGCGCTGTGGGCGGCGGTCCAGCCGAGGCGCAGCTCGCCCGAGCCGGTGTCGTAGGAGAACGACGCCCGCTCCGGGTTCCGGGTGATCGCCAGGTAGAGGCTCACCCAGTGCTCCAGGCCCGTCGGCAGCGGGGCGATCTCGGCGAACACCGGGTTCGCCGTGTTGGCCCAGTCGTCGATGCCCATGACCGGCATGGTCGACTGGTTCGCGCCGACCGTGTCCCACAGGTGGTTGGCCCGGCCGAGCATCACGTTGCCGTTGGTGCCCCAGCCGGTGCCGACGCTCGTGGGGAGGTCGGGCAGGGTGCCCGTCTCCCGGGCGCGCAGCAGCAGTTCGGTGGTGCCGAGGCTGCCGCCGCCGAGGAAGAGGTACGTGCAGCCGTACTCCTTCGTCTCGACGACCCGGCCGGTGGCGTCGATGCGGTCGGCGGTCAGGACGTAGGTGCCGTCCGGCGCCCTGCTGATCGCGCGCACCTTCTCCAGGGTGTGGAGGGTGACCTTGCCGGTGCCGAGGGCGGCGGCGAGGTAGGTCTTGTCGAGGCTGCGCTTGCCGTGGTTGTTGCCGTAGATGACCTCCCCGGCGAGCGCGGACTTCGGGGCGGTGCCGGCCGCCTCGCGCTGCATGTGGCCGAAGTCGTAGACGCTCGGCACGAAGGTGGTCCGCAGGCCGGCGTTCTCGGCGTGCTTGCGGGAGACGCGGGTGAAGCGGTACCAGTCCGTCGACTCGAACCAGGAGGGGTCGACGGTGTTCACGCCGAGGGCGGCGCGGGCGCGCGGGAAGTACGTGCCGTACATCTCGTCGGCGTCGACGGTGGGGAACTGCTCGGCGAAGTACGCGCGGGGCGGGGTGACCGCCATGCTGCCGTTGACCAGGGAGCCGCCGCCGACGCCCCGGCCGACGTACACCGACATCTGCGCGAAGTGGACGCGGTCCAGGACGCCCGGGTAGCGGCTGATGTCCCGGTTGACGACGTCCAGCCAGAGGAACGTGCCGAGGGGGGCCTCGGTGCGGGTGCGGAACCACATGGAGCGCTGGTCCGGGGTGCGGGTGGAGCAGAAGACGTTGCCGTCGGGGCCGGGGGTGTTCCAGAGGCGGCCCATCTCCAGGACGAGGGTGCGGATGCCGGCCTGGGCGAGGCGGAGGGCGGCGACGGCGCCGCCGTAGCCGGAGCCGACGACTATGGCGGGGGCGGTGTCGACCGCGTCGGGCTGGGCGGCTCGGGCGCTTTCGAGGCCGACGCGGGTGAAGCCGAGGGTGGCTGCCGTTTGCAGGGCTGCCATGCCGAGGATTTGACGTCTTGTCAGGTGACGGTTCGTCAGGTTTGCTGTCATGTTGGGCAGCATCGGCGGATTTTCGGGTTCCGCCTAGTGGGGTGCCGCTTGATCCTTGTGGGCGGGTGCGGGTTGTCTGTGGTTTCTCGCGCAGTTCCTCGCGCCCCTATTGCCCTAAAGCAAGTCTTTGAGGTGCTGGGCCAGCAGGTCCCAGCGCCACTTCTCCTCGACCCACTCCCTGCCCCGCTCCCCCATCCTGCGGCGCAGCTCGGCGTCGGCGAGGAGGGTGGTGATGCGGTCGGCGGCCTCCTCGGGGGAGCCGCCCCTCACCACCCAGCCCGTCTCGCCGTCCAGGACCGCGTCGGGGGCGCCGCCCGAGTCGCCGGCCACGACCGGCAGGCCCGTCGCGGACGCCTCCAGGTAGACGATGCCGAGGCCCTCCACATCGAGGCCGCCGCGGCGGGTCCGGCAGGGCATCGCGAAGACGTCGCCGGCGCCGTAGTGGGCGGGGAGCTCGGACCAGGGGACGGCGCCGGTGAAGCGGACCGAGGCGGCCACGCCGGTCTCCTGCGCGAGCCGCCGCAGGTCCTTCTCGTACGGGCCGCCCCCGACGATCAGCAGCACGGTGTCCGGCTCGGCCGCGAGGATCCTGGGCATGGCCCGGATCAGGGTGTCCTGGCCCTTGCGGCGGACGAGCCGGGAGACGCAGACCACGACCGGGCGGTCCGTCAGGCCGAGGCGGGCCCGGATCTCGTCGCCGCCCGAGCCGGGGTGGAAGGTCTTCTCGTCGACGCCCGGCGGCAGCTGGGCCATGCGCGCGGCCGCCTCGGGCGTCAGGGCGGTCGCGATCCGGGAGCGCGTGTACTCGCCGAGGTAGGTGATCGTGTCGGTGGCGTCCCCGATGCGGCGCAGCAGCTGCCGGGCGGCGGGCAGCTGCGCCCAGCCGGCCTCGTGCCCGTGCGTGGTGGCCACGAGCCGCTCGGCGCCCGCGGCGCGCAGGGCCGGTGCCATCAGGCCGAGGGGGGCCGCCGCCCCGAACCACACCGCGGTGCAGCCGTGCTCCCGCAGCAGCCCGACGGCCCGCCGGGTGGCGCCCGGGGTCGGCAGCAACATGGTCGTGCGGTCCCGTACGACGGTGAAGGGCTGCTCGGCGTCGAAGGCGCGGGTCGCCTCGATCCCCTCCCGGCTCCGCTTCCACGTCGACGCGTAGACGACCAGTTCCCGCGGGTCCAGCCGCAGCGCCATGTTGTGCAGGAACGCCTGGATGCCCCCGGGCCGGGGCGGGAAGTCGTTGGTCACGATCAGGGTCTTGCGCACGCCGCCGACCCTACCGAACCGCCCCTCGCGGCCCCGCGCGGCGGCACGTGTGGCACGCTCACAGCGGACGGGCCCATCATGGCCCCATCAACACGGCACGCGAACAGGCAGGGATCACGTGAAGACGACGGGCGCGAGGCGGTCCCTGGCATGGCTTCCGGTGATCTGGTGTCTCACGAGACTGGTGCTGCTGCTGTTCGTGCTGAAGGTGTACGTCTTCCCGGGCCCGGACGTCACGAGCGACGTGCACGTGATCTACCAGGGCTGGTACGGCGTCCTGCGCACCGGAACGTTCCCGCTGGAGGACGTCACCTGGCAGTACCCGCCCGCCGCCGCCCTGGCGATCCTCTCCCCCGGCCTGCTGCCCTTCCTGGAGTACGCGACCGCCTTCTTCGTCCTGGTCTGCGTCACCGACCTGGCCGTGCTGGCGCTGCTGACGTACGCGGGGCGCCGCCCGGGCCGGTCGCTGCGCGGCGCGTGGGTGTGGGTGGTCGGCGTGCCGCTCCTCGGGCCGACGGTGTACGCCCGCTACGACGTGATGGTCACGGCGGTGGCGGTGGCCGCGCTGCTCGCGGGCGCCCGGCACCCGAGGGCGATGGGGGCCCTGGCGGCCTTCGGCGCCCTGCTGAAGGTGTGGCCGGCGATGCTGCTGCTGGCCTCCCGGCGGCGCGCCGCCTGGGGATCGGCCCTGGTGACCGGTGTCGCCGTGACGGGCGTGTTCGCCCTGGCGATGCCGGGCGCGTTCGCCTTCCTGACCTTCCAGCGCGACCGGGGCACCGAGGTGGAGTCGCTGGGCGCGCTGGTCTTCCACGTGGCCCGGCACTTCGGCTGGCAGGGCGAGGTGAAGCTCAACTACGGCTCGATCGAGTTCCTCGGGCCGTACGTGAGCGAGGTGAGCACGGGCGCGCTGTTCCTGACGGGGGCGGCCTTCGGCTGGCTGGTGCTGTGGCGGCTGCTGGCCCGGCGCTTCGAGGAGCACACCCTGGCCGACGCGGCGTTCGTGGCGGTGCTGATGTTCACCACCACCAGCCGGGTGATCAGCCCGCAGTACATGGTGTGGCTGGTCGGGCTGGCGGCGGTGTGCCTGTACTTCCCGGGGAGCCGGATGCGGCTGCCGGTCGTCCTCGTCCTGGTGGCGTCCTTCGTGACGGTGCTGGAGTTCCCGCTGTACTTCGGCAACGTGGTGGCCAGTGACGGCCTCGGGGTCACCCTGCTGTTCCTGCGCAACGGCCTCCTCGTGGCCGCCGCGCTCCTCGCCGCCCGCGCCCTGTGGCGTGCGACGGTGCCGCGCACCCTGCCCGCTGTGCCCGCTCAGCCCGTCCGCGCCGGCGAGACGCCCGTCTCCTCCTGAGCCGGGGCCCGCCGGAACAGCAGCCCCGCCGACGCGCACTGCACGGCCGCCGCGAGCGCCATCGCGAGACACACCCCGGGCAGCCCGTACCCCGTCAGGGCGTACGCGAGCCCCAGCTGGACGGCCGTGCCGAGCACGGTCACCCGCAGCAGCGCCGAGGCTCGCCCGCCGCCCTCGAAGACCCCGCCGAGCGCGATGAGGCAGCCCAGCAGCACCAGGTAGGGGCCGACGCAGCGCAGGAACAGCACACCCTCGGCCGCGACCGCGGGCCCGGCGCCGAAGGCGGCCATGATCCAGGGGGCGGTGACCGCCAGGAGCACGGCAGCGGCGAGCCCGAGGGCGCCGGAGAGAAGCACGGCCTGCCGTCCGATCGCCCGTCGGGCGTCCCGGCCGGCGCCCCGCGTGTGCGCGGTGTGGATGGAGGCGGCCTGGCGGACCGCGTAGAAGGCCATGGTCGCCACGTACAGGGACTTGTAGGCGATGGCGTACCCGGCCACCGCCGTCACCCCGAGCCGGGCCACGACGGCGACCAGGACCAGGGCGCCCGTCTGCCGCACGGTGAAGTCGGCCGACATGGGCAGGCCGGTCGTCAGCGTCCGGCGCAGGGAGACGGCCAGGGGCTCGCCCGGCGCCGTCCCGCGGGCCGTCCGGAGCAGTGCGTCGCGCCGGAGCGCGACCAGTCCGGCCCCGAGCGCCACGCAGCGGGACAGCACCGTCGAGGCGGCGGCGCCCTGGACGCCGTGGAGGTGGATGAGGAGCGGGTCGAGGATCAGGATCAGGCCGTTGGACAGCAGGGCGAGGCGCATCGGGGTGCGGGTGTCGCCGGTGCCCTTGAGGATGCCGTCGACGAGCTGCTGGGCGAAGAAGACGGCCGTGCCGGGCATGGCGAGCGTGAAGTAGGCGACGGCGAGCGGGAGGGCGGCGCTGTCGGCCCCGCCCAGCACCAGCCGGGCCAGCGGCTCGCGCCCCAGCAGTCCGCAGACCACGACCACCGGTGTCACCAGTGCCCACAGCGCCCATCCGCCGCGCACGGCGGCCCGGACGGCGGCGGGATCGCGGGCGCCCCGGGCGTGCGCGACCAGCACGGTCGTGCCGGAGCCGAAGACCAGGGCGATGCCGAGCAGCACGTTCTCCGTGGTGGTCGCCACGGCCACGGCGGCCACGGCAGGACCGCCCAGCCGGGCGACCCAGACGGTGTTGACGATCCCCGCGGCGACGGAGGCCAGGAGCGAGAAGTAGACGGGGCGGGCGAGCAGGACGAGCTGCTCGCGGTGGGCGTTCACGGTAGCGGTCCCCCCGAGTCACGGTGAGGCTCGACACGAGCCGACACCCTCGATACGAGCTATCTCGGTTAGAGGTAGCTCGTTAAGAGGTAGCATGCAGCGTACGCACCCGCAAGGAGGACCATGCTGGAGCTGTCGATCCTGGGCTTCCTGGCCGAGGAACCCCTGCACGGCTACGAGCTGAAGGAGCACATCAAGGCGCTCACCGGCCATGTCCGGCCGGTCAGCGACGGCGCGCTCTACCCGGCGATCACGCGCCTGGTCGGCGCGGGCCTGCTCGACCAGCGCACCGAGCCGGGTGCGAGTGCGGCCCCCCGCCGGATCCTGGCCCTCACCGACGAGGGCCGCGCGGAGCTGCTTCAGCGGCTGCGCCGTCCGAAGCAGACCGAGATCACCGACCACGTCCGCTTCAACACGGTCCTGGCGTTCCTGCGCCACCTGCCCGACCGGCACGAGCAGGCCGCGGTGCTGCGCCGCCGGCTGGACTTCCTGGAGACTCCGACGAGCTTCTTCTACGCGTCCGGCAAGCCGGTCCGGGCCGAGGAGGCGGACGACCTGTTCCGCCAGGGCATGCTGCGGGTCGCCCGGGCGACGGGCGAGGCGGAACGGGCCTGGCTGCGGGAGGCCATCGAACTGCTGGAACAGCCGGGCTGAACCCGCGGGCGCCCCGGCCCGGCACCTCCCGATCGGCGCGGCCGAACGACAACCTCCCGATCAGCCCAGCTGAGCCCGCAGGTACTCCCGCCACTCCGCCGTGAAGGCCGCCGGCGTCGTCCCCAGCACCTCACGCATCGCTTCCTCCACCGCCCCGGCCCGCTCCCGGTGCTCCCCGACGGCCCGGTAGAACGCGCGCAACCGCGACTCGCCCCAGCGGTCGGCGATCAGCCGGCACGCCGTCCAGCCGCTCTCGTAGGCCCGCGCCAGACGGCTCGCGTCCCCGGTGAAGCCGAAGTCCCCGTCGTCCGGGAGCCCGGCCGGGACCCGCCCCGCGCTCACCGCCCGGGACAGCTCGGGCGCGGCCTCGACGGGGGTGCGGCCGGCGGCGCGGTAGCCGACCCAGTCGGCGTAGCCCTCGGACAGCCACAGGGGCGTGGCGGGGGTGGTGGCGGCCCGGGTCGCGACATGGGTCGTCTCGTGAGTGACGACGACCTGCTCGCCGAGGCCGCCGAGGAGGGCGAACGCCTCCGGGTTGACGATGATCCGGTCCGCCGGCGCCCGGGCGGGCGCGCCCGTCTCGCCGGTGGTGACCGCCGCGATCCCGCGGTAGGAGGAGGCGGGTGAGCCGAGCAGCCCCGCCATCCCCTCCAGCGACTTCGGGACGAGCACGACGACGCGCCGGCTCCAGTCGGCGCCCCACGCGTCCGACACGGCGGGCACAGCCCGGTCGGCCAGGTGGGCGACGTCGCGCAGCGACCGGCCGGACTGCCCGACGCCCAGGACGAGACTGTGGATGCCCCGGACGGCCTGCACCTTCCCCTGGTCCCAGAGTTGCTGGGCGGACTTCTTCGCGGGCCGGTCGGCGTCGACGGACCACCGCCCGTCCGCGTCCCGGCTGAGCCGCAGCGTGCGCCCGGCGGTCACCGGCGCCCGGTCGTGTCCCGCGAGGCGGTAGCGCAGTTCGACGTCGGCGGTGGCGGTGTCACCGGTGCGGCGCACTTCGGTCACGCGGTACGACCAGTCGGACAGGGGCACCGCCCGCAGTGCGGCGAAATCGCCCCCAGTGCCCGTCCGTTCGTAGGCCCGCTCGTCGTGGTCGAGGACCGCCGCGGCCCGCCGGTCCAGGAGCCGCTGGACGTCGGCCGTGGCACTGTCGGCCGCGGACGGCCCGCCGCACCCCACCAGGGCGACGAGCAGCGACACGAGCGCCACCACCCCGGACCCCGACCTTGGACCAGCCACGTTCCCGATCGTACGGGCGCGGGGCCGCGCCGGTCAGACCCTCGTGACCGACGAGACGGGCATCATCCCGACCGGGTCGTAGCGCACGGGCGCGCCGGGATAGGGCGCGTGGATGACCTGACCGTTGCCCATGTACATCCCGACGTGGCTGGCGTCGGCCCGGTAGACGACCAGGTCGCCGGGGCGCGCCTCGGAGAGCGGGACCTGCCGCCCGGCGAACCGCTGGGCCTGCGAGGTGCGCGGCAGGGCGACCCCGGCCTGCGCGTACGACCACTGCATCAGCCCCGAACAGTCGAAGCCGGTGGGCCCGTTGGCGCCCCAGACGTAGGGCTTGCCGAGCGCGCTGCGGGCGGCGGCCACGGCGGCGGCCCCGCGTCCGGAGGCGGCGGTGGCGCTCCCGAGGTCGGGCATGCCGGTGCGGCCGGAGCGGGAGGCGCGGTCGTAGGCGTCGCGCTCGTCGTCCGGCAGGGAGTCGAGCAGCCGCCGGGCCGCGGCGAGCTTCCGCTCCACGGTCTTCTTGTGGGCGGCGACGGCCTTGCGGCTCTTCTCCAGTTCGCGGAGCTTGCCGGCGGCCTCCTCGCGGTCCTGGGCGAGTTCGCGCATGGCGTCCCGGAGGTCCTTCAGCTCGCCGGCCTGGTGGGCGGTGATGCGGTCGAGGCGGGAGGCATTGTCGAGGTAGTCGTCCGGGTCCTCGGAGAACAGCAGGGCGAGGGACGGGTCGATGCCGCCCGAGCGGTACTGGGCGCCGGCGAGCGACCCGAGCGAGTCCCGCATGGAGTTGATGCGCTGCTGCTGGCGGGCGATCCGGTCCCGGGCGGTACCGATCTCGTCGCGCAGCTCGTCGGCGCGTTCGTCGGCCTCGTTGTACGCCTCGGTCGCCTTCTCGGCCTGCGCGTAGAGCCGGTCCACCTTGGCCCGGGTGTCGTCGTACGGTGCGGCGCCGGCCGGTACCGCGCCCAGGGCGGCGACGACGGACAGGAAGCCGACCGCGAGACCGGCGCCCCGGTCGAACCCGGACGGTGCAAGGCGGTGTTGGGACCCCACGGGACGCCGCTCTCCTTCCGCTGGCGGACTTGGAACGCGGCAGACAGTAGCCCCGCGGCAGGGTGCAGCCAACGACCATCCGTGGGAACGCGGCACGACGCCCCGCCACTGACGCAGGTCACCGGCGGGGCGTGGGCTCACTCGGGGCTGTGGCGATTCGCCCGAACGGCGGACACGGCGTCCTGATCTTGGAGACGCCGGGGGGGGCTGAGGTCAGACCCGGACGCCGAACATGAAGGGGCCGCCGATGGTGTCCATCGACTCGTAGCGCACGACCGTGCCGGTGCGCGGGGCGTGGATGATCTGCCCGTTGCCGGCGTAGAGGCCGACGTGGTGCAGGTCGTTGAAGAAGAAGACCAGGTCGCCGACCTTGAGCTGGCTGACCGAGTAGATCTTGGTGCCGATCTGGGACTGCGCCTCGGAGGTGCGCGGGATCTGCACGCCGGCCGCGGCGTAGGCCCGGGAGGTGAGGCCGGAGCAGTCGTAGGAGCTCATGCCGGTGGCGCCGTAGACGTAGGGCTTGCCGAGCTGGCTCTGGGCGAAGGCGAAGGCGGCGGCGGCCCGGCCCGAGCCGGGCGGGACGTCTGCGGTGAGGGCGTCGCGCTCGCTGGCCCGGCTGGCGCGGTTCTGCTCGGCGGCGAGTTCCGCCTTCTCGGCGGCGGTGAGGCTGTTGAGCAGCTTCTGCGCGGAGGCGAGCTTGCCCTGGACCTCCTTCTTCTTCTTGCCGAGTTCGGCCCGGGTGGAGGCGAGGTCCTTGAGCTTCTCGGAGGCCTCGGCGCGCTCCTGGGCGAGTTCGCGCTGCTTCTCCTGGACCTTCTTCAGCGCCTCGACCTGCTGGCTGCTCAACTGGTCGAGCGTGGAGGCCTTGTCGAGGTAGTCGTCCGGGTCCGAGGAGAGGAAGAGCTGGACGGACGGGTCGATGGAGCCGGTGCGGTACTGCGACGCGGCGGCGAGGCCCAGGCTGTCGCGCAGCTCGTTGAGCTCCTCCTGGCCGCGGGCGACGTTGTCCTGGATGGTGGAGATCTCCTTCTGGAGCTTCTCCTGCTTCTCCTTGGCCCCGTTGTACTTCTCGGTGGCCTGCTCGGCCTCCTCGTAGAGCTTGTCGACCTTGGCCTTGACCTCGTCCTTGCTCGGCTTCTCGCTGGGGGCGGCGTTGGCGGCCTGCGAGCTGAAGGCGACGGCAGCGGCGGCGGCGGTGGTCAGCACGGTCACACGTGCGCGGCTCGGCTGCTTCGGACGACGGTGGGACGCCACGGGTGAAAAGCTCCTTCTGGCCCCTCCGCCGTCTCTCCCGATGAGTGATCACCCGAGCGGAGGTTCGGGGCCTGACCCTAGTGACCTTCCTGTGATCAGTTCAAATCCTCAGCTGAAAAATTGCGTCACAGCGGACCATCTTTTCATCTTGATTCACAGGCGGTGAGACCCACTTGACTTAACGTGGCCCACAGGTCACACCAATTCGGGCATCAGGCTCGGACGTTACGCATGGGACGTACGCCCCCTAGGACCGCGAAAGGCGCTTGAGGAGCATCGCCGAGGCGACGGGACGGGCGCCCGCGCGGGCCACTCCGTCGGCGACCTCGCGGTCGGTGGAGGCCACGATGACCGGGCGGCCCGGGGGTTCGGCGCGCACCAGCTGGCGGATGAGCTCGTCGGCGGTGACCCCCGGCTTGGAGAACAGCACGCGGACGCCGCGCGGCGGCGCGAGCAGCACCGGAGCGGCCAGTTCGGCCCCGTCGAAGACGCAGGTCACCTCGGCGCCGCTCTGCGCCGCCAGTTGAGAGAGCTGCCCGAGCAGCCGCAGGCGCTGCTTCTCCAGCGGCATCTGCGGATAACCCGTCTTGGTGACGTTGTAGCCGTCGACGACGAGGTGCGCCTGCGGCAGCGCGAGCAGCTGGTCGAGGACCTGCGGGTCGTTCTCCGACAGGGCGCGGGCGGCGATGTCCTTCGGGGACATCCGGCCCGGCTCGACGGCGTCGACGGTCTCGGCGGGCCGCACCGACACCGGCGGCAGGGCCAGTTCGCGGCGCAGCCCCTGGGTCGCGTCCAGCAGCGTGTCCAGCAGCAGCCGTACCCTCATGTCCTCGACGCTGCGGCCTTCCCGGGCGGCCCGGCGCGTGGCCTCCAGGGCGGCCTCGGTCTCGCCCAGCCGGGCCTTGAGCCGCCTGGTCTCGCTCTCGGCGGCGGACACCTGCGCCTGCCCCTCGGCGCGGACGGCCTCGATCTCGCCGTGCGCCTTGCGCAGGGCGGCCTCGCCGCGCTTGACGTCGCTGAGGGCGGCGCGCAGCTTGCGGTGCAGCGACTCGGTTTCCTTCTTGGCCGATTCCAGCTCCGCGCGCAGCCGCTCGGTCTCGGCCCGGGTGTGGTCGCGGGCCCGGTCGAGCTCGGCGCGCAGCCGCTCCAGCTCGGCCCGGTTCTCCTCGTCGGCGCGTTCGGCGTCGGCCCGCTGGGCCTCCTCGCCGGCGGCGGTCACCAGCTTCACCCAGCCGGGGGGCCGCAGTACGTAGGCCGCGGCCGCCACGTCGAGCGGGTCCGCGGCCGGGGGCGGGGATCCTGAGTCGAGAGCACCGGTCAGTTCCGGCTGGGTCTCTCTGAGCTTCTCCCCGATGCGCTGCCGGAACAGCGGATCGGTCTCCAGCGCCGCGGCCATGGCGTTGCCGGCGAACTTGGCGCGGCGGTTCGGGGCGAAGCGGGCGTACTGCCTGAGCTGCGCGGGCAGCTCGCCGACCGTCAGCGACCCGAAGCCGTCGGAGACGATCTGCACGACCCTGCGGCGCACACCGTCGGGCAGCGGACGGTCGAGCACCTCGGCGGCGCCGTCGCCCGGCCCCCCGCCTGTGGTCTCCACCATCCGTCACACCCCAATGCTGTGCGGGGGCCCGCTCCGCTCAGGAGCCGGCGCCCGGCCTGTCCACGAGTTCCACCTGGTCCACCGCGTTGCACCAGCGGCAGCGCACCGACTCGATGGTCTCACTGAGCACCTCGCGCTCCTCGACCTTCGGCTCTCCGGCCAGGTCCAGGTGGACGTACTCCACGACCTTCGACGAGCGGGTCACGTCGAACCGCGTGAGGTTGCCGCAGAGGGTGCAGCGCCACCGCGTCTCGGCGGTCGGCAGGGGAACCGTCATCGTGACCTGTTCTCTTTCCTTCTAGTGTCCGTGACGCCACCGGCTTCCCCGGTGCGTGTGGCTCGTAACCCTACGGCCTGGCGGGTCCCCGTGGCCCACGCGTCCACGGCGGCGAGGCGGTCTGTGCGGTTGCGTCCGGTTACGTCATGCTCTGTGGTCATGATCAGCAAGTGGAGTGCGTCGATCGTCCGGGCGGCCCGATCGGTCCGGGGGGCGTCGGCGCCGGTGACGTACTCACTGATCGCCCTGTGCTGCCTGCTGTTCCTGGCAGGGCCCGCCTCGGGCCTGAATCCGGCGTACGGCGCGGGCGACGGCCTGCTCGCCGAGCAGCGGGCCTACTTCCGGCGCTGGGGTGTGATCCCCGCAGAACTGTTCGAGGCGTCGGCCGGATCGGCCCTGACCCCCGCGACGGCCCTCTTCGTCCACGGCAGCTGGGTGCACCTGCTCGGCAACATGCTCTTCCTCTACGTCTTCGGGGCGATGACCGAGGAACGGATGGGCCGGGTGCGGTTCACCCTGTTCTACGTCGGCTGCGGCTATCTCGCCCTGCTGGGCTACGCCGTCGTCAACGCGGACTCCGAGCAGTCCCTGGTCGGGGCCTCGGGGGCGATCTCGGCGGTCCTCGGCGCGTTCCTCTACCTGTTCCCCCGGGCCAGGGTGACCAGTCTCCTGCCGTTCCTCTTCTTCCTGCCGGTGCGCTTCCCGGCGTGGATCGTCCTGCCGTTCTGGGCGGCCCTGCAGTGGCTGGGGGCGGGGCGGGCGTCGGACGGGCCGGGGGTGGCCTACCTCGCCCACCTGATCGGCTTCGGGCTCGGCTTCGGCTACGCCTCGGTCCGCTACGGCCGCCCGACCGGCCCTACTAGAGTGAGGGCCGCCCCTGCTCCGGCCCCCGAGGGAGAGAACCAGCCGTGATCACCGCGATCGTCCTCATCAAGACCAGCGTGGACCGGATTCCCGAGATCGCGGAGTCGATCGCGGCGCTGGACAACGTCAGCGAGGTCTTCTCCGTGACCGGCACCTACGACCTGATCGCGATGGTCCGGGTGAAGCAGCACGAGGACCTGGCGGAGGTCATCCCGGGCCGGATCAGCAAGATCCCCGGTGTCGAGGGCACCGACACGCACGTGGCGTTCCGCACCTACTCGCAGCACGACCTGGAGGCGGCGTTCTCCATCGGGCTGGACAACTGAGACCCGCTCGCGGAAGCTCCCGGACGAAGAGGACCGAGAGCATGAAGAGTTCTTCATCCGGGCTTCATCCTGCTCCCCGGCTCGCGTCCGCAGGATCGGGCCCATGGCTTTCTCCCGTCGTATGGCGGCCCTGTCCGCCGTCGTGCTGATCCCGCTGGGCATCGCCGCGACCAGCTACGCCTTCGCCGACCGTCCCGAGTCGCCCAAGGTGCCCTCCCAGCAGGTGGAGCTGGACCGCGGTACGCCCACGCCCACCTCCACCCTCAGGCCGACCCCGACACCCACGCCCGAGTCCACGCCGGGCGACGAGGTCGTCTCGCCGCCTCCGGTGACCGACAGCTCAGCGAGTGACGATGACGACGACGACCGCGGCGGGCGCACCGGAGACGACGGGCCGGGCGACGACGACGCCGGATCCGACAACTGACACGGCCCGCCGGCGGATCTCCGCCCGGGTCCGCATCCTGCTCTGGCTGCTGCTCGTGATGGCGGTCGCGCTCGCCTCGGTCGCCATGACCACCCGCTCGTTCCTGATGCGGGACGTCGACAACCGGATCAACCGGCTGCTCACCCAGGAGACCGGCGAGTTCGCCAACTTCGAGGAGCGCGGCGGTGATCCGCAGACCGGCCGTCCGTTCACCGACGCGGACCGGCTGCTGACGGTCTTCCTGGAACGGCAGTATCCGGACGCGGACGAGGAACTGATCGGCCTGGTCGGCGGGGCGGGCGGCGTCCCCCGGCAGATCCGCCAGCCGCACGACCTGCCCGTCGCGCTGCCCCTGCACAAGGACCCCGAAGCCCGGCGCCGCATCTTCGACTCGCCCGAGGCCTCCGGTGTGCTCCACCGGCCGCGGGGCGAGATCCGCTGGGCCAAGGTCACCGTGGCGCAGCCGGGCCGCGAGCCGGACGCCGCGTTCGTCGTCGCCTTCCACCCCGAGCGGGAGCAGGCCCGCGTGAACGACGTCTTCCACACCCTGCTCGTCATCTCCGGGGTCGCCCTGCTGCTGACCGTCGGCATCGCCTGGGCGGTCGCCGGGCGGATCCTCAAACCGGTGCGGGTGGTGCGCACCGCGGCCGCGCAGCTCACCGAGCAGGACCTCACGCGCCGGATCCCGGTGCACGGCCACGACGACATAGCGGCCCTCGCCGAGACGTTCAACGGCATGCTCGACCGGCTGGAGCGGGCCTTCGCCGCGCAGCGGGAGTTCGTCGACGACGCCGGCCACGAGCTGCGCACGCCCATCACCATCGTGCGCGGCCATCTGGAACTGATGGGCGACGACCCGGCCGAACGCGAGGAGACCGTCCGGCTGGTCACCGACGAGCTGGACCGGATGAGCCGCATCGTCGAGGACCTGCTGCTGCTCGCCAAGGCCGTACGCCCCGACTTCGTCACCCCCGAGCCGGTGCAGGTCGCCGAACTCACCGCCGACGTCTACGTCAAGGCCCGCACCCTCGGCGAACGCGACTGGCGGCTCGACGGGGTCGCCGACCTGGAGGCCGAGCTGGATCCGCAGCGGATCACCCAGGCCATGGTCCAGCTCGCGCAGAACGCCGTGCAGCACACCACGACCGGCCAGACCATCCGCATCGGCTCCCGCACCGACGGCCCGGACCTGGAACTGTACGTCGCCGACTCGGGGCCCGGGGTGCAGCCCCAGGACCGCGAGCTGATCTTCGAGCGCTTCCGGCGCGGCACGGCCCGCCGCGGCGCCCGGGGCTCCGGCGCCGGACTCGGGCTGTCCATCGTCAAGGCGATCGCCGAGGGCCACCGGGGCCGGGTACGGCTCCATGACACGCCCGGGGGCGGCGCCACCTTCGCCCTCGTCCTGCACGCACACCGGGGACCGGAAGGGGACCTGACGTGAACCGCATCCTCATCGTCGAGGACGAGGAGCGCATCGCCTCCTTCGTGGAGAAGGGCCTGCGCTCCAACGGCTTCACCACGACCGTCGTCACCGACGGGGACGCGGGGTACGAGTACGCCCTGACCGGCGGCTTCGACCTCGTCGTCCTGGACATCGGACTGCCCGGCCGGGACGGCTTCACGATCCTGCGGGAGCTGCGCGAGGCGCGGGTGACGGTGCCGGTGATCGTGCTGACCGCGCGGGACTCCGTCCGGGACACCGTGGCCGGGCTGGAGGGCGGCGCCGACGACTGGATGACCAAGCCGTTCCGGTTCGAGGAACTGCTCGCCCGGGTGCGGCTGCGGCTCCGCACGGCGGCGCGGGCACCGGAGGTGACGGTGCTCAGGTCGGGCTCGCTGAGCCTCGATCTGCGCACGCGGCGCGCCCGGTCCGGGGAGCGGACGGTCGATCTGACGGCGCGTGAGTTCGTACTGCTGGAGCTGTTCCTGCGGCATCCCGGCCAGGTGCTGTCCCGGGAGCAGATCCTGTCCCATGTGTGGGGGTACGACTTCGACCCGGGGTCCAACATCGTGGACGTGTACGTGCGGACGCTGCGCAAGAAGCTGGGGGCGGAGCGGGTGGAGACGGTGCGGGGGATGGGGTACCGGCTTCCCACCGGGTGAAGTTCCTTTCATGTTCGGCTCATCGACGGCTCACCCCCGGGATGAACCCTCGATGACGTGACATGGAACCCACGCGCTCTCACCGCCCTGTGCGTCGCGCTGTCGCTGTGCGCGCTGCTGGCCGTCCCCACGAACTTCCCGGGGCTCGGCGGCGACGCCCGGTTCACGCTCGCCGTGTTCGCGCTCGCGACCTGCGCCTGGATCGGGACGTCGATCGACGACACGTACATCGCGCTGGGCGCCGGGCTCGCCCTCACGGTGACCGGGGTGATCAGCAGCGACACCCTGTTCGGCACCCTCGGCGATGCCACCGTCTGGCTGCTGATCTGCGCGTTCGTGCTGGCGGCCGCGGTGAGCCGGACCGGGCTCGCGGGCCGGGCCGCGGTGTTCCTGGTCAGCGGGGCGCGCACCGTACGGCAGCTGGTGCACCTGACGACCGCCGCCCTGGTCGTCACGGCGTTCGCGGTGCCCGCCACCTCCGGCCGGGCCGCGCTTGCGCTGCCGGTGTTCCTCGCCCTGGCGAAGGTCCTCGCCGACCGGAAACGACTGGTCGTGATGTTGGCGCTGCTGTTCCCGACCGTGATCCTTCTGTCGGCGGTGGCGACCCTGATCGGCGCGGGAGCGCATCTGATCACCGTGTCGGTGCTGTGGGAGACCACCGGGCAGCACATCGGCTTCACGGAGTGGCTGCTGCTGGGGCTGCCGCTGGCCGTGGTGTCGTCGCACGTGGCCGCCGAGCTGGTGATGCTGACGACGACCCGGCGCGCGGACCGCCGCGGCCCGGTCCGCATCACCCCCGAGCAGATCCAGGAGCACAGCGAGCAGCCGGTCACCGGCCCCTGGAGCCAGGCCGAGAAACGCTGCGCCCTGCTCCTCGCCACGGTGGTGCTCCTGTGGTGCAGTGAGCCGCTGCACCGGGTGCCGCCGGCGCTGGTCGCGCTGATCGGCGCCGTCATCGCCTCCTCTCCCGCCCTCGGCACCGTACGGCTGAAGGACGCGCTGAAGACCGTCCCCTGGTCGCTGCTGCTGTTCATGGCGGCGACGATGGCGATGGGCGTCGCGCTCGCCGACTCCGGGGCGGCGAAGTGGCTGGTCTCGGGGCTGCCGGCGAACGAGCCCCCGGTGGTGTTCCTGGCGATCGTGATCGCCGTGAGCACGGCGGCCCATCTGGTCCTGCAGTCCCGCTCGGCCCGCTCCTCGGTCCTGGTGCCGCTTGTCGTGGCCGCCGCCGTCGGCGTCGGCGTCAACCCGGTCGCCGCCGCGCTCGCCTCCACCGCCGCCGCGGGCTTCTGCCACACCCTGCCCGCCTCGGCGAAGCCGGTCACGCTCTTCGCGCAGATCCCCGGCACCCCCACCTACACCCCGCGCGACCTGCTGCGGCTGTCCGCCTTCCTGGCCCCGCTGACCGCCGCCCTCGTGCTGCTCTTCGCCGTCGCGGTGTGGCCGCTGCTCGGCGTCTCCGTCACCCGTTAAGGAGCCCTCCATGCTGACCCGTGTCGTCGTAGCCCCCAGCGGCTTCAAGGAGTCCCTGTCCGCCGAGGCCGCCGCCGACGCCATCGCGGCCGGCGTACGCCGTGTCCTGCCCGACGCCGAACTCGACCTCGTCCCGCTGGTGGACGGCGGCGAGGGCACGGCCGTCGCCCTGGCCGCCGCGACCGGCGGCAGGATCGTCACCGTGCCCGCGACGGGACCGGTCGGGGACACCATCGCCGCCCACTTCGCCCTCCTGGGCGACGGGAACACCGCGGTGGTGGAGATGGCGGCGATCGCCGGCCTCTCCCTCGTCCCGCGCGACCAGCGCGACCCGGGCGCCACCACCACGTACGGCGTCGGCGAACTGCTCCGCTCCGCGCTCGACTCCGGCGTACGGCGGATCCTCGTCGGCTGCGGCGACTCGGGCACCTCGGACGGGGGCGCGGGCGCGCTGCAGGCCCTCGGGGCCCGGCTGCTGGACGAGGAGGGCCGCGAACTCCCCCGCGGCGGCCGGGAGCTGGCCCGCCTGCACCGCATCGACCCGACCGGCCTCGATCCCCGTCTCGCCGACGCGGAACTGCTCGTCGCCTGCAACCCGTACAACGTGCTGTGCGGCGAACGCGGCGTGGCCCGGGTCTTCGGGCCGCAGAAGGGCGCGACGCCCGCGCAGGTGGAGGAGTTGTCGGCCGCTCTGGAGAACTGGGCCTTCGTCCTGACCAGGGACGTCGCCGTGCCGGACACCGACCTCCTGTACGGCCCCGGAACCGGAGCCTCCGGCGGCTTGGGGGCCGGCCTCGCCGCGCTCGGCGCCCGGCTCCTGCCCCGCTTCGACGTGCTGCTGGGCCACCTCGACCTGGACGCCCGGCTGGCCCGCGCCGACCTGGTCGTCACCGCCGAGGGCGCCCTGGACCACCAGACGCCCCGGGGCAAGGTCCCGGCCGAGGTGGCCCGCCGGGCCAAGCTCCACGGCCGCCCGGTCCTGGCCCTGGCGGGCACGCTCGGCGAGGGCGCGCACGAGGTGCCGGGCGTGGACGCCTGCCACGGCATCCTGCCCGCCCCGATGGAGCTGGCCGAGGCACTGCTGCGGGCGAGCGAGCTGCTCACCGACGCCACCGAACGGGCCCTGCGGATGATCGTCCTGGGCGCCCGGCTACCGCTGGGTGCCGACCGGGCCGTTCACGCGGAGGTGTCCGGCACGCAGCGCCCGTCCTCCGTGCGGTAGTTCCACTTGGCCCCGTCCGTCACGAGCTCCCGCACGGCCCGTACGAACCGCTCCACGTGCTCGTCCGGCGTGCCCGCGCCGAAGCTGACCCGGATGGCGTTGAGGGACTTCTCCCCCGGCGCGGCCTCGGGCGACCCGCACTCGCCCTGCGTCTGCGGGTCGCTGCCGAGCAGCGTGCGCACCAGCGGGTGGGCGCAGAAGAGGCCGTCCCGGACGCCGATGCCGTACTCGGCGGAGAGGGCGGCGGCGAAGTGGGAGCTGTTCCAGCCGTCGACCACGAAGGAGATCACGCCGACGCGCGGGGCGTCGTCGCCGAAGAGGGAGAGGACCCGGACCTCGGGCACCTCGGCCAGCCCCGCGCGCACCTCCTCGATCAGGTACTGCTCGCGGGCGACCAGGGTGTCGAAGCCGGCCTCGGTGAGGGCCGTGCAGGCGGAGGCGATGGAGTAGGCGCCGATGACGTTCGGGGAGCCGGCCTCGTGGCGGGCGGCGCTCTCGTGCCACTCCACGTCCACTCCCCCGTCCGTGCGGCGCGACACCTTGCGGGAGGCGCCGCCGCCCGCGAGGTACGGCTCGGCCTCGCGCAGCCAGTCGGACCGTCCGGCCAGGACGCCGGAGCCGAAGGGCGCGTACAGCTTGTGCCCGGAGAAGGCGACCCAGTCGACGTCGAGGTCCGCGACGGACACCGGGTGGTGTGGGGCCAGCTGGGCGGCGTCCAGCACGATCCGCGCGCCGTGGGCGTGCGCGGCCGCCGCGAGCTCCCGTACGGGCCACAGCTCGCCGGTGACGTTCGAGGCGCCGGTGACGCAGACCAGAGCCGGGCCGTGGGGCTCCCGGTCGGCGAGGGCGCGCTCCAGGGTCTCGACGGCCTCGCGGTGACTCCCCGGGGCGTCGAGGTACGTGACACGGGCGTCGCGCCAGGGCAGCAGGGAGGCGTGGTGCTCGGTCTCGAACACGAAGACCTGGCAGTCGTCCGGCAGGGCGGCGGCGAGGAGGTTCAGCGAGTCCGTGGTGGAGCGGGTGAACACCACCTGGTCGTCGGCGCGGCAGTCGAGGAACTCGGCGACGGTCCGGCGGGCGTTCTCGAACAGGTCGGTCGACAGCTGGGACAGGTACCCGGCACCGCGGTGGACGCTGCCGTAGTACGGCGCGTAGGCGGCGACGTCGTCCCAGACCCGCTGGAGCGCCGGGGCGCTGGCGGCGTAGTCGAGCGCGGCGTAGGTGACCTCGCCGCCGGTGACGAGCGGCACGGTGACATCCCGCCCCAGGACGGGCAGCGGGGCACAAACGGACTGGTCTGCGGCAACGGTGGAGACGGACATGGGTGAACTCCCGTGAGATCAGGTGAATCCGCCCGCGAGCCCAGGGGGGCTACCAGCGGGGGGTGAAAGGAAGAAGGGATGCGGAGGCGGGGCTCTGCGGCCCTATCGCATTCGCTGACTCACGGAGAACTCCTCGACGACCAGGACCCCTGGATTCGTGAGGGGTCCGCGCTTGCCGCAGACCTCGCTGCCTGCGGCCTGGTCTTCACCCGGGGCACCCCGCCACGGACGGAGGGTTGCCGGACAGTCGGCCGGGGCCTCATGACTGTCACTCATGACCTGCTCAGGAACGTACGCGAAAAGATCGGCGTCCCGCAACCCGAGTCCGGATCGCGGGACGCCGTACGTCGTACCCGTCTACTGGTTGCTGGCGGCCACCCACCGCTCCAGGGTCCGCTTGGCGGCCCCGGAGTCGATCGACTCCGCCGCCTTCGCCATCCCGGCGCGGATCTGCTCGGCCAGCGTCCCCGGGCCGGGCTCCAGCGCCACCAGCGCCGCCGCCGAGTTCAGCAGCACCGCGTCCCGGACCGGGCCCCTCTCGCCGTCCAGCAGACGCCGCGCGACCTCGGCGTTGTAGGAGGCGTCCGCGCCGCGCAGCGCCTCCACCGGGACCAGCTCGATGCCGACCTCGCGCGGGTCGAAGGCCTCCTCGGCGACCTTGCCGTCCCGGACGATCCACACCCGTGACGTGGCCGTGGTGGTCAGCTCGTCGAGGCCGTCGTCGCCGCGGAAGACCAGGGACGAGTGGCCGCGCTCGGCGAACACGCCGGCGACGATCGGCGCCATCCGCGGGTCGGCCACGCCGACGGCCTGGGCTCTCACCTTCGCGGGGTTGGTCAGCGGACCGAGGACGTTGAAGATCGTCCGGATGCCCAACTGGCCGCGCGCCGCGCCCGCGTACCGCATCGACGGGTGGAACTTCGCCGCGAAGCAGAAGGTGATCCCGGCCTCCTCGGCGACCCCGGCCACCCGGTGCGTCGGCAGCTCCAGGTTGACGCCGAGCTTCTCCAGGACGTCCGACGCGCCGGACGCCGAGGACGCGGCGCGGTTGCCGTGCTTGACGACCTTCGCGCCCGTGCCGGCGACAACGATCGCCGACATCGTGGAGATGTTGACGGTCTTCGCCCCGTCGCCGCCCGTGCCGACGATGTCGACCGCCGGGCCCGGCACCTCGATGACGTTGGCGTGCTCGTACATCGCCCGGACGAATCCGGCGATCTCCTCGACGGTCTCGCCCTTGGCGCGCAGCGCCACCACGAACCCGGCGATCTGCGCGTCCGTCGCCTCGCCGCGCATGATCAGGTCCATCGCCCAGGCGGTGTCGTCGGCCGTCAGGTCACGGCCTTCCAGCAGGCCGTTCAACAGCAGGGGCCAGGAGCGGCCCGCCGCGGTGTCGCCTCCAGCGGGGGTCACAGCGCTCATAAGCCGCTCCAGGGTCAGGCGTCCCGCACTACGGGACGAGAGTCTCAACGGGGTCCACCCTATCCAGCCCCGGGGCACCACGAAGGGCCCCGTCCGAACACCGGACGGGACCCTTCTGTGGCGTGGCGAAGCAGTGATCAGTGGTGGCCGTGGCCGCTCGTGATCTCCCGGTACTCCTCGGCGGTGGGCTTCGGGATCTGGGCGCCCTCGCCGTAGTAGGCGTCGCTGAGCTTGGCGCGCAGCTTCTCGGAGCCCTTCAGCTTGCGCTCGACACCGTTCTCGTCGACCGTCGGGCCGAGCTCGACCGGCTGGTACTGCTCGTGCGCCGTGAGCGTGTACATCTGCTCCTGGCTGAGCGGCTCGTGGACCTCGATGAACTCACCGTGCGGCAGGCGCTTGATGATGCCCGACTCGCGGCCGTGCAGCACCTTGTCCTTGTCCCGGCGCTGCAGGCCGAGGCAGATCCGCTTGGTGACGATGAAGGCGATGACCGGTCCGACGAAGAAGCCGATCCGGACGAACCAGGTGACCGCGTTGATCGACAGGTGGAAGTGCGTGGCGACGATGTCGTTGCCACCGCCGATCAGCATGATCATGTAGCCGGTGACCCAGGCGACACCGAAGGCGGTCCGCGTCGGGGCGTTGCGCGGCCGGTCCAGGATGTGGTGCTCGCGCTTGTCCCCGGTGACCCACGACTCGATGAACGGGTACAGGGCGATGATCGCCAGGAACAGGCCGAAGAGGACCAGCGGGATGAACACGCCCAGGACGAGCGTGTGACCCCAGAAGTTGATCTCCCAGCCGGGCATCGCACGGACCAGGCCCTCGGCGAAGCCCATGTACCAGTCGGGCTGGGCACCGGTCGACACCTGGTCGGGCCGGTAGGGGCCCAGGACCCAGATCGGGTTGACGGTCGCGATGCCGGCGAGGGCCGCGATGACACCGAAGACCAGGAAGAAGAAGCCTCCGGCCTTGGCCATGTAGACCGGCAGCAGCGGCATGCCGACGACGTTCTTGTTGGTGCGGCCGGGACCCGCGAACTGCGTGTGCTTGTGGTAGAAGACCAGGATCAGGTGGCCGACCACGAGCCCGAGCATGATGCCCGGCAGCAGCAGGATGTGGATCGAGTAGAACCGGGCGACGAAGTCGGTGCCCGGGAACTCCCCGCCGAACAGGAACATCGAGATGTACGTGCCGACGATCGGCACGGACAGGATCGCGCCCTGCGTGAAGCGGACACCGGTGCCGGAGAGCAGGTCGTCCGGGAGCGAGTAGCCGGTGAAACCGGTGAACATGCCCAGGACGAACAGCAGGAAGCCGAACAGCCAGTTGATCTCGCGCGGCTTGCGGAACGCGCCGGTGAAGAAGACGCGCATCATGTGCACGAACATGCCGGCGAGGAAGATGATCGCCGCCCAGTGGTGGATCTGCCGGATGAGCAGACCGCCGCGGACGTCGAAGCTGATGTCCAGCGTGGAGGCGAACGCCTCCGACATCAGCTGCCCCTGGAGCGGGACGTAACTGCCGTGGTACTCCACCTCGTTCATCGACGGGTGGAAGAACAGCGTCAGGTACACACCCGTCAGGATGATGATGATGAAGCTGTAGAGGCAGATCTCACCCAGCATGAAGGACCAGTGGTCCGGGAAGATCTTGCGCATGTTGGCCTTGGCCAGGGAGTAGATCCCGAGGCGGCCGTCGGCCCAGTCGGCCACCCGCTCACCCGCGGGGGCCTTGCGGCGTGTCTGTGCAGTGCTCATCCGCGCTCCCAGAAAGCAGGGCCGACGGGCTCTTCGAAGTCGCCGAGCGCCTCGAGGTAGCCCTCGTCGTTCACGCCGATGCGGAGCTGCGGCAGGGCGTGACCGGCGGGGCCGAAGATCACTCGGGCACCGTCGGAGAGGTCGAAGGTGGACTGGTGGCAGGGGCAGAGCACGTGGTGCGTCTGCTGCTCGTACAGGGAGATCGGGCAGCCGACGTGGGTGCAGATCTTCGAGTACGCGACGATGCCCTCGTGCGACCACTCGAGCTCGCGCTTGTCCTTGATGTTCTCCGGCTGGATCCGGACGATCATCAGGGCTGCCTTGGCGATCTCGTTCTGGAAGTCGTGGTCGTGCTCCTCCAGGCCCTCGGGCTTGGCGAAGGTCAGCGAACCGACCGCGACGTCCGAGGGACGCAGCGGCTGGTTCGTGTTCATGTTCACGAGCAGCTTGCCCTTGGACCACAGCGTGTGGCGGAGCTTGGTGCCGGGCAGCGGGCCGAGGTCGCGCAGCAGCACGACGCCGGAGAGCGGCACCAGCGTGAGCGCGCCGAGCATGGTGTTGCGGATCAGCTTGCGGCGGCCGAGCGCCGACTCCTTGGCGCCCTGCTTGAAGTCCGCGAAGACCTTCTCGCGGACCTCGGGCTCCGCCTCGATCGGGTGCCGCTCGTCGGCGATCTCCACGTCCGACATCAGGGTGCGCGACCAGTGGACGGCGCCCGCGCCGATGCAGAACAGCGCGATGCCGAGCGTCATGCCCAGCGCGAAGTTCAGGGCGCTGATGTGGCCGAGCGGGAAGATGTAGACCGACTTGTCGACCGGGATCGCCACGAACGCGGCGATGAAGCCGATGGTCGCCAGCATCGACACCGTGAACATCAGGGCGACCGAGCGCTCGGACCGCTTGGCGGCCCGCTCGTCGATGTCCTGGATCCGGTGCTCGTGGGGAGGCAGGCCCGGGTCGGCGAACGGGTGCTTCTCGTCCGCGACGCTCACCGCGCCGTGCCCGTGCTCGTCATGCCCTGCGGACTGCTCGGCAGGCAGGTTCTCTTCTGGAATGTCTTGGCTACTCATGACTTCTTGGCCTTTGCGGTCCGGGCGGCGACCCACACGGCGACGGCGATCAGCCCGCCGAGACCGAAGACCCAGCCGAACAGGCCTTCACTGACCGGTCCGAGACCGCCCAGCTCGAGGCCGCCGGGGCTCTCGGTCTTCTCGCTGTTGACCGCGTCGAGGTACGCGATGATGTCCTTCTTGTTCTTCTCCGACAGCGTGGTGTCGGGGAAGGACGGCATGTTCTGCGGGCCGGTCTGCATGGCCTCGTAGATGTGCTTCTCGGAGACGCCCTCCAGGGTGGGGGCGTACTTGCCGTGCGTCAGGGCGCCACCCTTGCCCGTGAAGTTGTGGCACTGCGCGCAGTTGGTGCGGAACAGCTCACCGCCCTTGGCGATGTCCGCGCCCTCGGGGCTGTACTGGTCCTTCGTCGGGATGGACGGACCGGCACCCAGCGAGGCGATGTACGCCGCGAGCTGGTCGATCTCGGCCTGGGTGTAGATGTTCTTCTTCTTCGGGACCTGCGGGCCCTGCGAGGTGGCGGCCGGCATACGGCCCGTGCCCACCTGGAAGTCGACGGACGCGGCGCCCACGCCCACCAGGCTCGGCCCGTCGGTGGTGCCCTGACCGCCGGTGCCGTGGCAACTGGCGCAGCCGACCGAGTAGAGCTTCTTGCCCTCCTCGATGGCGAGGGACTGGGCGGTTGTGTCGGCCTCTGCCTTGCTCGTGGGCGCGAACACGGCGTACAGCCCCCCGCTGAAGCACAGCGCGAGGAGTAGGACGACGAGCGCCGCCATCGGATGGCGTCGTCGTGCGGAGAGCTTTTTCACGGATTACCCCGGTGTCAGGATCTTCTGCGTCGATGCTTCTGGGATGCGCGCTTCGTCGAGCACGCGCGGATGCTGGCCCTGCTACTTGATCATGTAGATCGTGGCGAAGAGGCCGATCCAGACGACATCGACGAAGTGCCAGTAGTAGGACACGACGATCGCGGCGGTCGCCTGCTCGTGGGTGAACCTCCGGGCCGCGTAGGTCCGGCCCAGGACCAGCAGGAAGGCGATGAGTCCGCCCGTCACGTGCAGGCCGTGGAAGCCGGTGGTCAGGTAGAAGACCGAGCCGTACGGGTCGGACGAGAGCGACAGGCCCTCGTGCTTGACCAGCTCGGTGTACTCGAAGACCTGACCGCCGATGAAGATCGCACCCATGATGAAGGTGACGATGAACCACATCCGGAGCTTCTTCACGTCACCGCGCTCGGCGGCGAAGACGCCGAGCTGGCAGGTGAGGGAGGAGAGCACCAGGATCGTGGTGTTCGTCGCCGAGAACGGGAAGTTCAGGGCATCGGCCTTCTCATGCCAGAAGTCAGGACCGGTCACCGATCGCAGGGTGAAGTACATCGCGAAGAGGGCCGCGAAGAACATCAGCTCGGAACTCAACCAGATGATGGTTCCGACGCTGGTGAGGTTCGGCCGGTTGACCGACGGGTGCGCGTGCCCGGTTTCTACTGTCGTTGCTGTCGCCACGACCGACATTATGTCGGTCGCTTATCCCGCCCTCACTCCGGGGGGTGCCGTTCGGAGTGTCCAAGCCGGTCGTACCGCTGTTGACGTGGTGTTCAAGGGAGTAGCATCCGGCCCAACGGGCCTGTCCTTACGACGCTGACGTCACGGAGGAACAATGCAGCCGACCGCCACGGTGCTGGTCTACAGCGACGACTCCAACACCCGCGAGCAGGTGCGGCTCGCGACCGGCCGACGGCCGGCTCCGGACGTCCCGGTGGTGGAGTTCGTGGAGTGCGCGACCCCGGCGGCGGTGATCAAGGAGCTGGACCGGGGCGGGATCGACGTCTGCGTGCTGGACGGGGAGGCCGTGCCCATGGGGGGCATGGGGGTCTGCCGGCAGATCAAGGACGAGATCTTCGACTGTCCTCCGGTGCTGCTGCTGATCGGGCGGCCGCAGGACGCGTGGCTGGCGACGTGGAGCCGTGCGGAGGCAGCGGTGACGTTGCCGGTGGAGCCGGTGGAGTTCGCTGCGGCGCTGGCTTCGCTGTTGCGGGAGAGGGCGGCTTTGAACGCCTAAGGGCCTGGGGTTCCGGGTGTTGTTCGGCGCCTGCGGGTGTGTGGGGGGCTGGTCGCGCGGTTCCCCGCGCCCCTGAGGGACGAGCCCCTGAGGGCGTCTAGACGCTCTGCGGCCTCAGCCGGGCCCTGTCCGCCGGGGTGGGGCCCTCGGGGGTGCCGCCCAGGAGGGCGCTGCCGGTGCGCCACTTCGACCAGTCGAGGTTCCAGTCGCCGTAGCCGTTGCCGAAGGGGGCCATCGTGTCGCCGGCGGAGTTGATGACCTTCACGATGTCGCCCTCGCGGATGTTCTCGTAGAACCACGCGGCGTTCTCGGTGCTCATCCCGGTGCAGCCGTGGCTGACGTTGGCGTAGCCCTGGGAGCCGACGGACCAGGGGGCGGCGTGGACGTACTCGCCGCTGTGGGTGACGCGGACCGAGTGGTGCACGATCAGGTCGTAGAAGTCCGAGGCGCCGATGCTGGCGCTGGTCATGCGGACGGTGCCCTCCTTGGCCAGGACGACCTTGACGCCGTTGCGGGTGTCGTAGCCGGGCATGCCGGTGGTGACGGGTATCTGGCGGACGATCTCGTCGTTCTTGTAGACGGTCATCTGGTGGGCGGCGGCGTCCGTGACGGCGATGACCTTGTCGGCCGTGGTGATGGTCAGCGGCTTGGCCTTGCCGCCCCACATGCGGTCGCCGATCTTGATGCCCTGCAGGTTGCTGCGGACCTGGATGGTGGCCTGCGCGGGCCAGTAGTCCTTCGGGCGGTAGTGGAGCTTCTTGTCGTCCACCCAGTGCCAGGCGCCGTCCGTGGCGGGCGTGGAGGAGACCTTGAGGGCGCGTTCGACGACGGCCCGCTGGGCCCGGTCCTTGACCGGCCGGCTCAGCTCGGCCGTGATGGGCTGGCCGACACCGTAGGTGCCCTTCTTGGGGCCGAAGGTGACGTCCAGGTGCTTCTTCGTGGTGGGCTTGCCTGTGTCGAAGGTGAGGACCTTGCGGCCGGGCGCCCCGTCCTCGTCCTCGGTGCTCACGCGGACCGTGTAGCTGGCGTTGGCGGCGAGCGGTGAGGTGCTGTGCCAGCGGCCTCCGTCGGCGGCGAGTTCGCCGGCCACGTGGCGTCCGGAGGAGTCGTAGGCCGTGACGTCCGTGATGCGCCCGTCGGAGTCCTCGGAGACCACTTCCAGGGGCTTGTCCGGGTCGGCCTTCTTGCGGCCCTCGGAGGAGGCGTTGAAGGAGATCTGGTCCGCCGCGTCGTAGGGGCGGGCGGAGAGGGGGTTGCCGTCGGAGCCGCAGGCGGTGACGCCCGCGCAGAGGGCTATCACCAGCAGCGTGCAGCTGACGACGGTGCGGGGGCGGGATATCGCTGTGAGACTCATGACCCCACGCTAGGAAGCCTGGTCAACTGCGGCACGCCGGATGACTCGTACGAGTGACACATATTGCGGCAAAGGAAGGGGCCCGGACGCTCCCCGCGGAGTGTCCGGGCCCCTGAAGCGCTCGGCTCGTGTTACTGGGTGCGGTTCTCACCGCGGTAGTACTCGAAGACCCAGCCCCAGACGCCGATCAGGATGATCGGCAGCGAGAAGTACATCAGCCACCAGCCGATCGCGATCGACAGGAAGGCGAGGGCGCCGCCGATCGCCAGGGAGAGCGGCTGCCAGCTGTGCGGGCTGAAGAACCCGACCTCGCCGGCGTCGTCCGCGACGTCCGCCTCCTTGTTGTCCTGAGGACCCACGTCGACCCGCTTGGCCGTGAAGCCGAGGTAGAAGCCGATCATGATGCACAGGCCGAAGGTCAGGAAGAGGGCCGTGGTACCGGCCGGCTCCTTCGACCACACGCCATAGACGACCGCCATGACGAGCACGAAGGCGCTCAGCCACATGAACATCTTGCCCTGGATCTTCACTTGCCGGCCTCCTTGCCGCCAGCCAGAGCCTTGTCGCCGTGGCCCACGTTCTCGAGCTGGTCGAGGGCGGCGATCTCCGGGTGGTGCAGGTCGAACGCCGGGGATTCACTGCGGATCCGCGGCATGGTGATGAAGTTGTGCCGCGGCGGCGGGCAGGAGGTGGCCCACTCCAGGGAGCGGCCGTAGCCCCACGGGTCGTCGACGCCGACCGGCTTGCCGTACTTGGCCGTCTTCCAGACGTTGTAGAAGAACGGCAGGATCGACATGCCGAGCAGGAACGAGCTGATCGTCGAGATCGTGTTCAGCGCGGTGAAGCCGTCGGCCGCCAGGTAGTCGGCGTAACGACGCGGCATGCCCTCGGCGCCCAGCCAGTGCTGCACCAGGAACGTGCCGTGGAAGCCGATGAACAGCGTCCAGAAGGTGATCTTGCCGAGGCGCTCGTCGAGCATCTTGCCGGTCCACTTCGGCCACCAGAAGTGGAAGCCGGAGAACATCGCGAAGACCACGGTGCCGAAGACGACGTAGTGGAAGTGGGCCACCACGAAGTACGAGTCGGAGACGTGGAAGTCCATCGGCGGCGAGGCCAGGATGACACCGGTGAGACCACCGAACGTGAAGGTGATCAGGAAGCCGGTCGCCCAGAGCATCGGCGTCTCGAAGGACAGCGAGCCCTTCCACATCGTGCCGATCCAGTTGAAGAACTTCACACCGGTCGGGACGGCGATGAGGAACGTCATGAAGGAGAAGAACGGCAGCAGCACACCGCCGGTGACGTACATGTGGTGCGCCCACACCGTCACGGACAGACCCGCGATCGCGATGGTCGCGCCGATCAGACCCGTGTAACCGAACATCGGCTTACGGGAGAAGACCGGGATGACCTCGGAGATGATGCCGAAGAACGGCAGGGCGATGATGTACACCTCTGGATGGCCGAAGAACCAGAAGAGGTGTTGCCACAGCAACGCGCCGCCGTTGGCGGAGTCGAAGACGTGCGCGCCGAACT
Source organism: Streptomyces olindensis (assembly GCA_000696115.1). GTDB lineage: Bacteria > Actinomycetota > Actinomycetes > Streptomycetales > Streptomycetaceae > Streptomyces > Streptomyces olindensis. The sequence continues at coordinate 73,111 of JJOH01000023.1, forward strand.
TGCGGTCCGCCTCCAGCGCGAACAGGGCCGCGGCCAGCACCGGGAAGGCCAGCAGGACCAGCACACCGGTCAGCAGCACGTTCCAGGTGAAGATCGGCATGCGGAACATCGTCATGCCCGGGGCGCGCATGCAGATGATCGTGGTGATGAAGTTGACCGAGCCGAGGATGGTGCCGAAGCCGGAGAAGGCCAGACCCATGATCCACATGTCGGCGCCGATGCCCGGGGAACGCACCGCGTCCGAGAGCGGGCTGTAGGCGAACCAGCCGAAGTCGGCCGCGCCCTGCGGGGTGAGGAAGCCGCCCACCGCGATGAGCGAGCCGAACAGGTACAGCCAGTAGGCGAACATGTTCAGCCGCGGGAACGCCACGTCCGGCGCGCCGATCTGCAGCGGCATGATCCAGTTCGCGAAGCCCGCGAACAGCGGGGTGGCGAACATCAGCAGCATGATCGTGCCGTGCATCGTGAACGCCTGGTTGAACTGCTCGTTCGACATGATCTGCAGACCAGGCCGGGCGAGCTCGGCGCGCATGAACAGCGCCATCACGCCACCGATGACGAAGAACGCGAACGACGTCACCAGGTACAGCGTGCCGATCGTCTTGTGGTCCGTCGTCGTCAGCCACTTGACCACGACACTGCCGCGGTTCTGGCGCCGGACCGGCAACTCGTCCTCGTAGTGGGACCCTGCTGCCGCGGCACCCTGGGGTTCGTTGAGGATGCTCACAGGTTGTTCGTCTCCCGGTTCTTCTCGTGGCTCGTCTGCGCGATGCCGGCGGGAACGTAACCGGTCTGCTGCTTGTCCACGAGGTCCTTGAGGTGCTGCTCGTAGCGCTCGGGGGAGACCACCTTGACGTTGAACAGCATCCGAGAGTGGTCGACGCCGCAGAGCTCGGCGCACTTGCCCAGGAAGGTGCCCTCCTTGTTGGGGGTCACCTCGAAGGCGTTGGTGTGGCCCGGGATGACGTCCTGCTTCATCAGGAACGGCACCACCCAGAAGGAGTGGATGACGTCACGCGAGGTCAGCACGAAGCGGACCGTCTTGCCCTTGGGCAGCCACAGCGTCGGACCCGGGTTGTTGGTCTGCGGGTTCCGGGTGCCGGGGGTACCGCAGTCGTAGACGCCGCCGGCGTTGGCCGGGAAGTCCTCCTTGAACCGGTCCGGGATCGCGTCGAGGTCCGGGGACTTCTTGGCGTCACCGGTGGAACCGGCGACCGGCTCGATGTAGTTGAAGCACCAGCTCCACTGGAAGCCGACCACGTTGACCGTGACGTCGGGCTTCTTCTTGAGGCTGAGCAGCTCGGACTCGTCGCGGGCGGTGAAGTAGAACAGCACCGAGACGATGATGAGCGGAACGACCGTGTACAGCGCCTCGATGGGCATGTTGTACCGGGTCTGCGGAGGAACCTCGACCTTGGTGCGGCTGCGCCGGTGGAAGAAAGCACTCCACAGGATCAGACCCCACACCAGCACGCCGACGGCGAGCGCAGCCGCCCAGGACCCCTGCCACAGGGAGAGGATCCGCGGAGCCTCTTCCGTGGTCGGGGTGGGCATACCAAGGCGGGGGAAGTCTTCCCAGTTGTACGAGCAACCGGTGGCTGTCGCCAAGACCAGGCCCGCGGTCAGTGCCTGCAGCAGCTTCCGCCGCATCGGGCGCCGCGGCGAGCGGTCGGAGCCGTTGGGACTCACGTAGCGCCTTCCCGAGAGTCTCGCCCGCGCGGATCGGCTGCGGCCTGGCCTTCTCGCTGGTCGGTCGCCGCCCTGCGTCGGGCAGGGGTTTGGATGTTTATGCGGACCAAACCCTAGCCGACGCCCTCCGGGGGTTCTCGGGGAGGGGTGCCTACTCACCCGGGGGGTTCGCTGAATTGGCGGCTGCGGGTGGTTTGTGGTTGTTCGCGCAGTTCCCCGCGCCCCTTGGGGACGCTGACCCGCTCGGCGTTCTAGCGTTGCTGTGTGGGTTACTTCGATGCTGCTTCCGCTGCTCCGCTTCATCCGATCGCGCGGCAGGCCCTGCAGGCCTCGCTCGACGAGGGGTGGGCTGATCCCGCGCGCCTGTACAGGGAGGGGCGGCGGGCCCGGGTCCTGCTGGACGCGGCGCGGGAGGCCGCCGCCGAGGCGGTGGGCTGCCGGCCGGACGAGCTGGCCTTCACCTCGTCCGGAACCCGTGCCGTGCACTCGGGGATCGCCGGGGCGCTGGCCGGGCGGAGGCGGGTGGGGCGCCACCTGATCGTGTCCGCGGTCGAACACTCCTCCGTACTTCATTCGGCGGAGCTTCTCGAGGCCTCCGGGGGGACCGTCACACAGGTCCCGGTGGACCGCGCCGGACGGGTGAAGCCGTCGGCTTACGGCGAAGCCCTGCGGGCGGACACCGCGCTGGCCTGTCTCCAGTCGGCCAACCACGAGGTGGGGACCGAGCAGCCGGTGGCCGAGGTGGCCGAGGTGTGCCGGGCGGCGGGGGTGCCGCTGCTGGTGGACGCGGCGCAGTCGCTGGGGTGGGGCCCGGTGGACGGGGACTGGTCGCTGCTGACGGCGAGCGCCCACAAGTGGGGCGGGCCGTCCGGGGTCGGGCTGCTCGTGGTCCGGAAGGGCGTGCGGTTCGCCCCGCAAGGCCCGGCGGACGAGCGGGAGTCGGGGCGGGCGGCCGGTTTCGAGAACATCCCGGCGATCGTGGCGGCGGCGGCCTCGTTGCGGGCGGTGCGGGCCGAGGCGGCGGCGGAGGCCGTGCGGCTGCGGGAGCTGACGGAGCGGATCCGGGCTCGCGTGCCGCAGCTGGTGCCCGACGTGGAGGTGGTCGGCGATCCGGTGCGCCGACTGCCCGGGGTGGTCACCTTCTCCTGTCTCTATGTCGACGGAGAGGCGCTGCTCCACGAGCTGGACCGGGAGGGTTTCTCCGTCTCGTCCGGTTCGTCCTGCACGAGCAGCACGCTGACGCCGAGCCATGTGCTGCGGGCGATGGGCGTGCTGAGTGAAGGGAACGTACGGGTTTCGCTGCCGGCGGGGGTGACGGAGGAGGACGTGGAACGGTTCCTGACCGTTCTTCCCGGGGCGGTGGCCACGGTGCGGGAGAAGCTGGGGGCGCCGGGCTCCGAGGCGGTGGTGCGGGAGGCCGATGCCCTCGTCGTGGACTCCCTGGGCAAGCGGTGCCCGATCCCCGTCATCGAGCTGGCCAAGGTGATCGGTGACGTGCCGGTGGGCGGGCTGGTCCGGGTCCTCTCCGACGACGAGGCGGCACGGCTGGACATTCCGGCGTGGTGCGAGATGAGGGGCCAGGAGTACGTCGGTGAGGAGCCGGCGGACAAGGGAGCGGCGTACTTGATCCGCCGGGTGAGCTGAGCAACTCAGGGGCGCGGGGAACTGCGCGAACAGGCCCCACGCCCCCGTAGCCGAAAACGGCCGATCAGGCCAGATGCGCCTGGACCTCCTGCGCGGCCTCATCCCCGTACGCCTTGGTGAACCGCTCCATGAAATGCCCGCGCCGCAGCTGGTACTCCTGCGTCCCCACCGTCTCGATGACGAGGGTCGCCAGCATGCACCCGACCTGCGCGGCACGCTCCAGGGAGACGCCCCAGGCCAGGCCCGAGAGGAACCCGGCGCGGAAGGCGTCGCCGACACCGGTCGGATCGGCCTTGCGCTCCTCGTCCGGCGTGCCGACCTCGATCGGGTCCTCGCCGGCGCGCTCGATGCGCACGCCGCGCGCGCCGAGCGTGGTCACGCGGTGGCCGACCCGGGAGAGGATCTCCGCGTCGCTCCAGCCGGTCTTGGACTCGATGAGGCCCTTCTCGTACTCGTTGGAGAAGAGGTACGTCGCCCCGTCCAGCAGGATGCGGATCTCCTCGCCGTCCATGCGGGCGATCTGCTGGGAGAAGTCGGCGGCGAACGGGATGGACCGGGAGCGGCACTCCTCGGTGTGGCGGAGCATGGCCTCCGGGTCGTCCGCGCCGATGGAGACCAGGTCGAGGCCGCCGACCCGGTCGGCGACGGTCTTCAGCTCGATGAGGCGGGCCTCGCTCATGGCGCCCGTGTAGAACGAGCCGATCTGGTTGTGGTCGGCGTCGGTCGTGCACACGAAGCGGGCCGTGTGCAGCGTGTCGGAGATGCGGACGGAGTCGGTGTCGACGCCGTGCCGCTCCAGCCAGGCGCGGTACTCGTCGAAGTCCGCGCCGGCGGCGCCGACCAGGATCGGCCGGGTGCCGAGCTGTCCCATGCCGAACGCGATGTTCGCGGCGACGCCGCCGCGGCGGACGTCGAGCTTGTCGACCAGGAACGACAGCGAGACCGTGTGCAGCTGGTCCGCTACGAGCTGGTCGGCGAAGCGGCCGGGGAAGGTCATGAGGTGGTCGGTGGCGATGGAGCCGGTGACTGCGATGCGCACGGCGTGGATTCTCCTGAGGGAGGCGGACCTTGACGCTTCACGCTATCGGGTGGGCGGGGCCGCTCTGAAGGCAACTAAACTACCCGATAGTAGATCTTTCTCCGCCCGCTCGACCGTGCATACGGTGCCGCTATGACGAACCTCGAGGTCCAGGCCCCCGCTCCCGTCGATGTCGAAGGCGACCTCGCGTCGCTGCCGGGTGACGGGGCCCGGATGGCTCCGCACTGGGTTGTCCCCGACCGGGGCGCCTCCCGGCCGGTCTCCCCGGCCCTGATCCACGGCGTGACCGTACCCCCGGCGTCGGCCCGGCTGCTCGACGCCATGTCGGACTACGGGGACTGAGAGGCGCACTCCCGGGAACCGTGTGCTCCCCCGCTGCGTCCCATCGCTGTCCCCCGTAAAGGGGAGGCGGGATACGACCCACCAGCGGCCCGAATCCGACCGGGCCGGGTCCCATGGGACAGCTGTGCAGCCGAAGGAGCGATGCGGTGAACACCGAGCGACCCGACAACGACGACGCCAGGGAACCGGGCGGCGCCGGCACCGCCGACGCCTCGGAGGCCACGGCGCGGGGCTCGGCCGAGGCCGGGGCTTCGGCGCGGGCCGGGGAGTCGGCGGGAGCGGCGGAGTCTGTCGAGGCCGCGGAGGCTGCGGAGGTCGACGAGGCTCCTGCGGATTCTGTGGAGGCCGCCGAAGCGGATGAGCCGGGGGAGTCGGAGGCCGCTTCCGACGCGGGCGACGCGGCGGCGTCCGATGCGGAGCCGACCGGGGACGGCGAGGGCGAGAAGGCCCCGGCGGCCGAGGAGCCTCGCACCGGGCGCGCGGCCCCGGATGAGACCCCGGAAGCCGGGCCGTCCGACCGTACGCCGGACGTCGAAGCCGCCGCGGGAAGCGCCGGCGTCGGCGACGCGGACTCCGGCCCGGACGGCGAGCCGGAACCGGCCCAGGCCCAGGCCCCGGTCCCGGCCCACGGCGGTGACCGTGACCTCCCCCGCGATCATGACGACCTGGTCCGGCACGGACGCGGGCGTCCCCGGACTCCCGCGATCATCGCCTCCGTCGCCGCCGCCGTGCTGCTGATCGGCGGTGGCGGGGCCTGGCTCGCCGCCAACGCGTCCGGCGGGTCGGGCGGCGGGACGACGTCCGGTGCGCCCGGCGGGGACGACACTCCCCCGCCGCTGGCGCTCGACGGCTACTCCGAGGGCGGCGGGAACGGCATCGCCCCCGGTGAGCCCAACCCCTACGGCGCCACCTACCGGGTCGACGGCACACTGCCGGGCGGACCCGGCGAGGCCCCGGTGTACCGGGCGCGGGGCGAGGTCACCAAGGAGGACGTGGCCCGGCTGGCGAAGGCCCTCGGGGTCGAGGGGACGCCGGTGGTCCAGGGCGAGGCCTGGAAGGTCGGGGCCGGCCAGGACGGTTCGGGCCCGAGTCTGCAGGTGAACCGGCAGGCGCCGGGGACCTGGACGTTCAGCCGGTACGCGCCGGGCACCGACAACTGCAAGGGCGCGGACACCTGCACCGCTCCGGGGAGCGACGACACCCCGGTGAGCGAGGCGGTGGCGAAGCAGGCCGCGGCGCCCGTGCTGAAGGCGGTGGGTCAGGATGACGCGAAGCAGGACGCGAGCCAGGTCATGGGTGCCCGGCGGGTGGTGAACGCCACTCCCGAGGTCGGCGGTCTGCCCACGCACGGCTGGACGACCGGCGTCACGGTCGGTTCCGACGGCGAGGTCGTCGGCGGCAGCGGTCAGCTCGCGGTCCCCGTGAAGGGGGACACGTACCCCGTGGTCAGCGCCCGGAAGGCGCTGGAGCTGATGAACGAGCGGCCGAACGACCACCGCATGGGCATAGGCGGCTGCGCCAGCGCCGTGCCGCACAAGGACCGGCTGGAGCAGCCCTGCGAATCGTCGGCGAGCGGCGCTCCGGAGCAGGACGCCGTCACGGTCGAGAACGCGGTGTTCGGGCTGGCCGCGCACGTCGTGGACGGCCGTCAGGCGCTGGTGCCGTCGTGGCTGTTCGAGGTGACGGCGCCGGGCGCGCAGGACCCGTTCACGGTGACGTACCCGGCGGTCGACCCGAAGTACCTGGCCTCGCCCACGCCGAGCGGGCCGAGTGACGGGCCGACGGAGGCGCCCCGGCCGCGCGACGTCAAGGTGGACGGCTACCGGGCCGAGGGCGCGGAGCTGACCGTGACCTTCACGGGCGGGGTGTGCGCCGACTACGACGTGAAGGCGAGCGAGCAGGGCGACGAGGTGACGGTCACGGTGACGTCGACCCCGTGGCCCGACAAGGTCTGCATCTTGATCGCCAAGCAGTTCCAGGAGACCGTGCGGCTGGACGAGCCGCTCGGTGACCGCAAGGTCGTGGGCGAGGACGGCAAGGCCGTTCCGCTGGCCAGGGAGGGCGCGCGGCTGCCGGCTCCCCCGACGCCCTCGCGGTAGCGCCACCGGGTACGCGGTAGCGCCGCCCGGTACGGCGAAGGCGGCGGCCCCGTCGGAGGGGGTCGCCGCCTTCGTCATGTCCGCTGCCGCCCGTGGCGGCGCGGCGGGCTCAGCTGAAGGAGTCGCCGCAGGCGCAGGAGCCGGTCGCGTTCGGGTTGTCGATCGTGAAGCCCTGCTTCTCGATGGTGTCCACGAAGTCGATCGTGGCGCCGCCCAGGTACGGGGCGCTCATGCGGTCGGTGACCACCTTCACACCGCCGAAGTCCTTCTCCACGTCGCCGTCGAGGGAACGCTCGTCGAAGAAGAGCTGGTAGCGCAGGCCGGAGCAGCCGCCGGGCTGGACGGCGACGCGCAGCGCGAGGTCGTCGCGGCCTTCCTGGTCGAGCAGCGCCTTGACCTTCGACGCGGCGGCGTCGGTCAGGATGATGCCGTCGGTGACGGTGCTGGTCTCGTCCGATACGGACATCTACATCTCTCCCGGGTTGTACGGAGACTGCTTGCCGACGGTTGCAACCGGCGGGGCCGCGGATTCATTCCGGGCCGGGCGCTCGATCTCGGCTCCTTTTCATGCTCGCACACGCGCCGGGAACCGGAAAACGGCTCTTTCCCCGTCCTTCCGGGAATGAACGGCGGCTCGCCGGGATTCACGTCACACAGACGCTATGGCCATCGTCAAAGTGACGTGAAGCAGTTATGATAGATAGCGTCAAATCGACGAAAAGTCGCCGGAAACAGAAAGGGTGCGTGTCGTGACCACCGCCCAGACCCAGGAGCTCGACGTACAGCCGACGCCCCTCGCCCTGCTGCTCCTCGGCCGTGAGGCCGACCCGAGGAGCGAGCGCGGCGTGGAGTGTCCCGGCGACCTGCCCTCGCCGTCCGACCCGGACCTGGTCGAGCGTGCTCGCCGGGCGAAGGAGAAGCTCGGGGACAAGGTCTTCGTGCTCGGCCACCACTACCAGCGCGACGAGGTCATCCAGTTCGCCGACGTGACCGGTGACTCGTTCAAGCTGGCCCGGGACGCGGCGGCGCGTCCGGAGGCCGAGTACATCGTCTTCTGCGGTGTGCACTTCATGGCGGAGTCCGCTGACATCCTGACGTCCGACGACCAGAAGGTCGTCCTGCCCGACCTCGCCGCCGGCTGCTCGATGGCCGACATGGCCACGGCCGAGCAGGTCGCCGAGTGCTGGGACGTGCTGACCGAGGCCGGCATAGCCGAGCAGGTCGTGCCCGTCTCGTACATGAACTCGTCCGCGGACATCAAGGCGTTCACGGGCAAGCACGGCGGCACGATCTGCACCTCCTCCAACGCCAAGCGCGCCCTGGACTGGGCGTTCGAGCAGGGCGAGAAGGTGCTCTTCCTGCCCGACCAGCACCTCGGGCGCAACACCGCGGTCCGCGACATGGGCATGTCCCTGGAGGACTGCGTCGTCTACAACCCGCACAAGCCGAACGGCGGCCTGACCGCCGACGAGCTGCGCGCGGCGAAGATGATCCTGTGGCGGGGCCACTGCTCGGTGCACGGGCGCTTCAGCCTGGACTCGGTCAACGACGTGCGCGAGCGCATCCCGGGCGTGAACGTCCTGGTGCACCCCGAGTGCAAGCACGAGGTCGTGGCCGCGGCCGACTACGTCGGTTCGACGGAGTACATCATCAAGGCCCTGGAGGCCGCGCCGGCCGGCTCCAAGTGGGCCATCGGCACGGAGCTGAACCTGGTCCGCCGCCTGGCGAACCGTTTCGCGCCGGAGGGCAAGGAGATCGTCTTCCTCGACAAGACGGTCTGCTTCTGCTCGACCATGAACCGCATCGACCTCCCCCACCTGGTCTGGGCCCTGGAGTCGCTGGCCGAGGGCAACCTCGTCAACCGCATCGAGGTGGACAAGGAGACGGAGGCGTTCGCGAAGCTGGCGCTGGAGCGGATGCTGGCCCTGCCGTAGCCATCGCCCCGCCCGTCGTCACCCCGAGTGCGGTGTGGCCCGCGGCGGCGTCTCCCGGAGCAGCGTGAACGGGACACGGGAGCGGCCGGGCACCGACCGTGAGGTCCGGTGCCCGGCCGCCGCCGGGCCGGGGGCGTCACACGCCCGCGGGCTCCGGCTCCGCCGCGTCCGTCCGCTGGGCCGGGAGGCCCTTCTTCGCCGCGCGCTTCTTCGCCCGGCGCTCCTTGCGGAGTTCGAGCATCGCGTACAGCGTCGGCACCAGCAGCAGGGTCAGCAGGGTCGACGTCACCAGGCCGCCGATCACGACCACGGCCAGCGGCTGGGCGATGAAGCCGCCCTCGCCGGTGATGCCGAGGGCCATCGGGAGCAGGGCGAAGATCGTCGCCAGGGCGGTCATGAGGATGGGCCGCAGACGGTGCCGGCCGCCCTCGACCACGGCCTCGACGACGCCGTAGCCCTGCTTGCGGTACTGGTTGATCAGGTCGATCAGCACGATCGCGTTCGTCACCACGATGCCGATCAGCATCAGCATGCCGATCATCGCGGGGACGCCCATCGGGGTGCCGGTCGCCACCAGCAGGCCGATCGCGCCGGTGGCGGCGAACGGGATGGAGACCAGCAGGATCAGCGGCTGGACCAGGGACCGGAAGGTGCCCACCAGCAGCATGAAGACGATCGCGATGGCCGCCAGCATGGCCAGGCCCAGGTTGGCGAACGCCTCGTCCTGGTCCTCGGAGACACCGCCGATCGACGCCGTGGCGCCGTCCGGGAGCTTCAGCGCGTTGATCTCGGACTGGAGCTTGGTGCTCACCGCGCCCGTGTTGTCGCCGGTCGGCTTCGCCGTGATGGTGGCGGCGCGCTGTCCGTCGATGCGGGTCATGGACACCGGGCCGTCGACCACCCGCACGGTCGCGATGTCGCCGAGCTTCACCGCACCTCCCAGCCGCAGGTCCCGGAGCTCCTCCAGGGTCTGCGCGGGCTTCGCCGAGCGGATGACGACGTCGCGCTCGGTGTCGTCCAGGACGGCCTTGGCCGCCGGGGTGCCGCGGACGGCCTGGGCGACGACGGCGCCGAGGGTCTGGTCGTTGAACCCGGCCGCGGCCGCCTTGTCGTTGGCCTTGACCGAGATGCGCGGGACGCTCGTCGCCAGATCGCTGGTGACGTCCGTGACGTCGTCGAGGGAGGCGACCGTCTTGCGGACCTCCTCGGACGCCGTGCGCAGCACCTCGGCGTCAGCGGCCTTCACCACGACGCTCAGGTCCTGGGCGCCGAAGCCGTCACCGGCGGCGACGGTGGTGGTGCCGATGCCCTTGAGCCCGGCGAGGCCCTTCTCGATGCTGTCCTGGACGTCCTCGGCCGACGCCGAGTCCTCCAGCATCACCTGGTAGGAGGCCTGGTTGGTGTCCGTGCCGCCGCCGAAGGCGGCCATGAACCCGGACGAGCCGACCGTGACCTGGTAGTCCTTCACACCCTTGGTGCCGGCGAGCAGTTCCTCGACCTTCTTCGCCTGGGCGTCGGTGGCCGCCAGGCTGGTGCCGGGCTTCAGCTCCTGCTTGACGGTGAGGACCTCGACCTCGCCCTGGTCGAAGAAGTTCGTCTTCAGCAGCGGTGCCATGCCGAACGTGCCGATCAGGACGACGATCGCGATGGCCACGCTGGTGAGGCGGCGACGGGTCGCGAAGCGCAGGACCGGGACGTAGATGCGCTGCAGGCGGCTCTTGGCCTCCTTCTCCTCCGCGAGGCGGCGCGCCTCGGCCGCGTCCTCCGGGGTGCCCTTCGGCGGGCGCAGGAACCAGTACGACAGGACCGGCACGACCGTCAGGGAGACGAGCAGGGAGGCCAGCAGCGCCGCCGTGACGGTGAGGCTGAACGAGCCGAACAGCTCGCCGACCATGCCGCCGACCAGGCCGATCGGCAGGAACACGGCGACGGTGGTGAGCGTGGAGGACGTCACCGCGCCCGCGACCTCGCGCACCGCGTTGAGGATGGCCGAGTGGCGCTCCTCGCCGTAGCCGAGGTGGCGCTTGATGTTCTCCAGGACCACGATCGAGTCGTCGACGACCCGGCCGATGGCGATGGTCAGGGCGCCCAGCGTGAGGACGTTCAGCGACAGGTCGCGGGTCCACAGCACGATCAGGGCGAGGACCACGGACAGCGGGATGGACACCGCCGTGACGAGGGTGGAGCGGATCGAGGCCAGGAAGACCAGGATCACCAGGACCGCGAAGAGCAGGCCGAGCGCGCCCTCGGTGGTGAGGCCCTTGATGGACTTGGACACGGCCGGGCCCTGGTCGCTGACGACCGTGAGGGTCGCGCCGGAGCCGAGATCCTTGCGCAGGTCCGGCAGCTTGTCCTGGACGGCGTCGGAGATGGCGACCGCGCTGCCGTCCCGGTCCATGGTGATGGCGACGGCGAGGCTGGGCTTGCCGTCGGTGCGGGTGATGGAGTCGGCCGGGGCCTCCTGCTGCCGCACCGTGGCGACATCGCCGAGGCGCACCGGCTTGCCCTTGCCGGGCTCACCCGTGACCATCAGGTCCTGGATCTCCTGCAGCGAGGTGAAGCCGCCGCCGACCTGCACGGTGCGGTTGGAGCCGCCCTCGTCGAAGGAGCCGGCCGGGACGGTCGCGCCGCCGGCCTGGAGCGCCTGGGAGAGGGACTGCGAGGTCAGCCCGGCCTTCGCCAGCTTCGCGTCGTCGGGCGTGACGGTGACCTGGAGGTCCCGGACGCCGTCGACGGTGACCTGGCCGACGCCGTCGATGCTCTTCAGGTCGGGCAGGACGGTCTTGTCGAGCTGGTCGGCCAGGGCCTGCTGGTCCCGGTCGGAGGTGACGGCGAGGACGACGGTCGGCATGTCGTCCGTCGAACCGGCGACGATCTGCGGGTCCACGTCGTCCGGGAGCTGGACGCGGGCCCGGTTGACGGCCTGCTGGACGTCGGCGACGAGCTGCTCGGTGCCGTTGCCGTAGTCGAAGGACGCCATGATCACGGCGTTGCCCTCGCTCGCCGTGGAGGTGACGCCGCTGATGCCGTCGACGGCTTCGAGGCTGTCCTCGATGGGTTCGACGACCTGCTTCTCGACCACGTCCGGGGACGCGCCCTGGTACGGCGCCAGCACGGACACCATGGGCAGTTCGATGGTGGGCAGCAGTTGCTGCTTGAGCTGGGGTATCGCGATCGCTCCGAAGACGAGCGCGATGATCGACATCAGCCCTATCAGGGCCCGTTGCGCGAGGCTGAATCTCGACAGCCAGGACATGGGTCAGGATCTCTCTTCTGTTTAACGGCAGAAGCGGCAGCGGGCGCACAGATGAGCGCCCGCCCTTACACCCTGAGCCATGGGAGGGGGCCGATTCGTAGGCCCCAGGTCCATTTCCTTATGCGGCGCATACTCCCGCCGCAGTACGCCCGGCTGGAACTCACTCCACCCTTGGACGGACCAGGCCGGATTCGTACGCGATCACCACGAGCTGGGCCCGGTCCCGGGCGCCCAGCTTGGCCATGGCCCGGTTGACGTGCGTCTTCACCGTCAGCGGGCTGACCTCCAGCCGCTCGGCGATCTCGTCGTTCGAGTGACCGCCGGCGACCTGGACCAGCACTTCCCGCTCCCGTCCGGTGAGCGAGTCGAGCCGCTCGCCGCGGGCCGGATCCCGGTCGCCGTCGGCCGGGCCCTCCTGGGCGAGGAACCGGGCGATCAGCCCCGTGGTGGCCGCCGGGGACAGCAGGGCCTGCCCACCGGCCGCGATCCGGATGGCGTTCAGCAGTTCCTCGGGCTCGGAGCCCTTGCCGAGGAAACCGGAGGCGCCGGCGCGCAGCGACTGCACGACGTAGTCGTCGACCTCGAACGTCGTCAGGATGACCACGCGGACGTCGGCGAGCTCCGGGTCGGCGCTGATCATGCGGGTCGCCGCGAGACCGTCCGTGCCGGGCATGCGGATGTCCATGAGGACGACGTCGGCGCGCTGCTCCTTCGTCAGCCGGACCGCCTCCGCGCCGTCGGACGCCTCGCCGACCACCTCCATGTCGGGCTCGGAGTCGACGAGCACGCGAAAGGCGCTGCGGAGCAGCGCCTGGTCGTCGGCGAGCAGGACACGGATCGTCATGCGGGGTCCTCCCCGGTCGGTGTGCGGTTCTTGACCGGCAGGATCGCATGGACGCGGAAGCCGCCTCCGTAGCGGGGACCGGTGGTGAGGGTGCCGCGCAGGGCGGTGACCCGCTCGCGCATGCCGAGCAGGCCGTGGCCGCCGCCGCTGTCCGGGTCCGCGTCCTCGCCGCTGCCGTCGTCGAGCACGGTGATCTCGATGTTCGGTCCGACCCGTACGACGCTGACCTCGGCCTTGGCCTGCTGCCCGGCGTGCTTCTGCACGTTCGTCAGGGCCTCCTGGATGATCCGGTAGGCGGCCAGGTCGACGGCTGCCGGGAGGGTGGTGTCCTGGTCGGCGCGGGCGACCTCGACGTGCAGTCCGGCGCTGCGGAAGGTGCCGGTGAGTTCGTCGAGGCGGTCCAGGCCGGGGGCGGGTTCGGTGGGGGCCTCCGGGTCGCCGGACTGGCGGAGCAGGCCGACCGTGGCGCGGAGCTCGTTGAGCGCGGAGCGGCTGGCGTCGCGCACGTGCGCGAGGGCCTCCTTGGCCTGGTCGGGGCGCTTGTCCATGACGTGGGCGGCGACCCCGGCCTGGACGTTGACCAGGGCGATGTGGTGGGCGACGACGTCGTGCAGGTCGCGGGCGATGCGCAGGCGCTCCTCGGCGACCCGGCGGCGGGCCTCCTCCTCGCGGGTGCGTTCGGCGCGCTCGGCGCGTTCCCGGATGGCCTGGACGAAGGCGCGGCGGCTGCGGACGGCGTCACCGGCGGTGGCGCCGATGCCGGTCCAGGCGAAGATCGCGAGGTTCTCCTGGGCGTACCAGGGCAGCGGCCCGGCGGACATGGCCGCCCCGGTCAGCACGGTCATGGTGAGCAGGCCGACGCGCCAGGTGGTGGGGCGGTCGGTGGTGGAGGCGACGGTGTACAGGGCGATGACCGCGGACATGGCGACCGGGGCGCGGGGGTCGCCGGTGATGGACTCGACGACGGAGAGGGTGCCGGTGAGGACGAGGACCGCCATGGGGGCGCGGCGGCGGAAGGCCAGGGCACAGGCGCCGAGGGCCATGAGGAGGAGGCTGAGGGAGTCGGGGGTGCGCAGGGACCAGGTGACGCTGTGGGGGTGGCGGGGTTCCACGAAGGAGGCGGCGACCATGCAGGCCAGGACGGCAGCGGCCAGCACCGCGTCCACGGCCAGGGGGTGCGCCTTGGCCTGACATCTGGCCCGCTGGAGGGTGCTCACGGGGATTCACGGTAGCCGGGCCGGGGGCTCGGCCCCCAGCCCCCGTCCGTTCGAACGGCCTAGTCAGCCCGGGATCAGGCCGTCGTCGCTCAGGAGCTCCCTGACCTCCTCCAGCGTCGCGTCGGGGGACGGCAGGATCAGCTCGGACGGCTCGAGGGAGTCGTCCGGGAGGGGTTCGCCCAGGTCGCGGACCTTGGCCAGCAGAGCCTGGAGGGTGCGGCGGAAGCCGGGGCCGTCGCCGTTCTCCATTTCCGCCAGGAGCTCGTCGTCCAGCTTGTTCAGCTCGGTGAGGTGGCCGTCGGCCAGCACCACCTGCCCCTCCCCCATGATCCGTACGATCATGTCGCCCTCCTAGGCGTGGGCCCCTACTGCTTGTCGAAGCGCGGGGTGTCCTGCGGCTGCTGCTGGGACTGCTGCTGGCTCGTGCCACCTTCGATGGCCTGCTGCCCACCGCTCGGACCACCGGCGAGCTCGGCCTTCATGCGCTGCAGCTCCAGCTCTACATCCGTACCACCGGAGAGCCGGTCCAGCTCGGCCTGGATGTCGTCCTTGTGCATCCCGGAGGGGTCGTCCAGGGCACCGGAGGCGAGCAGTTCGTCGATCGCGCCGGCGCGGGCCTGGAGCTGGGCCGTCTTGTCCTCGGCGCGCTGGATCGCCAGGCCGACGTCGCCCATCTCCTCGGAGATGCCGGAGAAGGCCTCGCCGATCCGGGTCTGCGCCTGGGCCGCCGTGTACGTCGCCTTGATCGTCTCCTTCTTCGTGCGGAAGGCGTCGACCTTGGCCTGGAGGCGCTGGGCCGCGAGGGTGAGCTTCTCCTCCTCGCCCTGGAGCGTCGCGTGCTGGGTCTCCAGGTCGGTCACCTGCTGCTGGAGCGCGGCCCGGCGGGAGAGCGCTTCCCGGGCCAGGTCCTCCCGGCCCAGCGCGAGCGCCTTGCGGCCCTGGTCCTCCAGCTTGGTGGACTGCAACTGCAGCTGGTTCAGCTGGAGCTCCAGACGCTTGCGGGAGGTCGCCACGTCGGCGACGCCGCGGCGGACCTTCTGGAGCAGCTCCAGCTGCTTCTGGTACGAGTAATCGAGGGTCTCGCGCGGGTCCTCGGCCCGGTCAAGGGCCTTGTTCGCCTTCGCGCGGAAGATCATCCCCATACGCTTCATGACACCGCTCATGGGCTTCGCGCGCCCCCTTCTGACCGACTCCGGCTCCAGCTCCTGCGACAGAACCCACAGTACGGGCCCTGCATCCATTACCGCACTGTTCGGGGACGGATGCGCTCATCCCCAAGGACGACTGCGTGCGCTCCCGCTCCGGCGTAGGGAGTAGGTGGTCCCCGGGGTTACCGGAGGCGTACATCCCGGGGAACGGCCGGGTGCGTACACAACGTCCCCTCTGTCCCCTTACAGACGACTGGTGTTGCCGGATCGTTCCCCACGGGACTGGGGTCCATGCCCGGGAAGCCCTTACCCTTGGGTTTTGTGTTCCGTAGCCGTGCGAAGGATGAGAAGGCCCAGGCAGCCGACAAGGCGCCGGTGACCGACTCCAGTCAGCCCCGTCACCCCGAGGCCCCCAAGGGCCGTCCCACGCCCAAGCGCAGCCAGGCCCAGACCCAGCGCCGCAGCGTGGCCAACACGTCGATGACGCGCAAGGAGGCCGCCAAGCGGCAGCGGGAGGAGCGCCGTGCCGCGCTGGAGCGCCAGCGCCAGGCGCTCGCGAGCGGCGACGAGCGGTACCTGCCCGCGCGCGACAAGGGACCGGTCCGCCGGTTCGCGCGCGACTTCATCGACTCGCGGTTCAACATCGCGGAGTTCTTCCTGCCGATGGCCGTCGTCATCCTCGTGCTGAGCATGGTGCGGGTGGCGGCGCTGCAGAACATCGCGCTGCTGCTGTGGCTCGTGGTGATCGTGCTCATCGTGCTCGACTCGTTCGTCACCGGCTTCCGCCTGAAGAAGCAGCTGAACGAGCGCTTCGCCGGTGAGAACAGGCGCGGCGCGGTCGCCTACGCCCTGATGCGCTCCCTCCAGATGCGCCGGCTCCGGCTGCCGAAGCCGCAGGTCAAGCGCGGAGAGCGGCCCTGACCGCGACGCCGTTCTCCGGGGGTGCGGCGGACGCCTGGCTGGACCGGCTGGGTGGGCTGCGCGATGTCGTCCGGCAGGAGCTGGTGACCCGCCAGCTGGACGAGCAGATAGTCGGGCGGTTCCCGGTCGGGCAGCGGCTGCGGGTGCTCGACGTGGGTATGGGCCAGGGCACGCAGGCGCTGCGGCTGGCCCGGGCCGGGCACCAGGTGACCGGTCTGGAACAGGACCCGAAGATGATCGCCGTGGCCCGGGAGTCCCTCGCCGGGGAACCGGAGGGCATCCGGGAGCGGATGCGGATCATCGAGGGCGACGGCCGGGACACCGGCGTGCACTTCCTGCCGGGCAGTTTCGACGTGGTGCTCTGCCACGGCGTCCTCATGTACGTCGAGGAGCCCGACCCGCTGCTGGCGGGCCTGGCCCGGATGCTCGCGCCGGGCGGGCTGCTGTCGCTGCTCGTGCGCAACGGGGACGCGCTCGCGATGCGGCCGGGGCTGTCCGGCGACTGGGCGGGCGCGCTGGCCGCGTTCGACACGACCGCCTACCTCCCCCATTCTCGAACAGACTCGAACGGGGGGACCCCCATCCGGCTGGGGCTCGACGTACGGGCCGACCGGCTGAAGGACCTCACGGCGACGCTCGCCGGTATCGGGGCGCCGCTGCACGCCTGGTACGGGGTGCGGGTGTTCACGGACACGGCCGCGGACGGCGCCGAGGTCCCGGCCGACGTGGAGACGTTGCTCGCGGTGGAGGAGAAGGCCGGGCGGACGGATCCCTACCGCGGGGTGGCGGCGCTGCTGCACCTGTGCGGCGTGCGGGGCTGAACCACCAGGACGTGGGGGTGGGCGAGGGCCGTCGGCCCCCGCCCCCGGCTCACGCCTCGGCCGCGTGCAGGCTCATCGGCCCGTAGATCTCCGTGGCGTCCTCGAACAGCCGTACCTGGTCGGCACCGCCCTCCTTCAGCGCCTTCCAGTGCTCCCCGATCCAGGACTCGGCGTCCCCCTGGGTGGGGAACTCCTCCGGCGGCACCGCGGGCTCGACCTCCGTCCCGTCGGTCTTCTCGAACCGCCACGTCCATGCCGCCATGTACGCCTCCCATGTGTGTGAGCACACTGCACAGCGGAAGCCTATGCGCTCCGCCGGGTGGGGCGTCATGGGCCTTGCGGGGGGTGCGGGTCGTGGGGCGGTGCGGGTGGTGGGGTGTTCGCGCAGTTCCCCGCGCCCCTATAGGGGCGTCTCCGTCACGCGTGTTCCATGCCCAGGGGTGAGAATCGGGGCGTGGAACTCACTCTGCTCGGTACCGGTGCACCCGCGGGACTTCCCCGACCCGACTGTCCCTGTGCGGTCTGTGCGGCCGCTCTGGGGCCGGATGCGCGGGCCGCCACCGCGCTGCTCCTGGACGGGGCGCTGCTGCTCGACCTGACGCCCGGGGCGGCGTTCGCGGCGGCCCGGGCGGGCCGTTCCCTGGCCGGGGTGCGGCAGGTGCTGTTGTCGCATCCGCACGACGGGCCCGTGGTGGAGGTGCCGGCCGGGGTGCCGCAGCCCGGGCGGGTGCCGGACGGGCGGGAGTTGACGCTGCTCACGGGGCACCGGGTGCGGGCGGTGGCCCTGGACGCGCCGGGCACGGGGTACGCGGTGACCGGGCCGGAGGGGCAGCGGCTGCTGTACCTGCCGCCGGGCGGGGCGCCGGCGGGTCTGGTGGAGCCGGCCGAGCCGTACGACATGGTGCTCGCGGACGTCGTGGGGCGGCCGGACGCGCTGGCGAAGCTGCGGGCGGTCGGGGCGGTGGGGCCGACGACCGATGTGGTCGCCGTCCATCTGGACCACGACGTGCCGCCGGGCCCGGAGCTCGCGCGGCGGCTCGCGGCGGCCGGGGCGCGGGCCGTGCCCGACGGGGCGACGCTCGAGGTGGGGGCGTACGAGGACGTGCCGGACGTGCCGCGGCGGACGCTGGTGCTGGGCGGGGCGCGGTCGGGCAAGTCGGTGGAGGCCGAGCGGAGGCTGGAGGCCTTCCCGGACGTGCTG
Organism: Streptomyces olindensis; assembly: GCA_000696115.1. Taxonomy (GTDB): domain Bacteria; phylum Actinomycetota; class Actinomycetes; order Streptomycetales; family Streptomycetaceae; genus Streptomyces; species Streptomyces olindensis. The sequence continues at coordinate 91,266 of JJOH01000023.1, forward strand.
TACGTGGCGACGGGCGGGTCGCGCAACGGGGACACGGAGTGGTCGGCGCGGGTGGCCGCGCACCGGGAGCGGCGGCCGGGGTCGTGGCAGACGGTCGAGACGTGCGATCTGGTGCCGTTGCTGGAGGCGGAGGGGCCGCCCTTGCTCATCGACTGTCTGTCGTTGTGGCTGACGGACGCGATGGACGCGGCCGGGGCGTGGGATGACGCGGTGTGGGCGGAGCGCGGCGAGAAGGTGCTGCGGGAGCGGGTGCGGGAGCTGACGGAGGCCGTGCGCGCGACCCGGCGGACCGTCGTCGCCGTGTCGAACGAGGTGGGGTCGGGGATCGTGCCGTCGACCGCGTCGGGCCGGCGGTACCGGGACGAACTCGGGCGGTTGAACGCGGGGTTCGCGCACGAGTGCGAGCACGTGCTGCTGGTGGTGGCGGGGCAGGCGGTGGTGCTGCGGGGGTGAAGGGTGCGCGGTGTCCGCTGTCCGCGGCCAAGCGGTACCGGCCGCCCGCGGCCAAGCGGTACCGGCCGCCCCGGCTAGCCGGCTTTGCGGGCGATCAGGCGGTACGTGTTCGCGAGGCGTGTGCGGCGGGCGAGGGGGGCCAGGACGTGGTCCGCCACCGTCGCCGCGGCCACGAGCGGGATGCCGGCTCGCAGCAGGGCCTCGCGCAGATGCTGCTGGGCCAGGGGCGGGGGGATCGCCCGCCAGGGGGTGTCGGGGGCCGGGAGGGTGTGGGAGAGGGCCAGGGCCAGGGCGCCCGAGAGGTCGTGGGGGACGTGGACCGGGCGGTGGTCCAGGACGACGATCGCGCAGCCGAGCGTCTCCAGTTCGGCTCTGAGGTTCCGCGGTGGGAGCAGGTGGAGGTGGCGGGGCTGGTCGTAGGCGAGCCACCAGCGGCCCAGCAGCGCGGCGAAGGCGCTGCTGGGGTTCAGGGTCTCCACCAGGAGGTGGCCGCCGGGGCGCAGGACGGACAGGGCCGCCCGGAGTTCCGCCCGGGGGTCCGCCGTGCCCTCCAGGTGGTGCAGCATGCTGACCACGTCGTAGCGGGCGCGCAGCGCGGTCGTGACGCGCGGGTCGGTCAGGCGGCCCACGTGGGCCTCCTCGACGCGGTCGGCCGTGCGGGCCCGGACCACGCGGGGGGTCGGGTCCAGGCCGTCGAAGGCGGTGTAGGGGAAGAACTCCCGGGCCGTCGCGGGGAAGCGCGCGTGGCCCGTGCCCACGTCCAGCCAGCTCTCCGGTTCCCCGAACCGCCGCATGGCACGGGCGGCCGAGCGGTGCCGGCGCCGGCTGCTGCGTGACGCGAGCAGGGCGTCGGCCACCTGGTCCCTGGGCGCTCCGCGCACGGTCCGGTGGCAGAGGGCGAGGCCCTCCACGGTGAGGCGGGGGTTCTGGAAGGTGTGGCCGCAGTCCCGGCACTCGTCGACGGTGAAGCTGCCCGGCCTGTACTGCCGCAGGTCACCGGTGCGCAGCCGGTTCCTCAGCCGGGCGGAGCCGCACCAGGGGCAGTCCTCGCGGCGCGGTTCGTGGACGCGTGCGGTCGCTTGGGGGGTAGGGGGTGCGGAGGGGGCGGGATGTGCGGTCATGGGCGGCTCCCGGGCGCGAGGACGTGCGGCACGGACGTACGGCGATCCGGTACCGCGTACGACAATCCGCTGCAAAACGGAACGTATGGGATGCCGATCTTGGGTGCAACGACGTCGTCCCCGCGGAGTCGCGATGTGCCGCCGTGCTGTTCGACCGGGGCCGGTACTGTTCGGCGAATGAGCTCGCTTAATCTCGACGACTTCACCGATCTGATCGAGCGTCCGGACGGTGGGATCCGCCGTGACGCCGAGGCGCGCCGGGAGCGACAGATCGTGCCGCCCGGGGCACTGGGCCGCCTCGACGACCTGGGTGAGTGGCTGGCGGCGGCGCAGTCCGCCGTGCCGGTGCGGCCGATCGAACGGCCGCGGGTGGTGCTCTTCGCCGGGGACCACGGCGTCGCCGAGCTCGGCGTGTCGGCCCGACCCGCGGGCAGCGCCGGGGAGTTGGTGCGCGAGGTGCTGGAGGGCGGCCGGCCGGTGTCGGTGCTCGGGCGGCGGCTGGGCGTGCCCGTGCGGATCGTCGACATGGCTCTGGACTGCGACCCCGAGGCCCTGCCCGAGGACGTCGTACGGCACCGGGTGCGGCGGGGCAGCGGCCGGATCGACGTCGAGGACGCGCTGACGCCGGAGGAGGCCGAGGCGGCGTTCCGGGCCGGGGTCGCGCTGGCCGACGAGGAGGCCGACTCGGGGACGGACCTGGTGGTGCTCGGCGATGTGAGCGTCGGCGGGACCACGGCGGCGGGCGTGCTGGTCGCGGCGCTGTGCGGGGTCGACGCGTCGGTCGTCACCGGGCGCGGCGGGCTGGCCATCGACGACCTGGCGTGGATGCGCAAGTGCGCGGCGATCCGCGACGCGCTGCGCCGGGCCCGGCCGGTGCTCGGGGACCAGTTGCAGCTGCTGGCGACGGTGGGCGGGGCCGACCTCACGGCGATGACGGGCTTCCTGCTGCAGAGCGCGGTGCGGAAGATGCCGGTGGTGCTCGACGGGGTCGTGACGGCCGCGTGCGCGCTGGTGGCGCAGCGGGTCGCGTTCCGGGCGCCGGACTGGTGGCTGGCCGCGCACGACAGCGGTGAGCCCGGGCAGGCCAAGGCGCTGGACCGGATGGCCCTGGAGCCGCTGCTCACCCACGGGGTGACCGTCGGGGAGGGTGCCGGGGGCCTGCTGGCGCTGCCCCTGGTGCAGGCGGCGGCCGCGCTGGCTGCGGAGCTGCCCGAGAAGCCGAAGGAGTCGGAGGCCCCCGGGGCCGCCGTGGGCCCCGAGGCTCCCGCCGAGCAGTAGGGCGAGCGGGAGCGCACGGAGAGCCAGGTCACGCGGGCCCGGCTCAACTTCGTCCCGTTCCGGTGGGTCTTGGTAGGTGGTGTCGGCTCGGCCGAGTCGCGGACACCCCGGACCTGCCGACGCTCGGACGAGGACGACCTGGATGACCACGCCCACCCGCTGGGCCCGCGCCGAATGGGGTCCGCTGTACGCCGCGGTGCGCGGGCCGCTGCGGGAGCGGCGGTGGCGGGCCGTGCCGATGGCGGTCGCGGCCGTGTGCCTCACGGCCGTGCTGCACGTCGTGCACCACCAGGCCTGGGGCTACGGGTTCGTGCAGGACGTCGGCACCGTACGGGCCGGAGATCCGCTGTGGCTCGCGCTGCTGCGGACCCCGCTGTCGCTGTTCGTGCCCGCGCTGGACCTGCCGGTGTGGGGCGCGCTGGCGCAGATCCTGCTGGTGTTCGGCGTCGCGGAGCTGTGCCTGGGCTGGAAGCGGGCCCTGGCGATCGCCTATCTGGCCACGCTCGCGGGCACGCTGTACGCGCGTCTGGGCATCCGGCTGGGCCCCGACGCCCCGCTGGGACTGCCCGCCTCGGACGCGTGGGTGGTGGACACGGGGCCGTCCGCGGCGGTGGTGGGCCTGGCCGTCTTCCTGGGCCTGCGGTACCGGGCCCGGGTCACGGCGGGTGCGGTGATCGCGGCGATGGTGGTCGAGGTCGTGCTGAAGGAGAACCTCGCGGGCAAGGAGCACCTCGCGGCGATCGCGGCCGTGCTGGCGCTGTGCGCGGTGGGCCGGTCGCGTCAGCGGCGTTCGAGGGTCCGGGCCGGCTCGGGGTCGGGCGTGCCGCCGAGCCAGTCCTGAAAGGCGCGCCGGGGGCCGGCCCAGCGGCGGTCGTGGTGATAGGCGCGCAGGCCGGACCTGGCCCGGGCGCGGGGGCGGCGCCGGTAGAAGCGCTTGGCCCACGGGGAGCCCGGACGGGCCAGCCGCACGGCGGCGACCAGGGCGACGAGGGGCACGATCACCCCGAGGACCGCCAGGCGGACCTTGCCCTTGAACAGGGCGATGAGGGCGAACGCGAAGTTCACGACGATGTTCGCGATGACGGCGGCGCGGTTCTGCTGCTGGTCCTCGGACAGGTCGTTGACGCCGAGGGGCGAGAAGCCGATCAGGAGCAGGCCGACGAGGGCGGCGGTGAGGACGACCATCTCGACGCTCTGGCGGCCGGCCGGGCTCCAGTACACGTCGGCGAGGTGCAGGACCAGGGCGAACTCGTCGAGGACGAGGCCCGCGCCGATGCCGAAGATGACCGCGGCCAGCGCCGAGCCGAAGCCGTGCTGCCCGCCCGCCACCGCGCCGAAGCCGCCGGCGATCGTCAGGACGACCCCGGGGACGACGTGGTGGACGTGGACGCCGCCGCTGCCGCTGATGTTGCGGAAGGGGCCCTTGCCCGCCCGGATGAGGCGGGTGATCATCCGGGTGATCAGGAAGGTCAGCACGAAGGAGACGAGAGCGAGGAGCAGCGGCAGTTTGCCGGGTTCGATGATGTTTCGCTCCAGCCACTCCATATGTGAACTTTATCCTCGACCGGCGTCCCCGCTCTCCTGACCGGCCGGTAGCCTGCGCCGGTGCCCAGTTCCTCGCCCCTCGACGGTGTCCGCTTCGCCTTCGGCACGCTCACGGTGTTCCCGGTCCGGGTGACCCGGTGGGACCGGGAGGCGGCGCGCGGCGGCATGCTGTGCGCTCCACTGGCCGGACTGGCGGTCGGTGCCGCCGCCGCCGCGCTGGGGCTGGTGCTGCTGTTCCTCGGCGCGGGCCCGCTGCTCGCCGCCGTGGCAGGCGTCGCCGTGCCGGCCGTCCTCACCCGGGGGCTGCATCTGGACGGGCTCGCGGACACCGCCGACGGGCTGGGCAGCGGGAAGCCCGCCGAGGACGCGCTGCGGATCATGAAGCAGTCGGACATCGGCCCGTTCGGCGTCGTCGCCCTCGTCCTCGTCCTGCTCGCGCAGGTCGCCGCGCTCGCCCAGGCCTACGACGTCTCCTGGGCCCGGGGGGCGTGCGCCGCCGTCGTCTCCGCGACCCTCGCCCGGCTGGCCCTGGCCCTGGCCGCCCGGGCCGGGGTGCCGGCGGCGCGGCCGGAGGGGCTGGGGGCGGCTGTCGCGGGTGTGGTGCCGGTGCGGGCGGCGCTCGGTGCCGCGGCCGCCGTCACAGCGGTGGCGGCAGCGGTCGGCGCGCTGCTCGGGCCGTACGACATGGTCCGTACCGCGCTCGCCGCCCTGCTCTCCCTGGCCGCCGCCGAGGCGCTGCTGCGGCGGTGCACGCGCCGCTTCGGCGGGGTCACCGGGGACGTGTTCGGGGGGCTCGCGGAGACGGCCGCGACGATGGCCCTGGTCGTTCTGTCACTGGGCTGACTGTCACCGCGCTGAATCGATCTCCCCGTCGCTCACCTGCCGGGGCTCGGGCTCAGCACTCCTGCCGCCACGCGCCCAGTTCGTACCTCTTGAGCAGCGAACTCAGCTTGAGCTCGCGGGACTCGGCGCAGAAGCGCGCGGTGGGCACCTCGTACTCGACGTGGAACACGGCCTTGCCCGCCTCGACGAACGGCCGCAACGCCCCGCACTCGCCGTGCTGGGCGCACTGCTCGTTGACCGCGAAGTCGAAGTCGCCGACCAGTTCCGGGATCTGGTCCAGGTCGTTCTTCAGCCCGACGGCGAGGCCCCGGTCGTGGGCCAGGCGGGCGATGAGGCGGTTGTAGTGGAGCTGGTCGGTGGCGGTCAGTGGGAAGCCCGTGTCGTTGCGGTAGCCGTCCATGTTGTCCGGCTCCACCGCGTCGAAGCCCTTGTCGCGGCACATGTCGAGGCGGGCCGCCATGAGCGGCTCCAGGACGTCGGTGCGGCGGATGTCGAGCCAGCGCTCGCCCTGCCAGCCGTTGCCCCGGCCGAGAACGGCCTTCGGGAACTTCTCCGCGTCCGGACGGAACTCCTCCCAGGCGCCGGTGGACAGGTAGCAGATGACCTTGCGGCCGTCGTCGTGCAGCCGGGCGACCGTGTCCGCGGAGTGGTCGAAGCCGTCGATGTCGTAGACCGGCACGTCGACGGAGGTGTCCAGGCGCCCGCTGAGCTGCCACTGCCAGGCGGTGCCCGGACGGGGCTGCCAGCGGGGGCCCGGCTTGTCGTCGGGGCCCTGGGTGCAGCCCGCGAGCAGCAGGAGCAGCAGGGCGACGGGCAACAGCGGGCGTCTCACGAGGGGTTCTCCAGGGTGTACGGCAGTGTGCCCCACGGATGATCCCCGGTTCCGGGCACCGCGCAGTGCACCGCCGCGCCCCGCGACCGGGCCAGGCCCTCCGGGTCGGCGTCGGGCGGCACGTCGTACACCAGGTGGCACAGCCGTACGTCCGGGCCGCCGGGCCAGGGCCGGGGGTGCTGGGCGCGGTAGGACGCCCAGGTGCCCTCGAAGGTGACGAGGACGTCGGCGATGCGGGCGTAGCAGGGGTGCGGTGCCGTGCCGTGGTTGAGGACGAGGGTGCCGCAGCCGACGCCCCAGGCCGCGACGGCCAGCCTCTGGTAGTGCTCGAACTCCTCGGGCCCGGCGGGGACCTGGTCGAGGAAGACGCCGTCGGTGCCGTACCAGTCGCGGTGCCGGGTGAGGTCGCGGACGACGTCTCCGGCGGCGCGGCGGCCGTAGTCGGTGTCGGCGTACCCGAGGACCCGGACGCCCGCCGCCCTCAGCCGGCCGGCGACCTCGGCGAACGCCGCGTCGGGGCGGTCGCCGGGGCCGCTGGCCGGGTTGAGGACCACCCCGTAGAGGCGGGGCGCCGCCGCGACGATCGCCTCCCATTCGGCGGGGCGGGCGGACGGGTGCTCGTAGTACGGGACCAGGAGAGTGCTCATCGGTGGGCGGTTGCCCTCCCCAGCAGGGCGCACACCAGGGCGGCCTGTACGACGGCCGCCGCGCCGTGGACGATCACGCCGGTCAGGTGCGGATCGCCGGTGCGGGTGACGAGGAGCAGGGTCTGGGCGAGGGCGGCGGCGCAGCACACGGCCGTCGCGCCGGTCACCGCGCCGAACGACTGGAGCAGCAGGCCCGTCCACAGGACCACGCCCAGCAGGAGCAGCCCGGCCAGCCGGACGCCGCCGGGGAGCGGGGCCTGCGGCCACAGGGCGGAGGCGGCCAGGCTCAGGACGAGCAGGGCGGCGAGGTAGGCGGAGAGGCACTGGACGACGGTCAGGACGGTGGTCCGCCGGAAGTCCCGGGCGGTGCCGCTGGCGCGCAGTCCGGCGAGGCTGTCGCTGCGGAAGCGGTACAGCAGCCATTCGGCGGGCCCCATGCTGAGGGTGAGCGCCACGGCGGCGGGCGCGGCCACCGCGCCCTGCTCCTCGCCGGCGAGGACGTCGCCGAGCGCCGCGTACAGCACGAGGACGCCGGTGCCGAGCCCGAACAGGGCGTAGGGCAGCGAACCCGCGAGCCGGGGTCCGGCGGGCCGGGGGCGCGCGGGGCCGGTGGCGAACCCGCCGAACGGGAGCAGCGCGGCGAGGCCCGCGCTCCAGCCGCCCTCCCCCTTCAGGGCGGGCGCCACCTCACGCAGCCCCAGCACCGCCACGGCCGCCAGGGAGCCCAGCAGCAGCGCCAGGCTCGCGGCCTCGGGGAGCGGGTCGACGAGGGACAGGACCGCGCCCATGGCCATCGGCGCGAGGGCGACGAGCAGGTGCCGTTCCCGGCCCATCACCAGCAGGACGGTCGCCGCCGCCAGGTAGCAGGACTGACCGGCGGCGAAGGCGACCACGGCCGGGGCGGCGCCGCCCGCGCACGCCAGGGCGACCAGGGATCCGAGCACCGCGCCCGCCGGGGCCCCGAGCAGCAGGGCGCGCCGGGCGGCCGTCCGGTCGCCCAGCCCCAGCCACGCGTACGCCCGGTGGGCGAGGCCCTGGTTCCACGCCCAGCCGCACAGGGCGCCGGCCAGCAGCGGGACCGTGCCCGCGGGGAGTCCGAGGTCGTCCGGGCCGGTGAACAGGGGCGCCCCGAGGACGTAGGCGAGGCCCGGCAGGGCGAAGACGACGCCGCGCAGGAGGCAGCCGAGCAGGCCGATCCGCCAGGGGTCGGGTGCCGGGCCGTCGGGTTCGGGGTAGCGGCGTTCGACGCGTTCGTAGAGGGTCTCGGCGAGCGCGAAGGAGTTCTTCACGCCGTACCGCTCGCGTATCCGGTCGTCGGAGAGGCCGTCGGACTCCAGCAGGGCGGCTATCTCGTCGGGGTGGACGGCCGCGGCTATGAAGTCCTCCAGGCGGTCGGCGAGTTCGTCGACCGGGTCGGGCCGGGCCCAGCTGGGGGTGCGCTGCTTGGGGATGCCGGGGAGGGTGTCCGGGCGGGAGCCCGGGGGCAGCCAGACGCTTCCGCTCACCAGCCCGCTCCGTCCGTCGCGACGGATGCGTACCAGGGGTCGCGCAGTTCCAGGGTCCAGTCGGCCACGGTCTCCAGCGTCGGCTCGTACACCTCGTCCTCGCCCGCGAGTTCCTTGTAGACGGTGCGGAAGGCGTCCACCGAGCGGCGCAGGGTGAACCGGTCGATGACCCGCTGGCGGGACAACCGCCCCAGTTCCAGGCGCCGTTCGTCGTCCTTGAGCAGGGTCAGCGCGGCGGCGGCCATCTTCTCCGGCTCGCGCGGGGGCACCACCAGGCCCGTGTCGCCGACGGCCTCGCGCACGCCGCCGACGTCCGTCGACACCGTCGTACGGCCGCACGACATGGCCTCGATGATGGAGAACGGGAAGCCCTCCGAGATCGACGACAGCATGACGAGGTGCCCGGCCGCGTAGGCCCGCCAGACCTCACTGATGCGGCCCTCGAAGGTCAGGCCGTCGGTGACGCCCAGCTCGGCGGCGAGCTTCTCCAGGCGGGTGCGGTAGGCCTCGCCGCCGGGCGGTACCGGGCCGAAGAGCCTGAGCCGGGTCGCCGGGATCTCGGCGCGCACCAGGGCGTAGGCGCGGATGAGGGTCTCCAGGTCCTTGATGGGGTCGATGCGGCCGCACCAGGACAGGGTGGGGACCTCGGGCTCGGGGCCGGCGTGCGGGAAGGCGGCCGGGTCGACGCCGTTGTAGACCGTGCGGATCTTGTCGGCGTCGGCGCCGCCGCGCTCCTCCCAGCGGCGGTTGTACTGGTTGCACGGGGTGATGAGGTCGGCGGCGCGGTAGCCGTGGGAGTTCAGCTCCCGGTAGAAGCCGAGCATGAAGGCCTTCACGGGCCAGCGCTGGGCGCCCTGGCGGTAGCCGAGGTAGCGCTCGCGCAGGTAGATGCCGTGCTCGGTGAGCAGGAACGGCACGCCGTCCAGGTGGCGGGCGGCGAGCGCGGGCAGGGTCGCGAGGCCGCTGCTGACGGCGTGCGCGACGGAGTCCTCGGGTATGCGGACGCCGAGCGGGCGCAGGGCGTGCTCCAGCAGGTCGGTGGCGGTGAGCGCGTCGTGCACGGTGGGGCGGGCGGCGGCCGTCGGCAGGTGTGGCATCGTCCAGATCCACATCAGCGAGCGCAGCGCCGACTCGGTGCGCAGGGCGGCCGACAGGCATCCGTCGCGGGCGAGTTCGGCCAGCTCGTTCAGGGACTCGCCGAAGTCGGCGTGCGAGTTCGGTTCGAGGAAGGAGAGCAGGAAACGCTCGTAGGTCTCGGTGAAGCGGCGGCGGGCCCTGCCGTACGGGGGCCGTCCGCGGCCGGGGCGCGGCCCCCAGGTCGGGACCGAGGTGTGCGCGTAGACGTTGGGCGGCAGCTCCCAGGTGACGGGTTCGCGGCCGCTGCCGGTGAGCGAGACGACGTGGAAGTCGACCTCGGGCATGCCCTTGACGAGCTGGTCGCACCAGGTGCTGACGCCGCCGTGGACGTGTGGGTAGGTGCCTTCCGTGAGCATGGTGACATGACGGCCTGTGCGCCTCATGTGTGTTTCCCCCTGTGCTGCGTGTGGTGTGCGGGGAACTGCTGCCCGGACCCGAGTGCGGGTCCGTCGTGGCTGGTCGCGCAGTTCCCCGCGCCCCTTAGGGCAACTTGAGAGTGAGAGCCGACTGGAGTGCCGCCGGGGTCGTCCAGGCCGAGCGGGCTCCCGCGTACGGGGTGCCGAACGCGGTCGTGCCGAGCAGCTGCTGCTTCTGCGTGCCCTCCGGCGCGGTCACCGGGATCTGCGTGCCGGACGGTGCCGTGACCGTGACGGTGCCGCCGATCCGGTACGCCGTCACGCTGCCGTTCGCCAGGGCGGTCTGCCAGGCGGCGCGGCGCTGCACCTCGGTGCCGATGGCGCTGTGCCGGGGGTTCTCCAGCGGGGTGTCGTCGGCGAACAGCGCCCGGTAGTCGGCGAGCACCTTCTCCATGACCGGGTAGAGCAGCCGGTCCTCGGCCAGGTTGGACTGGTGCGCGTAGTGCGGCCGGGGGTCGCCGGCGAGGACGTGCCCGAGGGCGGTGCGGGCCTCCTGCGGGACGATGTGCTCGGCGTAGCCCGTGTCGGGGTCGAGCGGCTCGTCGAGGCAGGTCGAGGTGGGGTTGTCCTCGCAGACGCCGCTGCCGCCGTCGGCGCGCGAGGTGTAGACCCAGTTGTACTCGTCGGCCATCTCGGCCGCCGTGCCCACGTTGTAGTACACGTTCATCGGGTGGCGGGGCACGGTCAGCGCCTTGCCGACGGCCCGCTGCTCGGGCTCGCGGGAGTTGTCCGAGGCGATCCACTTCACGCCGGTGTCGGCGAGGGCCCCGGCCAGGTGGGGGTTGTCGGCGGGCTGCTGGGGCAGGGTCTTCAGGCCCGAGTGCTCTCCGGTGACCAGTTCGGCGCGGTCGACGGGGAGGCCCTTGCGCACGGCCCAGTCGTGGTTGTCGCGGATCTGCGCGGCGATCTCGGCGCGGCTCATGTACCGCGTCGAGCCGTCGGCGTTCTTCGCGCAGCTCCACGGCACGCTGGAGGTGTCCTGGACGCAGCCGAGGAAGGGGTGCGTGTAGGTGTGGTTGACCCAGCGGTACTCCGCCTTGTCGGCGAGGAGCCGGTCGGTGAGGGCGTCGGTGCCGCCGTGCTCGGTCTTCCACTCCTCGCCGGAGCCGGCGTTGTAGACCATGTCCATGGTGAAGCCGTGCTCGCGCTGCCACTGGGCGGCGTAGGCGGCGTCGTCGGCGGTCATGCGGATCGGTGTGGTGCCCTCGCCGTCGCCGCCCGCGCAGTCGAAGTCGCCCGGGGTGCAGTTGCGTGCGGTGTCCCAGCGGCTGTCCGGGGCGAAGACGTCGTCGACGTGGACCGCGAACGAGTTGCGGGTCTGCCCGAGGTGCACGCCCTGGGTCAGCCACTCGACGATGCCCCGGGCCAGCAGCCGGAACTGCTGCTGGTTGCCGTTGTAGGCGAAGGTCACCACGAGTTCGCGGCGGCCGTCGTGGGCGTACTCGCCGACGAGGCTGCCGCGGCCGGTGCCGCCGGGCACGGGGATGTCGACGTAGCTGGTGAAGCCGGTGCGCGGCCGGGCGACATAGCCGTAACTCTCCTGGACGCCCGGCGCGTTGTCCTCGAAGCGGAACGCGCCGTCGAGGTAGCCGAACCAGCCGGCCTTCCCGGCCGCGGTGACGGACGCCTCGCGCCCGTCGAGGGTGCCCGCCCAGCCGCCCTCGCTCGTGTAGTCGAGGCCGACCTCCGGGTGTGCCCAGGTGTAGGCGTCGACCTGCGGGATGCCGAACGTCTTCTCGTAGGTCTCCAGGACGGTCTGCTCGGCGGAGCCGGCGCCGAACGGCGCCTCGTTCGGCAGGACGACGCCCTGGTACTTGGCGCGGGGCCGGCCGTTCACGGTGTCGCTCAGGAACGACTCGGTGATCCTCGGGCGGCCGGTGTCGTTCAGGTCGACGGTCGTGTACGGGATGCCCGTGCTCCTGAGCTGGGCGGTGACGGCCCGGACGGGGCTGTCGCCGTTGTCCACCACCAGCACCCTCAGGTCGATGCGCGGGGCTTCCGCGGCCGCCGCCCCGGGCGCCGTCGCCCCCGCCGTGATCAGGCCCGCCGCCGTCACCGCGGCGGCGGTCTCTCTCCATCTGCGCGCACGCTGCGCCATGGTCCCTCCCCCAGAAGATCCGGAATCCCCTTGCGGTCGAACAGAGGAGGATCCGTGGAAATCATGCAAAGCGGCGAGCAGGGCGCTCACCGGATCCCGATGAGTGTGACCCAGTTCACCGACATAGAGGATCAAGAAATGGCCACTACGCCACCGACAGGTGAACGCCTGCAGGAATGAGCGAACCAGGCCACGCGCGTAGTCTCGTCGTCGAGTGTTCGCCGCACCGGGGAAGGCCCCGCGAGACCAAGGCCCTGAGGTCGGAATAGGGTCGGTCGCCGACCGACCCTCAGGGTCGGCTGTCGGGCCCGGTCGACCCACACCGTTCGACCACAGCAACTTCACATTGGAAGCGAGATTTCACCACCGTGACTGCTCTCACTCTCAGCACCGCCGCGGCGCCCGGTCTGCGGGCCGACGCGATCGTGATCGGTGTCGCCAAGGGTGCCAAGGGGCCGGTCGTCGCACCGGGCGCCGAGGCCGTGGACAAGGCGTACGACGGCAAGCTCGCCGGCGTCCTGGAGACTCTCGGCGCCTCCGGTGCCGAGAGCGAGCTGACGAAGCTGCCCGCGCCGGCCGGCTTCAAGGCACCGCTCGTCCTGGCGGTGGGCCTGGGCGCGGTCCCGGAGAAGGACGCCGACTACGACACCGAGGTCCTGCGCAAGGCCGCCGGCGTCGCCGCCCGCGCCCTGGCCGGCTCCAAGAAGGCCGCCTTCGCCCTGCCGCTGACCGACGCCGCCGACGCCGGCGCGATCGGTGAGGGCGCGCTGCTCGGCGCGTACTCCTTCGACGCGTACAAGGAAAACGGCAAGGACCCCAAGGCGAAGAACGGCAAGGCCCCCCTCGCCGAGGTGGCCCTGCTGGGCGGCAAGCCCCGCGACAAGGCGTACAAGGCGGCGGTCGAGCGTGCCGTCGCCGTGTCGGAGGAGCTCAACCGCGCCCGCGACCTGGTCAACACCCCGCCGAACGACCTGAACCCCGAGTCGTTCGCCGCGATCGCCCAGGCCGCGGCCAAGGAGCACGGCATCAAGGTGCAGGTGCTCGACGAGAAGGCCCTGGCCAAGGGCGGCTACGGCGGCATCCTCGGCGTCGGGGCCGGCTCGGCCGCGGGACCGCGCCTGGTGAAGCTGTCGTACACCTCGTCCAAGGCGAAGAAGCACCTCGCCTTCGTCGGCAAGGGCATCACGTACGACTCGGGCGGCATCTCGCTGAAGCCGGCCGGTCACAACGAGACGATGAAGTGCGACATGAGCGGTGCGGCCGCGGTGTTCGCCGCGGTCGTCGCCGCCGCGCGCCTCGGCCTGGAGGTCAACGTCACCGGCTGGCTGGCCCTCGCCGAGAACATGCCGTCCGGCTCCGCGACCCGTCCGGGTGACGTGCTGCGGATGTACAGCGGCAAGACGGTGGAGGTGCTCAACACCGACGCCGAGGGCCGACTCGTGCTGGCGGACGCCCTGTGGGCGGCGTCGCAGGAGAAGCCGGACGCGATCGTGGACGTGGCGACGCTGACCGGGGCGATGGTGCTGGCGCTGGGGAACCGGACGTTCGGGATCATGGGCAACGACGACTCCTTCCGCACGGCGCTGTACGAGGCGGCGGAGGAGGTCGGGGAGCCGGCGTGGCCGATGCCGCTGCCGGAGCACCTGCGCAAGGGGATGGACTCGCCGACGGCCGACATCGCGAACATGGGCGAGCGGATGGGCGGCGGGCTGGTCGCCGGTCTGTTCCTGCGCGAGTTCGTGGGCGAGGGCATCACCTGGGCGCACCTCGACATCGCCGGGCCCGCGTACAACGAGGGCGGGCCGTTCGGGTACACGCCGAAGGGCGGCACGGGCAGTGGTGTGCGGACGCTGGTGCGGCTCGCGGAGCTGACGGCTGCGGGCGATCTGGGCTGACCTTCGCCTGAGAGCCCGGTCTCGTCCGTCGTGTGGCGAGTGCGGGGGCGTGGGGGCTGTTCGCGCAGTTCCCCGCGCCCCTCGCGCGCGGCTCATCTGAACGTGGGGCGTCTCACACAGCAGCCCGGCGTCTCCTTGTGTGCTGACAAGTGCGAAGATGGGGCTCGGCAGGACAGGGCCCCACCGAAGGGCCGAAGAACGAGCGGCCGGACACCAGCCGCCTGCCGGTCAGTGAAGACCGGCTCACGGCGCACATGCATGGAGGACGTGACGTGGCGAACGACGCCAGCACCGTTTTCGACCTAGTGATCCTCGGCGGTGGCAGCGGTGGTTACGCCGCGGCCCTGCGCGGGGCGCAGCTGGGCCTGGACGTCGCCCTGATCGAGAAGGACAAGGTCGGCGGCACCTGCCTGCACCGGGGTTGCATCCCCACCAAGGCCCTGCTGCACGCGGGCGAGATCGCCGACCAGGCTCGCGAGAGCGAGCAGTTCGGTGTGAAGGCCACCCTGGAGGGCATCGACATCGCCGGGGTCCACAAGTACAAGGACGGCGTGGTCGCCGGCCTGTACAAGGGTCTCCAGGGCCTCGTCGCCTCCCGCAAGGTGACCTACATCGAGGGTGAGGGCCGCCTGTCCTCCCCCACGTCCGTCGACGTGAACGGCCGACGGGTCCAGGGCCGCCACGTGCTGCTCGCGACCGGCTCCGTGCCGAAGTCGCTGCCGGGCCTGGACATCGACGGCGACCGGATCATCTCCTCCGACCACGCCCTCGTGCTGGACCGCGTGCCGAAGTCCGCGATCATCCTGGGCGGCGGTGTCATCGGCGTCGAGTTCGCCTCCGCGTGGAAGTCCTTCGGCACCGACGTCACGATCGTCGAGGGCCTGAAGCACCTCGTCCCGGTCGAGGACGAGAACAGCTCCAAGCTGCTCGAGCGCGCCTTCCGCAAGCGCGGCATCAAGTTCAACCTGGGCACCTTCTTCGAGAAGGCCGAGTACACCCAGGACGGCGTCAAGGTCACCCTCGCCGACGGCAAGGAGTTCGAGGCCGAGATCCTGCTCGTCGCCATCGGCCGCGGCCCGGTCTCCCAGGGCCTGGGCTACGAGGAGCAGGGCGTCGCGATGGACCGCGGCTACGTCCTGGTCGACGAGTACATGCGCACGAACGTGCCGACCATCTCCGCCGTCGGTGACCTGGTCCCGACCCTCCAGCTCGCGCACGTCGGCTTCGCCGAGGGCATCCTGGTGGCGGAGCGTCTGGCCGGTCTGAAGACCGTTCCGATCGACTACGACGGTGTCCCGCGGGTGACGTACTGCCACCCCGAGGTCGCCTCCGTCGGCATCACCGAGGCCAAGGCCAAGGAGATCTACGGTGCGGACAAGGTCGTCGCTCTGAAGTACAACCTCGCGGGCAACGGCAGGAGCAAGATCCTGAACACCGCGGGCGAGATCAAGCTCGTTCAGGTGAAGGACGGCGCCGTCGTCGGCGTCCACATGGTCGGCGACCGCATGGGCGAGCAGGTCGGCGAAGCCCAGCTGATCTACAACTGGGAGGCGCTGCCCGCCGAGGTCGCGCAGCTCATCCACGCCCACCCGACGCAGAACGAGGCGCTCGGCGAGGCCCACCTGGCCCTGGCCGGCAAGCCCCTCCACGCGCACGACTGACCCCCTCGGTCGACGAACGCGACGACAGACTTCCGCACTTTCCGTAAGGAGCAACCGAAACCATGGCGGTTTCCGTAACCCTTCCGGCGCTCGGCGAGAGCGTCACCGAGGGCACTGTCACCCGCTGGCTGAAGGCCGAGGGTGAGCGCGTCGAGGCCGACGAGCCGCTGCTCGAGGTCTCCACCGACAAGGTCGACACCGAGATCCCCTCCCCCGCGTCCGGCGTGCTGTCCTCCATCAAGGTCGCCGAGGACGAGACCGTCGAGGTCGGCGCCGAGCTGGCGCTGATCGACGACGGCAGCGGCGCCCCCGCGGCCCAGGAGGCCCCGGCCGCCGAGCAGGCCCCGCAGGCCCAGCAGGTGGCCGAGCCCGCCCCCGAGCCGGCCGCGGCCGCCCCCTCCACCGAGCAGGCCGCCC
>JJOH01000024.1 GCA_000696115.1 Streptomyces olindensis
CACCTGCCGACGGACCTCCCGGGCACGGGTCTCGGCGGCTCCGCGCTGCCGCCGAACGCACTGCCGCCGAACACCCCGCCGCCCCCGGCCGCCCCGCCGGCCCCGGCCGCGGGTGTGCGGTTCGACCGGCCGCCGCAGCCCGACGGGTACGCGACGCCGGCCGAGGCGTACCGGACCCAGCCCGACGAGTACCCCCTCCAGGCACCGGACCCCCGGGTGTCCGCCGAGCCCGCCGCCCCGGCCGCGGGCACCGGCGGCAAGGTCTGCGTGGCCTGCCGAGCCGGCCGCGTGGACGACGACGGCTACTGCGAGAACTGCGGCCACGCCCAGCCGCGCGAACGGGACCACATGGAGCAGGAGTCCGGCCCGGTGGCCGCGGTCAGCGACCGCGGCCTGCGCCACCACCGCAACGAGGACGCGTTCGCCATCGGCACCACCGCGCTGCCCGACGGCTCCCCCGCCTCCGTGGCGATCGTCTGCGACGGCGTCTCCTCGGCGACCCGCCCCGACGACGCCTCCGCGGCGGCGGCCAGGGCGGCGAGCGAGACCCTGCTGGCCGCGCTGCCGCGCGGTGTCCACCCGCAGCAGGCGATGCACGACGCGATCGTCGCCGCCTCGCGCGCCGTCAACTCGCTCGCCGAGGAGCCCGCCACGGCCCGCGAGCACGCCCCGCACCAGAACGCCCCGGCGTGCACGATCGTCGGCTCGGTGGTGACGTCGGGCCTGCTGATCGTCGGCTGGGTCGGCGACAGCCGCGCCTACTGGGTCCCGGTCGACCGGAGCGCTCCCCCCGCCCGGCTCACCGAGGACGACTCCTGGGCCGCGCAGATGGTCGCCGCGGGCCTGATGAACGAGGCCGAGGCCTACGCCGACGAGCGGGCCCACGCGATCACCGGCTGGCTCGGCGCGGACGCCTACGAACTGGAGCCGCACACCGCCGCTTTCAAGCCGGACCGGCCGGGCGTGGTCGTCGTCTGCACGGACGGCCTGTGGAACTACGCCGAGGCGGCGGAGGAAATGGCCCGGGTCGTTCCGCTCGACGCCGCCACGCACCCGCTGCACAGCGCCCGGGTGCTCGTCGGCCACGCCCTGGACGGCGGGGGCCACGACAACGTAACAGTGGCGCTCGTGCCGTTCCCGGCCGTGCCCCAGGGGGCAGGATCGGCCTGAGGCCACGTACGGGGACGCCTCGGCGGACCGGAGGGGACCGGTCCGCTCCACTGTCATCACCCCGCCGCGGTGGGGGCTTTGGAGGGGGATCGAAGCAGCCATGGCCAATTTCTCGAAGTCGAATGTGCCCCGGTTCTCGGTGGACGTGTACCAGAACGAGTACCTGCCGGAGGGCGCCGGCGAGGTCAACGCCATCGTCACGGTGACGGCGACCGGCGGCGGCACGATCGGCAGCGCGGTCGCGGCGCCTCACCTCTACTCGCCCGGCCAGGGCCCGTCCGCGGCCGTGGCGCTCATGGTCGACTGCTCGGGGTCGATGGACTATCCGCCGACCAAGATGCGCAACGCCCGCGACGCCACGGCCGCGGCGATCGACACCCTGCGCGACGGCGTCCACTTCGCGGTGATCGGCGGGACGCACGAGGCCAAGGAGGTCTACCCGGGCGGCGGACGCCTCGCGGTCGCCGACGCCACCACCCGCGAGCAGGCCAAGCGGGCGCTGCGGTCGCTCAGCGCGGGCGGCGGCACGGCCATCGGCACCTGGCTGAAACTCGCCGACCGTCTGCTGTCCTCCGCGGACGTCGCCATCCGGCACGGCATCCTGCTCACCGACGGCCGCAACGAGCACGAGTCGCCCCAGGACCTGAAGGCCGCGCTCGACGCGTGCGCCGGGCGCTTCACGTGCGACGCGCGCGGCGTGGGCACCGACTGGGAAGTGAAAGAAGTCACAGGGATCGCCTCCGCCCTGCTCGGCACGGCCGACATCGTCGCCGATCCGGCCGGGCTCGCCGCCGACTTCACGCGGATGATGGAGACGGCGATGGGCAAGGAGGTCGCGGACGTCTCCCTGCGGCTGTGGACCCCGGTCGACACGACTGTGAGGTTCGTCAAGCAGGTCGCGCCCACGGTCGAGGAACTGACCGACCGGCGCACCGAGGCGGGCCCGCGCGCGGGCGACTACCCCCTTGGCTCCTGGGGAGACGAGTCCCGTGACTACCACGTCTGCGTGGAGGTCCCGGCCGCGAATATCGGCCAGGAGATGCTGGCGGCCCGGATCTCGCTGGTCATCCCGCAGCCCGACGGCAGCGTCCAGAACCTCGGAGCGCAGGGCCTGGTGCGGGCCGTGTGGACGGACGACATGGTCGCCTCGACATCGATCAACCCCCAGGTCGCCCACTACACCGGCCAGGCCGAACTGGCACAAGCCATCCAACAAGGTCTGGATCTCCGTAAGTCGGGAGATATCGATGGAGCAACGGCCAAACTGGGCAGGGCCGTTCAGCTCGCGAGTGCGTCCGGGAACGCCGATACTGCGAAACTGCTTGCGAAGGTGGTGGACGTGGTCGATGCCGCGACCGGTACTGTGCGACTGAAGGCGAAGGTCGAGGAGGCCGACGAGATGACGCTCGAGACCCGGTCCACCAAGACTGTTCGCGTGAAGAAGTGAACCAGAGCAGCGGCCTGGAGCAGTGGCCCAGAGCTGCGGCCCAGTAGGAACGAAGGAGGGACGCGCCGACATGCCGACCTGCCCGAACGGACACCAGTCGGGTTCCGACGACTGGTGCGAGGTCTGCGGTCACCGCATGGCGGGTGCCGTGCCTCCGCCTCCTCCCCCGCCGCCCCCGCCCGGCGGTGGCTACGGCTTCCCGCCCCCCGCCGGCCCGGGCGGCCCCGGTGGCCCTCCCGGCGGCCCGGGCGGGCGCCCGCCGCACCTGTCCGCCGTACCGAACGCCGAGCCGGAGCTCTGCCCGCAGTGCCGTACGCCCCGTGAGGGCGGTGCCCCGTTCTGCGAGGAGTGCCGGTGGAACTTCCTGACGAACACGGCGACCTCGTACACCCCCGCCGCTCCGCCCCCGCCCGGCCCGGGCGGGCGTTTCCAGCCGCCGGGCCAGCCCGGCCCGTCGTACGGCGGCGGTGACGCGTACGACTACCAGAGCTCCCGCCCGTCGCAGGTGAACCGCCCGGCCGAGCCCATCCCGCCGTTCGGCGGCGGCCCCTCGGGCCCGCCCCACCAGGGCGGCGGCGCTCCCGGCCCCGGCGGTCCCGCGGGGCGTGAGTTTCCTCCCGGCCCGGGTGGCCCCGGCGGTCCGCCCGGATTCGGCCCCGACCCGTCCCGGCCGGTCCCCCCGCCGCCCGGCCCCGGTGGGCCTGGTGGTCCCGGTGGGCCCGGCGGACCCGGTGCGCCTGGCGGACACGGTGGTCCCGGTGCCCCCGGCGGTGCTCCGCAGGGCTTCCAGCAGGCCGGCCCGCCGGCCCCGCCCGGATTCCCGCAGGAGACCCGGCGGCCGCCGCAGCAGGGCGGTCCGTTCGGCGGCGGTGACGACGACTGGGTGATCTCCCCGCCGTCGTCCACCGGCCCGGGCGGCCATGGCGGGCCCGGCCCCGGCCAGGGCGGCGGCTACGGCTACCCGCAGCCCGGCGCGACGCAGGCCCCGCCCGGCCCCGGCGGCTTCCCGCAGCAGCCCCAGGCGCCCCAGGGACCGGCGACGTGGACCGCGACCATCGGCCCGGACCGCGACTACTTCATGGCGATGATGCAGCGTTCCGGCCCCGAGGCCGCGGGCCTGAACCTGCCGGCGTACTCGCCCGAGCAGCAGCGCACACTCACCGGCAACCAGATCACGATCGGCCGCCGCCGGCACTCCACCGGCGACACCCCCGACATCGACCTGTCGGTGCCGCCGGAGGACCCGGGCGTCTCTCACCAGCACGCGGTGCTGGTCCAGCAGCCGGACGGCAGCTGGGCGGTCGTCGACCAGAACTCGACGAACGGCACGACGGTCAACGGCTCGGAGGAGCCGATCCAGCCGTTCGTGCCCGTGCCGCTGCAGGACGGCGACCGGGTGCACGTGGGCGCCTGGACGACGATCACGATCCGCCGCGGCTGAGTCCGGCCGGGCCGGTCGGCCCGGCCGGCCCAGTCAGGAGTCGGTTCTCGTCAGGACGGGAGGGGCCAGGCGTACGGCCCCTCCGGGTCGTCCAGCCAGGCCCACTCCCGCTCGCCGCTGACCGTGATGCCGTAGCGCTCGCGCTGCGGCCTGCCCTCCTGCTCCCACAGCGCGACGGCCTCCTGCGGGTCGAGGCTGCCGCGGGTCAGGGCCAGCAGGAAGCGGAACAGGTCGTCCTCCCTGGCCCGGCGCGGCACCCCGCCCAGCTGGACCGGCTCGCCCCCGGGCCGGCTCGCGCCGCGCAGCGGCACGAAGTAGGCGGGCGTGTGCAGGAACCGCCCCTCGGCGTGCCCGGCGTCGCTCACCGTCAGGACGACGAGGCCGGTGGCGAGCGGGATGAGGATCCGGCCGCCCGGGCGGCTCTGCGCGAGCCAGGCGCGCGGCACGGTGCCGAGGGCGCAGGTGGCGATGATCCGGTCGAACGGGGCGCGCTCGGGCACGCCCCGGGCGCCGTCGCCGGTGACGACGACCGGGTGGTACCCGGCCGCGGCCAGGTGCCGGCGAGCCGACTCGGTGATCTCCGGGTCGAGATCGACGGTGGTGACCTTGTCGTCGCCCAGCCGGTGCGCGAGCAGCGCGGCGTTGTAGCCGGTGCCGGCGCCGATCTCCAGGACGGTATGGCCGTCCGCGACCTCCAGCGCGGCCAGCATGTCCGCCATCAGCGACGGCTGACTGCTGGAGGACAGCAGCTCGCCGTCGCGCAGCCGGGTCGCCAGCGGGGTGTCCTCGTAGGCGCCGCGCACCCACCGCTCCCGCGCCTCGCGCTCGGGGCTCTCGCCCCAGCGGCGTTCGTAGCCGCCGACGACGCCGACGTAGTAGTACGGCACGAACAGATGGCGCGGGACCGCGGCGAACGCCTCCCGCCACACCGGGTCGGCGGCCCAGGCACCGCTCGCGTCGATCCGGCGTACCAGCGCCGCCCGCGCGGAGGCGGCGAGATCGTCCAGTTCCCTGTCGGGAGCATGCCCGCCCATACCCCCACACTAAGGGCACGAGCGGGTCCTAGGCCTTGAGTCCTATGTCCCCACGTCTGAGAGCATGGAGGGCGTGAAAGAGATTCGGCGCGGCACGCTTCAGGAGCAGACCTTCTACGAGCAGGTCGGCGGGGAGGAGACCTTCCGTCGGCTCGTCCACCGTTTCTACGAGGGAGTCGCCGAGGACCCGCTGCTGCGGCCCATGTATCCCGAGGAGGACCTGGGCCCGGCCGAGGAGCGCCTCACGCTCTTCCTCATCCAGTACTGGGGCGGCCCCACGACGTACAGCGACAACCGCGGCCATCCCCGCCTGCGGATGCGGCACGCGCCCTTCACGGTCGACCGTGCGGCGCACGACGCCTGGCTGAAGCACATGCGGGTCGCCGTCGAGGAACTCGGGCTGTCCGAGGAACACGAGCACACGCTGTGGAACTACCTGACGTACGCGGCGGCGTCGATGGTGAACACCCCGGGCTGATCACGGGCTCTCAGGCTGATCTGATCCCGGGAGCGCGACGACGATCAGCGGACGCTGACGTCCAGCGCCCCGAGCCCGGCCCGCCGTACGGCTATCGACCCGTACGGCGTGCGCAGCCGCAGCCACGCGCCCGACGAGAACAGCCCCAGGGGTGCCCCCGGCCGCAGGAACCCGAGCGACTGCGCCGCGTGCACGGCCCGCACCGGCAGCCGCGTGTCGCCGACCGTACGGGACCAGATGTCCCGCCCGATCCGGTCCAGCTCGGCGCGGGTGCGCCGTTCGTCGGGCAACTCCTGCGTGCGGGAGCGGAACTCTGCGACCGCGGCGGCCACCAGGGAGCGCAGCGCGTCCGGCGCGGGCAGCCCCGGCTCGGTCCGCCAGCCGCCGCGCGGCGGCAGCACACCGGCCCAGGGCGGCCCGGTCACCGCGCCCGGCACGGCGGCCGTAGCGCCCGCCTCGTCCACCGATTCCAGCAGCTCACCGGCGGACACGGTCACGTCCAGCGTGACATCGAGCCCGTTCTCGTACGGCTTGGCCAGCCGCACGGCGCGGATCGCCAGCACCTCGAAGGACGGCGGCCGCCCGAAGACGGCGAGCGCGGTGCCGGCGGCCTGGAGTCGCACCGCGGCTCCCCGGTCGTAGTGGAGCAGCCGGGAGAGGAAGGCCGCGAGATCCGCCGCCTCCCCCTCGTCGGCGAGGTGGAGCACCGTCATGCGGCGACGGCCTCCCCCTCGTCGTCATCCGTGTACTCCTGGAGGAACTCGCGTTCCTCCGCGGTGATCCGGCGCGGCCGCTGCGCCTCGAAGTCGAACGGCACTATCACCGTCGAGGCGCGGACGTAGACGACGTCGTCGTCCTTCACCTCATAGGTGAGGGTGAAGGACGCCGCCCTTATCTCCGTGACCCACAGCTCGATGTCCACCGGGTGGTGCCGGTGGACGAGCTGCCGCTTGTAGTCGATCTCATGGCGAGCCACCACGGACCCCTGCTTGAAGTCCTTCTCCGGGCGGAACAGGAAGTCGATACGGGCCTCCTCCAGGTAGCGGAGGAACACCACGTTGTTGACGTGGCCGTACGCGTCCATGTCCGCCCAGCGCAGCGGGCAGCGGTAGATGTGCCGCAAGATCAGCCCCGGGTCAGCTTCTTGTAGGTGGCGCGGTGCGGACGGGAGGCGTCCGGGCCGAGCCGCTCCACCTTGTTCTTCTCGTACGACTCGAAGTTGCCCTCGAACCAGAACCACTTGGACTCGCCCTCGTAGGCGAGGATGTGCGTGGCGATGCGGTCCAGGAACCACCGGTCGTGGGAGACGACGACGGCGCAGCCGGGGAACTCCAGCAGCGCGTTCTCCAGGCTGGAGAGGGTCTCGACGTCGAGGTCGTTGGTCGGCTCGTCGAGGAGCAGCAGGTTGCCGCCCTGCTTGAGGGTGAGCGCGAGGTTCAGCCGGTTGCGCTCACCGCCGGAGAGCACGCCGGCCGGCTTCTGCTGGTCCGGCCCCTTGAACCCGAAGGCGGACACGTACGCGCGCGACGGCATCTCGACCTGGCCGACGTTGATGTAGTCCAGCTCGTCGGAGACGACGGCCCACAGCGTCTTCTTCGGGTCGATGTTCTCGCGGCTCTGGTCGACGTAGGAGATCTTGACCGTGTCGCCGACCTTGATCGAACCGGAGTCCGGCTCCTCGATGCCCTGGATCATCTTGAACAGGGTCGTCTTGCCGGCGCCGTTCGGCCCGATGATGCCGACGATGCCGTTGCGCGGCAGCGTGAAGGAGAGGTCGTCGATGAGCAGCTTGTCACCGAAGCCCTTGGTGAGGTTGTTGACCTCGACGACGACGTTGCCCAGACGCGGGCCCGGCGGGATCTGGATCTCCTCGAAGTCCAGCTTCCGCATCTTGTCGGCCTCGGCGGCCATCTCCTCGTAGCGGGCCAGACGCGCCTTGGACTTGGCCTGCCGCCCCTTGGCGTTGGAGCGAACCCATTCGAGCTCCTCCTTCAGCCGCTTCTGCCGCTTGGCGTCCTTCTGCCCCTCGACCTTCAGACGGGCGGCCTTGGTCTCCAGGTACTTGGAGTAGTTGCCCTCGTAGGGGTAGAGGCGACCGCGGTCGACCTCGCAGATCCACTGGGCGACGTTGTCGAGGAAGTACCGGTCGTGGGTGACCGCGACGACGGTGCCCGGGTACTTGGCCAGGTGCTGCTCCAGCCAGTTCACCGACTCGGCGTCGAGGTGGTTGGTGGGCTCGTCGAGCAGCAGCAGGTCGGGCTGCTCCAGCAGCAGCTTGCACAGCGCGACGCGGCGGCGCTCACCACCGGAGAGGTTGGTGACGGCCCAGTCGCCGGGCGGGCAGCCCAGGGCGTCCATGGCCTGCTCCAGCTGGGCGTCGAGGTCCCAGGCGTTGGCGTGGTCGAGCTGCTCCTGGAGCTTGCCCATCTCGTCCATGAGCTCGTCGGAGTAGTCGGTCGCCATCTGCTCGGCGATCTCGTTGAACCGGTCGAGCTTGCCCTTGATCTCCGCGACACCCTCCTGGACGTTCTCCAGGACGGTCTTCTCCTCGTTCAGCGGCGGCTCCTGCAGCAGGATGCCCACCGTGTAACCGGGCGTGAGGAAGGCGTCACCGTTGGACGGCTGCTCGATCCCGGCCATGATCTTCAGGATCGTCGACTTTCCGGCGCCGTTCGGGCCGACGACGCCGATCTTCGCCCCCGGCAGGAAGCTCGTCGTCACGTCGTCGAGGATCACCTTGTCGCCGTGCGCCTTACGCGCCTTGCGCATGGTGTAAATGAACTCAGCCAAGAGAAACCGTCCGGCAGCTTGAATCTGGCAGTGGGCAGATACACCCCATCTTGCCGTACCGCCACCCCTGGGTGGAAACGCGTATGGGCGGGCGGCTCTGACCTGGGGATTTGTTGTCGGCTCCGCGAATCATCGATGGCCTGGGGCTCACGGTGGATACGGTTCGCAGGCCGTTCCGTCGTCGTCCCGGTCGAGATGTGGCGCGTAGCCGGGGTCGTCCTCGTCCAGGGGTGCGACACCTGCGGCTCGTGCCGCGTCACAGTTCTCGTAATAGGGGGAGGGTTCGCCCGGTGGCGGATCCGGCTCGGTCACCTCTCGGATGTCGGCCCCGACGATCGTGCCGCCGCGGACCGTGTAGGTGCCCTCGAAGAGCCGCAGCGTGCCGTCGGTCTGCGTGGCCTCGAGGGTGATGGAGACGGTGTCGCCGTCCGTGCGGAGGATGTGCACCGTGTCGTGGGCGGTGGTGGCGAATCCGTCCACGAAGGCCTCGTAGGAGCCGGAGAGGTTCTTGCCGCCGAGGTCCCATGCCCGTCGGTAGTCCCGGGCGTTGATCGCGGCGAAGTATTCGCGGACCACGGACGACGCGCTGTCGGCGGTCGGTGATGCCGTCGGGCGGGGGGACGGCGGGTTGGGGGACACGGGCGCCGGTGGCGGCGACTGCTCAGGGGGCGGCGGGGTCGACCGTTCGGGGGTCGGCGTCGTTTTCGTCGGTTCCGGCGTGGGCGCGGTGGGCTCGACGGTGACGGTGTCGGTCACGGTGGTCGGGTTCTGCGGGGGCGTCGAGTCGGTGCCCTGGCAACCGGTCACGGCCACCACTGCCGCCAACAGCAGCAACAGGACTCCCAGATGAATAAGGCGGCCCATCTGCCCCACCTCGCGAGTTGGGTGCCTGTCTTCAGAGTGCGCCCCCGGTCGGCGGACGGCAACGCTCGGAGCCGGCGTCGCGATGAGTTCCGGGCCGGCCCGGAGTCTGTTCCCGTGAGCGTCGTGGCACGCCGTACGACGCTGCCCGGCACGAGACATCACGGAGGACACCATGACGACCACGCCGGACGATCCCACCACCGCGCTGCCCGGCCGCCCGCCCGTGGTCGACCTGGCCACCTGGCAGGCCGCCCGCGACGAGCTGCTGGTCCGTGAGAAGGCCCACACCCGCGAGGGCGACGCCCTCGCCGCGGCCCGTCGCCGACTGCCGATGGTGGAGTTCGACGGGACGATCGAGGTCGTCGGGCCCGACGGCCCGGTCCCGTTCCTGGACCTGTTCCAGGGCCGCGACGAGCTCGTCGTCTACCAGCACATGTGGTACGACGGTGCGCCGCACCAGGGGCAGTGCGAGGGCTGCACCACCACCGCCTGGCACCTGAAGGACGCCGTCTACCTCAACGCCCGCGGCGTCTCGTTCGCCGTCCTGACCACGGGTCCGTGGGACGAGGTGGCCTCCTACGTCGAGTTCATGGGCTACACCCAGCCCTGGTACTCGGTGCGTGGCCTGGACGCACCCGTCGGCGGCGCCATGGGGTACCTCACCTGCTTCCTGCGTGACGGCGACCGCGTGTTCCTCACCTACTCGACGACGGGCCGCGGCAACGAGCGCGTCAACGGCTCCCTCGGTCTGCTCGACATGACGCCGTACGGCCGCGGCGAGGCGTGGGAGGACAAGCCCGAAGGCTGGCCCGAGGACTGGCCCGAGGGCGGCAGCCCGTGCTGGTCCTGGCGCTCGGACGCGGACGGGAACGCCACGTGGGGCCCGACCAGCCGCCCGGTGCCGCAGTGGACCCGCCCCGGCGCGACCCCCGTGGACACCCTCGGCCGCCACGGTCACCACCACTGACGCACCGCGGCGGCGACACCGACGACGTCGACACGGTTCAGTCAGCGCCCTCGGCGGGTTCCCCGCGGGCGGGCACGGGAGTGACGAGGACCTTTTCCACTCGTCCGCGCGTGAAGTGGATGAACGTCGCGAGGCCCGCGTCCGGCGTGTTCGCGTACACCCACGCCTCGGACCGGCTCCGGCGGCGCCAGACCCGCAGGTCCAGGTAGGACCTGCTCGTGTACCGGCCCAGGAACTGCCGGTCGTCGACGGAGTTCGTGGGGCTCCCCAGCAGGCGTCTGACCTGCCTGCGCGTCATGCCCGGTTCCACCATGGTCATGGGCGCAAGGTAGGCGGAGCCTGCCGGGACCCGTCCCCGGAGGGGCCGGTCAGCCCCGCCGTCAGCCCCAACGGTCGGTCCCGCCGTCAGCCCCAACGGTCGGTCCCGCCGTCAGCCCCCGCGTCAGCCCCCGCAGTCACTCACCCGCCGTCGGTTCCCGGCGCCGCAGCACGACCAGGGTCGCCCCGCCGATCAGGACCAGGCCGATGGCGATGCCCGTGATCAGCGGCGTGACGCCGGAGCCGCCGGTCTCGGCGAGGTTGGTGTCCGAGGCCGTGCCGCCCACCGCGGCCGGGCTCGGCTCGCTCAGGGTCTGCGTGGTCGTGCCCGTCCCGCTGCCCTGGATCTGGCAGTCCAGCATGCCGGTGAAGCGCTTCTGGAAGCTCCCGGGGCCGTGGATGGTGAAGTCGTACGCCTGGTCCTCCTGGAGCGGGACCGTCACCGTGCGGGTCTCGCCGGCGGCGATGGTGTGCTCCAGACCGGCGAGTTCGAAGGTGAACGGCTCGTCGCCCTTGTTGGAAGCGATGACGTCGACACCGCCCTCGGCGCAGTTCTTCGCCGCCGTCAGGGCAGGAACAGGGCCCTGCTTCCGCCAGGTCGCCTCGGCCGTCGCGGACACCGTCGACTCGCTGGACCCGGCCAGGATCTGCGTCTGGCTCCGGCTTTCGGAGGCGAAGGCGCGGCCGACCGGCACGGTGGTGGAGGCCTGGACGGTCAGCTCGGCCGTGCCGGCCGCCGCTTCCTCGGGCACCTCGAAGAACACCTGCCCGCCGTCGGGCGTGGAGGTGACGGCCTTGCCTTGCCGGTCGACGATCCGGACCCCGCTCGTGGCGGCGTCCGCGGGCGGGGTGACCGTCGCGCTGCCGGCGTTGGTGCGCACCGTCACCGGACCGAGCCGCTCACCCGGGCGGCCGGAGACCGCGGACGGTTCGAGTGTGAGCGAGGCGCGGGGCTCGGCGAGGTTCCGGGCGCTCCTCTCCAGGTAGTCCGCGAGCTGCTCGGCCTGCGGGTCGAGCGCGTCGACGGCCACGTCGTCCGAGTAGCGCCAGATCGCCACCTGCGTACCGGACGCCGCGTCCTGCTCGGTCAGCGCGCCGCGGACGCCCGCCTTGTGGGCGAGCGCCGCGAGGTCGTTCACCTGCGGGTAGGAGTTCTGCAGGATCCAACGGATCTTGCCGGCGTCCTTGTTGGTGCCCAGGGACGTGCCGCTCCAGGACGTCTCGTGGTACTTGGCGTCCCGCTGGGTGGGGTTGTGGAGGTCGACGCAGTACGTCTGCAGCATGCCGCCGCCCTCGACGGACATCTCGAACAGGCCCGCCGACACGTGCTGGTCGCCGGTGCCACCGTGTATCACCGCGGTCCCGAAGGTCTTGAGCCCGGCTATCGTCGCGGTCGCTCCGCCCTGGCTCTGCGTCGTCTCGTCGGCGGCCGACGCCTGGCCGGCACCGGCCAGACCGCCGGCGGTGACGAGCCCGGACATCACCGTCGCGGCGGCGAGGCGGGCTGCCCCTCGCCGACGTACGAACAGCTCAGAGAACGAAGCAAACACCAAATTCCCCTTCGAGCAGGACCCGTTGACGTGGGGGGACGGTCCCACCAGCAGAATCAGAGGTCTCATGGGCCCCAAAAGCCCCGAGAGCCATGTCCGGCATCCTAGGGACGCGGTGAGCCATGCTCGCCGGTGAGACGGTCGGACGAGTGATCCGACTCGGAATCGTTATCGCCAAGACCCCTTGTGAGCAGGGCTTATCGGCAGATCACGTCTGGCGTACAGTGCGCACTCGCCGATAAGCCACAGTTCGGACGGCCGGTGGGTGGTGATTGACGTCACGTCAACGCCGGTGTCTCTACCGGGTGTTGAGGCGGCACGTCGGTGGCCGACCCGGAATCCTCGGGCGGGGTCTCCCAGTTGGGCTCCGGCTGCG
Source organism: Streptomyces olindensis (assembly GCA_000696115.1). GTDB lineage: Bacteria > Actinomycetota > Actinomycetes > Streptomycetales > Streptomycetaceae > Streptomyces > Streptomyces olindensis. Next base: position 12,436 of record JJOH01000024.1, read on the forward strand.
GCGGTGACGTCACCGTCTCCTGCTTGCCTCCGCGCCGGAAGGCAGAGGTGCCCCAGGCGAGATCGTGACCGATGGCGACCGCGTCGATGTCCGCCGAGGTCCAGTTCTGCCCCTCGCGCACGTCGGTGCGCACCTTCAGCCTGCCCTGCACGATCACGGGCTCGCCCACCGTCAGCGACGCCGCCGTGTTCGTGGCGAGCTGGCGGTTGGCCCAGACCGTGAAGAAGTTGGTGTGCCCGTCCGTCCAGGTGCTCTTCTCGCGGTCCCAGTAGCGCGCGGTGACCGCGAGCCGGAACCGCGCCGACGGGCCGGACGCCACCTCCCGGTACACCGGCTGCGTCGCCACACGGCCGACCGCGCAGACCATCGTCTCGTTCATCGCGAACCCCTCCCTCGCCCGGAATCCGAACCGGGCCGACACGCGTACGGGCCCGTCCCGTACGGCTGTGTCCGCCAGACTGCCGCCGCCGGGCCGGGCCCGCTGAGCGCTGTGGACCACCGCCTGCCTGTGGACAACACCGCCACCCGAACGGGTGAGCCGAGCGCCACCCTTACCCCCGCACCCCTTACGCCCTACACCCCCTGCGCCCCTCCGGCCCCCTGCGCCCCTCCGGTCCCTCAGGCTGCCCCCTCTGGTCCCTCTGTTCCCCCGCCCTCAAGTCCCTTCAGCCCCTCAGACCCCCTTGAGCGTGAGCCCCTTGAGCCCCTTGAGTCAGGCCCCCACCACCCTCCCGTACTGCTCCCGCACCTCCCGATACCGCAACAGCTCCGCGGCCACCGGATCCAGCACCCGCGCCCTCCCGCACCCGGCCGCCGCCTCCCGCAGCCGGCGTTCCGCCTCCAGTCCGTAGCGCCGGGCCGGGCCCCGGGCCGCCATCCGGCAGCTCCACTCGATGAGCGGACCGCCGACGATGCCGATCACCATCAGCAGCACCGGCACCCCCAGGTTCGGCGCCATGACCCCGACGATCTGGCCCAGCAGCCACAGCCCGCCCAGGAACTGCAGGATCGTCATGGAGGCCTGCGAGAGCACGGCCACCGGCCACCACCCGGGCCGGGGCGGACGTCCGGTCGGCACGCCCGCGCGCACGGACAGTTCGTCCAGCGCCTCGGGCAGCCCCTGCGAGCCGCGCACGGCCGCCTCGCGCACCGCCTGTGCCCACGGCGCGGGCAGCCCGGCCGAGGCCCGGTCGGCCACCGTCCGCACCGCCTGCTCGACCCGCTGCCGGGCGGTGGCCTCCTCGTCGGCCTGCGTGCGCGAGGGCAGCCGCCCCGTGGTGGCCTCACCGCGGTCCTGGTACCAGCGCCACAGCCGCAGCCAGGGCGTGCCGCAGGCACGGTTGGCGTTGCGCAGCCAGGCGCGTTCGGCCGCCTCGCCCGCCGCCGTGGCGCCCACCGCGTCCGCGAGCCGGTCCGCGAACTCCTCCCGGGCCTGCTCGCTGAGGCCGGTCCGCCGCTGCGTGGCGTACACGGGCCACAGCCGCGCCGCCGCGATGTCCACGTCGGCCGAGATACGGCGGGCCGGTGCCCCGCGCTCCGCGACGAACTGGCCGAGCGCCTCACGCAGTTCCCCGACGCCGTCCCCGGTGAGCGCGGACAGCGCGAGCACGGTCGTCCCCGGTTCGCCGTACTCCCCGAGGGCGATGCCGTCCTCGTCGAGGAGCCGCCGCAGGTCGTCGAGGACCTGCTCGGCGGCCTCACCCGGCAGCCGGTCGATCTGGTTGAGGACGACGAACATGACCTCCGCGTGGGCGGCCATGGGCCGCAGATAGCGCTCGTGGAGGACGGCGTCGGCGTACTTCTCCGGGTCGACGACCCAGATGACGGCGTCGACGAGCCCCAGGATGCGGTCGACGTGCTCGCGGTGCTGCACGGCGGCCGAGTCGTGGTCGGGCAGGTCGATCAGGACGAGCCCGCGCAGCTGGGACTCCGCGTCCCCGGTCGGCAGCGGACGGCGGCGCAGCCGGGGCGGGATGCCGAGCCGTTCGATGAGACTCGCCGCCCCGTCGCTCCAACTGCACGCGATGGGCGCCGCGGTGGTGGGGCGGCGCACTCCGGTCTCCGAGATGGTCACCCCGGCGAGCGCGTTGAACAGCTGCGACTTGCCGCTGCCGGTGGCACCCGCGATGGCGACGACGGTGTGCTGCCCGGAGAGCCTGCGCCGCGCGGACGCCTCGTCGAGCACCCGGCCGGCGCCCGCTAGCGTCCGGCTGTCGAGCCGGGTGCGGGAGAGCCCGACGAGTTCGCGCAGCGCCTCCAGCCGGGAGCGCAGCACCCCGTCGTACACCAGCGGGGTCACCGCCGTCGGGGCGGCGGACCGGCTGTCCGCGGCGTGGTACCGCTCTCCCCCGGTGGTCTCGTCGACCCGCCGCGCGATGAGCCCGTCGTCCCAGGCGCCGCCGGAGTCCGTACGGCCGTCCCGCCCACGCGCGTGGGTGCCATGGTCGGCGCGCTCCTGGGAACGCTGCCCGACCTCGGGAGCGTCCGGATCCGGGGGGGCCGACGCGGCAGACCCTCCGGCGGCCCGTGGGGCGGCCCCCCCGGCGGACCCTCCAGCGGCCCGGGGGGCGGACCTCCCGTCGGACCCTGCGGCAGCCCCCCCGGTGGACCCCGCTGCTTCCGCCTGGTGCGTATCGCCGTTCGGCTGATCCGCGTCGTCCGGCTGGTCGGCGTGCTCGGTGTGGTCCTGGTCAGTGACGGCGGTCACCGGTCACCTCTCCTTCTGCAGTACGGACAGCGCGGCGATGAGTTCGGCCTGGGGCTCCGGGTGGACGTCGAGCGCGTCGAGCGGGGCGAGCCGGCGCTCGCGTTCGACGTGCAGGACCCGGTCTAGGTGCTCGGTGAGCAGCCGTCCGGCCCGGTCGCGCAGCCGCAGCGCCCCGTGGGCGCCGATCCGCTCGGCGAGCCCCTCCCCGGCCATCCGCCCCCGGCGGCCGCCCAGCAGGGAGGTGGCGACCAGGGCGGCGACCAGCTCGGGGTCGGGCGCGAGGGCGCGGTCGAGCTCGCGCACCTCGTCCTCGGCGTACTCCTCGAGCTCGCGCCGCCAGCGCCGTACGGCGAGCCCGATCCGGTGCTCGGCGCTGTCCGCCGCGGAGTCGCGCACCGCGAGTTCCGGAGCGGCCGCCGCCGGTTCACGCCGCCAGGCGTCTTCGACCCGTTCGTCGGCGGCGGTGACGGCGCACAGCAGCAGGGCGCTGAGGCTCTCCACGAGCGCGTCGAGCAGTTCGCCGGCGGTGCAGTCCAGGGGGAAGGCGCGCCACCGCTTCAGGGCGTCCCCGGCGAGCACGGCCCCGGACTGCAACCGGCCCCGCACGCGCCTGTGCTCGCTGTCGTACGCCCCCTCGACGGCGGCGGTGAGCCGTAGGGCGGCGGCGTACTGCGCGGCGGCGGCGCCGGCCAGTGCGGGCATCCGGGACTTGAGGGAGTCGAGGACGCCGTACGCGGTGCGGGCCAGGACCTCCTGCCGGGCTGCCGGGTCCTGGGCCTGGTGGACGAGCCAGGTGCGCAGCTGGGCCACGGCGCTGGCCGGCAGGAGCCCGCCGCCCCAGGCCGACTCGGGCAGTTCGGGGACGGTGAACCGGGGCACGTGCCCGAGGCCGGCCTTGGTGAGCAGGGCCCCGTACTGCCGCGACACCTCGTTGACCACCTGGTGGGGCACCCGGTCGAGGACGGTGACGAGAGTGACGTCGTACTCCTTGGCGGTGCGCAGCATGTGCCAGGGCACGGCGTCGGCGTAGCGGGCGGCGGTGGTGACCATGACCCAGATGTCGGCGGCGCAGATGAGTTCGGCGGCCAGGACGCGGTTGTCGGAGACCAGGGAGTCGATGTCGGGGGCGTCGAGCAGGGCGAGGCCGGGCGGCAGGGTCTCGGCGGTCTCGACGCGCAGTACGCGCGCGGGGTTCTCGCCGGGGAGGAGCAGGTCGTCCATGGCGTCCTGCTGGGGCACCCACACGCGCGTGAGGTCGGGCAGCACCCGCATCCCGCTGAACCAGTGGTGATCCTCCGGATGGCAGACCAGCACGGGCGTCCGTGTCGTCGGCCGCAGCACGCCCGCCTCGCTGACCCGCCGCCCGACGAGGGAGTTCACCAGCGTGGACTTCCCGGCGCCGGTCGAGCCGCCCACGACGGCCAGAAGCGGCGCTTCGGGCTGCCGCAACCGGGGCACCAAGTAGTCGTCGAGCTGCGCGAGCAGTTCGTCGCGGTTGGCACGCGCGCGTGGGGCCCCCGCCAGGGGCAGCGGGAAGCGTGCGGCGGCGACACGGTCGCGCAGGGCGGAGAGTGCGTCGAGCAGCTGAGGCCGTACGTCCAAGGTCACCACATGTGCAGAATGCCCAATTTTAGGGGAATTCTGAAGCATATGAGCATGTCTGCGCGCCGACGGAACACAAGGGGCGGAAGGGACTTCTGGGACACGGGCACCCTCCAGGCATAACGAGTGCACAACACCCGATGCGCCAGACGCCAAAAGCGATGCACGATTCGTACCTGCCTGCGATTATCAGGACCGCTTCACCGAACCTCCACATCGAGCCACGGAGGCGAAGCAACAGGGACAAGGACGCGGGAGCCCTATCCTTGTCCCCGGCAACGTCACGGATCAGCCCACACCAGGGCACCACGACAGAGGCCACCACACCCGGCCCCCGTAGCTCAGTGGATAGAGCAGGCGCCTTCTAAGCGCTTGGCCGCAGGTTCGAGTCCTGCCGGGGGCGCAAGTCTCCGCCTTCCCTTTGGGGAGGGCTTTGTGTCGGCCGAGGCGGACGTAGCCACACGCTGAAGATCGCGGGCCGCTTCCGGCCACCGCAGGGAGAGCCCGGCACCGTCCAACTGTCGCCGGGTTTCCTGCGGGTGGCTCTGGCGGTCGATCTCGTCGAGGAAGTCGCGGAAGTCCACCGCCCGATGCGTCGCCGACAGCTTCCCGATGACCTTGCCGGTGGCGGGGTTCAGGGCGGCGAACAGGTCCACGGTGCCGTGCCGGACGTAGTCGAAACTGCGGCGCTCGGGAGTGCCCGGGACGATCGGCAGTACCGGGGCGGTCCGTTCAAGGGCCTGGATCTGCGGTTTCTCGTCGACCGCGAAGACGGCCGCGTTCGCCGGCGGGGCGAGATACAGCCCGACCACGTCACGGATCTTGTCGATCAGCAGCGGGTCCGGAAAGATCTTGAAGTCCTGCGTGCGCCAGGGCTGCAGCACAAAGGCCCGCCAGATCCACAGCACACACGCGTGGGCGAGATACCCACCCGCCGGGCCAACTCCCGCTTCGACCAGTGGGTGGCGCCTTGGGGCACCTCTTCGAGCGTGCGCACCACCACCTCTTCCACCTGGGCGTCGGTGATGATGCGGGGCGCGCCGGGACGCGGCTCGTCGGACAGGCCATCGAGACGGCGCTGCAGAAATCTGGTCCGCCACCGGCGCGCGGTCCCGCGATCGGTGTCCAGCCGCGCGGCCACCGCGGTGTTGCTCAGTCCGTCCGCGCAGGCCGGCACGATCCGTGCCCGCTTGGCCAGACCCTGCGCGGTTGTCCGGCGTTTGGCCCACCCCTGCAACACCAGCCGCTCGTCCTCGGATAACACCAGCGGCTGCAGCCTGCTGTCGCCCACACCTCCAGCAGACCGCAGCCGGCAGCCGCCGTCATCACCCACACCGCAATCTGAAACGAACCGCGACTCATGTGGCCAGACGTGAACTCAAGACCAGATCACTAAACGAGTAGTTCCGATATGGCTCAGTGGTCGTAGGCGATCAGTGAGCGGGTGATAGGTGCCCCGATGGCGCGGTTGTGCCAGATCGCGCAGTCAGCGCCAGGATCCGCTGAGCCACGCGGACACCGACGCCTTCCATGGTCCGGCCGCGTGCTGTTCCAGGTCGACCTGGCCCTTGAGGGTGTCGTTGACCGACTCGATCAGCTGGCGGACCGTCTTGAGCAGGGCTTCTCCCGGTCGTGGAGTGCCGCGGTTGCGGTAGGAGGGCCGCAGCAGGCTGATGCCACGGGCTGCCAGGAAGCGGTCGAGTTCGGCGGCGATGCAGCCCTTGTCGGCCAGGATGAGCAGACCGGGTCGGTCACCGGTCAGGTGCGGTTCAGTGTTGATCAGGCCGGCCAGAACCTGCCGTTCGTCGATCTTGGGGTCGGCCAGGGCCCAGGTGCTCGGCAGGCCGGCCGGGGGTGCACACCAGGTGCAGCTTCAGACCCCAGTAGAAGCGTGGGTGGGAGCGGCAGTAGCCGTAGTTCGCCCATCCCGCCAGGTCGGAGCGCTTGACGGTCTCGCGGGAGCGGGCGCACTCGACCGGCGTGGAGTCCACGATCCACAGCGGGTCCAGCCATAGGTCGGTGTCTGCGGCCAGGGACCGGATGGCCCGTTTGACCAGGCCCAGAGGGGCCCGCAGGCGCTTGTTGTAGGCGGGCCGCTGGGGCAGGTAGGGGAACAGGCCATGCAGGTGGGCGTGGGCGAATCGCAGCCAGCGGGCCTCGCAGTGGAAGCCCAGCATGGCTTGGGCCACGGCCAGGGTGACCAGTTCAGCGTCGGTCAGCCGGGGCAGTCGGCCACGTCGGCGCGAGGTCTTCAAGCGGTCGTCGATGTGCACGTACAGTGCGGTCAAGAGGGTGTCTGACTCGGTCGTCACAACCCGATGTTGGACACCCTCCCTGCGCCGTGAACCCCGCAATCGGAACTACTCGTCTAGGCGTACCGGTAGATCCGGTGGTGGTCCTCCAACTCGTCCGGCGTCACGTCCCACGGCGGCATCCTCTCGTGCCGCGCGACGACCCGGCCGCGCTGGGCGTTGCCCCGGGCGAGCGGCTTGGCGGGGAGATAGCGGGCGCCCTTGTGCCGCCGCTGCCAGCGGGACCAGAGGAGGTCGACGAAGGCGTGGTGCATCCAGAAGATGGGGTCGTTGACGGACGCGCCGCCCACCATGTGACCGCCGACCCAACGGTGGACCCGGTTGTGATTGCGCCACGAAGCGGCGCCCCGCCCCGGCCCCCACCCTTCCAGCTTGTTACGAAACCCCTTGGCCGACGTGGACCCCCAGGGGGTCGTGTCGTAGACGGGGTCGTCGAGGGCCCATTGCACATCCCTGCCCGTGGGCAGCGCGATCGGATCCCGCGGTCGGCCCAGCTCGCGCGTGAGGAACTCCGTATCGGTGATCCCCACCTTGATGGTCCACTCGCCGTTGCGGTAGGCGAAGGGGCCGGTCATGACCTGCCGGTCGGACCGCCGCCCCGTGCCGCCGACCAGGTCCTCGGTCCACGGCAGGCCCGTGGGGGTGCGGTTGCGTGTCCAGTCCCAGTACGGCACGGTCACCGACTCGTCCACGCGACGCAGTGCCTTCTCCAGATCCATCACGAATTTGCGGTGCCAGGGGAGGAAGGAGGGTGCCATGTGGGCGGTCCGCAGCCCACGCTCGCCGTCGGCGACGTAGTACTGGATGTGCATGCGCACGAACTCGTCGTACTCGCCCCGGCGTTTGAGCTGAAGCAGCGCGTTGACGAACCGGCGCCGCTCGGATCGGGTGAGCTTGCTGACGTCCTTACGCGTGTACACCACAGCAATGACTCCCCTCGGCTCCCTTGCCCCCGCTCGGCGTACGGTTGTTCCCCATGCGGCCGCCCCGGTCGTCCGGTGCGCCCAGCCGTGCCGTGGATCCGAGTTCGTCGACCGCCGCGCGCGCGGCGGCGAGTGGGGTCGGATACGAACAGTAGTGGTCGATCATGCTCATCCAGCTGCCGTCCGCCCGGCGCATCAGATGCAGCGGTCGCCCGTCCACGGTGACGTGCCACGCGCCTGAACCGTCGTCCCCGGACCGCTCATCGCCGTGTCTGACACCGACGATGCGGCGGCCACGATACGTCTCGTCGAACCGCGTCACCTCCGCCCCGACCGGCCTCGACGCCACCAGGAACGGCCCGAACGCCACGCAGGTCAACGACGCGAACAGCCCTCGCAGCACTCGCCGCCGCCCCGTGGCCTCCGTGAGGCCGGCGACGGCTGACGGGCAGCAGTCAGCGGGCTCGGCCTCTTTGTGTTCCGGTAGGTACCGGGGTGGTTTCCTCATGGGCAACGGTCTGTCTCCTCCTCTTCACGGCGGACACCCGGCACACTCAAGGGCCGACCCCGCAGACGGCGAAATCGGCCCAGGAACGGCCACAGGCGTCCGATACGCACGTCCGGCGGAAAGCCCTGGCTGAGAGTCCGAGCGGAAGTCCGAGCCGATAGAGCTCCCGTGAGGCCAGCGGCCTTGGTTTCCATGACGCCCTGGGCGGCAGCGGGCGCTGCGACACCGGCTGCAATCACGGACGCGGAAACGACGGCTGCAGCCTTCAGGGAATTCATCGTGTTCCTTTCCTCTGGAACGCCCATGCCAGCAGAGGGAGGCTCTTCACCGCCTCTAACGAGCCCCAGACGCTGCGGTAACCCGCACACGGAAAGTCCCGACACCCGGCACTCAACGCGGCAAGAGATGAATCCGTCGACAGAAACGAACGTCGTACCGGCCGAGCTGTGCCTGCTTGGCATCAGGGCCAGCACCGGTTCTCCGGAAGGCTGATCGAGCGGCAGGCTGGGAAGTGGCAGGCTGGCACCACTCGGTGTGCGGGCGACGGCGTACACAAGCCCCTGCACTTCGCCCGTGACCGTAGGGAGGACGCCGGCGGGTCATCGCGGACTACGCCGCAAGACCACAGCCGGGTTCTGAAGACAGCCACCCTGTGACCACACCCACGAGTGAGCCATGGCCAGGAAGACTCACGGCAACGCGACAGTGCGTTGACGGTGGCCGAGAACGACCCCCCTGGGCGCGCTTGGCGTCGCGGCTCGCGGCCTCCTTGGCCTTGCGCGCGGCCTCGGGTGCCGGACGCGATGCGTCTGGCACCCGAGGTCGGCAACTACTCCGGGGACGCTGCCGAGGGGACTTCTCGTGTACGACGGGCCATGGCTCGGCCTCGTCGGAACAGGACGGTGCCGCTCGTCAACAGCACGGCCGCACCCGAGGCCATGAGCACCTGCTCGCCGCCGCCGGTTTCCGCGAGCGTGGGCGGCTGGGTCGGGGGCTTCGGGGCCGGGCTGGCCGGTCGCGGCGACGTGGGCGGGGACGTCGGCGGCTCCTTGGGCGGTGTGGACGCATCTTCGCCGTAGCCGGAGTCGTCCCCGTATCCGTAGCCGGAGTCATCCCCGTACCCGGAGTCATCCCCGTACCCGGAGTCGTCCCCGTACCCGGAGTCGTCCCCGTACCCGGAGTCGTCCCCGTAGCCGGAGTCATCCCCGTGCCCGGAATCTTCCCGGTAGCTACTGGCATTGCGGTGCTGCTCCGGGTCGGCGCTGGGGGAAGCCCCATTGGACCCGCGTGAGCTCGGGAGGCTGGTCCAGGCGTTCCGGAGGGACGAGTTGCCCTCGGCACCCAGGCTGATGGGGTTGCCGTCGGCGTTCGCGGCGATGTCCGCAGGCACCTCGGCGGTGCGGCCCGACTGGGCAGTGGGCGATACCCCGGAAGTTCCCTCGGAGTGAGAGTCCGCGAACGCCGGGGTGCCGTACAGGGACAGAATGCTCGTCGCGGCGGCGGCCACGACCATTCCCCTGCTCAGGTTCTGTCGCAATCTGTTCGTCTTCCTGCTCGAATAGGTGGGAAAAGCTGACCCTGAAACCGAAGGGGACAGGTCAGGGTCGGCCGGTCCGCAGCAGCTAGGCCGGCATTCCGTCAACTCCAGACGTTGCCAGACCGATCCCTCGGACCGTGCCCCGAGTGGTGAGGTGCTGGTTCGGACTGATCGTCTCGTCAGTTCCTCCCCCTGTTCTTGCGGCTGCGCCGGGGAGCTGCTTCACGCCTGCCGTAGTTTCGTCGCCACTGAATTTTCCGACTGGTCAGATGATGGGATCCGGTGAAGTGCCAGTACCGGCAGCCGGGGCACCGATAAATCCGGTCCGGAATCTTTTGGATCAGAGGCTGCCTGATGAGCCAGGCGCGAGCCTCGCTCTCGAAGCGGAATGACGCCTTCCCCGTTTCCGGACAGCGCGGCAGAATGACTGTGTCACTCATGTCCCCTCCGAAATGCGCTACGTTGTGCGATCGCCTACGGCACGGCTGTTTTCCCGTGACGGGCACCTGGGTAAACGGAAAGCGCCTCTCCCTCGAAGGATGAGGATGGCCTCATCCGCCCGCCAGGGAAAGGCGCTTTCAAGTTAGGCCACGACCCCCGAGGGAATCGAGAAATACCCCTGGGCACCGTAGTGGACTCGACCGATCACCAGCCGGCTCCCGAGGGTTCGGCCGCCTCGTTACGCCAGGCCGATGGTGATGGCGATGTCGTTGGTGTTCGTGTTGTCGTTGTCGTTGTCGTTGGTGTTCGTGTTGGTGTTCTCGTTGAGAATGACAACGGGCTGGTCGACCGCCGGCTCCTTCTTTTCGCAGGCGCTGGCCACCGAGGCGGATCCCGCGAGGAGGCCCGCCGCCACGAGAGTCGACGCAGCGGCCCGCTTCATGCTCTGGCGCATTTGATTCTCCGTTCTGTTTCTTCCCCTCTGGAAGAACGAAACCGATATTGCCCTCGACGTGGAAGGCCACACAACTTGAAATGGTCCAAGCCCTGGAACTTCATCCATATGGCCCCGCATTGCATGTGATATGCTTTATCGACCTCCCAGGTCGCATCCGGTCGGCCATCCCATACAGCAATGACACACGCGAGCCACTGGCCAGGACTTCAGCAGCTGTTCCCTATTACCACGGCCCGCTCTCGGTGAGTTTTATCATCGTTTGTTATCTCGTTCAGGTGATCCCACCTGGCGGCTGCTGACCGGCATCGACCCGCTGGCCTCGGTTCCCTGCGCGCGGGCCGTACTACCGCCCGCGTGATCGCCTGGTTACAGGTAGGGGATCCCGGCCGGGGCCGCATTCCCGGCGCGTATGCGGGCGGGCGAGAACGGCCCGGGCCCTGGTCCTGGACACCGACGCCAGGCTCGTCACCTCCCACTCCGAGAAGGAGCACGCGGCGCCGACCTGACAAGCACGGCTCCCGCTACCACCTGCCGCTGCGCATCCTGGAGAACACCGGCGAGGCCCTGGCTGGTGCGCTGCGGCCCGGCAACACCGTGGTCGGCACCGCCGTCGACCACATCAGCGCTCTCCGTGCCGCGCTCGCCCGACTGCCTGACGACGATCGCCACGACACCGATATCTCCCTCCGTGCCGACAGCGCTGGATCCGCCAAGAGGTTCCTGGCCCACATCCGCGCCCTTCGCTCACGCGGGATACACGCCTCCTTCTCCATCGGATGTCCCACCACCGAAGCCGCACGCCGCTCGATACGCCATCGGCCGGTCCCCCTCCCATCACTTCGCCATCAACACCGCACGCCGAAGCTGTCTCCCGCCGCCACCGGCCTACTCATGGCGCCAGGAACTGGCGGACGCTTTGGCATGCACCGCCACCGACAACCGCGCTCCACCGCGAGCGGTCCACCTCGGCTTGGCGTTTAACATCGCCGGTCACTCGTCCTGCTGACCTGCGGTTCTTCCAGGGATAGCGGAGGCGGCCGTTCTCCACGCTTCGAGATGTCGAGTAACGAAGTGCGAGAGAACGGCCGCTGCGTACGAGTCTGCCTGTCGATATGCCCGGAAGTGAGGCGTTGGGTCTGTTGTCCCGCTTTCGGGTCGAGTCCTACGAGTGTCTCCACAAGCGGGCGGATGCGCTCTTCGAACTCACCGACGCGGTGCTGTGTGCGGACGGGCCGGTGAAGACGCTGGTCGAGTTGTCGCTGGCGGCCGAGTACCGGCGCGGGCACGGGGCCCTGTACGCCGCGCTGGACCGGGGCTGGTTGGAGCCGGCGCGGCTGCGCCGCGTGCTCGCCGGCTTGCCGGTGCCCAGGGCGGCCGACGGGCGGATCGTCTCGCGGTGGATGTGTCGCACTGGCTGCGGCCTGACGCGCCGACCAGCGACGAGCGGCTGTTCCGCCACGTCTACGGACGCGGGGACCGCAGCACTGACCAGTCCGTACCGGGCTGGCCATACTCCCTCGGCGCCGCCCTGGAACCGGGCCGCACCTCCTGGGTCGCTCTCCTGGACGCGGTCCGCCTGGGCCGGGCGGACGACGTCACCCAGGTCACCGTCCGCCAACTCCGGGACGTGGTGGTCCGGTTGGCCACGGCCGGGCACTGGCAGCCGGGCGATCCCGAGATCCTGATCGTCATGGACTCCGGCTACGACACCGCCTGCCTCTCCCACATCCTGGCCGATCTCCCGGTGGTGCTGGCCGGACGTCTGCGCTCGGACCGCGTCATGCTCAGCGACGCCGGCCCCGCCCGCTCCTGGCCTCGTGGCGGACGCCCGCGCCGCCACGGCGGTGTCCTCACCCTCGCCAAGCCCGACACCTGGCACACCCCCGACCTCACCACCTCCAGCGCAACCACCCGCTACGGCACCGCCGAGGCGACCTCCTGGGACCGGACGCACCCCAGACTCACCCACCGCGGCCCCTGGCTGGAGCACGCCCACGAGGAACTGCCCACCCTCCACGGCACGTTGATCCGGCTGAAGGTCGAGCACCTGCCGGGCGACCGCGACCCGAAACCCGTCTGGCTGTGGTCCTCGGCAGACAAGTGCCACACCCGCGGACATCGACCACTGGTGGCAGTCGTTCCTGCGCCGCTTCGACCTGGAGCACACCTTGCGGCTGATGAAGCAGACCCTCGGCTGGACAGCACCGAAGATCCGCCAACGGCCCGTCCGGCAGCGGCACCGAAACCGTCCCGGCCAGGAAGGGAAGAGGCGCCGCAGGTGGGCCAGGGCATGCCGGAGCCACCGGGCCGAGGTGAACCCGAGCATGGTCTGTGTCATCGCGAGGGTGACGGCTCGGCGTCGGTGAGCTGCGGCGCGATCCCCGCGGACGGAGGCGGCGAGTCGGGCAAGTCGGGTGCCGCCGACGAACCACCGCAGTATCAGGGCCCTTGCTCGGCGGTGGACTGCTGTGCCTGTCAGGACTCTCCGCGTGGTAGCCACGACCAACGTGCGCGATCACCCGGATGTCACGTCCGGGTGGCCCCGCGATGTGCGACGCCTGAAGATCGGCTGGACAGGGCGCTCAGCCCCTTCATCTCGCAGAAGGAGAATGACATGGAAATCATCGCCAGCCTCGCAGCGGCCGTCAACGCCGGCCTCGCTGTCGGCCTCAATGCCGTCCTGGGCCTCGGTTTCGGCGTCGGGCTCTAGCCGCTGCCGAAGACAACGTCGTCGGTGGCCGCCGCGGTGCTGTGCGGCGGCCACCGACGAAGCAGTGGCGTCAGCTGATTGGTCCGGCCGACGCTCACGGTGAGAGCTGCCCGTCATCACCGATCAAGGGCACCGGAAGCCTCCATGGACGGGCTCCGAGCGGGAGCAGAAGACTGGTGGGGCCCACACCGGCAATGCACCACAGAGAAAGGTGGGAGTCTCGATGACCGCATACGACCACGCGCTTGTACCGGCCACCGAGGCCCAGCTGTTCGCCCGCATCAATACCGGCCGGCGTGCGAACCGGCGGTCGCCCGCAATCGAGCGGGACTGGGCGAAGGCCCCGGAGCACTCCCTTCAGAGCTATGAGTTGACCCCCCGCTGCACACCGTGGTCCATTCACGGAAAGGTCCTTTCTCACGGTTGCGCCCATGGCAGTGGTGTACGAATTTGAACGGTTGCAGCGGCGCGCGCGCCGGCTGCCCTCGACGTAATGATGCGGGAGTCAGCGGGCTGGGCGGCGGCGCGAGTGTGTCTGTGCTGTCCGTGCGACTGTCACGGAACACCGCGCTGCGTCTGCTGCTGCGCCCGCGACCGCAGGTACACGGGGTCCTGAGAGTGGACGACTTCGCGTCGGAAGCGTCAGTCAGATGTACGACAGAGCCGGCTTTCCCCTCCTGCACCACCGCATCCTCCGATGAGGACACGCTCAGCACCCACCGGATCTGGCCCGGATCCGTTCGCTGGACTTCGTCCCTCGATCACGGACACGACGCGGGTGCACCGCCAGTTCAGGCAGTGGCCACCGAGACACACCGGACCATGGCACACATGGTGCGGCGGAAGTCGACTGAACAGGACAGGGACGACGGCCGATACGCATCCTGCGGAACGCGGCCGGGCCCCTCCGCTCGTCGGCGTCCCGGCCGCCAACCCGGCCAGCGAAGCGCCGGTGATCAGCGGTCCCGAAGCAGCCTGGGGGCGTTGCCGTCAGTTCAGTGGCAGTGGCCACCAGGCTGCCGCCACCGACATCGCACCGGCTCTTCACGGCAGCTCCCGCGGCGTCACTCGGCCGGCTTCGCCTCGACATCCGCAGCCCTGGACCCACACACGTGGAGTACGACCCGGTACGGCTGACAGTACTCGGCGCATGCTCCCCTGGACCGCTATCCGGTCCGCATGGCAGAGGCGATCCGTTCCACCGCCTCGTCGATCTGGACCAGGCACCGATGTACTTGTTCTGCAGGAGCACCGAGAGGGTCCATCACCTCAATGTCACCGGCGCGCGCCGACATGACACCGCGGCGAGCGGCCGCGCCCTTGACCAGAGCCGGAAACCGTGCGGTGGGATCTACCAGGCCTGCGGCGTCCTCTGAGCGCACCAGCTGAGCGAATTCCCGGGCGGTGAACGCACGGGACAACGCGCGTACAGGGGACAGCCGCACAGCGGCCTCACGATGCTCCGTGGCGGCGCCCAGCACCAGGTCCGCGTTCTCGACCATCTCTTTGGTCAGGCGGCGGGAACCCGTCCCGCAGGGCTGTGCGCCACGGCCGAGGAGGAAGGAGGCAACAGCAGCCGCCATGGGCGTGCCCTCAACGGCACCGGTTCCCGCGCTGCTCAAGTGGAGCACACGCCGATGCTCGAACAGCCGATGCCTGAGCAGGCACTCGGCAAGCGGAGACCGATAGACGTTGCCAGTGCACACCACGAGTACGCGGAACGGGGGCACACACACTCCAGGGGGTCACAGGGCGGAACTTCAAAGCCTTTCGTCCGCAGCAGCGGTTGGTGCCCTGGGCATCGGAGAACTCAACACCATCGCGACGAAGCCGCCCAGCGAACCGCTGTCGAGAACATCGACGCAGGATAACCAATCGGAATGTGCACGTGGGCAGCGTCACCCCTCGTGTCGGGTCAGGGGGCTTCTGATGGATCTCTGCGGCGTCGCGACGCACGGCACGCCGAGAGCACGCACCGAACGCCGCTCCTTCTTCCACGGAGACCCATGAGATGCCCCCTGAAAGATCGAGGTCAGCGTCTCCACTGGTCTATGCGTGAATTCGGTGGTCAGGAGACCGACAGCGATCCGGCGATCGCCCTACGCCATACAGTGCCTTATCTCCCGGACATGCTCAACAAGCACTATTCGGCGCTGCCCATGGACGTACCGTCCTCAGGTGGCCTTCACGCTCACAGCAGCCTCCGCGGTTCTGCCCGTGATCGCAGTTGTATGCGCATCCTGCTCACCTCCAGCCGTATTCGTCCGAGGCTCCGACCTGATCTCACCGCACCGCCGACGGAGACGGCACCGTGAAAGGGGTCGTCAGCGCGAAGAATTCACTGGAAAAGGATGGTGACGTCCGCCCCATGGCTGAAGAATCACGGATCACTGATTCATTCCTGCGCTGGCGACGGCGCCTCAGGCTCCCCGGAAGTACAGGGCGGTCCGTACTCGCCGCATCGACGCGCCGCTTCCCGAGGCTCCGGATCCGGCGAATCCTGTGGGCCGCCGCCCTCCTGTGCCTCGCCGGGGTGGCTTGGATTGTGGGTACCAGCCTGCTTGTTCGGGCGGAGCTCATGGCTGCCCAGCGGTCGCTGGAGACGCTTCGGTCTTCAGCCATGGGTGTCGCGGGGCACACGGTTCCGGTCGCGGGGACCGCGGGCCCGGAGGCAGGGACCCCAGACCCGGAAGCCGCGATGCGCTCCGCGGCGGCGCACGCGGCCCGGGCGCATCGCATCACCAGCGGACCGGCCTGGTATCTCCTCACGCACACCCCGTACTTCGGTCGGCCCGCAGAAACCATCCGCGGCATCACGAAGGCCACCGACCGGTTGACTCACGATGTACTTCCGCCGGTCGTGAACATCGCTTCCGATGTCGCGCGTGGCTCCCGGGGCGGAGGCTTCGCAGCCCTGCTCCCCGCCTTGGGCGGCCAGGCTCCGGCTCTGGAGCGGGCGGCGAGTATCGCCACAGAGACGCGCGCGGAGGTCCGGCAACTGCCCGGCAGCCCCTGGCCCCACGCGGTCGGTCACGCGCACACGCGACTCGTCCGGCTGCTCGACCGGATCGTGCCCGCCACGGCGGATGCCGCAGTGGCCGCGCGGGTACTGCCACCGGTGCTGGGACAGCACAACCCGCGGCGGTACTTCGTCGTGGTGCAGAACACAGCGGAAGCTCGTGGCACCGGCGGCATGCCAGGGGCCTTCGCCGTGATCACCGCCGACCGGGGACAACTGGGCTTCGAGGCCCTCGGCAACGACGACGCGGTGACGGGCTCGAACCCCGAGGTCGATCTGGGAGCCGAGTTCACCGCCCGCTACGGCCGGGCCCAGCCCACCCGGTACTGGGCCAACTCCAACCTCAGCCCGCACTTCCCGCACGCCGCCCGTATCTGGTCGGCAACCTGGCACCAGCGCAGCGGCCGGCAGGTGGACGGGGTCGTAGGCCTGGACCCCACCGTTCTGTCCCGACTGCTCCGCGTGACAGGTGCGCGACGGCTGGCCGACGGCACGCAGCTCACCGCCGACAATGTGCTGGACCTCGCGGAGCGCACCGGTTACGCGCGCTACCCCGACGACGCGCAGCGCAAGGCGTTCCTCCTGGATGTGGCGCGCACGGCGAGCGGCAGCCTGGTGAATGCCCTCCAGGACCCGCGGCGGCTCGCCGGGCTGGTCAGGGCCGTTTATGGCGACGCCGCCGAGGGACGGCTGAAGATGTGGAGTGCCCGGGAGAACGAGCAGCGTCTTCTGGCCACCCGTCCCTGGGGCGGCACCTTTCCCGAGGATCCCGGTCCCTTCGCCGGACTCGTCGTCAACAACGCCGCCGGCGGGAAGCTCGACTACTACCTCGAGCGCGAGCTGAGCTGGAACCCGGGCCCCTGTACCTCTCGTGGCCGGCTCGTCAGCGCACGGATCACGCTCAGGAACATGGCTCCGACGTCGGGACTTCCCGCGTATGTCACCCAGCGGGGTGACAAGCCGCCGTACAGGACCCGGCCGGGCGACAACCGGCTGCTGGTCTCCTACTACGCCAGCGTCGGCGCACACCTCACCGGCGCGTCCCTCGACGGCCGGCCCGCCATGCTGCAAAGTGGCGTGGAGCGGCGGCACCCGGTCTACACGCTGGATGTGGAACTGCCCGCGCAAGGCACCCGGACCCTCACGCTCGACCTGGTCGAGCCGATCAGCGACCGCGAACCCGTACTGTGGCGCCAGCCGCTGGTCACACCGCTGCGGGCGCATGTGGGGCCCTACCCGGCGTGCGGCGACTGACGGCGGCACACCAGCGGGCCAGGGACGAAACCAGAAGGGATCAGCCGGCCTGCGCCGCTCTTCCGGCCAGCGCTGCCCGCCGCCTGCGAGCCCCGTCCGCCAAGGCCGCGTAGACGTCGTCGAACCACGCGGCGGTGGCGGCCACGTCCACCGAAGGTGTGCCGGCCAGCGCTCCGGTGGAGAGCGCCGCGTGCACCTCGGGGCGCATGGCGCGCAGGATGGCCTCGGCCAGCCGTTGCGGGTATCCGGGCTCGACGAGGATGCCGTTGCCACCGTCGTGGACCAGGTCGGGGATGCCTCCGACCGCCGGGGCCACCACGGGCACGCCGGACGCGATGGCCTCCATGACGACCACGGGCATCGCCTCGTGATGCGACGACAGCACCAGGGCGTCGGCCGCCGCCACCAGCCGGCCGGCTTGCCGCACCCGTCCCAGGTAGCGCACCCGGTCGCCCAGCCCACGTCGGTCGATGTCCGCGAGCACCTGTTCTCGCAGTGGCCCGTCCCCGGCGAGGACGAACAGCGCGTCAGGACGCCGGCTCAGCACCACTTCGGCCGCGTCGAGCATCATCGGATGGTTCTTCACCGCGCGGAAGTTCGCGACGAACGCGAGGACGAAGGCGTCGCCCGGGATCCCGAACTCGGCTCGTAGCTGGTCCGCCTGCCGGGCCCAGCCACGCTGGACGGCGACGTCCACGCCGTGAATGCGAGTGCGGACCGCACGGGCGCCCCGCACGGTCCTGGAAGCGGCCACCTGCGGTGAGACGGCCACTGTCAGGTCGTCCAGACGGCGGGTCGTCCGGTTGACCAGTCCGGTCAGCGGGTGACACGACACACAATGCACCGTCGAGACCAGCGCCGGCCGCGGGCGCCTCAGGTGCAGGACCGGGCGCAGCACCGCAGCGAGCAACGGTGAGTGCACATTGACCACATCGGGGGCCAGCCGCCGCACCACGCCCACCATCCTGAGGTAGCGCCGCCACCGTGGAGAGGACCGAAGGTCGACGACCGTCACACCGCAGTCCCGGAGCGCGTTCACCAGTTCGTCCGTCGCCGCCCGCAGGAAGACCACGGTGTAGTCGCGGCCAGTGCGCGGTGCCTGGCGCAGGCGGTTCACGAGGAGAACCTCGGCACCGCCCACGTCCAGGGTCTTGATCACTTCGCAGATACGGGTCGTCTTCCCCACACCGCCCTCCCAGGTCGAGCGAACTTGTGTGATCGCCCGTCAGCCTCGGCTCGAGTCCGGTGCCGACGGGCCGCTGGCCGCGGGGAACATCGCGCTGGTCTTGCCGACTTCCCGACTGTGCGGTACGTCTGCCGGCCGAGCCGGCTGGACGCGACGCCCGAGCGTTCCGCTGCGCCTCAGCGTCTTGGCAGAACGCGCCATGCGTCCCGGAGCACCGGCCCGGGCTTCGGCGCGCGCGGGAAGGCCTGCCACGGAGGGGACTCCGAGCAGCAGCCGGACCGCTGCGGCGCCCACCAGGACGGCCGCGACAAGCGCGACCCCCGGAGCGACCGCCCCGTGCGTCACGAGCGCTCCGCACAGGCAGCCGAGCGCCGCGACGACGCAGAGGACACGTACGACCTGCTGGACCGTCATCCCCATCCGGCGCAGCCGGTGGGTCATGTGATCCGTGCCGCCCTGCAGCAGCGGCCTCGACTCGCGGTAGCGGGACGTCATCACCAGGGTGGTGTCCACCGTCGGGATCAGCGTGGCCAGCAGAAGGGCGACGGGACCGGCCAGGCCGTCGGCTCCCCGGTGGAGCACCAGCACCGCCGAGGACAGCGTGAAGCCGAGGAAGAGCGACCCCGCGTCCCCGAGGAAGATGCGTGCCGGGTGCCGGTTGTGAAAGAGGAAACCGAGGCAGGCTCCGGCCAGGGCCGCCACCACTACACCCGGGCCGTCGGACGCGACGGTGAGGCATACCAGCCCGCCGATGACGGCACACAGCGACGAAGCCACGCCGTCCATGTTGTCCAGCAGGTTGAATGCGTTCGTCATGAAGACGATCCACAGGACGGCGAGCACCGCGTCGATCGCGCTGCCGAAGAGCGTCGGATGCCCCCCTGCCAGGACCACCGTCGCGGCAGCCGATGTCTCGACGCACAGCCGGATGCCCGGGCCGAGCTGGCGCAGATCGTCGATGAGCCCGAGGGCACACACGATCGTCCCGCAACCGAGCAGCACCGCGAGAGCCGGGTCGAGGACACTGCGGGCGAGCGCGGCGGCCGTACCCGCGGTAAGGGTGGCGACCGCGACCGCGACACCGCCCAGATAGGGCGTCGGCCGGGTGTGCGCCTTGCGGGCGTTGGGCCGGTCGGTGATCCCATGGAGCACGGCGAAGCGCCGCAAGGGCTCCGTCAGCACGAGTGCGAGCAGCAGCGCCGCAGCACCTGCTCCCGCCATCCAGAGCGCCGAACTCACGCCGGCCATGGTGCTGCGAGGGCGGTCTCGGAAACGGGTGTGCCGGCCGGCGGGACACGCTGTCCCGAGTGCTCCAACGCCGCCGGTACGGTCGCCGGCGGCCGCCCGTGCCATTCGGCACGGGCGTCCGCGATCGCGTCCGAGAGGATGTCGGAGAGCGTACGCCGAGGCCGCCAGCCGGTCAGGGCGCGAAGCTTCGTGGTGTCCGGGACCCGGCGTTCCATGTCCTCGAAGCCCGGTCCGTACGCGTCGTCGTACGACAGATGCTCCACCAGGGAGACACTCTTGGCCTGGGTGATGATCCGGTCGGCGAGCTCCCGGATGCTGATCTCGTCGTCCGCGCCGATGTTGAAGATTTGTCCTTCCGCGTCCGGGCGTTCCAGCAGGAGCAGCAAGGCCGCGACGGCGTCGGCGACATGCAGGAAGCAGCGTCTTTGACGGCCGCTCGCATGGATCGTGAGGGGCTCCCCCCGCACCGCCTGCCGGGCGAAGCGTGGGATGACCATCCCGTACGCCGGACTCTGGCGGGGCCCCACGGTGTTGAAGAACCGGACCACGGTCGACCGCAGCCCCCGCTCACGGTGGTAGAGGCAGGCCATGATCTCGTCCACCGCCTTGGCCGTGCTGTACGACCAGCGGGCCACGGAAGGGCTGCCCAGGATGCGGTCGGAGGTCTCGGTCAGCCGTCCGGAGGAGTTCTTTCCGTAGATTTCCGACGTGCTGGCGATCAGGATCCTGCGTTCATGCCGATGCGCGGACTCGATGACTGTTTCAGTGCCCTTCGTGTTCGTGATGAAGGATGTCAACGGCTGTTCGACAATGAGCTTTACCCCTACGGCGGCAGCCAGATGAATGACGGTCTCGCACTCCTGCACCAGCCTGTCGACGAGCGGTGCGTCCAGAACGGAGCCGCGCACAAAGCGGAAAAGCGGATTCGCCTCCGCCCGGGCGATGTTTCCCGGTTGCCCGGTGGAAAGGTCATCGAGAACCACCACGCGGTGCCCCTCGGCGAGCAGTGCGTCGACGAGATGGGAGCCGATGAAGCCAGCCCCGCCAGTAACCAGGTATTTCGAACAATGTTCCATGCGCCGTCACTCCGGTTCGGATGGTGGGTCTCGGTCCCCTGGCAGAGCTCGGTCGCATCACCGAGCCAACGTTCACCTATGCGATCGGCAGCCGTAATTGAAACATCGTCACGCCATGTTGACGCCCTTCGACGCGTCTTGTCGTTACGGAATTAGAGTGATGCGAGCCAGACATGCACAGCAGATGCCGATCGAAGCGGCCGTATGTGTATCAAATTGGCTTGACATAATGGCGGTTGCAAAAAAATCGGAGTGATGAGTGCGTCAGAGCAGCCGTACGAGCGGAAGCAAGCTGGTCGTTGTCGGCCTGGGGTACGTGGGTCTGCCACTGGCCATGCGGGCCGTCGAAGCCGGCTTTTCCGTCATCGGCGTGGACACCGATGAGTTGCGTGTCAAGCGCCTGGGCGCCTGCGACTCATACATCGAGGGCGTCGACAGCGCGAGCCTTGCGGCAGCGGCGGACAGCGGCCTCTTCCACGCCACCACCGACTACAAGACGATCGACAGTGTCGACGTCTGTGTTATCACCGTGCCGACCCCGCTGCGCGAGGGCGTACCCGATCTGGGCTTCGTGGAGTGCGCCGGTCGAAGCATCGCCCCCCACCTCGGCCCCGGCTCCACCGTGATCCTGGAGTCCACCACGTATCCGGGGACGACCGAGTGCCTGCTGCGGCCGCTGCTGGAGGCGGGCAGCGGGCTGGAGGCCGGTCGGGACTTCCACCTCGGTTACTCCCCGGAGCGCATCGACCCCGGGAACCCCGACTGGCACCTGGAGAACACGCCCAAGGTGATCTCGGGGATCGACGAGGCATCGCTCGGCAGCATCGAGCGTTTCTATGCCTCCATCGTGGAGCGCACCGTGCCCGTGAGCTCGTGCCGCACCGCCGAACTGACCAAGCTGCTGGAGAACACCTTCCGGCACGTCAACATCGCGTTGGTCAACGAGATGGCCATGATCTCGAGGCAGTTGGGGGCGGACATCTGGGAGGCGGTCGAGGCCGCGAGTACCAAGCCGTTCGGTTTCATGCCGTTCAGTCCCGGGCCGGGTGTGGGCGGACACTGCCTGCCGGTGGACCCCTCCTATCTGTCGTGGCAGGTCAAGAGACTGCTGAGGCAGGACGTCCGGTTCGTCACCCTGGCCAACGAGATCAACGACCACATGCCCGACCACGTCGTCCGGCGGATCACACACGGGCTGAACAAGCGCGGCAAGTCGGTCAATGGCTCCCGCGTGCTGCAACTCGGCCTGTCCTACAAGAAGAACACCGGCGACATCCGAGAGTCGCCCGCCCTCGTCATCGCCCGGTCGCTGCTCGCTCTCGGCGCCCACCTGGTCGTGGCGGAGCCGCACACCGACTCGTATCTCGTTCCCCCGGACATCACCCGGGTGGAGCTCACCGAGGCGGAGATCCGGACCGCCGACGTGGTCCTGGTGACGACCGACCACGACGCCTTCGACTATGCACTCGTCGAACGGGCCGGGGCGTACGTTTTCGACACGCGTAACCGCTGCCGGGGCGAGCGTGTCGAGATTCTCTGACCGCGTACGGGCTGCCAGGAGGTGCAGCGGCAGGTGAAGGGGCTTTGACGCACGGGCGCCACTGCGGGGCCAACCACCAGACGCGCGCGAGGTGCTGGGCAGGGCTCCACCGCTGGAAACGGCACCTGCGGACGTTCGGCTCACTCACCGCGGCCAGCCAGGTCGAGGCGGCGGTGTCGTTCGCCACCACAGCCGTGCTGGTCCGGCAGGTCGGCAGCACGGGGGCGGGAGAGGTGCTTTTGGTCCAGGCCATGGCATCGATCTGGTTCCTGCTGTGGGATCCACGCTTCGAAGACGCCCAGCAGCGGTTCGTCCCCATGGAACAGCGTCACGGCTCCGGCCGCGGAACCCGACTGTACCGCCGGCTTCTCCGGCTGGACCTTGCGGCGGGACTGATTGCAACGGTCGTGGGTGTGGTTGCGGCGTTGGCTGCCGCAGCCATCGGATGGATCTCCGCCGAAAGGCTCACGCTCCTCGTGCCGGCCCTGCTGGCAGCGGGAGCGGTCACGCCCATGGGGAGCGCCTCGGTCGGCTTCGCGATCGCCGACCAACTCTCGCGGCTCGGAGTGGTTCGTCTGGTGCTCGCCGTCTTCGGATGCCTGGCGACGCTGTCGGCGTTGGTGGCGGCCGGCGTCGTCGGCTACCTGGTGGCGACCGCGATCAGCGGTCTGGTTTCCACGGTGGTCTTCACGCTGCTCGCCTGGCGGCAGGTGTACCGGGCGTGTGGCCCGCCCTGCGACGGCGCCGTCCCCACGCCACCGGGAATGGTTCCCTTCCTGGTGAAGAGTTCGGCGACCCAATCCGTCGCCCTGGCCGCGGACAGCGGCGCCTCCCTGCTGGCCGGTCTGCTCGGAGGTCCCGCCCTCGTCACGTACCTGAAAATCGCCGGAGCCCCGGGCCGTCTCTTCGGGAGCTTCGTCAACCCGGTGGCGGCACAGCTTCACCCGCGCCTGGCACGGGCCGCAGCCGATGGGTGCCATGCGACGGTGATGCGTGACATCCTCCGGTCGAGCGCCCTCATTGGAAGCACCGCACTGGTCGCCGTGGTGATCGCGGCTCCCCTCCTCAGCCTGCTCCTCGGCCTGGTCTACGGCTCCGAATACACGGTGCTGTCAACGGCGGCGGCGGTGATGCTGGCCGGGGCCGCGCTGCGTGGCACCGTGGTCTGGTCCAAGGTGCTGCCCTCGGCTCTTGGGTTCCCAGGCGTCAGGCTGGTCTTTCTCACCGCCGAGGCCCTCTGTCAGCTCGGGCTGCTGGTCGGCGTCATCCAGGTCTGCGCGGTTGCGATGTGCAGCATGCTGGCCTTCGCATGGGGTTCGCTGGTCCTGCTGTCACTGAGCGCGGTCGGCTGGTTCCTCGTCCTGTGGTTTCTCCTCCGGGCGATGGCCACTCCCGGCGCCGCCCCGGGTGTTGCCGCTGTTCGGCTGGTACCCGATGCTGACCCGAACGCCTGAGGGGGACACAGCGTCGGTCCGAGGCCGCCGAACCAGCACATCCAGGTCGGAAGGGACGTCGTCGGGGTTCGATGCCGTCGAGAGAACCTTGCTCGGGTACGCCCTCGTGTCCCGCGAAGGCGACCCGGTCGGCTCAGCGACGTGCCCACCGATGCCGGGAGGAGCAGCCGCCGGCGGTCAGCGGACCGACTTCCGGTGCCGGGACGATGCCTGCGCTCCGTACGGGGACTCCCTACGCATACGTCGGCAGGGAGCGGAACCACCGGACGGTCTCCGACAGTCCCTGTTCCAGCGGAACCGCCGCGAGACCCGTGAACAGACTACGCAGCGCGCTGTCGTCGGCCTGGGAATCACGCACGTCGCCGCGGCGGGGTGCCTCGTGGCGGATCTCGATCGCCAGTTCCAGCGTCTTGGCCAGGTGATGCGCCAGTTCCAGAACGCTGACCCGGGTGCCGAAGGCCAGGTTGACCGGGTTCGCGTACGTGACCCTGCGCAGGACCGCGTCGGCGAGCACCCGCACGACCGTACCGACGTAGGTGAAGTCGCGGGTCTGATGGCCGTCGCCGAAGACCGTCAGCGGTTCTCCTCGCAGCGCCGCGTCGACGAAGGACGGAACGACCGCCGCGTAGGCGTGTCCGGCGGGCTGCAGCGGGCCGTAGACGTTGAAGAAGCGGAACACAAGGGCAGGAAGGCCGAAGGCCGACTGGTGCGCGAGCACATAGGACTCGGTTGCGACCTTGCTGGCAGCGTAGGGGCTCAGCGGGCGGGTCGGCAGGCCCTCGTGCTTGGGCAGGTCGGAGACCGAGCCATACACCGATGACGACGATGCGGCGACCAGGTGGGTGTGCCTGCGGCGGCACGCTTCGAGTACGCGCATGGTTCCGGTGGCGTTGACTTCATGGCTGGCCAAGGGATCCGCCAGGGAGCGCGGCACGGACGGTCGCGCGGCCAGGTGGACCACGGCGTCGGCCCCGGCGACCACATCGTCGAGCAGGTCGCGGTCGAGGATGCTGCCCTCGACCAGTTCCGCGTTCGTGCCCGCGAGGTTGACCGCTGCCCCGGTGCTCAAGTCGTCCAGAGCGACGACCTTGCCGATGGAAGGGCGGGAGGTCAGCTCGCGGCACAGGTTCGCTCCGATGAACCCGGCTCCTCCGGTCACCACAACGTTCAACGGTTCGCACCTTTCGGTAGGGGGGCCGGCCACCAGCCACGCGCGACGGCGATGGAGGCGTAGAGATCGTGGGTGTCCCGCACCAGGCGCTCGGCCCCGAACTGCTGTGCTGCCCAGGCGCGGGCCTGCTCCCCCATCCGACGACGGAGCTCCTCGTCGCGGAGAAGCCCGACGGTGTGGTGGGTGAGCTCATCGGCGTCGAGGCCGGCCAGCAGCCCGGTCGTCCCGTCCCGGACCACCTCTGCCACGCTGCCCACGTTCGTGGCCACGCTCGGCACCCCGGACATTGCGGCCTCGATGAGGCTGACCGGCATGCCCTCGTTGTCCGAGGTGAGCAGCACCACATCCGAGGCGGCGTAGACGGTCTCCACATCGGTGCGCCAGCCCAGCAGATGGAGCGAGTCCCGGAGATCGGCGGCCGATTCCAGATCGCCGTGCAGGTCTCCGTCCCCGCACACCAGGAATCGGGCGGTCGGCACGGCGCGACGCACCCCGCGGACCACCGCCAGGAACCGGTCGGGCCGCTTGATCCTGGTCACGCGCCCGACGTACGCCACGACGAGGCTGTCCTCCGGGACGCCGAGCTTCCTGCGTGCCTCCGAGCGCCCGGGAGGTACGGGCAGTGCGGTGCCGGGGGGCACTACGGCGTACTGCCCGGGCCAGCCAATGCCGGCGGCCAGGAGGTCGTCACGGACGCTGCGCCCCACCGCCACGAGCCGGTCGGTGACGGCTGCCAGACCGCGCTCGGCCTGGATCACCAGACGGGTTTTCGCCGGCGGGAAATAGCCGTGCAGGAGGTGGCCGTGGAACGTGTGCACACGTACCGGCACCCTTGCGAGCACGGCTGCAGCACGTCCGAGTGCTCCCGCCTTGGCGGTGTGCGTGTGCACGATGTGCGGCCGGAACCGGCGCATGGCGGCGACCAGTGCTGACAGCGCGCGCAGGTCGTCGGCCGGCCGTACGGCGCGGCCCAGCGTGGGAACCCGGCAGACCGGCATGTCCCGGGCCCGATGATCCACATAATCGGCCTCGTCCGGGCCGACGAACCCTGCGTACAGGCGTTGGTCGAACACCTCGCTGTCGAGTCTGCGCATCAGCGTGGAGACCTGAAGGGCCGGGCCGCCCACGTTCATCCGGGCGATGACTCTCATCACCCGGATTCTGGAGGGACCGGCGTCGGTGGTGGGACCTCGGGCAATCACCATGCAGCCTCACCGCGCTCCTGGCCAACCGTTGAGTCGGGCACCGATGCATGCCCCCCGACGAGCGCTCATGGTGACCTGAGGGGGCGGAGCGACGACGTCGACGCGCCGCCCGCCGGATGAGAGCACGCCTATGGCCTACACGTCCGCGTGCCGGTCGACCCGTCATAGACCGTTCCGACGCCAGAATGCCCAAGGCGCCGCTTTCGCCTGCGCCTTGTCAGATCGCCAGAGACAGACGATCCACGTGTGATGCCTTTGGCACGGATCACGGAAGGGCCCCAGTGAGGCGGACCGCAGTCACGACAGTCGCTTTGTACGTCGCCGGGTTTGTCGCTTCGGCACTGCTCGTCACTCTGGTCTGCGCGGGGCGGGCCGAAATCGCCATCAGCGTTCTGCTCCCCCCGGCGGTGGTGCTGTTCATGGTGATCGCCCCGCCCGGACTGCTCGTCCTGATGACCGCCGTCGTGCTGGTCATCAGCCCGACGGCCTGGCCGCACCTCGGCGAGCTGGGCGGAGCCGACGTATATCTGGGCGATGCTTTCCTCCTGTTGTTCGGCCTGGCAGCGCTGCTGCGAGTCCGTCATCACCGCGGCATGCCTGTCCTGGGAGCGGTCGCCGCGTTCGTGCTCTACGGGCTGGTTCGCGGCATGCTGGGCAGCGCCACCGAGAGCACCGTGACCTTTCTGCGCATCGTGGAGCCCGTCCTGGCGGGCACCGCAGTGGGGCTGCTCCTGCCCCGCGGGTTCGGCCTGTGGCGCACCGCGCGCTGGGCGCTGCTGGGCGTGCTCGCGACGGTGCCCTTCGTCGGGGACACCCACATCCGCTGGTCAGGGCTGCCCGGCGGACCGAACGAGGTGGCTCTGGTCGCTGCCGTACTCGTGGTCCTCGGCGCCGCGGCCACCAGCAAGTCGGCCCGATCACTGCTCGTTCTGAGCGGCCTGTGGGGGCTGGTCGGAACACGCGGGATCATCGCATCGGCCGCCGCGCTGACCGGACTGGCCGTGCTCAGCCTGGGCCGGCGCCTGCGGACTCAGCGCGGCGAAAAGGGCCTGGTCCACCCGCTCACGATCGCCTGCGCGGCGGTCGTTGCTTGTCTCGTGGTTCCGCGGATCCGACCCGACCTGGACGTGACCATCTATGTGCACACCACTCAGGCCCAGTCCTTCTGGTCCACCTTCGCATCGACCAACCCCCTGATCGGCGGGGGGTGGTCGGAGGGGGACAGCCAGGCGCTGGTGGACGCCTACCGGCGGACGGATCTGCTGGGTTTGCACAACGTGTACCTGGACATCGCTGTCTTCCTGGGTGTTGTCGGACTGGGGCTTTTCCTCCTCGTGTTGTGGTGTGCATGGCGCTCCAGCGACCGGCTCACCCGTGCCGTGCTTGTCACGGTGGCGGTCTGGTTCAACACCACGGGCGCCTTTCCGGGCGTGGGCTGGGGGCTCCTCGGCCTGGTGGTGGCGGCCTGTGTCAGGTCAGCCGCCACCCCGGACGGCGTCGCTCCGGTGATGGTCACCGACCCGGCCGCGTCGGTTCGCATGAAAGGACCTGCGCCGGCGTATCGGTCGAGGTCGGCCACCGAGACTCCGGGCGGGGTGCGTCAACTCGAGAGACAACCGGTCCTCCGTCGCATGGGACCCGGGGCGTGATCCGGCAGCCCCTGGAATCCGCCGTGACGTGCCCGTACGCCGTTGGGGTGCATCGACTTTCCACAGCGGCTCGTCGGCGTCGTCGCGCTTCCTGGCAGTGTGATGCTGAGGCGAACGCCGCGAGCCCGGGGGCCTCGGATGCACAGCACAGATCGACATGCTGCCAGTCGGCGGCCCGCCAGGGAACTGCATCGCCTTGGCGATGTGATGGACGAACTGCTCGTGCCGCTCGTCGGGTTGGAACAGCGCGTGCACCAAGCGAGCAGCTACTACGACGATGAGCCGTGGCAGGCCGAGAACTTCTCCCTGGACCTGCCCGGAAAACGGGAGCTGAGTCTAGTCGCGACGGTGGCCGGGGAACCGGTCGGATTCCTGATCGCCTCCCGACGTCCTGAAGGCGTGCACATTCACCGCGTGGCCGTCGCCCCATGCCACCGGGGCGGCGGTATCGCTTCCGGGCTGCTCGGCCGGCTCCTGGCGCAGGCTCCCGGCCTCGTCACCCTCGTCTGTGACCCGCGCAACCGATCGGCGCTCGCTCTCTACGCACGTGCGGGGTTCCGTGTCACCAGCACCACGCCAGAAGGCAAGTTGTTCTTGGCGACCGGCACCGCACTCCGTCGGTGGTCGTTTCGCGAGAGGAAGACATGATGTTCTGCAGCAACCCGATGTTCGAACGCAGCCTGTTCGTGGGGGCTCATCTCGACGATATCGAACTGGCGGCTGGAGGCACGGCCGCCCGCCTCGTCGCGGCGGGAGCACAGGTGCGCTTTCTCGTGATGAGCCCATCGGACTACACCAGCTATGACGGAAGCCATTTCCGCGACGCCGATGTGGCAGTGGCGGAGGGTCGGGAAGCCGCCGCGACACTCGGGGTCAAGGAGATCGATGTCCTGTCGTTTCCCGCCAAGGACGTGGAGAACCACTCGACCGTCGTGGAATCGATCAACAAAGTCGTCGACGAGTTCCGGCCTACGATGGTCTTCACGCACTGGCCGTTCGACACCCACCGGTCTCACGCCAACACCGCACTGGCCACCATCGCGGCGAGCCGGTACTACAACTCCGTCGTCATGTACGAGCCCATCACTCCGTCAGGACGCAGTTACGTCGGCTTCCGCCCGCAGCTCTACATCAACATCGACGACACCATCGAGAACAAGCTGCAGGCTCTACGCCAGCACAAGTCGGAGTACGCCAAGTACGGCGAGCAGTGGATCGAGGGCGTCGAGGCTCGCTCCCGGTACCGCGGCTACGAGATGCGTGCCCGGTACGGAGAGGCGTTCGAGGTGTCGCGGCTGGAAGGCGCGCTCGTATGAGGGTCACCATCCACCAGCCCGAGCACCTGCCGTGGCTCGGTCTCCTGGCCAAGGTCGCCGCGTCGGATCTGTGGATCATCCTCGACTCGGTGCCATACCGGAAGAACTACTTCCAGAACCGCAACCGGGTCCTGGTGAACGGACAGCCCACGTGGCTGACCGTGCCGGTGACCGCGCCGTTCGGCACTCTGATCCGTGACGTGCGGATGTGCGAGGTGCCCTCCTGGCGTCGGCGCTACCGTGGACGCCTGATCCAGGCGGTGTCCGGAACCCGTTCGGCGGACCGGGTCGGGGACCTGCTGTCGGTGATCGATGCGGCACCGCCTGGCGGCTTGCTGGCCGACCTCAATCTCGACCTCGCCGACTACCTGCTGTCGCAGTTCGACGTAAAGGCCCCGATGGTGCGCTCCTCCGAGCTCCACGCCACAGGAACCAAGTCCGAACTGATCGTCAACCTGTGCCGGGCGGTAGGCGCCGACGAATACCTCGCTGGCCCCTCAGGACGCGACTACCTCGACCTCGACGTATTCGCCGAACACGGGGTGACGGTCCGGTTCTTCGACTTCGACCACCCGACGTACGCTCAAGGAGGCGACCCCTTCGTACCGTGCCTGTCGGCCTTCGACGCCTGGTCGCGGCTCACCCCCGCGGAGCTGCCGCCGCTGCTGTCCGGCTACCGGCTCAGGGACGTCTGATGGCGACCCACTCCACCCGCGTGGAAGGGCAGCACATCACCGTCGTGACCATTTCGGGCCACCGGCAGCCGGGCTTGGAGGACTCCGCCGACTTCCGGTCGTGGGACGCGCTGGCCGACCGGCTCGGTCACGCCTGGTGCATCTGGGCGGGCCCGCACCTGGAGTGCGACCGCGGTTCGATGCACGTGGTACGGCGACCGCGCCGCCCGGGGCCGCAGTCCCTGTTCTGGGTCGCCGGATCGGTCCGTCTCGGGGTGCGCTTCGCGCGGGCGGCCGTACGCCGGGGCGAGACCGTCGTCCTCAACGGGGCGGAGCCCTGGGGCTGGCTGGCGGCTTGGACGGTGTCACTGGTTGTCAGGCGCCCCTGGCTCATGGACGTCCACGGCGACTATCTCGGCCTGCCGGTCGCCTCTCTCGGCCGCTGGCGGAAAGCTGTCCTGGAGCGGGCCGTCCTCGCGTTCGCGCGCCGGGCCACCGAGTGCAGAGTGGTAGCCCAGTCGATGGCCGACGCGTTGTCGCAGCGCGGCGTCCCGTCCGCTCTTGTTCCGCCGCGGCTCCAGCCGGTCTGGGAGGATCCGCCGGTGCGCACCCGTCCGCCGCTGGCCGGCCCCGGTCTGTCCCTCCTCGCCATTGGCAGGCTCGTGCCGTCCAAGGGATACGACATCCTCCTGACGGCGCTGGCCACGCTGGTCGAGAAGGTTCCGACGGCCCGGCTGCGTATCGTCGGTGACGGTCCCGAGAAGGCAAGGCTCGTGGCCCTTGCCGAACGGCTCGGCCTGGCGGACAGGGTCACGTTCCTCGGGACGCGCGGCATCGACGACGTGCGGAAGGAGTACGCGCGTGCCGACCTCTTCGTCATCTCGTCGAGGGACGAAGGGCTGCCTAGAACCCTGCTGGAAGCGGCGTCCGCGGCCGTCCCCGTCGTGGCGACCCGTGTCGGGGGCATTCCGGCTGCCGTGTCCGGCTGGCCTGGCGTCGCACTGGTCCCGCCCGACGCCGGGGCGCTCGCCGAGGGTCTGCTCCGTGTGGCGGCGTCCCCACCCCGGCCGGAGGACCTGGCCGCCGTACGCCGGAAAGTTCTCGCCGTCCATTCCTTCTCCACCAACCTGGAGGCGCTCGGACGCCTCTATCGCCATGTCACGGCCCGGACTCCGGCGTAGGGACTGCCGTCCACCGCGATACGCCGCGGCGACGTAGCACGCGCGCTGGGTTGCCCGCCACCATGGCGTACGCGGGGACGTCGCGCGTGACGACCGACCCCGCCCCGATCACGCTGCCCGATCCGACGGTCACACCGTCCAGCAGGATCGAGCGTGCCCCGATCCACGCGTCGTCCTCGACGACGACGCCTCGGGCCGTGATCGGCTGGCAGCGAATGGGGAGGGTCAGATCGTCGACCCCGTGATTGAAGGCGACGATGACGACGCCCGTCGCGATGCGGCACCCGTCCCCCACAGTGATCCCGCCGGCGCCGTAGAGAACGACATAGTTGTTCAGTGAGCAATCGCTGCCGATTGTGATGGAGCCGCCCTGCGGGACCAGTTCCACGTGGCGGCCGACGAGAGTCCGCTCCCCGATGGCGATGCGGTCATGTTCCTGGAGCACTGCCCGCGGAGAGACGTAGGCACCGGTTCCGATGCGCGCGCCGCGCAGCCGAGGGGGAATGTTGGCGCATGCCCGTAGCCACCTCACGGCACCAACCCCTTATGAAACGCCACCAGCCTGCTGGTTCCTTCGACGGCCTCAGCCGCGGTGCGCCCTGGCCCGCCTACGTGCCTGAACGCCGACACGTCGTGCGGCCTGCTCGTAGACGGACCTCGGCAGAGCCTTTCGGGCAACGGAGACCGCCCAGACGTACGGCGGCCGGTGAAGCCCGAGACGGTAGCGCACCGCTGCCGGACCGCTCGTGCTCCGCGGGCTGCTCACCACTGTCAACCACTTCCTCACCGTGCCACTGCCACCGGGGCCGGCCAGGGCGTCCGGAGTGACGAAGTGCAGGTTCCGCTCGCGCAGCCGCCGCTCGACGGTCTCCTGCCGGTGGACCTGGCTCGGGATCTTCCGCACGTCGAAGTCCACGTAGATGCTCTTCAGCCGCTCGGTCAGGCCGCTGTCGAGCAGGTCCTCGAGTACGTCGCACTCGCTGCCTTCGCAGTTGAGCTTCAGATAGATCTCGTCGCCGTGACTCGTGTTCGCCGACAGCCAGTCACTGGCCCGCACCAGGGTGATGGTCTCCGCCTGGACGTACGCGGCGCGTTGCTCCTTGTCGGCGTACACGCTGGCCCCCAGCAGGCCTGTGCCGTACAGGGTCGCCTCTCCGGTCTTACTGGACAGCCCTGCGGGCACGAGCTGCAGTCTGGTGTCGCGGAAGCCGCGCAGGATGCGTCGGCAGGGCTCGGCCGGCTCGAAGCAATAGATCTTGTCGAAGCCCCATCTGGGGTCCAGGGCGACGTCGAGGGTCTCGCCGTAGTGACCGCCGACATCGAGGAAGATACGCATGTCCGTCGCTGCTCCTGCTCTCATGCCTCCACCAGTCGGGGCGCGTTCCACGCGTTCCCCCGTAGTCATGGAGCACTCTCCGTTTCGTCGCGACCCCGCTGCACCGCGCAGTCGTGGGCGATCTTCGCCGAGAAATCAGCCCATTCTTAACGCTGGAGGCGATATTTCCGGTTCAGACATGCTGGGAAGGGGCAATCCGCGCCCGGACGCGGCACTGAAGGCCGCACTCTTCCGGATCCGTCCGTACCGAACCGACTTTCAGGACCCCGTGTTGAGGCGATAAACCCGATATGAACCGATACGTTATGTGGCGCAGACACTACGTAACCCTGAGGAGGGCGCCGTGGGCCGAGTATCGACCGTTCGTCGTTGGGTCAGGCACTCCGGGTTGAGGCCTGTCGCGTCAGTGCTGGGTGGGTACGTCGCCATGCGCACCCTCGGAACCGGCATCCGGCGGTACACGCCGCCGAGCGTCATGGACTTCACCTGCTCCGGAGGCAAGCTGACCACATCGGCGGCGACATTCCTGCGGGACCTGGGCTGGGACGCGACCGAGATCGCGGGTGTCCTGGACGAGTACCAGGAGGTCACCGAGGGACTGGCCGCCCGCTACGCCGACACGGCGCTCTGCTACCCCCGGACTCACGGCGTGGAGGCGGAGACCAGCGCGGTGCTGTACGGAGTGAGCCGGCTGCTGAGGCCTCAGTCCGTGGTGGAGACCGGTGTGGCCGACGGTCGATCCTCCTGGCTGATCCTCGCCGCACTCGAGCGCAATGGCTCAGGGGTGCTGCACAGCTTTGACATCAACCACACGGCCGGTCGGTTGGTCGGCGAACACCCCCAGTGGCAGTTGGAGATCCTCAACCATAAGGATCCCGCGGCGAGCTTCGGTCAGGCGCTGGAGCGCGT
Organism: Streptomyces olindensis; assembly: GCA_000696115.1. GTDB lineage: Bacteria > Actinomycetota > Actinomycetes > Streptomycetales > Streptomycetaceae > Streptomyces > Streptomyces olindensis. The sequence continues at coordinate 45,851 of JJOH01000024.1, forward strand.
GGGATCCATCGACTTCTTCTTCCACGACAGCGACCATCTGTACCTTCCGCAGCTGTTCGAGTACGGGCAGGCCTGGCCCAGGATGGCCCAGGGCGGCGTCTTCGCCAGCGACGACGTCAACTGCAGCAGGGCCTTTTTGGACTTCTGCGGGCACCACCGTCAACGCCCGGCCTTCCTGTTCGACTCCAGGAAGATCACTGGCGCGGTAAGGCTGCCGGGCGTTCCACAGCGGCGCACTGAACAACTCCAGCGGGTGGTCTAGATGGCCGACGTGACGCAGGGCAGGACGGACGGCGAACCGGACTCCGCCATGTCCGGCTCGCGTCCGCGACTCGTCTACGTCATCCCTCATCTGTCCGAGGACGAGTCCGAACACTTCGCGCACATCCCGGCGTTGCTGGCAGCTCTGGGGAACCGCGTCGATGTCGCGGTCGCCGTGGAGCGCGGCACTCCGCCGGCACGGCTCGCCGGGGTCCGACTCCTGACGCGCGTCCCCGGCCGGAGCCGGGTCGGCCGGATGATCGGCACTGCACTCACCGTCCACCGCCTGTCCCGCGCCGGCTACCGGACCTACTTTCTGCGCTACTCCACGCTCTTCGTGATCGTCCTGCTCCTGACCTACCCGCTGTACCGCAACCGCATCCTGCTGTGGCGCAGCGGCCTCGCCGAACTGCGAGAACCGGGGCAGCGCACGTCGTTGCGGCAGAGAGGCCAACATGCCGTCAACCTCGTGACGGCACGGTTGGTGCACTGCCTGGTCACCGGCCCTGAGACCATGGTCCCGCGCATGGCTGGCCTCTGGGGCGTGCCACGGCACAGGATGCGACTTCTCTACAACGACATTGATACCGAGCGGTTCTCTCCCCTGTCCGCTGAAGCACGGGCCGAGGCACGAGCGAGGCTTGGCTGGTCCGAAGGCGAGTTCATCCTGCTGTTCGTCCATCGACTGTCGTTCCGAAGGGGGACCCGCCTCCTCGCGCCGCTGCTCAAGGCTCTTCTTTCCGGCGCCGAAGATCCGCGCGGTGCACGTGTCAGGCTCATCGTCGTCGGAGACGGCCCTGACCGGCCCCTTCTGACCCGCGAGGCAGCGGACCCCGCGCTGGACGGGCGGATGCTGCTGCTGGGTGCGGTCCCCAATCGCGACCTGCCCGAGTTGTACGCGGCGGCGGACTGCGTCGTCATGCCGAGCTACGAGGAAGGCTTCCCGCGGGTTCTGCTGGAGGCGATGGCCTGCGGTACACCTGTCGTGACGACTGATGCAGGGGGGTCCGCCGACGTAGTTGGAGCCGGCTACCCCTACGTGGCGCGCGTCGGCAACCTTGACGCGCTGGCCACCCATGTCCGCTCCGTGATGGACAGGCCCTACGCCGACCGGTGTGCCATGGGCCTGCTGCTCCGACGGCGCGCGCAGAAGGAGTTCTCACCGGAGCGCGTTGCCGAGATGTTCGAGGCGATTCTCTGATCGCTGCCTTTCACCGACCTCGTTCCGGATGATCCGATGCAACGCCCTATGGGCGATCACGGCACAGCGGTGCGGCGCTGGTTCTAGGACGAGGCGCCGCGCCGGGCCGCGGCCCTTCACCGACCGGGTTGAAGGCGCGCGAGATAGTTCGCGCACAGGAGGTTGGGCCACCGGCACACTGCCCATCCGATGCGCTGGAACTTCGGTCCGATCAGGGCTCGTTCGTCCGTGACCCGCCATCCGTGCTCGCGAGCCGAGTTCCGCACGAACTTCCGTGCCTCGTCCAGGGAGAAGAACCAGCGGTGCCGGTCCCCGGGCGGTGCGGTGGGCAGTCCGTACTTTCCGGAGATGGGCTTCCCCCGCAGATGCCTGACGCGGGTGCGCACCTCGTAACAGTTGGGAAGGGTGATGAGGATGTCCTCTCGGGCGACCCGGCACAGTTCCGAGAAACCTCGGTAGATGTCGTCGGTGTGCTCGAGAACGTCGAAGGCGGTGACCACCTCTGCCGATCTGTCCTCGAACGGCAGACGATCGCCGAGATCGGCCACTACTTCTGCCGTAGGGTCGACGTCCACGCCTACGTAGCTCACTTGGCGGCCTTTCAGCGCCGTCTCGAGTTCGCGCGTGCGGCACCCAACGTCAATCACGGTGCCCTTCCACATGGAAGGGTACGTATGAACGATTCCAGACAGTCTGTCCAGGGCCGTCCCTCCATCGATTTTTGCGATGTCCATGATCAAAGTCATCGAGACTCCTTCGGTCCATATGTGTCGTCCGGCGCGACGACGGACAGCGACCGCCACTGGCGCCGGATACCCTCGGCCAGCGTGACCGAGGGTTCATAGCCGAGCAGCTCACGCGCCTTCGTGAGATCCGCTTCGGTCACCTGCACATCGCCTGGCTGATGCGTGTCTCCGTGCACCGGAACCTCGGCGCCGGTGATCTCGGCGATGCGGCTGAGCACGTCGAGCACGGAAACGCTGTCCCCGCCGCCGACGTTGACCGCTTCCGCGGTCGCCTCCGCGGTCGCCGCGGCAGCGGTGGCCGCGACGGCGTCCGCAACGTAGGTGAAGTCCCGGCGCTGGCGGCCGTCCCCGTAGAGCCGCAGCGGCTGTCCCGTGCGGACCGCGCGCAGCATCCGGCCGATGGCCATGTCCGGCCGCTGGCGCGGGCCGTACACCGTGAAGTAGCGCAGTGCGACCACGCTGGTGGGGCTTGCCGGAGCGAGCGCGTAGGCGAGAGCGAGACGTTCGGCCGCGAGCTTGGTCACCCCGTACGGCGACAGCGGAGCCGTGAGGCACTCCTCGTGCAGGGGCCCTTTGCCCATCGCGTCCCCGTACACGCTGGAGGAGGAGGCGAGAACCAGGCGGGGGACGCCGCAGGACACGCATGCGTCCAGCAGGCGTTGCGTCGCCAGCACGTTGCACGCGACGTATTCGCCGAAACCGTCCCCCCAGGAGGGTCGGACGCCCGGGATGGCGGCGAGGTGGAAGACGGCGTCCGCGCCGTCGACCCATGGCTTGATCTCGTCCGTGACGAGGTCGCCCTGAACCAGCCGGAAGCCCGGGCGGCCCAGCGCGCTCGCGAGGTTCTCCGCCGCCATGGCGTTGTCACGGGGTGAACGCCGGTCGACGCCCAGAACGGTGGTCCCACGTTGCAGCAGGGCGTCCACGAGGTGGGAGCCGATGAAGCCCGCCGCCCCGGTCACAACAGCACGTTCGACGCAGTGCGCCGTACTCATCACGGATCCCTTTCCGTCGGCACGGCCCGTGCCGCATCAGCGGTCACGGACCGTCACCAGTGAACCGAACGCCACATTCTTACCGAATTGGGCGATATTTTCGGTTCAGACATTCTGGGCACTTCCGCGATTGCGCCTTCAGGTGGGAGCCGAGCGTCGGCACCGCTTCGCTTTCTGTCCGCGGTCAGACCCTCCCGGTGAGCCGCGCTTCCACTTCCCGCCGCCGCTGACGGCACACCGCCAGAACGTCGGGCTGCCCCGGGCGCAGCGGATCCGGAGCTCCGACAAGCCGGTTGCCGTGCGGGTCGTAGAGCACCACGTCGTAACCGTGGTCACCGAGCCACCGCCGGACCTCACGCGCCGTGGAGCCGAAGCGGCGGAGGAACGTGTCGACGAGTTCGAGCATCCACACCGCCGGCTCGCCCCGGGCGACGAGGCGGCCCGCGCCGCGCAGCGCCAGGTGCTCCGCACCCTCGACATCGAGCTTGCCCATGGCGAAGGGACGCTCGGGCAGGGTGTCGTCGAGTCGGCCGAGCCTCACCCGCACGGTGTTGTCGCTGTCGGCATCCGTCCGGATACGCGAGCCCGTACCCCTGATGACGAACGACGTCGTACCCGGCTCCGTTCCGATCGCCATTTCGTGGACGGTCACGCACCCGAGGGAATTCGCATCCACGTTGTCCCGCAGCCGTTGGGCGAACGCGGGGACGGCCTCGAAGGAGTGCACCGCTCCGCTCGGACCCACGAGCTGCGCGGCGAGCAAGGTGAACATTCCCTCGTTGGCGCCGCCGTCGATGAATCCGTCCCCTGGACGGAGATAGCGCTTCATGAAGGTCATCTCTTCATAGTCGGGAAGTCCCCCGAAATAGACGAAGCGCCCCGGCTGCGTGCTGTCGGGGTAGGCACGGAACGACAAGTCGCCGTACACGGACAGGTCGACCGGCCGCCGGACCAGTCGCTTCCAGGCCTGCCACCCGGCCATGCCGGCCAGAGCCCGGGCCCGCCGCCCGCGGTTGGCGGGATGCTCCCAGGCCAGTCTGACCATCTCAGGAATGGTTGTCGGCAATGGTCTGCTCCTTTCAGTGTCCGGCGAGGGCGCGCCGCCGTCCCAGCGCCACCTGGTACCAGTCGTCCACGCGCCGGGCGACCCGGGACCAGTCCAGTTCCGCGGCCGCGCGCAGCCCGAGTTCACTCATCCGGTGACGGCCCGCCTCGTCGTCGAGCACGGTTCTCAGGGTGTTCACCAGGCTCTGCCTCGACCCGGACGGAAAGACCCGGTACGCCTCGCGGACGGTCACCACGGGATCGAGCAGGGCGTCCGAGGACACCACGACGGGCGTTCCGAGCGCCAGCGCCTCCAGCGCCGCCGTAGGCACGCCCTCACCCTTTCCGGGGAGTCGCCGTGAGGCGAGTACGAACACCTCGGCTCGCCGGACCAGGTCGTAGACCTCCTGCCGGGGCAGAGGGCCGAGGAGTGCGACACCCGGACCCGCCGCCGCGAGCCGGCTCAGGCGGTCACGCTCCGGCCCTTCGCCTGCGATGACGAGTCGCACCCCCGGCCGGCTGCTCGCCAGTTCGTGGAACGCCTCGATGAGCAGACCGTGGTTCTTCATCGGGTTCAACGCGCCGACACTGACGACCAGGCCGCGCTCACGAGCCCGGCCGTAGACGGGAGGTGGCATGGCCGACAGTTCCAGGCCGCTGGACATGGTCAGGATGCGTCTCGGATCCACGCCACGCGCCACAAGGCCGGCAGCGGTCACCGACCCCAGCGCGATGAACGCCTCCACACTGCGGAAGGCACGTCGAGCGAGCCACTGATGCTGGTCGGCGAGTGCCGCATGGACCGTCAGGAACAGCGGGATTCCCAGCCGTCGGCAGACGGGCCCCAGCCAGGCGGCCTCGACGTGGTCGCCGTGAAGGTGCACCAAGTCCACGACACGTCTTGTCGAGCCTGCGCAGAGGTCCGTGATCGCGGCAGCCGTTGCCGCCGCGAACGCGAGCCGGTCGGACGCCGGCGCCAGCATCCGGGACGGGGCAGTCCTTCGCAACGGCAGCCGCGTGGCACCGACCGGTACCGTCGCGCCATGCCGGAACGAGAGCGTCACCCGGTTTCCGCCCCGCACCTGATGATGCGTCAGGCGCTCGGCGTGACGCTCCATTCCGCCCTGCAGGGGAGGGATCCGGTAGCTTACCCGCACGATGTGCATCGCCGCGTTGCTCCACCTTGTGTGACGGATCGACAGTCGGCAGGGCGTCGCTGTCACCGATGACAACCGCCCACGACCTCGACTGAATAGACACACTGAAGGATCGCGACGTTTCGCGCTTTCTCCCGCTCGCCCCGCCGATCTTCACTGGAACGGCAGAGCCGTTCAGCCCTTGGAGTCGCCGGTGCGCCCGGCCGCAACAAAGACCACGCGGAACGTCTTGGGCCAGAGCTTGCCGGTGACCAGGAACTGGTCGGTGCCAGGCACGGCCGCGATACCGTTCAGCACGGATCCGTGCACGCGTTCGTCCTTGCGAAGCAGGCCCGAGGCGTCGATGCTCGCTGTCACCGCACCGGTGGCGGAGTCGATGCGCACAATGCGATCGGTGAACAGGACGTTGGCGTACACCGCCTCGCCGACACACTCGAGTTCGTTCAGCTTCGTCACCGGCCGGCCGCCCTGGGTGACGTTGACGTCGCCTCTCCTCGCAAGGGTTCTCGGATCCCGGTACGTCAGCCGCGATGATCCGTCGCTCGTCACCAGCCGATTGCTGGACCGCTGGTGGCACACGCCCCAGCCCTCGTCGGGGTACGGGACACGACGCACCTCCGACAGCGTTCTGGCGTCGCGCTCGATGGCGATCCGATTCCGCCAGGTGAGCTGCCACAGCTTCCTGCCGACCACGGTGATGCCCTCGCCGAACAACGGTGGGGGCAGCGCCTTCTGACGTGTCGGGCGCCGGCCGATTGGGCCCGCCCGCACCGAGGAACGACCGGCCAGGCCAGTGCTCTCGTACAACGTGCCGCCGGCCACTTCCAATCCCTGAGTGAAAGCCCGCGGATCGTGCGGAAGAACCTCGAGCACCATGACGCGCAACTGCTCCACGCCGTCGACGGAGACCGACTCTGCCTTCGCTGCCCTGGTCCCTGCGACCGCGCCGGCAGCCGCGTGTTCCCTCGCTCCCTCCGCCGCACAGGAGACGAGCAGCGCGCCCGAAATCGCGGCTACCGCAGCGAACAGCAGGCGTTCAGGCACAGCAGACTCCTCGCTTGACGGTGACCTTGAGCGGCGGCCTCTGACCAAGACTGCATACACCGGCGAACGGCGAGCATGACTGCCGAATCCGTGCCGCACTGCGGAAAAGCCACCAGATGGTGCAGCGCTCGATCGGCAGGGTGGATCAAGTGCCCTCAGCAGACCGGTGCCTGCCTACAGGGCTGTTGTCGGGGCGACATTGGGGTGGCTACCCGGACTGAGGTGTTCGATCCCCTACCTTTACCACTACATAAAGGTAACAGTGTGTCATCTTCGGGCAATTCGCCTGGCTCAATGAGAGGTGCAGTTTGGATCTCCGAGGATTCTTGAAGGCTCTTGCCAGACGTTGGCCGACTGCCGTGGTCTGTCTGGTGATCGGTGTCGGGGCCGCATGCTCCGCTACCGGCTTGAGCACCCCCGTCTACGAGGCGCGGACTCAGCTCTTCGTCGCTACCCGCAATAGCGAGGACATGGTTCAGCTGACTCAGGGGCAGAGCTTCTCCCAGGCGCGTGTGCAGTCGTACGCCTCGATCGTCACCACCAGTCAGGTGACCCAGCCGGTGGTACGTGCGCTGAGGCTTCGCACCACACCGGAGGAACTGGCGTCCCGGATCAGCGCCGAAGCCCCGCTCAACACCGTGCTCATCAACATCAGCGTCCGGGATACCGTCCCCGAGCGTGCCGCGGCGATCGCCAACACCGTAGCCAGGCGTTTCACGTACGTCGTCGAACAACTGGAAACACCACCCAGCCCGACGCCCCCCAGGCAGACCGACGACCGGCGGCCTCCCCCGCCCGTCTCGCCCGTCTCGCTGGGCATCACCGAGAAGGCGGCCACCCCCTCCGCCCCTGTCTCGCCACGTCCGTTGCTCAACCTGGCCGTCGGAGTGCTCGGTGGGCTGCTGGTCGGGGCCGGGCTTGTGATCCTGCGTGAGACTCTCGACACCACCCTGAAGACCGGTCGGGCGCTCGCCGAGTTCTCCGGGCTGCCAGGCCTGGGGTCCATCCCGTACGACAAGCAAGCACCCAAACGGCCGCTCGTGACCACAGCGGGGCAGCACTCCCCGCGCGCCGAGGCGTTCCGGAAGCTGCGCACGAACCTGCAGTTCGCCCAGGTCGACGATCGTCCTCGGATCATCATGGTGACCAGTTCGGTGCCTGGCGAGGGCAAGACCAACACCGCGGCGAACCTGGCTCTCTCCCTCGCGGAGGCGGGTACCTCCACCTGCCTGGTGGACTGCGATCTGCGGCGCCCCTGCGTGGCCAAGACCTTCGGCCTCGTCCAGGACGCCGGACTGACCACCGTGCTGATCGGGCAGGCCCGCGTCGGGGACGTCATCCAGCAAGCCGACGATCGGCTCGCGGTGCTCGCCAGTGGCCCCAAGCCACCGAACCCCACCGAGTTGCTTGCCTCGACCCGGATGAGCGAACTGCTGCATGAGCTCGCGAGCACCTACGAAGTAGTGATCACCGACACGGCGCCGTTGCTGCCGGTCGCCGATACCCTCGGACTCGCTCCGCTGGCTCAGGGCACGTTGCTGGTCGTCCGCGCCTCTAGGACCAACCGTGACCAGGTCCGTGCCTCCGTCGAGGCTCTGGAGCGCGTGGGCAGTCGCGTCCTGGGCACCGTCTTCAGCATGGCCCCGGCACCGAAAGGCGCCGACTACGACGCCTACAGGGGATACGGCGAACTGCCCGCACCGCGCGTGTCGGCCCATCTGGACGAGAGCGGCGCGCCTGCGGCGACAACTGGTGAGAAGTGAGGCGAGAGAAGGGAAGGGCTCGGTTCGTCCAGAGGGAGCAAGGGAACGAGTGGAGGTGCGCCGTTGCACACGGCTTCGTTTGCCGGCGCCGCCACCCAGCGGTCTGCAACTGAGGGACGTGTCTGCGCCACACCCACGGGGCGGGTAGCGGTCGAGGGCGACCGCCGCAGTACGCACCTCCGGATCCTTCAGCGTCCGCGAGCTCTTGGAAGCGGGGCAGCAGTGCGGTGACCCCGATCCAGGCGGCGCCGGCCAAGGAAAGCGCAGCTGCGGTCAGCCGCGCTTTCCGGGATCTGTGGCACGGTGCCGGAATCGAAGTCACCGGACTACGGTGTGTACCTGTCCCTCCGTCAGGACCTGCGGTGACGGCGCATGGCGAGCACTGTGCCTCCACCGAGTGCGGCCAGCCCGGCCGCCGCACCTCCCATCATCATCAGCGTCTTGTCGTCGTCGCCCGTGTCCGCAAGCTGGCCATGGTGGCCGCGGTGGTCCCCTCTGCCGTCGTGGCCGTCGTGGCCGTCGTGGTCGTCGTGGTCGTCGCGGCCATCGTCGTCGGGACAGTCGACGCCGTTGGCGGGGGGCAGTACCTCGAGGGGCGCACGAAGGGTCAGATCGGGGTCGTGCGCGAACAGCTTGAAGGTGTGAAGGCCGGGCTTGGTGCACTCGGGGATGGTCACCGTGCCCTCGACAACTCCCTGTCTGTCGGCCTGGAACCGGCCGAGCACGACCTTCTTCGAGAACAGCGCTGCCGTGACGGGGAACTGGTTGGGGGCGAAGCCGGTTCCTGTGAAGCTGACGTCTTCTCCGGCCTCCACCGTGTCCGGGGAGAGAGTCAGGCTCGGGCCAGGGGGCGGGTACTGGGCGTGGGCTGTGCCTGCGCCCACCAGCGGCGCGGCGATGACAGCAGCGGATGCCGCCGACGCCAGGGCAACCCGCCACAGCGGTGAGGTTCTCATTTACTGCACCTTTCGGGAGTGAGGTCAGATGGGGTGACGCAACGTCGGCCTCGTATCAAGACCTGTATACATGGATAAATGGTGTATATCGATGCGTCACAGCTCGAGCTAGACCAGAAGTCACCGGATGGTGTGGCGCACGATGGTCCTTCTTGCGCATGCCTGTCGCCCTGACGACGGACCCGGCGACGGCCGAGTTGGTGCCTCCAGCAGCTTCGGGAGGACCCACCCGACGACCACGAACACGAAGGATGTCCCGGTGAGCGGGGCCACGAGGCAGGGACTGGAGGCTGAGATGGCGGTCCTGCGGGAGGAGCTGAAGAGGCGCGCACGGACGCTGGAGGCCGCCCGCTCCGGCTTATGAACGTGGTGGGCCGATGGCGAGGCCCGAGCCGCGCGAGCGGGGTGATGCGGCACTCGCCGAGCGGATCCGGGCCATTCACACCGAGCGGGACGGCACCTGGGGCCATCCCAGGGTCACCACCGAACCGACTGCGGCGGCGCAGGCGCGTGACGACGACCGTGCTCGATCCGTCCGCCACGCCGGTGCCGGACCTGTTCGGGCGGGACTTCGCCGCCACAGCGCCGAACACGACGTACGTCGGCGGCATCACTTGTCTGCCGTGGGCGACGGCGCGTTCCCCGATCTGACCGAAAGCCACTCCCCTGCCGAGCAGGCCGTGGACGACAGGCCGGCGTTCGGCGATGGCGCGTTCGCTTGTCAGCACCTGTCGCTTCGCCGAGTTCGCCCAGCGGCCGCAGGGAGCCGCAGACGTCTCGTCGACCGCGTCTGCGAGGCCTGCCGCAGGTGCGGCACTGGGGGCTCAGCCCACTCCCTCGCTTTCGGAATCCGCCGAGCGGCGAAACGCCCGGCTTGATGCCGCGCAATCGCCCTGACCTCGCGGTCGATAAGGCGGAGCGCCTCTCCCTCGGCAGATGAGGAACTCACCTGGTCCGCATGCGAGGGAGAGGCGCTCTCGAGTCGGGCCACGATCCCCCTAGGGAATCGAGAAAGGCGCCTGACCGGCGAACTGGAATCGACCGATCACAACCCGGCCCAGAGGGATCAAGGCGTGAGGTCGATCACGATCGTGGTGGTGTTCGTGTTCGTGTTGTCGTTGTCGTTGAGGTTGGTGTTGGTGTTGGTGTTGGTGTTCTCCACGACGACGGGACCGTCGAAGTCCTCCTCGCCGGCGCTGGCAGCGGAGGCGGATCCGGCGAGGAGGGCCACTGCCGCGAGGGTCGCGGCAGCACCCCGCTTCATGCTCTTGCGCATTTGATATCTCCGTTCTGTCCCTTCCCCGTTGGAAGGAACAGAACTGATGTTGCCCCACCACCCAAGCAGGCACCACTTGGAAGGTTCCCATCTCCGGAACTTCATCCGCTTGGCCCCAAAGGGCGAGCAATAAGAAATACAGAATTCCCAGGTCACGGTACACCTGTCACCCAATGGAGTAATGACACACCGTCTGAGCAACAGAGTGCAATCACCTCGCGGACCTTGCGAGAACCGGGACTGTCGGCGCAGACGCCGGGCGACCGCGGTGGTGTCCCTCTTCACCCGGAATCATGTAGTCGTCGTCCGTCATCGGGAGTTCTCCCGCAGCACTGCCGCCGACTTTCGCGCTGTACGCGTGTCGCGAACACCCCAGATCCACGCCCGCACGTCCGGGCACTTCCCAAATTGCCTCGTACGTACGGCTGTTGTCAGGGCTGACGCTGCGCATCGCTGCACAGCCGTATCACCCAGTGCGGACAGGGCAGAGCCTGCTCCAGAAGCAACCGGCGCCGCTGCTGTGCATCGTTCTCTATGGAGCGGTAATTCGACGCCCCGTGGGCGAAAGAGAATTCCGCGTGCTTGTCTGCCCAGCTGGCGCCGATCTGTCCCAGCTCGCTGCCGGGTTCGGCTAGGCACCACCACCGCCTACCGGTACGTCGCCGAGGCCGTCGACGTCCCGGCCTCCTTCGCCCCGACGCTCACCGAGGCGGTGAAGGTCGCCTCCACCAGGCGTTCGTGATCCTGGACGGCACGCTGTTGCCGATCGAAAGGATCGCCGCCGACCGACCTTTCCACTCCGAGACACACAAGAAGCACGGCATGGACGTGCAAGTGATCGCCGACCCGCAAGGAGCGACTGCTATGGGCATCTCCCGCGCTGCCCGGAGCAGTGCGAGTCCTACTGGGAGCGATGGGAGACGCTGTCCGCTGGTCAGCAGGCCGCCAACCGCTCCCACGCGAAGATCCGTGCGCTCGTCGAGCAGGCCATGGCCACCCTGAGGGCCTGGCGGCTTCTGCGCGAGCTGTGATGCTCCACCACCCACATCACCCGCCTGGTTCAGGCCGTCCTCACCCTGCACCTGGTCTGCTCAAACTGAGGTTGGAAAACGCTCAGGACCTGATGAGTTCGCCGGCGGCATGCCCCACAAGGTCGGCCGCCGTCCACCCAGACCTCAAGGGTCGCGGAATGGACGGCGGCCGTGTCCGTCAGTCAGGTGCCGACTGGGGAGTACCGTCAGGAGGAGCAGATCGTCGCGCTCTCACCGCCGGTCTGCAGCGTGGCACAGACCTCCTCGACTCTGGGCACGGTGACGGTGACGCTCTCCTGAACACCGGCCTGAACGGTCTTCTGGACGTTCGCAAGCTCGGTGTCGCCCGCCGTGAGTCTCATGCCGACGGTCCGCGTCTGGTCGCATGTAACGCTGACGCTGACCGTACTGGTCACGTTGTTGCTGGCCTTCTGGAGGCCGAGGGAGCAGGGGAAGTTCTGCTGTGGAGCGGCCTGCGCGGGCGCGGCAGCGAAAAGCGGCGCGGAAGCCAGCAGCACAGTGGCCGCCGAACGGAGCATGTGATGATGCATCGGTCCTCCAGATGTCAATCGAGCTGATCGCCCCATAGGCGGTCAGCACTCTCGATCGCAGCGCATAAATGTCCCTTTAGCGCCGTTCGGTGAGATGTGATCACGGGCGCGTGAGCCCGGCAATCCGCCACGCCCAGCTGATCACTCGCTCCCCCACAGGAGTGAAGAAGAGGCTGAGGGGTCCTTGCACTATGAGCGTCCGATCAGGTCGCCGAAGGGCAGTCGGCGATGCTGCTGGTCGCCGTCGGTTGGGCGAGGGCCGGAGTGCGCGTCAGGTCACCGCTCGGGGTGCCGGACGCCGTCCCGGAAATTCCCGCGCCCCTCACCGGCGCACCGCTCCCGGGCCGACGGACCTTCGCATGCCGACCGGCCGAGCACGGGCCTGGCTGTGAGTGACGGTCATGTCGTCGGATGCCCCGCCCCAGGGTTCGACCATACGCGGTAATCAGCTCCAATCAGGAGTGAAAGGTGCTAACAGGGCATTTCGACGATGAAGCGCCCGGCCATCCTCGGATCAGCAGCAGCGAACACCGTCACGGGTCCGCCCGAGGAAGGCTCTTCAGGATGCGAGAAATGTTCACCGCCCGGCGGCGGATCGCCGCGGCGATCGCCGCGGCGGCCGCGGCCGCCGTCATCGGGTGCGGTACCGCCCTGCCCGCCGAGGCCGCCCCGGCCGCCGGAGAAGTGCTCCATGAGGATTCCGCCAACGCCATCGCCGAAAGCTACATCGTCACACTGAAGGAGTCCGCCGGGTTCAGGGCGGACTCGGAGGAAGGCAACCAGTTGGCGACCAAGTACGGCGCCACGGTGGAGACGGCCTACAACTCCGTGCTGAACGGCTACGCCGTCCGTGTGGGCGCCTCCGGAGCGAGGAGTTTCGCGTCCGACCCGGCCGTCGCGTCCGTCGAGCAGAACCAGAAGGTCCACTACGACGGGACCCAGTACTACCCGCCGTGGGGACTGGACCGGATCGACCAGGCCCGCCTTCCGCTCAGCCGGACGTACACCTATCCGAACACTGCGGGCAATGCCGCGACCGTCTACGTGCTCGACACGGGTGTGCGCATCACTCACCAGCAGATCGCCGGCCGTGCCTCGTACGGGTATGACGCCATCGACGGTGACACCATCGCATCCGACGGCAACGGTCACGGAACGCACGTCGCCACCATCGTCGCAGGCAGGACGTACGGCGTGGCGAAGCTCGCCAGGATCGTTGCGGTACGGGTGCTCGACAACGACGGGTACGGCAGCGTTGCCGGCGTCATCGCGGGTGTCGACTGGGTCACTTCGCACCGCAACCGGCCGGCGGTCGCCAACATGTCACTGGGCGGGAGCGCCAGCACGGCGCTGGACACCGCGGTGCGCAACTCCATCGCCTCCGGTATCACCTATGCGGTCGCCGCAGGCAACGCGAACGCCGATGCCGCCAACTTCTCACCAGCCCGAGTGAGTTCTGCCCTCACCGTGGGAGCCAGCACCATCACCGACTACAGGGCAGATTTCTCCAACTACGGTTCCGCGCTCGATATGTTCGCCCCCGGGGTGTCGATCCCCGGTGGCTGGCACACCAGTGACACGGCGAGGGCCACTCTCTCCGGCACCTCGATGGCGACCCCCCACGTCGCAGGGGCGGCGGCCGTGTATCTCACCTCCCGCCCCACCGCCAGCCCGGCGACCGTGCACAGCGCTCTGGTCAGCGGAGCAACGACCGGAGTCCTTCGGAACATCGGGCCCGGCTCACCCAACAGGCTCCTCAGACTCGTTCCCTAGGGGACCAGTTCCAGGAGTGTCCTGCGGAGAACCGATCATCTGGTCCCGTACGCCCGGTCCGCCGTCCTGATCGCCTCCGTGAGGTCGTGCAGTTGCTCGTCCGCGCGGTCCCTCGCCACATCCTCAGCGCGCTCGGCGAGTTGCTCCAGCGATGGTCGGCCGGGGAGTTGCGGCCGACGGGTGTCACCGTGGCGGAGGGCGTCGGCGAAGTACGCGGCGATCGCCGCGACTTGGAGGCTCTCGGGTGAGGCCCAGACGTCATCGTGGAGGGCCCGGGCCTCCAGGTCGCCTGACTCCTCGTGCGGGGTCCGGGTGTCCGGGTCGAGCCAGCGGACGGTCGCCGTGGCGAGGTGCCCCGAGGCGGCGGGCCGGGTGCGGACCGCGTAGAGGGCGGTGACCGTGTGGCCGGGGCCGACCTCACCGCCGTCGACGCCGTCGTCGCGGAAGTCGTCGTCGGCGACCCGGCGGTTGTCATAGCCGACCAGGCGGTACTCGGCGACCGTCTGGGGGTCGAAGGCGACCTGGGCCTTGGCGTCGCGGGCGGCGAGGTCGATGTTGCGCGGCAGCTGCTCGCAGAAGACCTCGCGGGCGTCGTCGGTGTCCGACACGTAGACCGTGTGGCCGTCGCCGCGGTCGGCGAGGCGTTCCATGATGGCGTCGCCGTAGTCGCTGCCGACGCCGACGCCGAAGAGGGTGATTCCGTGCTCACGGCGGGCGTCCGCCACGCGTTCGAGGATGGAGTCCGGATCGGTGTCGCCGGTGTTGGCGAGGGCGTCGGAGACCAGGACGACCCGGTTGGTGGCACCCTCGCGGTGGCCCTCGACGGCGGTGGCGTAGCCGGTCTCGACGCCCGCCCCGAGGTTGGTGGAGGACTGGGTGTCCAGCTCGGAGATGGTGTCGTGGACCTTGTCCCGGTTGCCGTCGAGGCGGGTCATGGGCAGGACGGTCTCGGCCTCGTCGCTGAAGGTGACGATCGCGACCGAGTCGTCGTCCCGGAGCCGGTCCGTCATCACGGCGAGGGACTTCTGGGCGAGGTCCAGGCGGCCCGGTTCGGCCATGGAGCCCGAGACGTCGATGACGAAGGTGAGGGCAGCGGGCAGGCGTTCGCCGGTCCGCCCGTCGGTGCGGGTGGCCAGACCCACGCGGACCAGGGACCAGTCCTCCTGATCGGTGCGGGCGCCGTCGACGGTGACCGAGAAGCCGTCGCCGTCGGGGCGTTCGTAGTCCTGGCGGAAGCTGTTGACGAACTCCTCGGGGCGGACCGTCGACGGGTCGGGCAGCCGCCCTCCGGCGAGGGTGCGGCGGGCGTAGGCATAGGAGGCGGTGTCCACGTCCAGGGCGAAGGTGGAGAGGTGGTCCTCTGCCGGCTGCCGTGAAGAGTGCTCGTGGTCGCGGTCCAGGTCCTCGGGCTGTGCCGGGGCCGGGAAGCCGGAGTTGTGGCCGCTACTGTCCGAGGCGCTGGAACCCTCGCCCGCGCCGCCGTCGCCGCAGCCGGTGAGCAGCAGGCCGCCCACCGCCGTGAGCGCCAGCAGTGCGCCACTCAGCTTCCGTGTCCGGAACCGCTGGTGCCGCCCGTACTCCTCGTGCCGGTCCATCGTCCGTGCCCCCTCGGTCCGTTGACGTCGGCTTCTTCCGACTGTGACGGCGCAGGGGGCCGGAACGTGCGGTACGGATAGTTGCAGAAGCGTCTCGAAGCGGCTACGGAGGCGGCCCGTCGAGACCGGTGGGTGACCCTCCGGAAGCGACGGTGCTGTCCAGCGCCGGTGAGCCGGGTCTGCGTCGACCGGCTCCTGAACCGCCCTCGTGCACCTCACCTCCGGTAAGAGCAAGCAGAACGCCGTCAAGTCCATGGTGGTCACGGACGGGGACGGCCGGGTGCTGTTCTGCAGCCCGACCAGGCCCGGAAGCCGCGAGGGCATCACCGCCGTGGAGATCCTCGCCGATGCCGGCTGTCAGGGCCTGGGCGCGCAGACCGGCAGCGCCAGCGCAAGGCACACTCATCACGCCGTATCCGGGTCGAACACGGCAACGCCCATCTGAAGAACTGGCGGGCGCCGACCCGCCGCCTCGGCCGCCGCGAGCACATGAGTCACACCGTGCAGGCCGTCGCCGGTTTGCTGTCCCATCAGCAGACCGCGGACCTGACGTCGGCGCGGCGGAGGTGAACACCGAGTCCCGCCGCCATCCTCGACGCCTCACCGTTACCGTGCACGAGCTCGTTAGGACACCACGTCCTTGCGGGCGAAACCGCGGAAGGCCAGGGCGAACAGCACGAGCGCGTACGTTACGGAAATCGACGTGCCCTGGATCATTTCCGTCCACTGCAACTGCGGCTGGACGGCGTCGAGCCAGGCGTACTGCCAGTGCGCGGGCAGGAAGTGGCGCCAGTCGCCGAGGGCCGTCACCTCGTCCAGGACGCTGCCGATGATGGTGAGGAACACCGCGCCGCCGACCGCGCCGAGGGGTGCGTCCGTCCGGGTCGACAGCCAGAACGCCAGGGCGGCGGTGACCAGTTGGGACACCATGATGTACACGACGACGATCAGCAGGCGCTGGGCCGCCGTGCCGGTGGGGAGGGTGCCGCCGGTGGGCAGCTGGAGCGGGCCCCAGCCGTAGGCGGCCGTGCCGACGATGAGCGCGACGACCGGGAGCAGGACCAGCGCGGCCAGGCTGAGCGTGAGTCCGACGACGAGCTTGGACCACAGCAGCCTGGCCCGGGGCACGGGTGCCGCGAGCAGGTATCGCAGGGAGGACCAGCTCGCCTCGGAGGCGACCGTGTCCCCGCAGAACAGCGCCACGGGGATGACGAGCAGGAAGCCGGCGGAGGCGAAGAGGTTGACGGCGGCGAAGTTGGCTCCGGACGCGGTCGCCGTGTCCATGAGGTTCACCCGCTGGTTGCCGCCGCCCGGCTCGCCGCCGACCTGGAAGGCGATGAGCAGGATGAGCGGCAGGGCGAACAGAACGCCGCCCATGACCTGGGTGCGGCGCCGCTTCAGTTGCCGGACCAGCTCGACGCGGAAGGGCAGGGTGCGGCCCGCGCGGTAGCCGTCGGCGACCTCGACGGGCGGCTCGACGAGCTTGCTCATGCTTCGGCTCCGATCAGGGTGAGGAAGGCGTCCTCCAGGCGGCGGTGCGGGCCGACCGAGCGCACCGCCACGTCCAGCCGTACGAGGTCGGCGACCAGGCGCTGCGGGGTGCCGTCGGCGTCCAGCTGGACGAGGAGGCCCTCGTCGGCGCGGACGGCCGAGGCGACGCCCGGCAGGGCGGCGACCTTCTCGACGACGGGCTCGTCGACGGGCGTGGCCGTGCCCACCAGGAGCGTGTCGCCCGAGCCGACGATGTCCTCGACCGGGCCCGCCTGCACGAGCTGTCCGTGGTCCATCACGACCAGGTGGGTGCAGGTCTGCTCCACCTCGGCGAGGAGGTGGCTGGAGACGATGACCGTGCGGCCGGCGGCGGCATAGCGGATCATCACCTCGCGCATCTCGCGGATCTGGGGCGGGTCCAGGCCGTTGGTCGGTTCGTCGAGGATGAGCAGGTCCGGCAGGCCGAGCATGGCCTGGGCGATGGCGAGGCGCTGGCGCATGCCCTGCGAGTAGGTGCGCACCGCGCGGGCAAGCGCGTCGCCCAGGCCCGCGATCTCCAGGGCCTCGTCGAGGTGGGCGTCCTCGGGCGGGCGGCCGGTGGCGCGCCAGTACAGCTCCAGGTTCTCGCGGCCGGACAGGTGCGGCAGGAAGCCCGCGCCCTCGACGAAGGCGCCGACCCGGGAGAGCACCGGGGCGCCCGGGCTGATGGCGTGGCCGAAGACGCGGATCTCGCCGCCGTCCGGCTTGATCAGGCCCATCAGCATGCGCAGGGTGGTCGTCTTCCCCGCTCCGTTGGGGCCGAGCAGGCCCAGCACCTGACCCTTCTCCACGCGGAAGGACAGGTCCTTGACCGCGTACCGGTCGGCGGACTTCGCGTACCGCTTGGTCAGGTCGGTGATCTGGAGCGGGACTTCGGCCAGGGCGGGGTCCGGCGGGGCGGCCGCCACCGTACGGCGGCGGCCCGTGAGGACGAGCGCCAACGCGATGCCGGCGCCGGCCAGTGGCAGCCACCACACCCACGCGGGCAGCGGGCCCTGGGTGTTGCTCTGGCCGAGGCCCGAGGGGACCTTCAGGTCGCCCTTGAGGGAGACGGTGTACGTCGCCGGGGCCGTCGGGGAGGCGTAGCCGAGGTCCGTGGAGGCGAGCACCAGGCGCAGCCGGTGGCCGTCGTCGATCTCGTGGTCGATCGCCGGGAGGGTGATGGTGACGTCCTTGCCGGCCTTGGCGCCCTCGACGCGCACGGGCGTGACGAGCTGGGAGGGCAGGACCGGCTGGGTGCCGCCCGGGCCGACGTCGTAGAGCTTGGCGAAGAGCACGGCGTCGTCGGTGGTGGACTTGACGTGGACGGTGGCCGTGGGCGAGCCGGTGATCTGAAGGTCCTCGTGGAACGGTGCCGACTCGAACGCGGCGAACTGGCCGGGGAAGTCGAGGGAGACGCCGATACCGAGCGTGGACAGCTGGCTGAGGCCGCCGGCGCCGCCGAGGCCGGGCAGGGCGGAGACGCCGGGCGGGCTGGCGCCGGGAGGGTTGTCGAAGCTCTGCTCGCGGCCGGCCAGGGCGAGGGAGCGCTGCTTGCTCTCCAGACCCGGGTAGCGGTCCGAGGTGACGCCGGTCAGGCGGGGTTCGCCATCGCCGGAGCCGAGGCCGAGGGTGCGGGTGACGCGGAAGGCTGGGCCGGTGTCGACGCCCTTGTCGTCCTTCAGGTAGCGGTCGAACCAGCTCTGCACGCGGTCATGGAGGCGGCTGGTCTCCATGTCGCCGCCGTCGTGGCCGCCCGCGATCCAGTCGACGTCGACGGGGGCGCCGTTGGCGCGGATCGCCTTCGCGGCCTGGTCGGCCTGGCCGAGCGGGAACAGGGAGTCGGACTGGCCCTGCATCAGCAGCGTCGGCACCTTGATGTCCTTGCCGACCGCGGACGGCGAACGCTCCTCCAGCAGCTCGCGCGCCTCGGCGTCCGGCGTGCCCGACTCGGCGACCCGCTCGTACATCCGGCACAGCACGGGCTCGAACCGCTCACAGCCGCCGCCGGAGTTGACGAAGATGCCGGCCCACAGCTTCTTGAACACGCCGTTCGGGAACAGCCCGTCGGCGAGGTTCCAGTACGTGATCGCCGGGGCGATGGCGTCCACGCGCTGGTCGTGGCCCGCGGTGAGCAGGGCAATGGCGCCGCCGTAGGAGCCGCCGGCCATGCCGACGCGGGGGTCGCCCTTCTTGTCGAGCTCGACCTGGGGCTGCTCGGCCAGCCAATCGATGAGCTTCGAGACGTCGGCGACCTCGCCCTTCGGGTCGTTCAGGCCGATCTTCCCGGTCGACTTGCCGAAGCCGCGGGCCGACCAGGTCAGGACCGCGTAGCCGTCCCGGGCGAGATCCTCGGCCTGCTGCCGTACGTCGTTCTTGCTGCCGCCGAAGCCGTGCCCGAGCAGGACGGCGGGGCGGCGGCCGCCCGAGCCGGAGGTGAAGTACGAGGTGTCGATGCGCACCCCGTTCCCCGTGTCCAGGACCCGGTCGGCGCGGTCGACCGGGGGCACCTCGCCGGACGCGACGGCCGTCCACGTCCCCGCTCCCGCGAGCACGACGACGGCGGCCCCGGCGGCGAGGAGCCTCCGGGGCCTCCGAAGCAGCCCGTTCAGCCCGGGCAGTCGAAGATCCATGCGTCAACGGTACGGGGTGAACCTGTCGAACAGTTGTCGACCGGAGACCGAAGTGGGAGACCTTCCAGGGGACTACGAGGGGTCTTCGGCGTACTGCGGGTGGTGTACGGCGTCGAGCTCGGTTCGGCCTCTGCGTTGCCGGGCGCGGGTACGTCGTGGTTGCTCGCGCAGTTCCCCGCGCCCCCAGGACGGGGGCGCCTGCGGGAACCGCGGGCAGTCCCCGGAGAACCTCAGTGGTTGCGCGGGAAGCCCAGGTCCACGCCCGCCGGGGCGTCGGCCGGGTCCGGCCAGCGGGTGGTGACGACCTTGCCGCGGGTGTAGAAGTGCGTGCCGTCGTTGCCGTAGATGTGGTGGTCGCCGAAGAGCGAGTCCTTCCAGCCACCGAAGGAGTGGTAGCCCACGGGGACCGGGATCGGGACGTTCACGCCGACCATGCCGGCCTCGACCTCCAGCTGGAAGCGGCGGGCCGCGCCGCCGTCCCGTGTGAAGATCGCCGTGCCGTTGCCGAACGGCGAGTTGTTGATGAGGTCCAGGGCCTCCTCGTAGGTCTCCGTGCGCAGCACGCACAGGACCGGGCCGAAGATCTCGTCCTGGTAGGCCTTGGCGGACGTGGGGACCTTGTCGAGGAGCGAGATGCCGATCCAGTGGCCGTCCTCGAAGCCGTCGACGGTGTAGCCGGTGCCGTCCAGGACGACCTCGCAGCCCTCGGCCGCCGCGCCCTCGACGTAGGACGCCACCTTGTCGCGGTGGACCTTGGTGATCAGCGGGCCCATCTCCGACGTCGGGTCGTCGCCGGGGCCGATCTTGATCTTCTCGGCGCGCTCGCGGATCTTCTCCACCAACTCGTCGCCGATGGCGCCGACCGCGACGACCGCGGAGATGGCCATGCAGCGCTCGCCCGCCGACCCGTAGGCCGCGCTCACCGCCGCATCGGCGGCCGCGTCCAGGTCGGCGTCCGGCAGGACCAGCATGTGGTTCTTGGCGCCGCCGAGCGCCTGGACGCGCTTGCCGTTGGCGGAGGCGGTGGTGTGGATGTAGCGGGCGATCGGGGTCGAGCCGACGAAGGAGACGGCCTTGACGTCCGGGTGCTCCAGGAGGCGGTCGACGGCCACCTTGTCACCGTGGACGACGTTGAAGACACCCTCCGGGAGACCGGCTTCCGCCAGCAGCTCGGCGAGGCGGATCGAGGCCGACGGGTCCTTCTCCGACGGCTTCAGCACGAACGTGTTGCCGCACGCGATGGCGATGGGGAACATCCACATCGGCACCATCGCCGGGAAGTTGAACGGCGTGATGCCCGCGACGACACCGAGCGGCTGGCGAATCGAGGAGACGTCGACGCGGCTCGCGACCTGCGTGGACAGCTCGCCCTTCAGCTGCACGTTGATGCCGCAGGCCAGGTCGACGATCTCCAGGCCGCGGGCGACCTCGCCGAGGGCGTCGGAGTGGACCTTGCCGTGCTCGGCGGTGATCAGCTCGGCGATCTCGTTGCGGTGGGCGTCGAGCAGCGCCCGGAACCTGAAGAGGATCGAGGTCCGCTGGGCCAGCGAGGACTGGCCCCAGGTGGCGAAGGCCTCCTTGGCGGCGGCGACCGCCGCGTCCACCTCGTCCACCGAGGCGAACGCGACCTTCGTCGTGACCTCACCGGTCGCCGGGTTGGTCACCGGCCCGTGCGTGCCCGAGGCGCCTTCGACGGTCTTGCCGCCGATCCAGTGGTTGACGATCTTCGTCATGGCCGGGAACTCCTTCACAGATGGCGGCGTCGGGTGGAGACGTGCCGTTCGTACAGCTCACGTGCCTTGACCGCGGACGGCCGTGTCGCGGTCTCGGCCACGGGTACATCCCACCAGGCCTGCGCGGGAGGCGCGCCCGACACTGTGTCTGCCGTTTGGGTCTCCACATAGACACATGTGGGAGTGTCGGCGGCCCGGGCCTCGGCGAGGGCCTCGCGCAGGTCCCGCACGGTCTTCGCGCGCAGCACGCGCATGCCGAGGCTGGCCGCGTTGGCGGCGAGGTCCACGGGCAGCGGCGGGCCGGTGTACGAGCCGTCCTCGGAGGGGTAGCGGTACGCGGTGCCGAAGCGCTCGCCGCCCACCGACTCGGACAGGCCGCCGATGGACGCGTAGCCGTGGTTCTGGATGATCAGCACCTTGATCGCGACGCCCTCCTGCACGGCCGTCACGATCTCCGTCGGCATCATCAGGTACGTGCCGTCACCGACCAGCGCCCACACGGGCCGGTCCGGGGCGGCCAGCTTCACGCCGATGGCGGCCGGGATCTCGTAGCCCATGCAGGAGTAGCCGTACTCCAGGTGGTACTGGTCGCGGGACCGGGTCCGCCAGAGCTTGTGCAGGTCGCCGGGGAGGGAGCCGGCCGCGTTGATCAGGATGTCCGACTCGTCGACGAGGGCGTCCAGGGCGCCGAGGACCTGCGGCTGGGTGGGGCGGGTGTCCGGCTCGTCCACCTCGTAGCAGGCGTCGACGCGCTGTTCCCAGCGCTCCTTGTCCTCGGTGTACTCGGTCGCGTAGGTGCCGGCGACCCGGTACGCGTGCAGGCGCAGGGCGTCGGTGAGCTCCTGGAGGCCGCTGCGGGCGTCCGCGATCAGGGGCTGACCGGCGAGCTTGTGGCCGTCGAAGGGGGCGATGTTGAGGTTCAGGAACCGCACGTCCGGGTGGGCGAAGAGGGTGCCGGAGGCGGTGGTGAAGTCGGTGTAGCGGGTGCCGACGCCGATCACCAGGTCGGCGGTGCGGGCCAGTTCGTCCGCCGTGGCCGTGCCGGTGTGGCCGATGCCGCCGACGTCCTGGGGGTGGTCGTGGCGCAGGGAGCCCTTGCCGGCCTGGGTGGAGGCGACCGGGATGCCGGTGGCCTCGGCGAACTCGGCGAGCGCCTCCTCGGCGCGGCTGTGGTGGACGCCGCCGCCCGCGACGACCAACGGCCGCTTCGCCGCGCGGATCGTGTGCACGGCGTCCAGGAGTTCGGTCGGGTCGGCGCCGGGACGCCGTACGGTCCAGGTGCGCTCGGCGAAGAACTCCTCCGGCCAGTCGTACGCCTCGGCCTGCACGTCCTGCGGCAGGGCGAGCGTCACGGCGCCGGTCTCGACGGGGTCGGTGAGCACGCGCATCGCGTTCAGCGCCGACGGGACCAGGGCCTCGGGGCGGGTGATCCGGTCGAAGTACCTCGACACCGGGCGCAGGCAGTCGTTGACCGACACGTCGCCGGCGTACGGCACTTCGAGTTGCTGCAGGACCGGGTCCGCGGGGCGGGTGGCGAAGATGTCGCCGGGCAGGAGGAGCACCGGCAGGTGGTTGATGGTCGCGAGGGCCGCGCCGGTGACCAGGTTGGTGGCGCCCGGGCCGATGGAGGTCGTCACCGCGTGGGTGGAGAGGCGGTTCGACTGGCGGGCGTAGCCGACCGCCGCGTGCACCATGGCCTGTTCGTTGCGGCCCTGGTGGTAGGGCATCTCCGCGGCGTGCTCCAGCAGCGCCTGGCCGAGGCCGGCGACGTTGCCGTGGCCGAAGATGCCCCAGGTGGCGCCGATGAGCCGCCGCCGGACGCCGTCGCGCTCGGTGTACTGGGCGGCGAGGAAACGGACCAGCGCTTGTGCGACGGTCAGGCGGGTGGTCATCGGTACCCCTCCGTGTGGTCCGGGTGGAAGCAGATCCGCCACTCCCTCGTCTCCCCCGGACCGGCCATGACGTTCAGGTAGTACATGTCGTGGCCGGGCTGGGCGATCGACGGGCCGTGCCAGCCGTCGGGGACGAGGACGGCGTCGCCGGAGCGGACCTCCGTGAGGACGTCGGATCCGCCCTCACGCGAGGGGAATACGCGCTGGTAGCCGAACCCGTTCGGGCCGTCGATCTCGAAGTAGTAGATCTCCTCCAGCTCCGACTCCTCGCCGGGCCGGTGCTCGTCGTGCTTGTGCGGCGGGTACGAGGACCAGTTGCCGCCGGGCGTGATCACCTCGACCGCGATGAGCTTGTCGCAGTCGAAGGCGTCCGCGGAGGCGAAGTTGCGGACGCGGCGCAGGCAGGTGCCGCTGCCGCGTTCCTCGACGGGGACCTCCGGCGCGGGGCCGTAGCGGGCGGGGAGTTGTCGCTCGCACTTCGCTCCTGCCAAAGCAAAGCGGCCTCCCGCGCCGGAGGCGATCTGGACCCGGGCGTCCCGGGGCGCGTACGCGAAGTCGGTGACCGACGCGAACACGTTCTCCCGGCCCGAGAGGGTGAACTCTTCGTCCTCGACGCGCACGGTGCACGCGCCGGACAGGGGCAGCACGATCCACTCGCTGTCCCCGGTGGTGAAGGTGTGCGTGCCGCCGGGTGTCAGCTCCACGATCCGCAGACTGCTGTGCGTCCAGCCGGCCCGCTTGGGGTCGATGTCCAGGACGTAGTTCACGTCGGCGGTGGTGCCCTTGGGGACGTACAGCTCACTGGTCATGAAGCGGCCCTCACAGCAGTCCTACGGCGGTGTCCACGGCGGCGGCCACGTCCCCGTCCGCCGGGTACAGCAACGAGCGGCCCACCACAAGCCCGCGCACGGTGGGCAGTTGGAGGGCGCCGCGCCACTTCTCGTACGCCCCGGCCTGCTCCTCGGCGGAGCCTCCGACCTCGCCGCCGAGCAGCACGGCGGGCAGTGTGGAGGCGGCCATGACCTCGGCCATGTCGTCGGGGTTGTCGGTGACCGGCACCTTCAGCCACGTGTAGGCGGAGCTGCCGCCGAGGCCCGAGGCGATGGCGATCGACCGGGTGACGGCCTCGGCGGACAGGTCGTTGCGCAGCCGGCCCGTCTCGTCGCGGCGGCTGATGAACGGCTCGACGAACACGGGGAGCTTGCGGGCGGCCATGGCGTCGACGGCCCGGGCGGTGGACTCCAGGGTGGTCAGCGAGCCCGGGTCGTCGTAGTCGATGCGCAGCAGCAGCTTGCCCGCGTCGAAGCCGAGGCGCTCGATGTCCTCGGGGCGGTGGCCGGTGAAACGGTCGTCGAGTTCGAAGCGGGCGCCCTGGAGGCCGCCGCGGTTCATCGAGCCCATGACGACCTTGCCGTCGAGCGCGCCGAGCAGCAGCAGGTCGTCGAGGATGTCGGCGGTGGCGAGGACGCCGTCCACGCCGGGCCGGGACAGGGCCAGGCAGAGGCGTTCGAGGAGGTCGGCGCGGTTGGCCATGGCCATGCTGCGGCCGCCGACGCCCAGGGCGCCGCGGGCCGGGTGGTCGGCGGCGACGATCATCAGCCGGCCGTTGTCGTTCAGCAGCGGGCGCCGGGTGCGGCGGGCGGCGGCCTCGGCGATCGCCTCCGGGCGGTGGCTGCGCAGGCGGACGAGTTCCAAGACGTCGACGGTCACTGGACGGCCCCCGCGGTGACGGCCGCCTCGATCTCGGCCGGGGTGGGCATCGCGGAGGAGCACTCCAGGCGGGAGGCGACGATGGCGCCGGCGGCGTTGGCGTGCCGCATGGTCTTCTCCAGGTCCCAGCCGGCCAGCAGGCCGTGGACGAGACAGCCGCCGAAGGCGTCGCCGGCGCCGAGGCCGTTGAGGACGTTCACCGGCAGCGGCGGGACCTCGGCGCTCTCCCCGGCGCTGTTCACCGCGAGGACGCCCTTGGGGCCCTGCTTGACGACGGCCAGTTCGACCCCGGCGTCCAGGAGGGCGCGGGCGGCGGCGTGGGGTTCGCGCACGCCCGTGGCGACCTCCACCTCGTCGAGGTTGCCGACGGCGACGGTGGTGTGGCGCAGGGCCTCCTCGTAGAAGGGGCGGGCCGCCTCCGGGTCGGTCCAGAACATGGGGCGCCAGTCGAGGTCGAAGACCGTCGTGCCGGACTTGGCGCGGTGGGCGAGGGCCGCGAGGGTCGCCGTGCGGCTGGGTTCCTCGCTCAGGCCGGTGCCGGTGATCCAGAAGACGCGGGCCTCGCGGATGGCGTCGAGGTCGAGCTCGTGGGCGTCGATCTCCAGGTCGGGGGCCTTGGGCTGCCGGTAGAAGTACAGCGGGAAGTCGTCCGGCGGGAAGATCTCGCAGAAGGTGACCGGGGTGGGCAGGCCGGGCACCGGGGTGACCCAGCGGTCGTCCACGCCGAAGTCCTTCAGGGCTTCGTGGAGGTAGGCGCCGAAGGGGTCGTCGCCGGTGCGGGTGATCAGCGCGGTCCGCCGTCCCAGGCGGGCCGCGGCGACCGCGACGTTGCTCGCCGAGCCGCCGAGGAACTTGCCGAAGGACGTGACCTGCGGCAGTGGGACGCCCGTCTGGAGCGGGTACAGATCCACTCCGATCCGCCCCATGGTGATCAGGTCGTACGCCATCGGTGTCCCCTCGGTGTCGGCTCTCCCCGGCTTTGTAGCCCCCTTCACGAAGCCCTGTCAATGTTTTGTCCGGACATTCGGACCAGATCATGACAGCGCTTTCGACGCGACCTGGTCCGTGTTCCCGCGTCAAGGCGCCCTCCTACCGCAAGCACGGCCTGCTGCCCCCGCCCGACCACGTCGAGGGCGGCAAGCCCTACTGGTACGCCGACACCGTCCGGGCCTGGGTCGCCGCTCGGTCCGGCAACCGCACCCGAAGAGCCGACTGATCCGCCCCCGCCCCGACCTCGTGCCCCACCATCGCGTGGGGCACGGTTGTCCGCCGGCGCATCAGCTCCACGGCTCGATGACCGTCGCCCCCGCTCCCGGCGCCGTTCCCATCGCGGCCAGCGCGGACGGGGCCTCGTGCAGCGGGATCGTGGACGTCACGAGCAGGTCGGGGCGCAGCACACCGCTGCGGACCAGCTCCAGCATCGGCGGGTAGGCGTGCGCGGCCATGCCGTGGCTGCCGAGGAGTTCGAGCTCCAGGGCGATCGCGCGGGCCATCGGCACGGGCGTCGTGCCGTCCGGCGAGGGCAGCAGGCCGACCTGGACGTGCCGGCCGCGGCGGCGCAGGCCGTTCACAGAGGCGGCGCAGGTGACGGGCGAACCGAGGGCGTCGAGCGAGAGGTGGGCGCCACCGCCGGTGAGGTCGCGGACCGCCGCCGCGGTGTCCGGCACGGCTCGCGCGTCCACGCACCGCGCCGCGCCGAACTTCCGCGCCAGGTCCAGGGCCCCGGCCGACACGTCGACGGCCACGACCCGGGCGCCCGACGCCGCCGCGATCATCACCGCCGACAGCCCGACCCCGCCGCAGCCGTGCACCGCGACCCACTCCCCCGCCGCGACCCGGCCCTGCCGCACCACCGCCCGGTACGCCGTGGCGAACCGGCAGCCGAGGGAGGCCGCCGTCGTGAAGGACAGGTCCTCGGGCAGCGCCACGAGGTTCACGTCGGCGTGGTCCAGCGCCACGTACTGGGCGAAGGAGCCCCAGTGCGTGAAACCGGGCTGGGTCTGCCGCTCGCACACCTGGTGGTCCCCGGCCGCGCAGGACGGACAGGTACCGCAGGCGCAGATGAACGGCACGGTGACCCGGTCGCCGGGCCGCCACCGTCCCACCCGGGCGCCCACCGCCTCGACGATCCCGGCGAGTTCGTGCCCGGGCACGTGCGGCAGGGCGATGTCGGGGTCGTGCCCCTGCCAGCCGTGCCAGTCGCTGCGGCACAGCCCCGTGGCCTCGACCCGCACGACGACCCCGTGCTCCGCCGGCTCCGGATCGGCGACCTCCCGCACCTCGGCCGTCTCGCCGTACCGCTCGAACACCACGGCCCGCATGGCCCACCCGCCTTCCGTTCGTTGTCGCGCCCGGGCCGCTGGTCGTCTTCGCTCCCGGGCAGTCAGACGCTAACCGGTGTGGTGGCGACGTCGTGCAGTGATACCCCCTAGGGGTACAGTTGGAGAGGTGGGGTCTCACAGGCCCCCACAGCCCCACTTGCCTCGACGAGGAGTAACGACATGACCGCCCAGACCGATACCACGGGCTCCGTCACCACCGTCTACAAGGTGAGCGGCATGAGCTGCGGCCACTGCGAGGGCGCCGTGTCCGGCGAGCTCTCCCAGCTCTCCGGCGTCAGTTCCGTGACGGCCGTCGCCTCGACCGGCGAGGTCACCGTCGTCTCGGCGGCCCCGCTCGACGACGAGGCCGTACGCGCCGCCGTCGACGAGGCCGGCTACGAACTGGCCGGCCGGGCCTGAGCCGGCCAGCCAGGTCTGAGAGCCACCAGTCCTGGCACTCGTACCCGGGTACGGGCCGTACACGCCGCCGCCCCGGCCCGTACGGCCCGTTCCGCTCCCCGGGCGCCCCGCACCTCCTGGAGTACGGACATGACCAGCACCACCGCCAAGGCGCCGACGGATCCCGAGCCCGCCCTCGCCGAGGTCGAGCTGCTCATCGGCGGGATGACCTGCGCCTCCTGCGCGGCCCGCGTCGAGAAGAAGCTCAACCGCATGGACGGCGTCACCGCCACGGTGAACTACGCGACGGAGAAGGCCCGCGTCACCTACCCCGCGGGCACCGAGGTCGCCGACCTGATCGCCACCGTCGTGAAGACCGGGTACACCGCCGAGGAGCCCGCGCCGCCGCGCGAGGAGGCGCCCGCGGCCGAGGAGGCGGACCCCGAGCTGTCGGCGCTGCGCCGGCGTCTCGTCGTCTCCGCCGCCCTGGCCGTCCCGGTGGTGCTGCCGGCCATGGTCCCGGCGCTGCAGTTCGACAACTGGCAGTGGCTCTCGCTCACCCTGGCCGCCCCGGTCGTCGTCTGGGGCGGACTGCCGTTCCACCGTGCGGCCTGGACGAACGCCCGGCACGGCGCCGCCACCATGGACACGCTGGTCTCCCTCGGCACGCTGGCCGCGTTCGGCTGGTCCCTGTGGGCGCTGTTCCTGGGTGACGCGGGCATGCCCGGCATGCGGCACCCCTTCGAGCTCACCGTCTCGCGCGGGGACGGCGCCTCCTCGATCTACCTGGAGGTCGCCTCCGGCGTCACGGCCTTCATCCTGCTGGGCCGCTACCTGGAGGCCCGCTCCAAGCGCCGCGCCGGGGCGGCCCTGAAGGCGCTGATGGAACTGGGCGCCAAGGAAGTGGCCGTCCTCCGCGACGGCCGCGAGGTGCTGATCCCGGCGCAGCGGCTGGCCGTCGGCGACCGGTTCGTCGTCCGGCCCGGCGAGAAGATCGCCACCGACGGCACGGTCGTCGAGGGGGCCTCCGCGGTGGACGCCTCGATGCTGACCGGCGAGTCGGTGCCGGTGGACGTGACGGCCGGGGACACGGTCACCGGCGCGACGGTCAACGCGGGCGGCCGGCTCGTCGTCGAGGCGACCCGGGTCGGCGCCGACACGCAGCTCGCGCGGATGGCGAAGCTGGTGGAGGACGCGCAGAGCGGCAAGGCCGAGGTGCAGCGGCTCGCCGACCGGATCTCCGGGATCTTCGTGCCGGTCGTGCTGCTGATCGCCGCCGCCACGGCCGGGGTGTGGCTCGGACTGACCGGCGACGGCGTCGCCGCGTTCACCGCGGCCGTCGCCGTGCTGATCATCGCCTGCCCGTGCGCCCTGGGCCTGGCCACGCCGACCGCGCTGATGGTCGGCACGGGCCGGGGCGCCCAGCTCGGCATCCTCATCAAGGGCCCGGAGGTCCTGGAGTCCACGCGCCGGATCGACACGGTCGTGCTGGACAAGACCGGCACGGTCACCACCGGCCGGATGACCCTCCAGGAGGTCCACGTCGCCGAGGGCGTGGACGAGAAGCAGGTGCTGCGGCTCGCGGGCGCCGTCGAGCACGCCTCCGAGCACCCGGTGGCCCGCGCGATCGCCCTGGGCGCCGAGGAGAGGGCCGGGCGGCTCCCGGAGGTCGAGGAGTTCCGGAACGTCCCCGGGCGGGGCGTACGCGGGCGTGTGGAGGGCCGTGAGGTCGCCGTGGGGCGGCTCTTCGACGTCGTACCGCCGGAGCTGGCCCGCGCGCGGGACGAGGCGGAGCGCGCCGGGCGTACGGCGGTGCTGGTCGGCTGGGACGGGGCGGCGCGGGCCGTGCTGGCCGTGGCGGACGCGGTGAAGGAGACCAGCGCGGAGGCGGTGCGCGAGCTGCGCGCGCTGGGGCTCACGCCGGTGCTGCTGACCGGGGACAACCGGGCGGTGGCCGAGGCGGTGGCCGCCACGGTCGGGATCGACCGGGTGGTGGCGGAGGTCCTGCCCGAGGACAAGGTGGACGCCGTACGGCGGCTGCAGGCCGAGGGCCGGGTCGTCGCCATGGTGGGCGACGGCGTCAACGACGCGGCCGCGCTGGCCACCGCCGACCTGGGCCTGGCCCTGGGCACCGGCACGGACGCGGCGATCGAGGCGGGCGATCTGACGCTGGTGCGCGGGGACTTGCGGGTGGCCGCGGACGCGATCCGGCTGTCCCGCCGGACGCTGGCCACGATCAAGGGCAACCTGGTGTGGGCCTTCGGCTACAACGTGGCGGCGCTGCCGCTGGCCGCCGCCGGCCTGCTCAACCCGATGATCGCGGGGGCCGCGATGGCCTTCTCGTCCGTTTTCGTCGTCACGAACAGTCTGCGACTGCGGACATTCCGGTGAAATCGCCCGAATTCGCCCCAAGTTCGCGGCGAACGCGATTTGAGCCCCTCTGGAGTCCCGGGCCCGGCTCACATAAGCTCTTCACAAGGCTCGCGCATCATCCTTACGCTTGAGCCCCGGTCGCCATATCCGGGCTCTTGCGTATCTAACGGACATACGCAAGAGACGCAGATCACAGTGACGTGAACGTAACCATTCAAGGGGTTCGAAGGTCTAAGTTGACGATGTCAGGGAGCGTCTTGGGGGGCGCCACCTGGCATCTGGAGATGTCTTGGGGGACTTCTCCAGAGATGCGTTGCCGGGGCACGTACACCGGGAAGCTTTGAGCGGCCCTCCCGGGCGTGCGCTGTCCCGGCAGATCGCACAACACAGGAGTACGGCGAGTTTTGCTCGTTGTGCTCACACAGCGATTCAGGCGCTGTCCTCACAGACGCCCGGCCGGATCCCGTGGGGGGAATCCGAACCGGGACTGGGAAGGCGCCCTGGTCGTCGGCCCGTGGGGGGACCGGCGCTCCGGGGCGCCTTCTACGTTTCCCGCGCCCGCCCCGGAGGCTGTCGGCGCACGCGAAAGCCCCCGCACCCGGCAGCCGGATACGGGGGCCCGAAGCGGGACTGCGGCTCAGCGCTCCTCGACGGGAACGAAGTCGCGCTGGACCACGCCCGTGTAGATCTGGCGCGGACGGCCGATGCGGGAGCCCGGCTCCTTGATCATCTCGTGCCACTGGGCGATCCAGCCCGGCAGCCGGCCGAGGGCGAACAGGACCGTGAACATCTCGGTCGGGAAGCCCATGGCCCGGTAGATCAGGCCCGTGTAGAAGTCGACGTTCGGGTAGAGGCTGCGCGAGACGAAGTAGTCGTCGGAGAGCGCGTGCTCCTCCAGCTTCAGCGCGATGTCCAGCAGCTCGTCGGACTTGCCGAGCGCGGAGAGCACATCGTGCGCGGCGGCCTTGATGATCTTGGCGCGCGGGTCGAAGTTCTTGTAGACCCGGTGGCCGAAGCCCATCAGGCGGACGCCGTCCTCCTTGTTCTTCACCTTGCGGATGAAGGAGTCCACGTCGCCGCCGGAGTCGCGGATGCCCTCCAGCATCTCCAGCACGGACTGGTTGGCGCCGCCGTGCAGCGGGCCCCACAGGGCGTTGATGCCGGCGGAGATCGAGGCGAACATGTTCGCCTGCGAGGAGCCGACCAGGCGGACCGTGGAGGTCGAGCAGTTCTGCTCGTGGTCCGCGTGCAGGATCAGCAGCTTGTCGAGCGCGGAGACCACGATCGGGTCGAGCTCGTACTCCTGCGCGGGGACCGAGAAGGTCATGCGGAGGAAGTTCTCGACGTAGCCGAGGTCGTTGCGCGGGTAGACGAACGGGTGACCGATCGACTTCTTGTACGCGTACGCCGCGATCGTCGGAAGCTTCGCGAGCAGGCGGATGGTGGAGAGGTTGCGCTGGCGCTCGTCGAACGGGTTGTGGCTGTCCTGGTAGAACGTGGACAGCGCCGAGACGACCGAGGACAGCATGGCCATCGGGTGGGCGTCCCGCGGGAAGCCCTTGTAGAAGTTCTTGACGTCCTCGTGCAGCAGGGTGTGCTGCGTGATGTCGTTCTTGAACGCCGAGAGCTGGTCGACGGTCGGCAGCTCGCCGTTGATCAGCAGGTAGGCGACCTCCAGGAAGGTGGAGCGCTCGGCCAGCTGCTCGATCGGGTAGCCGCGGTACCGCAGGATCCCCGCTTCGCCGTCCAGGTAGGTAATGGCGGATTTGTACGCGGCGGTGTTGCCGTAACCGCTGTCCAGCGTCACCAGACCGGTCTGGGCGCGGAGCTTTCCGATGTCGAAGCCCTTGTCACCGACGGTGCTGTCGATCACCGGGTAGGTGTACTCGCCGTCGCCGTACCGCAGTACTACAGAGTTGTCGCTCACGTCTTCCCTCACCGACGTTGTGCCTCATCTTCGAGGTGCCCTGACTGTCTCTACCATCCCCCACTTGGCTCAGGAGAGTGCACTCGGGGTCGACCATCGGGCCTACTGACGGCACTGAGTGCCGCCAACTTGCTCATCCTGCCCCCTGTGTTCCCCTTCTGGAAGTGGCTTGTGACCTTCACGACTCATTTGATCGATCATTTTTCGTTGAACCGAGCCGGAAGTCGAGTGCCGTGCACCTCCTGCCCGCCGAAACCGTGCGCACCGCCTGGCCGATCGCCTTGCGCGAACCGACGAGGACGACCAGCTGCTTGGCCCGGGTGACCGCCGTGTAGAGCAGGTTCCGCTGGAGCATCATCCAGGCGCCCGTGGTGACCGGGATGACCACCGCCGGGTACTCGCTGCCCTGGGAGCGGTGGATCGTCACGGCGTACGCGTGGGCCAGCTCGTCGAGCTCGTCGAACTCGTACGGAACCTCCTCGTCCTCGTCCGTCAGCACCGTCAGGCGCTGGTCGACCGGGTCCAGCGAGGTCACCACGCCCACGGTGCCGTTGAAGACCCCGTTCTCGCCCTTCTCGTAATTGTTGCGAATCTGGGTGACCTTGTCGCCGACGCGGAACACCCGTCCGCCGAACCTCTTCTCGGGCACGTCGGGGCGGCCCGGGGTGACGGCCTGCTGGAGCAGGCCGTTCAGCGTGCCCGCGCCCGCCGGGCCGCGGTGCATGGGGGCGAGGACCTGGACGTCCCGACGCGGGTCCAGGCCGAACTTGGCCGGGATGCGACGGGCCGCCACGTCCACGGTGAGCCGCCCGGCGGCCTCCGTGTCGTCCTCGACGAAGAGGAAGAAGTCCCTCATGCCGTCGGTGACGGGGTGTTGGCCGGCGTTGATCCGGTGCGCGTTCGTCACCACGCCGGACTGCTGGGCCTGCCGGAAGACCCTCGTCAGACGGACGGCCGGGATGGGGCTGCCGTCGGCCAGGAGGTCCCTGAGGACCTCGCCCGCCCCCACGCTGGGCAGCTGGTCCACGTCCCCCACGAACAGCAGATGCGCTCCCGGCGGGACGGCCTTCACCAGCTTGTTCGCGAGGAGCAGGTCCAGCATGGACGCCTCGTCGACCACCACCAGGTCCGCGTCGAGCGGACGGTCCCGGTCGTAGGCCGCGTCACCGCCCGGCTTCAGCTCCAGCAGGCGGTGGACCGTGGAGGCCTCGGCGCCGGTGAGCTCCGCCAGGCGCTTGGCGGCCCGGCCGGTCGGGGCCGCGAGCACGACCTTCGCCTTCCGGGCGCGGGCCAGCTCCACGATCGAGCGGACCGTGAAGGACTTGCCGCAGCCGGGGCCGCCGGTGAGGACGGCGACCTTCTCGGTCAGCGCCAGCTTGACGGCGGCCTCCTGCTCGGGGGCGAGGTCGACGCCGGTACGTGTCCTCAGCCAGCCGAGGGCCTTGTCCCAGGCCACCGCCCGGAAGCCCGGCATGCGGTCCTCCTCCGTGCGCAGGAGGCGCAACAGCTGGGCGGCGAGGGAAAGTTCGGCGCGGTGGAAGGGCACGAGGTAGACGGCGGTGACCGGCTCCGAGCCGCCGTCGGGCCCGGGGACCTTCTCGCGTACGACCCCGGGGTCGCCGCCGTCCTCGGGGACCTCGGCCAGTTCCGCGAGGCACTCGATGACGAGCCCGGTGTCGACCTGGAGCAGCTTGACCGCGTCCGCGATCAGCCGCTCCTCGGGGAGGTAGCAGTTGCCCTGGTCGGTGGCCTGCGACAGGGCGTACTGCAGGCCCGCCTTGACGCGCTCCGGGCTGTCGTGCGGGATGCCGACGGACTGGGCGATCTTGTCGGCGGTGAGGAAGCCGATGCCCCAGACGTCGGCGGCAAGCCGGTAGGGCTGGTTCTTCACCACGGAGATGGAGGCGTCGCCGTACTTCTTGTAGATCCGCACGGCGATGGACGTGGACACCTCGACCGTCTGGAGGAAGAGCATGACCTCCTTGATGGCCTTCTGCTCCTCCCAGGCGTCGGCGATCTTCTTCGTGCGCTTCGGGCCGAGGCCGGGGACCTCGATGAGCCGCTTGGGCTCCTCCTCGATGATCTTCAGGGTGTCCATCCCGAAGTGTTGCGTGATGCGGTCGGCGAAGACCGGGCCGATGCCCTTGACCAGGCCGGAGCCGAGGTAGCGGCGGATGCCCTGGACGGTGGCCGGCAGGACCGTCGTGTAGTTCTCCACGTGGAACTGCTTGCCGTACTGCGGGTGGGAGCCCCAGCGGCCCTCCATGCGCAGGGACTCGCCGACCTGGGCGCCGAGCAGCGCGCCGACGACCGTGAGGAGGTCGCCGGCGCCTCTGCCGGTGTCGACCCGGGCGACCGTGTAGCCGTTCTCCTCGTTGGCGTACGTGATGCGTTCGAGCACGCCTTCCAGGGTGGCCAGTCGCCGCTCGCCCGCCTGGGAGGCCCCCGCCTGATCGGTCATGATCCGACCGTACCGCCCGGGTACGACAGCGGCGGCGGCCACGGACCGGAATCACCTCGCCATAAAGCGACCGATCAGTATGCGGACAAGGGCTCAGGTTTCACGGCGGATTCACAGGAAAACCGGAAGCTTTACAGTTCAAGAATATGAGCTGCCCCTTTTGCGCTCCTTTCCCGTGGGAGAATCCAGGCGTGAATCAAAGGGGGGCGGACTCGATTCCGGAGCGACCGTGATGCCGATGCCTCCCCCCGGCCCCCACGCCCCTCGGCGCGCGTACACCGCGGGGACGCTTCTCGTCGGCCTGTGCGCCGTCAGCACGTTGACGCTGCTCGTGGTGGCTCCGGGGCTGTCCGGAGACCGCGCGGTCGTGGCACCGGGTCCTTCGGCGCGGCACGAGAACACCCCCGGCAGTCCCCCTTTGAGCCGGATCCCCGAGCCGGAATTCCGCCCCCTTCCGAGCCCGGGGCCGGGCTGATTCCACTCCGCCCGTTTCCTTCTCCCCGGACCCGAATGACGACGAGGAACGATGTCACCCCAGGCCCAGAGCGTCGCCCTGTGGATCTTGTCCCTGGCCATCAACATCACGGCGGCGTGCGCGGGGATCGTGTGGGGCTGGGAGGCCTTCGCGCAGTTCCTGCTGCCGGCGTTCGGGTCGGTGGTCGGGGCGTCGCTGGTCAGTTACAGCTTGCGGCGGTGAGGTGCCCGTGCTTCACGGCGGTGACGAACGCCGTCCAGCAGGGTGGTGAGAGGAGCAGGATGGGGCTGTGGGGGGTTTTGCTGTCGCGGACGGGTATGTCGGGGTGGCCGGGGGCGACTTCGAGGCATTCGGCTTGACTGCCGCCGCTGTAACTGGACTTGTACCACCCAGTGCGCTCATTGCTGACCATGCGTGTGTTCCTCTGCTGCCGACCTGACGAGAGCCAGTGACTCCTGCTGCGACAACGCGTCGCTCAGGGCCAGAGCGTAGGCGGTCTGACAGGTACTCACCAGCGCCGGATCGTCCATCAGACGTCCGGTCTCGAACGCGTCGACGTACGCCACCGGTGCGGAGTCCTCGAAGCTCATCAGCGTGAGCAGGCTCTCCATGAGCGGATGTGCACCGACGCGGTACGGAAGGACATGCAGCCGGATACGTCGTGCCCGGGCCAAGTCCGCGATCTTGTGCAGCTGTTCCGCCATGACCTGGGGGCCGCCCACGGAGCGTCGCAGCACGGCCTCGTCGAGGAGCGTCCAGACGACGGGAGCCGACGGGCCGTCGAGGAGCCGGGCACGCTCTGTTCGAATGACAACTTGCCTGTCAAGTTCCTGCTCTGTGGACTTGGGACGGTAAGCGGCGAACACGGCCCGCGCGTAATCGGGTGTCTGGAGCAGACCGGGGACCAGCGCGAGCGCGAACTGCTGGATCACCGTTGCCTGTCGCTCCAGTTCCGCGGCGGCGGCGAAGCGGGGGTCGTACTTGTTCTCCAGGTCCTCCAGCCAGCGCGCGAAGAACCCGTCCGTTCCCAGGACGCGATCGATCCGCTGCGCGTCATCCGGCTTGGGAAGACGTCTCCCGGCCTCGAAATGGCTGATCAGCGTGGGTGAGCAGACGACCTGGTCACCCAGTTCCTCCTGGGTGAGCCGGGCGGCGGTCCGCCGCAGTCGCAGTTCTTCCCCGTACTTCTGACGCGGCGTTCGAATCGGATGGCGTTCGTCCATGCGGCCAACTCCTTTTCTTGACAAGCGCGATGTCAAGCTCCAGCCCCTGGCAGCGTAGCGAGGGCCGACCCCAGTCTGTGAGTGATTCAGCACAGAACGCAGTCACCGCAGGTGGAAGGCGCACACCCCATGACAGACCTCCTCGCCCGGGCCCTCGAACCGCTCCTCCGCGTCCTGTTCCCGCCCCGCGGACGGCGACGGCGATCCCCGGCACCGCCCCCGTGCCCGTACTGCCGCGGCGGTGACAAGAAGGCCGGCGCGGTGGCCCGTGCCCTCCGCCCGGACGAGCGTCCGCTGCGCGGAGAGGACAACCGGCTGGTCCGCCCCTACCTGGCGGCGGAGGTGAGCGCGTGATGGCCGGGCGTCTGCTGCCCTGGACGACGGCCGAGGGCGGGCCGTGCTACCTCGTGGGCGACGGGACGGGCTACGTCTCACGCATGGCCGACGACATCGAAGCCGTGCAACTGGACATGGCGGAGGACCTTCTCGGCCACGCGGGCGCGCTCCTCGCGGAACGGCGGGTGACGCATGGGGAGCTGCACTATCTGGCGCAGCGGCTCACCGAGTCCTTGCGGGACGTCAAACGGGTCGCGGAGAGCAGAGGGGCACGGCTCGCCGAGGACAAGAGCCGTTACCGGGGAGGTGATTGAGAGGCCGAGCGGGTGTGTGCCGCGGTGAACCGTTCGGCGGCGTCCCAGAGTTCTCGCTCTCGCTGCGGATCGTAGGACTCCTTCGATGAGCGGGCCGCGCTGCCGCGGTCGACGTAAGACCCGGTCGGCGCCTCGGTCGTGCCGAGAACGAGGTCGGCGAGGTGGCGGCCTGCGACGCCCCGGCTGGTGGCGAACGGCGTCAGGGCCAGCAACGGCAGGACGCGCCGCATGGCGAACCGGGACAGGGGGCCGGCGTTGCGGGCGAGGCCGGTGCCGGGGACGAACCCGGGGTTGTAGGTGACGGCGTCGATCCCGGTCGGCAGCCGGCGCGCGTACTCGTGCACCAGGTAGATGGTGGCCAGCTTGCTGGTGGAGTACGCCGTGCGCCCGGCGGCCGTGGTGTGGGCCCTGGGAAAGGCGCCCGTGCGGGCGAGAGCGTCGGGGGACTTCCAGAGCGGGCCCGGCACCATGCCCATGTTGTGCTTGAAGTCGCCGAAATGGGTGTCGCTGGCGGTGATCACGATCCGGGCGGGAGCGGTGAAGCGGTCCTGGAGCAGGCGGACGAACAGGTGGTTGGCGAGCACGTTGACGGCGAAGGTGGACTCGAACCCATCGGGTCCCTCGGTCCACGCGTTCGTGTATTGCGTGCCCGCGTTGCCCACGAAGCCGCGCAGCGGCGGGAGTCCACCGCCGTCGAGCCGGTCACGGATCTCGGTGGCGGCCGAGCGGACGCTCTCCAGCGAGCCGAGGTCCGCCGGGACGTGCGAGACCGTGTGCCCGCCCGCTGCGAGCTCCGCGGCGAGCCGCGCGCCGGCGGAACCACGGGCGACGACGAGAAGGTGCGCGCCAGGCGACCGGCGCAGGATCTGCTCCGCGGCGATGCGGCCGATCCCGCCGCTCGCGCCGGTCATCACGATGGTGTGCTGCATGGCAGGCTCCTTGGCTGGTCAGCCGACGACGTCCGGTTGGGCGCACCTCGACGTTCGCCGCTGACGCCACCGTCCGACCAGTGCCGTCCCCGTCACTAGGACCGGCAGTACCTAGGCTCGTCCGGCGCCGCGCGGCGAGAATGAATCATGGCTTCCACCCAGCCCGAGTTCGCCGCACTCCTGCGCGCCTGGCGCGACCGCCTCTCCCCCGCCGACGCCGGCTTCACCGTGACGGACGGCCGTCGCGCCCCGGGACTGCGCCGCGAGGAACTGGCACAACTGGCCGGACTCTCCGTCGACTACGTCCTGCGTCTGGAGCAGGGACGCGCGAGGAACCCCTCGGCCCAGGTCGTCGGCGCCCTCGCCCGTACCCTTCAGCTCGCCCGGCCCGAGCGCGACCAGTTGTACCGGAGTGCCGGGCTCCTGCCGCCCCGGGACGGGACGGTGAGCACCCACGTGCCTCCGGGGATTCAACGGCTCGCCGCGCGCCTGGGCGACGTCCCGATCGGGGTGTTCGCCGCCGACTGGACGCTGGTGTGGTGGAACAGCACATGGAGCGCCCTGCACGGCGACCCCACCGTCCTCCCGGCCGTCGAACGCAACCTCGTCCGGGCCCTGTTCGGAGACGGCGCCGCTCACGCCGCGATGCTTCCCGTCCGGTCCGAGCGCGGACAGGACGCCTTCGCCGCATCGATCGTGGCCGACCTCAAGGACGCCGCCTCGCGCTACCCCGCGGACGTCCGGCTCGACCGTCTCGTGCGGGAACTGCGAGAGACGTCCGACGCCTTCGCCGAACTCTGGGCCACCCGGACGACCGCCGCCCAGCACACGACCGACCAGAAGACGATCCGGCACCCGGAGGTCGGCGACATCCTGCTCGACTGCGACGTCCTCGTCGTCCCCGGCGCGGATCTGCGCATGGTCACCTACACGGCAGCGGCCGGAAGCAGCGACGCGGACAAGCTCGGCCTTCTCCACATCACAGGGCTCCGTACTGCTCACAGCCTGCGGACGCACCAGCGCTGAGCTCGACATGCGAGCAGACGCCCGCCGGGCCATCGTGGGTGCAGGGGCGAAGAGGCGAAACACCCCTCGCCGCCACTCACCTCGGGAGGGCAACGTGCAGCAGTACGACCTGACGGACGGCCAGAAGAAGGCTTTCGAGGAGAACGAGGCCGACTTCCGCAGACTCGACGACCACATACGCGGCATCCGGGAAGCCGCCCGAGCGCGGCTGACGAACAACGGCTGGGAGCCCGAACCGGACGGCGCCATCCCCTGTCTGTCCTGCCCGTGCCCTAGCTTCCAGCACGGCGGCCCTCAGGGAAAATGCAAACGAGTCAGCTGCCGACACCCCTTCGGCGACCACGACCTGCCCACCTGAAGTCTCGGACCGAGGTCAACGCCCTCCGGTCACCACGTGCAGTCTCCCGCCGCGCTCTCGGATCCACGCCTGGAGTTCCGGGCCGGACAGTTCTCGAGAGGAACTCTCGTCCACAAGCACTACCGGCCCGAAAACGGATCCTGATGCACCCTCTACCTGAGTACCGTTATCGACGGTCACTTGAAACGAATTCCGCTCGAACACAGCATCTCTCAGATCTGCGGATCGGAAATCGACCTCCAACAGCGAGGATCCCATGAAACGGGTGCCTCGACAGTGGGCGCCAAATGCATCGACGCCGCACAGTGATGCCTTTACCAGATTGGCACGGTCGAGCGTCGCATACCGCAGCACCGCGTCATCAAGGTTGACGCGCACGAGGGAGGCGGCCGTCAGGTCGGCCCCTTCCAAGTCGGCCCCTTGAGCATCCGAGCGGTACAACTCCGCGCCCGTCAGGTTGCAGTTCCTCAACTTGGCATCGGTGAACCACGATTCCGAGAGATCACCGTGCGAGAGATCCGCTCCGCTGAGATCAAGGCCGACGGCGTCCAGTCCGCCCTCGCTCGCGTTGAGCCAGTCGCACAGGCGCTGGACCGCGACATCGTCGGCGGGAAACCGAGCCGGAGTCCATTGTCCGACCCTGCGACGGCGCATCACGGGTGGCTACAACTCCTTCGTCACAGAGAGGTCTTGCCGTCACGGGACGCCAGCGCCGTCGGCAGCTCGCGAGTACTGCACGATAGCCGGCCCGTCGACGGTCGCCACCGCCGCGGCGAAATCGACGAGCTGGGTGGTCAGGTCGAGCCTCTGCCGGCGGCGCTCAGCCAGCTGGGTCACACCTCGGCCGACGCCCTCCCGAAATGTCGTCGAGGAGAGTTCGACCATCTCCTTGCTCAGCAGGTCCGCCAGTTTCTCGTCGAAGTACTCCCGGTC
This sequence comes from Streptomyces olindensis, assembly GCA_000696115.1. Classification (GTDB taxonomy): domain Bacteria; phylum Actinomycetota; class Actinomycetes; order Streptomycetales; family Streptomycetaceae; genus Streptomyces; species Streptomyces olindensis. Next base: position 85,796 of record JJOH01000024.1, read on the forward strand.
CGCGATCCCCACCAGCGCCCGAAAGGCCTCGGTCCTCAGCTCCCAGGTTCCCTTCTTCCGCGCAAGATCGTCGCTGTCACACACGGCCAGCGACAACTGCGCGAAAGTGTTGTCGACGGAGAACTTGCGCTCGATAAGGATGTCGTACCACGGCGCCCGCTTCGGATCGCGTGCACACGCAATGACGGTTTCGTAAGTGGGCTTCGCGAAGTACGTCAGGTCGTCTGGATCCCTCTCCGACGCGAGAACCTCGGACAGCTCGCTCAGCACCGCCGCCAACCGAGGGCCGTTTGCCGTGTAGACCTCGTTACTTCACTGATTGCGGTTCCTGCGCTCCCAAGCGCGCGTGGGGCGACCTTCCTCATCCCACTCGTATTCAGCAATAGGAACTTTTCCGTCCTCGCTATTGATCATGCGTTTTGCTAGGACTCCGTTGGGGTGCCAACGCTTGAATTCTCCTGACACGAATCCCATGTGCATCATTCCCTCGGCCCGGAGTTTGCCGTCCCTGTACCACTCACGGTAAGGGCCGTCCTTGAGCCCCTCCGTGTAAGTCGCAAGGCTCACTAGACGACCGGCCAAGTACTCCACCGCCTCCCCTGTGTAGGGCTGTCCGGCATAGAGCAACCGGTGATCGAAGCCGACGTCGACCTCGTCGTCATCGATGTCAATACGTCGCATGTCCACTACCACAGATGACGTCCTCCATGTCATCGACCGGCCGACCGTCGAAGTCCGTACCGAGCAGCCTGTCGAACGGGCCCAGCTCAGGCGTCGTAACCATGTCAGCCACCGAATGGTCCTGTACCAAAGGTTTGCGCCGAAGGGGACAACAGCCGTCAGTCCTGCGGTCGGTCGCGTAGTACAGCAAGGGCGGCGGTGCGTGGTGCACGCGTCGGATCCACTCGGCCTGCGCTCGTGTCAGACGTCGCCGACAACTCGGCCAGGGCCGCCGATGGCGACAACCCGCGGTCGTGCGCCGACCGCAGACGCTCCAGCCAGGCCAACCCGGCGTGGTACGTGGCGTTGTCGCCGACGTCCAGGGGCTCAAAGCTCGCTGCGTTTTCTGCGTCCGGGCAGCTTCCATCACGGCGTCATAGGTCTGGCGCGAAGGCCGCAGTTGGCAAGACCACGGTCATCGCGGACGGCGGCTACCGCGGCACCGGCCTGGTCATCCCGCACCGCCGCGAACCCGGCCAGAGCGAACTTGTGGCCTGGAAGGAGGAGCACAACGCCTCACACCGCAAAGTCCGCGCCCGCGTCGAGCACGCCTTCGCCCGTATGAAGACCTGGAAGATCCTGCGCGACTGCCGCCTCAAAGGCGACGGCGTGCATCAGGCCATGCTCGGCATCGCCCGCCTGCACAATCTCACCCTCGCCGGGTGACGGAATGGAGGACGACGCTGCGTCGTGTGTGGTCCGGCACGCGGATGACGTCGTCTCCAAAGCCCACGTCGTGTCCACACGATGGCCGCAGCGATCACCAGCGCCAGTCGCAGCCGGTGAGGACCGGGGTCAGGACATTGAAGGTGATCTCTCCGGCGGCGCGGGCAGGGTTCTTCATCGCCGTGCCGCGAATCGCAAGGCTTTTCACGCCTCCTCGTGGCTCCCAGCCGCGAGGCCTGACCCTCACAATTGATCGGTCAGGTCCGGCCCACGTCCGTCCACGACCACAGGCTCGTCGACCCCGTACCCCAAGGCCCTCCCGAAATACGTCGGCTCACCGGGCTCCGCCTGCACTCCCAGCAACGCCTCCAGCTCTTTCAGGGCAGCAGCAAGCCGCGGAGCGTTCTGCCGATGCACTTCCGGATGCGGCGTGCCACGGAAGTCGAACGGGCCCCAGACGTCATGGAAGACGGAAACCTCAGCCGACAGGCCAAGATGTTCCGGCGAGACCGTCAGTTCCACGAGCCGGTACTCACGGCGCGGTGCACCGTGTTCATCGAGCCATACACCGGACCCCGCAACGAGAAGGTCGCCTTCTACGGCTTTCGGGAAGCCAACAGGACGCATTTCTTGGACGCGCTGGATTGTCTGTTCATCGTCAAGCGGTCGCATGAGATGCAGACGCGTCAGGACAGGCGCACCGCCCAGCCCAGGAATGAACCACGGCCATTCCAAGTTGTCCGGCTCCAACAGGCCATGTTTCCGCAGGACAGCGGACATCTTGGCAGCGGTCGTGAGCGCAGACTGCAACCCGGGCGGCGCGTAGTCCTCCAAATCCCAGAACCAGGACGCGCATTCACGGGGCGCGCGCATGAGCATGGACATGAACTTTCCTTACGGGTACGTAGGACCGTTGGCCGGAACGGTGATCGAGCCATCCTCGAATCGCAGGACGAAAGTAGCCTCCGTCATATTAGCGCGGGCAGCAACGCGCTCCAAAATTTCGCTGGTGAGCGCCGCTTTGGTGTCATGGACGTCCAATATGGCCACTTTCTGACCATCAATGGGCCCCCTCAACTGCTTCGCAGCTATACCTTTCGTCGCGCTATTTATTCCCGTCGCGCTCTTCACGTCCTTGAGCTGAACACCGTACTCAATTCGGTCGCCGGACCGGACCAACACATCCAAATCAAGACCGACCTCTGGTTTTTTCAGTTCGAGACCCAGCCCCTCAACGCCGCGAGCTTGCAGATCGGTTGCATGCTCCATCGCCATATAGACAGCTGGCGTCATGTCGCTGCCCTTACTGACTTGCTTGCACTGGGACAGGAGGTCCGCGTATCCGGGAACATCAGCCAGATTTCCATTGCTGATGTGCTTGGCAATTCCAGCGCCGTACTCACTCTTGCGGAGTCCGGCGAGGGATTTCTCGATGTCTTGCGGTGCCATCTTTGCGGCTGCGAGCTGCTCAGCGACCGATGCCTCCTGGTCCGGCTGCATGCGCCCCGTCGGCACCGATGCCCTCTCATCTCCCTCGCTGTAGTCCACCCTTTGCGGCTCGTGGCTGTGGCCAAACCCACCGTTTCCTTCTCCCGGGGGCCCTCCGCCCTGCCCTCTGGTCGGTACTTCGATGGATCCGCCTGCCGGAGCAGCATGACCTATTTCTTGAGGATGGTCGTCGTGCCCAATGTGTTCAGTGTGGGGCGTTTCGTGACTCGCCGAAGGTCCGGCACCGTGCTCGTGGGCTGTCCCGCTGGGCATGTGGTCGGCGCTTCCTCCCGGCAGGTGATTGCCTGCGCTGCCGCCGGGCAGGTTGTCGCCCGCTCCACCGGCGTGTGGCAGATCACCGCCCGCGTGGACGGTCGGCACATCGCCGCCCGCCTGGACGGCTGGTGTCGTGGGTACGTCGTCGCCGACCCGGCCGACATCGCCGAGATTGTTGTCGAGGCTGTCGCCCAAGCGGATGTGCTGCCCCGCCTGTTCCGCGGTGTGGGTGCCCGCGCCGACCAGGGCCGGTTCGTGGGCGGGGGAGTCCACGCGCGGGGCGTCCGCGCCGGCGGCCGGGTTGCCCGTGTCGGGCTGGTCGACGATGTCGCCGGGGCCGTCCTGGGCGTGCTGCAGGACGTTGCCGTGCTCGTCGAGGATGTTGCCGTCCGGGTCGTAGTAGCGCGCCGGGGCGCCGTCCTCGGTGGGGAGTTTCGTGGTGCCCTCGGGCAGGGCCGGGGCGTCGTCGGGCAGCCGCACGTTGCCGTCGGGCAGTGTCGTGGCGCCGTCCGGGAGGGCCGCGCCCTCGGGCAGCCGTACCGTGCCGTCGGGGAGTCTGACCGTGCCCTCGGGCAGGGTGACCGCGTTCTCGGGCAGGGCGGGGATGTCGATGTTGCCGACGCCCTTCAAACCCTTGGTGATGTCGCCGATCTTCGACAGACCGGCGCCCGCGCCCTTGGTGATGTAGGTCATCGGGTCGATCACCCGGCCCGCCTTGCCCGCCACCGACAGGGCCTTGGCGACCGCGCCCGCCTTGCCCGCACCCGAGGCCGCCGCACCCGCACCACCGGTGAAGACCGTCGTCAGGACGTTGAAGGTGACCGCACCGGCCGCGCGGGCGGGGTTCTTGCCCCACTGGTCCCACGCCACCAGCGCCTTGCCGGTCTCCTTCATCGCCGTACGCGAGTCACGCAGCCAGGACGGCATGTCCTTGTCCGACGCCGTCCAGAACCACGCCTGCGCCCCCGGGATCGCCGTGATGACCAGACCGGTCGCGAGCTGGGCCAGGCCCTTCCACGCCTGCCCCATCGCCTCCCAGCCACCAAAGCCCACCAGCGTGCCCAGGCCCTTGATCGTGCCCCACACACCGTCCACGATCAGGCCGTCCCACACGAACGACTTCACCCAGTGGCCGACCTCGTACCACTTGTGCTTCTCCTCCACCGGGTCACCCCAGGGAAGCTTGGCGTTCTTCATGTCCTCGGCGTTGAAGCCGTACTGGTTCTTCTTGTCCGAACCATCCCCGGCCACCATCTGCGTCCCGCCCCACAACGCAGTGATCTTGTTGTGGCAGGTCCGCTCCGCCGCCCAGAACGCCGCGACCGTCGCGGTGATCTCATCACGCAGCTTGTTGTGCTCGTCGACCTTGTCCTCGTCGTACTCCCACTCGTCATCATCCTTAACGGAGGAGACAAAAGCCGCCGCGTCCGCCTTCAGCTGCTTCAGCTTCGCCACCAGCGGACGGATCTCCGTCGCATACGACGACAGCGCGCCCGACACCTTCTCCAGGTCGTCGGCGAACGCGTCCGCCTTCTCCTTCACCGGCTTCGTCGTCGCGAACAGCCGCTCCGCCTCCGGAGCGTGGTAGAACGCCGACAACCCCTGGAACCGCGAGTGGATGTCACCACCGGCATCCCGGACATGACCCGCGTCCTTCTTCAGATCCGCGTAGTCCGTCTCCAACTGCTCCAGATTTCCGGTGAACTGGGGAATCTTCTCCGGCTGGATCACCGCTTACCGACTCCCGGCAGATCCACCACCGGAGCCTGCAGCGTCTTGCGCTGCGCCTCCGCCGCCATCTCCTCATCACCGTTCAGATACGCCGTGGTCGCATCCACCGCGCCCTGCAACGACTTACCCGCCCGCGCCGCGACGAACTTCAGATCCTTCGTCGCATGCTCCGCGAACTGCGACAACGCAAGCGCCACCAGACCGCCCTGCGCCTTCTCGCCGCCCTCACCACCGCCCTCGGCGGACACGGTGCCCGCGCTGGACGCCGCCGACGTCAGATGCTCACCGAACGCCGTCGCGTACTTCTCCAGCTTCGACGCCGCCTCACCCGTCGTCTTCAGCACATGCGAAATACCCTGCGGCTTCAAATCCCAGCCGGGCACCGAAAACCCCCGTCACGCACAATCAACGAACAACCTGACAGAA
>JJOH01000025.1 GCA_000696115.1 Streptomyces olindensis
CGGCCAGGCCCCCGGCCAGACGGCCCCGCCACCTCCCGGTTACGGCCAGCCGCAGGCACCCCAGGCCCCGGTCCCGCCGCCCGGATACGGCCAGCCCACCCCGCCCCCGGGCTACGGCCAGCCCACGCCGCCCCCCGGTTACGGCCAGCAACCACCGCCGTTCGGGCAGGCACCCTACGGAGCCCCGCAGCAGGGCGCCCCGCAGGCCGCCGCTCCCCAGGGCGCGGGCGTGGCCGCCGCGCTCCAGCAGTTCAAGGAGACGCCCACCGGGCAGCGCTGGACGCAGCAGAACAAGAAGCTCGTCCGCGTCGACCTCGGCATCGGCGGGCAGCCCGTGCTGGCGCGCCAGGGCAGCATGGTGCTCTACCAGGGCAAGGTCGACTTCAGCTACAAGGGCGCGGGCTTCTCCGGGCGGATCGTGGGCAACGCGACCGGCCAGGAGATGCAGCTCATGCGCTGTACCGGCCAGGGGCAGGTCTTCCTCGCCGAGAACTCGACGATGCTGCACCCCATCGAGCTCCAGGGCGACGCCGTCTGCGTCTCCGCCGAGAACGTCCTCGCGTTCGACGAGAGCCTCACCTACGAGGTCCGCCGCATCGAGGGGCACGGCATCCCCGGCGGCGCGCTGTTCACCATGCAGTTCCAGGGCACCGGCACGATCGTCGTGAAGACGCACGGCACGCCCGTGGTGCTGCCCGTCACGCCCACCACGTTCGCCGACTGCAACGCCGTGGTCGCCTGGTCGGCCGCCGCCCAGGTCGTCGTCTCCAGCCAGGTGCGGATGCGCCGCAACGCCTACCCGGGCGACACCGGGGAGAGCGTCAACCTCCAGTTCCGGGGAGCGCCCGGCAACTTCATCGTCGTCCAGCCGTACGAGGTCTGAGGGAGCCCGTCATGACACAGCAGCTCGCGGGCCACGCCCCCGCACCCGTCACCGCCCGCATGGAGAACCACGGCAACCACATGCTGAAGGTCGCCATGCAGACCGGTAACGACCTCCTCGCGCGCGTGGGGTCGATGGTCGCCTACGAAGGGTTCGTCCAGTACGAGCCCAACCCGCCGGCCGTGCGCCAGATCGCCAAGGACTGGCTGACCGGCGAGGGCGCGCCCCTGATGAAGTGCTCCGGCGACGGCCTGCTCTACCTCGCCGACTACGGGGCCAACGTCGTCGTGATCAACCTCAACGGTGACGGCATCTCCGTCAACGCCACCAACCTGCTCGCCTTCGACGCCCACCTCACCTGGGGCGTGGAGCGGGTCAAGGGCCTGGCCAAGTTCGCCGGGCAGGGCCTGTGGAACACCAGGATCTCCGGGCAGGGCTGGGTCGCGCTGACCTCCCGGGGCAAGCCGATCGTGGTCGACTGCGGAGGCGGCGAGGACGAGACGTACGTCGACCCCGACGCGCTCGTCGCCTGGTCCCCGAACCTCAAGGTGAAGGGCAAGCGCAGCTTCCGGGCGCAGTCGCTGATCGGCCGCGGCAGCGGCGAGGCCTACCAGATGGCCTTCTCCGGTCAGGGCATCGTCGTCGTCCAGCCCAGCGAGGACAGCACCGACCGCCTCCGGGTCCGGGGCTGAGGGGGAGCCAGAAAGCCATGCAGAGCCCGATTTTCGCCTACAACGAGCAGCAGACCCAGGACCGCTGGAGCCTGCAGAACAAGCAGATGCTGCGTGTCGCCCTGGAGGGCCACGACGACATCCTGGCCCGCAAGGGCACCATGGTCGCCTACCAGGGGCTCGTCGAGTTCGACGCCGAGTACCAGAGCAACGACCAGGCACGCGCGCGTGCGCACACGGGTGAGGGACTCGACCTGATGCGCTGCCACGGGCAGGGCACGGTCTACCTCGCCAACCTCAAGCAGCACGTCCACGTCATGGACGTGGACCAGGACGGTCTCACCGTCGACAGCAGCTACGTGCTGGCGATGGACTCGTCCCTGCACCACGAGGTCATCGCCGTGGACAGCCTCTACGGCATCTCCGGCTCGGGGAAGTACCAGCTCAACATCTCCGGGCGGGGCAAGGTCGCGCTGATGACCTCGGGCATGCCGCTGCTGCTGCAGGTGACGCCGGACAAGTACGTCAACTGCGACGCCGACGCGATCGTCGCCTGGTCGACGAGCCTGCGTGTGCAGATGCAGGCCCAGACGCACTCCTCGGGGGTGTGGCGGAGGCGCGGCAACACCGGCGAGGGCTGGGAGCTGAGCTTCATGGGCACCGGCTTCGCCCTCGTCCAGCCGAGCGAGCTGCTGCCGCCGCAGAACGCCCAGATCGGCTCGGGCCTCGCCGCGCAGTACGGCATGGGCCAGCAGGGGGCGCGGGGACAGAACCAGGGGAACGTCTGGAGCTGAGTGCTTCGCGGTTCGGCCGATCGGGTGAGGGGGGTGTGCGGGCCGGTGTGGCCGCCGGCCGTTCGTGGCTGGTCGCGCAGTTCCCCGCGCCGGCTGAGGGGGCGGCCGCCTTCGTGGCCGCCCCCTCACCAGCTCACTCCGTGAGCCTCGCTCGTGTCGACTCCAGCAGCCGTACCACCGAGTCGTCCGCCACGTCCGCCACCTCGGCGTACGGGAACCAGCGCACGTCGAGCGACTCGTCGCTGACGGCGTGGGCGGCGCCGGGCGGTGCCAGGACCGCGTACTGGACGTCGAAGTGCCAGTGGCACGGCGGCGGGATCGGATGCCGGTCCAGGCGCACCGGGCCGCCCGGCAGCAGCGAGAGCCCCGAGACACCGGACTCCTCCGTCGCCTCCCGCAGGGCCACGGCGGCGAGCGTGGTGTCGCCCGGCTCGCAGTGGCCGCCCATCTGGAGCCACATCCGCAGCTTCCGGTGCAGGGTCAGCAGCACCCGGCCGCCCTCGGGGTCGATCACCAGGGCGCTGGCCGTGAGGTGACCCGCGTGACAGGCCTTCCAGAGGCCGTCCGGGTGATCCGCCAAGTGGTCCAGGTAGGCCTGGCGCAGCTTCAGCTGGTCCTCGTACTCCTTCAGCACGAGGACCGCGTCGTCGTACAGGCTCACTCGGCGTCGTCGCCCTTGGTCTTGTCCTCGCCCTCGTCCTTCTTGCGCAGGTCGGGCTTGTCCGCCGCCTCGCCGAGCATCTTGTCCAGCTCGGAGAAGTCGATCTGCTCGCGGTGCACGAAGCCGTCCGGGTCGTCCAGGTCGCTCGCCGTCGGCAGCATGTCCGGGTGGTGCCACAGGGCGTCGCGGCCGTCGACTCCGCGCGCGTCCGTGAGGGAGGCCCACAGACGGGAGGCGTCGCGCAGGCGGCGCGGGCGCAGTTCCAGGCCGATCAGCGTGGCGAACGTCTGCTCGGCCGGGCCACCCGAGGCGCGGCGGCGGCGCAGCGTCTCGCGCAGGGCGTCGGCGGACGACAGGCGGGGCTTCGCGGCGGCGTGGACCACCGCGTCCACCCAGCCCTCGACGAGCGCCAGAGCCGTCTCCAGACGGGCCAGGGCGGCCTTCTGCTCGGGCGTGTCCTCCGGCTGGAACATGCCCTGCTGGAGGGCTTCCTGCAGCTGCTCGGGGTTCTGCGGGTCGAACTGGCCGACCACGTCCTCCAGCTTGGCCGTGTCGACCTTGATCCCGCGGGCGTAGCCGTCGACCGCGCCGAACAGATGCGAGCGCAGCCACGGCACGTGGGCGAAGAGGCGCTGGTGGGCGGCCTCGCGCAGGGCGAGGTAGAGCCGTACCTCCTCCTGGGGGACGCTCAGGTCCTTGCCGAACGTCTCGATGTTCACCGGCAGCAGCGCGGCCTTGCCGGCCGGGCCGAGCGGCAGGCCGATGTCGGAGGAGCCGACCACCTCACCGGCGAGCACGCCGACGGCCTGCCCGATCTGCGTGCCGAACATGGCGCCGCCCATCGAGCGCATCATGCCGATCAGCGGGCCGGCCATGGCCTGCATCTCCTCCGGCAGGACGTCGCCCATGGCGGTGCCGACGCGCTCGGCGACCGGGTCGACGAGCTCCTTCCAGGCGGGCAGGGTCGCCTCGACCCACTCCGCGCGGCTCCAGGCCACGGCGGAGCCGGCGCCCGACGGCAGGGACGTGGCGTCGTCGAGCCAGAGGTCGGCCAGGCGGACGGCCTCCTCGACGGCTCGGCGCTCGGCGGGGCCGACGCTCGTGTCCTTGGTGCCGTCAGGGCTGCCCTGGGAGACCGTCTGGCGGGCGATCTGCTTGGCCATGTCCCAGTTCACCGGGCCGCCCTCGTAGGAGAGCATCTGGCCCAGCTGCTGGAACGCGGCGCCCAGGTCGGTGGGGTTCAGCGAGCCGAACATGGCTGCGAACGGATTGTCCGCACCGGGGCCGCCGGGTCCGCCGCCAAAGCCTCCGGCTCCGGGCAGGCCGCCGAAACCGAACGGGTTGGCAGGTCCCTGACCACCACCGCTCTGCTGGTCCTTCTTCTTGCCCTCGTCGCCGTCGTCCGGCTCCTCCGGCGGAAGGCCGAATCCGAATGGGGTGTCACTCACGGGATTCCTCGGCTGGTAGGGCCGCCGGTTCTTTCCGGCGGCACGGCTGCCCGACAACACCACCCAGCGTAGACACCTGGGGCGGATCGGGCCTCGGTGCTTCGCCGACTGCCGGCCTGCGGCAGGATGGATGCCACCTGGTACGCACGCGTCGCACGCGCTCGTACTGAAGACAACCGCTGGAGACGCCCGGTGAGTTCCCCAGATCCGCAGGTTCGCGCAGCGCGAAACCAGTCAACCAGTTCCGCGAGCCCCGCCGCCCGCGGGCCCGTCGTCGCGGTCACCGGCGCCGCGTACGGCGTCGGCGCGCTGCTCACCGAGCAGCTCGCCGCGTCCGACGAGGTCAAGCAGGTCGTGGCCATCGACGAGCGGCGCGGCGAGTGCGCGGCGGCGCAGTGGCACATCCTGGACGTCCGGGACCCGGCCATCGCGGACAAGCTGCGCGGCGCCGACGTGGTGGTGCACCTGGCCCTCGATCTCGACCTGGAGACGGACGCGGCCGCCCGAACGGCCTACAACGTACGAGGGACGCAGACCGTCCTGACGGCTGCCGCGGCGGCCGGAGTGCACCGGGTGGTGCTGTGCACCTCGGCGATGGTCTACGGGGCGCTGCCGGACAACGAGCTGCCGCTGTCGGAGGACGCGGAACTGCGCGCCACGGCGGAGGCCACGGGCGTCGGCGACCTGCTGGAGATCGAGCGGCTGGCGCGGCGGGCGCCGCGGGCCCACCCGGGACTCAACGTCACGGTGGTGCGGCCGGCGGTTCTGGTGGGAGGCACCGACACCGCGCTGACCAGGTACTTCGAGTCCCCTCGGCTGCTGGTCGTGGCCGGGTCGCGACCCGCGTGGCAGTTCTGCCACGTCGAGGACCTGTGCAGCGCGCTGGAGTACGCCGTCCTGGAGAAGGTCGACGGGGAACTCGCCGTCGGGTGCGACGGGTGGCTGGAGCAGGAGGAAGTGGAGGAGCTCAGCGGCATCCGGCGGATGGAGCTGCCGTCGGCGGTCGCGCTGGGTGCGGCGGCCCGGCTGCACCGGATCGGTCTCACGCCCTCTCCGGCGGGGGACCTGGCGTACACGATGTACCCCTGGGTGGTGAGCGGGAGCCGGCTGCACGACGCCGGGTGGCGGCCGCAGTACACCAACGAGGAAGTGCTCGCGGAACTCCTGGAAGAGGTCTCCGGCCGGCACACGGTCGCCGGGCGGCGTCTGGGCCGCAAGGACGCGACGGCCGCGGGTGCCGCGGGAGCGACCGTGGCGCTGCTGGGCGCGGCGGCGGTGGTGCGCCGGGCCCGGAAGGCCCGGCGGCGGATCTGACGGGCACCTCCGCCGTGCAGGGGGACACCCCTGTAGGAGACTCCAAACGCGTACGCGCGCGTGCCGGTCGATAGCTCTATTCCGGGCTGTCGGTGGCGTGGGGCACGATGGAGGCATGGCATCCACGAACGATCACCCAGGCGAGCAGGGCGCGCAGGACCCGGTCAAGCTGATCGGGATTCGGGACACGGCCCTCTCCGTGGACGAGGTCTTCCGGGCGGTCGGGGACGACGCGGCCGGCGGCACCGCGCTCTTCGTGGGGACCGTGCGCAACCACGACGGCGGTGCCGACGTGGCGGAGCTCGGCTATTCGTGCCACCCCAGCGCCGAGGCCGAGATGCGGCGGATCGCCGAGAAGGTGGTCGCCGAGTTCCCCGTGCGGGCGCTGGCGGCCGTGCACCGGGTGGGCGACCTCCGGGTCGGTGACCTCGCGGTGGTCGTCGCCGTCTCGTGTCCGCATCGCGGCGAGGCCTTCGAGGCCTGCCGGAAGCTCATCGACGACCTGAAGCACGAGGTGCCCATCTGGAAGCACCAGCGGTTCTCCGACGGCACCGAGGAGTGGGTGGGCGCCTGCTGATCCGGGAGGCTGCCTTCCGGTTGCGTAACCGCACCCCTGGCGTGAGCGTTGTCACTGCGGATCGTTAATCTGCTGATCAGTCAGTTGCGGACGCTCAATGGGGTTGGAGGTCGGCATGGCGGCGCTCGCCTGGTTGCTGATTCCGCTTGTGGCTGCGATCGGCGCGGGCCTGTGGGGGAGTTGGGCCAACCGGACCCGCAAGGTCCGTGGAGACGGCCCCGAACTCATCGGTTACGCCCGCTTCCGCGAGGCCATGGAGAAGCCCCGGCCGGGTAGCTGACGGCGGGAAAACAGCAGGTCACAGAGGCCTGAGCGCGCAGGGCCGCCCCGGACGGGCGGCCCTGACGGTGCGCTGACAGGACCGTCCCGTACTGTCGAGTCATGCCACGCCGCACCGCGACGATGCTCGCCTCCACCCTGATGCTGATCGCGCTCCTGTGCGCGGGAGTGTTCATCCCCGTGCCGTATTCGGAGATGTCCCCGGGGCCGACGGTGAACACGCTCGGCGACCACGGCGGCGAGCCGGTGCTGCAGATCTCGGGCCGGAAGACCTATGCGACCAGTGGCCACCTGAACATGACCACGGTCCGGGTCACCAGCGCCGACTACCGGATGAACCTGGTGGAGGCCGTCTACGGCTGGCTCGCGCACGACAACAAGGTCGTGCCGCACGAGACGCTCTACCCGGACGGCAAGACCGAGGAGCAGTCCACCCAGGAGAACGCCGAGGAGTTCAGCCAGTCCCAGGAGAGCGCCAAGGTCGCCGCCCTGAAGGAACTCGACGTGCCGGTGAAGTCATGGGTGATCGTCTCGACGGTCGTCAAGGGCTCCCCGGCCGAGGGCAAGCTGCACGCCGGTGACGTGATCAAGGCCGTGGACGGCACGGCGGTCAAGGAGCCGGCCGACGTCGCGAAGCTGGTCACCAAGCACAAGCCCGGCCAGGACGTCCGCTTCACTATCGTGCCCGCCAAGGAGCAGGCCGCCGCGGAGAAGGAGAAGCGGACACCGACCAGGACGCAGGACATCACCATCACGACGACGACGTCCGACGACGCGGGTGAGAAGCGCGCCATCGTCGGGATCTCCGCCGGCACCGACCACACGTTCCCGTTCACCATCGACATCAAGCTGGCCGACGTCGGCGGACCGAGCGCCGGTCTGATGTTCGCGCTCGGCATCTACGACAAGCTCACCCCGGGCAGCCTGACCGGAGGCACGTTCGTCGCCGGGACCGGCACGATCGACGACGAGGGCAAGGTCGGCCCGATCGGCGGCATCGAGATGAAGACCGTCGGCGCGCGGGCCAAGGGCGCCCAGTACTTCCTGACGCCCGCCGACAACTGCGCGGCCGCCGCCAAGGACACCCCGGAGGGCCTCACCCTCGTCAAGGTGGACACCATCCAGGACGCCCTCGGCGCCCTGAAGGACATCCGCGGCGGCGACACCGCGGACCTTCCGCGGTGCGGTAGGTAGCGAAGGGGGCGGGAAGGCCCGGCGGACCGGGCCCCCGGCCCGTCCGGCTACTCCTCGAACGTCGCCGTCAGTGCCTCCGCCAGGCCCGGGACCAGGTCGGAGCCGGTGAGGACCTCCGTGGGGGAGTCCTTCTCGCGCAGGCGCAGGGCCGACTCGCGGGCACCGTCGCGCAGGACCGCGACCGTCATGCGGACCTCCTGGCGGTCCGGGTGCTCCGCCACCCACTTCGTCAGCGCCGCCTCGCTCAGATCCTTCGGGACCTGCGCCTCCGCGGACGGCGGCAGCATCAGGCGCTCCACGGCGAGGGCGCAGCCGGCCACCGCGTCGGGCCAGGCGATGGTGGCGAGGAACTCGTCGAGCGGCTTGCCCGTTGGAATTTCGTCCTGCTCGATCGGGGTGAGGCCGGAGCTTTCGGGCTCGTCCCCCAGACCGAGCCGGTCGGCGAGCGAGGGCTGTTCGGCCCGCAGCCGTGCGGTGTCGACGAGGGCGAAGAGGCGGGCCGGCTGGTCCCAGCCGAGGCCGGAGACGTACTCGTCGATCTCGAGCACGGCCCGGGTGAGCGGGTTCGCAGCCATGGGAGTGTTGGACATGGTCACAATCCTCTCTCGTTCCTGGCCGGAATCGGGAACCGAGTAAACGGTGAGTAAGTTGCATAGGTGGGGGCCCACGATCACGGGGGCCACGCAGGGTCCGTGAAGACGCGGGCTTGACGAATCAACAGCGAACTTCGAGGTGCGCACCTTGGCTTTCCAGATGCCGGACCGCGGCGGAGGCCCGACAGGGCCGCGGATCAGAGTGGGCCGCCCGTCCCGGCGTGTCCGGACCCTGCTCATGACGCTGGGCGTCCTGGCCGTCCTCGGCATGGCGTTCACCATGTTCGCGGGCTTTTGGACGGACTGGCTCTGGTACCGGTCGGTGAAGTACTCCTCGGTCTTCACCACGACCCTGTGGACCAAGATCGGTCTCTTCTTCGTCTTCGGCCTGCTCATGGCCCTCGCGGTCGGCGTCAACATCTGGCTGGCGCACCGGCTGCGGCCACCGCTGAGCGCCATGTCGATGGAGCAGCAGAACCTCGACCGCTACCGGATGGGCATCGCGCCCTACAAGAAGTGGCTGCTGTTCGGGATCACGGCCCTGGTCGGCCTGATCGCCGGCGCCTCCGCGTCCGGCCAGTGGCGGACGTGGCTGATGTGGATCAACGGCGTGCCCTTCGGCCAGAAGGACCCCCAGTTCAAGCTGGACGTCTCCTTCTACGCCTTCGACCTGCCCTGGTACCGGTTCCTGCTCGGCTTCGGCTTCGCCGCCACGATCCTCTCCGTGATCGCCGCCGCGCTCACCCACTACCTGTACGGCGGGCTGCGCGTCACCAGCCCCGGCGCCCGCGCCACGGCGGCGGCCACCGGGCACCTGTCGGTGCTCATCGGCGTCTTCGTCGCCCTGAAGGCGGTCGCCTACTGGCTCGACCGGTACGGACTCGCGGTGAAGTCCAGCGACTTCAGGGCGACCGACAACTGGACGGGCCTGAGGTACGTCGACGCCAACGCCTACCTGCCGGCCAAGACGATCCTGTTCTGCATCGCCGTCATCTGCGCGCTGCTGTTCTTCGCCACCCTGTGGCGGCGCACCTGGCAGCTGCCCGTGATCGGCTTCGGGCTGATGGTGCTCTCCGCGATCCTCATCGGCGGCCTGTACCCGGCGATCGTGCAGAAGTTCCAGGTCCAGCCGAACGAGCAGGCCAAGGAAGCGCCGTACGTCGAGAAGAACCTCGAGGCGACGCGCAAGGCCTACGGCATCGACGGGACCAAGGTCACCGACTACACCGGCACGAGCAAGACGGAGGACAAGACCACGCTCCGCGATGACGTCGACTCCACGGCGAGCATCCGGATCATGGACCCGAACATCGTCTCTCCGACGTTCCAGCAGCTCCAGCAGATCAGGAACTACTACGCGTTCCCGACCAACCTGGACGTCGACCGCTACGCCAAGGACGGCAAGGACCAGGACACGGTCATCGGTCTGCGCGAGATCAACCTCGCGGGCATCCCGAAGAAGAACTGGATCAACAACCACTTCCGTTACACGCACGGCTACGGAGTGGTCGCCGCCGAGGGCACCAGCGCCGACGCGCAGGGCCGGCCGGTCTTCACCGAGTCCGACCTGCCCTCCAAGGGCCAGCTCGGCACGTACGAGCAGCGGGTCTACTACGGCGAGAAGACCACCACGTACTCGATCGTCGGCGGTCCCCAGAAGGAGATCGACTACTCCGACGACAACGGCGAGAAGACCACCAGCTACAAGGGCGACAGCGGGGTCAACCTCTCCAACCCGGTCAACCGCGCGGCGTACGCGGTGGCGTTCGGCGAGCCGCAGATCCTGTACTCCGGCGCCATCGGCGACGGCTCGCGGATCCTGTACAACCGCACGCCCAAGGAGCGCGTCGAGGCGGTCGCCCCCTGGCTGACCATCGACGGCGACGCCTACCCGGCGGTCGTGGACGGCCGGATCCAGTGGATCGTCGACGCGTACACGACGACGAACGGCTACCCGTACTCCTCGCGCACGACCCTCGGCGACACGACGGCCGACTCGCTGACCGCCACCAACGACAGCCGCGCGGTGGTGGCCCAGCAGAACCAGGTCAACTACATCCGCAACTCGGTGAAGGCGACCGTCGACGCGTACACCGGCGAGGTCAAGCTCTTCCAGTGGGACACCAAGGACCCGGTCCTGAAGACCTGGATGAAGGCCTTCCCGAACACGGTGGAGCCCAAGAGCGACATCTCCAAGTCGCTGATGGACCACCTGCGCTACCCCCAGGACCTGTTCAAGGTCCAGCGGGAGCTGCTCACGCGCTACCACGTGAAGGACGCCACGACGTTCCTCAGCGGCAGCGAGGTGTGGCAGGTGCCGGACGACCCGACGAACCGGTCGGGCAACGCGGTGCCGCCGTACTACCTCAGCATGAAGATGCCCGACCAGAAGGCGCAGGCGTTCTCGCTGACGACGACCTTCACGCCCAACGGCCGGGACAACCTCAGCGCCTTCATGGCGGTGGACGCCGAGGCGGGCACCAGCGACTACGGCAAGATCAGAATCCTGAAACTGCCGACGAACACGACGGTCAACGGACCCAAGCAGGTCCAGAGCCAGTTCAACTCCCAAGAGGACATCGCCGAGTCCATCAGGCTCCTGAGAGGCGGCGACTCCGAAGTCGAGTACGGCAACCTGCTGACGGTGCCGCTCGACGGAGGACTGCTGTACGTGGAGCCGGTCTACGTACGCGGTGGTGGACTGAAGTACCCGCTGCTGCGCAAGGTGCTGGTCACCTACGGAGGCCAGACCGCCTTCGAGAACACGCTCGAGGAGGCCCTCAACAAGGTCTTCGGAGCGGAGGGTGCCACCCCGGAGCCACCGGACGAGGGTGACACGACGACACCGCCGCCGACGTCCGACGACCCGACGGTCAAGCAGGCCCTGGAAGACGCTCAGAAGGCCTTCGACGCGGGCCAGGAGGCCCTGAAGAAGAACGACTGGGAGGCGTACGGCCGGGCGCAGGAGGACCTGGAGGACGCCCTGCGGCGGGCCGAGGAGGCGCAGGCCGCCGCGGACCGGGCCGGCGCTGCCGGGGGCGGCGAGAGCAAGCCCGGCGCCAGTCCGAGCGGCAGCCCCAGCCCGAAACCGAGCAGTTAGGGCCTGGCCTGGTCAAATGGCCCACCCCGCGCCGTGATACGGTTGTGAACACAACGGCGCGGGGTGGAGCAGCTCGGTAGCTCGCTGGGCTCATAACCCAGAGGTCGCAGGTTCAAATCCTGTCCCCGCTACTGAAGTCGCGATGTCCGAGTGACGCAGCGGCCACGAAGGCCCGGATTCCACAAAGGAATCCGGGCCTTCGTGATGTGTGAACGGATGTGCTGGTGCGGGCTTCGGCCGTGCCGACCGGGGGAGTTGGGAAGTCTGTGTTTGACTTGTCTCTCTGTGGGCATGTCGACAAAACGCTTCAGTGACCTCACTGGCTGCGGTATACCAGGTGTACCCGGGTTGCAGGTGGTGCGACGATGGACGTTATGGGGGACAAGGCAACTCTGTTCGAGACAGGGCGTTTTGTGCAGCCTTCCAGCCGGGAGGACACCGACACCCCGGACGACGCCGGGGAACTCGCCGACGAGGCAGCCGAGGAGCTGCGTCAGCGGCTCGCCGCGGAGGCCGGCGACGTCGAGGCGATGAGTGTTCTCGGGGCCATGCTGCTGCGCCGTGGTGATCTCGACGGCGCCGAGCCCCATCTGCGTGCCGCCACCGCGGCGGGTGACCGGGCCGCCGCCAACAACCTGGGCGTCCTGCTTCACCAGCGGGGTTACGCCGACGAGGCCGCCGGATGGTGGCGGATCGCCGCCGTCGCCGGATCCGCGGCCGCCGCGCACGCCCTCGGACGGCACCACCGCGAGCGCGGTGACGAACCCGCCGCCGAGTACTGGCTGCGCCAGTCCGCCGAACAGGGCCACACGCTGGGCGCGTACGCCCTCGCCGATCTGCTGGAGCACCGCGGTGACGCCGCGGCCGAGCAGTGGATGCGGGTCGCGGCCGAGCGCGGGCACCGGGAGGCCGCGTACCGGCTGGCGCGGGCACTGGACCGCAGGGCGGCGCGGGAAACCGACGGTGACAACGGTGTCCAGGTGCCCGACGAGGTCGAGCAGTGGTACCGGCAGGCCGCCGCGCGCGGCCACCGGCGGGCCGCGCTGCACCTCGGGACCATCCTGGAGCGGCGCGGCGAGCTCAAGGAGGCCGGCCGCTGGTACCTGACGTCCGCCAAGGACGGCGAGCCGCGGGCCGCCTGCGCGCTCGGTTTCCTGCTGCGCGACGCCGGCGACACGGAGAACGCCGCCGTGTGGTGGCTGCGGGCCGCGCAGGACGGCGACGGCAACGCGGCGAACGCGCTCGGCGCGCTGCACGCCGAGCGGGGCGAGACCCAGACCGCCGAGCGGTGGTACCGGGCCGCCATGGACGCGGGCGATGTGAACGGCGCCTACAACCTCGGGCTGCTCTGCGCCGAACAGGGGCGCACCGCGCAGGCCGAGCAGTGGTACCGGCGTGCGGCCTACGCCGGGCACCGGGAGGCCGCGAACGCGCTGGCGATCCTGCTGCTGCGGGCCGGGGACGAGACGGGCGCGGAGCCGTGGTTCTCCAAGGCCGCCGAGGCCGGAAGCGTCGACGCCGCCTTCAATCTGGGCATCCTGCACGCCGGGCGCGGCGAGGAGAAGGCCGCGCTGCGCTGGTACGAGCGGGCCGCGGCCGCCGGGCACACGGAGGCGGCGCTCCAGGTCGGCATGGCAAAGCTGCGGGACGGCGACGAGCAGGAGGCCGAGCGGCACCTGCGGTGTGCGGCCGGGGGCGGGAGCGCGGAGGCCGCGTACCGGCTGGCGACCGTGCTCGACGCGCGCAGACCGCCGGAGCCGGCGCATGAGCTCGGGGAGCCGGTGCACCGGCGGAGCGAGTGCGAGGAGTGGTACGAGCGTGCCGCCTCGCAGGGGCACCGGCGGGCGCAGGTGCGGGTCGGCATGCTGGCCGCGGCCCGGGGGGACGTCGTCGAGGCGGCCCGGTGGTACCGGGAGGCGGCCGAGGCCGGGTCTCGCAACGGGGCGTTCAATCTCGGGCTGCTGCTGGCCCGGGAGGGGAGCGAGCCCGAGGCGGCGGTGTGGTGGACGCGGGCGGCTGACGCGGGGCACGGGCGGGCGGCGTTGCGGCTGGCCCTGGTCTACGCGCGTCGGGGTGAGCTGGCGGAAGGGCAGCGGTGGGCCGATCGGGCGGTGTCGCTGGGGCCGGCGTCCGTGGCTGAGCGGGCGGCGCGGTTGCGGGACGCGCTCAGGCAGGAGCTGTCCGCGTAGCGCTGGGCGGCCGGGGCCCGCCGCCGGGTTAGCGATTTGCATCCGTCCTCTGCGTTGACGTAACGTTGCATTCACCGACGCGGGGTGGAGCAGCTCGGTAGCTCGCTGGGCTCATAACCCAGAGGTCGCAGGTTCAAATCCTGTCCCCGCTACTGAAGGCCGAGGGCCGGAATCCGAAAGGGTTCCGGCCCTCGGTGTTTGCCTGGGTCGTCGCGGCCCGCGTGAGCAGCGAGAAGCCCCGGCACCGAGGGTGCCGGGGCTTTCACGTGCGTAGGGCTAGGCGGCCGCGCAGTTCGGGCAGACGCCGCGGTACGTCACCTCGACGTCGGAGACCGTGAAGCCGAAGCGCTCCGAGTCGGGGAGGTCCGCCAGGGGGTTGCCGACCGGATGCACGTCCCGGATCGCGCCGCACTGGGCGCAGACCAGGTGGTGGTGCGGCCGGTGGGCGTTCGGGTCGTACCGCTTGGCGCGCTGGTCGGTGGAGACCTCCAGCACCTCGCCGAGGGAGACGAGCTCGCCGAGCGTGTTGTAGACGGTCGCCCGGGAGATCTCGGGCAGCTTGGCGACGGCCCGGGCGTGGACCTCGTCGGCCGTCAGGTGGACGTGTTCGCCGTCGAGGACCTCGGCCACGACGCGCCGCTGCGCGGTCATACGCCATCCGCGTCCGCGCAGGCGTTCCAGAAGGTCACTCATGGCCACCAGCCTAACAGCTAAGTGGACCAGGTCCCGAACAGGTGTGAGTTTAGAGTCCCACTTGCTTTAGACAATGTCTATTGTAGGATCGAGAATGGCTTTGGCCAAGGGACAGGTTTGGCCAGGATTGGTGCAGGAGGCGCACGTGACGCAGGGACCGCTTACGACGGAGGCCGGGGCTCCGGTCGCCGACAACCAGAACAGCGAGACCGCGGGCGTCGGCGGCCCCGTGCTCGTCCAGGACCAGCTGCTGCTGGAGAAGCTGGCCCACTTCAACCGCGAGCGCATCCCGGAGCGCGTGGTGCACGCGCGCGGTGCGGGCGCCTACGGGACCTTCACGGTCACCGCCGATGTCACCCCGTACACGCGCGCCGCGTTCCTCTCCGGGATCGGCAAGCAGACCGAGGTCTTCCTGCGCTTCTCGACGGTCGCCGGCAACCTCGGCGCGGCCGACGCCGTCCGCGACCCGCGTGGTTTCGCGCTGAAGTTCTACACCGAGGAGGGCAACTACGACCTCGTCGGCAACAACACCCCGGTGTTCTTCATCAAGGACGCCATCAAGTTCCCCGACTTCATCCACACCCAGAAGCGCGACCCGTACACCGGCTCGACGGAGGCGGACAACGTCTGGGACTTCTGGAGCCTGTCGCCCGAGTCCACGCACCAGGTGACCTGGCTGTTCGGCGACCGGGGCATCCCGGCCTCCTACCGTCACATGGACGGTTTCGGCTCGCACACCTTCCAGTGGAGCAACGCGGCCGGCGAGGCCTTCTGGGTGAAGTACCACTTCAAGACGGACCAGGGGATCAAGAACCTGACCAGCGCGGAGGCGGCCCGGCTCGCCGGTGAGGACCCCGACTCCCACCAGCGCGACCTGCGTGAGGCCATCGAGCGCGGCGAGTACCCGACCTGGACCGTCGGCGTGCAGATCATGCCGGTGGCCGAGGCGGCGACGTACCGCTTCAACCCGTTCGACCTGACCAAGGTGTGGCCGCACGCGGACTACCCGGTCGTCGAGATCGGCAAGCTGGAGCTCAACCGCAACCCGGAGAACATCTTCGCCGAGGTCGAGCAGTCGATCTTCAGCCCCGCCCACTTCGTGCCGGGCATCGGTCCGTCCCCGGACAAGATGCTCCAGGGCCGCCTCTTCGCGTACGGCGACGCCCACCGCTACCGCGTCGGCATCAACGCCGACCACCTGCCGGTGAACCGCCCGCACGCCACCGTGGTGCGCACGAACTCGCGTGACGGGTACCTGTACGACGGCCGCCATGGGGGTGCGAAGAACTACGAGCCGAACAGCTTCGGCGGCCCGTTCCAGACGGATCGTCCGCTGTGGTCCGCCACGGCCGTGAGCGGCACCACGGGCAACCACCCGGCTCCGGTGCACGCCGAGGACGACGACTTCGTCCAGGCGGGCAACCTCTACCGGCTGATGTCGGAGGACGAGAAGGAGCGCCTGATCGCGAACCTGGCGGGCTTCATCGCCGAGGTCTCGCGCGACGACATCGTCGAGCGGGCGATCGACAACTTCCGTCGGGCCGACGGAGACTACGGCAAGCGGCTGGAGGCCGCGGTCCAGGCCCTGCGCGGCTGAACTCCAGCACTGGACCGCTTGCGGTAGTGGACGGGCCGGGTTGCCCACGGGGTGCCCGGCCCGTCCGTGCGTCCGGTGCCGTCAGGCGGGAACCTGCTGACGTGCCGGTGCCCAGCAGCGGATGATGTCGCGGACCGAGACGATGCCGGCGGGTTCGCCGCCGTCCAGCACGATGAGGTGCCGGAAACCGCCGTGTGCCATGGCGCCGGCCGCCTCCTCCAGGGTCCAGGCCGGAGCGGCGAACACGACGTCGGTGGTGGTGTGGGCGTGGGCGCGTTCGGTGTCCGGGTCCTGGCCGAGGCCCACGGAGTTGAGGATGTCGCGTTCGGTGAGGATGCCGATGCCGCCGGCGTCCGGGTCGTGGACCACGGCCGCGCCGACCCGGCGGGCGGACATCAGCGCGGCGGCCTGGCGGAGCGTGTGGGTCGGGCCGATGGTGAGGACGACGGTGCTCATGGCGTCACGGACGAGCATGGATGGAGCCACCTCCTGGGAGTGTCCCCGCCTTTGTTCAGGATTTCACAAGTTCACAAGTGGGGGGACTCTCAGAGTGGCAGGCAAAGGGAGGGTCAACAAGGGGGCGTTCAGTAGCGCTGGTTGAGGTACCCGAGCAACTCGTCGTGCAGCAGGCCGTTCGACGCGGCCGCGTTGCCGCTGTGCGGACCCGGGCGGCCGTCGAGTCCGGTGAAGCTGCCGCCGGCCTCCATGACGATGATCGCGTTGGCGGCCATGTCCCACAGGGACAGTTCCGGCTCGGCGCACATGTCGACGGAGCCCTCCGCGACCATCATGTACGGCCAGAAGTCGCCGTACGCACGCGTGCGCCACACCTCGCGGGTCAGGTCCAGGAAGCCGTCCAGCCGGCCCTGCTCCTCCCAGCCGCTGAGCGAGGAGTACGCGAAGGAGGCGTCGGAGAGCTTGGAGACGCGGGAGACGTGCAGCTTGGAGGCCTTGGTGAGGCTGCGGCCGGAGAACGCGCCGTGGCCCTTGGCGGCCCACCAGCGGCGCCCCAGGGCCGGGGCGGAGACGACGCCGACGACCGGCTGGAAGCCGCCCTCACCGGCCTCCATGAGCGAGATGAGGGTGGCCCAGACGGGGACGCCGCGGACGTAGTTCTTGGTGCCGTCGATCGGGTCGATCACCCAGCGGCGGGGGCCGGTGCCCTCGACGCCGTACTCCTCGCCGAGGATCGCGTCCCGGGGGCGGGCGCGCTGGAGTTGGCCGCGGATGAGTTCCTCCGCGGCCTTGTCCGCTTCGCTCACCGGGGTCATGTCCGGTTTCGTCTCGACCTTGAGGTCGAGGGCCTTGAACCGGTCCGTCGTCGCGGCGTCCGCGGCGTCGGCGAGGACGTGGGCGAGGCGCAGGTCGTCGAGATAGTCGGGCATGTGACGAACCTATCTGCCGAGGTGGGGGTGGGGCTACAGGGGGTTTGTGTGGGTGGGGGAGCGGTGGGGTGACCCGCTTGAGGGGCGCGCGGTGTGCGGGACGGGGGTGCACCCGGTGTGCGGGCCGGGGGCGGATGGGCGTGCAGGTGAGCGGACGCACCCGGCGGCCGGGCGAATGCCCCGCGCGACACGGCCGAAACGCGCCCCCGCGCGCGTTCGAGAACCCTTGACAGTGCTTTCACGCGCGTCAAATCTGGGCGCAGAGCCGCTCGCCCCAAGGGGAGGCGATGATGCCTGCAGCGCGGGAATCTCTACTGGACGCCGCTTTCGCGGCGCTGGCGCGTCGGCCGTGGTCCGCTGTGCGCATGGTGGACGTGGCCGCGGCGGCCGGAGTGTCCCGGCAGACGCTGTACAACGAGTTCGGCAGCAAGGACGGCCTCGCCCGGGCGCTGGTGAGGAGGGAAGCCGACGGGTATCTCGCCGGGGTCGACCGCGCCCTCGCCGGGCACAGCGACCCGCGCGACCGGCTCACCGCCACCGCCGAGTGGACGACGTCGGCGGCCCGTGACAACGCCCTCGTCCGCGCCATGCTCACCGGCTGCTGGAGCGAACGGCTGCCGTCCCCGGCCCTGTCGGCGGTCTCCTCCACCTCCGCCGTGCCGGCCCAGCGCCGCGCCGACGGCCCGCTGCCCTCGCCCGGCGACTTCGTGGCCCTCGTCCGCGACCGGGCCGTCTCGGTCCTGGCCGGGCCGGGCACACCCAAGTCCGACACCGCCGACCTGGCCCGCTCCTGTGAACTCGCCGTCCGCCTCGCGCTGTCCTGCGTGGCCGCGCCACCCGGCGAGGGCGGCGTCACCGACCTCGTCCGCAGCGCCCTGCAACGGCAAGCCGGTTGACGGCCCGTCAGTGCGCCGAGCCCGACAACTGCAGCCCGATCACGCCGATGATGACGAGGCTGATCGACACGATCTTCAGCGTCGACACCAGGTCACCCAGGAACACCATGCCGTAGATCGCCGTCCCCGCCGCCCCGATGCCGGTCCACACGGCGTAGGCGGGACCGACGTCGAGTCTCTTCAGGGCAAGGGTCAGCAGACCGAAGCTGCCGAGGGCGAAGACGCAGAACGCGACCGTCGGCCAGAGCCGGGTGAAGCCGTGCGACAACTTCAGACAGACGGCGAAGCCGGTCTCGAGCAATCCGGCCACGATGACCAGCAGCCACGCCATGTGTCGTCCTCCCGTAGCCCACGTTCAGTGACCGCTTCGTCGCGTTTTGCTCAGGCTTGCATCCGGCTTGGTGCGATTATGCACTTACCGTCCGCACGTCATCACAAACAACGCGGAGGTCAGTCGCCTTCCTTGCGCTCCCGCGTGGCCAGCAGTCGCCGCAGCGAGTACAGCCGGGCCGGGTCGGCGTGCCCCTCGGTGACCCAGGCGTCCAGGGCGCAGTCCGGCTCGTCGTGACTGCACGCGCGCGGGCAGCCCTCGGTGCCCGGCTCCAGGTCGGGGAAGGCGTGGATGACCCGGGACGGATCGACGTGGTTGAGCCCGAAGGACCGCACGCCCGGCGTGTCGATCACCCAGCCGTCGCTGTCGGACAGCGGCAGCGCCAGCGCCGAGGTGGTGGTGTGCCGGCCGCGGCCCGTCACCGCGTTCACATGTCCGGTCGAACGCCGCCGCTCCTGTGGCACCAGCGCGTTGACCAGGGTCGTCTTGCCGACACCGGAGTGCCCGACGAACGCGGTGATCTTGCCGTCGAGCTGCTCGCGGACCCGCTCGACGGCGGCGCCGGACTCCAGTTCCGCGCGGCTGGTGACGACGTAGGGGATGTCGAGGTCGCCGTAGAGCTCCAGCAGCTTCTCGGGCGGGGCGAGGTCCGACTTGGTCAGCACCAGCAGCGGTTCCAGGCCACCGTCGTAGGCGGCGACCAGACAGCGGTCGATCAGGCGCGGCCGGGGCTCCGGGTCGGCGAGGGCGGTGACGACGGCGAGCTGGTCGGCGTTGGCGACGACCACGCGCTCGTACGGATCGTCGTCGTCCGCCGTGCGGCGCAGCACGGACGTGCGCTCCTCGATGCGCACGATCCTCGCCAGCGTGTCCTTCCTGCCCGACAGGTCGCCCACGAGGGCCACCCGGTCACCGACCACGGCCGCCTTGCGGCCCAGCTCGCGGGCCTTCATCGCCATGACGACCCGGTCCTCGACGAGGCAGGTCAGGCGGCCCCGGTCGACGGTGAGGACGAGGCCCTCGGCGGCGTCCTCGTGCTTGGGCCGGATATTCGTCCGGGGCCGGGTGTTCCGGCGGCCCGGGCGGGTGCGGATGTCGTCCTCGTCGGTGTGCTTGCCGTAGCGGCGCATGACCTGGTCCCCGCGTCCTACGCCCCGAGCATCCCGGTCCACAGGTCGGGGAAGTCGGGCAGGGTCTTGGCCGTCGTCGCCACGTTCTCGATCTGCACGCCCTCCACCGCGAGGCCGATGATCGCGCCGGCCGTGGCCATGCGGT
Source organism: Streptomyces olindensis (assembly GCA_000696115.1). Classification (GTDB taxonomy): domain Bacteria; phylum Actinomycetota; class Actinomycetes; order Streptomycetales; family Streptomycetaceae; genus Streptomyces; species Streptomyces olindensis. The sequence continues at coordinate 19,881 of JJOH01000025.1, forward strand.
GGTCGTCGTAGGTGTGGAAGATCCCGCCGTGCAGCCGGCGCGGGCGGATGTGCAGGCCGTCGGCGGTCTCCGTGACGTCACCGCCCAGCTCGTTGATCTCCTTGGTCAGCGCCGCCAGCCGGTCCGTCTCGTGCAGGCGCAGGTGGGCGACGCCGCGCAGGGTCGACGGGGAGTCGGCGAGGGCCGCGACGGCGGCGATGCCCGGCGTCAGCTCGCCGACCTCGCCCAGGTCGACGTCGATGCCGTGGACCGAGCCGGAGCCGGTGAACACCAGCCCGTACTCGGTCAGCTCGCAGGAGCCGCCCATCTCGGTGAAGATCTCGCGCAGCCGGTCACCGGGCTGGGTGGTGCGGGCCGGCCAGTCCGGGATGACGACCTTGCCGCCCGTGACCAGCGCAGCCGCCAGGAACGGCTGGGCGTTCGACAGGTCCGGCTCGATGACCAGGTCCCGGCCGAGCAGGGCGCCCGGCGTGACCCGCCAGACGTTCGGCTCGCCGCCCGACTCGGGCGTGTCCACCTGGGCGCCGACCGCGCGCAGCATGTCCACGGTCATGCGGATGTGCGGCATGGAGGGCAGCGTGGCGCCGGTGTGGCGGACCTCGACGCCCTGGTTGAAGCGCGGGCCGGACAGCAGCAGCGCGCTCACGAACTGCGACGAGGAGGACGCGTCGATCGCGACCGGGCCGCCGTCCAGGGCACCGCCGCCGTGCACGGTCAGCGGCAGCGCGCCGCGGCCGTCGTCGTCGATCCGGGCGCCGAGCTGACGCAGCGCGTCGATGACGCCGTTCAGGGGACGCTCGTAGGAGCGGGGGTCGCCGTCGAAGCGGACGGGGCCGTCGGCGAGCGCCGCGACCGGCGGCAGGAACCGCATCACCGTGCCCGCGTTGCCGACGTCGACCGTGGCCGGACCGCGCAGGCCCGTGGGGAGCACCCGCCAGGCCTCGCCCGTGCCGTCGGGGCCCACGCCCTCCTCGATCTCGATGCCCATCGCGCGCAGCGCGCCCGCCATCAGCAGGGTGTCGCGGGAGCGCAGGGGGCGGCGCAGCCAGCCCGGCTCCGAGGCGAGGGAGGCGAGGACCAGGGCGCGGTTGGTGACCGACTTGGACCCGGGCACGTGGACCGTCGCGTCGACGGCTCCGCTCGCGTGCGGGGCGGGCCAGAGGGCGGTGTCTGCGGTGTTCGGGGCCATGCCTTTACTTTATAAGCAGGCCGTCGCCGGAGTGCGGCGCCGCTGGGGCCGGTCGCGCCCACGCGGCACGGCGGTGCCGGCCCCCGGTCACATCTCCAGCAGCCAGCGCCCGCCCCCGATCAGCGAGCACAGCGACACGGCGTGGAACAGGAAGAACCACAACCCCGCCGGTACGTGCGTGAGCCGCGACAACTGGTCCGCGTCCGAGTCGCCCGCCCCGCCCCGCGCCCGCTTCGCCTGGAGTTCGAACGCCGGGCGCACCCCGCCGATCAGCAGGAACCACACCACCGCGTACGCGAACGCCGCCTGCACCTGGGGACCGGCCAGCCAGGACACCAGCACGAACATGCCGCCGGTGACGATCATCGTCAGGGCGCCGTAGGCGTTGCGGATCATCACGAGCATGGCCAGCAGCAGGGCCGTGGCCAGCCACAGCAGCAGCGTGATGCGGCCGGCGCCGAGCAGGGCCGCGCCGCCGAGCCCGAGCAGGGGCGGGGCCGTGTAGCCGGAGGCCGCGGTGAGGATCATGCCGATGCCGTACGGCTTGCCGCGGCTGACGGTCAGGCCGCTGGTGTCCGAGTGCAGCCGTATGCCCGTCAGGGTGCGGCCGCTGAGCAGGGCCACCAGCCCGTGGCCGCCCTCGTGGGCGATGGTGATGGCGTTGCGCGAGATGCGCCACAGGCCGTGCGGTACCACCACGGCGAGCGCGGCGACCAGGGTCGCGATCACCACCCACAGGTCGGGGTCGGGCTGGGTGCCGGACACCTCGTCCCAGAGGGACGCGAGCGAGGCGGTTGCGGTGCTGTCCATGTGGGGCAATGGCTCCCTGTGGTCGGATGGAATCTGGCAGTGTGGCACGTATGTGCGGACGGTATGCGGCGAGTCGTAGGCCAGAGGATCTCGCAGGAATCTTTGAGATCGAGAAGTGGGAGCCCGAGGAGACCCTCGAGCCCGACTACAACGTGGCGCCCACCAAGGAGGTCTACGCCGTCCTGGACCGCCCCCTGAAAGACGCGGACGAGCCGCGGCCGGTTCGGCAGCTGCGCACGCTGAAGTGGGGGCTCGTCCCGTCCTGGTCGAAGACCCCCGAGGGCGGCGCCCGGATGATCAACGCTCGCGCGGAGACCGTCCACGAGAAGCCGTCCTACCGCCGCGCCTTCACCTCCCGGCGCTGCATTCTGCCCGCCGACGGCTACTACGAGTGGGTCACCGGCACGCAGGAGCGCGAGCTGGAGGTGGAGGGGAAGAAGAAGCGGCCCCGCAAGCAGCCGTACTTCGTGACCCCCGCGGACGGGTCGGTCTTCGCGATGGCCGGGCTGTACGAGTTCTGGCGGGACCGGACGCTGCCGGACGACCACCCGCAGGCCTGGTGGGTGACGTGTTCCGTCATCACCACCGAGGCCGAGCGGAGTCCGCTCGCCGTCGCCCCGGCCGAGGGGCCGCGGGCGCTGGCCGACATCCACCCCCGGATGCCGCTGATGCTCACGCCCGACCGCTGGGACGCCTGGCTCGACCCCTCCCGCACGGACGTGGACGACCTGCGCGAGCTGCTCGCCCCGCCGCCCGCCGGGCTGATGCGCGCCTACCCCGTCGCCACGGCCGTCAGCAACGTCCGCAACAACGGGCCGGAGCTGCTGAAGGAGCTGGAAGGGCCTGAAGAGGGCACACTCTTCTGACGTGACGAATGTGACGAAGGCGGCCCGTGAGACCACGGAGACCGTCGAGACCGAGGCCGGAACCGCCCGCATCACCTGGCATCCGGCCAGGAAGGCCCGGCTGGTCCTCGCCGTCAGCCACGGCGCCGGCGGCGGCATCGAGGCCCGCGACCTGAAGGCCCTCGCCGCCGTCCTGCCCGGCCACGGCGTGACCGTTGCCCGCGTGGAGCAGCCGTGGCGCGTGGCCGGGAAGAAGCTCGCACCCGCGCCGAAGACCCTGGACACCGGCTGGCGGGGCATCTGGCCCGCGCTGACCGCGCCCGGACTGCCCGTGGTGTCCGGCGGGCGCAGTGCCGGAGCCCGGGTCGCCTGCCGCACCGCCGGCGAGCTGGGCGCCCACGCCGTGCTCGCGCTCAGCTTCCCGCTCCACCCGCCGGGCAAGCCGGAGAAGTCCCGCGCCGAGGAGCTGCTGGGCGCCGGCGTGCCCACCCTGGTCGTCCAGGGCGGCAACGACCCGTTCGGCAAGCCGGAGGAGTTCCCCGAGGGGCCGTACGAGCTCGTGGAGGTCCCGTACAGCGATCATGGCTTCGCCGTGCCGAAACGTGCGGAGATCTCGCAGGACGAGGCCGTGGCGGTCATCACGGACGCGGTCGTGGAGTGGACCGGGTCACTCGGGTAAAGCTTCGGGAATGCCGGGACGGCGAGCGCTGTTGTGCGGGACGTACGTGCTGGAGACCAGCACCGACGTCGTAGGAGAGGGAGTCCGCCGCATGGGTTCGACCATCTGCCCGACCCGCAGCAGCCGTGCCGACCTGGACTGGACGGTGCTGCACGCGGGCAAGACCGCCTCTATTCGGGCGGCGGGCGGACCGGATCGTCGTCTATCCTCCGATTCGGGTGAGACCGGTCTCGGTCTCACGAGAACACCGGAGGAGGTGGGTCCGGTCACTGGGACCGACGCAGGGACCGAACACGGCCAGGCGGAGCAGCCCGAGGGCCAGGGCGGCACGGGCGCGGAGACGGCCGCGGAGCGCAGCGCGCGCTTCGAGCGGGACGCGCTCGAGTTCCTCGACCAGATGTACTCGGCCGCGCTGCGCATGACGCGCAACCCGGCCGATGCCGAGGACCTGGTGCAGGAGACGTACGCCAAGGCGTACGCGTCCTTCCACCAGTTCCGTGAGGGCACCAACCTCAAGGCGTGGCTGTACCGGATCCTCACCAACACCTTCATCAACTCGTACCGCAAGAAGCAGCGGGAACCGCAGCGCTCGGCGGCCGAGGAGATCGAGGACTGGCAGCTCGCCCGCGCCGAGTCGCACATGTCGACGGGTCTGCGCTCCGCGGAGTCGCAGGCGCTCGACCACCTGCCCGACTCGGACGTGAAGGAAGCGCTCCAGGCGATCCCCGAGGAGTTCCGCATCGCCGTCTATCTGGCGGACGTCGAGGGCTTTGCCTACAAGGAGATCGCCGACATCATGGGGACACCCATCGGTACGGTGATGTCCCGGCTGCACCGGGGCCGCCGTCAGCTGCGCGGCATGCTGGAGGACTACGCCCGCGAGCGGGGGATGGTTCCGGCCGGCGCCGGAGAGTCGAACGAAGCGAAAGGCTCGGGGTCATGAGCTGCGGAGAGCCGCACGAGACGGATTGCAGCGAAATCCTCGATCATCTCTACGAGTTCCTCGACCGTGAGATGCCGGACTCGGACTGCGTGAAGTTCGAGCACCACTTCGAGGAGTGCTCGCCGTGTCTGGAGAAGTACGGCCTGGAGCAGGCCGTGAAGAAGCTCGTCAAGCGCTGCTGCGGGCATGACGACGTGCCGGGCGACCTGCGCGCCAAGGTCATGGGGCGGATCGAGCTGATCCGCTCCGGCCAGGCCGTCCCCGAGCAGGACGTCACGGCCTCGCCCGCCACACCGCAGGAGTCCTGAGACTCCCGCCCCTTTCCGACTACCCCGCCCCCGGGGCGGGCAGTCATCCTCGAACGCGTCACTCGAACGTGCTAACCCGCGGGTCATCCGCCCGCGGAGCCCCCGCCACCGTCCTAGGCTCCGGGCCTGACGGTCATGGCCGGGGAGGGGCTCATGGAAGCGGTACCGGCGCGGGTACGGACGTACGTCGCCTGTGTCGCCGTCGCGGCCCTGCTCTGCCTGCTGCCCCTGCCGGGCATCCGCACGCCCTGGTGGGCGGTGGCACTGCTCGCCGCGCTGTACGCGGGCTGCGAGCGCGTCGCCCGGTCCCGGTTCGTCGGGATCTCCCATCCGGCCGGGACCTTCTACCCCGTGCTGCTCGCCGGTGCCTTCCTGCTGCCCGCGCCCGCCGCCGCCCTGGTGGCGGTACCCGGTGCGCTGCTCTCGCAGGTCGAGCACCGGCCCGTGGCGCTGCGGCGGATCTGGCGGGCCGCCCAGCTCGTCCTCGGGGTGTGGGCCGCGGCCAGGACGCACTGGCTGCTCGGCGGCCGGGACGCGGTCGCCGCCGGCGACGTGCCCTACGCGCTGGGGCCGGCCGGGGCGGCGGTGCTGGTGTTCTGCCTGGTGCTCGCCGTGCTGGACGGCGGGATCCTCGCCGTCGCCGAGCGGGTGCCGGTGCGGCGGGCCTGGCGGGGACTCGTGGCGCGCTCGCTCGCGCCGATCGCCGTGCACGGGCTGGCCGGGCTGATGATGGCCGTGCTGTGGCGCAGCCCCTACGGGCCCGTGGCCGCCCTGCTCGTGCTGCTGCCGATGTGCGTCTCGTGGTGGGCGTTCGCCCAGTACCACCGGGAACGGGCCGCCCACCAGGCGACCATCCGGGCCCTGGTGCAGGCCGTCGACATCAAGGACGGGTACACGCGCGGGCACAGCGAGCGCGTCGGGCAGGCCTCCATGATGATCGCCCGCGAGCTGGGCATGGACGACGAGCGCGTCGAGGTGCTCCGCTTCGCCGGGATCCTGCACGACGTGGGCAAACTCGGCGTGCCCACCCGGCTGCTCCGGAAGAACGGGCCGCTGACGCCCGAGGAGCGGCGGGTGATCGAACTGCACCCCGAGTACGGGCACGAGATGGTGCGCGGCATCGGCTTCCTCGGCGAGGCCCGGGCCGCCGTGCTGCACCACCACGAACGGCTGGACGGCAGCGGCTACCCGTACGGCCTGGTGGGTCGTCAGATCCCGGAGTCGGCGCGGGTCGTGGCGGTCGCGGACGCCTTCGACGCCATGACCTCCAACCGCTGCTACAGCAGGGCCCGGCCCGTGCCGGTGGCCCTGGCGGAGCTGGAGCGGTGCGCGGGCAGCCAGTTCGACCCCGTGATGGTCGCCGCTCTCGTCGAGGCCGTGGGGCGGACGGGATGGCGCCCCGCCGTGACCGCCGACGACATCGAGGACACCGAGGGCGCGCAGGACGTCCGCCCGCCCCGTGTGCCCCCGCCCGGCGCTCCCGTCTCCAGCCCGCCCGGAGCACACCGATGAGGCCGCACCGGCAGCCCCCGCTCCTCACCCTCGTCCACGCCTGTGCCGCCCTGCTCGCCGCCGGATCCCTCGCGGTCACCCTCTACAGCGGACTCGAGGAACGCCGGGTCGCGCTCGCCTTCGGCGTCCTCGTCACCGTCGGGGAACTCGCCCGGCGCAACGACGCGCAGGTCAGGGAGCCCGCGCCGCTCGGCGCCGCCGCGGCCCTGTCGTACGCGCTGCTCGGTGAGGCCGGCGGCCGGGCCACCCACCACGGTCCCGCCCAGGTCGTCGCCGTCGTCCTGGCCGCCTCGCTGCTCGGCAGCGTGCCGCACGTCGCACGCGGCCAGGGGCCCACGCTCGACCACCTGGCGCGCCGCGTCCTCACCGTCGGCTTCGTCGCCGTGTGCTTCCAGCCCCCCTACAACCGCGGCATGTTCGACGACTGGGGCGGCCCCGCCTACGCGCTGCTGCTGCTCGCGCTGCTGTCCCTGACCGCCCTGTGCGACGCCGTGCTCGCCGCCGCACTCGCCCACTCCCGCACCGGCTGGCCCTTCGGGCCGGTGCTGCGGGACGAGCTGCGGGCCCTGTACGGCATCGGGTCCGCCGTCATCGCGACCGGGGCGGTGATGGCGCTGGCGGTCGCCGTCGTGGGGCTGTGGGCGCTGCCCGTCTTCTCCGTGCCGCTGCTGCTCGCCCAGATGTCGTTCCGGCGGTACGCGGCCGTCCGGGCGACCTACCGGCAGACCATCGCCTCCCTCGCCCGGGCCACCGAGGTCGCCGGGTACACCCCCTGCGGGCACGCCCGGCGGGTCGCCGCGCTCAGCCAGGCCGTCGGGCGGGACCTGGGCCTGACCGAGCCCGAGCTGGCCGTGCTGGAGTACGCCGCGCTCATGCACGACATCGGCCAGCTCAGCCTCGTCGACCCGGTGCCGGCGGGCGCCACCGCCGGCCTGCCCGCCGCGGAACAGCGGCGGATCGCGCTGCTCGGCGGCGCCGTCGTACGGCAGACGGGCGTCGACGAGGCGGTCGCCGTGGTCGTGGAGCGGCAGGCCGACCCCTACGCGGAGCAGCCGCTCGCCGCGCGCATCGTCCGGGCCGTGAACGCGTACGAGGAGAAGTCCCGGGAAGGCGGGCCCGGCGGGCCGCTGACGGCGCTGGAGGAACTCCGGCTCGCCACCGCCGGGGAGTACGCCCCGGAGGTGGTGGAATCACTGGCCCGGGTACTGGCAAGGAGCAGTCTGACCCTGCCCCTGGCTGGGTAACCCATGGGTAATGAGCGCCCCGGAGGCCGTACGTGGTTGGATGCGAAGGAGAAGGTGTCCGGGGGCTCGAAGCACGGCTACGGCCAGCCCACCGCACGGAACTGGCAGGGAATCGTGAGGATCTTCGGCAAGGGACGGCACCGGCCCTCCGCCTCCTGGCGGCAGGCCACAGACCGGGCGTTCACGCTCATCGGCGACGGCCGGTACGAGGACGCGGGCGCACTGCTGACACGTGCCGCCGACCTGGAGCCCTGGCTGTCCGAGTCCTGGTTCAACCTGGCCCTGCTGCACAAGTTCCGGCACGACTGGGAGCAGGCGCGGGCGGCGGGTCTGCGGGCCGTGGCACTGCTCGACCGGGACACCGGCGCGCCCGACTGGTGGAACGTCGGCATCGCCGCCACCGCCCTCCAGGACTGGCCGCTGGCCCGGCGCGCCTGGCAGGCCTACGGGCTGCGGGTGCCGGGCGCGGCCAACGACTCCGGCGAGCCCGTCGGCATGGACCTCGGCAGCGCGGCCGTGCGGCTGTCCCCGGAGGGGGAGGCCGAGGTCGTGTGGGGACGGCGGCTGGATCCCGCGCGGATCGAGGTGCTTTCCATCCCGCTGCCGTCGTCGGGGCGACGCTGGGGCGAGGTCGTGCTGCACGACGGGGTGCCGCACGGGGAGCGGACCACGGCCGCCGGGCACACGTACCCGGTCTTCGACGAGATCGAGCTGTGGGCGCCGTCGCCCGTGCCGACCTGGGTCGTCCTGCTGGAGGCGGCGACCGAGTCGGACCGGGACGCGCTGGAGCAGCTCGCCGCGGACGCCGGGTTCGCCGCGGAGGACTGGTCGTCCTCGGTGCGGTTGCTGTGCCGGATGTGCTCGGAGTCCCGGATGCCGTCCGACGAGGGCGACGGGGAGCACCTCGACCCGCATGATCACAGTGAGCCGGGGCATCCCGGGCCGCTGGGGCATCGGACGGACGGGCAGCTGTGGGTGCCGGAGCGGGAGTGCGGGTTGGCCGCGCCGGCTTCGCTCGTGCGGGGCCTTTTGGACGGGTGGGTCGCCGACAGTCCGGATTCTCGGGATTGGCGGGATCTGGAAGAGGTCTGTTAGCGCCGTCGTCGGGTGCGGCTGCGTTGTGGTTGCTCGCGCAGTTCCCCGCGCCCCCGAAAACGGCGTCCGACACCCGCGTACCCTGTATCAGCATCTCAGCCCGGTTAGGTTCAGGAAGGCGTACGTAACGTCATGGCTCAGCACGACACCGATCACCAGCGCGCGGGCGTGCTCCCCGTCGATGACGAGGGGTACGTGATCGACACGGAGGACTGCGAGGAGCGCGAGGCGGCCTGGCGGGAGAAGGGGACCTCGCGGCCGATCACGGTGGTCGGGAATCCCGTGCTGCACAAGGAGTGCAAGGACGTCACCGACTTCGGCGAGGAGCTCCAGCAGCTCGTCGCGGACATGTTCGCCAGCCAGCGCACCGCCGAGGGCGTGGGGCTCGCCGCCAACCAGATCGGCGTCGACGCGAAGGTCTTCGTCTACGACTGCCCGGACGACGAGGGCGTCCGGCACACCGGCGTCGTCTGCAACCCCAGGCTCGTCGAACTGCCCGCCGAGAAGCGTCGGCTCGACGACAGCAACGAGGGCTGCCTGTCGGTGCCGACCGCGTACGCGCCGCTCGCCCGGCCCGACTACGCCGAGGTGACCGGGCAGGACGAGAAGGGCAACCCGATCAAGGTGCGCGGCACCGGATACTTCGCACGGTGTTTGCAGCACGAGACCGACCACCTGTACGGATACCTGTACATCGACCGGCTCTCCAAGCGCGAGCGCAAGGACGCGCTGCGGCAGATGGCCGAGAACGAGCCCCGCTACCCCGTGGTCGCGAACGACTGAGACCCCAGCCTCACCAGGCGCACGGCGTCTGTTCGGGATTCCCACCCTGAACAGGCGCCGTTCGTCTGTGCCGTTCGCCTGTCCGTCGCACGTTGGATCGCTTCTGCTCTCCTGGTGATCCCGCCGCAGTCACACAACGGGAGGATCCCGGCACTGTGGGGTAGCGAATGAAGCAAATGCGTTCCCAGAACGGTCAGTTGTAGTGCTGAATGGGATGAGCGGGGTATGCAACGGCGCACGCCCGGCACGAAGGGAGGGGCGCCCGCGCCAACTGGCGGCTGAGAGGGGTTAGTTCGTGCATGCTTTGTCACACGGCACCACATCGGCACCGACCACGATCGCAGTACCACCGTCGCTCCATCTCCCGGTGATCGAGGCGGCGTTTCCCCGGCAACTCCACCCGTATTGGCCGAAGTGCCAGGAGAAGACCCGGGTCTGGCTCCTGGAAAAACGGCTCATGCCTGCGGACAAGGTGGAGGAATATGCCGACGGCCTGTGCTACACCGACCTCATGGCGGGGTACTACATCGGCGCCTCCGACGAGGTGATGCAGGCGATCGCCGACTACAGCGCCTGGTTCTTCGTCTGGGACGACCGCCACGACCGGGACATCGTGCACGGCCGTCCGGTCGCCTGGCGGCGGCTGCGGGACCGGCTGCACACGGCCCTCGGCTCCCCCGGGGAGCACCTGCACCACGAGGACCCACTGGTCGCGGGGTTCGCGGACAGCGTGCTGCGGCTGTACGCCTTCCTGCCGGAGACGTGGAACCTCCGGTTCGCCCGGCACTTCCACGCGGTGATCGAGGCGTACGACCGCGAGTTCCACAACCGCACCCATGGAATCGTGCCGACGGTCGACGAATACCTCCGGTTGCGTCGGCTCACTTTCGCGCACTGGATCTGGACGGATCTGCTGGAGCCGACCGCTGGGTGCGAACTCCCGGACGCGGTGCGGAAACACCCGGCATACCGCAGGGCGGCGCTGCTGAGTCAGGAATTCGCCGCCTGGTACAACGACCTCTGCTCGCTCCCCAAGGAATTAGCGGGTGACGAGGTGCACAATCTGGGAATCAGTCTCATCACCCATGAGGGACTGACCCTGGAACAGGCGGTCGTGGAAGTCAGGCGACGTGTCGAGGAATGCATCACTGATTTCCTCGACAGTGAGCGTGAGGCATTGCGGTTCGCCGACGACCTCGCCGACGGCACCGTGCGCGGAAAGGAACTGAGCACCGCCGTGCGGGCCTGTCTGAGCAATATGCGGAACTGGTTCAGCTCGGTCTACTGGTTCCACCACGAGTCCGGCCGGTACATGGTCGACAGCTGGGACGACCGGTCCACGCCCCCGTACGTCAACAACGAAGCGGCAGGTGAGAAATGACCGTCGAGTCTGTGCAGCCTGAAGCACCTCTGGTTCCGGAACTGCGCGAGCCGCCCCGGGCGGGCGGCGGGATCCCCGTCCTCGGCCACGGCTGGAAGCTGGTGCGCGACCCGCTGGCGTTCATGTCCCGGCTGCGCGACCACGGCGAGGTGGTCCGCCTGAAGCTCGGGCCGAAGACGGTCCACGCCGTCACCACCCCGGCGCTGACCGGCGCCCTGGCGCTGAGCAACGACTTCATCATCGCCGGGCCGCTGTGGGAGTCCCTGGAGGGCCTGCTCGGCAAGGAGGGCGTGGCCACGGCGAACGGCCCGCGGCACCGGCGCCAGCGGCGCACCATCCAGCCCGCCTTCCGGCTCGACGCCATCCCCGCCTACGGGCCGATCATGGAGGAGGAGGCGCACGCGCTGACCGAGCGCTGGCAGCCCGGCCGGACGATCGACTGCACCTCCGAGTCGTTCCGGGTGGCCGTGCGCATCGCGGCCCGCTGCCTGCTGCGCGGCGACTACATGGACGAGCGGGCGGAGCGGCTGTGCGTCGCGCTCGCCACGGTCTTCCGCGGCATGTACCGGCGGATGGTGATCCCGCTCGGACCGCTGTACCGGCTGCCGCTCCCGGCCAACCGCGAATTCAACCGGGCCTTGGCCGATTTGCATCTCCTGGTCGACGAGATCATCGCCGAGCGCCGCGCATCCGGTCAAAAGCCGGACGATTTGCTGACGGCATTGCTGGAGGCGAAGGACGAGAATGGCGACCCCATCGGGGAACAGGAGATCCACGATCAGGTCGTCGCGATCCTCACCCCCGGCAGCGAAACCGTGGCCTCCACGATCATGTGGCTGCTGCATATGCTGGCGGAACACCCTGAACAAGCCGACCGGGTGCGTGACGAAGTCGAAGCCGTCACCGGTGGGCGGCCGGTGGCATTTGCAGACGTCCGAGGACTCAGGCACACCAACAATGTCGTCGTCGAGTCCATGCGCTTGAGCCCCGCCGTCTGGATTCTGACGCGCCGGGCGGTACGGGACACGGAACTCGGCGGTTACCGCATTCCGGCGGGGGCGGACATCATCTACAGCCCGTACGCGATCCAGCGCGATCCGAAGTCGTACGACCGGCACCTGGAGTTCGACCCGGACCGCTGGCTTCCGGAGCGGGTCAAGGAGATCCCGAAACACGCCATGAGCCCGTTCAGCACCGGCAACCGCAAGTGCCCGAGCGACCACTTCTCGATGGCCCAGCTGACGCTGATCACGGCGGCCCTGGCCACGAAGTACCGCTTCGAGCAGGTGGCGGGTTCGAACGACGGCACGCGCGTCGGCATCACGCTCCGGCCGCACGAGCTGCTGCTGCGGCCGGTGCCGAGGTGACCGCCCGGTGATCGTCAGGCCGCTTCGGGGCCCCTGAACGTCCGCCGGTAGGCGTTCGGTGTCGTGCCCACGGCCCGCACGAAGTGGTGGCGCAGCGCGGCCGCGTTGCCGAACCCCGTTCGACCGGCGATCGCGTCCATCGTCTCGTCCGTCGCCTCCAGCAACCGCTGGGCCAGCAGCACCCGCTGCCGCAGGACCCAGCGGTACGGAGTCGTCCCGGTCTCCTGCTGGAAGCGGCGGGCGAAGGTGCGCGGCGACATGTGGGCCCGGGCGGCCAGCTGCTCGACCGTGACCTCCTCGTCGAGGTGCCGCTCCAGCCACGCGAGCAGCTCGCCGATGGTGTCGGCCTCGGGGTGCGGCAGCGGACGCTCGATGTACTGGGCCTGGCCGCCGTCGCGGTGCGGGGGCACCACCATCCGCCGGGCGATCTTGTTGGCGACCTCGGGGCCCTGCTCCTTGCGCACCAGGTGGAGACAGGCGTCGATGCCGGCGGCCGTGCCGGCGGAGGTGATCACCGGGTCCTCGTCGACGTAGAGCACGTCCGGCTCGACGTCCACGCGTGGGTAGCGGCGGGCGAGGTCCTCCGCGTGCTTCCAGTGCACGGCGCAGCGCCGCCCGTCCAGCAGCCCGGCCGCGGCCAGCACGTAGGCGCCGGAGCAGACGCTGAGCACCCGGGCCCCGCGGTCGACGCCGCGCCGCAGGGCGTCCAGCAGTTCCGGCGGGAAGTCTCGGGTCGCGTAGCTGTGCCCGGCCGGCACGGCGATCAGATCGGCCGTCTCCAGCCGCTCCAGGCCGTGCTCGACCTGGAGCGAGACGCCCGAGTTCATGCGCAGGGACGTGCCTTCGGCCGAGGCGACGGCGAAGTCGTACACCGGCAGTCCGTCGTCGCTGCGGTCGGTGCCGAAGACCTCGCACACCACGCCGAGTTCGAAGGGGTTCACGCCGTCGAGGAGGGCGACGGCCACGTTCTGCAGCATGACCCCAGTGTGCCTCGCCGTTGGCAGTAATTCGAGGGTCTACGGCAGTGCTGCCACTGACGGTAAGGACCATTCGGCGCGACAGTGGTGTCCATGGACACGAACCAGGTACAGACACTCATCGCCATGATCTTCGTACTCGGGACGCTGGTCCTCCTGGTCCTCCCGTCCGTGCTCGGCATCGTGCGCGACCGGCGCATCGACCGTCGGATCCGGGAGGCCCAGGAGGCCCGGGAGAGCGAGTCGGCTCAGAAGTCCTCGTCCAGGTCGACGGTGCCCTCCACCGCCACCTGGTACGCGGAGGGCCGCCGCTCGAAGAAGTTGGTCAGCTCCTGAACCCCCTGGAGCTCCATGAAGGAGAAGGGGTTCTCGGAGCCGTACACCGGGGCGAAGCCCAGGCGGGTCAGCCGCTGGTCGGCGACGCACTCCAGGTACTGCCGCATCGACTCGGTGTTCATGCCCGGGAGGCCGTCACCGCACAGGTCGCGCGCGAACTGCAGCTCGGCCTCGACGGCCTCGCGGAGCATGTCCGTCACCTCCTGCTGGAGCCGGTCGTCGAAGAGCTCCGGCTCCTCCTTGCGGACGGTGTCGACGACGTCGAACGCGAACGACATGTGCATGGTCTCGTCGCGGAACACCCAGTTGGTGCCGGTGGCGAGGCCGTGCAGCAGGCCCCGGCTGCGGAACCAGTACACGTAGGCGAAGGCGCCGTAGAAGAACAGGCCTTCGATGCACGCGGCGAAGCAGATCAGGTTGAGCAGGAAGCGGCGCCGGTCGGCCTGGGACTCCAGCCGGTCGAGCTGCTCCACCGAGTCCATCCACGTGAAGCAGAACTCGGCCTTCTCGCGGATGGACGGGATGTTCTCCACGGCGGCGAAGGCGGCCGCGCGGTCCTCCGGATCGGGGAGGTAGGTGTCGAGCAGCGTCAGATAGAACTGGACGTGCACGGCCTCCTCGAAGAGCTGGCGCGACAGGTACAGGCGCGCCTCCGGGGAGTTGATGTGCTTGTACAGCGTCAGCACCAGGTTGTTCGCGACGATCGAGTCGCCCGTCGCGAAGAACGCCACCAGCCGGCCGATGAGGTGCTGCTCCGCCGGTGACAGCTTGGCGAGGTCGGCGACGTCCGAGTGGAGGTCGACCTCCTCCACGGTCCAGGTGTTCTTGATGGCGTCCCGGTAGCGCTCGTAGAAGTCCGGGTAGCGCATGGGGCGCAGGGTGAGCTCGAAGCCGGGGTCGAGCAGGTTCTGGGTGGTCATTACTGGCAGGCCTCGCAGGACTCGGGGTTTTCCAGGGAGCAGGCGACCGCTTCGGGGTCCGGGGTGGCCTGCACGGGGACGGTGGCCTGGGCGGCGCGGGCGATGCGGGTCGCCGGGCGCGAGCGCAGGTAGTACGTGGTCTTCAGCCCGGACTTCCAGGCGTAGGCGTACATCGAGGAGAGCTTTCCGATGGTCGGCGTCTCCAGGAAGAGGTTCAGGGACTGGGACTGGTCCAGGAACGGGGTCCTGGCCGCCGCCATGTCGATCAGTCCGCGCTGCGGGATCTCCCACGCCGTGCGGTAGAGCGCGCGGACGTCCTCGGGGATCCAGGCGAAGCCCTGCACCGAGCCGTTGGCCTCGCGCAGCGCCTCACGGGTGCGGGCGTCCCACACGCCGAGCCGCTTGAGCTCGTCCACCAGGTACGAGTTGACCTGGAGGAACTCGCCGGACAGCGTCTCGCGCTTGAACAGGTTGGACACCTGCGGCTCGATGCACTCGTACACGCCCGCGATGGAGGCGATGGTGGCCGTCGGGGCGATGGCGAGGAGCAGGGAGTTGCGCATGCCGGTCGTGGCGATCCGCTCGCGCAGCGCCGCCCAGCGCTCCGGCCAGGCCGGCTCCACGTCGTAGTGGTCGGGGTGCAGCACGCCCCGGGCCGCACGGGTCTTCTCCCAGGCCGGCAGGGGGCCGTTGCGCTCGGCGAGGTCGGCGGAGGCCTCGTAGGCGGCGAGCATGATGCGCTCGGCGATCCGCGTGGACAGGTCCTTCGCCTCGGGCGAGTCGAAGGGCAGTCGCAGCTGGAAGAAGACGTCCTGGAGGCCCATCGCGCCGAGTCCGACCGGACGCCAGCGGGCGTTGGAGCGGCCCGCCTGCTCGGTGGGGTAGAAGTTGATGTCGACGACCCGGTCGAGGAACGTCACGGCCGTGCGGACGGTCTCGTCCAGCCGCTCCCAGTCGATGTCCCCGCCGGTCACGAACGCGCCGAGGTTGACCGACCCCAGGTTGCAGACCGCCGTCTCGCCGTCGCTGGTGACCTCCAGGATCTCCGTGCAGAGGTTGGAGGAGTGGACGACGTGGCCCGGCTCGGCCGTCTGGTTGGCGGTGCGGTTGGCGGCGTCCTTGAAGGTCATCCAGCCGTTGCCGGTCTGCGCGAGGGTGCGCATCATGCGGCCGTACAGCTCGCGCGCGGGCAGCGTCTTCTTCGCCAGGCCCTTGGCCTCGGCGGCCCGGTAGGCGGTGTCGAACTCCTCGCCCCACAGGTCGACCAGCTCGGGCACGTCCGCGGGGGAGAACAGCGACCACGGGGCGTCGGCGTTCACACGGCGCATGAACTCGTCCGGCACCCAGTGCGCGAGGTTCAGGTTGTGCGTGCGGCGGGCGTCCTCGCCGGTGTTGTCGCGCAGCTCCAGGAACTCCTCGATGTCGGAGTGCCAGGTCTCCAGGTAAACGGCGGCGGCGCCCTTGCGGCGGCCGCCCTGGTTCACGGCGGCGACCGAGGCGTCCAGGGTCTTCAGGAACGGGACGATGCCGTTGGAGTGGCCGTTCGTGCCGCGGATCAGCGAACCCCGGGCGCGGATGCGGGAGTAGGCGATGCCGATGCCCCCGGCGTGCTTCGACAGGCGGGCGACCTGGTGGTAGCGGTCGTAGATGGAGTCCAGCTCGTCCTTGGGGGAGTCGAGGAGGTAGCAGGACGACATCTGGGGGTGCCGGGTGCCGGAGTTGAAGAGGGTGGGGGAGGAGGGGAGGTAGTCGAGGCGGCTCATCAGCCGGTAGAGCGCCGCGACTTCGTCCACGGCCCGTGCGGTGTCGTCCTCGGCGAGGCCGCTCGCCACGCGCAGCATGAAGTGCTGGGGCGTCTCGATCACCTTGCGGGTGATCGGGTGCCGGAGCAGGTAGCGGCTGTGCAGCGTGCGCAGGCCGAAGTAGCCGAAGCGGTCGTCGGCGGCGGTGTCGATCAGGGCGTCGAGCCGGGCCGCGTGCAGCCGGACGAACTCGGCGGTGCGGTCGGCGATGAGGCCCTCGCGGTGGCCGACCGCGACGGACCCGGTGAAGGACGTGACGCCCTGGGAAGCGGCCTCCTCGCGGATGCCGATGGTCAGCAGCCGGGCGGCCAGCCGGGAGTAGGCGGGGTCCTCGGAGATGAGGCCGGCGGCCGCTTCCGTCGCCAGCTCGCGCAACTCCGCCGCGTCCGCCCGCGCGGACCGGCCGCGCAGCGCGGCGGCGGCGACCCGGCCGGGGTCGGCGTCGGGGAGGTCGGCGGTCAGCTCGGTCAGGGTCCGCAACAGCGCGGCACCGGGAGCGTCGTGCGCTTCTTCGGCGGCTGAGACCGGATCGGCTGGCGCGATGGTCACGTGGGGCTCTCCCTCGCTCGGCAGGGGGCCTCGCCGAGGGCAGGGGGCGGCACACGAGCGCACGCGGCGTCGCGTCCACCGGCCCATTCCACGAGGCCCGGACGTCAGGCACACCGGCCGGATGGCCGGGCGCGCTGTCGGCAGGTCCTCGGACTGACGCCCATACCCGTGGAAACAGGCATGGGTACACCGTTGCGGGACAGTTCCGGATTCGCACCGGATTCCCCTGCGGCGACAGCGAGCATGAGCATACATCTTGTGCCGGGTGAGGATCACGCCCCTATATGTTGTGTCGTGGATGACTTCAGAGCGTCAACTCGTAGGTGAGCAGCGTGATGTCGTCCAGGTGCGGGACCGGGTTCCAGTCCCGCTCCGGGGTGCGGACGAAGCCCAGACGTTCGTAGATGCGGTGGGCGGAGCGCATGGTGTGCTGGGTGGACAGCACGATCCGGACGCAGCCCTCCGTGGCCCGTGCCCGGTCGACGCACGAGCGGACCAGGGCCTCGCCGACGCCCCGGCCGCGGGCCGCGCGGGAGACGGCGAGCATCCGGATCTCGGCCTCGCCCGGGCGGGCTATGTCGGCCATGGGGCCGCCGGAGGGTACGAACGTGACGCCGCCGAGCAGTTCGTCGCCCCGGAGCGCGACCAGGACCTCGGCGGCGGCCGCGCGCTTGGCCACGTCCTTCAGCTCGCCGAGGTACTCGTCGTTCTCGCCGAAGTCGAGCAGGCCGTCCTGGAGGTAGGCGTGGGCCGTGATGTCGCCGAGGGGTCCGTACTCGCCGGGTTCCGCCGGCCGGATGACGATGTCCATGGGCCGAGTGTGCCGGAGCGGAGTGACCACGGACCCCGGGTTTTCCGCGGCCGGCGGCCGGGTTGCGGGGGAGCCGGGAGTGATTCCATGGAAGTAGGCGTCGGCGCCCGTGGTCCTCCGTCCGAGAACGGCTCTCGGAAGGGGAGTTCACCATGACCAGGGTCGTCCGTCACACCCCGGGCAAGGAGCGGCCGCGGAACGCTCCGATGGCGACGCTGGAGCTGAGACGGGCCTGGAGCCGGGTCAGACACGTCCACATCGGCTACTGGCACAGCCTGACGATCCGTGTGAAGGCCCGCCGCGGCACCCCGCGCCCCAAGAAGTGGCGCCGATGGGTCTCGTACGCCAACGCGACCAGGATGGTGTGGGCGATCGCCGTGCTCGCGGTCCTCGCCTGGTGCGGGGAGGCCCTGTACTCCCTGATCGCGGACGAGTCGACGGGCTTCGCCGACCTGAACAAGACCACGGGATTCGAAACCGTCGTCCGCTGCGTCGGCCCGGTGCTCACCGCCTCGGTCGCCGCCGCCCTCTTCCTGTTCTGCTGGTACAGCTGGATGAAGCGCCGCTACCTCGCGAAGGCGCGCAGACACCCCCGGAGACTGGTGCTCACCGCCGGGTCGGAGATCGCCGAGATCATCGGCTGTGAGGAAGGTCGCCCAGCCGCGCGGCCCCAGGGTCCTGCGGAGGAAGACACCCCACTGGGTCGGCATGCGGGTGGGCGAACTGGACCGTTTCTGGGATGCGATGGCGAGACGTACCCGGGACTAGGGGGTGTCCGCACAGGGCAGCGGGCCGCCGTGAGTGGTGATCACGGCGGCCCGCTGTGGGGTGGCTGCGGTTGTTCCTGGAGTCAGTGAGCGGACCCGGCGGTCGCCGGCGGGAGTTCCACCTGCACCCCGGGGTCGCCCGCGTCCGCCGTGTAGTCCTCCGGCCTGGTCTCGTCGACGCCGTCGGGAGCCTTCACGGCCCTGAGGACGAAGGTCAGGACCACCGTCACCACCACGTTCAGGACGAACGCCGTGAGGCCGATGTAGCCGATCTCACCGATGCCGGGGATCTCCTTGGAGGAGCCGCCGAAGTGCTTCTGGGTCGGCGAGGCGACGCCGTACGCGGCGACCGTGCCGTAGAGCATGCCGACCGCCCAGCCCGCGAGCAGTGCCCAGCGGTGGAACCAGCGGGTGAACAGGCCGCCGACCAGGGCCGGGAAGGTCTGCAGGATCCAGATGCCGCCCAGCAGCTGGAAGTTGATGGCGACCGTCTTGTCCATGGTGAGGACGAAGGCCAGCGCGCCCACCTTCACCAGCAGGGACACCAGCTTGGAGACCTTGGTCTCCTGCTCCGGCGTCGCGTCCGGCTTGATGAAGTCCTTGTAGATGTTGCGCGTGAAGAGGTTCGCGGCCGCGATGGACATGATGGCCGCCGGCACCAGCGCGCCGATGCCGATCGCCGCGAACGCCACGCCCGCGAACCAGTCCGGGAACATCGTCTCGAACAGCTGCGGGATCGCCAGCTGACCGTTCTGCACCTTGATCCCGGCCGCGATCGCCATGAAACCGAGCAGCGCGAGCAGGCCCAGCATCAGCGAGTACAGCGGCAGGATCGTGGTGTTGCGGCGGATCACCTCACGGCTCTTCGAGGACAGCGTCGCCGTGATGGAGTGCGGGTACATGAAGAGGGCCAGTGCGGAGCCCAACGCCAGGGTGGCGTAGGTCCACTGGCCCGCCTCCGGGGGCACCAGCGCACCGCGCGGCGCGCCCGTCGCCGGGTTGGTCTGGCCGTACGCCTCGCTCGCCTTGGCGAAGATGTCGTCGAAGCCGCCCAGCTTGATCGGGATGTAGATGATCGCCACCGCGATGACGATGTAGATCAGCGTGTCCTTCACGAACGCGATGAGCGCGGGCGCCCGCAGACCCGACGAGTACGTGTAGGCCGCCAGCACACCGAACGCGATCAGCAGCGGCAGGTCCTTGATGAACCAGTTGGTGTTCTCGCCGCCGCCGACGCCCATCACGTCCAGCACGGCCTGGATGCCGACCAGCTGGAGCGCGATGTACGGCATGGTCGCGAGGATGCCGGTCAGCGCCACCGCCAGGGACAGGCCCTTGGAGCCGAAGCGCCCGCGCACGAAGTCGGAGGTCGTCACGTAGCCGTGCTTGTGGGACACCGACCACAGGCGCGGGAGGAACGTGAAGATCAGCGGGTACACCAGGATCGTGTAGGGCACCGCGAAGAAGCCGGCCGCGCCCGCCGCGTAGATCGCCGCGGGGACGGCGACGAAGGTGTAGGCGGTGTACAGGTCGCCACCGAGCAGGAACCAGGTGATCCAGGTGCCGAACGAGCGGCCGCCGAGGCCCCACTCGTCGAGGCTGTGCTCGTTCTCGGCCTTGCGCCAGCGCGCGGCCAGGAAGCCCATGACCGTGACGAGCAGGAAGAAGAAGATGAAGACGGCGAGTGCGACGCCGTTCACGCCGTCCTTCACCGCGCACCTTCCTTACGGGCGCGCTGGTCACGCTGCCACAGCTTGTAGGCGATCATCGTCAGCACGGTGGAGATCAGCACCCACGCCATCTGGTACCAGTAGAAGAACGGGATGCCGATGAAGGCGGGGTCGGTCTTGGCGTACGAGCCGACCCACAGCATGGCCACGAAGGGCGCTATGAGGCAGAGGGCGATGACGACGCGCATCGGCGTCACCACCGGCTCTCTGCTGGCTTCTGGGGCTTGCGACATCAGGCGGCTCCGTCCCCTCAGTGATCACCTGTGCAATGCGCAGGCAATCTAGGTCAGGGTGTGGCGAGAACGGAACCCCTCGTCCGTAATGCGGTACTCAAAAGAAATCAGCTTCCGACAGGAGTCCTCAGCAGCAGCGGAACCCCTGCCGGGGATCCTTCTCCTGACGTTCCGTGCGCATCCGTTCGAAGGCACGGCGGGACGGCACCTCCGCGTCCGGATGCTGCCGCCGGACGTGCGCGACATAGCGGTCGTAGGCGGACTCGCCGGTCAACTCCCGCAGGTACCAGCGCACACCCCTATACGCGCGTCTCAGCGCCGACCGCATTCCGGGCCTCCTCCTTCTCCTGCTTCGTGGGGAACAACCCGGCCGGGGCGACGATCCCCGACTCGACGTAGGGCGCCTCGCTCAGCGAGGACAGGGCCGGGCGGCGGACGTGCCGGACGCACACCCGGGCCGCGTCCACGACGACGACCACGACCAGCAGGGCGAGGACGGCCGAGAGGACGCCGTCCACCGTGGAGTTGGTGACGACGGTGTGCATGTCGTCCATGGTCTTGGCGGGTGGCAGCACCTCGCCCCGGTCGATCGCGTCCCGGAACACCTGCCGCTGCTTGAAGAAGCCGACCTTGGGGTCGCTGGAGAACACCTTCTGCCAGCTCGCCGTCAGCGTCACCGCCGCGTCCCAGGCGAGCGGGATCCCGGTGATCCAGGCCCACTTCAGCCGGCCGCTCTTCACCAGCAGCGTGGTGCACACCGCCAGGGCGACCGCCGCCAGCAGCTGGTTGGAGATGCCGAAGATCGGGAAGAGCTGGTTGATGCCGCCGAGGGGCTCGTGGACGCCGACCCAGAGGAAGTAGCCCCACAGCCCGCACACCAGCGCGCTCGTGATCACCAGGCCCGGCTTCCAACTGACGTTCCGGAACGGCCGGTAGACGTTGCCCAGCATGTCCTGGAGCATGAACCGGCCCACGCGGGTGCCGGCGTCCAGCGCGGTCAGGATGAACAGCGCCTCGAACATGATGGCGAAGTGGTACCAGAACGCCTTCAGGCCACCGCCCGTGACCTGCGAGAAGATCTCCGAGACGCCGACGGCCAGGGTGGGCGCGCCGCCGGTGCGGGACAGCAGGCTCGCCTCCTCGACGCTCTTCGCGGCCTGGGCGAGGTCCTGCGGCGAGATCTGGTAGCCCCAACCGCTCACGACCTGCGAGGCGTTCTCCAC
Source organism: Streptomyces olindensis (assembly GCA_000696115.1). GTDB lineage: Bacteria > Actinomycetota > Actinomycetes > Streptomycetales > Streptomycetaceae > Streptomyces > Streptomyces olindensis. The sequence continues at coordinate 41,385 of JJOH01000025.1, forward strand.
CGTCGTGCCGATCACCCCGGCCGGCGCGTTCATCGCGAAGTACAGGCCCGGGTCGATGATGCTCGCCGCGATCAGCGCCATCACCGCGACCGACGACTCCATCAGCATGGAGCCGTAGCCGATCATCCGGACCTGCGTCTCCTTCTGGATCATCTTCGGGGTGGTGCCGGACGAGATCAGCGCGTGGAAGCCGGACAGCGCGCCGCAGGCGATGGTGATGAAGGCGAACGGGAAGAGCGAGCCCGCGAAAACCGGCCCGTCGCCGCGCGAGGCGAAGTCCGTCACCGCGTCCATCCTCAGCGTCGGCAGCGCGATCAGCACACCGAGCGCCAGCAGCACGATCGTGCCGATCTTCATGAAGGTCGACAGGTAGTCGCGCGGCGCCAGCAGCATCCACACCGGCAGGATCGACGCGATGAACCCGTAGGCCACCAGCCAGACGACCAGCGTCGAGGGCGCCAGCGTGAACGCCCCGGCCCAGGACGACTCGGCCACCCAGCGGCCCGCGACCAGCGCGAGCAGCAGCAGCGCCACGCCGATCAGCGACACCTCGACGACCCGGCCGGGCCGGAGCACCCGCAGGTAGAAGCCCATCAGCAGGGCGATCGGGATCGTCATGCCGATGGAGAAGGTGCCCCAGGGCGACTCCGCGAGGGCGTTGACGATGACCAGGGCCAGCACACCGAGCAGGATGATCATGATGGCGAACGCGGCGAGGAGGGCCGCCGCCCCGCCGAACGGGCCGATCTCGTCCCGGGCCATCTGCCCCAGCGACCTGCCGTCGCGCCGCGTGGAGAAGAACAGCACCACCATGTCCTGGACCGCGCCGGCGAAGATCACGCCGGCGATGATCCAGATCGTGCCGGGCAGGTATCCCATCTGGGCGGCCAGCACCGGGCCGACCAGCGGGCCGGCGCCCGCGATGGCCGCGAAGTGGTGGCCGAGCAGGACCCGCCGGTCGGTGGGGTGGAAGTCGATGCCGTTGTTCAGCCGCTCCGCCGGGGTGGCCCGGGTCCGGTCCACCTTGAGCACCCGGTACGCGATGAACTTCGCGTAGAAGCGGTAGGCGATCGCGTACGACCCGAGAGCGGCCGCGACCATCCAGGCGGCCGAGACCTCCTCGCCCCGGGACAGGGCCAGCACGGTCCAGCCGGCCGCGCCCACCAGCGCGACGAGGGTCCATACGGCGATGGTGCGGGGACTGGCGGTACGCACTGGGGGAGCCCTCCCGTCCATGCGGCGACGGGAGGAACGTAGAGCAGGAACAGGCGTTGCGCTACACCGCGTGCACTACTCCTGGGGCCGCTTCAGCCGCGCCACGCTGCGTTGTCCCGGGGGATGACCCCCGGACCCCCAGCCGATCCCGGGCTCACCCCGGTTTCATTCCTGGGGCCGCTTCAGCCGCGCCACGAACTTGTACCGGTCCCCGCGGTACACCGAGCGCACCCACTCCACCGGCCGGCCCTCCCGGTCCAGCGAGTGCCGGGACAGCATCAGCATCGGCAGGCCCACGTCCGTGCCGAGCAGGCCGGCCTCGCGCGGGGTGGCCAGCGAGGTCTCGATGGTCTCCTCGGCCTCCGCGAGATGGACGTCGTAGACCTCGGCCAGCGCCGTGTACAGGGACGTGTACTTCACCAGCGACCGGCGCAGGGCCGGGAAGCGCTTGGCGGACAGGTGGGTGGTCTCGATGGCCATCGGCTCGCCGTTGGCCATGCGCAGCCGCTCGATGCGCAGCACGCGTCCGCCCGGATTGATGTCGAGCAGGCCGGCGAGGCGGTCGTCGGCCGTGATGTAGCCGATGTCCAGCAGCTGCGAGGTGGGTTCGAGGCCCTGGGCGCGCATGTCCTCGGTGTACGAGGTCAGTTGCAGGGCCTGCGAGACCTTCGGCTTGGCGACGAAGGTGCCCTTGCCCTGGATGCGTTCCAGCCGGCCCTCGACGACCAGTTCCTGCAGTGCCTGGCGCACGGTCGTGCGCGAGGTGTCGAACTCCGCCGCCAGCGTGCGCTCGGGCGGGACCGGAGTACCGGGCGTCTGGGTCTCCGTCATGTCGAGCAGGTGCTTCTTCAGGCGGTAGTACTTGGGCACGCGTGCGGTACGGACGGGCGCCCCGTTCTCGTTCTCCGCACTGCTGACGTCGGTGCTCATGCTCCGCCTTCCCGGCTCGGTCCGCCGACTCGATCCCACTTGTATACCGTCGGCGCCTCTTTTGGTCTAGTCCACCAATTCCTGTGGTCTACCCGCAGTATGCCGTGCCCGGCCGGGTTTCCGCTGGCTTCTTACTTAAAGGTTCTTGCATATGTAGGTCGCATAACGGCTGGTCAGCGCCGTCTCGGAGCCCTTGACAGGCTTTCTGGTCTGGTCCAAGCTCCCCCTACTGGTCTACACCATTGGTCCAGGCCCGGCCCCACGTTCACTGCGGGGAGCCAGGGGGGTTGTGTGGGCATCCCTGAGGAGGGTGGCGTGAAGCGCAAGCTGACAGCCGCGATCGGTATCGCGGGCATGATGGTCTCCATCGCGGCGTGCGGGGGCGAGGGGGACGGAGGTTCGGACAAGGGCGGCGCGGACGCCAAGGAGCTGACCGTCTGGCTCACCGTCGACGCCCAGAACAACTGGCCGGAGCTGGTGAAGGCCGCCGACGCCGCGGTGCAGAAGAAGCACCCCGGCCTGAAGATCAACCACGAGTACTACGGCTGGCCCGACAAGAACGCCAAGCTCGACGCCGTCCTCGCCACGGACAAGGCCCCCGACGTGGTCGAGATGGGCAACACCGAGATGCTCGGCTACATGGTCAAGGGCGCCTTCACGCCCCTCGACCCGGCCAAGTTCGACAACTCGGACGCCTGGCTGGACGGCCTCAAGGCCTCCGTGACCTACGAGGACAAGACCTACGGCGTCCCGTACTACGCCGGCGGCCGCGTCGCCAACTGGCGCAAGGACGTGGCGGCCTCGGTCGGCGTGAAGACGCCCCCGAAGACGTACCAGGAGCTGACCGACGCCCTGGACAGGATCCAGCGGAAGCAGGGCGACAAGTTCAACGCCTGGTACCAGCCCACCCGCGACTGGTACGCGGCCATGTCCTTCGTCTACGACGCCGGCGGCGCCATCGCCACCGAGTCGGGCGGCCAGTGGAAGGCCTCGCTCTCCTCGCCCGAGTCCGTCAAGGGCCTCAAGGAGTTCAAGAACGTCGTCGAGAAGTACATGCACGGCGACAAGACCAAGGACGAGTCCGACCGCTACATCGTCTACGGCCAGGGCAAGTCCGCCATGATCTTCGCCGCCGCCTGGGAGGGCGCGACCGCCGAGGACCCGAAGAACGACAAGACCGGCAAGCTCAAGGGCAACCTCGAGAACTTCGTGATGCCCGGCCCGTCCGGCAAGAACATGCCCGTCTTCCTCGGCGGCTCCGACCTCGCCGTGCCGGTGAAGTCCGACGCGCAGGACCTGGCCGCCGAGTGGATCAACGCGTTCGCCGGCTCCTCCGGGCAGAAGGGCCTGATGGCCAAGGGCAACCTGCCCAACAACAAGACCGACCTCGCGACGCTGAAGAACGACCCCAAGACGGCCGTCCCCGCCATCGCGGCCGAGTCCAACTGGTTCGTCCCGATGGCCCCCGGCTGGGGCCAGGTCGAGAAGGCGCAGATCCTGCAGACCATGCTGCAGAACATCGGCACCGGCAAGAAGTCCGTCGAGGCCGCCGCCAAGGAGGCGGACGCCGCGATCGACAAGGTCATCAACACCAAGTGACCTACGGGCGGGGCTCCCTCACACGGAGCCCCGCCGTCGTCAAGACCTGAGGGACCGCCAAGGAGCGCGCGATGAGTGCCGCAGACACCCACATTCCCGCCAAGGTGCCGCCACCGCGGCAGGCACCCCCGCCGCCCCCCGAGGACCGGCGGCCCCGCGGGCGGCACACCTCGGGCGGTGCCGCCGTCCCCTGGCTGCTGCTCGCGCCCTGCCTGCTGATCCTGGCCCTGGTCATGGGCTATCCGCTGGTCCGGCTGGTCACCCTGTCCTTCCAGAAGTTCGGGCAGTCCCAGCTGTGGGGCTTCCAGCCGGCCGAGTCGGTCGGCTTCGACAACTTCGCCAAGGTGCTGGGCGACGGCGAGTTCTGGACCGTCGTCCTGCGCACGGTCGTCTTCGCGACCGGCGCCGTCGTCTTCACGATGGTGATCGGCATGGCGCTCGCCCTGCTGCTCCAGAGGGTCTCCGGCTGGCTGAAGGTCCTCATCAACATCGTGCTGGTGGCCAGTTGGGGCATGCCGGTGATCGTGGCGACCACGGTCTTCAAGTGGCTCTTCGACTCGGACTACGGCGTCTTCAACGCCCTGCTGAGCAAGCTGCCCGGCGTCGACATGATCGGCCACAACTGGTTCGCCAGCGGGCCCGAGGGCCTCGCCGTGATCATGCTGCTGGTGGTCTGGGGAGCCGTGCCGTTCGTGGTCATCACACTCAGCGCGGGTCTCACCCAGGTCCCGAAGGAACTGGAGGAGGCGGCCCGCCTGGACGGCGCCGGCTCCTGGGGCGTCTTCCGCTACGTCACCCTGCCCGTCCTCAAGCCGATCATCGTGATGCTCACGACCCTGTCGGTCATCTGGGACATGGGCGTCTTCCCCCAGGTGTTCGTCATGCGGGGCGGCCACCCCGAGCCGGAGTTCCAGGTCCTCAACACCTACTCCTACGACCGCGCCTTCGTGGTCAACGACTACGCCCAGGGCTCGGCCATCGCGCTGATCACCGTCCTGCTGCTGCTCGGCGTGGTCGCCGTCTACATGCGGCAGATGCTGAAGATCGGAGAGGTCGAATGAGCAGCACCCTGACCGGCCGCCGGGCGCCGAAGCTGTGGTGGAACGTCCTCGGGCTCCTCGTCTTCGTCACCGCCGGCTTCCCGCTCTACTGGATGCTCAACACGGCGTTCAAGCCCGCCAAGGACGCCATCGACCCCGACCCGAGCCTGCTGCCGACCGGCCTGACGTTCGACAACTTCGGCCGGGCGCTGGACATCGCCGACTTCTGGGGCCCGGTGGGCCGCAGCCTGGTGGTGTCGCTGGCGGTGGTCGTCATCGGCATGGTCGTCGGGCTGCTGGCCGCGCTCGCCATCTCCCGGTTCGCCTTCCGCGGCCGCAAGATCGTGATCGTCGGCATCCTCGCGGTCCAGATGGTGCCGCTGGTCGCCATGATCATCCCGGTGTTCCTGCTCCTGAACGACCTCGGCCAGTACGACCGGCTCACCGGCCTCATCATCACGTACCTGACCTTCATCCTGCCGTTCACGGTCTGGACCCTGCGGGGCTTCATCGTCAACATCCCGAAGGAACTGGAGGAGGCGGCCATGGTCGACGGCTGCTCCCGCACCGGCGCCTTCCTCCGGGTCGTCTTCCCGCTCCTGGCCCCCGGCATGGTCGCCACCTCGGTCTACGGCTTCATCCAGGCCTGGAACGAGTACCTGTACGCCCTGATGCTCCTCAGCCAGAAGAACCAGACCGCGACCGTCTGGCTCGGCAACTTCACCACCAAGCACGGCACCGAATACGCCCCGATGATGGCCGGAGCCACGATGATGGCCGTGCCGATCGTCGCCCTGTTCCTCCTCGTCCAGCGCAAGATGGCCGCGGGCCTGACCGCGGGCGCCGTGAAGGGATGACCCCACCCGATGACGACACTCGCCAGCGGCACCGACACACTCACCCGCGACGCCCTGACGGTCCTCCAGCCCGGCTTCACCGGCACCACCGCCCCCGACTGGCTGCTGCGCCGCCTCGGTGAGGGCCTCGCCTCCGTCGGACTGTTCGGCCGCAACATCGCCTCCCCGGGCCAACTGGCCGCGCTCACCGCCCAACTGCGGGCCGAGCGCGACGACGTTCTCGTCGCGATCGACGAGGAGGGCGGGGACGTGACCCGCCTGGAGGTGCGGTCCGGCTCCTCCTTCCCGGGCAACCACGCCCTCGGCGCCGTCGACGACGTCGAGCTCACGCGGGAGGTCGCCCACGAACTGGGCCGGCGTCTCGCGGCCTGCGGCGTGAACCTCAACTGGGCCCCGTCCGCCGACGTGAACTCCAACCCGTCCAACCCCGTCATCGGCGTCCGCTCCTTCGGCGCCGACACCGGCCTGGCCGCCCGGCACACCGCCGCCTACGTCACGGGCCTGCAGTCCGCCGGGGTCGCCGCCTGCACCAAGCACTTCCCGGGCCACGGCGACACGGCCGTCGACTCCCACCACGCCCTGCCACGCATCGACGTGCCCGCGGAGGTGCTCGCCGATCGCGAACTCGCCCCGTTCCGCGCCGCCATCGCCGCCGGCACCCGGGCCGTGATGAGCGCCCACATCCTGGTCCCGGCCCTGGACCCCGACCGCCCCGCCACGCTCTCCCGCCGCATCCTCACCGGCCTGCTGCGCGGCGAACTCGGCTACGACGGCCTCATCGTCACCGACGGCATGGAGATGCGGGCCATCGCCGGCACCTACGGCATCGAACGCGGCAGCGTCCTCGCCATCGCCGCGGGCGCCGACGCCATCTGCGTCGGCGGCGGCCTGGCCGACGACGCGACCGTGCTGCGCCTGCGGGACGCCCTGGTCGCGGCGGTCCGCGCGGGCGAACTCCCCGAGGAACGCCTCGCCGACGCGGCCGACCGCGTACGGGCCCTGGCCGCCTGGGCCGGCTCGGCGGGCCGCTCACCCGGGGACGCGCCCGGCGGCGAGATCGGCCTGGAGGCCGCCCGCCGCGCCCTCACGGTGACCCCCGCCCCGGGCCTCGGCAGCCCGGGGGCCTTCATCCCCCTCACCGAACCGCCCTACGTCGCCGCCCTCACCCCCGTCGCCAACATCGCGGTCGGCGACGAGACCCCGTGGGGCATCGCCGCGGAACTCGTCCACCTGCTGCCGGGTACGGTGACGGGGAGCTTCTCCGCCGGGGACGCAGGGAACGCCGGAGACGCCGGGGACGACGGAAACGCCGGGGGCGCCGGAGGCGCCGGAGGCGCCGCGGGCGGGAAGAAGAGCGAGGCCGGGGAGAGTGCCGGCCGGGCCGCCCTCCAGGCGGCCGGTCCGCGCCGCATCGTGGCCGTCGTCCGCGACGAACACCGCCACCCCTGGATGGCCGCCGCCCTCGACACCCTGCTGGCCGCCCGCCCCGACACCATCGTCGTCGAGATGGGCGTCCCCCAGGCGGCCCCGCGCGGCGCCCTGCACATCGCCACCCACGGCGCGGCCCGCGTCTGCGCCCGGGCGGCGGCCGAGGTCATCGCCGGGATCTCGGAGCGGTAGGACCGACCGCGATCAGGAACGCGGGTTGTAGAGCTGCACCCAGATGTAGTACTTCTTATACATGAGCGAGCAGGTGCACAACAGGTTGGCCATGGTGCGCGCCGAACGGAAGGTGTCGCGCCAGAGCCTGGCCGAGGCAGTGGGAGTCCACTACCAGACCATCGGCTACATCGAGCGGGGGCAGTACAACCCGAGCCTCGACCTGGCGCTGAAGATCTCGAAGTTCTTCGGGCTGCCGGTCGAGGCCCTGTTCTCCCTCGAACCGTTCCGGCCGCTCACGGACGAGGTCTACGGGAGGAACCAGCCATGACGACGACGCGCCTGACCCGCTACGACCGGAGCATGCTGCGGCTGATGAACGACCGCCGCGGGGCGGCCTGGTACGCCACGGCGGCCCGCCGCCGGCTGACCGTCGCCGCGCACGTCACGCTCACCGTGGCTCTCGGCGGGCTGATGACCCACCTCTTCCTCGCGGAGGGGGAGCCGCTGTGGACCATCGCGGCGATGGGGGCGCTGCTGCTCCCCTGGATGGTCGCGACGGGCGTGATCAACATCGCCACCCGAGGCCTGCTGGAACTGCGCGAACGGGTGCTGGACGAGCGGCAGTCGGCGGAGCGCAGCCGCGTCCTGGCCCTGGCCCACCGCGCCACGACCCTGCTCCTGGCCGCGGCGGTGCTCGGCCTGCTGGCGGCGGGCATGGCGGCCGGTCACGCCCCGAAGGCCTACGCCGGACCCGTGCTCATCGCCGTCCTGGTGGTCCACTGGCTGATGCCGCTGTGGGTGGCGGGCCTGCGCGCCCAGGACGAGCCGACCGAGGACGACCTCGTGCAGGCCTGAGTTCCCGTTCCCTAGATGCCCTGCCACTCCGGCTTGTTGGCGTAGGTGTGCCGGAAGTAGTCCGCGAGCTTCAGCTTCGACGCGGCCGCCTCGTCGGCGACGACGGTCGCGTGCGGGTGGAGCTGGAGCGCGGACGCGGGGCACACCGCGGCGACCGGGCCTTCCACCGTCGCCGCGACGGCGTCCGCCTTGCCCTCGCCGGTGGCGAGCAGCACCAGGTGGCGGGCCTCCAGGATGGTGCCGATGCCTTGCGTGATCACGTGGTGCGGCACCTGGTCGATGTCGCCGTCGAAGAACCGGGCGTTGTCGATCCGGGTCTGCTCGGTCAGCGTCTTGATCCGCGTCCGGGACGCCAGCGACGAGCACGGCTCGTTGAACCCTATGTGCCCGTCGGTCCCGATCCCGAGCAGCTGGAGGTCCACGCCCCCGGCGTCCGCGAGGGCCTTGTCGTAGGCATCGCACGCCCCCTGCACGTCCTCGGCCGTGCCGTCCGGGCCCGTGAACCGGTCCATCCCGATCCCGAGCGGCTCCAGCACCTCACGCCGCAGCACCGAGCGGTAGGACTCCGGATGGTCGGCGGGCAGCCCCACGTACTCGTCGAGCTGGGCGATCCGCGCCCGCGCGATGTCCACGGCACCGGAGCGCACCTTCGCCGCCAGCGCCTCGTACACGGGCAGCGGCGTCGAGCCGGTGGCCACGCCGAGCAGGGCGTCGGGCTTGCGCCGGAGCAGCTGGGCCATGGCCTCGGCGATGAGCTCGCCGCCCGCATTGGCGTCCGGAACGATGACAACTTCCACGCTGGGCCTGCCGATCTGAGAGGAGTGCTCGACTGGGACGGGACCCGGGAGGGGCCGTGTGGTTTAGACCAATCTAACAGAGCGGTGGCCGCCCTCCCAGGGTGGCGGCCACCCGTCCCGAGCAGGCGGCGGCACTGTGCCGACCAGGTCTCCGGCAGGTGAACACCACCTACCGGACCTGGGCGTTCCACGGCCCGGGGGAGTGGAATGGGACCTGCACGACCCGCACCAGCCCGCGCCCGGAAGGACCCCCGCCATGACCGCCGCCGCCACCCCGGATCCCCTCAGCGACCTCCCCGGCCGGATCATGGCCGGCGAGATGGCGGAACAGCCCGCCGTCCTGCGCCGGATCCTGGCCGAGGGCGCCCCCGCGATCAGGGACGTGGCCCGGCGGATCGCCGCCCGCGCGCCCCGCTTCGTCCTGCTGACCGCCCGCGGCACCTCCGACAACGCCGCCCTGTACGCCAAGTACCTCCTGGAGATCCGGCTCGGCCTGCCCTGCGGACTCACCTCGATGTCCACCACCACGGCCTACGGCGCCCGGCCCGACCTCACCGATGTCCTCGTCATCACCGTCAGCCAGTCCGGCGGCTCCCCGGACCTGGTCGCCTCGACCCGGGCCGCCCGCGAGGCCGGCGCGATCACGCTGGCCGTCACCAACAACCCCGGCTCACCGCTCGCGGACGTCTCCGAGTACCACATCGACATCATGGCCGGACCGGAGAAGGCCCTCCCCGCGACCAAGACCTACACCGCCTCCCTCCTCGCGCTCTACCTGTTCGTCGAGGGACTGCGCGGCGGCGACGGCGCGCCCGCGCAGGTGCTGCCGGAGCTCGCCGGGCAGCTGCTCGCCCGGCAGGACGAGGTGCGCACCCTCGCCGCCCGCTACCGCTTCGCCGAGCGCATGGTGATCACCTCGCGCGGCTACGGCTACCCCACGGCCAAGGAAGCCGCCCTGAAGCTGATGGAGACCAGCTACATCCCGGCCCTCTCCTACTCCGGCGCCGACCTGCTGCACGGACCGCTCGCCATGGTCGACAACGTCTCCCCGGTCATCGCCGTGGTCACCGACGGCAAGGGCGGCGAAGCGCTCCAGCCCGTGCTGGACCGGCTGCGCGGCCGCGGCGCCGACCTCGTCGTCATCGGCCCCGAGAGCCAGGTCGAGCAGGCGTCGGCCGGTTTCGTGCTGCCGACGCGGGGCGTGGCCGAGGAGGTCCAGCCCGTTCTGGAGATCATCCCGCTCCAGCTCCTGGCCTACGAGGTCACCATCGCCCGCGGCCAGGACCCGGACGCCCCCCGCGCCCTGGCGAAGGTGACGGAGACCCACTGAGAACACGCGCGCCGGCGACGGTCGCGGAAATTCACCTGCCCATCCGGCCCCGCACAGGAACCCACACGGGTTAGGCTGCGTGGTGGACGCCCGCGCGTCCGACGCGTCGCGGAATTAACAACAACGAACAGCCTCCAACGCATGGACACCCCCGAGTGGTCTAGTCCACAATGCGTGATGAGAGCGCGTGTGCAGCGCGCACCAGCCTCCGTCTTCCCCGCACAGGAGGACGGACCGAGGAACCGAGGCTCTCTGCCCTGACTGCCCCGGCTCCTCATCCTTCGGCCGACCGGGACCGCACACCCCACGGCCGATATTGCTCCGGGCTGCGGTGCCGAGAGGGTTGAGGGTCCCTCTCAGGCGCCGCGGCCCGCGGGTGTTTCCGGGCCCCTGCTGTTTCCGGGCCTCCGCTGTCTCCTGGCCCCTGGTGTTTCAGGGCCGTACAAACGCCCGGGTACGCTCGCCACGTGCCCTCCATGAACGAACTCGTACGCCAGCACACCGCCCTCGACGACACCCACCTCGAGTGGCTGCACCTGCTGGTCTCGGAGTGGCAGCTGCTCTCCGACCTCTCCTTCGCCGACCTGGTCCTGTGGGTCCCCACCAGCGACGGCACCCGGTACGTCTCGGTCGCCCAGATGCGGCCCAACACCGGCCCGACCTCGTACCAGGACGACATGGTGGGTCACCTCGTCCCGCGCGGCCGACGCCCCATGCTGGACGCCGCCCTCGACGAGGGCCGCATCGTGCGCGAGGGCGACCCCGAGTGGCGTGAGGAGGTCCCCGTCCGGGTCGAGTCGATCCCCGTACGGCGCGAGGGCCGCGTCCTCGGGGTCATCGCGCGCAACACCAACCTCCTCACCGTGCGCACCCCGAGCCGCCTGGAACTCACCTATCTGCAGAGCGCCTCCGACCTCGCGCAGATGATCGCGGCGGGCTCCTTCCCGTTCGCGAACCAGCAGCTCGACATGGACGCCTCGCCCCGTGTCGGCGACGGCCTGATCAGGCTCGACGCCGACGGCCTCGTCCAGTACGCCTCCCCGAACGCCCTGTCCGCCTACCACCGCCTCGGCCTCGCCTCCGACCTCGTCGGCCAGCACCTGGGCCGGACCACCGCCGAACTCGCCCCGACCCGGGGCCCGGTGGACGAGGCGCTCGCCAAGGTCGCCAGCGGCTGGGCGCCGCGCGAGTTCGAGATCGAGGCCAACGACGGGGTCATCCAGTTCCGGGCGATCCCGCTGAAGCCCAAGGGCACGCGCATCGGTTCGCTGGTGCTGCTGCGGGACGTCACCGAACTGCGTCGCCGCGAGCGCGAGTTGATCACCAAGGACGCGACGATCCGGGAGATCCACCACCGGGTCAAGAACAACCTCCAGACGGTGGCGGCCCTGCTCCGTCTCCAGGCCCGGCGCATCGAGTCCGACCGCGGCCGCGAGGCCCTCGAAGAGGCGGTGCGACGCGTCGGATCGATTGCGATCGTGCACGAGACGCTCTCCCAGAACCTGGACGAGCGGGTGGAGTTCGACGACATCGCCGACCGCGTCCTGGCGATGGTCGCGGAGATCTCCCCGGGCAAGGTCACGGGCCGGCGCACCGGCCGCTTCGGCATCCTCGACGCCGAGGTCGCCACCCCGCTGTCGATGGTGCTGACCGAGGTGCTGCAGAACGCGCTGGAGCACGGCTTCCGCGAGGGCGACACCGGCACGGTCGAGGTGTCGGCGGTCCGCGGCGGCACCACGAAGGAGGCCCGGCTGCTGGTCACCGTCCAGGACGACGGCGTCGGCCTGCCGGAAGGCTTCGATCCGCATACCGCCGGCAACCTCGGGCTGCAGATCGTACGGACCCTGGTGGAGGGCGAGTTGGGCGGCACCTTCGACATGGTCCCGGCCCCGGAGCGCGGCACCCGGGTGATCCTCGACATCCCGGTGCGTTCGCAGAAGTAGCGGATCCCCGGCCCGGCGAGCAGCCCGTCAAGGGAAGGGCAGCGCAAACAGCATTGAGCCCCGGACCACTGGGTGGCCCGGGGCTTAAAGCTCGCTGCTGCTATGTAAGCGCATCGGGGGAACTGCGCGCTGCGGCTCGGGGGCGGGAGATGCGTACGCGGTGTACGCGCCGCCAAGCTCAGGCTGTCAGCAGGGGTGGGTTGTCAGGCGGAGGCCTGACGGGCCCGGTTGCGGGCGGCGCGGCGCTTCATGGCGCGGCGCTCGTCCTCGCTGAGACCACCCCAGACGCCGGAGTCCTGGCCGGACTCGAGCGCCCACTGCAGACACTGCTCGATCACCGGGCAGCGACGGCAGACGGCCTTGGCTTCCTCGATCTGCAGCAGCGCAGGACCGGTGTTGCCGATGGGGAAGAAGAGCTCGGGGTCTTCCTCGCGGCAAACGGCGTTGTGACGCCAGTCCATGGCTGCTACCTCTCCTTGGTATTACGTGCAGGTGCTTGTGAATGTGAACGCTTTCACGAATCCCTCAACAAGTGAAGGGCCGACCGCCAGGTTCCCTGGCGTGGGTCCTGTGAGTTGAAGAGGGGTTCTGGTGATCAGTGGAGGCCGGTGTTGCGGGCCGTCCCGATCGCCACGTAGAGACTCGCAAACCTCAGCGGCGGATACAACCCCTTCTGGAAAGTTTTTTTTGATTCTTCGGTGTCGACTAGGTCACAGCCGTACTTCCATGGGGTGGATCCTGGCCTAAACGTTCGAGTGAAAGGACTTTAGCCAGTTCTGCTCACACAATCACACGCAGTGCACGGCGTACGCCTGTGAACGTCACGCTCGTTCGCAGCCCCAGGTGGTCACCGTCCATCTGGAGGGGGAGAGGCGCCTTCGAATGCAAGGTGAACTCTGTCAAGTCGTGCAGAGAGGTGGCGTGCTTGCCGTGGGGTCCGCGCTCGGGGGACGAAGTGAGCAACTGGGTGCCATACCGGGCAACCGCCGCGGTGGAGAGGCGGCTGAGAGCGAAGAGATCGAGCCCGGTATCGAACGAGGCCTTAGGCGCCGCGTATATCGGGCGATTCCCCAGAAACGTCCACGGGGAGGTGTTCGCGACTATGGACAGCACCAGATCCGAGACCGGGTCCTCGCCGGCCCGCTCCAGCGTGATCGTCCCGTGCCGCCGGTTTGGTTCGCCCAGGAGCTGCCGCATGGCCTGGCGTACGTAAAGAGCGTGTGTGGATTTCCGGCCGCGCTCGCGGTGCTGCTCCACCCGGCCCACCACACCGGCGTCGAAGCCGAGGCCCGCGTTGAAGGTGAACCAGCGGGCCGGCACCGCCTCGTCCTCCGTGCCCGGCGTCCCGGAGGCCAGGCCGAGTCCGACGGTGCGTTCGCTGCCGTCACGCAGCGCGTCCAGCAGGGCGCCGGTCGCCTCCACGGCGTCGTTGGGCAGGCCCAGGGCGCGGGCGAAGACGTTGGTGGAGCCGCCCGGCACCACCGCGAGGCCGGGGAGGTGCCCCGGGGCGGGTCCGGTGTGCAGCAGGCCGTTGACCACCTCGTTGACCGTGCCGTCGCCGCCGAGCGCCACCACCAGGTCGATGTCGTCGCTGTCCGCCGCATGCCGGCCCAGGTCGCGCGCGTGGCCGCGGTACTCGGTGGTGACCGCCTCCAGCTTCATCTCACTGGCGAGCGCGTGGATCAGTACGTCGCGTGTGCGCGCACTTGTGGTGGTTGCCGCCGGATTGACCACGAGGAGTGCACGCATGACTGGCAGCGTACCTACTGGGGGGTACCGGGCCCAGACCGAGGTAGGGATCGGGTAAGAGACCTGGGGTGAACCTCGCCACGGGGGGCGCGTACGACGAGGGCTACCCTTCAGGGGTGAGCAGTGAGCAGACCCCCACCACCCCGGAGAACAGCGGCCCCCGCCCGCGCCGTCTGACGTACGCCGCGCTGCTGGCCGCGCTGGAGGGGCTCGCGCTGGTCGTCGGCGGCGTCTGGATCCTCGTCCTCGGCGTCACGGGTCATCCCGACGACCGGCAGCAGGCCGTCACCGGGGGGATCACGCTGGTCGTGCTCGCGCTGCTGCCGCTGCTCGCCGCGCGCGGGCTGCTCGGCCGCCGCAGCTGGAGCCGCGGCCCGGCCGTCATCACCCAGCTCATGGCGCTGCCGGTCGCCTACAACCTGCTGCAGGCGGACAGCATGGCCATCCCGGGTGGCATCGCCCTCGCGGTCGTGGCCGTCGCCGCGCTCGTACTGCTGGTGAATCCGGAGACGACCCGGGCCCTCGGAATCCGCGGGCCCGGCAACCCCGGCGCTACGGAGAAGTAGCCGTCACTCCTCGACGAGGAGCTTCTCCCGGAGCTGCGCCAGCGTGCGCGCCAGCAGCCGGGAGACGTGCATCTGCGAGATGCCGACCTCCTGCGCGATCTGCGACTGGGTCATGTTCCCGAAGAAGCGCAGCAGCAGGATCCGCTTCTCGCGCGGCGGGAGGTCCTCCAGCAGCGGCTTGAGGGACTCCCGGTACTCCACGCCCTCCAGCGCCTCGTCCTCCGCGCCGAGGGTGTCGGCGACCGCCGGGGACTCGTCGTCGGTGTCGGGGACGTCCAGGGACAGCGTGGAGTACGCGTTGGCGGACTCCAGGCCCTCCAGGACCTCCTCCTCCGAGATCGCCAGCTTCTCGGCGAGTTCGTGGACCGTGGGGGAGCGGCCGTGCAGCTGCGAGAGCTCGGCCGTCGCCGTGGTCAGCGACAGGCGCAGCTCCTGCAGCCGGCGCGGGACGCGCACCGCCCAGCCCTTGTCGCGGAAGTGGCGCTTGATCTCGCCGACGACCGTCGGGGTCGCGTACGTGGAGAACTCCACGCCGCGGTCCGGGTCGAAGCGGTCGACCGACTTGATCAGCCCGATCGTGGCGACCTGTGTCAGGTCGTCCAGCGGCTCGCCGCGGTTGCGGAAGCGGCGCGCCAGGTGCTCCACGAGCGGCAGGTGCATGCGGACCAGCTGATTGCGCAGCTCCGCGTACTCGGGACTGCCGTTGCTCAGGGTGCGCAGCTTGAGGAACATCTCGCGCGCCCCGCTGCGGTCCGGCGAGCCGTGCTGCGCGCCCTGGGTGTGGTGCGCGCTCGGCGTGTCGTCCTCGGAGTGTCGCTCGTGCTCGCTCATCGTCCCGCCCGTCGCCCTTCCCCGAGCCCTCGCCTCCTCCGCCACTCTCGACTTCCCGCGAGTGGGAGGACCCCCCTGGACGGGGGATGCGGTGATCCCCCCGCCCGGAGGCGCGCTCCGCACGGCACCGTCCCGCTCCTGCCGCCCGCCGCCCGGGAGGACGGCCCCCGCGGAGTCGTCCTCAGGATGCGGGCGGGCCTGTTCGGGGATGCCGTCGATACCGTCCGCCATGGGCCGGGGCCCGCTCGGACCGCCCGTGCCCGTGCCTGTGCCCTCGGCCGGCAGCTCTCGTGTGCTGCGCTCTTCGTCCCGCACCGGCCCGTCCTCGTTCCTCACGCCGGCCCGGGTCCCGCGCCGCGCTGTTTGTAGAGGCTGATCGAAACGGTTTTGTCCTTGTCCACGGCAGAGGAGACCTTGCCCGCCAGGGCGGACAGGACGGTCCAGGCGAACGTGTCCCGCGAGGGGGCATGACCATCCGTGGTCGGTGCCGAGACGGTGACCTCGAGTGAGTCGTCGACGAGGCGGAAGACACAGCTGAGCACCGAGCCGGGCACGGCCTGCTGCAGCAGGATCGCGCAGGCCTCGTCCACCGCGATGCGCAGGTCCTCGATCTCGTCGAGGGTGAAGTCCAAACGGGCCGCGAGACCGGCCGTGGCCGTACGCAGCACCGACAGGTAGGCACCCGCGGCCGGCAGCCGGACTTCCACGAAGTCCTGGGTCGCGGGCTCGCCTGCGATCTGGGACACCCTCACCTCCATGGTGGTACAAGCGTTCTAGGACCGAGGGTCGCCCCCCGGGGGTAACGCGATACGTGGTTCAGCGGTGACGCTATCGCGCTCTCAACGGTCCTGTCCCCGGGACCCCAACCCCTTGCAGTCACTCACAGTAAACCTGTGGATACGCTCCGTGTCTAGGGGTTGGGCGGGCCCAAATGGGAAGAGCGCGCGCCGGGTTGACGTACCCAGACGTCAGACGGTCGAACCGTCCGCCGCCGGGGTCCTGTCGAGTCACACCAGAACATGGTCGACGAAACACCACCGCCAGGTCTCCCCGGGCTCGTGGGTCCGCATCACGGGGTGACCGGACTGCTTGTGGTGCTCCGCCGCGTGCCGTCCCGGCGAGGAGTCGCAGCAGCCGACGTGACCGCAGCTGAGGCACAGCCGCAGTTGCACCGGGTCCATGCCCTCCGCCAGACACTCCGGACACGTCTCGCTGAGCGGGACGGGCTCGGGGTGCGGCAGCGCGTCGGCATGCGTGCACTGTTTCATGATTGCCAGGTTACGACGGTCCAGCGGAAGACCGCGTCGAAAAAAGAGGGCGGGCGAGAACGATGGACGTGATGCCACTGTTGCTGCTGGTGGCGGGCAGCGCCGCGATCGCCGCGGCCGCGCGGCGCACCCCGGTGCCGGCGCCGCTGCTGCTGGTGGCGGTGGGGCTGGTGGTCAGCTACGTCCCCGGGGTGCCCGACTACACCCTCGACCCGCACATCGTCCTGCCGCTCATCCTGCCCCCGCTGCTGCACACGGCCGCCACCGACAGCTCGTACCTCGACCTGCGGGCACAGCTGCGGCCGGTCGCCATGCTGTCCGTCGGGTACGTACTGTTCGCGACCTTCGTCGTCGGCTGGGCCCTGTACCTGATCGTGCCGGACCTGCCGCTGACGGCGGCCCTGGTGTTCGGCGCGGTCGTGGCGCCGCCGGACGCGGTCGCGGCCACCGCCGTGGCACGTCGGGTCGGGCTGCCGTCGCGGATCACCACGATCCTCCAGGGCGAGTCCCTGCTGAACGACGCCACCGCGATCACCGCCTACCGGGTCGCCCTGGCCGCCGCCGTCGGCGAGGGCGCGACCTGGGCCGGGGGCATCGGCGAGTTCCTGGTCGCGGCGGTCGGCGGCGTCCTGTTCGGGCTGGTGCTGATGGCGCCGATCCACTGGCTGCGGACGCACGTGAAGGAGGCGCTGCTGCAGAACACGCTCTCCCTGCTGATCCCGTTCGTCGCGTACGCCGCCGCCGAGCAGGTGCACGCCTCCGGGGTCCTCGCGGTCGTGGTCGTCGCGCTCTACCTGGGACATCGCGCGTGGGAGGTCGACTTCGCCACGCGTCTCCAGGAGGAGGCGGTGTGGAAGATGGTCGCCTTCGTCCTGGAGTCCGCGGTGTTCGCGCTGATCGGGCTGCAGCTGCCGGTGGTGCTCCGGGGCCTCGGCGAGTACGAGGGCGTCGAGGCCGCCTGGTACGCCGTCGCCGTCTTCCTGGTGGTCGTCGCGGCCCGGTTCGTCTGGGTCTACCCGGCGACCTTCCTGCCACGGATGATGTCGGCGCGCATCCGGGAGCGGGAGGGGCGGCTGACCTGGAAGGGGCCGTTCGTCATCGCGTGGGCCGGCATGCGGGGCGTGGTCTCGCTGGCGATCGCCTTCTCCATCCCGCTGACCATGCACGGCGGCGAGGAACCGTTCCCGCAGCGCAACCTCATCCTGTTCCTGACCTTCACGACGGTCATCGGGACCCTGGTCGTGCAGGGCCTGACCCTGCCGCCGCTGATCCGCCTGCTGAAGTTCCCCGGGCGGGACGCGCAGGCCGAGACGCTCGCCGAGGCCAACGCCCAGGCGCAGGCCTCCCGGGCCGCCGAGCGGCGCCTGGACGAACTCCTCTCCGACGAGCGCAACGCCCTGCCCGGGCCGCTCGTCGACCGGCTGCGCACCGTCCTGGAGCGCCGCCGCAACGCCGTCTGGGAGCGGCTCGGGCAGGCCAACCCGGTCACCGGTGAGTCCGTCGACGACACCTACCGGCGGCTGTCCCGGGAGATGATCAGCGCCGAACGCGAGGTGTTCGTCAGGCTCCGGGACGGCCGGTACATCGACGACGAGATGCTGCGGACCCTGTTGCGCAGGCTGGACCTGGAGGAGGCGGCGGCCTTCCGGGAGGCGGCGTAGCGACCGGGCCGGGCGTCACGGGAAGGGGCGGCCGGTGACCACGGCCGCCACCGTCGTCCCGCGCGCGAAGGCGCCCTCCTCGGCCAGGGCGACGAGCCCGTACAGCAGCTTGGCGACGTACAGGCGCTCGACGGGCAGGCCGTGACGGTGCTCGAAGTCCGCAGCGAAGGCGTCCAGCTCGTCGGGCACGCGCGCGTAGCCGCCGAAATGGAAGCGGTCGTCCATGCCCCAGTCACCGCGCGGCCCGCCGAAGGCCTGCCGCTGCAGTGCCTCCGTGTCGGCGGTCAGGAAGCCGCCCTTGAGGACCGGCACTCCCAGGGCGCGCTGCCCCGGGGCCAGACCGGCGGCCAGGCCCGCCAGCGTGCCGCCGGTGCCGCAGGCCACGGCGACCACCTCGGCCCGGCCGTGCAGTTCGGCGCCGAGCGCCCGGCAGCCGCGCACCGCCGCGGCGTTGCTGCCGCCCTCGGGGACGACGTAGCCCTCCTCGGCGTCCGCCGCGCGCAGGATCCCGGCCAGGACTCCCGGCTCGGACGTGCGGCGGTACGTGGCCCTGTCGACGAAGTGCAGCCGCATGCCGTCGGCCGCGCACCGGGCCAGCGACGGGTTGAGGGGCCGGCCGGCCAGCTCGTCGCCGCGGACGACGCCGACCGTGGGGATGCCGAGCAGCCGGCCGGCGGCGGCCGTGGCACGCAGGTGGTTGGACCAGGCGCCGCCGAAGGTGACGACGGTACGGTCGGCCGCCGCCGCCAGGTTCGGTGCCAGCTTGCGCCACTTGTTGCCGATCAGCTCCGGGTGGATCAGGTCGTCCCGCTTCAGCAGCAGCCGGACGCCCCGGCGCTCGAACCGGCCGTCCACGACCTCCTGCACCGGCGACGGCAGCCGGGGGCCCAGTGCGGCGAGTCCGGGGGTGTCGGGGCTGGTCACGCGGCCATTGTCACCCGCGCGTGGGGGACGGGGTCTCGCGGCTGACGTCCGGACCGGGTTCCGACGGCCCCCGCCCGCGCCGGTTGCGCGCGAGCGCGAGGAGCGACGGCCCTCCGCACAGGCACCAGAGCGCGATCACCGGGTCGCAGATCGCGCAGCCCAGGGAGGACGTGTGGGCGAACGGGATGATCGGGTCGCCCTTGATGTGGTGGACGACGTCCCAGGCAGTGTGCAGCAGCCATCCGACGCCGATCCAGGTCCACGACTCCAGGCCGCGGAAGGCCACGTAGGTGACGAGCGCGGTGAAGGCGAACTCCCAGCCGCCCAGGCCGCCGCCGCTGAGGTACGCGGCGCCGGCACCGGCGACCATCACGGCGTTCAGCCGCCGCCGGTGAGGCTCGCGGACGAAGGACATCAACAGGGCGTAGAGGACCCCGATCACGATCGGCGCGATGTACTGCATGGAGGGACCGTTTCTGGGATGGCCGGCGGGGACGGGCCACCACGCTAGAACCGGCCCCGGGCGGGCCCCAGAGGCATTACCGACAGGTTCCCACCGGTTGTCGCCACCCGGCCCTGGCTCCGCCGCGGGCCCGTCGAACGCCGGAACGGGCCCCCTCCTGCCCAGTAGTACGAAGATCCATTCCCGCTCTTTCGGGTAATAGCACAGCCGCGCTTCCTGCGGAAGGCTTGGGCGTGCACGTCGATGCCCGAGGCATATGGGCGTCGATCACAACCGGGAGGGCAGTTCTCTATGTCGGTAGGCGAAGAGGTCCGCACGGAGGAGACCAAGCCGCAGCAGAGTCTCGGCACGGCGGCCGCGCGGAACCTGGCCACCACGACCAAGTCCGTGCCGCAGATGCAGGAGATCAGCTCCCGCTGGCTGCTGCGCATGCTGCCCTGGGTGGACATCCAGGGTGGTACGTACCGGGTGAACCGGCGACTGACGTTCGCCGTGGGTGACGGCCGGATGACGTTCGTGAAGACCGGCGACCGGGTCGAGATCATCCCCGCGGAGCTGGGCGAACTGCCCGCTCTACGGTCGTACGAGGACGAGGAGGTGCTCTCCGAGATCGCCCGCCGCTGCGAACAGCGGGAGATCCAGGCCGGGGAGGTGATCGCCTCCTTCGGCAGCCAGTCCGACGAGGTGTACCTGCTCGCACACGGCAGGGTGGAGAAGATCGGCACGGGCCCGTACGGCGACGATGAGTCGCTCGGAGTCCTCGCCGACGGCGCCTACTTCGGCGACGAGGCCCTGCTGAACCAGGACGCCATCTGGGAGTACACCGCCCGCGCGCTCACCGCGTGCACCGTACTCGTGCTGCCCCGCCAGGACTTCGAGCAGATCGCGGAGCGCTCGGACTCGCTGCGCGAGCACCTGGAGCAGCGCCGCGCGATCCCCCGGCAGCGCTCCAACAAGTACGGCGAAAAGGAGATCGACCTCGCCGCCGGCCACTCCGGCGAGCCGGACATCCCGCACACGTTCGTCGACTACGAGGCCCGGCCCCGTGAGTACGAACTGAGCGTCGCCCAGACCGTGCTGCGCATCCACACGCGCGTGGCCGACCTCTACAACCAGCCGATGAACCAGACCGAGCAGCAGATCCGGCTGACGGTCGAGGCGCTGAAGGAGCGCCAGGAACACGAACTCATCAACAACCGCGACTTCGGCCTCCTGCACAACTGCGAGTACGACCAGCGGATCCAGCCGCACGACGGCGTGCCCAGCCCGGACGACCTGGACGAGCTGCTCAGCCGGCGCCGCGGCACCAAGCTGCTCCTCGCCCACCCGCGCGCGATCGCCGCGATCGGCCGTGAGCTCAACAAGCGGGGGCTGGTCCCGGAGACCATCGACATGGCCGGCAACCGCATCCCCACCTGGCGCGGCGTGCCGATCTTCCCGTGCAACAAGATCCCGGTGACGGAAGCCCGTACGACGTCGATCATCGCCATGCGTACCGGCGAGAGCGACCAGGGCGTCATCGGTCTGCGGGCCTCCGGCATCCCGGACGAGATCGAGCCGAGCCTGTCGGTGCGCTTCATGGGCATCAACGAACAGGCCATCATCAAGTACCTGGTCACGGCGTACTACTCGGCCGCGGTCCTGGTACCGGACGCGCTCGGCGTCCTGGAGAACGTCGAGATCGGCCGCTGGCGGTGACGCTTCCGGTACGTCGGCCGTGTCCCCGCCCGGCGGGGCGGGTACACCCCCGGGGTACGCGCCCAGCGGCAGCGGAAGCGCCACCGTCCGCTCGTTCTCCGAGGCGGTCCCATGGGTGAGTCCCTCACGGATACCGAGTCCAGGACGGAGACGACGGTGCCCGCACCCGGCGGGCGGCGCGTCGCCGAGCCCCGGCGTGCGGCCGGGGCGCCGGAAAGGCGGGAGCCCATCGAGACGCAGCAGGACGGCCGGCCGGGACCGGCCGAGGGGCACGAGGCGGTCATGCTCCTGGAGCGGGCCCGGGCGGAGGTCGACCCGGTGCTGCGGGCCGCGGTCGGCTCGCTGCCCGGGCCGATGCGCCGGATCGCGCTCTACCACCTCGGCTGGGAACGGGAGGACGGAACTCCGGCCGAGGGCGGCTCGGGCAAGGCGATCCGCCCCGCGCTCGTCCTCACCGCCGCGGCCGCCCTCGGCGGACCCGAGGCCCGGGCGGGGGCGGTCCGGGCGGCCGCGGCGGTGGAGCTGGTCCACAACTTCACGTTGCTGCACGACGACGTGATGGACCGGGACGCCACCCGCCGCCACCGGCCCACCGCGTGGACCGTGTTCGGCGACGCCGACGCGATCCTCGCCGGGGACGCCCTGCAGGCGCTGGCCCTGCGGCTGCTCGTCGAGGACCCGCATCCGGCGTCCCCGGCCGCCGCCGCCCGGCTCGCGGACTGCGTGGTCGAACTGTGCGCCGGACAGCACGCCGACACGGCCCTGGAGCGGCGCGGCCCCGGCGAGGTCACGCTGGACGAGGTGCTCGCCATGGCGGAGGCCAAGACCGGCGCGTTGCTGGGCAGCGCGTGCGCGATCGGCGGGCTGTACGCGGGCGCCGGGGACGCGGACGTGGCGGCGCTGGACGCGTTCGGCCGGGAGGCCGGGCTCGCCTTCCAGCTCATCGACGACGTCATCGGCATATGGGGCGATCCGAGCCGTACCGGCAAGCCCGTCGGTGCGGACCTGGCCGCGCGCAAGAAGTCCCTGCCGATCGTCGCGGCCTGCGCCTCCGGCACACCGGCGGCCGCCGAACTCGCCGAACTGTACGCACGTCCCCACGACAAGGAGGACCTGGACCACATCGCCCTGACCGTGGAGCGCGCGGGCGGCCGTGACTGGGCCCAGGGCCAGGCGGCCGACCGGATGGCCCGGGCGATGCAGCAACTGGCGCGCGCGGTGCCGGACCCGGAGGCGGCGGGCGGTCTGCTGGCCCTCGCCGAGTTCGTGACGCGGCGCAGCAGCTGACGGTAGGCACGCGGCCGGTCGACGCGGCAGCACCGGGTGACCCTTCGGGCGTCCGAAGAGGCACCCAACCGGTGACCCTTCGGGCGTCCGAAGGTGAAGAGACCCCGGAGCGCCGGGGGTTGTGCGGCTCCTGACTCCGCACGGCCGCCGGGCTCCGGCCGGCGGGTCCCGCACTTCCCCACGGGGTGCGGGGCCCGCCTTCTCGCGCGCCCGGGGCGATCATCTCCGGGCGGATGTTCGACTGAATCCCGCCAAGCTCCCGCCCCACCGTCCGGGACGGCCCCGGACGGCCCTACGATCAACGCCCGTCGGGACGAGCTCGGAACGAGCGAAGGGGCGGGACATGGGCGTGGCGATCCGGACGGCGGGCGAGGGGGACCGGGACCTGGTGGTCCGGCTTCTCGACGAGGCGTTCCAGGACGACCCCGTGAGCGGCTGGGTCTTCCCCGGCGCGGAGGACCGCCGTGCCAAGCACCCCGGGCTCATGGCCGCCTTCACCGACGTGGTCCTCGCGTCCGGGCGCATCGACCTCACCGAGGACGGCTCGGCCTGCGCGCTGTGGCTGTCCATGCCGGCCGACGAACACGACGCCGACGCCGAGGACGACGGTCCGGCCCAGGTGCGCCAGGCCGTGGACCCGGACAACGAGCGCATCGAGGCGATCGGCCGGCTGACGGCCGCCATCCACCCCTCCGGGCGGGCCCACGCGTACCTGTGGATGATCGGCGTGACCCCCGGCCGCCAGAGCGAGGGCCTCGGCACCGCGCTCATCGAGTCGGCCCTCGACCGCTGCGACCGCGAGGGACAGCCGGCGTATCTGGAGGCCAGCAACGCCCGCAGCCGCAAGCTGTACGAGCGCCTCGGCTTCCAGCTCGCCGGCCCGGTCCTGGAACTCCCCGACGGCCCGACCATGTGGCCGATGTGGCGCGAGCCCAGGCCGCACCGGGCATCCTGACCAGATTTCTCCGACCGGCTCTCAGCTTCCCTACCGGCCTCAGCGTCTCAGCCCTGCCCGGCCGGCCGGTCTCGGTCCTCCTGGTGGCGGTCCTCCTGGTGGCGGTCCTCCTGGTGCCGGTCCTCCTGGTGCCGGTCCTCCGGAGACCCCTCCCCCTCCGGCAGCACCGTCGCCACGATCCGCTCCACCAGCCCGTCCGGCACGTCCACCCCGGGCAGAACGCCCTCCAGGACGCCCGGCAGCGTCAGGTGCTCCAGGAGCAGCCCGAGCATGGCCAGGTACAGCACGGCGACGGACTCGTCACCGCCGGGCAGCCCGGCCGCCCGGTGGAACTCCATGGCCTCCTCCAGGTCACCGCGCACCGACCTGGTGTAGGAGGCGAGCAGTTCGGGGCGCCGGGTGGCCTCCAGGCGCAGCTCCATGAGGGCCAGATAGCCCGTGCGGTCGCGGGTCGCGCGGGCCATGAGGTCGTGCATGAACGCCGTGACGAGTGAGCGGTCCTTCGGCCGGGTCATCAACCCGGCGACCACGTCCGGATCGGGCGCGAGCCGTACGTGCAGCCGGGTGTCGATCTGGCGCAGCAGGTCGGCGCGGTCGGTGAAGTAGTTGGAGGCGGTGCCCACCGGCACGCCCGCCTCCGCGTCCACCGCGCGGAACGTCAGCCCCCGCGCCCCCTCCCGCGCGAGCACCTCGACACCGGCGTCGACGAGCGCGGCCCGGCGCCCGGGGTTGCTGGCCATGCGGAGTCCCTTCTCCCACTTCGACGACTCGGGGTTATTCCCTTGCAACCACTACAGCAGGAGCACTACAACTGAAGTTGTTGCGGCGGCAGCCTACGAAAAGAGACCGGCTTGCGAAAGCTCACGTACTTCATCGCCTGCTCCCTCGACGGCTTCATCGGGGACCCGGGCGGCGACGCGTCGGCGATGCTCCCCTTCGTCGACGAGGAGTTCTTCGCCTTCCTCAAGGCGGAGTACCCGGAGACCATCCCGACCCAGGGCCGCCGCGCCACCGGCATCGACGACCTGGAGAACAAGCGGTTCGACACGATCATCCAGGGCCGGGCCAGCTACGACCTCGCCCTCAAGGAGGGCGTCACCAGCCCCTACGCCCACCTGCGCGAGTACGTCGCCTCCCGCACCCTGCGGGAGTCGCCCGACCCGAACGTCGAGATCATCGCGGACGACCTGGTCGACAAGGTCCGTCAACTCAAGGGCGAGGACGGCGAGTTCGGCATCTACCTGTGCGGTGGCTCCCGCCTCGCGGGAGAACTGCTCGACCAGATCGACGAGCTGGTCATCAAGTCCTACCCGCTCGTGTACGGCACGGGCATGCCCATGTTCGGCTCCGGATTCGCGGTCTCGGAGTTCGCACTGGAGTCGGCGCGCACGTTCGGCAACGGCGTGCTGGTGCGCACGTACAGCAGGAAGCGCTGAGGCCCGGACCGTCCTACCCTGAGGACATGGGCAGCAAAGGACAGGTCTGTCCGGCCTGCGGACAGCCGGTGGAGACAGTCGTCCGGCGCCACAAGACGCTGGGCGCGTGGGTGCCGCGATGGGTGGCGGGCCCCTGCCACAACCCCGCGTGCGCGGCCTGCGACGAGCAGGGCGCGGTGCGCCACACCCTCGAGGGCACCGGGCAGGAGGCCGCCCGTCCCGCCCGGGGCGCCGCCCCACCTGCGACGACCCCGCCCGGCAGAGCGGTGCGAGCCGACGGAGCGGACTGATGAAGTACCTGGTCATGGTGCAGGGCGCCCAAGCGGACTACGAAGCGATGCGCGGCAAGGCGTCGGCGTCCTCCCCCTCCTGGAGCGAGGAGGAGCTGCAGGCCATGTTCTCCTACATGGGAGCCATCAACGACGACCTCGCCGAGACCGGTGAGCTCGTCGACGCGCAGGGCCTGGCCGAGCCGGCACAGACCCGGCACGTCACCCTCGGGACCGACGGCAAGGCCGTCATCACCGACGGCCCGTACGGCGAGACCGAGGAACTGCCGGCCGGCTACTGGGTCCTGGAGTGCGAGAGCCTGGAGCGGGTCACGGAGATCGCCGAGCGCGTCGCCCGCTGCCCCCAGCCGGCCGGCGCCCCCGACCACCCGGTCGTGATCCGCCCGATCATGGACGGGTCCGGGGACATCTGACGAGCCGTCGCCGACGGATGCGCCGGTGCGGACGCCGCACGAGCGCACCTCCTGGAACGCCCGAGCCACGCCATCTCCGGTCCCGGACGGCGCGGTTGAGGGACTAGCGTGTGCGGCATGGGCATGACGGGGGAGCGGCGGCGCAGGCTCTGGCGCCGGGCCGTGATCGTGTGGGCGGTGGTCGTGGTCGTCGCGGGCGGGCTGACCCTCTGGGTGCAGGACTCGACGGAGCCGCAGGGGCCGTACGTCTGGGAGCGGACCGACCCCGACGAGACACCGGACCTGCCGCCCTGCCCGACCCCCGAGGGCGTCGGGGCGGTCCTGTGCGCGTACGCGGAGACGGACTAGAGCCGCAGCCCGCCCGTCTCCGGATCCCGGCTCGTCAGGCAGTACGTGCCGCCCGTCGGGTCGCGCATCACCGTCCAGCCGGAGAAGGCGGCCACGTACCCGGCTCCGAGTTCCTCGTGCCACGCCCGGGTCGCCTCGACGTCCGCGCAGGCGAGGTCGAGGTGGGCGGAGACCGGGCGCTCCTCCTCGAGGCGTTGCAGAAGCAGCCGGACCGGCAGGCCGGGCGGCGGTGCGAGCACGTGGAACTCGGGGAGGGCGCCGGGCCGCGACTCCCAGCCGGCCAGCAGGGCGCTCCAGAAGGCGACTTCGGCGTCGTACGCCGAGGGCGGGACGTCGACGCACACCTGGTCGAGTCGGCTGCCCCGCACGACGCCCGGCCGCGACGCCTGCCCTCGCCAGGGGTCGGCGCAGAACAACTGCCCGCCCGGCGACCGCAGCACGACGAGCGAGCCGAGGTCCTGCACCACCCGCGCACCGAGCCGCACGGCCGTGTCGGCGAACTCCCGCACGTCCGTCACGCAGAAGTCCAGGTGCGCTCCGCCGGGACCCGACCCGACCGCCTGGGCCTTCACGCACGCGTCGGCGCCGTCCGGGAGCATCGTGACGAACTCGGAGTGGTCGCCGCGGAGTTCGGAGAGCCGGGTTCCCGTCACCGCGGTCCAGAAGTCACAGGCGGCACCGAAGACCTCGCGCGGCCGGTCGGCGAAGGCGTACGTCCAGCGGATCGTCATGGCCGCGATCCTATGGGGCAGCCGCCACGGCCACCCGCATGAACCTTGACCAGCCTTTGCCTCGCCGTTCCCCGCCTATTGGCCTGGGCTTGTTTGCATTCAGGAATGGACCACATCACGTTCCTCGTGGCCGTCGTCATCGTGACGGCGCTCGCGTTCGACTTCACCAACGGCTTCCACGACACGGCGAACGCGATGGCGACGTCCATCGCCACCGGCGCGCTCGCCCCCCGAACGGCGGTCCTGATCAGCGGTGTCCTCAACGTCGTCGGCGCCTTCCTGTCCACCGAGGTGGCCAAGACCATCTCGGGCGGCATCGTGGACGACACCCTCGTCACCCCGGGAATGATCTTCGCGGGGCTGGTCGGGGCGATCCTGTGGAACCTGCTGACCTGGCTCGTCGGACTGCCCTCCAGCTCCTCGCACGCCCTGTTCGGCGGGCTGATCGGAGCCGTGTGGGTGGGGGCGGGCAGCCACGGGGTCAACTTCGACAAGGTCGTCGAGAAGGTGCTGGTCCCGGCGGTGGCCTCGCCGGTCGTGGCCGGGGTCGCCGCGCTGCTCGCCACCTACCTCGCCTACCGGCTCACCGACCGCGCCCGCAAGGAGTCCGTCACCAAGGGCTTCCGCGTCGGCCAGATCGCCTCCGCCTCGCTCGTCTCGCTCGCCCACGGCACCAACGACGCGCAGAAGACCATGGGCGTCATCACCCTCACCCTGATCTCGGCCGGGGCGCTCGGCCACGACGCCGGTCCGCCCCTGTGGGTCATCGCCTCCGCGGGCCTCGCCATCGGCCTCGGCACGTACCTCGGCGGCTGGCGGATCATCCGCACCATGGGCAAGGGCCTCACCGAGATCCAGTCGCCGCAGGGCTTCGCGGCCGAAACGGCCTCCACGACCGTCATCCTGACCTCCGCCCACCTCGGCTTCGCCCTGTCCACCACCCAGGTCGCCTCGGGCAGCATCCTCGGCGCGGGGCTGGGCCGCAGGCTCGCGGAGGTCCGCTGGGGCGTCGCGGGCCGTATGGCGGTCGCCTGGGTGATCACCCTGCCCGCCGCCGCGCTGGTCGGCGGCCTGGCCGCCGCGGTCGTGCAGAACGGCGGCGACCTCGGGACGGCGGTCGTCGCCCTGGTCGGCGCCGCCCTCGCCGCGGGCATCGTGGCGCTCTCCCGCCGCAACTCGGTGCACGCGCACAACGTCAACGACACGCACGAGGTCACCCTCCGTACCGAGCCGCCGGCCAAGGTCGGCGCGGCCGCCTGAACGACCGGGAGTCGACATGCATCTGGACTGGACCGCACTCGGCCAGGTCACCGCGGTGAGCCTCGGCGTCACCGTGGCCGTGGTCGTCGTCTTCGCCCTCGGCGTCCTCGGCCTCGCCCGGCTGGAGGGCGCCCGCGAACACCCGGGCGGCAGCAGCGCCCTCGGCCTGGGGCAGGCCGCCCTGTGCTTCCTCGCCTGCGCGGCCGTGGTGGCGTACGGGATCTACCTGATCGTGCCTCAGTTCCACTGAGGGCGTACGACGAAGGGGCCCGGCCGGATCGGCGGCCGGGCCCCTCCGTCGTACGGGGCGATCAAGCCTTCTTGGTCTCCCAGAAGATCTTGTCGATCTGGGCGATGTAGTCGAGCGCCTTCTGGCCGGTCGCCGGGTCGGTGGAGCCCTTGGCGGCCGACAGGGCCTTCAGGGTGTCGTTGACCAGCTGGTGCAGTTCCGGGTACTTCTCGAAGTGCGGCGGCTTGAAGTAGTCGCTCCACAGCACGGACACGTGGTGCTTCGCGAGCTCCGCGCGCTGCTCCTTGATGGTGGTGGCACGCGCCTGGAAGTGCGGGTCGTCGTTGCCGGCCATCTTCTCCTGGATGGCCTTCACCGACTCCGCCTCGATGCGGGCCTGGGCCGGGTCGTAGACACCGCAGGGAAGGTCGCAGTGTGCGCTGACCTTGACCTTGGGGGCAAACAGGCGGGAAAGCATGGAGCATTCCTTCCTCGTGATCGTCTTCTCACAGGGGACATTACTCCCTGGGGGAAGGGTTTTCGCGAGTGCCCCCATGGGCTTAGGACAAAAGTCCGGGGTGAGACTGAGACTGGTGGAGGAAGAACCGGGGAGGTGCCGGGTGATGCCGGAGCTGTCGCAGGAGTCCGGACGGGGAAGGCCGGCCGCGCCGTTCGGGGTGGCCGAGGTGACCGGGCCGTCCATGGTGCCCACCCTGTACCACGGGGACCGGCTCCTGGTGCATTACGGCGCCCGGATCAAGCCCGGTGACGTCGTCGTGCTGCGGCATCCCTTCCAGCAGGACCTGCTGGTCGTCAAGAGGGCCGCCCAACGGCGCGAGAACGGCTGGTGGGTGCTCGGCGACAACGCGTACGCGGGCGGCGACAGCACCGACTACGGCGTCGTGCCCGACGACCTCGTGCTGGGGCGGGTCCGCTTCCGCTACCGGCCGCTCAGGCCCGGCCGGCGCTCACCCTGGGCGCTGCTCGGCTGGGTGCTGTCGGCCGCCAGGCCGGTCCTCTCGGGCAGGTCGGGCCGGGCCGCCTCCAGGCGTTTGCGGGCCCGGTAGGCCGCCACGTTGGCGCGTGTCGCGCAGCGGTCGGAGCAGTAGCGCCGGGAGCGGTTGGTGGAGGTGTCCAGGTAGGCGTTGCGGCAGGGCGCGGCCTCGCACAGGCCGAGCCGGTCCACGCCGTACTCGGTCAGGTGGAACGCCAGGCCCATCGCCGCGATCGCCGCGTAGCCCGCGGTCGCGTTGGACGGGTGGTCCGCCAGGTGCATGTGCCACAACGGGCGGCCGTCGTCGTCGCGGATGTCGTGCCCGGAGATCTGGGGGCTCACCGGGAACTCCAGCAGCAGTGAGTTCAGCAGGTCCACGGCGAGCTGCTCGTCGCCGCCGTCGGCCGCCTCGAACACCGCGCGCAGCCGGGCCCGGACCGAGCGGAAGCGGGTCACGTCCGCGTCCGTGGCGCGGCGGGCCGCCGACTGCTGGGCGCCGAACAGATCACGGACGGCCTCGACCGACGTCAGGGTGTCCTTGCCCCGGGCCGGCTCCTCCGTGTTGACGAGGCGCACGGCATAGTCCGAGTAATAGGCCAGTTCCACTTGTAGTCCTTACGGAGGGGCTTTATGGTCGTGAGCGCGCACTTGTAACAGCTGATGGTGCATCCAGGGTATTACGAGGGAGGGGCTCGATGACGGACGCGGACACGACCACCGCCACTGCCGACTGGCAGGCCTGGCAGGAGAGCTGGGACCGGCAGCAGGAGTGGTACCTGCCCGACCGCGAGGAGCGGTTCCGGATCATGCTTGACATGGTCGAGGCCGTCGTGGGCACCGCCCCGCGCGTCCTGGACCTCGCCTGCGGCACGGGCAGCATCACCGCCCGGCTGCTCGCCCGGTTCCCGGACGCCATCAGCACCGGCGTCGACCTCGACCCGGCACTCCTCGCCATCGCCGAGGGCACCTTCGCCGGCGACGACCGGGTCACCCTGGTCACCGCCGACCTCAAGGACCCCGACTGGCCGGCCAGGCTGCCGCACGACTCGTACGACGCCGTCCTCACCGCGACGGCCCTGCACTGGCTGCACCGGGAACCTCTCGCGGAACTCTA
Organism: Streptomyces olindensis; assembly: GCA_000696115.1. Taxonomy (GTDB): domain Bacteria; phylum Actinomycetota; class Actinomycetes; order Streptomycetales; family Streptomycetaceae; genus Streptomyces; species Streptomyces olindensis. The sequence continues at coordinate 71,770 of JJOH01000025.1, forward strand.
CGGCCGCCTCGCCGGACTCGTCCGCGACGGCGGGGTCTTCATGAACGCGGACCACATGATCGACGAGACGACGCCCCGGATCAACGCCGCCGAGCGCGTCCAGCGCCACGCCCGCATGGAACAGGCCAGGGAATCCGGCGTCCTCGGCTGGACCGAGTGGTGGCAGCTCGCTGCCAAGGACCCGGTCCTCGCCGAACCCACGGCCCGGCGCTACGAGATCTACGGCGACCACGCCGACGGTGACATGCCGTCGGCGGGGTGGCACGCGCGCGTGCTGCGCGAGAAGGGATTCGGCGAGGCCAGGCCGGTGTGGTGCTCGCCCTCCGACACGCTGCTGCTCGCCATGAAGTAGCCCGCGCGACGGAGCGCGAAGGGGGCGGTACGGAGATCCCGTACCGCCCCCTCGCCGTGCGTACCGTCAGAGCACCTTGGACAGGAACGACTTCGTCCGCTCGTGCTGCGGGTTCGTCAGCACCTCGCGCGGGTGACCGGATTCGACCACCACACCGCCGTCCATGAAGACCAGGCTGTCGCCCACCTCGCGGGCGAAGCCCATCTCGTGGGTGACGACGATCATCGTCATGCCGGACTCGGCGAGGTCGCGCATCACGTCCAGGACGTCACCGACCAGCTCCGGGTCGAGCGCCGACGTCGGCTCGTCGAACAGCATCAGCTTCGGGTCCATGGCGAGGGCCCGCGCGATGGCGACGCGCTGCTGCTGGCCACCGGAGAGCTGCGAGGGGTAGCTGCCCGCCTTGTCGGCCAGGCCCACCCGGTCCAGCAGCTCCAGGGCGCGCTGCCGGGCCTGGCCCTTGTTCACGCCCTTGACCTGGACCGGCGCCTCCATGACGTTCTCGACGGCCGTCATGTGCGGGAACAGGTTGAAGCGCTGGAAGACCATGCCGATGTCCCGGCGCTTGAGGGCGACCTCGCTGTCCTTGAGCTCGTAGAGCTTGTCGCCCTTCTGCCGGTAGCCCACCAGTTCGCCGTCGACGTACAGGCGGCCGGCGTTGATCTTCTCCAGGTGGTTGATGCACCGCAGGAACGTCGACTTGCCGGAACCGGACGGTCCGATGAGGCAGAACACCTCGCCGGACTTCACCTCCAGGTCGATGCCCTTGAGGACCTCGACGGGGCCGAAGGACTTGTGGACGCCCTCGGCCTTCACCATGGCGGTCATGCCTTGCCTCCCGTCGGCTTCGAGCGGCTGGACAGGGACAGCACGTTCGCCTTGATCTTCTGGAACGGCGTGGCCGGGAGCGACCGGCTCGAACCACGCGCGTAGTACCGCTCCAGGTAGTACTGGCCGATGCTGAAGACCGAGGTCAGCAGCAGGTACCAGGCCGCCGCCAGGAACAGCATCTCGGCGGGGGCGCCGGAGGTCTGGCCGATGTCCTGGGCGGCGCGGAGCAGCTCGGGGTACTGGACGACCGAGACCAGCGAGGTCGTCTTCAGCATGTTGATGACCTCGTTGCCCGTGGGCGGCACGATCACGCGCATCGCCTGCGGGATGACGATCCGGCGCAGCGTCTTGGTGTGACTCATGCCCAGCGCGTGCGACGCCTCGGTCTGGCCCTCGTCGACCGAGAGCAGACCGGCCCGGCAGATCTCCGCCATGTACGCGGCCTCGTTGAGGCCGAGGCCCAGCAGTGCCGTCAGGAACGGGGTCATGAAGTCCGACCACTCGTCCTTGTAGAACGGCCCGAGGTTGATGTACTCGAAGACCAGGCCCAGGTTGAACCAGACGATCAGCTGGACCAGGACCGGGGTGCCGCGGAAGAACCAGATGTAGAACCACGCGATCGACGAGGTCACCGGGTTCTTCGACAGGCGCATCACGGCGAGCAGGATGCCGCCGATGATGCCGATCGCCATGGACAGCACGGTCAGCAGGAGCGTCTTGCCGACGCCGTCCAGGATGCGGTCGTCGAAGAAGTAGTCCGGGATCGCGTCCCAGTTGATCCTGCCCTGGGAGAACGCGTAGACGACGCCGCCCAGCAGGGCGAGGGCGACGACGGCGGAGACGTACCGTCCGTAGTGGCGGACCGGGATGGCCTTGATGGCCTCCGGGCCGGACGGGGGCGTGTCCGCCGCCGTCTTGTCGATGTCAACAGTCACGGGTGTTGCCTTTCAGTGCCGCTGGGTCGCGGTCACTTGCCGCCGTTGATGGTGGCTTCCTTGACGGCGCCGTCCGTGACGCCCCACTTCTTCATGATCTTGTCGTACTCACCGTTGTCGATGATCGCGTCCATCGCGGCCTTGAGGGCGTCCCGCAGCTGCGTCTGGTTCTTGGCGACCGCGATGCCGTACGGCGCGGCCTCGACCTGCTCGCCGACCAGCTGGAAGTCCTTGCCGCCACCGGAGGTCTTCACGGCGTACGCGGCGACCGGGAAGTCGGACGAGCCGGCGTCGGCACCGCCCGCGCGCAGGCGGGTCTGGGCCTGCTGGTCGTTGTCGAAGGGCTCGATGGCGATCTTCTTGCCGGCCGGGCACTTCTTCGACTCCGCCTTGGCGAGGTCCTCGGAGACCGTGCCGCGCTGCAGCACGATCTTCTTGCCGCACAGGTCCGACCAGGTCTTGATGCCCTGGTCGTCGCCCTTCTTGGTGTAGATCGACACACCGGCGGTGAAGTAGTCGACGAAGTCGACGCCCTCGCCGACCTTCTTGCCGGTGTCGGAGTCGATGCCCTCCTGGCGGTCCTTGGTGTCGGTCATCGCGGACATGGCGATGTCGTACCGCTTGGAGCGCAGACCCGTGATCAGCGTGTCGAACGTGCCGTTCTCGAACTGGAAGTCGACCCCGAGCTGCTTGCCCATGGCAGCGGCGAGGTCCGGGTCGATACCGACCGTCTTGCCCGAGCTGTCCTTGAACTCGACGGGGGCGTAGGCGATGTCGGAACCGACCTTGATGACGCCCTTGTCGCGGATCGACTTCGGCAGCTTGTCGGCGAGCGGGGCCGCTGCCGTCGCGGTCTCGCTGTCCGACCCGTTGTCCTTGGTCTGGTCACCGCAGCCGGTGAGCATCAGCGCGCCTGCGACCGCGATCGCACCGACCGCTGCTAGCCGGGAGCGGGCGGCGGTCGTACGACGGGTGGAGCTTGCGGTCATGGTGGGTTCCTCCGGCGGATGGGTGGAGTTGCCGATGGGGCGGGACGCTGCCGATGGGTTCGGCAGTGCCGTGGACTGCCGAGGGGTCGGCAGTGCCGTGGGTCGACGAGAACACACGTCTTCGAGTGTCGCGACCTCGTGTGATTACCGCATCTTGCCATTCGGACTGCGCCATTCTGGGGGCCAGCCATGTCAAAATCGGATAACGGGCGACCCCCGAACCGCACCACTCCGGTACATCACGGCCGGACCTTCTACAGGAATCATTCCTTCCGGCCGGAAGATCTTCGGCATATCCCGGGATTTCGAGACGGGGGCCGAGGGCTTCGCCGATGCCTGAGCGGTTGTCGATGGTTTGTCCAGGCCTTGTCCTGATTTTGGACGAAGAGTCAGGGCACCGGCATGTGACCTTCGCGTTATGGACTCGTCGTCGGCGGCGTCCGTCCGGTAAGAAGGGTCTTTACACCCCTCATCCGGGGCTCAGGGCGCGTGTGCGGCGCGCCCGTCGCGTGCGCGCCCGTACGTATCACGTACAGAGCACGACCACGGCCGTACGCGGTCCCGCCCACCCCTCACCAGGAGTGGCCACCCTCAAACCAATGAAGATTTAAGGGGTAAAACGAAGTGGCAGCGGAGATCGTCAATCCTCGCAGCGAGAGCAAGACCGGCGATACGGGCGGCGAGGGCGGTGCGGAGCCCCTCGACTCCTTCGACCCGGCGTTCGCGCTGCACCGCGGCGGCAAGATGGCCGTGCAGGCCACCGTGCCGGTCCGTGACAAGGACGACCTGTCCCTGGCGTACACGCCCGGCGTCGCGAAGGTGTGCAGCGCGATCGCCGAGCAGCCGGAGCTGGTGCACGACTACACGTGGAAGTCGTCGGTCGTCGCCGTCGTGACGGACGGTACGGCCGTGCTGGGGCTCGGTGACATCGGGCCCGAGGCCTCCCTCCCCGTGATGGAGGGCAAGGCGATTCTGTTCAAGCAGTTCGGCGGCGTGGACGCGGTCCCGATCGCGCTGAACTGCACGGACGTCGACGAGATCGTCGAGACGGTGGTGCGGCTCGCGCCGTCGTTCGGCGGGGTCAACCTGGAGGACATCTCGGCGCCGCGGTGCTTCGAGATCGAGCGGAAGCTGCAGGAGCGGCTGGACATCCCGGTCTTCCACGACGATCAGCATGGTACGGCGGTCGTCACGCTCGCCGCCCTGCGGAACGCCGCGCGGCTGAGCGGGCGGGCCGTGGGCGACCTGCGGGCCGTGATCTCCGGCGCGGGCGCGGCGGGCGTCGCCATCGCGAAGATGCTGGTCGAGGCCGGGATCGGGGATGTCGCGGTGGCCGACCGCAAGGGTGTCGTGTCGGCGGACCGGGACGACCTCACGCCGGTGAAGCGGGAGCTGGCCGGGTTCACGAACAAGGCCGGGATCACCGGGTCGCTGGAGGCGGCGCTGGCCGGGGCCGATGTGTTCATCGGGGTGTCCGGTGGGACGGTGCCGGAGGACGCGGTCGCGTCGATGGCCGAGGGCGCGTTCGTCTTCGCCATGGCGAACCCCAACCCCGAGGTGCATCCCGAGGTCGCGCACAAGTACGCGGCGGTGGTCGCCACCGGGCGGTCGGACTTCCCGAACCAGATCAACAACGTGCTGGCGTTCCCCGGCATCTTCGCCGGGGCGCTGCAGGTGCGGGCCTCCCGGATCACGGAGGGGATGAAGCTGGCCGCCGCGGAGGCGCTGGCGGCCGTGGTCGGGGATGACCTCGCGGCCGACTACGTCATCCCGTCGCCGTTCGACGAGCGGGTCGCGCCGGCGGTGACCGCGGCGGTGGCGGCGGCGGCCCGGGCCGAGGGTGTGGCTCGACGCTGACGCTGCCGGTAGTCCTGTGAGGTGGCCCCGTCCGGGTTCGGGCGGGGTCATTTCTTTACCTGGGGGATCGGCTGTTCGGGTGGTTTCCGGTAGCTGCGGTGGCCTGTCGCAGCGCCGGGTCGCGCAACACCCGGCCCGAGCAGCGGCGCACCGCTCCTGGCAAGAGGGTGTGTCTCACAGGCCCCTACGGTTCCGTCGCCCCGGTGGGGAACCTATCGTCAGGGCCATGTTCGCTGTCTACGCCGCCCGAATCGACCGCGACGAGCCGCTGTCCGGCCTGGAGTTGGGAGAGCGCCCGGCTCCCGAGGTCCGCCCCGGCTGGAGCACCGTCACGGTCAAGGCCGCCTCCCTCAACCACCACGACCTCTGGTCCCTGCGCGGCGTCGGCCTCGCGGAGGACAAGCTGCCGATGATCCTCGGCTGTGACGCCGCCGGCGTCGACGAGGACGGCAACGAGGTCGTCCTGCACTCCGTGATCGGACAGAGCGGGCACGGGGTCGGCCCGAAGGAGCCCCGTTCCATCCTGACCGAGCGCTACCAGGGCACCTTCGCGGAGCAGGTCGCCGTGCCGACCTGGAACATCCTGCCCAAGCCCAAGGAGCTCTCCTTCGAGGAGGCCGCCTGTCTGCCCACGGCGTGGCTGACCGCGTACCGGATGCTGTTCACCAACGCGGGGGTGCGGCCCGGCGACTCCGTGCTGGTGCAGGGCGCCGGCGGCGGTGTCGCCACGGCCGCCATCGTGCTGGGGAAGGCCGCCGGGCTCCGGGTCTTCGCCACCAGCCGGGACGAGGCCAAGCGGAAGCGGGCCCTGGAGCTGGGGGCCGTGGAGGCGCTGGAGTCCGGGGCGCGTCTGCCGCAGCGGGTCGACGCCGTGATCGAGACCGTGGGTGCCGCCACCTGGTCGCATTCCGTGAAGTCGCTGAAGCCCGGCGGCACGCTGGTGATCTCGGGCGCCACCAGTGGCGACCGGCCCTCGCACGCCGAGCTGACCCGCATCTTCTTCCTCGAACTCAAGGTCGTCGGATCCACGATGGGCACCAAGGACGAGCTGGAGGACCTCCTCGCCTTCTGTGCCGCCACGGGTGTGCGGCCCGTGATCGACGAGGTTCTGCCCATGGACCGCGCGCGTGAGGGCTTCGAGCGGCTCGCTTCGGGTGAGCAGTTCGGGAAGGTCGTGCTCACCAACCCCTAGTCACCCCTGCATGTGCTGACGGCCGGTCCGGGTTCGGGCCGGCCGTTGTCGTGTCAACTGAGGTTGACAGGCAGGGTTTGTCAACGTAAGTTGACATCATGACCGAAGCAACCGATCTGGCCGAGCGTGCCGGTGACCGTGATCCGCGGGTCGGCCTGCGGGCCGTCGCCGCGCTGCGCAGGCTGCTGGAGCAGTTGGAAGCCGTCCAGGTGCGCAATGCGCGCAACCAGGGCTGGTCGTGGCAGGAGATCGCCGGCGAACTCGGTGTGAGCAGGCAGGCCGTGCACAAGAAGTACGGGAGGCATTGATGTTCGAGCGGTTCACGGCAGACGCCCGGGATGTGGTGAAGACGGCGTTCGAGTACGTGCAAGGGGATGGCGGGGGCGGGCAGTGCGTGGAGCCGGAGCATCTGCTGCTCGCTCTGCTCGACCGTGACGGCAGTCGTGGCGCGTCGGCGCTCGCCGCGCTCGGGCTCCCTCCCGGTGAGCGGCGGGAGTCCGTACGGGAGGCTCTGCGTGAGGCGCGGAGGCGGGCCGGGCTGTCCCGCGCCGAGAGCGACGCGCTCGCCGGGCTGGGGATCGACGTGGCGGAGATCGTCGCCCGGGTGGAGGAGGTGCACGGCGTCGGAGCGATGTCCGGCGACCGCAAGGACGCCCGGTGGTGGTCCGGGCGCCCCTCCTTCGGCCGTGGGGCCAAGGACGTGCTGGAGCGCTCCCTGAAGGTCGCTCTCGCCCAGCGCGACCGGCACATCGGTGACGAGCACCTCCTGCTCTCCCTGACCCTGCGCCCCGGCGTGCCGGCCGAGGTCCTCGCCGACCACGGGGTGACGTACGAGTCCCTGGTGCGGGTGCTGTACGGCGGTGGTGGCGAGGCCAAGGCCGGATGAGCCGCGGTCTGCTACTTCTTCGGGGTGCGCAGGAGCGCCCCTATGTGGGCGGCCGCGGTCGACAGGTGACGGCGGGCGTCGCGCAGTTGGTCGGCGGTGACGCCGTGGTCCCGGGCCGCGTCGCGGATGTCGTCCCGGAAGCGGTCGAGGAGGCGGTCCAGGTCGCGGGCGGGGTCGCCGGTGGAGTCTGTGGCGTCCTCGTGGGCCCAGGCCGGTTCGTAGGCGGCTGGGAAGCCCTCCGCGGGCTGTGAGCCGGCCGGCTCCGGCGCCGGCTTGCCCGGGCCGGTCCAGTCGAAGCCGAACTCCTTGCCGTAGTCCTTGCCGAACTCGCCCATCTCCTTGGCCAGTTCGCTCAGGCCCTCGCGCAGTCCCGTCGGCCAGTCGCCGCGGGCGAAGTGGTCCTGCACCTGCTCCTGGACCCGGCGGGCGATGCGCTGCACCTGCTCCTGGGCCTGGGCGCGGGCCTGCTCCTGGGCCTCCTTCGCCTGGCGGCGGGCGCGCTGGGCGTCCTCGCGGGCGCGGCGGCTCTCGTCCTTGGCGCGCCGGGCCTGCTCCTTCCACTCCTGCCGGGCGCGGCGCATCTCCTCCTTGGCGATGCGCCAGGCCTCCTTGTCGCCGTACGAGGAGAAGTCGCCGTACGGGGCGCCCTCCGCGCCGGGAACGCCCGTGCCGTTGCCCCGGCGGGCCTCCGTCGCCGCCGCGCGCATCTCGCGGCGCAGGTCGCCCGCGGCTCCGCGCACGTCGGCCTGGATCTCGGCGGCCAGCTCCGCGACCGACTCCCGGATCTCCAGCTCCAGGTCGGCCAGCTCTCCGCTGCGGTCGGCCAGTTCGGCGCGGCCCGCGTCCGTGATCGAGTACACCTTGCGGCCGCCCTCGGTGGTGTGGGTGACCAGACCCTCGGCCTCCAGCTTGGCCAGGCGCGGGTAGACCGTGCCCGCCGACGGCGCGTACAGCCCCTGGAAGCGCTCCTCCAGGAGGCGGATCACCTCGTAGCCGTGTCGGGGAGCCTCGTCCAGCAGCTTCAGCAGGTAGAGGCGGAGGCGGCCATGGGCGAAGACGGGAGGCATGTCAGAGCACCTTCTTGTCGGTCGTGCCGTCGGCCGGGGCGGTGGTGGCGCCCTCGCCCGGGCCGGAGACGGAATTGTCTCCCGAGTCGTCCCGCTGGCCGCTGCCCGGGGTTGCCGCCGAGCTGCCGGTGCCCGGGGTTTCCCCTGAGCCGCCGGTACCGGGGTGCGCGTCCCGGAGCGCGTCGTCCTCGTCCTCCGTGGCCGGCCGGCGCAGCAGGGCGATGGAGCCGGAGACGGTGGTGGCCCGCAGCTTGCCGTGGCCCGCGCCGAGGCGGCCGGTGATCTTGTGGGCGCCCCACTGGCCCTGCACCCGCAGGTCGTCGAAGGCGTTGGAGACGGAGCCGCTCGCCGTGTTGGCCTCGACCTCCGCGTCCGCCCGGTGGGGCAGCCGGATCGCGATCTCGCCCGAGACGCTGTTCAGCCGCACGTCCGTGGGGCCGTCCGGGTCGAGGTCGACGATCATGGAGCCGCTGACCGAGTCGGCGCGCACGGAGGGGCCGGAGCCCTCGACCACCGTGAGGTCGCCGGAGACGGACTGGAACCGGAGCTCGCCGGTCACGTCCTGGGCCTCCAGGCTGCCGGAGACCGTCTGGGCGCGGACCGGGCCGGAGAGGCCCACGAGGGTCGTGTCACCGGTGACGCCCTTGATCGTCGACGGGCCGTCGATCCCGGAGACCACGGCCGCCGCGCCGACCACTCCCACCTCCACCCGGGTCCCGGACGGGACGGCCAGGGAGACCACCGCGCTGCGGCGCCAGCCCTTGCGGTCCAGCCAGGTGAGGAAGCCCTTCCAGGGCAGGTCCTCGTAGGCCACCGCGAGGGTGCCGTCCTGCTGCGTCACCACCAGGGGAGGGCCCTCGATCTCCGAGATCTCCAGGCGGGCGGAACCCTCGTCCGTGCCCACCACGTTCACCGTTCCGTTGACGAGGCGTACGTGGAGTGTGCTCACGGGCTCGTCGAAGGTGAGCTTCCTCGGTTCCGTGACGGACCACTCGGACATGGTGCAGACCTCCCCGGCTCGACGCGCCATATCGCGTCTTCTTCTCATCACGATATATCGCGGCCAGGGAAAGTCAAGACACCCGTTCTGGGGATGGCGAGGCCGCCAAAAGTGCCCAAAGAAGGATGATTCGCCCTAGCGTGTGACCATGACGGAAGCCGCCCCCACCGGTCCCGCGCCCGGGGCACTGCTGCTGTGCCGGGCGGCGCCCGGGTCCGTCGCCCCCGTCGCCCACCTGCTGCGCGAACCCATGCAGCTCACCCGGGCGGGCGACGAATGGAGCGTGCTCGTCCCCGAGGGCCGGCCCTGGCGCGACGGCGCCGAGCCCGTCGACCGTGTCGTCACCGGCTGGGCCACGGCCCTCGCCGTCGGCGCGCCCTGGCCCGTCCTCGCCCTCTGGTGGGACGCCGACCACGCGGGCTTCACGCTGGCGTCCGGGTTCCGCCGCCCGGTCGGGTTCGTCTGGCTCACGAGCGGCGTCCCGGCGGGGGAGGACGAGGCGATGCGGACCTTCGCCGCGCGCGTGGGCCTCGACCCCGTCCTGGACCTCCAGGCCCTCGACCGGCTGACGAAACCCGACACCGCGGCCGACGCCCGCACCCGCCTGCGCGCTCTGCTCGCGGTCCTCGCGCGCGTGGGCGTCTCACTGCCTCCCGGCCTGGCACCCGGGGAACCCGCCCACCGCCTCCGGGAAGCCGCGCGGCTCCAGCCGGACAGCCTCCCGGTCGAGTGGCCGGGCTGGCGGGAGGCGGTCGCCGAACGCGGCACCGTCGACCACAGCCGCCTCGGCCCCTGGATGCCCTGGACCGGCGGCCCCAGGGCCCGCGCCCTGGCCCTCGCGCAGCTGGCGGCGGGCGTGGCCCTCACGGCCTGGGGGCTACGGCGACACAGCGGCGGCCGGCTCGTGGCCGGGGCCCTGTTCCTGGCCCACGGCACATGGGGTCTGGCGTACGGCCTCACGCATCCGCGCGACTGAGGCCCCCGCAGGACCGGCCAGGACCGACGCCGTCGATCCCCCGGCCCGGCCGGCCCCTACTCGTCGTCCTCGTCGTCCAGCCGCGCCAGCCACGTCGCCAGCCGCTCCACCGGCACCTCGAAGTCGGGGTTGAGATCGACGAACGTCCGCAGCTGCTCGGCGAGCCACTCGAAGGTGATCTCCTCCTCGCCGCGCCGCTTCTCGAGTTCCTCGATGCCTCGGTCGGTGAAGTACACGGGTGTTCTCCTGGGGCTGGGCCTGGGGCCTCGGGTCGTACCCCTCCAGGTTATGCGGCCCGGTGTCCCACCCGTACCGCACGGTTTCCCCCACCTGCGCGAGGGCCGGCCTGAAAACGGGTCCGGCCCCACCACCTCGGACGAGGCGATGGGGCCGGACCCGTACACGAGCCGATGCTCAGAGGCTCACGCCTCGAACACCTCACGCACCAACTGCTCCTGCTCGGCCTGGTGCCGCTTCGCGGAACCCACGGCCGGGGACGAGCTGTGCGGACGCGAGATGCGGCGCAGGCGCTCGCCGTGCGGGACGTCCGCGCCGACGGCCAGGTCCAGGTGGTCGATCAGGTTGAGCGCGATGAACGGCCAGGCACCCTGGTTCGCCGGCTCCTCCTGGGCCCACAGGTACTTCTCGGCGTTCGGGTACTTCTTGATCTCCGCCTGGAGCTCGGCACCCGGCAGCGGGTACAGGCGCTCGATGCGGATGATCGCCGTGTCCGTGACGCCGCGCTTCTGACGCTCGGCCTCCAGGTCGTAGTAGACCTTGCCGGCGCAGAAGACGACCTTCTTGACCGCGGCCGGGTCCACCGACGCGTCGCCGATGACCGGCTGGAACTGCCCGGTCGTGAACTCCTCCGCCTTCGACGCCGCCGCCTTCAGGCGCAGCATCGACTTCGGCGTGAAGACCACCAGCGGCTTGTGGTGCGGGTTGTGCACCTGCCACCGCAGGAGGTGGAAGTAGTTCGACGGCGACGTCGGCATGGCGACCGTCATGTTGTTCTGGGCGCAGAGCTGCAGGAACCGCTCCGGGCGGGCCGAGGAGTGGTCCGGGCCCTGGCCCTCGTAGCCGTGCGGCAGGAGCAGGACGACGCCGGAGGTCTGGGCCCACTTCTGCTCGGCCGAGGAGATGAACTCGTCCACGACCGTCTGGGCGCCGTTGACGAAGTCGCCGAACTGCGCCTCCCACATCACGAGCGCGTTCGGGCGGGCCAGCGAGTAGCCGTACTCGAAGCCCATCGCCGCGTACTCGGAGAGGAGGGAGTTGTAGACGTTGAGCCGCGCCTGGTCCTCGGAGAGGTACTGCAGCGGCGTGTACTCGTCGCCCGTGGTGCGGTCGATGATGACCGCGTGGCGCTGGCCGAACGTACCGCGCTGCGAGTCCTGGCCGGCCAGGCGGACCGGGACGCCCTCCAGGAGGAGGGAGCCGACCGCGAGGGTCTCGCCCATGCCCCAGTCGATCGTGCCGTCCTCGACCATCGACGCGCGGCGCTGCAGCTGCGGCAGCAGACGCGGGTGGACGGTGATGTGGTCGGGGATGTTGACCTGGGACTCGGCGATCCGCTTGACGACCTCCGAGGTCACCGCGGTGTTCACGGCGACCGGGAACTCGGCCTGCGGGTCGGAGGGCTCCACGGCGGACGGCTGCGAGGTGGCCTCGCGGACCTCTGTGAAGACCTTCTCCAGCTGGCCCTGGTAGTCCTGCAGCGCCTGCTCGGCCTCTTCCAGGGTGATGTCGCCGCGACCGATGAGGGACTCGGTGTACAGCTTGCGCACCGAGCGCTTCTTGTCGATCAGGTCGTACATCAGCGGCTGGGTGAAGGCCGGGTTGTCCGACTCGTTGTGACCGCGGCGGCGGTAGCAGATGAGGTCGATCACCACGTCCTTGTTGAACGCCTGGCGGAACTCGAAGGCGAGTCGCGCCACGCGGACGACGGCCTCGGGGTCGTCGCCGTTCACGTGGAAGATCGGGGCCTCGATCATCCTCGCCACGTCCGTCGCGTACATCGAGGAGCGGGAGGACTCCGGGGCGGCCGTGAAGCCGACCTGGTTGTTGATGACGATGTGGACCGTGCCGCCGGTGCGGTAGCCGCGCAGCTGCGACATGTTCAGGGTCTCGGCCACCACGCCCTGGCCCGCGAAGGCCGCGTCGCCGTGGATCGCCACCGGCAGGACCGTGAAGTCCGTGCCGCCCTTGTTGATGATGTCCTGCTTGGCGCGGGAGACGCCCTCCAGGACCGGGTCGACCGCCTCCAGGTGCGAGGGGTTGGCGACCAGGGAGACCTTGATCTGCTCGCCGTCGAGGCCCGTGAAGGTGCCCTCGGCGCCCAGGTGGTACTTCACGTCGCCGGAGCCGTGCATCGACTTCGGGTCGAGGTTGCCCTCGAACTCGCGGAAGATCTGCGCGTACGACTTGCCGACGATGTTGGCGAGGACGTTCAGGCGGCCGCGGTGGGCCATGCCGATGACGACCTCGTCCAGGCGGGACTCGGCAGCGGAGTCCAGCACCGCGTCCAGCAGCGGGATGACGGACTCGCCGCCCTCCAGGGAGAAGCGCTTCTGGCCGACGTACTTCGTCTGCAGGAAGGTCTCGAAGGCCTCGGCCGCGTTCAGGCGGCGCAGGATGCGCAGCTGCTCCTCGCGCTCCGGCTTGGAGTGCGGGCGCTCCACGCGGTCCTGGATCCACTTGCGCTGCTTCGGGTCCTGGATGTGCATGAACTCGATGCCGGTGGTGCGGCAGTACGAGTCGCGCAGGACGCCGAGGATGTCGCGCAGCTTCATCATCGACTTGCCGGCGAAGCCGCCGACGGCGAACTCGCGCTCCAGGTCCCAGAGCGTGAGGCCGTGCTCGGTGATGTCCAGGTCGGGGTGCTTGCGCTGCTGGTACTCCAGCGGGTCGGTGTCGGCCATGACGTGGCCGCGGACCCGGTAGGAGTGGATCAGCTCGAAGACGCGGGCGGCCTTGGTGACGTCGTCGTCGTGGCTGGCGTCGATGTCCTTGAGCCAGCGGACCGGCTCGTAGGGGATGCGCAGCGCCTCGAAGATGTCGTCGTAGAAGCCGTTCTCGCCGAGCAGCAGGTTGGCGACCTGGCGGAGGAACTCGCCGGAGGCGGCGCCCTGGATGACCCGGTGGTCGTAGGTCGACGTGAGCGTCATGACCTTCGAGATGCCGAGCTTGTTCAGGGTGTCCTGGGAGGTGCCCTGGAACTCAGCCGGGTAGTCCATGGAGCCGACGCCCATGATCACCGACTGGCCGGGCATCAGGCGCGGCACCGAGTGGACCGTGCCGAGGCCGCCGGGGTTGGTCAGGGAGACCGTGACGCCGGAGAAGTCGTCCATCGTCAGCTTGCCGTCGCGGGCGCGGCGGACGATGTCCTCGTAGGCCTGCCAGAACTCGAAGAAGTTCAGCGTCTCGGCCTTCTTGATCGCCGCGACGACCAGCTGGCGGTCGCCGTTCGGCTTGACCAGGTCGATGGCGAGACCGAGGTTGACGTGGTCCGGCTTGACCAGGGTCGGCTTGCCGTCGACCTTCGCGAACGAGTAGTTCATCGCCGGCATGGCCTTGATCGCCTGGACCATGGCGTAGCCGATGAGGTGCGTGAAGGAGATCTTCCCGCCGCGCGCCCGCTTGAGGTGGTTGTTGATGACGATGCGGTTGTCGAACAGCAGCTTCACCGGGACCGCGCGCACGGACGTGGCCGTGGGCAGCTCCAGCGAGGCGTCCATGTTCTTCGCGACCGCGGCGGCGGGGCCGCGCAGCACGACCTGCTCGGGGCCCGAGGGGGCCTCGGCCGCGGGCTCGGCCTTCTTCGCGGGAGCGGCCGGCTTGGCGGCGGCCGGGGCGGCCTTCGCGGGAGCGGCGGCCTGGGCCGGGGCCTGCGCGGCGGGCTTCGCCTGGGCCGGAGCCGGGGCGGGAGCCTGCGCGGCGGCGGGCTTCTCGGCCGCCGGCGCGGGGGGCCTGGGCGGGAGCGGCCGGGGCGGCGGGCTGAGCGGTGGTGGTCCCCGCGGCCCCCGCGGCCGCGGTACCCGCCGGAGCCGAGGCGGCAGCGGCGCCCGGCTTGTAGTCGGCGAAGAAGTCCCACCAGGCTCGGTCTACCGAATTCGGGTCCTGGAGGTACTGCTGATAGATCTCGTCGACGAGCCACTCGTTGGCACCGAACGACGCGGCGGGGTTCTTGCCCGCTTGGTCGGTGTCGGTCGAGATGCTCGAGTTACTGGGGGACTGTGGCGACACGGCGGCAACCGCCCTCTTCCGCTTCACAAGATGATGGACAGCGGGAATCAAGGCTACGCCTCCCGGACCGGGAAGGTCAGGTCGGGCCCGTTCAACGTCGTGTAAGTCACATCTCAGACCGTGTTTCGGGCCTTGAAATGGCGGGAAACAAGCGTGGTTCCGCTTGAGGAGGGAAGGGCGGAGCAGGGCCCCGGACGCCGATGGCGCGGGCCTGTGCCTGATCACACGTGTCCGTCAGCGCGGACGCCGGTGGATCTTGTGGCTCCGCTTCGAACTTTACGTCAACTTGGCACGGATGGCTCTCCTGGAAGAGTGACAAGAATCCGGCAACCTCGCTCGGATTCGGCCACTCCGATCCGTCCGCCGTGCAGATCCACCGCCCAGCGGGCGATCGCCAGGCCGAGGCCCGTGCCGCCGTCGCTGCCCGGCCCCTGCGGGCGTTTGGCACTGCCCCGGTTGAACCGCTCGAAGACCCGGTGCCACTCGGACTTCGGAATGCCGGGGCCCTCGTCCAGGACCTCCAGTTGCAGCGACTCCGGCAGCGGTCCGCGCCGCGCCTTGACCGTCACCCGGCCGTGCGGCGGACTGTGTTTGACCGCGTTGTCGATGAGGTTGGCGACGACCTGGTGGATGCGCTCCGGATCGGCGTGCGCGGTCAACTCCGGCGGGTGGACGTCGAGGTGCAGATGGACGTCGGTCCGCGTGTGGCTGCCCGAGCCGGTGGCGATGCCCGCGCGGACGGAGGCGACCATGTTGGCCTCCTTCAGCACACCGGACAGGTACGGCCACACCTCGAACCGCCGTTTCTTCAGCGGTACGACGCCGTTGTCCAGGCGGGAGAGGTCAAGCAGCGTCTCCACCAGCCGGCCGAGGCGCTCGGTCTGCTTCAGCGCCGTGCGCATCGTCTCCGGGTCGGCCTGCGTGACCCCGTCGACGATGTTCTCCAGCACCGCGCGCAGACCCGCGATGGGCGTGCGCAGCTCGTGCGAGACGTTCGCCACCAGCTCCTTGCGCTGGCGGTCCTGGGCCTCCAGCTCGTCGGCCATGGCGTTGATCGTCACGGCCAGATCACCCAGCTCGTCACGGCGGTTCTCCCGCGTGCGGCGGGTGTAGTCGCCCTGCGAGATGGAACGCGCCACCGCTGTCATCTCGTCCAGCGGCGCGGTGAGCGAATGGGCCACGAACTGCGTAATGAGCAGCGTGGCGATCATCGAGAAGACCGTGATGAAGCGCAGCTCCGTCTTCGTGTGCACCGCGATCACCGACAGGCCGGTGGTGATCAGCACCGAGATGACGACCAGCGCGCCCAGTTTGGTCTTGATCGAGAACGGGCTCACCCCGCCCCAGGGTTCCGGCTCCCCGGGGTTTCTCCGTGCGGCCGGCCCGCCGCTCATGGCGTCGGGGTCTCCAGGGCGTAACCGACGCCGTGCACCGTACGGATCCGCTCGGCGCCGATCTTCCGGCGGAGCGCCTTGATGTGGCTGTCGACCGTGCGCGTGCCGGAGGCGTCCGCCCAGTCCCAGACCTCGGCGAGCAGCTGCTCGCGCGAGAGCACCGCACGCGGGGTGTTGGCCAGGCACACCAGCAGGTCGAACTCGGTGGGGGTGAGGTGGACGTCCTCACTGCGCACCCGGACCCGGCGCTGCGCGTGGTCGATCTCCAGCTCGCCGAGGCGCAGGATGCCGCTGCGCGGCGTCGCGGCGGCCAGCGCGGCCCGCTCCACGCGGCGCAGCAGCACGTGCACGCGCGCCGCCAACTCCCGCATCGAGAAGGGCTTCGTCATGTAGTCGTCGGCGCCGACGCCGAGCCCGACCAGCATGTCGGTCTCGTCGTCGCGCGCGGTGAGCATCAGCACCGGCACCGGGCGGGCGGCCTGCACGCGGCGGCAGACCTCCAGACCGTCGAAGCCGGGCAGCATGATGTCGAGGATCAGCAGGTCGGGCTGCCATGCCTCGGCCGTGTCGACGGCGGCCGGGCCGTCACCCGCTGTTTGCACGAGGAATCCCTCGGCTCGCAGGCGGGTCGCGATGGCGTCCACGATCGTGGCGTCGTCCTCGACGACGAGAACCCGGCGCTGCGCGCCCGGGGTAGCCGTCGCCGAACCGTTGTGGGAGGTGTGTGTCTGCTCCATCGCCCGCCCCTGGGGTGTGCTTTCCGGAATCAGTGGGGTGATTCCTCATGACTGGCTATGCCTGCGCATGGTTGCGATTGACGCTTGAATGATCGGCGTCAGAGGAGCAGCGTACGGGGAGTCAGCACACCTTTGCTATCCAGGGCTGATGGCGAGGTGCACGACGTCCGGCACGCCCCGGGCAACCGGGATCTCTTCGGTACGCACCTGTTGGAACCCGGCATTCCACAAGGTTTCTTCGAATTCCGGAGACGGCTGGGCGGACCAGACGGCGAGTACCCCGCCGGACCTCAACACCCGTGCGCAGCTGGCCAGTCCGGCTTCCCGGTAGAGATTTCCGTTGCCCTCCGTGACGGTCCAGCCGGGGCCGTTGTCGATGTCGAGGCAGAGCGCGTCGTACGTGGCGGATGTCTCATTGACGTATGCGACGAGATCGGCTTCGACGATTTCCGTGCGGGGGTCGGCGAGGGCCTCGGCGGAGATCGTGGAGAGCGGGCCGTCGCGGTGCCATTCGACAATCGCGTGCTCGCGTTCCACCACCGTGATCCGTCCCCAGCGCGGGTCCGCCGCCGCGTGTGCGAGGGAGAAGCCGACGCCGAGTCCGCCGATCAGCACGTCGGGACGGGGCCGGTCGGGCAGGGCGTCCAGGGCCGCGTCGACCAGCCGCCGCTCCGAGCGGCCGTCGGAGGTGTCCATCAGGAAGCAGCCGTTCGCGATGATCTCCAGTCGGCCGCCGGGCCGCTGCCGCAGCACGACCTCGCCGTGCGGGCCCTCGCGACGGTCCAGGACATCGGGAATGTCGTTCGGGGTGGGCATGGAGCCATCCTGGCAGGGGCGCGATTCCGGTGCCCGGAATTTCCGCGCGGGCTGCGGCGACGCGGGTACGGCCCGGCCGGGACGCGGGTAGGACCGGGCCGGCCGGGACGCGGGTAGGGCCGGGCCGGCCGGGACGCGGGTAGGGCCGGGCCGGCCGGGACGCGGGTAGGGCCGGGCCGCGAGGCGGGGCACGGTCGGGCCGCGACG
>JJOH01000026.1 GCA_000696115.1 Streptomyces olindensis
ATGAGTGATGACACCGCCATCCTCACCCCGCAGAAGCCGGCCCCCGAGCCGCCCGACGGCCAGGGCTACGCCCCCCGCCACGACAACGTCTCCGGGCACACGGTCACCAGCGGCATCCCCGTCGTACCGCCCGGCACGGCCTCGCCGTTCGGCCCGGGCGCGCCCGGCGACGGCCCGGTGCCGCACACAGCCCCGAAGCTGCCCGAGCCGGTCTCGCCGCCCCCGGCGAGCTCCGCGAAGGCGCCCAAGAAGAAGGGGCGCAACAAGCTCGTGCTGCTCGCCGCGGGCGTGGTCGTCCTGGCCGGTGGCGTCTACGGCGCCGGCCTGCTGATGAACCGCACCGACGTGCCCAAGGGCACCACCGTGCTCGGCGTCGACATCGGCGGCGGCACCCGCGACGACGCGGTCAAGAAGCTGGACGAGGCCTTCGACGGCCGCGTCGGCAAGGAGCTGAAGCTGTCGGTGGGCGGCAAGACCGTCGCCCTCGACCCGGACAACGCCGGCCTCCAGTTCGACATGGACGCCACGGCCGACGCGGCGGCGAAGAGCGACTACAACCCGGTCTCCGTGATCGGCTCGCTGTTCGGCAACCACCGGGTCGTCACGCCCGTCATGCCCGTCGACGAGGAGAAGCTGCACGCGTCCCTGGAGAGCGCGGCAGGCGGTGCCGGCTCGGTCACCGAGGGCACGATCAAGTTCGAGCCGGGCAAGGCCGTCGCCGTCTACGGCAAGGCGGGCAAGGGCATCGACCTCGACAAGTCGACCGCGGCGGTGGAGGAGGCGTACCGCGCCCAGGTGGAGACCGGTACGGCCACGACGGTCGACGTCCCGACGACCACCCAGCAGCCGAAGATCTCCAACGCCGAGGTCGACCGGATGATGAACACATTCGCCAAGCCGGCGATGTCGGGCATCGTCACGGTCGAGGCGGGCGGCGTGGAGGTCAAGTTCAGCCCCCAGAACTCCCTCTGGAAGTTCCTCGCCGTCAAGCCGGTCGGCAACAAGCTGGTCGAGTACTACGACAAGCCCGCCCTGAAGGAGCTGTACGGCGGAGCCTGGGACAGCGTGCTGATCACCCGGGGCAACGGCAAGAAGACCCCGGTGACGCCCGACGACGTCATCGGCGCCATGCGCCAGGCCCTGCTCGGCAAGACGGCGGCGGACCGCGTCGCCGTGATCGAGACGAATCCCAGTTAGCGCGAGCGGTTCGCAGGGCGCCCCGGTCGACGGCCGGGGCGCCCTTTCGCGTGCGGAGGGCGTCCGAAGCGGAACGCGCCGCGGAAGGCGGCCCGGGTCCCCCGCCGAGCCCGGCCACCGCGGGCGACAGCGACCTCACCGTCCTGGACGAGCCCACCACCGGCATGGACGTCATCACCCGCCAGGCCTTCTGGGCCACCATGCGCGAGCAGGCCGACCAGGGCCGGACCGTCCTCTTCGCCACCCACTACGTCAACGGGTTGGCGCCCTCCGCC
Source organism: Streptomyces olindensis (assembly GCA_000696115.1). Classification (GTDB taxonomy): domain Bacteria; phylum Actinomycetota; class Actinomycetes; order Streptomycetales; family Streptomycetaceae; genus Streptomyces; species Streptomyces olindensis. The sequence continues at coordinate 1,473 of JJOH01000026.1, forward strand.
AGGGCCGCTGCCGTGAGCGTCGGGTCGATGACGCGTTCGCCGGTGAGGACCTTGCGGATCGCCTCGGCCAGTTGGGCGGCGACGCACCCGCACCCGCGATCCCACACGTGCCGCTACGGCGAGGGGCGTCAGTTGAGCATCGCCCTCGCGGCCGAAGCCTCCCCCCGCACCCGCCCGGCCGCGGCCTCGTCCACGGCCTCCACCACCTCCGCATAGGCCTCCAACTCCGCGGCCCCACCCACGAAATCCCCCCGCTGAACGAGCAACCGCGCCCGCTCGTACCGCAGTCGCGCGGGATGCGACGGCAGCAGCAGCGACAACTCGACCGCCCACAACGCCACATCCGACCGTTCGGGCCGGGCCGCCGCCCACGCCCGCGCGTTGTTCAGGATCCGCAGCACCACGTCCAGCGGATCGGCCGGCCGCAGCATCGCCGCGTCCAGCCGCGCCCCCGTCGCCCCGGCCACCAGCAGCTCCGCGTCCGCGCCGCTCAGCACCCGCCCCCCGTCGAACGGATCCGCCAGCACCTGCCCCTCCTCGGGTCCGAACCCGACCACGAAATGACCCGGCAGAGCCACCCCGTACACCGGCGCCCCCGCCCGCCGGGCCACCTCCATCCACACCACCGACAGCAGGATCGGCAACCCCCTGCGCCGCGTCAGCACCTCATGCAGCAGCGAGGACTCCAGCCGCTGGTAGTCGGCCGGAGTGCCGTGGAAGCCCATCCGGTCACCGAGCAGCTCCCGCAGGGCGACCGCCCACGCCCGCGGCCCGCCGGGCCGGTACGGCACCAGTCCGGCCAGCCGGTCCAGCTCGACCTGCGCGGCGTCGATGCCCGCCTCGTCCAGCGCCCCGTCCGCCTCCGCGCCCACCAGCAGGCACAGCGCCGACAGATCGGGCCGCTCGGACCGGGCCTCTTCGGCGAACCGCCGCCGCAGCTCGGCGGAACGCTCCGGGGGCGGTGGAAACGGGGGACGCATAGCTGGCTCGTGCCCTCTCACGACGATCGATTACCGGCCGGTGCCGTCGGCGTCCGGCGCCCGGTAGTGGTGGTAGGCGTGGTGCGCGGCGAAGCCCATGCCGGCGTACAGCGCCCGCGCCTCCGCGTTGTCGGCCTCCACCTGGAGCCACGCGGCCGAGGCGCCCTCGTCGAGGGCCTGCCGGGCCAGCGCCGCCATCACGGCCGTCCCCAGCCCCTGCCGACGCAGCTCCGGATCGACCTCGACCGCGGCGAACCCGGCCCACCGCCCGTCGACGACACACCGCCCGATGGCCGCCGGAGGCGCCCCCTCCGCCGCACCGGGCACGGTCGCGAACCACACCGACGGCCCGGACCCCAGCACCCGCAGTGCCACCTCGCTCACGCCCTTGCGCTGATACCGGGCCAGCCACCCCTCGCCGGCCTCCCGGGACAGCTCGACCACCGCCGGATCGCCCCGGTCGGCGACCGGCGCCAGCGCCCCGACCCACAGCTCGGCCGTCACCTCCCGCACCCAGCCCCGCTCCTCCAGCTCGGCGCAGAGCGGCTCCTGCGTGCTCTCGGCGCCGGTCGCGGTCTGGACGTAGGCGGGCAGTCCGCGCTCGCCGTACCACCGGCGGACCGCGTCGAGCGCCTCGTCGAGGGGCACGCCCGGGTCGCCGAGCGGGAGCACCGAATTGGCCCGGCGCGTGAAGCCGGACGCGGCCCGCAGCTCCCAGTCCCCGAGTCGCTCGCTCTCCACGGGCCGCCAGGCCCGCGCTGCGACCCGGGCCAGCTCCTCGTAGGAGGCGGCCGGACCGCGGCGACGCGCCGGGGCGGCGGGGACGATCTTGCCCGCGACCAGCGCTGATTCCGCGATGCGGACGCTCTCGCCACTCTTGCGTGTGATCAGCAGCACACCCTTGTCCCATGATGTGAGAACACCGACCGTATCGGTGAACTTCTCACCCGGGGGACCATGTTCGATCAAGCTCCGCACGGAGACCCGTTTGCCCACGTCAGCAGCGGTGATACGGACCTCGAGTCGCCCGGCGGCAGAGATTTCCACAGGTCGGTTCACCCCTCCTGTTCGGATCATGCCCAGGAACGGAGATACTAGGGGCGGGCATCGACGACGCCGCGCTCCCGCGCGCCAGGCGGCGGAGCCTGAGGAGGCCCGCCAGCGCCCTATCGAGGAGGAACGACAGCGTGACCTACGTCATCGCGCAGCCTTGTGTCGACGTCAAGGACAAGGCGTGCATCGAGGAGTGCCCGGTCGACTGCATCTACGAGGGCCAGCGGTCCTTGTACATCCACCCGGACGAATGCGTCGACTGCGGGGCCTGTGAGCCGGTCTGCCCGGTCGAGGCCATCTTCTACGAGGACGACACTCCCGAGGAGTGGAAGGACTACTACAAGGCGAACGTCGAGTTCTTCGACGAGCTCGGTTCCCCGGGCGGCGCCAGCAAGCTGGGTCTGATCGAGCGCGATCACCCGTTCATCGCCGCGCTGCCGCCGCAGGCCGAGTAATCCCGTCAGCGGCCCGCACTCCGTGCCGCCTCGGTCCCGTACGGCCCGATCACGCCCGATCGCCGTGCGGGGCCGAGGCGTTTGCCGCGACCACTCGGCTCGTACGTACCAGAAAGTGAGCCAGAACCCGTGTCCGCAGTCTCCGACCGCCTCCCCACCTTCCCCTGGGACAAGCTGACGCCGTACAAGGCCACGGCCGCCGCCCACCCGGACGGCATCGTCGACCTGTCCGTCGGCACCCCGGTCGACCCGGTCCCCGAGCTGGTCCAGAAAGCCCTGGTCGCCGCGGCGGACTCCCCGGGTTACCCGACCGTCTGGGGCACGCCCGAGCTGCGCGACGCGATCACCGGCTGGGTGGAGCGCCGCCTCGGCGCCCGGGACGTCACCCACCGCCACGTCCTGCCGGTCGTCGGCTCCAAGGAGCTCGTCGCCTGGCTGCCGACCCAGCTGGGCCTCGGCCCCGGCGACCGGGTGGCCCACCCGCGCCTGGCCTACCCGACGTACGAGGTCGGCGCCCGCCTGGCCCGGGCCGAGTACGAGGTCTACGACGACCCGACCGCGCTCGACCCGGCCGGCCTGAAGCTCCTGTGGCTGAACTCCCCGTCCAACCCGACGGGCAAGGTCCTGTCGAAGGCGGAGCTGACCCGGATCGTCGCGTGGGCCCGGGAGCACGGCGTCCTGCTCTTCTCCGACGAGTGCTACCTGGAACTGGGCTGGGAGGCCGACCCGGTCTCGGTGCTGCACCCGGACGTCAACGGCGGCTCGTACGACGGCATCGTGTCCGTGCACTCCCTCTCCAAGCGCTCGAACCTCGCCGGCTACCGGGCGGCCTTCCTGGCCGGTGACCCGGCCGTCCTCGGCCCGCTCCTGGAGATCCGCAAGCACGGCGGCATGATGACGCCCGCGCCGACCCAGGCGGCGGTGATCGCGGCCCTCGGCGACGACGAGCACGTGCGCGTGCAGCGCGAGCGCTACGCCGCCCGGCGCGAGCTGCTGCGCGAGGCGCTCCTCGCCCGCGGCTTCCGCATCGAGCACAGCGAGGCCAGCCTCTACCTGTGGGCCACCCGGGGCGAGTCCTGCTGGGACACGGTCGCCCACCTCGCGGAGCGGGGCATCCTGGTGGCCCCGGGCGACTTCTACGGACCCGCGGGCGCCGAGTTCGTCCGCGTGGCGCTGACCGCGACGGACGAGCGGGTGGCGGCGGCGGTACGGCGCCTCTGACCGCTGCCGCGGTGCCCGGGCATGCCGAAGGGGTCCAGGGAAGCTCCCTGGACCCCTTCGGGCGTCGGAAACCGGCGTCAGCCGACCGGCAGACCCTTCACCGGCAGCGAGTCGGCGGACGGCACACCACCCTTGGTCTGGCCGTCCGTCGGCAGTCCGCCCTGGGCCGAACCGGCCGCGTCACCGACGAGCTGCCCGGCGGAACCCGCCGCGTCACCGGCCGCCTTCTGCGTGACGGGCGTGGTCTTCTTGACCGCCTTGCCGCCGGTCTTGCCCGCGGCCGGCACCGCCTTCTTGACGGCCTTGCCGTCGGTGTCACCCGCGGACTCGGTGACGTTCTGCGCGGCGCCGTCGACGGTGTTGCCGACGTTCGCCCCGTCCAGGGCGGTCAGCCCGCCGAGGTTCGGGGTGGCCGGCAGCTCGGGGGCCGCGCTGGCGGAGCCGGCCGCACCGACCCCGGCAGCCGCTCCCGCAGCGACGATCAGCGCGGCACGGGCGATCCGGCGGGTCAGGGGGAGGGACATGGTGCTCCTTCGACGGAGAGAACAGTGAGCTTCGTGAGGTGTCCGACCGGGTTCGGGAGTTGATCGACTGGCTGTTGATCGCCCCGGCTCGGACGCAGTGACTACCGCTCGAAGCCCGCGAAGGTTGCGGCGCCGCAACGTAAAGAGTTGGTAATGCGTCGCATTATCGGCTGCGGATGAAAACGGGCAAAGAGAATCCCTCCGGGGAGCCCGCCGAATCCTTCCAGCCCTTTGTTCCCAAGGGTTCTCACGGATGTCCTGACGCGACGGCGCAAACCCGCGCACCCCGTCGCCGCCGAGCCCCGCGACTGACCCTCCCGGGTGAGTCCCCGCACCCTTGCGCGAGTTAGCCCATCGTGACGATGCGGACCGCGTCCGCGTTGCGCTGCGACCCCGCCGTGCCCTTCGTCGGGGCGTCCCGCCACTCGCTGGCGGTGTTCCCGGCGACCCACTCCCGGCCCGCGTACGTCACCCGCGCGATGTGCAGCTCGGAGGCGTTGGCCACGGCCCAGTGCGCCAGCTGCCAGCCGCGCTGGTCCAGGCTCCGCCCGCCGGCCGCACTCGTGTCGGACGCCACCGGCAGCGTCACCGTCCGGCCGCCGTCCCCCTCTGCGGGGCTCGGCGACGGCGACGGCGTGGCCGCCGAGGAGGCGCCCACCTCGGCGCCGGCCGGCTCCAGCACATCGCGCCCGAAGTCCCGCGCGAGTGCGGCCCGCACCCCGTCCGGGCCCGTCGCCCGGGTCGCTGCCGGGCGGCCCTCGCAGGTCAGCGTGGCCGCGGACTGCCCGGTGAGGGCCGCGGCGAGCAGCGCGGCGTCCGGCTCGTGCTTGGCGTAGGCCTGCGGGAAACCGCTGCGCTGCACGCGCTGCGCGGCGACCGTGAGCGGCAGCCGCGTGTAGCCGGGCACCTTGACCAGGTGCTCGTAGAACTCGCCCGCCGAGTACGTCGGGTCCATGATCTCCTTCGGCGTTCCCCAGCCCTGCGAGGGCCGCTGCTGGAACAGGCCGAGGGAGTCCCGGTCGCCGTGGTCGATGTTGCGCAGGCTCGACTCCTGGAGCGCGGTCGCCAGCGCGATGGTCACGGCCCGCTCCGGCAGGCCGCGCGCGGTGCCCACGGCGGTGATCGTCGCCGCGTTCACGGCCTGCTCGGGCGTGAAGGCGTACGACGCCCCGTCGCCCTTGCCGGAGACGACTTTGCAGCCCGGCTCGCCCGTGCCCCCGGTGACGTACTGCACGACGAGGTAACCGGCGACCGCGAGCAGGATCACGAAAGCGGACCCGCATCGGAAGAGGCGGCCACGACGTTTGGAAGAGGACGGCTCTGGCACGCCGTACAAGGTACTGGAGAGTACGGAGTGCCATGTGCCGGGTGGGGAAGGTGTGCACCGGGCATGGCGCGTTAGGGTCGACGGCATGGCCGACACCTCGCTTGACCTCACGCTGGACGCCGCGGAGCTCACCGCCCGGCTCGTCGACTTCCGCTCCGAGAGCGGCACCGAGAAGCCGCTCGCGGACGCGATCGAGACCGCGCTGCGCGCGCTGCCCCACCTGACGGTCGACCGGTATGGCAACAACGTCGTGGCCCGTACGAACCTGGGCCGCGCGGAGCGGGTGATCCTGGCCGGACACATCGACACCGTCCCCGTGGCGGACAACGTCCCCTCCCGGCTCGACGAGGACGGCGTCCTGTGGGGCTGCGGCACCTGCGACATGAAGTCGGGCGTCGCCGTGCAGCTGCGCATCGCGGCCACGGTCCCGGCCCCGAACCGCGACCTGACCTTCGTCTTCTACGACAACGAGGAGGTCGCCGCGGAGCTGAACGGCCTCAAGCACGTCTCCGAGGCGCACCCCGAGTGGCTGGAGGGCGACTTCGCGGTCCTCCTGGAGCCGTCGGACGGCCAGGTCGAGGGCGGCTGCCAGGGCACGCTGCGGGTGCTGCTGAAGACCACGGGCGAGCGGGCCCACTCGGCACGCGGCTGGATGGGCTCCAACGCGATCCACGCGGCGGCCCCGATCCTGGCCCGCCTCGCCTCCTACGAGCCCCGGTGGCCGGTGATCGACGGCCTGGAGTACCGCGAGGGCCTGAACGCGGTCGGTATCACCGGGGGAGTGGCCGGCAACGTCATCCCCGACGAGTGCGTCGTCACCGTCAACTTCCGCTACGCGCCCGACCGCACGCCCGAGGAGGCCGTCGCCCACGTCCGGGAGGTCTTCGCGGACTGCGGGGTGGCGGAGTTCGAGGTCGTCGACCACAGCGGCGCGGCGATGCCCGGCCTGTCCCACCCGGCGGCCAAGGCGTTCATCGAGGCGGTCGGCGGCACCCCGATGCCGAAGTACGGCTGGACCGATGTCTCACGCTTCTCGGCCCTGGGCGTCCCGGCGGTCAACTACGGCCCGGGCAACCCCCACTTGGCGCACAAGCGGGACGAGCGCGTGGAGGTCGCGAAGATCCTCGCGGGCGAGGAGCGGCTGCGGAACTGGCTGACCGCCTGACCTCGCCGGGACGCCATCGTGTTTACGGCGCTTCATCGCGGACATGCTCACGTCCCTCGTTCGTAACCCGCGTAGATCTACGCTGAGGTGGAACGACAGGCACGACGGAGGGAGCGCACATGGCGACCGGCAACCCCGAGGGGAAGAAGCAGCCGCCGGAGGAGAAGCGCCTGGGCCCGGTCCTCCAGCGGCGGGATCAGGTGCAGGCCAGCACGACCGACCAGCGGCTGCTGGACGAGCGGGCCCCCTCCGACTGGGTCCACACCGACCCCTGGCGCGTACTGCGCATCCAGTCGGAGTTCATCGAGGGCTTCGGCACGCTCGCCGAACTCCCGCCCGCGATCAGCGTGTTCGGCTCGGCCCGGACGCCGGCGGACTCGCCCGAGTACGAGGCCGGGGTCCGGCTCGGGCGAGGGCTGGTGGACGCGGGCTTCGCGGTCATCACGGGCGGCGGCCCCGGCGCGATGGAGGCGGCCAACAAGGGCGCCGTCGAGGCGCGCGGCATCTCGGTCGGCCTGGGCATCGAGCTGCCGTTCGAGCAGGGGCTGAACCCGTACGTCGACATCGGCCTCAACTTCCGCTACTTCTTCGTGCGGAAGATGATGTTTGTCAAGTATGCCCAGGGATTCGTCGTTCTGCCCGGCGGCCTCGGCACCCTCGACGAACTCTTCGAGGCCCTCACCCTCGTCCAGACCCAGAAGGTCACCCGCTTCCCCATCGTGCTCTTCGGCACGGAGTACTGGGGCGGCCTGGTGAACTGGCTCCGCGACACGGTGATCGCGCAGGGCAAGGCGGCGGAGAAGGACCTGCTGCTGTTCCACGTGACGGACGACGTGGACGAGGCGGTGGCGCTGGTGTCGAAGGAGGCGGGCAGGTAGGAGCCCCCCGGTACTCGGTCAGGCCAACCCGCGCCGGGCGACGGCAGGACCCCGATGCCCCGCGATCGCCGAGACCATGTCCACCACCTGCCGCGTCTCCGCGACCTCGTGCACCCGGTACACCTGCGCCCCCAGCCACGCGGACACGGCCGTCGTCGCCAACGTGCCGACCACCCGCTCCTTCACGGGCCGGTCCAGCGTCTCCCCGACGAAGTCCTTGTTGGACAGCGACACCAGCACCGGCCACCCCGTGGCGACCATCTCGTCCAGCCGCCGCGTCGCCTCCAGGCTGTGCCGCGTGTTCTTCCCGAAGTCGTGCCCGGGGTCGATCATGATCGACTCCCGTGGCACGCCCAGCGCCAACGCCCGCTCGGCCAGCCCGACCGTCACCCGAAGGATGTCGGCCATGACGTCGTCGTACTCGATCCGGTGCGGCCGGGTCCGCGGCTCCGCACCTCCCGCGTGCGTGCACACGAGCCCGACCTTGTAGCGCGCGGCGACCTCCGCGAGCCCCGGGTCGACCCCGCCCCACGCGTCGTTCAGCAGGTCCGCCCCGGCCTCGCACACGGCCTGGCCGACCTCGGCCCGCCACGTGTCCACGCTGATGATCACGTCCGGGAACCGCCGCCGTACCTCCGCCACGAACCCGACCGTCCGCCGGGCCTCCTCCGCGGCCGTGACCTCCTCGCCCGGCCCCGCCTTGACCCCGCCGATGTCGATGATCGCGGCGCCCTCGGCCACGGCCTGCTCCACGCGCGCGAGGGCCGGCTCGTCGCGGAAGGTGGCGCCCTGGTCGTAGAAGGAGTCCGGGGTCCGGTTCACGATCGCCATGATCACCGGCTCGTGCGGCCCGAATTCCCGCCTGCCCAGCCTGAGCATTCCCTGTGACCTTTCCTGGTACGTCCCCGTCTTCCGCCGCCTGCGACCCTAACTGTCGGAGTCGCATGGCACGATCGGAGCCTGACAACATCCGACTCGGAGGACTCCGAGGGCTTCGAGGAGTCCGTGGAGTCCGATCCATCCGACCGTGGGGGCCCGCGATGGTTATGTTCCTGTTCCTGGTCGTCGCGCTCGCCGTCGTGGTCGCCGCGGTGACCCTCGCCGTGGTGGGCGGCGGAGAGAACGGCCCGCTGCCCGAGGCCGCCCCCGAGCGGCTGCGTGACCCGCTGCCGCCGGACCGCCCGGTCGACCGCGCGGACGTGGAGGGCCTGCGCTTCCCGCTCGCCGCCCGCGGCTACCGCATGGCGGACGTGGACGACGCCCTCAGCCGCCTGGGCGCCGAGCTCGCCGAACGCGACGCCCGCATCGCCGACCTGGAGTCAGCCCTGGCGGGCGCCCGAGCGGCCTCCGCCCACGGCCCGATGCACGCGTCCGGGGAGCACCACGTCTCCATGGACAAGCCCGCCCCGAGGCAGGAGGACCGGCCGTGAGCGACGGCGCCGCCCTCGCCGGCCCGGACGGCGCGCTGCGCTGCCCCTGGGCCCTGTCCGCCCCGGAGTACGTGGCGTACCACGACGAGGAGTGGGGCCGCGCGGTCCACGGCGACGACGCGCTGTTCGAGCGCCTCAGCCTGGAGGCGTTCCAGTCCGGCCTGTCCTGGATCACGATCCTGCGCCGTCGGCCGGGCTTCCGCGTCGCCTTCGCCGACTTCAAGATCGCTTCGGTGGCCGCCTTCACCGACGAGGACCGCGAGCGCCTCCTGGCCGACGCCGGCATCATCCGCAACCGGGCCAAGATCGACGCGACCCTCGCCAACGCGCGCGTGCTCGCCGAGTGGTCCCCCGGCGATCTGGACGCCCTGATCTGGTCCCACGCCCCGGACCCGGCCACCCGCCCGGCCCCGAAGACGCTCGCGGACGTACCGCCCGTCACCCCGGAGTCGACGGCCCTGTCCAAGGCCCTCAAGAAGCGAGGCCTCCGCTTCGTGGGCCCGACGACGGCGTACGCCCTGATGCAGGCGTGCGGCCTGGTCGACGATCACCTGGCGGCATGCGTGGCGAGAAGCGCCCTTTCAGGGGCGCGGGGAACTGCGCGATCGACCCCGTAGCACCCGCAGCTCCCCACGACGCGAAGGCCCCGAGCTCACCGGCCCAGATACTTGGGCTTCTCCTTGTTGACGAAGGCCTGCACGGCGATCGCGTGATCCTCGGAGGACCCGGCCCGCGTCTGCAGCTCGTCCTCCTTCTCCAGCGCCTCCTCCAGGGAGTGCGTCAGCCCGAACGCCACCGACTCCTTCAGTGCCGCGTACGCCACCGTCGGCCCCTCGGCCAGCGCCCGCGCCACCTTCTCGGCCTCCGCCCGCAGCTCACCGGCGGGCACCAGCCGGTTCGCGACACCGAGGTCGTACGCCTCCTGCGCGCTGATGCTCCGCGGGAAAAGCAGCAGGTCGGTGGCGCGTCCCGGTCCGACGACCCGGGGCAGCGTCCAGGAGATCCCGGAGTCCGCGGTCAGGGCGACCCCCGCGAACGACGTGTTGAACGCCGCCGTGTCCGCCACGATCCGATAGTCCGCGGCGAGCGCGAAACCGAAGCCCGCCCCCGCCGCCACCCCGTTCACCGCGGCGACGACCGGCTTCGCCGCCCCGGCCAGTGCCCGCACGATCGGGTTGTAGTGCTCCCGCACCGTGCTCATGGTCTGCCCCGAGCCGGTCTCCCGGTCCTGGACCAGCAGGCCGATGTGCTCCTTGAGGTCCTGTCCGACGCAGAACGCCCGGTCACCGGCGGCGGTCAGCAGCACCGCCCGTACGGCGGGATCGCCCGCCGCGGACTCGACCGCCTCCCGCAGGGCGACCTTGGCCACCACGTTCAGCGCGTTCATCGCCTCCGGGCGGTTCAGCGTGATCGTCGCGAGTCCGTCGCTCACCTCGTAGAGCACGGTGTCGGCCATGGCGTATCCCCTCCGTGTCGCGGCTCGGGGACGTACCGGCCGGTACGTCCCGGGTCTGCAGGACAGCATGACGGAGATCGCCGACCGCTGACCGGACCGGACGTGTGACCTGCGTCAAAGAATTCTCACCCGGATCCGTTCGGCGGATGTGAGCACGGCGGCGGAGTATCGCAGTCTCATCGCCGAATTGAGTGGTTTTGCTCGCGTGCGTTGCCCAAGCGATGCCTACTGATGTTGGTCATCGGGTCCTGCGATGCGGGATAATGGCTTGGAAGCAATGTGTTCGATGCCGGTGTCGCGTGTCCTGCCACAAGGACCGCACGTGTGCCCTTCTCAGGGCCGTCGGCTTTGACGATGAGCTGGGTTTCAGGAAGGGGAACGAGCATGGCGGCCATGAAGCCGCGGACGGGCGATGGCCCGCTCGAGGTGACCAAGGAGGGGCGGGGCATCGTCATGCGCGTTCCGCTCGAAGGCGGCGGTCGGCTCGTCGTCGAGCTGACCCCGGACGAGGCCGACGCCCTGGGCGACGCCCTCAAGAAGGTCGTCGGCTGACGCGCAAGCGACCATACCCTTTCAGCTGCCCCGGCATCACATGAGGTGCCGGGGCGGCTGTTTTCTCACCGCTGACTTTCGCCTGCCCCGGCTTGCGTTCCGCTAACGTGCCCGCGGGCTACCGTTTCACCGCGCACAGCAGACCGTCGCCCACCGGCAGCAGCGACGGCACCAGCTCCTGGCTCTCGCGCACCGCGCGCAGCAGCTCCCGCAGCCGCAGCACCTCGGTGGGCTGCGGGCCGGAGTCCACGGTCCGGCCGTTCGCGAAGGCGCCCTCGAAGACGACCAGGCCACCGGGGCGGAGCAGCCGCAACGATTCAGCGAGGTAGTCCATCACCTCGAGGCGGTCGCCGTCGCAGAAGACGAGGTCGTAGCCGGCGTCGGCCAGGCGGGGCAGCACGTCCAGGGCGCGGCCCGGGATGAAGCGGGCCCGGTTGCTGGCGAAGCCCGAGGCGCGGAAGGCCTGGCGGGCGAACTGCTGGTGCTCCGGCTCCGGGTCCACGGTCGTCAGCACACCGTCGGGCCGCATGCCGTGCAGGAGGTGGATGCCGGAGACACCGCAGCCGGTCCCGATCTCCGCGACGGCCTTCGCGTCGACGGACGCGGCCAGCAACCGCAGCGCGGCGCCCGTGCCGGGCGACACCGAGCGCAGCCCTGCCTCACGGGCCCGGTCCCGGGCCCAGCGCAGCGCTTCGTCCTCGGCGACATAGGCGTCGGCGAACGCCCAGCTCGTCTGCCGGTTGCCGGTAATGACCCTCTCCTGTCCCCGTGAATGCCTGGGCGTGACTGTATCCGTTGGGCCCGGGAACCCGCAGATGGGACCGGTCGTTTAGAGGGATGAGCAAGCGGCGCGGGCCGGGACGGGGGGCAGGCAGTGGATCAGGACGCCGAGCAAGTGCCGACGCAGCAGTACGAGGCGTATCAGCCCAGATCAAATTCTCGTAAAACCGCTTATCCGGTCCTAACGGGCGAGGTGGCTATGGTAGGGGCTCCACTGGACACCACCAGAGCTGACAGGGGAGGTGCGGCTGCGCCTGTGGATCGCGGAGGAGTGCTCCGGCGCTTCCTCGGATCAGCGGGCAGGCCGACATCCGTGAACGACACCGCTGCTGACCACCACGCCGCCGGCTTCGCCCAGACCGCGACCTTCACCACCGACGCGGACGGGCAGGCGTGGACTCCGCCCACGTGGGAGGAGATCGTCAGCACGCACAGCGGCCGGGTCTACCGGCTCGCCTACCGTCTGACCGGCAACCAGCACGACGCGGAGGACCTCACGCAGGAGGTCTTCGTCCGCGTCTTCCGCTCCCTGTCGACGTACACGCCCGGCACCTTCGAGGGCTGGCTGCACCGCATCACCACGAACCTGTTCCTGGACATGGTCCGCCGCAAGCAGCGCATCCGCTTCGACGCGCTCGGCGAGGACGCGGCCGAGCGGCTGCCCAGCAAGGAGCCCACGCCCCAGCAGGTCTTCAACGACGCGCACTTCGACGCGGACGTCCAGCAGGCCCTCGACACCCTCGCCCCCGAGTTCCGCGCCGCGGTCGTCCTGTGCGACATCGAAGGACTGTCGTACGAGGAGATCGCCGCGACCCTCGGCGTCAAGCTCGGCACGGTCCGCTCGCGGATCCACCGCGGCCGCTCCCAGCTGCGCAAGGCCCTCGCGCACCGCTCCCCGGAGGCGCGCGCCGAGCGCCGCTCCTTCGTGCCGCGTGTTCCCGCCCTGGGAGGAGGGGGCGCGAGCGCGTGAGCGGATCACGGCCGAAAGCTTCCGAGGGACACCTCGCAGAGCAGCACCTGGGAGACCGACTCTCCGCCCTGGTGGACGGAGAGCTCGGTCATGACGCGCGTGAGCGCGTACTGGCGCACGTGGCCACCTGCCCGAAGTGCAAGGCGGAGGTGGACGCCCAGCGCCGGCTGAAGAACGTCTTCGCGGAAGCGGCCCCGCCGCCTCCCTCCGAGAGCTTCCTGGCCCGCCTGCAGGGACTACCCGCGGGCGGCGGCCCGGACGGTGACGACCTGCCGCCGGGCGGGGGAGGGCTGCCCGGTGGACTGTCCGGACGGTTCGGATCGTCCGGCGCCTTCGGGGTGAAGCGCGGCGACCGGTTCGAGTTCGGGTACGCCCCGTCCCGGCCGCACCTGCCCGTGCTGCCGTCCTCCGCGGGGGACGGGCGCCGCCCCGGGGGCGACCGCGGCCTCCCCTCCGACCAGCGCGGCCTGCCGTCGGGAAGCCGGGGCTTCCGGATCCACGACGTCGGCCGGCACGAGACGGACCGATCCTCCTCGCGGCTGCGGTTCGCCTTCGTGGCCGCCGGGGCCGTGTCCCTGGCGGCGATCGCCCTCGGCGGCGTCACCACCGGCAGCCCGACCGACGCGGAAGCCCGCGGCGGCTCCGGCACGGGAAGCAACGTGACCCCGATGCGCACGCCGGGCACGGGCGCCGCCACGGCGCCCGAATCCCAGCGGCGCCGGGCCGTGGCGCCGCTGCTCGGGCAGGTGCACGGCCAGAGCGCGCTCGGCGACACCGCCGCCGCGCCGACCGAGGTGTCCGCGCCCCTGCTGCCCGGAGTGCCGCACCCCGCCGCCCGGCACCAGGTGGTGCACGCGCTGACCGCCCCGGTGGTGGCCGGCGCGGCCGTCATGTCCCCGCTGATACGCCCGCTGGAGGCGGCCCCGCCGGCCCCCCTGCACTCATGGGCGGCGGTCCCCGAGATCACGGCGCCCCTGCTCGCCGTGCCCCTCCCGGACACCACCTCGTCCCCCTCTCCGCCCTCCTCCTCGCACGCGGCCCGCTGACCGGCCTCTGCGCACCGGCCCGCGAACCTGATTGAATCCCGGGGGTGGCGCCCCGGCCGAGGGCCGGCCGGGCGCCGATTCGACGAACTGCGGCCACCGCCGACGAGCCGTGCCGCGGCTGTGCTGTGGGGAGAGCATGAACGAGGGGAAGCCCACGAAAGCGAAGTGGTGGAGCCGTCCACGCCCGCAGGGCCCGTCGGGGGAGCCGGAGAGCACGGACGGGCCCGTGGCGGCGGAGCCGGCCGAGGCCGCGGGGCGGGCGACGCCCCCGCCGACCTCCGTCGACACCGACGGGGACTTCGAGCTGGCCCGGCCCGCCGTACGGCAGCAGGACGACGCCGGTGACTACGAGCTGAGGCGCCCCGAGGAGGCGGCGGCCGAGAATGCGCCGGCCGGGGCTCCCGTCGTCGCGAGCGCCACGGGCTCCGGCACCGAGACGGCTTCGCCCGCCGCGAGCCCCGCGGATGCCGGTGTCGAAACGGCTTCCGCCTCGGCCGAGGCCGGGAGCGGCGTTCCTGCTTCCGTCTCCGCTCCGTCCGGACCGACCGCTGCGCCGGTCGACGCGGGCGCGTCCGCCGGGGCTTCCGTCGCCGGGAGTGCCGCGGATGCCGGCCGCGGGATGGCTTCCGCCTCGGCCGAGGCCGGGAGCGGCGTTCCTGCTTCCGTCTCCGCTCCGTCCGGACCGACCGCTGCGCCGGTCGACGCGGGCGCGTCCGCCGGGGCTTCCGTCGCCGGGAGTGCCGAGGATGCCGGTATCGAGACGGCCTCCGCCGAGGCCAGAGGCGGCGTTCCGGCCTCCGCCTCCGCCCCGTCCGGACCGCCCGCCGTGCCGGTCGACGTCGCGCCCAAGCCCCTGCACGATCCCGACCCGTACAGCACACCGCCCTACGGTGAACCCGGTCCCTGGGCGCCCGCGCCGCCGGTTCAGCACCCGGCCGCGACGGCGACGCAGGGCGTGGCGGTGCCAGGGCAGGCGAGCGCCCCGGGCCCGCCCGCCCCACCGGTGGTACCGGCGCAGTCCTCCCACGTCCCCGCTGCGCAGCCGCAGCCGCAGCCGCAGCCGCAGGCGCCCGGCGTCCCCGCACCGGTGCCGGCCGCCCCGGTCCACGCCGATGTCCCGCCCCCGGCACCCGCCCCCGACCCCTGGCAGCGCTACGACCCCTGGGCCGCTCCCGCGCCGCCCGGGGGCCTCGCCCCGCTCCAGCAGAACGGCGCCGCCGTCCCCACCACGGAACAGCGGCGCAAGCGGGGCCGGAAGGCCCTGGTGGGCGGGGCCGTGCTGCTCGCGCTCGTGTCGGGGGGCATCGGGGGTGCCATAGGGACGTATCTGGAGCGCAACGGGGGCGTCGGGACCGTCGAGCTGCCGCAGGCCGGGAAGGAGGCCGCCGGGCGGGACGCGGACAGTGTGGCCGGGATCGCCGGGCGGGCCCTGCCCAGCGTGGTCACCCTGCACGTGAGCGGCTCCGGCGAACAGGGCACCGGCACCGGCTTCGTGCTCGATACCCGCGGGCACATCCTGACCAACAACCACGTCGTGCGGCCCGCCGGATCCGGCGGCGAGATCACCGTGACCTTCAACGGCGGGGAGACCGCCCAGGCCGAGCTCGTCGGCCGGGACAGCGGTTACGACCTCGCCGTCGTGAAGGTGAAGGGCGTCCGCGGACTCACCCCCCTGCCCCTCGGCAATTCCGACAACGTGCAGGTCGGTGACCCGGTCGTGGCCATCGGCGCCCCCTTCGACCTGGCCGGCACCGTCACCTCCGGCATCATCAGCGCCAAGGAGCGGCCCATCACGGCCGGTGGCGAGAAGGGCGACGGCAGCGACGTGTCGTACGTCGACGCGCTGCAGACCGACGCGCCCATCAACCCCGGCAACTCCGGCGGCCCCCTGCTCGACGCCAAGGCCCGGGTCATCGGCATCAACTCGGCGATCCGCTCGGCGGACAGCGGCTCCGACCTGGACGGCGGACAGTCCGGCTCGATAGGCCTCGGCTTCGCCATCCCCATCAACCAGGGCAAGCGCGTCGCCGAGGAGCTGATCAACACCGGGAAGGCGACCCACCCGGTGATCGGCATCACCCTGGACATGGAGTACGGCGGCGACGGTGCCCGCGTCGCCGCCCGGGGCAGCGAGGGCGGGCCGCCGGTCACCGCGGGCGGCCCGGGCGCCGAAGCCGGCATCAAGGCCGGTGACGTCATCACCGAGGTCGACGGCCAGCGCGTCCACTCCGGCGAGGAACTGATCGTCAAGACCCGTGCGCACCGCCCCGGCGACCGGCTGGAGCTGACCCTGGAGCGGGGCGGCAAGGAGCGGACGGTGTCGCTCGTCCTCGGCTCCTCCGGCGGGGACTGAGCCGTGATGACCGGGGCTTACAGGGACGAACAAGGCAAACAATCGGGAAAGCGCTCCCACCGGCCGCACTCGGAGGTCTCGGGACGGTACCGGTCGGACAGGATCGCCGGGTACCGTGGAGCCGGCCCGGACCACGGCAACACCCGCACCGACCACCGAGGGCCGAGGACCGAGGACATCGCAAGGAGCTTCAGGTGTTCAATGACATAGGACCACTCGAGCTGGTGACGCTCATCGTCCTTGCCGTGCTCGTCTTCGGTCCGGACAAGCTCCCCAAGGTCATCCAGGACGTGACGCGCACGATCCGGAAGATCCGTGAGTTCTCGGAGAGCGCCAAGCAGGACATCCGGGAGGAACTCGGCCCGGAGTTCAAGGACTTCGAGTTCGAGGACCTCAACCCCAAGACGTTCATCCGCAAGCAGTTGGACAACGAGGACCTGGGGCTCAAGGAGATCCGCAACGGCTTCGACCTGAAGAAGGAGATGGCCGAGGTCACCGACGCCGTCCACGGCCGCGACTCGGACACCTCGTCCTCCTCGTCGTCCGGCTCCTCCGGCGGCCGGATCGACATGACCAAGAAGCCCGAGACGCCCGACCGGGACGACCGGCCGCCCTTCGACGCCGACGCCACCTGAGCGACACGCCCCGGGGTGCGCGCCCCGGCGCGCGTGACGCGTCTCATACTCCGGTCGGGCTGTGTACGGCCTGAACAAGGCGCCCGTGCGGCCCACGCGCCGGGCGGTTTCCCTGCTGCTCGCAGCGGTGTGGCTATGCTGCCGAGTTGTTGTGCGGACGGGACGAGTACGCCCGATGGGGGGCGGGCCGCTCCGGTCCGACTAGAGCGAGGAGGCGTCCGGGCACATGGAGACGACGAGTCGGGCAGTCGCGCAGGCGTCGGCCGCGGAGGGCGGACAGCAGGTCCCCTCCGCCCGGCGTACGGTCGACGGCTACCTGCGCGCGCCCTTCCCGTGGTACGGCCTCGACGAGGCCTTCACGGGGCCGCGCTGGCTGATGCAGGTCGGTATGACGGCCGACGGGGCCGTCGAACACGGGTCGATCGGGCACGGTGACGAGCCCACGGTGCGCAACGAGCATGCCGCCGGGGGCGATCAGGAAGCCAAGGAGAAGTTCGCGGTCGTCGTGACCGTGGCGGCGAATCCCTCACGACGCAGTGCCGACGGCACGGGGCTGCTGGAGGCCACGTCGGTGTCGTCCGCGGCGTGGCTCGCCGGTGTGGGGCTGCTGTCCTTCACCTGGCCCGGGCAGATGGACCACGCGCTGCGGGACGACTGGCTGGAGCAGCAGACCGAGACGGCGTGGGTGCTGGCGGACGACCTCGACGGGGCCGACTGGTCGACGCTGTCGCTTCCCGTGGACGGGGTGCCGACGGCGTTCCACTACCGGGAGTCGGAGTTCGGCTGGGTTCTGGCCGGGTCGACTTCGGCAGGGGTCCATGTGGGTGCGTACGGGCGTGGCATGAGCGCGTACGGGCTCGGTTTCGCCGTGGTGAAGGACATCGCCGCGTACGCGTGAGTTCCCTGGGGCGCCGGGTTTGCGGCGCCCCTTCGCCGTGGGGGATCCTGCCGTCGGGCGGCTGCGGGCCGTCTGTGGTTGCTCGCGCAGTTCCCCGCGCCCCTGAGGGACGCTGCCCCAAGGGATCTAGAACTTGTTCCGCGGAGTGATCCCCAGCGACAGGCCCGACAGCCCCCGCTGCCTGCCGCCCAGCTTGCCCGCGATCGCGCGCAGGGCCGAGCCCGCCGGGGAGTCCGGGTCCGTCAGGACGACCGGCTTGCCCTCGTCGCCGCCCTCGCGGAGGCGGACGTCGATGGGGATGCTGCCGAGGACCGGGACGTTGGTGCCGGTCGTGCGGGTCAGGCCGCCGGCGACCGCCTGGCCGCCGCCCGTGCCGAAGACGTCGACCATCTCGCCGCAGTGCGGGCAGGGCAGGCCGGACATGTTCTCGACCACGCCGACGATCTTCTGATGGGTCTGGACGGCGATGGAGCCGGCGCGCTCGGCGACCTCGGCAGCGGCCTGCTGCGGGGTCGTGACGACCAGGATCTCGGCGTTCGGGACGAGCTGGGCGACGGAGATCGCGATGTCGCCGGTGCCCGGCGGCAGGTCCAGGAGGAGGACGTCCAGGTCGCCCCAGTACACGTCCGCCAGGAACTGCTGGAGGGCGCGGTGGAGCATCGGGCCGCGCCAGACGACCGGGGTGTTGCCCGGGGTGAACATGCCGATGGAGATGACCTTCACGCCGTTCGCCGACGGCGGCATGATCATGTTCTCGACCTGGGTCGGGCTGCCGTCGGCGCCCAGCATGCGCGGCACCGAGTGGCCGTAGATGTCGGCGTCGACGACACCGACCTTCAGGCCGTCGGCCGCCATCGCCGCGGCCAGGTTGACCGTCACCGAGGACTTGCCGACGCCGCCCTTGCCGGAGGCGACCGCGTAGACGCGGGTCAGGCTGCCCGGCTTGGCGAAGGGGACCTCGCGCTCGGTCTGGCCGCCGCGCAGGGCGGAGGCCAGCTCGCGACGCTGCTCGTCGCTCATCACGTCGAGCGTGACGTCGACGCGGGTGACGCCCTCGACGCGGGAGACCGCCTCGGTCACGCGCTGCGTGATGGTGTCCCGCATCGGGCAGCCCGAGACCGTGAGGTACACGGTGACCGCGACCGCCCCGTCCGCGCCGATCTCCACGGATTTGACCATCCCGAGTTCGGTGATGGGCTTGTGGATCTCGGGGTCGTTCACCGTCGCCAGTGCCTCGCGCACCGCGTCTTCCGTAGCCATAAGGACGATGGTACGGCGCCGTACCGGTGCGTAGGAAAGCCCGTCAGCGGTCGTCTGCGTCACGTCCCCGTGACCGTTCCGCCGGGAATACGACGGCGTCGTGACGGTGGCCGTTCTGCCGTCCCTCCAGTTCCTTGACCATGTCCTGGAGTTCCGAGCGGATCCAGTCGCGGGTGGCGACCTCGCCCAGGCCGATGCGCAGCGCGGCGACCTCGCGGGTCAGGTACTCGGTGTCCGCGATCGACCGCTCGTTCTGCTTGCGGTCCTGCTCCAGGTTGACCCGGTCGCGGTCGTCCTGCCGGTTCTGCGCGAGCAGGATCAGCGGGGCGGCGTAGGAGGCCTGGAGGGACAGCATCAGGGTCAGGAAGATGAACGGGTACTCGTCGAAGCGCAGGTCGCGCGGGGCGAGGGTGTTCCAGGCCACCCACAGGATGATGGCGGCCGTCATCCAGACCAGGAACCGCCCGGTGCCGAGGAAGCGCGCGATGCGTTCCGACAGCCGCCCGAAGGCCTCCGGGTCGTACTCGGGCAGGATCCGGCGCCGCGGCACCCCCGGCTGGTCGAGGCGGGCGGCGCGCGGCCGGGAAGCCGCCGTGGCACCCGCCGGCGTGCGTTCGCGCAGGCTCTCACGCTCAGGAACCATCGGTCGCCACCTCCTCCTCGTCCAGGTGGAACTCGGTCTCCCGCCAGTCCTGCGGGAGCATGTGGTCTAGCACGTCGTCCACGGTGACCGCGCCCAGCAGCGACCCGGCCTCGTCCACCACGGGCGCCGCGACCATGTCGTACGTGGCGAAGAACCCGGCGATGGCGGGCAGGTCCGCGTCCGGGTCGAGCGGTTGCAGGTCGCTGTCCACGATCGAGCTGACCAGGGCGGGTGGTGGCTCCCGCAGCAGGCGCTGGAAGTGGACCGTGCCGAGGTACTTGCCGGTCGGCGTCTCGTCCGGTGGCCGGCACACGTACACCTGGGCGGCCAGGGCGGGGGAGAGGTCGGGGTTGCGGATCCGGGCGAGGGCGTCGGCGACGGTGGAGTCCGGACGCAGCACGATCGGCTCGGTGGTCATCAGACCGCCCGCCGTGCGGTCCTCGTACGACATCAGGCGCCGCATGTCGGCCGCGTCGCCCGGCTGCATCAGGCTCAGCAGCCGCTCCTGCTCGTCCGTCGGCAGTTCGCCGAGCAGGTCGGCCGCGTCGTCCGGGTCCATGGCCTCCAGGACGTCGGCGGCGCGCTCCTCCTTCAGCTTGCCGAGGATCTCGATCTGGTCGTCCTCCGGCAGCTCCTCCAGCACGTCGGCCAGCCGGTCGTCGTCCAGGGCGGCGGCGACCTCGGCGCGGCGTTTGGGGGAGAGGTGGTGCAGGACGTTGGCCAGGTCGGCGGGGCGCAGCTGCTCGAACGTGGCGAGCAGGCTCTCGGCGCCCTGCCCCTGTTCCTCCAGGGAGAAGCCGGTGACGGCGGACCACTCGACGGTCAGCGCCTCGCCCTTGGCGCGCCGGAAGGCACCGCCCTTCCTGCCCTTGCGGACGAAGACCCGGTCGATCTCCCAGTCCCGGCGGGCGGGCAGCTGATGCACCGACAGGTCGAGGACGGTGACCTCCTCGCCGGTCTCGGTGAGCGTGACGCGCCGGTCCAGCAGCTCCCCGAAGACCAGCCGCTCGGTGGGCCGCTGCTCGAAGCGCCGGACGTTGAGGACGCCGGTGGTGATGACCTGGCCGGACTGGATGGCCGTGACCCGGGTCATGGGCAGGAAGATGCGGCGGCGGGTGGCGAGTTCGACGACGAGACCGAGCAGCCTCGGCGGCTTCTGGCCGACCCGCAGCATGACGACCAGATCGCGCACCCGCCCCACCTGGTCGCCGGCGGGGTCGAAGACGGCGACACCGGAGAGGTGCGATACGAAGATCCGGGGGGCGCCCGCTGCCATGGCCGCGGCTCCTTTACGTGCGGGGTGTTTCCTGTTGCTTGCCTTTGTGCCTGTCTTCTCCGAATTGCCCGCTCGGGTGGGCTTCAGGCTAGCCCGTCCCGATCGGGGTTGCGTCGGCGGCCGGTCCGGACGGACCGGCTCCGATCGGCCGCCACGACCCCGGTACCCTGCCGTACGCCGTTCAGGTCTCCCGTCAGAGAGGCAGCCCCACCTGTGACTCCGATTCGCCAGGGCCGTAGCCGCGGTGCCGCGCTCGCGAGCGCGATGTGCGCACTGCTCGTGACGGGAACGGTGCTCACGGGCTGCGCGGAGGATCCGAACGAGGGCACCAACGGCGTCGGCCGGCTGCCCGCCCAGAAGATCCAGGGCAAGACCCGCGCGGCCGCCGAGTCCGCCGGGGCGGTCCGCGTGCACGGCAACGTCGTCAGCGGCGGACGGACGTACGCGCTCGACATGCGGCTGAAGGACGACGGCGGCACCGGCTCGGTGACCACGCAGGGCGCGACCTTCGAGCTGCTGCGCATCGGCGAGCAGCTCTACGTCAAGGCCGGTGCGGAGTTCTGGAGTCACGGCAGCGGCCAGGGCGAGGGCGGCACGGGGGACGCGGCGGCGGCCTCCAAGCTCGGCGGCAAGTTCGTCAAGGTGCCGCAGGGCGACCCCTCGTACAAGAAGTTCAGCGGTTTCACGGACAAGGCGGTCCTCCTCGACGGTCTGCTGACCCTGCACGGCACCCTCGCCACGGACGGCCACGACGAGCAGGCGGGCGTCCGCACCGTCCGGGTCACCGGCGACAAGGGCTCCGGCGGCACCCTGGAGGTCTCCCTGGAGGGCAAGCCGTACCCGCTGCGCCTGGAGCGGGCCGGCGGTGCGGGCACCCTCACGTTCTCCGCCTGGGGGGAGGACTTCTCCCTCAGGGAGCCGGAGAGGAACGAGACGGTGGACTACGGCAAGCAGCTGCCGACGTCCTGAGGCGTCACCGCCCGCGTTTGCGCTTCTTCAGCAGCAGGCGGGGCAGACCCGCCGGGATCGGCCGGCGGGTGATGGCCGGGGACGGCAGCGGGGGCTCGGACAGCGAGTCGTCGGGCAGCGGTGCCGTCGCCCCGGTCGGCTCCAGGCGCAGCACCCGGCACTCACGGGCCCAGCGGTCGGTCATGGCCTCGCCGTCGGGCGCGTTCAGCCGCTTGCCCTTCAGCTCGGCGACCGCCGCGTCCCACGCCTCGGTGCCCGGCGCGAGCTGGGTGACCCGCGCCGTCCAGGAGACCAGCCGGCCCCCCTTGTCCTTGCTGCGGACCGTCACCCGGGCCTCGGCGCCGTCGGCCAGCCCCGGCAGCGGCTGCTCGCCCGGCCCGTCGCCGACCAGGCACGCGGCACCCTCGTGCCACACGTGCCAGAGGGCACGCGCCGGGGCGTCCGGGCCCTGGACCCAGACGAGGCCGGACTTCTTCGTGGCCTCCTCGACGAGGGCCCGGTCGAGCAGCTCGCTTGTCATGGGCACCAGCCTATCCGCGCCGCTCACAGCCAGCCGTTCCGCTTCAGCGTGCGGTGGATGCCCAGACAGATGACCACCGTGATGCCCATGATCGCCGGGTAGCCGTACCGCCAGTGCAGCTCCGGCATGTGGTCGAAGTTCATGCCGTACACCCCGCACACCATCGTCGGCACGGCGATGATCGCGGCCCACGAGGTGATCTTCCGCATGTCCTCGTTCTGCGCCACGGACGCCTGCGCGAGGTTGGCCTGGAGGATGGAGTTGAGCAGTTCGTCGAAGCCGAGGACCTGCTCCTGGACGCGGGCGAGGTGGTCGGCGACGTCCCGGAAGTACTTCTGGATGTCCGGGTCGATCAGCCGCATCGGCCGCTCGCTCAGCAGCTGCATGGGGCGCAGCAGCGGCGACACGGCCCGCTTGAACTCCAGCACCTCGCGCTTGAGTTGGTAGATCCGGCCGGCGTCCGTGCCGCGCGGCGCGCCCTTGCGGCCCGGGGAGAACACCTCGGTCTCGACCTCGTCGATGTCGTCCTGCACCGCGTCGGCGACCGCGATGTACCCGTCGACGACGTGGTCGGCGATGGCGTGCAGCACGGCGGAGGGGCCCTTGGCGAGCAGCTCCGGGTCGTCCTGGAGACGGTGCCTGAGGGCCCTCAGGGAGCCCTGCCCGCCGTGCCGGACGGTGATGAAGAACTCCCGACCGGTGAAGCACATCACCTCGCCGGACTCGACGACCTCGCTGTTGGCGTCGAGCTGGTCGTGCTCCACGTAGTGGATGGTCTTGAAGACCGTGAAGAGGGAGTCGTCGTAGCGCTCCAGCTTGGGCCGCTGGTGGGCCTGGACGGCGTCCTCCACGGCCAGCGGGTGCAGCCCGAACTCACTGGCGATGCCGGAGAATTCGGCCTCGGTCGGCTCGTGGAGGCCGATCCACACGAAGCCGCCGTCGCGGCGCACCAGGCGCACCGCCTCGTGCGGGGTCAGCGGGGTCTCGGTCTCGATGCGGCGGCCGTCCCGGTAGACGGCGCAGTCGACGACGGCGGACGCCGTCGCGGGGCTGCGGGTGGCGTCGTACGTCCCACTGTCCTTGCGGAGCGACACGCGGGACGGGCGGACGACGGCGCGCAGGTCGCGGATCATCGACATGGCGGGCTCCTTCGCGGGCGGGCAACGAAAGACGCCGGCGTCGGGTGGAGCTACCCGGAATGAGGACGTTGTGACTGGGGATGTTTGGCACGTCCACAAAGCGGGGAGCACCGCACCGTCGCGGTGGCGCGTCTCGTTACTGATTCAGCTACTGAGGCAGATCAGGCAAAGCGAAACGAAGCGCTCTTCCGCGTGAAGCGAGTGCGAGAGGTGGCGACCAGCCAGAGCCAGAACAGCTACGTCAGCGGCGGGAAGAGCGTGGTGCTACTGCACGGTCGACTTCGGTCCATTGCAGTCCCACCTCCTCCGGCCGGTCCCTCGTAAGGGAGTTCCTTCGGCGTCGAGGCTTGATCGCGACGCTTCTGCGTGCTGCCCCGAACCACCGGGCAAGAGTATCAGTCGCCCGACGTGTCAAGGCGCTTGTTTGCCCGCTACTGACGAGTTCTATGCTCGCCGCATGGCAGATGTTCTTCCTCTGGTCGAGGCCCGGTTGCGTACGGCACTGGGCGAACCGGACGCGCGCGCGGCCGTCACCTTCCTGGGCACGGACCGCATCGAGGTGCTCCGCTTCCAGGAGGGCGACATCGTCCGCTACGCCACGCTCGGCATGTCCGCGCACCCCATGACGGACCCGACGGCCGTGGTCGCCGACCCCGTGAAGGGCCCGCGCGCGGAGCTGGTCCTGTCGGTCCGCGCGGGGCGCGCCGACACCGACAAGGTGCTGCGCCCGCTCGCCGTGCTGGGCGCGTCGCCGCAGGTGGAGGGGCTGGTCGTGGCTCCCGGCGCCTCCCTCGACGTCGGTGAGCCGCTGTGGCCCGGCGCCCCCTTCACCTCGGTCCTGGTCGCCGAGCCGGGCGGTCTGGTCGAGGACCTGGAGCTCGACGAGCCCCTCGACCCCGTACGGTTCCTGCCGCTGCTGCCGATGACGCCGAACGAGGCGGCCTGGAAGCGCGTGCACGGCGCGCAGGCGCTGCGGGAGCGGTGGCTGAACCAGGGGACGGACCTCCGGGATCCGTCCCGGAAGTCCGTCCCGCTGGAGTGAGGAAGGTCACCAACCACTGGCCGGAAAGCCTCAGTTGGCGAAGACGGTGACACCGTCCTCGGTCGCGTGCTTCGGCTCCAGCTCCTCGGCCTCGTGGGTGAGGGCCCTGCGCCGTGCGACGACCACGAGGGCGCCCAGCACGGCTGTGACCGCGGCCACCACGAAGGGCATGTGGACGTCGGTCCACTCCTCGATCTTCGGCGCGAAGTACGGGGCGGCGGCCGCCGCGAACCAGCGCACGAAGTTGTAGCCCGCGCTCGCCACCGGCCGGGGCGCGTCCGAGACGCCGAGCGCCAGCTCCGTGTAGACGGTGTTGTTCACGCCGATGAACGCGCCGGACAGGATCGTGCAGACGACGGCCGTGGTGTGGGAGCCGTAGCCGAGCACCAGCACGTCGGCCGCGAGCAGCACCAGCGAGCCGCCGAGCACCTTCAGCGAGCCGAACCGCTTCTGCAGCCGGGGTGCCACGATCACCGAGAAGACGGCGAGCAGCACGCCCCAGGCGAAGAACACCGCGCCCGAGCGGTACGGGCTCATGTTCAGCACGAACGGCGTGAAGGCCAGCACGGTGAAGAACGTGTAGTTGTAGAAGAACGCCGAGACCGCCGCGGAGGCGAGTCCGCCGTGGCCGAGGGCCTTGAGCGGGTCCAGCAGCGAGGTCCTGCGGGCGGGCTTCGGCTGCTCCTTCAGGAACGCCGCGATGCACAGGAAGCCGACGGCCATCAGGAACGCCGTGCCGAAGAACGGGTAGCGCCAGCTGGCGTCGCCGAGCAGGGCGCCCAGCAGCGGGCCGCAGGCCATGCCGAGCCCGAGGGCCGACTCGTACAGCAGGATCGCCGCGGCGCTGCCGCCGGCCGCCGCGCCGACGATCACGGCGAGGGCGGTGGAGACGAAGAGCGCGTTGCCGAGCCCCCAGCCCGCGCGGAACCCGACCAGTTCGCCGACCGAGCCGGACGTGCCGGCGAGCCCGGCGAAGACGACCACGAACGCGAGGCCGAGCAGCAGGGTCTTCCGGCCGCCGATCCGGCTGGAGACGAAGCCGGTCACCAGCATCGCGACGGCGGTGATCAGGAAGTACGAGGTGAAGAGCAGGGAGACCTGGCCGGCCGTGGCGTCGAGGCCCCGGGCGATGGACGGCAGGATCGGGTCGACGAGTCCGATGCCCATGAAGGCGACGACCGACGCCCCGGCGGTCGCCCACACGGACTTGGGCTGCTTCAGGAGGCCGCCCGCTCCGGCGTCGAAGGGGTCCATGCTTGCTCCCTTTCCGAGACGGAAGTAGTTGGTATATACACATAGTAAGTTAGCCAAGCTAATTAATGCAAGGCGCATCTAGTGTGGGTGGTGAAGGGTTCCGTCCGGATGGGTGATCGTCCTTGACGCGGCGGGGCGGGGGTAGGACCGTGGGGCCCTATGAGGGGCGAACCCAGTTGCCCGAAGTGCGGTGGCCGGGTCAGGGCTCCCGGCCTCTTCTCCGACTCGTGGCAGTGCGATGTGCACGGCACCGTCCATCCGGTGCAGCCCGTGATACCGCCCAGCGTCGACGCCCTCAACGTCGTGGTGCACCGCACGCGGGTGCCGGTGTGGATGCCGTGGCCGCTCCCGGTGGGCTGGCTGTTCACGGGGGTGGCCTGCGCGGGGGACGACCGTACGGGTGGCCGAGCCACGGCCGTGGCCTGCACCGGGCCCGGGCCGCTCGGCGGGATGGGCGAGCTGATCCTGGTCGCCGAGGAGCTGGGGGTCGGACTCGGGGCCCGGTACGCCGGGATGGACGGACCCGATCCCGGGCCGTACATGGATGTGGGGAAGCCGGCTCAGGCGAAGGTGCTGGCCGCCGGGCGGCCGACGCCGCTGTGGCACGTCTCCGGGGTGCCGGGTGACCGCGCGGTGTTCGCCGGGGAGGCGCTCGGAATGTGGCTGTGGGCCGTGGTGTGGCCCGAGCAGTCGGGGCTGCTCATGTACGACGAGTTGGTGCTGGCGGATCTGCGGGACGCCGGTGCCGAGGTCGAGCTGGTGCCCTGCGGTGCGTTGTCGCCGCGCTTGCTCGGGCCGTAGCGCCCAGGGGGCGGTGGATTTCTCTTCGTCGGCGGCTGCGGGTGGCCGTTGGCCGGGTGCGCGGTTCCCCGCGCCCCTTGGGGGTGTGAGTGTAGGGGGTGCTTGGTGGGTTCGGGTGTGACAGGGGGCTGGAAAAAATACGGTTATCCTTGAGCAGCCCTGTTCGTGTCGTTCGTGTCTGGAGTCCGTGTCGTGCGTATCGATCTGCACACCCACTCCACCGCTTCCGACGGCACGGACACCCCGGCCGAGCTGGTGCGCAAGGCCGCCGCGGCCGGACTGGACGTCGTCGGGCTCACCGATCACGACACCACCCGCGGACACGCCGAGGCGGTCGCCGCGCTGCCCGAGGGGCTCACGCTGGTCACGGGCGCCGAGCTGTCCTGCCGGATCGACGGCATCAGCATGCACATGCTGGCCTACCTCTTCGACCCCGAGGAGCCGGCGCTGCTCGCCGAGCGGGAACTGGTCCGGGACGACCGGGTGCCGCGGGCCCAGGCCATGGTCGCCAAGCTCCGCGAACTGGGCGTGCCCGTGACCTGGGAACAGGTGCTGCGGATCGCCGGTGACGGGTCCGTCGGGCGTCCGCACGTGGCGACCGCGCTCGTCGAGCTGGGCGTGGTGCCGACCGTGAACGACGCCTTCACCCAGGACTGGCTGGCCGACGGCGGCCGCGCCTTCGTCGAGAAGCACGAGACCGACCCCTTCGAGGCCATCCGCCTCATCAAGGGCGCGGGCGGGGTCGCGGTGTTCGCGCATCCCGGGGCGAGCAAGCGGGGGCGCACGGTGCCGGAGGCCGCGATCGCCGAGATGGCCGCGGCCGGGCTGGACGGCATCGAGGTCGACCACATGGACCACGACGCGGACACGCGGGCGCGGCTGCGGGGGCTGGCGAAGGAGCTGGGGCTGCTCGTGACCGGGTCCTCCGACTACCACGGCAGCCGGAAGACGTGTGTGCTCGGGGAGTACACGACCGATCCCGAGGTGTACGGGGAGATCACGCGGCGGGCCTTCGGGGCGTTTCCGGTGCCGGGGGCCGGCGGAGCCGTCTGAGGTCTCTGTCCCCCAGTTCCGTTTCTCAGGCACTCGGCGCTGTCCGCCGTGCCGTCCGCGCGCTCCACTCACACCCGCAAGGCCATCACGCTCATGTTCGACCTCGCTGTCTTCGGCTCCCTGTTCCTGACCCTCTTCGTCATCATGGATCCCCCGGGGATCACCCCGATCTTCCTCGCGCTCACCGCCGGCCGGCCCGGGAAGGTGCAGAAGCGGATGGCCTTCCAGGCCGTCTGCGTGGCCGGCGGTGTGATCACCGTGTTCGGGCTCCTGGGGCACCAGATCCTCGACTACCTGCACGTCTCCGTGCCCGCGCTGATGATCGCGGGCGGGCTGCTGCTCCTGCTCATCGCGCTCGACCTGCTCACCGGGAAGACCGACGAGCCGAAGCAGACCAAGGACGTCAACGTCGCTCTCGTGCCGCTGGGCATGCCGCTGCTGGCGGGACCCGGTGCGATCGTGTCGGTCATCCTCGCCGTGCAGAAGGCCCACAGCGTCGCCGCGCAGGTGTCGGTGTGGACGGCGATCCTCGCCATCCACGTCGTGCTGTGGCTGGTGATGCGCTATTCGCTGGTGATCATCCGGATCATCAAGGACGGCGGCGTGGTGCTGGTGACGCGGCTCGCGGGGATGATGCTCTCCGCGATCGCCGTGCAGCAGATCATCAACGGCGTCACCCAGGTGATCCAGGCGAGCTGACGGCTGTCAGACCCGGCCGGCGAGCACCGAGCCGATCGCGCCGGCCGCTCCCGGGTGGGCCAGGTACTCGTCGATGTCGTGCGCGCGGTCGCGGCCGTTGGCGACGGCCAGCTGGGTGAGCTTCCCCCACCGCTCGTCCGCCAGCGGGCAGCCGATCGCCACCGCGTCGGTGGGGCACCAGACGTTGACCCAGTCGCGCACCCGGGGCGGCCGGTGCGGGCCGCGGGCGAGGAGCCGTCCGTTGACGCCGTCCATCCCGAGCGGACTGCCCGCCGTCACCAGCAGGACGGGATCGAGCCCGTCGGGGAGCCGGGTCAGCAGGTCCATGCCGACGACCGTGCCGAGACTGTGCGTGACCAGCACCAGTTCGCCCTCGGTGGGCATCGTCTCCAGGACGCTGTCCAGTACGGCCTGCCGCACGGCCGCGTCGGCGAGGTACAGGTCGACGTCCCGCAGGAACGTGGCGATGGTCCACTCGTCCAGGTCGGATCTGGCGGCCAGCCAGCTCAGCGGCCGGTGCAGGGCCCCGACCAGACCCGCCCCGAAGCCCTCCGTGGCCGCCGGCCCGTCCTGGGGCATGCCGGCCCGGGTGGCCGCCTCGTACAGCAACTGCTCGTAGGAGCCCGTGGGCGACTCCGCGGCGAACGCCTCGGCGGCAGCGGCGGCGCTCATCTGGTCGAGGCCGATGGCCCCGGTCGTGCTCTCCCTGCCGCTCACCAGGTTGTGCAGTCTCGTGCCGTAGAACGGGAACCACATGTCCTCCGGGTCGACCGGCGCCAGCGCCGCGAGGGTGAGTCCGCGGTTCAGGCCGGCCGCCCATTTCCGGCGGAGGTCCACCGGCTCCTTGCTCTGCTGGTCCCTGCCGTGCAGGAAGACCACGTGCCGTCGGCCGCCGAAGGCGGTGCCGCGGGCCGGGAGCCCGCCCTTGGGGGGCACCGCCCGGGCCTCTCTCGCGGTCACCGCGCCCGCAGTGGTCTGCGGGGCCGTGCCGCCGGACACCACGGCCGTCGTCTGCTCCGGCTGGAGCGCCGGCCCGGTGACCGTGCCGCGGTCCAGGCCCGAGTCCGGGCCCAGCTCGGCCAGCAGGGTGCGCCGACCGGGGTCGAGGTCCAGCCCGGCCAGGTGCTTCAGGATCGAGCTGATGCGGACGCCCTCGTTGGCGACCCAGTCGATCGCGTCGTCGCCGTCGCCCGGGTTCCAGGGCCGGCCGTCCTTGCGCAGGAGACGCCCCTGGTCGTCCTTCTTCGGCACACCGCTGTGGTGCAGGGCCACGACCTCCCACTGGTCGTTGAAGACGGGGGAGCCCGAGTTACCGGGTTCGGTGTCGGTCGTGTAGTGGACGAAGTCGTCGAGCCGTACCAGCACCGCGTTGTCGCGCAGGGCGATCTCCTTCAGGCGCCCCTGCGGATGCCCGATGATGTTCACCTTCTCGCCGAGCACCAGCTTGCCGAGCTGGACGCTCAGCCGGTTCCAGCCGAAGACCTCGCCCGGCGGACGGCCGTCCGGGGTGGGCGCGACCGCCACGAGCGCGAAGTCGAGCCGCCTGTCCGCGGCGAAGAAGGTCCCCGGGTCGAGCTCCATCCGGACGACGGTGTCGGGCACGTTGTCGGCCGTGATCTGGGCGTTGAACTCCACGAAGCAGTCGCGGGCGAAGCCCTCGTCGGGCAGCACGTGGTGGTTGGTCATCATCAGCCGCGGCGACACCATGAAGCCCGTGCCGTGCGGCAGCTCGCGGCCGTCGCGGCGCAGCGTGATCCGGGCGACCGTGGCCCCGGCCCTGACCCCGCGCGGCAGGAAGCTCCAGGCCTGCAGTTCGTTGGACAGGTTGATGATGCGTTCGTTGGCGTCGGGCAGGTCCATGGCCTCGCCGTGGATGCTCGCCACCACCGCCGAGGGCGACAGACCGCCCCGGTCGAGGATCCGGTCGGCGCGGACGGCGAGCGCGTCCGGGTCGTCCGGGAACCGGACGCCGGCCGCCAGCCGGTCCTCGACCCGCTCGCGCTCCGCGGCGGAGTCCTCGTACCGTCGCGCCGCCTCCGCCGCGGCCTGCTCGTGCAACTCCTCGTTCGACCGGCCCGTCACCGACATGCGGTCACCGTCCTGTTCTCGTTCGCGCCGTGCCTCTCAGCCAGTACGCCCCCGACCAGGACGGTCCGCAACAGCGGAGCCCCCGCACGGCCGATGCCAGGCGGGGGCTCCGAGGGGTGTGGGAGAGCCGCGCGTTATGAGGCCGTGGTCTCGGCCGGGCGGATCCACAGGCGCTGCCCGATGGCGGCGGCCTGCTGAACGATGCGGTTGACGGAGGCGGCGTCCACAACGGTCGAGTCCACAGGCGTGCCGTCGACGTCGTCGAGTCGCATGATTTCGAAGCGCAAGGCTTCTCCCTTCGTCTGGTCATCCTCCTGAGGAGAACTACTTGAGTGAGCGGCCCACCAGGCTTCGGTGCTCGGTGTTCCGTATGGGTCAACAGGGACGCACCCTTCAAACATTCCCTACGCTAAGGAAATTTTTCGAGCGGCTAATTAATGAGCCGTAAGAGTGTGGTTACGGGACCGACCGGGACCGGTTGTGTTCGCAGCGTGACCGCCGGGACAATGGAGGTGATGAACGACGACCTCGCGGCCCTCAGCGCCCGCATCGACCGCACCAACGAGCTGCTCCAGCGCATGCTCGCCGAGGTGGCGAAGACGCCCTCGACCCACGCGATCTTCGTCGATGCCGGGTACCTGTACGCGGCCGCGGGACGACTCGTCGCCGGCACGGAGGACCGCCGCGCCTTCGACCTGGACGCCGAGGGCCTGATCGACGCCCTCATCGACCGGGCCCGCACGATCTTCGCGGACAGCAGGCTGCTACGGGTCTACTGGTACGACGGCGCCCGCCGCCGCATCCACACGGCCGAGCAGCAGACCATCGCGGAGCTGCCCGACGTCAAGGTGCGGCTGGGCAACCTCAACGCCAACAACCAGCAGAAGGGCGTCGACTCCCTCATCCGCTCCGACCTGGAGTCCCTCGCCCGCCACCGCGCCATCAGCGACGCGGCCCTGCTCGGCGGCGACGAGGACCTGGTGTCGGCGGTGGAGGCCGCCCAGGGCTACGGCGCCCGGGTCCACCTCTGGGGCATCGAGGCGCCGGAGGGCCGCAACCAGGCGGAACCTCTGCTGTGGGAGGTCGACAGCCAGCGCACCTTCGACCTCGACTTCTTCAAGCCGTACGTCTCCCGCCGCGCGGCCCCCGCCTACGAGACGACCGCAGGCCGGCCCGCCCGTGAGGACGTGCGGTTCGTGGGCGCGCAGATCGCGGCGAAATGGCTGGCGGCCCGAGGCCGGGACACGCTCGTGGAGCTGCTGCCCGGACACCCGTACCTGCCAGGCTCGGTGGACCAGGACCTGCTGGTCGAGGCGGAGAGCCTGCTCCAGTACTCCCTGCGAGGCCAGGCCGACCTGCGGCGCGCACTGCGCGACGGCTTCTGGGAGCACCTGCGGACGCAGTACTAGCTCGGACTCAGCACTGGCTCTCCCGGAGGCCGTCCCAGAAGTCGGCCAGGGCGTGGGCCGTCGGCAGGGGACGGTCGGCGTTGGGGGAGTGCTCGGCTCCCGTGACGACCGTGCGGTGCGCGGACAGCCGCTCGGCCATGTCGTCGAGGACCGCCACCGGCCAGGTGTCGTCGTGCGCGCCCGACAGGACGTGGAACGGCAGTGGTACGGCGGCGAGTTCGGCGACGCGGTCCGGCTCGGTGCACAACTGGCGTCCGGTCGCGAGGAGCTGGGCGGGGCTGCTGCCCAGCCAGCGGCGGCGCAACTGCTCCTGGTCGCCGATGCCGCGGGCGGGTCCGCCGACCTCCTCCGGCGGTCCCATGGCCTGGATGGCCTCCCACACCTCCTCCATCGACATCACGGCGAGCGCGTCCCGCAGCAGCTTCACGCGCTGCTGCTGCGAGACGGAGATCTCCGCCGGGCCGGACGACACCAGGGTCAGGGAGAGGAACGGGGAGGGATCGAGCAGCACGGCGGCACGGGCGATCTGCCCGCCGAGCGAGTGCCCGACGAGGTGCACGGGAACGCCGAGCGCCTCGGCCTGGGCCAGCACGTCCCGGGCCAGTTCCCGCTGGGCGTAGGCGGATTCGTCGTCCACGGGCCCGTCCGACTCGTGCTGCCCCCGCCCGTCCACGGCGACGACCCGGTACCCACGCTCGCCGAGCGGCCCGTGCAGCAGGCTGAAGTCCTCCTTGCTGCCGGTGAATCCGGGCAGCATCAGGGCGACGCCCCTGAACTCCGTGCCCGGCCCCGGCGACGAGTCGACGACGGCGAACTCACCGCGGGGGGTGCGCAGGCGGTATGCGCGGGCGCCCGGGGGTGGGGGGAAGGTGGGGTGGCTGGTCACGGGGTGAGGGTAGCGGCTGGGGGCGGCCGGCGAGCGTGGGTAGCGGCTGGGGGCGGTCGGGTGCGTGGGTCGAGTGGCGGTGGCCTGGTTCGAGTGGGGGTGGGAGGGAGCCGTGGGGTGGGGTGGGGTGGTCGGGCGGGTCGGTGAAGGGCGGTGGCCTGGTCCGACCAGGGGTGGCAGCCGGCCGCCGGGTGAGGGCGGGGTGGCCGGGCGCGTCGGACGAACGCCGACGGCCCGGTCCCACCGGGGTGGGACCGGGCCGTCGGGTGGAGCGTCAGCCCTCCGTGGGCTCCGCTGCGGCCGTGGCCTTCCGCGAGCGACGGGCCCTGGGCTTCGCCTCGGGCGCGTCGTCGGAGACCTCGGCCGGCGCGGCGGCCGTCTTGGACGCGGCGGTCTTGCGGGTACGCCGGGGCTTGGTCTCGGCGGTGGCCTCCGGTTCCTGGGCCGTCTGGGCCGGGATTCCGGCGGCGACGGTCTCGGGCTCGGCGGTCCTGCGGGTGCGGCGGGCCTTGGGCTTGGCTTCCGCGCCCTCGGCGGTGTCGACGGCGGCCTCGGCGGCCTTGGAGGCTGCCGTGGTCTTCCGCGTCCGGCGCGGCTTGGCCTCGACGGCTTCCGGAGTTTCCGCAGCCTGAGCGGCGGCCGCCGACTTCCGCGTGCGGCGCGGCTTGGCCTCGGTCGCCTCGGCCGTGTCGAGACTCGCCTCGGCCTTGGCGGCCGTCTTGGACGCGGCGGTCTTGCGGGTACGCCGGGGCTTGGTCTCGGCGGTGGCCTGCGGTTCCTGGGCCGTCTGGGCCGGGATTCCGGCGGCGGCGGTCTCGGGCTCGGCGGTCTTGCGGGTGCGGCGGGCCTTGGGCTTGGCTTCCGCGCCCTCGGCGGTGTCGACGGCGGCCTCGGCGGCCTTGGAGGCTGCGGTGGTCTTCCGCGTGCGGCGCGGCTTGGCCTCGGTGGCCTCAGCCGTGTCGACCGCTTCCTCCGCCGGGGCGGCCTTCTTGCGCGTGCGCCGGGGCTTGGTCTCGGTAGCCTCGGCCCCCTCGGCGGGAACCTCGGCCTTCGCCGCCGCCTTGCGCGTGCGGCGCGGCTTCGCCTCGGCCGGCTCCTGGGCGGACTCGGTGACGCCCTCGGCCGTGTCGAGCGCCGACTCGGCCTCGGACGCCGTGGACACCGCGGCCTTGCGGGTGCGGCGGCGCGGCTTGGCTGCGGCGGCCTCGGGCTCCGTGGTCACCGACGCGGCATCCACAGCAGGCGCGGACTCCGCGACCGACGGCGTCACCGCGGCCTCGGTCTCCACCACGGGCGTCTCCACAGCCGGCGTCTGCGCGACCGGCGTCTCCGACCGGCGCGTCCGGCGGCGGCGCGGCTTCGCCGCCTCCGGCGCCTCCGGGCTCGTGCCCTCCGCCGTCGCGACGGCGTTCTCCGCCGGAGCGGAGGCCGCGGACTCGACGGCCGTGACCGGCGTCGACTCGGCCGGGGCACCCCCACGCGTGCGTCGACGGCGACGCGGGGTGCGCGGCGCGGTGACGGCCTCGGCCTCGGCGGTAGCGCCGGCACCGCCGGTGGCGGCGGTCTCCGGGCCGGTCGCCGTGGTGCCGGAGGTCTCCGGCGCACCGTCCAACGGCGCTCCGCCGCGCGTACGGCGGCGGCGCCGCGGCGTACGCGACGGACGCTCGCGGTCGGCCGACCGGGACTCGTCCCGGCTGCCGTGGCCACCACGGCCACCGCGGTCGCCCCGACCGCGCGGCCCCCGGCCGCCCGGCTCGCCCAGGTCCTCCAGCTCCTCCGCGTCGAGCCCTGCGCGCGTGCGCTCCGAGCGCGGCAGGATGCCCTTCGTGCCCTCGGGGATGCCGAGGTCGGAGTAGAGGTGCGGGGACGTGGAGTACGTCTCCGGCGGGTCGTTGAAGTCCAGCTCCAGCGCCTTGTTGATCAGCTGCCAGCGCGGGATGTCGTCCCAGTCGACGAGCGTGATCGCCGTACCCTTGGCGCCCGCGCGGCCCGTACGGCCGATGCGGTGCAGGTACGTCTTCTCCTCTTCCGGCGACTGGTAGTTGATGACGTGCGTGACGCCCTCGACGTCGATGCCGCGGGCGGCGACGTCGGTGCAGACGAGCACGTCCACCTTGCCGTTGCGGAAGGCGCGCAGCGCCTGCTCGCGGGCGCCCTGGCCGAGGTCGCCGTGGACCGCGCCGGAGGCGAAGCCGCGCTGCTTCAGCTGGTCGGCGAGGTCGGCCGCGGTGCGCTTGGTGCGGCAGAAGACCATGGCCAGCCCGCGGCCCTCGGCCTGGAGGATGCGCGCGACCATCTCGGGCTTGTCCATGTTGTGCGCGCGGTAGATGAACTGCTTGGTGTTCGCGACCGTCGCGCCCGCGTCGTCCGGCGCCGTGGCCCGGATGTGCGTGGGCTGCGACATGTAGCGGCGGGCCAGGCCGATGACCGCGCCCGGCATGGTGGCCGAGAACAGCATGGTCTGGCGGCGCACCGGCAGCATGTTGATGATCTTCTCGACGTCGGGCAGGAAGCCCAGGTCGAGCATCTCGTCGGCCTCGTCGAGGACCAGGCACTTGACGTGCTTCAGGTTCAGCTTCTTCTGCCCGGCGAGGTCGAGCAGGCGGCCCGGGGTGCCGACGACCACGTCGACGCCCTTCTTGAGCGCCTCGACCTGGGGCTCGTAGGCCCGGCCGCCGTAGATCGCCGTCACGCGGACGTTGCGGACCTTGCCGGCCGTCAGGAGGTCGTTGGTGACCTGCGTGCACAGCTCGCGCGTGGGGACGACGACGAGGGCCTGCGGGGTGTCGGTGAGGTCCTCGGGCTTGGCGCGTCCGGCCTCGACGTCGGCGGGGACGGTGACGCGCTCGAGGAGCGGGAGGCCGAAGCCCAGCGTCTTGCCGGTGCCGGTCTTGGCCTGGCCGATGACGTCCGTGCCCGACAGGGCCACGGGGAGCGTCATCTCCTGGATGGGGAAGGGGGTGATGATGCCGACGGCCTCCAGGGCCTCGGCGGTCTCGGGAAGGATTCCGAGCTCTCGGAACGTCGTAGTCAGGGTGCTGCCTCTTCTGTGTGGGCGGCGCGAGGCGAGCGCGGGGGTCGTGTCAAGGACCGTGCCGGGGACGTCGGCTGCCTACGGGCGGGCCGTAGAGCACGGGACCGCGCCGACGCTCTAGCGCTCGTGCCGCTGAGGGTGTCCCCTCCGGGTCTCGTACGCGCAGTGCCGTACGGCCGGGGAGGGCTGTCGGGTCGGAGCCGATCGGGCCACCGACCGGGCATCCTCATACGTGCGGCCTGTCGAGGTACGACGACGTACCAGCAGGCGCATTACCACCATACCCCGGAATCGCGCACATGCGATGGCCGATTTGGTCACGTAGTCGTCGTCACAGTGATTGACCAGGGCCTTACGGCTCCCGGCGGGCGGGCTATTGTGCGCTTCATGACGAGCTCTGACAAGCCTGAGAACGCCTCGGACACCGCCCCCGAACACACCGGAGTAGCCGCCCGGGACTGGGCGACGGCCTCCGCCGACCCGCAGTACCGCGCCGCGGTCGTGGACCTGCTCGGCGCGCTCGCCTACGGGGAGCTGGCGGCGTTCGAGCGGCTCGCGGAGGACGCCAAGCTGGCACCGACCCTGGAGGACAAGGCGGAGCTGGCGAAGATGGCCTCGGCCGAGTTCCACCACTTCGAGAGGCTGCGCGACCGGCTCGCCGACATCGGGGAGGAGCCGACCTCCGCGATGGAGCCGTTCGTCGCCGCGTACGACGGGTTCCACAAGCAGACGGCGCCCTCGGACTGGCTGGAGGGCCTCGTCAAGGCCTACGTAGGCGACTCGATCGCCAGCGACTTCTACCGGGAGGTCGCCGCCCGGCTGGACTCCGACACCCGCTCCCTGGTGCTGGCCGTGCTCGACGACACGGGGCACGGCGGTTTCGCCGTGGAGAAGGTGCGGGCCGCGATCGACGCGGACCCCCGGGTGGGCGGGCGGCTCGCGCTGTGGGCGCGGCGGCTGATGGGCGAGGCCCTGTCGCAGTCCCAGCGGGTGGTCGCCGACCGGGACGCGCTGTCGACCATGCTGGTGGGCGGTGTCGCGGACGGCTTCGATCTCGCCGAGGTCGGCAAGATGTTCTCCCGGATCACCGAGGCGCACACCAAGCGGATGGCCGCGCTGGGGCTGGCGGCCTAGTCAGGCTCCGCGGTCAGGCTCTGCGGTCAGGCTCCGCGCCCGGCTTCAGGGCCGTCGCCCTCGCGTGGGGCCGCCGGTCCTGAGGGGCCGCCGCCGCGTCGTCCGAAGCGCCACCATCGGCGACCCGTCAGGCGGTCGCCGATCGGCGGCGCAGTCTTCCCGAGGGGCGCAGCAGCAGCGACAGCGAGGCCACCGAGACGATCACCGCGCCGAGCAGCACCAGCAGCAGGTGCCCGGCGTCGAGCGCGCTGTGCATCACGAAGGCCCCGAACAGGGCACCGGCGACGCCGGTCGACAGGACCAGCGGGCGGGCCGGGAGACGGTGCGGCAGGCGATGCGTGGCCGCCCACGCCAGAGCGAGGCCGAGGATCGCGGAGCTCAGCGCTTCCAGGAGCATGTCGGGGGTCCCTCCCACATGGCCGGCCTGGCCGGAACGGTCGTAGCCCGTCTTACCCCTGACCTGCGGAATCCAATCCACCTCCAGGGGCGACTTGTGCTCCATCCGTGAAGGAACCCGTGTGCCGCACGGGGTGGGAGTACACGGATGGGGTGGGAGTGCACACACAGGGGCGGGGCGGCCGACAGCCGCCCCGCCTCACTGCTTGCCTGCGCCCTCGGCGCCCGCACGCCTGCGCGTACAGCGCCGGGATGCTGCGCTCAGAGCGCGCCGAAGCCCACCTTGCGCGGGGCCGGCTCACCGATCTCGACGTAGGCGAGACGGTCGGCCGGCACCAGGACCTTGCGGCCGTGCTCGTCCACGAGGGTCAGCAGCGGCGACTTCCCGGCCAGCGCCTCCGACACGGCCCGCTCGACCTCCTCGGCACTCTGACCGCTCTCCAGAACGATCTCGCGGGGCGCGTGCTGCACGCCGATCTTGACCTCCACGGCTATGTCCCTCCGACGGTCAGTGATGTGCGCGACCTTCCGCGCCGTACGCAGCACACATTAGCCCGGTGAGGGGACGTACAGGCTCCGCCCGAGAACGCCACGAGCGAACATCGGACGGGAACAACGCGGCCGTCAGTGGTGCTGCTGGTCCGTCCCGTGCAGCGGGAAGCCCGCGATGCCGCGCCACGCCAGCGAGGTCAGCAGCTGCACCGCCTGGTCGCGCGGCACGCTGCGGTCGCTGTGCAGCCAGGAGCGGGCCACCACCTGGGCGAGGCCGCCCAGGCCCGAGGCGAGCAGCATCGACTCCGCGCGCGACAGGCCGGTGTCCTCGGCGATCACGTCGCAGATCGCCTCCGCGCACTCGTTGGTGACCTTGTCGACGCGCTCGCGCACCGCGGGCTCGTTCGTCAGGTCCGACTCGAAGACCAGGCGGAAGGCGCCGCCGTCGTCCTCGACGTACGCGAAGTAGGCGTCCATCGTCGCCCGGACGCGCTGCTTGTTGTCGGTCGTCGACGCGAGCGCGTTGCGCACGGACTGGATGAGCGACTCGCAGTGCTGGTCCAGCAGCGCGAGGTAGAGGTCGAGCTTGCCGGGGAAGTGCTGGTAGAGCACCGGCTTGCTCACGCCGGCGCGCTCTGCGATGTCGTCCATCGCGGCCGCGTGATAGCCCTGGGCCACGAAGACCTCCTGGGCCGCGCCCAGGAGCTGGTTCCGTCGGGCACGGCGCGGCAGGCGTGTGCCCCGCGGGCGAACCGCCTCTGTCTGCTCGATGGCTGTCACGCCGCCTCCCATAGTCGTCCACGTGCGGATCTGGCCGCGTCGCCATCGTACTTTTCGGTAACCGTGGTGTGCGCGGTGAGAGCGCAGGATTTCACGGACCGGACGGTTACGAAAGCGGTTGCGAAGGTTTCAAACAGGGGCAGAGCGGGCAAAATGCGGCCTCTTTCCTGCTCGATGGTGCGGTCCGTCGCCCTGCGGCGACGGGCATCACCGGTAGTCGTCCTCGTCGAGCGAGACGATCCGGGTCTGCTCCACCAGGTCGGCCTCGTTGGCGCGGTCCGGGTCGACGCCGGTCAGCGGGTCGTCGCGGATCGGCGCGAGGTCCGCGTGCTGCTCGGCCGCGTCGACCACGGGGGCCTCGACGTCGTACTCCTGCGCCTCCGGCGCGTCCTCGGCCTCGAACGTCTCCGGGTCGGTGGGGTCTACGGCCATGCTGGGCTCCCTTCCTACGAACGTCCCTGGGGATACAGGGGCCACACGCGGGTGCCCTCTGTACGAGCCTAGGAGACACCCGTTCCGGACGCTATGCGATCCGCGTCCGGAACGTGACGCAGTGCGCATCCCGTCGGCTGCTTCCCTCGTTTCCCTTGCTGCTTGCCCTGGTGCTTCCCGTGTGCCCCGTCATCTGCCCCTCTCCCTCTGGCATCTGCCCCTCCCTTATGGCCGATTCCTGTGACGGCGAACACATGAGCCACTGCGTGATCGTCTCGTAACATTGCCGCATGTCTTCGACCGAGCTGCCGTTCGTGCCGCCCGCCAATGTGCTGCCGAAGGTGGGGGCCGTCAGGGTCGCCGAGGGCGAGCGGCTCAGGTCGGTCGAGCTGCCCGGGGTCACGCTGACGGTGCGATCGAGGCCTCCCGCGCGCGAGGGGCTGCCTCCCGCGCTGTACGTGCACGGGCTCGGAGGCTCCTCGCAGAACTGGTCGGCTCTGATGCCGCTGCTGGACGACGTCGTCGACAGTGAGGCCGTCGACCTGCCGGGCTTCGGCGACTCCCCGCCTCCGGACGACGGCGATTACTCCGTCACGGGGCACGCGCGCGCGGTCATCCGGTACCTCGACGCCTCCGGGCGCGGCCCCGTCCACCTGTTCGGGAACTCGCTCGGCGGCGCCATCACCACCCGTGTCGCGGCGGTCCGGCCCGATCTCGTCCGTACGCTCACGCTCGTGTCACCTGCCCTGCCGGAAATCCGCGTGCAGCGCTCCGCCGTGCCCACGGGGCTGTTGGCGGTGCCCGGTGTCGCGCCCCTCTTCACCCGGCTCACCAGGACGTGGACGGCGGAGCAGCGCGTCCGCGGCGTCATGGCGCTCTGCTACGGGGACCCCGGGCGGGTGACGCCGGAAGGATTCCGCAACGCCGTGCAGGAGATGGAGCGGCGGCTGCGGCTGCCGTACTTCTGGGACGCGATGGCGCGCTCCGCGCGCGGGATCGTCAACGCGTACACGCTGGGAGGCCAGCAGGGCCTGTGGCGCCAGGCCGAGCGCGTCCTCGCGCCGACCCTCCTCGTCTACGGCGGCCGTGACCAGCTCGTCGGCTTCCGCATGGCCCAGAAGGCGGCCCGGGCCTTCCGTGACTCGCGGTTGGTGACATTGCCGGACGCGGGACACGTGGCCATGATGGAGTACCCGGAGACGGTCGCCCTGGCGTTCCGCGAACTCCTCGAGGGTGCGGGGGAGTTGGGCGAGCGCCGGGCGCGGCGGGCCCGGACCGGAGTGGGGCGTGCCGGGTCGGATGAGGTTCGGCCGGACATCGGGGACGAGCGCGACCCCGGCGCGGTGCACGGGCGGAAGTCGGTCGCCACGGGTACGGTCGCCACGGGTGCGCGCGAGCCGGGCGCTGGCGCGGACGACGACGCCGACGGAGAAGGTACCGACGAGAGCATGGGGGGCTGAGGCGCGACGTGGGACGCCACAGCCGCCGTGGGCCCGTCGCCAAGGGCGACACCGCGGACACAACCGCAGTACGGGACGGCCGCGCCGGGCAGGCGCAGGGGCCGAGGCCGGCTCAGGGGCAAGCCCAGGGTCAGGGGCAAGCCCAGGGTCGAGGTCAGGGGCAAGGGCAGGGGCAGCCGCCGGACGCGAGCCGGGGTGGCCGGCCGGTGCCGCCCGGCGCCGGGCAGGGTGGTTGGCCGCCGCCGGGCGCGGGGCCCCGCCGCGTGCCGGGTCCCCGTCCGGCACCGGGGCCGCAGTCCGGACCAGGAACACATCCCTCGTCAGGCCCGCGTCCAGTATCAGGGCCGCGTCCGGCGCCTGTGGCAGGGACGCCGCCGCACGGGGTGCCGCGCCTGCCGGACGGCTGGCTGCCGGACGGCACGCCCGCGCGCGGGGTGCCGCGCTTCTCCGACGGGACGCCGGCGCGTGGCGTTCCGCGGATGCCTGACGGGACGCCGGTACAGGGGGTTCCGCGGCTGCCTGACGGCACTCCCGCGCGGGGTTTTCCCCGATTGCCGGACGGCACTCCGGCGCAGGGTGTTCCGCGGTTGCCCGACGGCACCCCCGCGCACGGCTTTCCCCATGCCCGGGGAGGTCATCCGGAGCAGCGGGAAGCCGGGGGCGGCTGGGGCGAGTTGAGGGGGAACGGCGGGGGCGGTGCTCCCATACCGCGGCAGCGCCGGGCGACCGGGCCCGGCCCGCGGCAGGAGTATCTCGACGCCTTCGACGAGGAGGACGACGTCTTCGCTCCCCGTACGCCCGCCTCCGCGCACGCGGCGGACGCCTACGCCTCCGTCACGGACTGGAGCGCCGGCACATCGTCCGACCCCCGCTTCGGCGACCACGACGACGCGGGGCCCACCGGCACGCCCGCGCCGGGCAAGGGCGCCAAGAGCCGTACCTTCACCGGCATCGCGGCCGCCGCCGTCACCACCGTGCTGGCCGTCGTCGTCGCCGGCCAGGTCGCCGACGACGCCGGCGGTGCCGACGTGCAGTCGCAGTCCGCCACCGACCAGGCCCGCGACATCCGGGACTCCGCGTCCCGCGCGGACAACCGTGCGACGCCCGCCCCCGGGCCCACCGCGACACCCCTGACGTACGACGAGAAGATGGCCAGGACCTACCCGCTCGCCGCCACGCTGAAGGGCTCCGGGAGGTTCGACGCCGTTCCCGGCATCGCCAAGGCGCCGCGCGCGGGGCAGAAGCTCACCTACCGCGTGGACGTGGAACAGGGGCTCGGGCTCGACGGCGAGCTCTTCGCCGAGGCCGTGCAGAAGACGCTCAACGACCAGCGCAGTTGGGCGCACAACGGGGCGTACGCCTTCGAGCGCATCTACACCGGCAAGCCCGACTTCGTCATCACCCTCGCCAGCCCCGGAACGACGGCCGACTGGTGCGCCAAGTCCGGCCTGGACACCACCGTGGACAACGTCTCCTGCGACTCGGCCGCGACCGAGCGCGTGATGATCAACGCCTACCGGTGGGCGCAGGGCTCGGAGACGTACGGCGACCAGATCCACGCCTACCGGCAGATGCTGATCAACCACGAGGTCGGACACCGTCTCGGCCACGGCCACGTCACCTGCGACAAGGACGGCGACCTCGCCCCGGTCATGCAGCAGCAGACCAAGTTCCTCGATCACGACGGCATCCGCTGCCGCGCCAACCCGTGGCCGTATCCCGCGAGCTGACGGGCGTTCCGCCCTCCCCGGCATGACCACATGACCATCCGTGTCCGCTTGATCTCCTAGCGCGACGGA
The DNA here is from genome assembly GCA_000696115.1 of Streptomyces olindensis. GTDB lineage: Bacteria > Actinomycetota > Actinomycetes > Streptomycetales > Streptomycetaceae > Streptomyces > Streptomyces olindensis. The sequence goes on from JJOH01000026.1 coordinate 43,762, forward strand.
ACGCGGGTCGCACGGGAAAGTTACGACCGTTCACCCCTTTTGGTGGTGCGACGGACAACCGTCCGCCGCACCACCGCCTTGTCCGCATACGTTCGTCCCGCTGCGAGCCGCCGGGCAACGGCGGCTCCCCATATGGGAGATCGGGGGTGCACTCGTGCGCATCGGACTGCTTACGGAGGGTGGCTATCCGTACGTGGGCGGTGACGCCAGGCTCTGGTGCGACCGGCTGGTGCGCGGGCTCGCCCAGCACGAGTTCGACGTCTACGCGCTCAGCCGCAGCCAGGACCAGGAGGACGAGGGCTGGGTCCCGTTGCCGCCGAACGTCCGCAGGGTGCGCACCGCGTCCCTGTGGACGGCCGAGGACGACGACGTGGCACTGGGCCGCCGTGCGCGCCGGCGCTTCACGGAGTGCTTCGGGGAACTGACCGCCGTGCTGTGCGGGGCGCCGGGTGGCTCGTCGAGGCTGGGCGGTTCGACAGGCTCCGGTGAGGTGCCGGCCGCCGGTCGAGCGCCGGGTTCCGGTGGCGCGTCCGGAGGCGTGTCGGTTTCCGGGGGGACGTCGACCCCTGAGGCGGACCGTTTCGCCAACGCTCTGTACGGGCTCGCCGAACTCGCCCGGGACGAGGATGGCCTGGCGGGAGCGCTCCGCTCCGAGGCCGCCGTTTGCACCCTGGAACGCGCCTGTCGTGCGCCCGGCGCCCACCGCGCGGCACGCGAGGCGCGCGTCCCGGATCTGCTCGCCGTGGCCGGGTACCTGGAACGCGCCCTGCGCCCCCTCTCCCTCGACTGGTACGAGGACAACGGCCTCGGGGCGGTCGACCTCTGCCACGCCGCGTCCGGCGGCACGGCCGTCCTGCCGGGTCTGCTGGCCCGCCATTTCACCGGCGTGCCCCTGCTGGTGACCGAGTACGGCGTGCGCCTGCGCACGCACTACCTCACCGCTCCCGACGCCCCACCCGCCGTACGGTCCCTGCTCGCCGCCTTCCACGGCAGACTCGCGGCCGAGGCGTACGCACGGGCCGAGATCGTCACCGCCGGCAACACGCACGCCCGCCGCTGGCAGGAGCGCTGCGGAGCCGATCGCGGGAAGCTCCGCACGGTCCACCCCGGCATGGACGCCCGGCCCTTCGCGGAGGTCGGCGAGTCCCCGGACTGCGCGGACCCGGACACCCTCGTCTGGGTCGGCCGCGTCGAGCCCGCCAAGGACCTGGTCTCGCTGCTGCACGCCTTCGCGGAGGTCCGCAAGCGGCAGCCGAGGACGCGCCTGCGCATCGTCGGAGCCCCCGCCGGCACCGAGGGCGCGGCCTATCTCGGCCACTGCAGGACACTGGCCGCCCAGCTCTTCCCCGACGAGGCCGAGGGCCCGCACGCCGCCGGCGACAACCCGGTGTCCTTCGAGGAGATCGGCGGACCGGAACTCCCGGCCGCCGCCGACGCCTACGCCTCGGGCGCCGTGACCGTCCTGTCCAGCGTCGTCGAGGGCTTCCCGATCAGCCTCGTCGAGGCCATGCTCTGCGGGCGCGCGACGGTGTCCACCGACGTCGGGGCCGTCACGGAGGTCATCGGCGGCACGGGCCTGGTCGTACCGCCGCGCAACCCGCGGGCGCTCGCCGAAGCGTGCGTGGCGCTGCTGCGCGACCCCGAGCGCCGTGCGCGCCTGGGCGCCGCAGCTCGTGCCCGCGCCCTCGAACTGTTCACGGTCGAGCAGAACATCGAGGCATTTCACGGCATCTACCTGGAGATCGTCTCGCGTGCGCCGATCCGCCGTGTCGTCCTCGACGAAGCGGGAGCACCACTTCCCTTCGCGGTCCCGGCCGAGGCCCACCTCCAGGTCCGCTGGGCCGACCCGTCGCCGTCCCCCCGCCTCGTCGCCCGCGGCGGCCCCGGCTGGGCGACGGAACCGCCCGTACGGGCCACCACTCCCGTCCCCGCCCCGGAGGGAGCACGATGAACGACCTGGGCGAACTGGACCGGCCCGGAACCCCGACCAGCCCCGGGGCGTGGGACGCCCGCTCGGCGGAGCCCCTGTCCCCCGCGAGCGCGATCCCGCCCGCCCCGGAGACGGCGGCCGGCAGCGAGCAGTCCGCGAACCCCGCGGCAGCCACCGGCGGCGAGCGGCCGGAGAACCGTGAGGCAGCCACCGGCGGCGAGCGGCCCGAGAACCGTGACCCAGCCATCAGCGGCGAGCGGCCCGAGAACCGTGAGGCAGCCACCGACGGCGAGTCGCCCGCGGAATGGGAAGCGGTCATCGGCCGCCAGCCATCCGCGAAGCCGGAAGCGGTCACCGGCCGCGAGCCGTCCGCGAAGTCGGAAACGGTCACCGGCCGCGAGCCGTCCGCGCGGGAGACGGGTACCGACCGCAAGGCCGCCGCCCCGCGCCGTGGCGCCGCCGACCCCGTGAAGGCACTGATCCACCGTCACCGGGACCTCTGCGAACACGCCGTGGATCCCCTGGAGATCGCCGCGGGGCTGGAAGCACACGGCATCACCGACCGGACCGCCGCCCGCTTCCGCCACCGGGACGTCTTCTCCCTCGCCGAGGAGATGTACGCACGGGCCTCCCGAGACGGTGACACACCCCCGCCCACCCCACCCCGCGCCCCACGGGCACGCGCCGACTGGGCCCTCCTGACGCTGCTCCCGGGCGCGCTGTGCGCAGCCGCCGTGTGGGCCGTCCGCCTCACCGACGGCCGGACGCGCCTGTTCGCGGCCGCCGCCGGCGCCCTCACCGTCGCCCTGGCCCTCCACGCGGCTCTGCGCCGAGGCCCCCTGAGCGCGGCCGACCGCACCACCTCCGGCAGAACCACCACGTGGACCGCCTGGCTCATCGGCTACTCCCTCCTGGGCGACGGACTGCTCCTCAGCGCCGTCGCCGGAGGCCCCGACGCCCTGCCCACCGGCACGGCCGACGGCCCCTGGCCCGTGACCACCGCCCCCGTACTGGCCCTCGCCCTGGCCTGCGCGCCAGCGGCCTGGATCACCCACCTCTTCAAAGGACGCGCCCGTCGCAGACTCGCCGCCAGCCGCGGCCTGGACGACTTCGCCGCCGCCGTACGCCCGCTCCTGCTCGGCGCGTTCGCCCTGTTCCTGGCTGCCCTGGCAGCCCTGCTCGTCCTCTGCGCAGTGGCCCTCGACGAGCCCGCGGCCTACGCGGAGGTCCTCACCCTGGGCGCCCTCCTCTTCCTGGCCCGCCTCCTCACCACCCACGGCTTCACCTACGCCCCGGCCGTGGTCCTCACCGCCACGGCCACCGTCCAGGCTGCCGCCCTCGCCGCGGTCTTCACCTCCCGCCTCCCCGGCTGCGGCTTCCTGGCCACCCCCGTCGAAACCCTCGTCACCACCTTGGGCGCCGGCGGCGTCCCCACCCTCGCCTGCGGAGCCGCGGCCCTGGCCCTCCTGATCCACGCGACCCGCAAGCTGACCCGCGCCTCGGCCCACGCACCGCCGGAGCCCGCACGGTGACCATCGCAGGCACCGGCGGTGCCGCCGAAGGCACCCGTCCCACCCCTTCCTTCCCGCATCGAGGAGAACCCGCATGACCACCCACGCCGGAGCCACCGCCACCCCGGGAGCCGCGCGATGAGAGTCCTGCTGATCGGAGCCAACGGCTACATCGGGCGCTTCGTCGCCGACCGTCTGCTCGCCGACCCCGCCGTGCAGCTCACCGCCCTCGGCCGCGGCGACGACGCCGACGTCCGCTTCGACCTCGCCTCCGGCAGCCCCGGCGCCCTCACCCGCTTCCTCGACGCGGTCCACCCCGGTGTCGTCGTCAACTGCGCGGGCGCCACCCGCGGCGGCGCCCGCGAACTCACCCGGCACAACACCGTCGCCGTGGCCACCGTCTGCGAGGCCCTGCGGCGCAGCGGCTGCGGCGCCCGCCTGGTGCAGATCGGGTGCAGCGCGGAGTACGGCCCGAGCCAGCCCGGCTCCTCCACGGCCGAGGACGCCGTGCCCCGGCCCGGCGGACCGTACGGCGTCAGTAAACTCGCCGCCACCGAGCTGGTCCTCGGCTCCGGCCTGGACGCCGTCGTCCTGCGCGTCTTCTCCCCGGCCGGGCCCGGCACCCCCGCCGGCTCCCCGCTGGGCCGTCTCGCCGAGGCCATGCGCCGCGCGATGCAGTCCGGCGACGGCGAGCTGAAACTCGGCGGCCTCGGCGCGCAGCGCGACTTCGTCGACGTCCGCGACGTGGCCCGCGCCGTGCACGCCGCCTCGCTCTCCGCCGCGCAGGGCGTCATCAACATCGGCTCCGGCCGTGCCGTACGTCTGCGCGACGCCGCCGCGGTCCTCGCCCGGGTCGCCGGGTACGGCGGCGCCCTCCACGAGCTCGACGGCCCGCCCGGCGCCCTGCGCCCGGCCATCGGCCACCCCCGGCCCGACTCGGACCACGCGCACCCGGTCGCGTACCCGTACCCGGACGGCTGCGGCAGCTGGCAGCAGGCCGACGTGCGCACCGCGCGCGACCGGCTCGGCTGGCGCCCCCGGATCGGCCTCGAGGAGTCCCTCGCGGACATCTGGATGGAGGCGGCATGCCGCATCTGACCAGCACCCGACTGCGCACCTCCAGCACCGAGCTGCGCCCCGGCGTCGGTGTCCCCGGCTATGCCCACCCCCTCCTCGCCCCCGCCGAGTGGGGCGAACTGACCCGTCCCGGCACCCCGCTGCACTGGGTGGTCCTCAACGTGGCCGACGGCCCCGGAACCCGCCCCGACCCGCACTGCCTGGAGGCGGCCGGCCGCCTGCGCAACGCGGGCGTCCGCGTCCTCGGCCTGCTCGACACCCGGCACGGTTCCCGGGTCTCCGGGGAACTGGTCGCGGACGCCCACCGGTACGTCGACTGGTACCAGGTCGACGGCTTCCTCCTGGACCGCTGCCCGGCGGACCACGCCGGGCTGCCCGAGGTCCGCCGCGCGGTCGCCACGCTCCGCGTGATCCGTGACGATGCCCACATCGTCCTCGGCCACGGCATCCACCCGAATCCCGGCTACGCCGAGCTCGCCGACCAGCTGGTCACCTTCTCCGGACCCTGGAGCGACTACCGCTGGTCGCAGGTGGCGGAGTGGACCGCCGACCATCCGCCCGAGCGCTTCTGCCACTTCGTCCACGGCGTGCCCCGCGCCCATCTGGACGAGGCCCTGCGCATCGCCCGCTGGCAGGGCGCCGCGACGATCTGGTTCACCGACCACACGGACTGCGGGGGCGACACCGACCCCTGGGAGTCCATGCCCGGCTACTGGGACGACATCGTCTCGCTTGTCGGAACAGGTGTCTCGGAATGAAAAAGCACATGGCACTGTTACGGGGAGAACAACCGTAGTGATTGACCGACCAACGGAGTCCCCGTGTCGTTGCCACCCCTGGTCGAGCCGGCTGCCGAGCTCACCGTAGACGAGGTTCGCAGGTACTCCCGCCACCTGATCATCCCCGACGTCGGGATGGACGGGCAGAAGCGGCTGAAGAACGCCAAGGTGCTCTGTGTGGGCGCCGGCGGCCTGGGCTCGCCGGCGCTGATGTACCTGGCCGCCGCGGGCGTCGGCACCCTCGGCATCGTGGAGTTCGACGAGGTCGACGAGTCGAACCTGCAGCGTCAGATCATCCACAGCCAGGCCGACATCGGCCGCCCGAAGGCCGAGTCCGCCCGCGACAGCGTCAAGGGCATCAACCCGTACGTGAACGTGGTCCTTCACGAGGAGCGGCTCGAGGCCGACAACGTGATGGACATCTTCAGCCAGTACGACCTGATCGTCGACGGCACGGACAACTTCGCGACCCGCTACCTGGTCAACGACGCCTGCGTGCTGCTGAACAAGCCGTACGTGTGGGGTTCGATCTACCGCTTCGACGGCCAGGCGTCCGTGTTCTGGTCCGAGCACGGTCCCTGCTACCGCTGCCTGTACCCGGAGCCCCCGCCCCCCGGCATGGTCCCCTCCTGCGCCGAGGGCGGCGTCCTGGGCGTGCTGTGCGCGTCCATCGGCTCCATCCAGGTCAACGAGGCCATCAAGCTCCTCGCCGGCATCGGTGAGCCGCTGGTCGGCCGCCTGATGATCTACGACGCCCTGGAGATGCAGTACCGCCAGGTCAAGGTCCGCAAGGACCCGAACTGCGCGGTCTGCGGCGAGAACCCGACCGTCACCGAGCTCATCGACTACGAGGCCTTCTGCGGCGTCGTCTCCGAAGAGGCCCAGGCGGCGGCCGCCGACTCCACGATCACTCCCAAGCAGCTCAAGGAGTGGATCGACGACGGCGAGAGCATCGACATCATCGACGTCCGCGAGCCGAACGAGTACGAGATCGTCTCCATCCCGGGCGCCCGGCTGATCCCGAAGAACGAGTTCCTCATGGGCACCGCCCTGGAGAGCCTCCCGCAGGACAAGAAGATCGTCTTGCATTGCAAGACGGGTGTCCGTAGTGCGGAAGTCCTCGCGGTGCTGAAGTCCGCGGGCTTCTCGGACGCCGTCCACGTCGGCGGCGGCGTGATCGGCTGGGTCAACCAGATCGAGCCGGACAAGCCGGTCTACTGAGCCGTATCCGGTCTGCCTTACCGAGCGGCGGGGACTTCGCGCACCACGGGCGCCCGGAGCCCCCGCCGTCGTCATGAGCAGACCTTGCCGTCCTTCGGCACCGAGCCGTCCAGCAGATACGCGTTCACCGTGGAGTCGACGCAGTCGCTCCCGCTGCCGTAGGCACCATGTCCCTGGCCCCGCCAGGTGAGCATCACGCCGACGCCCCTGCCCAGCTCGTCGGCCATCCTCCGCGCGCCCTCGTACGGGGTGGCCGGGTCGCCGGTGTTGCCGACCACCAGGATCGGTGCCGCGCCCGCCGCGCTCACCTCCGGGGTCTCGTGCTGCCCGGGCACCGGCCAGTCGTGGCACCAGCCGGCCGTGTCCCAGCCGAGGAACGTCCCGAAGACCGGGGAGATCTCCTCGAACCGAGGCAGCAGCTTCTTCGTCTCCGCCGCGGTCGGCCGCTGCCGGTCGTCCAGGCACGATATGACCCGCTGGGAGTGCGTCGTCGTGCCGTAGCGGCCCGACGGGTCGCGTTCGTTGTAGCCGTCGGCCAGGGCCAGCAGCTCCGAGCCGTCTCCCCGCTCCGCCGCGTCGAGGGCGCTGGTCAGCGTCGGCCAGCTGTCCTTGCTGTACAGCGGGAGGATGATGCCCGTGACCGCGAGCGTCTGGGTCAGCTTCCGCCCGGGCGTGGCCGTCGGCAGCGGCCGGGCGTCGATCCGTCGCAGCAGGTCCGCGATCTTCCGCGAACCCTCGGCCGGGTCCTGGCCGGTGGACTCGAGGTAGCCGTTCAGCGCGCGCTGGAAGCCCCTGGCCTGGTTCTGGGCGTGCCCCACGGTGTCGGCGCCGGGGTCGACGACCGCGTCGAGCGTCATCCGCCCGACCTTCTTCGGGAACAAGTGGGCGTAGGTGCCGCCCAGTTCGGTGCCGTAGGAGATGCCGAAGTAGTTCATCCTGTCGTCGCCGAGGGCTTGCCGGATGCGGTCCATGTCGCGGGCCGAGTCGGCGGTCGACACGTGCGCCAGCAGCTTCCCGGCGTCCTTCTGGCAGCCCTTGGCGAAGTCGGCGGCGTCCGCGAAGTAGGCCTGCTCCTCGGCGGGGGTGTCCGGGGAGACGTCCACCGATTCCGCCGCCTGGATCTCCTTGTCACTGCGGCAGCGCACGCCCTCGCTGGCGCCCACCCCGCGCGGATCCCAGCTCACCAGGTCGTACCGCTCGCGGAGCTGGGAGACCGTCGGGGCGTACGACGGCATCATGGACACGCCCGAGGCTCCGGGGCCGCCGAAGTTGAACAGGAGCGAGCCCGCGCGGTCGTCGCCGCGGGCCTTGGCGCGGATCAGCGCCAGGCCGATCGTCTCGCCGTCCGGCTCGGACCAGTCAAGCGGCACCTTGAGCGTCGCGCACTGCCATTCGCTGCTCGGCGCCGGCGCGTCGGCCGTGGCTTTGCAGCGGCCCCAGGACAGCCCGCCCTTGTCGTCGTCGGACGAGCTGTCGCCGCAGCCCGCCGCCAGCAGCGCCGAGGCGACCGCCAGAGCGGTCCACCGTACGAAGCGCGTCATGTGCCCATCCCCCCTCGCAGGCCGTCCGCTCCGTGCCGCGGATGGCGGTCAGGCCATGGTAGGCAGATCCCGCGTCGGACGTTCCAGCCTGTGGATAACCTTCTGACCTGCGCGTTTGCGAGGTCCGGGACAGGATCAGGTGCAGACGGTCCCCGCCCGCGGCACCTTGCCGTCCAGCAGATAGCCGTTCACGGCGCCCCGCACGCACTTGTTCTCGCTGTCGTAGGCGCCGTGCCCCTGCCCCTGGTACGTCAGCTCGACCCCGACGCCTTCGCCCAGCGCGTCCACCATCTTCCGCGCGCCCTCGTACGGGGTGGCGGGGTCGCCGGTGTTGCCGACGACCAGGATCGGCGCCGAGCCCGGCGCGCTCACGTCCGGGTGGTCGGCGGCGCCCGGCACCGCCCAGTCGGTGCAACTGATCATGCCCCAGGCCAGGTAGTCGCCGAACAGGGCGGACGCCGCCCGGAACTCGGGCAGCTTCCGCTCGACGAAGGCCGTGTCGTAGCGGGGTTTGTCGTCCGCGCAGTTGATGGCGGTGTTGGCGGCGGCGAGGTTGCTGTACTCGCCGTTCTCCTCGCGCCCGTTCATCGAGTCGGACAGCAGCAACAGGATGCTGCCGTCACCGGCGTACGCCTGCTGCAGGCCCTGGGTGAGGTACTCCCAGAAGTCCTGCGAGTACAGCGCCTGTGCGATGCCGCTGGTCGCCGCGGTCTGGGTCAGTTCGCGGGGGAAGACGCCCGGGATGGGACGGCTGTCGAGATCCTCCAACAGCCGGGCGATACGGTTCTTCACGTCCTGGACGCTCGTGCCGATGGGGCACTCCTCGGCCTTGGACACGCAGTCCTGGGCGAAGTTGTCGAGCGCGCGCTGGAAGCCCTTCGCCTGCCCGAGCGAGCCCTGTTCGGCGTTCTGCGTGGGGTCGACGACGGCGTCGAACACGGCGCGGCCGACCCGCTTCGGGAACAGGTGGGCGTAGACGCCGCCGAGTTCGGTGCCGTAGGAGATGCCGAAGTAGTGCAGCTTGCCGTCGCCGAGGACCTGGCGCATCAGGTCCAGGTCCCGGGCCGCGTCGGTGGTGCGCACGTGGGGCAGCATCTTCTTCGAGTTCTGCTCGCAGGCCTCGTTGAACTCCTTGGTGTTGTCCAGGAGTTCGGTGCGCTCGGCGGCGTCGTCTGGCGTGGCGTCCTGCTGGAAGTACGCGTCGAGCTGCTGGTCGTTCTCACAGATCACGGGGGCGCTGCGCCCGACTCCGCGGGGGTCGAAGCTGACCAGGTCGTAGCGGGTGCGCAGGGTCTCGTAGTCCTCCGCGAAGGAGGGCAGCGACGTGACGCCCGAGCCGCCGGGGCCGCCGAAGTTGAAGATGAGCGAGCCGATGCGCCGGCTCGTGTCGCCGGCCCTGGCCCGGATCAGTGCGAGGTCGATGGTGTCCCCCTTGGGGTCGTCCCAGTCGAGGGGCGCCTTCATCGTGGCGCACTGCCACTCGCCGCCGTCCGGCAGTGGCGAGGGCGGAGCGCCTCCGCCCTGCGCGTCGGAGGGGGCGGGGCAGGCCTCCCAGTCCAGCTCCTGCCGCGTGAGGTCCTCGTCCTTGGTGCCGTCGTCCCCGCAGCTCGCCAGTGCGGTCGACAGCAGCACGGCGGTGGCGGTCAGGGCGGCGGCGCGCAGCCGGAGGCGGGTCGGCATGGTTCCATCCTGCGGCGGCGCGGTGCCGGGCGCGCGGGACGCGTGTCGTACGAGGGAGGAGGTACCGGTGGTGCCGAAGGGCGCGTCGCGCGTCCGTGTCAGAGTGCTTGCTTGCGGGTGAGGTGGTTGAAGGCCAGCCAGCCCGGCAGTACGGGCAGCCACAGCGTCAGCAGCCGGAACAGCAGGACCGCCGGTGCCGCGACCTCCTTGGGGAGCCCGACGGCGATCAGGCCGACCGTCAGGGTCGCCTCGACCGCGCCCACACCGCCCGGGGTCGGTGCCGCGGACCCGAGGGCGTTGCCCGCGAGGAAGACGACGGCGACGCTGGCGATGCTGATCGAGGTGGACTCGTCGCCGAACGCGCGGATCGACGCGTCCAGGCACATCACGAAGCAGGCGGTCAGCAGCAGCATGCCGCCGATGCCGGTGACCAGCTTCTGCGGCCGCTGGAGCACGTCCAGCATGCGCGGCACGACACCCGCGAACAGCGACCGCACGCGCGTGACGACGAACTTCCGCAGGAACGGCACGGAGGTCACCACGAGCACGAGCACGGCCACCGTCAGCAGGCCGGCGATGACCGTCCGGGACGGCGACAGCGACGGCGTCTTCTCCGTGCCGGTCAGATAGCCGAAGGACAGCAGCATCAGGATGTGGCAGCCGAGCCCGAACAGCTGCGACGCGCCCACACTCGCCACCGCCAGTCCCGGCCGCACTCCCGCGCGCTGCAGGAAGCGAGTGTTGAGGGCGACTCCGCCCACCGCCGCCGGGGCGACGATCTTCACGAAGGACCCGGCGACCTGCGCCGCCACGGTCCGCAGGAACGGCACCCGCTCGGGCACGAACCCCAGCAGTGCCATCGCCGCCGCGAAGTAGCTGCACATCGAGAACAGCACGGCCGCCGCGACCCAGCCCCACTCGGCGTTCGCGATGAGCGGCCCGAACTCGATGTGCGTGAGCTGCGTCAGCAGGAAGTACGCGCCGATCGCGCCCGCCATGAAACTGATCAGCGTGCGCGGCCGCACCCGCTCCAGCCGGGCCGGCTCGACCGGTGCCTGTGGCCTGATGCGCAGCACCTCGTGCCGGATCTGCGTCAGCAGATCCTCCTCGCGCGCCTCCTCCAGGGCCTCGTCGATGGCCCGCTTCTCGGCCCGCTGCTCCGCCCGTACGGCCTTCTTGTCGGGCTTCTCCAGGACGGGCACGGCCTCGTCGGAGGACTCCTCCAGGCGCGCCTGCTTGGTCTGCCGGGACGCCTCCAGGACCGCGTCGCGCTCGCGCTGGGCCCGCTCCCGGGCCAGTCTGCGCAGCGTCGCGCGCGTGGAGCGGCTGAGCGCGATGGGCTGGAGCATCGGCAGGCAGTCCGCCACGGCGTCCGGGCCGAGCACGCTCACCGCGGAGGCCACCGCCCGCTCGGCGCCCACCCGGAGGCCGAGGGTGACGAGCAGTTGGGAGGTGTCCATGCGCAGCAGCAGGTCACCGGCCGCGATCTCGCCGACGCGCAGGTCGGTGAGGATCACCGTGCCGGAACGATCCACCAGAATCGCGTCGCCCACCAGCCTGCGGTGCGCGATACGCCGGGACTGCAGCGCCTTCACCTGGTGCCAGGTGTCGCGCAGCAGGTCGTCGGTGATCTCCTCGTCCGACAGTGAGTCGAGGGTGCGGCCGCCGCTGTGCTCGTAGACGAGCATCACGGCGTCGGGGCCGAGCTCGGAGGTGGCGATCAGCTTGGGCGCGTTGGCGCCGGCCGCGATGGCCGCGTACGCCAGCAGCGCCTCCTGCTCCAGGGCCTGGCGCAGCGACTGGAGGCTGCTGCGGGTGGCGAAGCCGCGCAGGGTCAGGTTCCGCCAGGCGCGGTAGAAGAAGCCCTGGGCCTGCTGCTCCCGGTCGACGACGGTCACGTCCAGCGGGGGGCCGTCCTCGAGCGTGACGAAGTAGCGGCGGCCCCGGTCCCCGGTGTCCGGGTGGTGGTCCGGGGTGTCCTCGCGCGAGGCGCTGACGGGGCGGAAGCCGACGGTCCGCAAGCCGGCCATCAGCGTCTGCCCGGTGGGCCGGACGTTCGGCGAGCCGACCGCGTACAGCGTGCCGTAGGCCACGGTCCAGCCGATCAGCACGGTGAGGATGATCGAGAACGGTGTCGTGTACCCCGTGACGAGCATCGAGAAGGCGTCGAGGAGCAGCACGACCCACAGCACCGCGCGCCATCTCGGCCTGCGCGACATGCCGACGGCCGTCATGTACGCGATGACGGGGGCCAGATAGCCGTGCACGGGATCGGTCAGCGCGTGGATGTCGCCGGGGGAGGGCTGGGTGAGCGCCTCCTGGATGGAGTCCGGGGCGGCACGGGCGACCCACAGGTCTGTGGCAAGCGTCACTCCGTGCGCCAGGACGGCCGCGAGCACACCGTCGGCGATCCTGAGCCCGTCCCGTTTGATCAACCGCTCGATCGCGAAGGCGACCGGCACCAGCAGGATCGCGATGCTGGAGGCCAGACCCGCGATCTTGATGAGCAGGTCGGGCGCCTGCCCGGTGCCCTTGTTGATGTCCTGTTCGAGGCCCGAGGTGGTGCCGTGCGCGAACGCGGCGATCCCGATCAGCACCACGACGGCGAGCACGCCCACCAGGAGACGCATCAGGTCGGACGGGCGGTGCACGCGCGCGGGGAGCAGCGGTTCGTCGCCCTCCACCTCGTCGATGTACGCGGTGTCGGTCTCCTCGGCGTCCGTCCGGGTCTGCTTCCCGGCCGCCTTCGGGCCGTCGTCCGGAGTGCCCGGGCGCGACGAAGCGTCAGAGGTGCCCTCCGGGTCCTCGGGGTGCGCACCCTGTTGCTTCATCGTCTCTTCTTGGTCTCGTATCACCGGTCACCGCCCGCACGATGGTGGCATGCCGCACCGACACACGGCGGCATCAGGGTGCACATGCGGGGGCGGACAGTCTGCCCGACGCGCTCCTGCCGGGCGAGGGAAACGCTCGGGAGCACGCGCGTCCCGTTGTCGGTGGGGTGGGGCAGGATGGGGCGGATGAGTGAGGAGAGCCCTGAGAAGGGCCGGTTCGAGGGCGCGGAAGCGCTGCCCGAGTACGCCGAGCGGGTCCTCGACGTCGCCGAACTGATTCCGCCGGGCCGTGTCATGACATACGGGGACGTCGCCGAATGGCTGGAGGAGGGCGGTCCGCGCCAGGTGGGCCGGGTGATGGCGCTCTACGGGGGAGCCGTTCCGTGGTGGCGCGTCGTCCGGGCGGACGGCGTGCTGCTCCCGGGGCACGAGCAGCGGGCGCTCGGCCACTACCGGGCGGAGGGCACGCCCCTGAAGCAGGCGAGCCGCGCCGCCGAAGGACACCTGCCACGCATCGACATGAGACGTGCGCGGTGGGACGGCGGCGAACGCGCGGAGGGTCACACCTGACAGCTTCCGCCATCGAACCGCCTCCTGTGTGACCCGTGATCCGGACGGGGGAATCGGGGCACACCGGCGGCATGACGTACGTTCGTGAGGCGAGGGGCATGAGTGCCATGAGTGGCCGGCGGGAAAAAGGGGAAGCCCTGCTTCCGCCTTGCCGGTCGGCGTAGCGTCGGCTGCGCGTGCCCCCGTCACCCCGCGGTCACCGCCCGCCACGCGCGGTGGCCCGCCAACCAGCACTTCCACCAGGACCGGCGAACCACGTGAGCTCCTCTTCCTCCACCAGCGGCCTGTCGCACCCCCGGGTGCGGCGGGGGAGCCGTGGCGCTTACCGACTGGTACGTACCCCTCCTGCCCGAGTGGACCCCCCTCTTTTGGACGCCTCGCAGCGCTCCGTGGTTGACCACACGGCCGGTCCGCTGCTCGTTCTCGCAGGCCCTGGCACCGGCAAGACCACCACGCTCGTCGAGTCCGTCGCCGAGCGGATCGCCCGGGGCGGCGACCCCGAGCGCGTCCTCGTGCTCACGTTCAGCCGCCGCGCGGCCGTCGAGCTGCGCGACCGCATGGCCCTGCGCACCGGGGCAGCCCGCGCACCCCAGGCGACCACCTTCCACTCGTTCTGCTACGCCCTGGTCCGCGCCCACCAGGACAGCGACCTGTTCGTGGAGCCGCTGCGGCTGCTGTCCGGCCCCGAGCAGGACGTCTCGGTGCGCGAGCTGCTCGCGGGCCAGGTGGACCTGGAACGGCTCGGGCTCGCGCACGTGCGCTGGCCGGACGAACTGCGCGCCTGCCTGACCACGCGCGGTTTCGCCGACGAGGTCCGCGCGGTCCTCGCCCGCACCCGTGAACTCGGCCTCGGGCCCGACGCCCTGGACGCCTTCGCCCGCCGCACGGGACGCCCCGACTGGCGTGCCGCGGCCGCCTTCCTCGCCGAGTACCTCGACGTGCTCGACCTGCAGGGCGTGATCGACTACGCGGAACTCGTCCACCGCGCGGTACTCCTTGCCCGCCGCCCCCAGGTCGCCGCCCGGCTCGCCGCCCGGTACGACGCCGTCTACGTCGACGAGTACCAGGACACGGACCCCGCTCAGGTGCGACTGCTGCACGCCCTGGCCGGCGGCGGCCGCACCCTGGTCGCCTTCGGTGACCCCGACCAGTCGATCTACGCGTTCCGCGGGGCGGACGTGAACGGCATCCTGGAGTTCCCGCACGCCTTCCCGCGCGCGGACGGCCGTCCGGCCCCCGTCGCCGTGCTGCGCACGTCCCGCCGGTCCGGCGCCGCCCTGCTGGCCGCCACCCGGTTGCTGACCCAGCGCATGCCGCTGACCCGGCTGCCCGCCGAGAAGGTGCGCGCCCATCGCGAACTCGCCTCCGTCCGGGACGGCGGCCGCGTCGAGGCGTACACGTACCCGACGGCCGGGACGGAGCTGGACAACATCGCCGACATCCTCCGCAGGGCCCACCTGGAGGACGGCGTCCCGTGGAGCGAGATGGCCGTCCTGGTACGCGCCGGCTCCCGGACCATCCCCACGCTCCGCCGCGCCCTCTCGGCGGCGGGCGTCCCCGTGGACGTCGACGGCGACGACGTGCCGCTGCGCCACGAACCCGCCGTGGCGCCGCTGCTGACGGCGCTTCGTGCGGTGGCCTCGGCGGAGGCGGCGCGGGCCGACGCGCCCGCGGACGGGGGCTCTGGTGTGGCTGTGGACGGGGGCTCCGGAAGGTTGGGAGACGGGGCCTCCGGCGTGCTGGCGGACGGTGTCTCTGAAAGTTCCGGAGGGGCGGCTTCCGGCGGGCCGATGGACGGGGCCTCCTCTGAAAGGGCCGGAGACGCGACTTCCGGCGTGCCGGCGCAGGGAGCCTCCGAAAGGTCCGGAGACGCGACTTCCGGTGCGTCCGACCCCGGCTGGCTCGACACCGAAACCGCACTCGCCCTCCTCACCTCTCCCCTGGCGAGCATGGACGCCGCCGACCTGCGCCGTCTCGGCCGGGCCCTGCGGGACGAGGAGCGGGCCGCCGGCAATCCGCTGCCGCCGCCCTCCGACGTGCTGCTCGCGCGGGCCCTCGCGGAGCCGGAGCGCCTCGCGGTGCACGACCCCGCGTACGCGCGTGGCGCCCAGCGCCTCGGCGCGCTGCTGCGCAAGGCCCGGGAGCGGCTGGCCGGCGGCGGTACGGCCGAGGAGGCGCTGTGGGACCTCTGGGAGGGCACGCCCTGGCCCGGCCGCCTGGAGCGGGCCGCCCGCCGGGGCGGTGCTGCCGGACGCAACGCGGACCGCGACCTGGACGCGGTCTGCGCCCTGTTCGCGACCGCTGCCCGCGCCGAGGAGCGCTCCGGCGGCCGGGGCGCGCTGAACTTCCTGGAGGAGATCGACGCCGAGGACATCGCCGCCGACACCCTCACCCGGCGTGCCGTACGCCCCGACGCCGTCCGCCTGATGACCGCGCACCGCTCCAAGGGGCTGGAATGGCGCCTCGTGGTCGTCGCGGGCGTCCAGGAAGGCCTGTGGCCCGACCTGCGCCGCCGCGGCTCGCTGCTGGAAGCCGACCGCATCGGCCGCGACGGACTCGCCGAACCCCTCACCCCCGGCGCGCTGCTCGCCGAGGAGCGCCGCCTGTTCTACGTGGCCGCCACACGCGCGCGTGAACGGCTCGTCGTCACGGCCGTCAAGGCGCCCGCCGACGACGGTGACCAGCCCTCCCGTTTCCTGACCGAGCTCGGCGTCGAACCCAAGGACGTCACCGGGCGTCCGCGCCGCCCCCTGTCCGTCGCGGCACTCGTCGCCGAACTGCGCGCCACCACGGTCGACCCGCGCGTCTCCGACGCCCTGAGGGAGGCCGCCGCCCGCCGACTGGCCCGGCTCGCCGCCCTCGCCGACGAGGACGGCCGCCCCCTGGTGCCCTCCGCGCACCCGTACCGCTGGTGGGGCATGTTCGAGCCGACCGAGTCCAAGGTGCCGCTGCGCAACCGCGACCAGCCCGTCGTGCTCTCCGGCAGCGCGCTCGACCAGCTCGCCAACACCTGCGCCCTGCAGTGGTTCCTGGGCCGCGAGGTGAAGGCCGACGCGCCCGCGACCGCCGCGCAAGGGTTCGGCAACGTGGTGCACGTCCTCGCCGACGAGGTCGCCTCCGGGCGCACCCCCGCCGACCTCTCCGTCCTCATGGAACGCCTCGACTCCGTGTGGAACGCCCTCGCCTTCGACGCCCCCTGGAAGTCGGAGCAGGAGAAGGACAACGCGCGCGTGGCGCTCGAACGCTTCCTCCAGTGGCACGTCATGGACCGCGCCGGGCGCACCCCGGTGGCCAGCGAGCACGACTTCGACGTCACCCTCGAAGCGGGCGACTACCAGGTGCGCATCCGCGGCCAGATGGACCGCGTCGAGGCCGACGGCGATGGCCGCGCCTACGTCGTCGACTTCAAGACCGGCAAGCAGGCGCCCACCGGGAAGGAGGTGGAACGCCACCCGCAGCTCGCCGTCTACCAGCTGGCCGTCCGGGAGGGTGCCGTCGACGATGTCTTCGATGGCGTGCGCCCCGAGCCGGGCGGCGCCGAACTAGTCCACCTCCGCCAGGGCGCCGCCCAGCGCGACGGAGGCGAGGCCCTGCCCAAGGTGCAGGCCCAGGAGCCGCTGGAGGGGGAGTGGGTCGGCGACCTGCTGGCGACCGCCGCCGGGAAGGTCCTCGACGAACGGTTCACGCCGACCGCCGGGCAGCACTGCACGCACTGCGCGTTCCGGGCCTCGTGCAGCGCGCGTCAGGAGGGGCGTCACGTGGTGGAGTGATCCATCGCACCACATGAGCTGACCTGCGGTTCTTCCGCCCCGGGAGGCCGATCGTGCCGCCGCTGTCAGTGCCCGCCGCTAGCCTCTTTCGATGTGCCAGCCCGTATCACCGATCCCGAGCAGCTCAAGGAGCTCCTCGGCATCCCGTTCACCCCCGAGCAGACGGCCTGCATCACG
The DNA here is from genome assembly GCA_000696115.1 of Streptomyces olindensis. Lineage (GTDB taxonomy): Bacteria > Actinomycetota > Actinomycetes > Streptomycetales > Streptomycetaceae > Streptomyces > Streptomyces olindensis. Next base: position 60,849 of record JJOH01000026.1, read on the forward strand.
GCGCCGCCCGCCCCGCAGGTGATCGTGGCCGGAGCCGGCTCGGGCAAGACGACGGTGATGGCGGCACGCGTGGTGTGGCTGGTCGGCACCGGCCAGGTCGCCCCCGAGCAGGTGCTCGGCCTCACCTTCACCAACAAGGCCGCCGCCGAACTCGCCGAGCGCGTCCGCAAGGCGCTGATCAAGGCCGGAGTCACCGACCCGGACGTCATCGACCCGGACAATCCGCCGGGCGAGCCGGTGATCTCCACGTACCACGCCTTCGCAGGGCGTCTGCTGACCGACCACGGTCTGCGCATCGGCCTGGAGCCCACGTCCCGGCTGCTCGCCGACGCCACCCGCTTCCAGCTCGCCGCGCGCGTGCTGCGCGAGTCACCCGGGTCCTACCCGGCGCTGACCCGCTCCTTCGCGGACCTCGTCGGCGACCTCCTCGCCCTCGACGCGGAACTCGCCGAGCACCTCGTACGCCCCGAGGTGCTGCGTGCGTACGACGCCGATCTGCTGCTGACTCTGCGCGGCGCCAAGCTCACCAACGCCGATCTGCGCAAGGTGCCCGAGGCGGCCGCCGCCCGCCGTGAGCTGGCCGAGCTGGTGACCCGCTACCGGGCCGCCAAGCGCGAGCGGGACCTGCTCGACTTCGGCGACCAGATCGCCCTGTCGGCACAGCTCGCGAGGATCCCCGAGGTGGGCCGCGTCCTGCGCGACGAGTTCCGGGTGGTCCTCCTCGACGAGTACCAGGACACCTCGGTCGCCCAACGCGTCCTCCTGGCGGGCCTGTTCGGCGAGGGCACCGGCCACCCCGTCACCGCCGTCGGCGACCCCTGCCAGGCGATCTACGGCTGGCGCGGCGCCTCCGTGGCCAACCTCGACGACTTCCCCGAGCACTTCGCGCACGCCGACGGCCGCCCGGCGACCCGGCAGGCCCTCAGCGAGAACCGCCGCAGCGGCGGCCGCCTCCTCGACCTCGCCAACAACCTCGCCGAGCCCCTGCGCGCCCTGCACGCGGGCGTGGAGGCCCTCCGCCCGGCCCCCGGCGCCGAACGCGACGGCATGGTCCGCTGCGCCCTGCTGCGCACCCACGCCGAGGAGATCGACTGGGCCGCCGACTCCATCGCCCACCTCGTCCGGACCGGGACGGCACCCGGCGAGATCGCCGTCCTGTGCCGCACGGCGACCGACTTCGCCGAGATCCAGGGCGCCCTGGTCGCCCGGGACATCCCGGTCGAGGTCGTCGGCCTGTCGGGCCTGCTGCACCTGCCCGAGATCGCCGACCTCGTCGCCGTCTGCGAGGTCCTCCAGGACCCCGGCGCCAACGCCTCCCTGGTGCGCCTGCTGACCGGCCCGCGCTGGCGCATCGGCCCGCGCGACCTCGCCCTGCTGGGGCGCCGCGCCCGGCTCCTGGTGTCCCACGCGCCCGTGGAGGGCGACGACGACCCGGACCGACGCCTCGCCGAGGCCGTCGAGGGGGTCGACCCCGCCGAGGTGATCTCGCTCGCGGACGCCCTCGACACGTTCCTGGAGACGCCGCTCGACGGTCACGGGGACGACGACGGACTGCCCTTCTCGCCCGACGCGCGCGTGCGCTTCGCCCGGCTCGCCACCGAACTGCGCGAGCTGCGCCGCTCCCTGGCCGATCCCCTGATGGACGTCCTGCACCGCGTCCTCGCCGTCACCGGCCTGGAAGTCGAGCTGTCCGCCTCCCCGCACGCCCTGGCCGCCCGCCGGCGCGAGACCCTGTCCAACTTCCTGGACATCGCCGCCTCCTTCGCCGCCGGCGACAACGAGGCGACCCTGCTGGCCTTCCTCGGCTTCCTGCGCACCGCCGCCCAGTACGAGAAGGGCCTCGACAACGCCCTCCCCGGCGGCGAGAACACCGTCAAGGTGCTCACCGCCCACAAGTCCAAGGGACTGGAGTGGGACGTCGTGGTCGTCCCCGGTCTGGTCACCGGCACCTTCCCCAGCAGCCAGGGCCGCGAGAAGTGGACCTCCCAGGGCAAGGTCCTGCCGCACGAACTGCGCGGCGACGCAGACACCCTGCCCGACGTGCCCTCCTGGGACGCCAGGGGCCTGAAGGCCTTCCACGAGGCGATGAAGGAGCACCAGCACACCGAGGAACTCCGCCTCGGCTACGTCACGTTCACCCGCCCCCGCTCCTTGCTCCTCGGCTCCGGCCACTGGTGGGGACCCACCCAGAAGAAGCGCCGCGGACCGTCCCCGTTCCTCCAGGCCCTCTACGAGCACTGCGAGGCCGGGTACGGCGAGATCGAGGCCTGGGCGGACGAACCCGCCGACGACGAGGAGAACCCGGCCTTCCACCAGGCCACGGCGGAGCAGATCTGGCCCCTGCCCCTGGACGAATCGGCCCTGGCCCGCCGCCGCGCCGCCGCCGAGACCGTCCTGGCCCACCTGGAGGACCTCGCATCCCACGAGGACGGGCATCCCGCGGCCGTGCACGACCCCGATGCCCTCGGCGACCCGGAGTGGCCCCCGCCACCCGAGGACGACGAGCCGCCGTATGACGAACCGGACCCGTTCTCCGAACCGGACCCGTTCTCCGAACCGGACGTGTTCGACGGACCGGACCCGTTCGCCGACGAGCCCTTCGCCGACAAGGACCCCTTCCACAAGGCCCCTTTCGACGGAGGCCGCTTCGAGCAGGCCCCCTTCGACGAGACCCTCGGCGAACCCCCGGTGGACGGCAGCACCCAGCCGCCCGACCGCCGCCCCACCATCCCCCACCAGGTGGCCCCACCGGAGCCCGCGCGCCCCAGGGAACAGCCCCGCCTCACCCCCGAGGAGGCCCGCACCGTCGCCTCCTGGGACCGTGACCTCGACGCCCTCACCGGCGAGCTCCTGCGCGCCCGCGACAGCGTCACCGAAGTGCCCCTGCCCGCCTCCCTCACGGCGTCCCAGCTGCTGCGCCTGGCCGCCGACCCGGACGGCTTCGCGCAGGAGCTGGCCCGTCCCATGCCCCGACCGCCCCAGCCCGCCGCCCGCAGGGGCACCCGCTTCCACGCCTGGGTCGAGGCTCGGTTCGAAGAGCTGACGCTGCCCATGCTGGAGCCGGAGGAACTGCCCGGCAGCGAGGCCGAGATCGCCGACGAACGGGACCTTGAGGCCCTCAAGGACGCCTTCGAGCGCACGGCCTACGCGCACCGCACGCCCTACCGGGTCGAGGCCCCCTTCCAGCTCGCGATCGCCGGCCGCGTCGTCCGGGGCCGCATCGACGCCGTCTACAAGGAGGGCGACGGGGAGGACGCGACGTACGAGATCATCGACTGGAAGACCAACCGCTCCCGCACCGCGGACCCCCTCCAGCTCGCCGTCTACCGCCTCGCCTGGGCCGAGCAGCAGGGCGTGCCCCCGGAGTCGGTCACAGCCGCGTTCCTGTACGTACGCACCGGGGAGGTCGTACGCCCCGAGGAACTGCCGGACCGCGCCGCCCTGGAGCGGCTGCTGCTGGACGAACCGCCCGGTGCTGAATCAGGCGGGGTACCCGGTGAGCGATCCGATGGTCAGTCCGGTGAGGAACCGCACTCCGACGACGTCAGTGCGGGCCGATAGGCTCGTGACCATGAGCCAGACCCCGGACAGCGTCGTCCGTACGTACATCGAGCAGCACCGCGGCGCCTTCCTCGACGACCTCGCCGAGTGGCTGCGGATCCCATCGGTGTCGGCCCAGCCGGACCACGCGCCCGACGTGCGACGCAGCGCCGACTGGCTCGCCGCCAAGCTGCACGAGACCGGCTTCCCGACGGCCGAGGTCTGGGAGACTCCGGGCGCGCCCGCCGTCTACGCGGAGTGGCCCTGCGACGACCCGCGGGCGCCCACCGTGCTGGTCTACGGCCACCACGACGTGCAGCCCGCCGTCCGCGAGGACGGCTGGGACAGCGAACCCTTCGAGCCGGTCGTCCGCGGGAACCGCCTCTACGCGCGCGGGGCGGCCGACGACAAGGGCCAGGTCTTCTTCCACACCCTCGGCGTCCGCGCCCACCTCGCCGCCACCGGCCGTACCACCCCGGCCGTGCACCTGAAGCTGCTGATCGAGGGCGAGGAGGAGTCCGGTTCGCCACATTTCCGGGCCCTGGTCGAGCAGCACGCCGAGCGGCTCGCCGCCGACGCCGTGATCGTCTCCGACACCGGCATGTGGTCCGAGGACACCCCCACGGTGTGCACGGGCATGCGCGGCCTCGCCGAGTGCGAGATACGCCTGTACGGCCCCGACCAGGACATTCACTCCGGTTCCTTCGGCGGCGCCGTGCCCAACCCGGCGACCGCGGCGGCCCGCCTGGTCGCCGCCCTGCACGACGAGCACGCGCGCGTGGCGATCCCGGGCTTCTACGACGGCGTGATCGGACTCACCGACCGCGAGCGGGAGCTCTTCGCCGAACTGCCCTTCGACGAGGACCAGTGGCTGTGCGCGGCCAAGTCGTACGCCACCCACGGAGAGGCCGGGTACAGCACCCTGGAGCGCGTCTGGGCCCGCCCCACCGCCGAGGTCAACGGCATCGGGAGCGGCTACCAGGGCCCCGGCAGCAAGACGATCGTCCCGTCCTCGGCCCTGCTGAAGCTGTCCTTCCGGCTGGTGGCGGGCCAGGATCCCGGCCAGGTGGAGAAGGCCGTCCGGGCATGGGCCGAGCAGCAGGTGCCCGACGGGATCCGCTGCGAGATCACGTTCAGCGGGGCCACGCGCCCGTGCCTGACGCCGCTGGACCACCCCGCCCTCCAGTCGGTCGTCCGCGCCATGGGCCGGGCCTTCGAGAAACCGGTCCGCTTCACGCGCGAGGGCGGCTCCGGTCCGGCGGCGGACCTCCAGGACGTCCTCGGGGCACCCGTGCTCTTCCTCGGCATCTCCGTCCCGTCCGACGGCTGGCACGCCCCGAACGAGAAAGTGGAGCTCGACCTGCTCCTGAAGGGCGTGGAGACCACCGCCTACCTGTGGGGTGACCTCGCCGAGCAGTGGCGTCATGCGCCCTGAGCGTTCCGCGCCGTCCGGACCGGCAGCGCGCGCGGGGCACACTGGAAGGACCGCCCCGCACCGCACGGGCCCACCGGACCCGGTCGCCTCCCGCCGTACGTCCCGCTGAACAGTCCGCCGAACCCAACCGTTCCACCGGGGGAGTTGGAAGCACCCGTGACCACCTGGACCGACCACAACGCCGACCGACCCATCTCGCTCACCGCCCCGAGCGGCATCGACCGGGCCGCGCACCACCGGCTCGACGAGGCCTGGCTCGCGGCGGCGTGGAGCCACCCCTCCACGCGCTGCTTCGTGGTCTCCGGCGGCCAGGTCCTCATCGACGAGACGGCGGACGGGCGCACCGAACTCGTCATGACCCCCTCCTTCGAGGCCCCCCTCACCGAGGCACACCGCTACTTCCTCGGCACCGACGAGGACGGCGTCAGCTACTTCGCCCTCCAGAAGGACTCCCTGCCCGGCCGCATGGACCAGTCCGCGCGCCCGGCGGGCCTGCGCGAGGCGGGACTGCTGCTGTCGGCGCGTGACGTGGGACTGATGGTGCACGCGGTGGGCCTGGAGAACTGGCAGCGCACGCACCGCTTCTGCTCCCGCTGCGGCGAGCGCACGGTCATCGCGGCGGCCGGCCACATCCGCCGCTGCCCGGCCTGCGGCGCCGAGCACTACCCGCGCACGGACCCCGCCGTGATCATGGCCGTCACCGACGAGGACGACCGCATCCTGCTCGGCCGCCAGGTCCACTGGCCCGAGGGACGCTTCTCGACGCTCGCCGGTTTCGTCGAGCCCGGCGAGGCCATCGAGCAGTCGGTGCGCCGCGAGGTCCACGAGGAGGTCGGCATCACCGTCGGCCAGGTCGAGTACGTCGCCAGCCAGCCCTGGCCCTTCCCGTCCAGCCTCATGCTGGGCTTCCTGGCCCGCGCCACCACGACCGAGATCGACGTCGACGGCGACGAGATCCACGAGGCCCGCTGGTTCTCCCGCGACGAACTGCGCGCCGCCTTCGAGTCCGGCGAGGTGCTCCCGCCCTACGGCATCTCGATCGCGGCCCGCCTGATCGAGCTCTGGTACGGCAAGCCGCTCCCGACCAGAAGCGTCGCCTGACGGGGAGCGTCCGGGTGCCGGATCCCTACTGGAACCACAACGTCCACCACCATCCCGCGGTGCTCGCCGCCGTACCGGACGGCTGTGGCACGGCCCTGGACGCCGGCTGCGGCGACGGGCTGCTCGCCCGCAAGCTCGCGGCACGAGCGGTGTCCGTCACGGGCGTGGACCGATCCCCGGAGATGATCAAGCTCGCCCGCGCGCACGCGCACGTGCCCGGCAATGTCACCTACGTGGCGGCGGACTACCTCACCGACGGCTCCCTGCCCGAGGGCGCGTACGACTTCGTCAGCGCGGTCGCCGTGGTCCACCACGCGCCCTTCGAGGAAGCAGTCACGCGTCTCGCCCGGCTCACCGCGTCCGGCGGCCGCCTGGTGATCGTCGGCATGGCCGCCAACCGGACGCTCCTGGACTGGCTCATCAGCGCGTGCGGCGTGCCCGCCAGCCTGCTGCTCGCGCGCCTCCACGGCGGCAAGCGGGGCCCGGCGGGCATGCCCATGGAAGACGTGCACATGTCCTGGGCAGAGATCCGGCAGGCCCTGGACCGCCTGCTTCCCGGCTGCCGCTTCCGCCGCACGCTGCTGTGGCGCTACGTCGTCGTGTGGGACAGACCACGAGAAGGCGGCCCCTGAGCCGCCTCAGGAACCGCCTTCCCCGCACAACCGCACGGCGACTACGCGCCGATCTTCTGCTTCACCTGAGCCAGCGACGGGTTGGTGAGGGTGGAGCCGTCCGGGAACAGCACGGTGGGCACCGTCTGGTTTCCGCCATTCGCCTTCTCCACGAACGCGGCGGACTCCGGGTCCTGCTCGATGTTGATCTCGGTGTACGCGATGCCCTCGCGGTCCATCTGGCTCTTCAGCCGGCGGCAGTAGCCGCACCACGTGGTGCTGTACATCGTCACAGTGCCCAGCATGTCTCTCGTGCTCCTTCGGTGGCTCGGGGACGGTTGGTCGCGCTGGGGGAACGTATGTGAAAGCTCCACCATTCCCCGGGACGGTGCGGTACGGGACGTGACGCCTGCCGCATTAGTACGACTATCGATGGCTGCCTGTGGACAACCGGCGCAGCCGTCTCCCGCGACCTGGCAGCATGGCCGTGTGACAGCAGCAACGCACTCCACCCTGTTCCCGCAGGTACCGGACTCGGCCGACGCGGTGCTCGAAGGGCTCGACCCGGAGCAGCGCGAAGTGGCCACCGCCCTGCACGGTCCGGTGTGCGTCCTGGCGGGCGCCGGCACGGGCAAGACCCGAGCGATCACCCACCGCATCGCCTACGGGGTGCGCGCCGGCATTCTGCACCCCTCCAGCGTGCTCGCCGTCACCTTCACCAACCGCGCCGCCGGGGAGATGCGCGGCCGACTGCGCCAGCTCGGCGCCGCGGGCGTCCAGGCACGTACGTTCCACTCGGCGGCCCTGCGCCAGCTCCAGTACTTCTGGCCGAAAGCGATCGGCGGCTCCATGCCCCGGCTCGTCGACCGCAAGATCCAGCTCGTCGCCGACGCGGCCGCCGCCTGCCGCATCCGCCTCGACCGGGGCGAGCTGCGGGACGTCACCGCCGAGATCGAGTGGTCCAAGGTCACCCAGACCGTCCCCGCCGACTACGCGCCCGCCGCCGCCAAGGCCGGCCGCGAGACCCCCCGCGACTCCGCCGAGATCGCCCAGCTCTACGCCGCCTACGAGGACATCAAGCGCGAGCGCTCCGTCATCGACTTCGAGGACGTGCTGCTGCTGACCGTGGCCGTCCTCCAGGACCGGCACGACATCGCCGAGCAGGTCCGCGCCCAGTACCAGCACTTCGTGGTCGACGAGTACCAGGACGTCAGCCCCCTCCAGCAGCGCCTGCTGGAGCTGTGGCTGGGCGAGCGGGACAACCTGTGCGTGGTCGGCGACGCCAGCCAGACGATCTACTCCTTCACGGGAGCGACGCCGGACCACCTGCTCGACTTCCGCACCCGCCACCCCGGCGCCACCGTCGTCAAGCTGGTCCGCGACTACCGCTCCACCCCCCAGGTCGTCCATCTCGCCAACGGCCTGCTGGCCCAGGCCAGGGGCCGGGCCGCCGACCACCGGCTGGAACTCGTCTCCCAGCGTGCCCCGGGGCCCGAGCCGGTCTACACCGAGTACACCGACGAGCCCGCCGAGGCCGAGGGAGCGGCCCGCCGCATCCGCGAGCTCATCGACTCCGGGGTCCCGGCCGCCGAGATCGCCGTCCTGTTCCGGACGAACGCCCAGTCCGAGACCTACGAGCAGGCCCTCGCCGACGCCGCGGTGCCCTACCAGCTGCGCGGTGCCGAGCGGTTCTTCGACCGCCCGGAGGTGCGCAAGGCGGGCGTCGCCCTGCGCGGCGCGGCCCGCTTCGGCGGCAACGACTCCCTCCTGGACGACGCCGTCGACCTGCCCTCCCAGGTGCGTGCCGTGCTGTCGGGGGAGGGCTGGACGCCGCAGCCGCCGGCCGGTTCCGGCGCCGTGCGCGAGCGCTGGGAGTCCCTGGCCGCCCTGGTGAACCTCGCCCAGGACTTCGCCGCCGCCAAGCCGGGTGCCACCCTGGCGGACCTCGTCGCCGAGCTGGACGAACGGGCGAACGCCCAGCACGCCCCGACTGTGCAGGGCGTCACCCTCGCCTCCCTGCACTCGGCCAAGGGCCTGGAGTGGGACGTCGTCTTCCTGGTCGGTGTGGCCGAGGGCATGATGCCGATCACCTACGCGAAGACCGACGAGCAGATCGAGGAGGAGCGGCGCCTGCTGTACGTCGGTGTCACCCGGGCCCGGGAACGCCTCCATGTCTCCTGGGCGCTCTCCCGCTCACCCGGCGGCCGCCCCAACCGCCGTCCCAGCCGCTTCCTCGACGGGTTGCGCCCCGGCTCCACGGCCACCGCCGGCCGTGGCGGCGCCGGCGCCGCGGGCGGTATCGAGCGTGGTCTCCCCGGAACCAGGGGTTCCGCCCCGAGACGGGTGCAGCGAACACCCGCCCGCTGCCGCGTCTGCGGTCGCACGCTGACCGACGCGGGCGAGATGAAGCTGATGCGCTGCGACGACTGCCCCTCCGACATGAACGAGGCCCTCTACGAGCGGCTGCGCGAGTGGCGCGCCGAGCAGGCGCGGAGCAGTGGCCAGCCCGCCTTCTGCGTCTTCACCGACAGGACGCTGATGGCGATCGCCGAGGCTACGCCCGACGACGAACACGAGCTGGCGCGCATCCCGGGTGTCGGGATGCGCAAGCTCACCCGCTACGGAGCCGACGTACTGGCCATCTGCGCAGGCCATTACGCGACGGGGGACCCAGATCAGGACTGACGCGAACTCGTCGAAAAAATAGTTTGCGCATGCCCCAGCAATCCCCATAGGTTCTTAGGCACGAGAGCAGCGGCCTTCTCGGAGGCCCTGATTCCGTGTTGTACTTGCATATCCGTCGGACTGGTTCACCCAGTCCCCCGAGACGCCGAGAGGAGGCGAGTCCAGTGATCAGCATCAACACCAGCTCCATCAGCACCGTGAAAATGACCGATCGCTCGGCCGTCTCCGCGTGCATGCTCGGCGTTTTGAACCTGGGCACCGGTCTGTCCGGCATCCGTGCCGCCCGTCCGGCGTCCTCCTCCGTTGCTCCCGCGGGTCTTCCTGTCCGCGAGCGCAATGAGCGACCGACCAAGGCACTGGAAGCGGCAGTAGCGGCACAGGCGCAGGCCTATGCCTTTACGGCGACCGGTGCCGGATTCCGGAAGCAGACGACGCAGCACCACCTGATGTGGGCCTTCCGTGGGCCAGAACCCTGGAGTGATCCAGCCTGATTCGATCAGGCCGGCGCCTTCAGGGCCGCGGAACCCCATCCGGGATCCGCGGCCCTTCTGTTTGTCCCTGAACAGGGATGACGGACCGAAGGAGCCTCGGGACAAGCAAAGAACCCGGTACCAGCCGCCCCCCGGCCAACAGGCCGGAACGACCAGACGAGGAAGACGAACCGTGCAACTCGAAGCGCACGCCCCGTCCGTACCGCCTTCCGACACGATCCCCAAGCCCGGCTCCACGGAGGACTCCGCCTTGACCCCGCTCACCGCGCTCACCGCGCTCGACGACGCCATCGAGAACCTCGGCGTACCCGTCCCGTGCCGCTCCTACGACCCGGAGGTCTTCTTCGCCGAGTCGCCCGCGGACGTCGAGTACGCCAAGTCCCTCTGCCGTACCTGCCCGCTGGTCGAGGCCTGCCTCGCCGGCGCCAAGGAGCGGCGTGAGCCCTGGGGCGTCTGGGGTGGCGAGCTGTTCGTCCAGGGTGTCGTCGTCGCCCGGAAGCGGCCGCGTGGCCGCCCGCGCAAGAACCCGGTCACGGCATGAACACCGCAGGAACGATCGATCGCCCCCTCACGCACGACCCCCAGAAGCAGGCCCCGATGAAGCCGTCCACTGACGAGCCCGCAGGCTCCGCGACCCAAGACTTCACCACCACCGGCGCGAAGGACTCGCGTCAGAACAGGACCCGACAGATGCAACTCATCCCAGAAGCCATGGCTCGTGCGCATATGCACGAGCGACTGCACGAGGCGGAGCGGGAACGCCAGGCCGTGCGCCTGGCGGCCGCCCGCCGGATGCAGCGCAGGGCGGAGCGCGCCTCCCGGCGTGCCCGCCGGGCGCTCGCCATGGCGGTCATGCAGTAGCTCACGCACCTGAAGCGATGGCCTCCCGCACCGGAGGCCGTGCTCTTCCGCGGGGGCCGGTCCGTGCCGAACGGACCGGCCCCCGCCGTGCGTTGTGCTCGTGCCGGCGGGGCCGTGCGCACGAAGACAGAGCGAGTGTCGGCGATGCCGGTGCGCGGTGTCTCCGCGGGCGCCGGGCGCGGCGTTATCGTCGCCGGGTGACGAGTCCTCCCCGAGGCAGTGACGACGGCTCCACGGCGGACGCCGGGCGGCGCTTGGTGTGCGCCCGCTGCGGCACGTCGGCCGATGCCCTGACCGCAGGGCCGCCCCTCACCTGGACCTGCTCCGTGGAGGACGGCGTCCGCCGCTACTTCTGCGAGACGTGTTCCCGGGAGAACCTCAGGTCGATCGAAGGGCGCCTGGACTCGGACTGGTGGTGAGGCGCGGGCACCGGCACAACAGCGGTACCCGCGAGGGCTCAGGCCTCCGCCACCGACGGCGCGCCGTCCACCGGGTCCTCCGGGACGAACCCCGGAAGCCACTCCTCCAACTCCTCGCGCATCCGCACCGTGGACCCCAGCTGACACAGGACGCCGATCGTGCTGAGGGTCACCCGGTGGATCAGCAGGTACGACGGCGGCAGGTTGAGCTGCTTGCCGAGCTGGTAGGCGGGGGAGCGGGGGTCGGCGATACGGGCCGCCTGGCTGCGCATCCAGCCGCGGGTGAAGGTGAACTCCTCGACCTGGGCCGGTTCGATGATCGGCAGCAGGTAGTCCAGGACCGCCTCCGGATCCAGCTCTATGGTCTCCTTGACGAAGCCCTCCGCGCACAGCAGCTCGTAGACCGCCTCGGCCTCGCCGTCCAGGGTCATGCGCAGGGACTCGCCGATGGTGGCCGGCAGTCCGCCGGGGAGACGGTCGACCGTGCCGAAGTCCAGCACGCCCAGGCGCCAGTCGTCCTCACCCTCCGGGCCGCCGGGGAGGAGCCGGAAGTTGCCCGGGTGCGGATCCGCGTGCAGCAGGCCGGTGCGGGCGGGGCCGGAGAACAGGAAGCGCGCCAGGAGCTGACCGGCACGGTCGCGCTGTTCCTGGGTGCCGTCGGAGATGATCTCCGACAGCGGGATGCCGTCGATCCACTCGGTGACCAGGACCTGGTCGGACTGGTGGACGACCTGCGGCACGACCACATCCGGGTCGTCCGTGAACTCCTCGGCGTGGGCCTGCTGGGCCTGGGCCTCCAGGCCGTAGTCCAGCTCCTCCGAGACGCGGTCCTTCAGCTCGGCGATCAGCGGCTTGATGTCCATGCCGGGGATCAGCGGGCCGAGCAGGCGGGAGAAACGGCTCAGCTGGTTCAGATCGGACAGCAGGGCCTCGCCCGCGCCGGGGTACTGCACCTTGACCGCCACCTCACGGCCGTCATGCCACACCCCACGGTGCACCTGCCCGATCGAGGCCGCCGCGGCGGGCTTGTCCTCGAACTCCAGGAACAACTCGTGCCAGCCCTCGCCGAGCCGCTCCTCCAGCACCGCGTGCACCGTGCGCGTCGGCATCGGGGGCGCCGCCTCCTGGAGCTTGGTCAGCGCGGCGCGGTAGGGGCCCGCCACCTCCTCGGGCAGCGCCGACTCGAAGACGGACAGGGCCTGCCCGAACTTCATCGCACCGCCCTTGAGCTCGCCGAGCACCTTGAACAGCTGCTCGGCGGTGCGCTGTTGGAGCTCGCGGCCGACGAGCTCCGCCGACTCGCCGACGATTCGCTTGCCGAATCCCCAGGTCGCTCGCCCGGCGATGCCGAGCGGGAGCGCGGCGAGCTTGGCGGTCCGGGTGACCGCCTTCCGGGGAAGATCAGACATGCGCCCTCCAAGTCCCAGCCGGCCGCTCCGCCTCTGCCTCACGGCACCGCTCCGACGGCCGTTGCACCGCCATTGTCTCGTGTGACTCCCCGTCCTGTGAGGGGTGCTCCCCCTTTCCTCTCTCCGCCGCGGCGCACGGGCATGCCGGATGGGGCCAGACCGGCCGGGCGTGCCAGTGGAGAGCGGGGACGGAGACCTCCCAGCGAGCCCCGGCGCTCGACGGGACCCGGCCGTCCAGGAAGGCGAGCGCGTGGGCGGCCGCCAGTCCGGCCGTGGTCGTGGCCAGCGTCAGGTCGCAGGGCCGCACCTGCCGCTGCCGACCGGAACGCCACTGGGCCACGAGGCGCGGCCAGGCCGGATCCCGGTCGGTGCGGCTCTCGTGCAGACAGCCCGCGCAGCCCGTCTCCCCGGGCAGGACGAACGGGCCGACCACGCCGGTTCCCTCCACGACACCGGCGTACAGGTGGGGCGTCCCCGAGGACATCACGGACTCGGCGGCGGACGGGTCGGGCGCGTGGACCGCGACATCGTCCCGCGGGGCGATGATCACCAGTGAGAAGCCCGGGTCGCCCTCCTCCGAGGGAGCCTGGGCCGGTGCGCGGCGCGGTGACCGGCCCGGGGCGGCCCGGCGCACGGCCCGGCGGGCCGCCTCGTCCCGACGGTCACCGACGGCCTCCGCCGGCAGTCCGCCGGGGGCGACGTCCCAGGGCTCCACCCGCCCGACGTCACGCACGTCGACCTCGCCCACTCCGGCTCCCGCCAGCAGCGAAGCCAGCACGGCGCCCACCCGGCCCGCACCCCGCACCTGAACGCGCTGCGAGCGCCGGGCCGCCAGCCGGCCGATCGCGTCGCCGGGGGCCGACGTGGTCAGCGACAGGGAGGCCAGGTCGGGGCGCAGCCGGTCCAGGACCTCCTTCTTCCGCCGCAGGGTGTCGGCCGCCGGGCCGCCACCGCGCGCGTCGTCCAGGAGCCCGGCTTCGGCGAGCCCGCGCACCAGTTTGTCGACATGGCCGTCGGGCAGGTCCATGCGGCGGCCCTCCTCGCGGAGCAGCTCCAGCCCCCGTGTGCCGTTCAGCAGGTCGAGGAAACTGCCCGACGCCAGGTCCATCGGGCCGAGCGTCATCGCGTGCGCCGGTGTCATCCCGAACTGCACGGTGTTGAGGTCGCGCCAGCCGCGCCTGAGCGCGGGTTTCACCATCGGATGCATGACAGGCCCCCCGAATGCCCTAGATCTTCCCCGTATGCCGGTCGAGCGGGTGCGCAGGCCGGATCCGCGGCAGGCGCGGACCAGCCGGCCGACCCTGGTCCCGGACCGCACCCGCCCGTCGCTTCGCCGACAGCAGCCAGCATGCCCAAACCCGCCGCCGGCTGCCGAAAGTTGTCCACAGGCACGGGTATTCGTCGTACAAATCCGGCGGCCGATGCGGGCATCGGCACGGAACCGTCCCGGAGTCGGGACTTCCCCGTGTGCAGCCGGTAACGTCGGGGCGTGCCCGCCGACCCACTGCACCGCGCCGGAAAGCCACAGCGCAGCACGACGAGCCAGCCGCCGAGCGGCTCGGGGGCGAGCGCGATCGAGGTCCGCAGGAGCTCCCGCCGACGCAGGACGGTCTCCGCGTACCGCGAGGGCGATCGCACCGTAGTGCTCATCCCCGCCCGGATGTCCGAGGCGGAGGAGCAGCGCTGGGTGAACGTCATGCTCGACAAGCTGGCCGCCCAGGAGAGCAGGCGGACCCTCGGCGACACCGAGCTGGCGGAGCGGGCCCGGCGGCTCTCGGAGCAGTACTTCGACGGGCGGGCCCGGCCCGCTTCGGTGCGCTGGGTGACCAACCAGAACACGCGCTGGGGATCCTGCACCCCCTCCGAGGGCAGCATCCGCCTCTCGCACCGCCTCCAGGGCATGCCCGAGTATGTCGTCGACTACGTCCTCGTCCACGAACTCGCGCATCTGCTCGTCCCCGGACACGGACCCCGCTTCTGGGAGCTGCTGGAGGCCTACCCGCGCACGGAGCGGGCGCGGGGCTACCTCGAAGGCGTGGTCGCCGCCGAGCGGTTGCCCCATGTGCCCGGCGCGAGGGACGAGAGCTCCGCGGGGTGAGTGACCGCTTTCCGCGATCGAGCAGCCGATACGGCCGAGCGCGGGTTCTGTACCGGGTCTGTACCGACATCGTCCGGTGTCCGGATTTGCCGTTAGCCTGGCGCGACGCACTCACGTTCTGGATGGGGGACGGTCGTTACGCATGGCCAGGGAATTCCAACGCGGCCACAAGGCCAGGATCAGTGACCTCACCGCGGGCACGGATCTGTACGTAGGCGTGCAGATCACGGGCCCCGGCCTGAGTTTCGACATCAGCTGCTTCGGCCTCGACGCCGACGAACGGCTCTCGGACGAACGGTACTTCGTCTTCTACAACCAGCCGAAGTCCCCCGAGGAGGCCATTCAGCTCCTCGGCGCCCAGGCCGGCGACACCGAGTCCTTCCGGGTGACGCTCGACCGCATCCCACCGCAGATCCAGAAGCTGTCCTTCACGGCGACGATCGACGGCGCCGGACAGATGTCGCAGATCGCCCCCGGCTACCTCCGCATCGTCGCGGGCGGCGAGGAGGTGGCCCGCTACCCCTTCGACGGCTCCGAGTTCTCCACCGAACGAGCCGTGATGCTGGGCGACTTCTACCTCAAGGACGTGTGGCGGTTCGCGGCCGTCGGGCAGGGCTTCGACGGGGGTCTCGACGCGCTGCTGAAGAACTTCGGCGGCGAGGTGGCCGAGGAGGAGACACCCGCGCCCGCCCCGCAGCCACAGGCCGCCGCCCCGGGCTTCGCCCCGCCAGCCTTCGCCGTCCCCGGCACACCGGAACCCGCCCCGACCCCCCCACCGGCCCCGGCTCCCGTGCCGACGGCGCCCCCGGCCCCGGCTCCCGCGCCGACCCCCCAGCCCGCCGCACAGGGCTTCGCGCCCCCGCCCGGAGCGACCCCACCCGGAGCCACCC
>JJOH01000027.1 GCA_000696115.1 Streptomyces olindensis
GGAATTGACGGGGCGTCCGCTGCGCTCCCGCCCAACCGGCTTCGCCGGGCAGCGGGGAAGGAGGGTGCATCACGCGCATACCTGTGTAGCCACTGGGAAACCAGCCCACCATCCCCGCACCAGAACTGACACGCCACCAGGCCGGGGCAGGCGGCCGGCCTCCTCGCAGAAACGGGCTCCGCTACGCTCCACCCGAACCATCCCCCAATCAACCAGCGAAAGCAGACCCGTTCACCAGGCCTACGCCACCATACACCAGACCACGCCAAGCAAGAGGCAAGAACCAGCCATCCATCACCCTATAGAAGCGGGTTGACTCGAGCCTGATGCATCAGTGCAGTGAGCTGTGTAGAGTCTGGGATCAGACAGCACACCCCCCGGGCTCACTCACGGCGCCCGGAATCCATTTCTGACTACGCGCCACATTCCGCGAAAAGGAGAACACGGGACATGGCCGTGAAACTGCGTGACCATCAGATCGAGGCCGTGAGCGCCATTGTGCGCGGCCTCGACATCCCGCCGGGCGGTATTCCCTGGAATGGTCTGCGCGGGCAGGTACACGCCGCGTGCGGGACGGGAAAGACCATCATCGCTGCCGCGTCGGCAAAACGGATTGCCCCCAAGGGGCGCGTTCTCGTGCTGGTGCCGACGCTGGACCTGCTGGCGCAGACGGTGAAGGCGTGGCATGCGGCCGGGCATCGGGGGCCGGCCGTTGCGGTGTGCTCGCTCCAGGACGATCCGGAGCTGTGGAGCCTGAAGGTCCGGGCGACGACGAACCCCGTGCAGCTGGCCCTGTGGCACGGCACCGGGCCGGTGACCATCTACGCCACGTACGCGTCCCTGCCTGTCCTGGCGGAGGCCTTCGAGGGCGCCTACGGCCAAAGGCTTGATCCAGTAGACCTCGCGTGTGTGGACAACAGCGAGGGGTTGGGCGAGCGCATAGGGCGGTAGGACGTCGATGGCGCTACGTCGGGTGGTCGCCCCCCATGTCGACTGCGCACTGTGGGGACTACCGAGACCGTTCTGCAGCGTCTGCTGCGCAAGGGAGCAGGAGAGGCTCGGGTGGCGGGTGGTCCCACTGCGCGTTTTGCTTAAAGGGGGACTCCGGAGAAGGTGACTGACGGACCGGACGGGGCGTGACAATGAACGGTTACGAGGTCGTACTAGGGCCGGGATCCAAACGGGAGGTTCTGAGCATGAAATCAGACCAGGCGCTGCATGCCCTACTAGACGCCCTCGCGACGGAACTTCATGAGGGCCCAAATAGCTCGACCGAGATCCGCTTTAGGATCCCCCCTCTCCAAGGTGTTAACGATACCGCCGGAGACCTTATCTGCACAGCAGTACCCCTGAGTTTCCGTGGATACACGGCAATCTACAGGGCTTTTTCTCGCGAAGAACGCGACCAATTTGCCAGGCAAGAGGGGCGCCGCGTTGCCGACGTCGTGTATTACGTATACGACATAGTGCCGCCGGAGTCTGCCACGGCTCCAGTCCGCGCGCGGATATCAGCTTGACTGGCTGCCTTTGATTTCCCCGTACCACCAGAAGAATCCGGCGGGTTCGCGGCGATTGCGAACACAACGATCCCAACAACCGTTACTGCGGCAGCACCGAAAAGCCGAGGGCGCAGCTTCTTGAACATTTCTCGCGCCAAGAAGTAATTCGCGTATTGAACAACCCCCGCTGTTGCGCGCCTCAATTCCGGGAGAGCCTTAGCTTCTTCATGCTTATTGTCTCGACTGGCCGCATTCGCTGTGATGAGCTTGCTGTAAAGGTCCGTGATGGATTCAGCTGCTCCCCCGAACAACTCATCTCGGTATACATCGAGGTCCTCATAGAGCTTTAGGTATAGTTCACCTCTGACACGGTCGCGCTTGTCGGTGGAGCCGCGAAGGCGAGAATGTACTTTTTCTAGATGAAGCTGAGCGAGCGTCACCCACGTGTCAGTGAGGATCAAGCTGGTCGCCCAAATCATGTAGCAGATTGCGCTCAAGCCCAGTAGCAGTCCCACAAGCGAAAGAATGATCCTAAGCCAATCATCACTCCATGTCAGAGATCCCAGGCTAGTGAGCTGGAGACCTGCCAAGAGAGCAGCCCCGACGCCCGCAGCTGCGGTCAGAAGCCAGCGCGCGGTGGTACGGATTGCCTGCGTGGCAGCTGCGTGGCCTCCACCGGCTGTATCGCTCGACTCAGGTACAGGAGTGGCCACCGAGCTTCCTCACTTTGGCAGGACTTTTGGGGGCGGCGCAGGACTTTTGGGGGCGGCAAGGACTGGCCCTGCTGCCCCCCAGGAAATCTCAGCCCTCCGGCAGCCGCAACTGCTCATAGGCTAGTCAGGGTGCGGCACTCCTGTGATCGGTCGCATCGCGTCTCACCTGTTCCAGGGTGGTCAGCGAATCCCGGTTGGCAATTTCTTGTTCACCGCGTGTGATGTTATACATCACACGGGTGATGTTCTCTTCGACTAGGAATTCCACCAAACCCGGAGTGACGGGAACTACTATGCCGATCAGGACTCGATCGTTTGTCAGAGCTAGAGTCTGACCCATTTCTCCCGCAAGCTCGATTTCTCGGCCTGACAGATCTCCAACTCGAACCGTGCGTACCGGGAGGCGGTTGGCTTCCGAATCATTGCTTTTCCCAACCACCGACTTGAGTACGCGTTCCACGGGGGACCGGAGAGGCGCGGGAGCAGCTTCGGCAGCGCTGCTTGAGCCCTTTGTCTGCCCTGGCTCGCTGGCGAGAAGAGCGTCTATGGACATCATCTGTCCGCGCTTGATTTCACCTTCGCCTTCTGCTACAGATGCACGAAGCCGTGAAAGGTTCTGGTCGATGAGGTGTTCGACCCATGTGGGGGTGACCGGGATGATTACTCCAATCAGGGCCCGGTTGCTCTTGATTCCCACTAGTTCACCCTTGCGGGCATATTCTGTGAGCTCATTCCCTCTGAGCTCACGGACGCTAACCGTCCTCATGGGTGGCACCTTTCGAAGGATGTCTGTTCTTGCTGCCTCAGGCGGCTGGTAGTGGGCTCGAGCGGGCACAGGCCAACAGACGAGGAAAGTTGTCGTCGACAGCCGACGACCGTCGACGACCACCGACGGCTGTCGACACACGTCGACACTACAGGGGACCCTCTCCTGGGGCAAATGGGGCTGAGTCGACGATCTCCGTGAGGACATCCGCCATCAGACAGGACAATCCCGCGAGGCGGCAGCAGGTCGTAGCAGTCAGTCGGGTGGCGGGGCGCAGCACCAGTGATGCCGCTCGTCTGGGCCGTAGACGATGCCTGCCACCAGTACCGTCGGCCGGGTGCTAGGCCTCAACCGCGGAGCATGCCTCGCTCGCGAGCCGGGACAGGCCCGCCACGCCCCCGGCGCGTTCCAGGTCGCCGATGCGGCGCAGCTCCGCCTCCACCGCCGGCACGCCGGTCGGACGGCTGGCCCCGTGCAGGCGCACCACCGCCGAACGCCTCACGTCTGGAGAGTGATGGTCAGGCGGACTTCCAAGCCCGTGCGACCTACACCAAGAAGTCGGAGTTCGCTTCGCACGTCACGATCACCAGAATTCCGGCTCCCCCAACGACTCCGATCCCCGCTTCTGGGATTTGCTGGTATTTCGCACGGCCTATCAAGGGCGCTTCTGAACGCCACGTCAGAGGTCGAACTCCAGGTGCTCGACGTCTGTGAATTCCACTTCCAGGCCGGGGGCGCGTCGCCCGCCGTCGCGGAGGTAGACCTCGCCGAGGCCTTCGGCGGCGATGTCGCGCAGCTGGTGTTCGCTGGCGCCGTCCTCTTGGGCGTCGAACAGGCGGGCCGCGTGTTGCGGGGACAAGGCGATGGTGAGGTGGCGGATGCGGCGGTGAACCCGAACCGGGCCCGGGTGTCGATGACGACGCCGGTGGTAGTGGCGGCCTGGCGTCGGGCCTGGGCCCGGACGCGGGGCTGCCATCGAGCGCCTACGGCGTCACCGACAGCGGGTCCGTCAGACGGGCGCTCTGCATGCCGCGCACAGCGCTGCCTGGTAGCGGCGCACCTGGGCGTAGCCGTGCACCAGGTCGGCGTAGTGGCCCGCGCCCCCGGAGCACAGCAGGCCGGTGACCAGGGCCCGGCGCGCTGTCACGGCGGCAGGGGGCCGTCCGCCAGCACGAGCCGGTCAGCCGAGCCAGACGATGTCGATGACGTACAGGCGCCCGGCGGTGCGGTTGGTCCAGTAGACAGCGGTGAGTTGTCCGACCGAGGCGGAGCGGACGTCCTCGCCCTCCGGGTCGCGTGGGTCGAAGGGCGGGAAGGACCATGGGTCGCGGCCAGCGATGTCCAGCACGTCCCGGAACATCTCGCACGCATGCTCGGGCAGGTCGTCCAGGACGGCCAGAGCCTTGGGCGACAGACGGGCGGGCCAGGGCGCGTCGCTCACGGACGCTCGCCGAGGACGTCGGCCAGGTCGACGCCGTCGGAGTCGTCGCAGCCGCCGGCGACGAACGCCTCCACGGCCGGGGCGGCGACGAGGCGGGCCTGCCAGGTGCGCACGACGTCGTGGAGCGGGCTGAGGCTGTAGCTGTGCCGCGAGTCCTCCAGCGCTCGGGCCCAGTCCTGCTCGAAGGCCGGCACCCAGGTGCTGGCGCGGTTGCTCTCGCGGAGCTGGGCGAGCAGCTGCGCGGCCGCGGTCGGAGCGGGCGGGACGGGCGCGTGGTCGGGCTGGGCGCTCATGGCTCCTCCAGACAGGGTCTCATCGCCACGGTACGCGGGACACGCGGCAGTGGGGACGGACATGTGGTGATCCCTTTTCGGTTCGTCGGGTGCCAGTCGACCGGGCCGTCGAGGACCTCGTCGTCGGTGTGCCTCGCGCCGTTCCATACATCCGGCACTTGTGATGTGCGGGCACCGATATGCAGGAAGTGCCAAACCGGCAGCGGGATCCACATCCGCCCGGCACACTATCGACCGGGAGCACCGCCGCCACGGTGCGTGCTTGACCTGTCCACACTCGCACCCGCAGGCCCGGGGGTGCACCCGCAGAACCCTGTCGACTCGGTACGCGCTCAGAGGAGTCGGCGCGCGGCCGGGCCTCTCGCGCGCGCCGGTCTACCTGTGTACGAGTCCCTGACGCACCTGTTCCGCGCATCGATGCCCGAGTTCCTCGGCAACCTCATGGCCGCGGTCGTGCTGGCGGCCGCCGGCTGGGGCGCGAAGAAGACCCGTGACCGACTGAGGGCCCGACGTCTTCCCGAGGAAAGCACCGACTGACCCGTCCTCGCTCTGACAGGGTTGTGACGCGCGGTGACCGCGTCGGCCGCCGTCGCGGAAGTAGGCCTCGCCGAAGCCTTCGGCGCGCACCGTAGGCCGGTGGCGCAAGCTGGCTCACACAGGCCTCTGCCCTTTCAGTCGAATGCGCCTGCTACCACCAAGGCGCCAGGCACTACCGAGGGGTCTACACGTACCTGGGGCGCGAGCGCGGTCCAGGCCACACGAATGGTCGGTTCCTCTGCGAGTACGACCGGATCGGGGCCAAGCGCTACCGGGAGTCCGGCGCCAGGGTTTCCCACGGTCCAGCCCCACCCGGAGTAGATCGGGACGAGGTCCGTCCTACCAGCAGCGAGTTTGGCCATCACGAGGCGGTGCCCTGCCTCGCGGAAGTGGTCCAGCAGCGCGTCACGCAGCGCGGTGCCAACCCCCTTGCGGCGGTGATCCGGGTGCACTGCGATGACATCCAGTAGGGCGATGCGGCGGGCGATCTCTTCTCCGGATACCTGGAGCCCTGGAAGGGAGAGGCCGATGCCGGCTCCCGCAGCGAAGCCGATGACCTGGCCGTCGGCCTCTGCGACGAGGCCTGTGCCGAATCGGTTTCCTGGGGATGGTTCGGACAGGTACAGGTCCAGCTTGTGCGGGTCGTCTTGTTGGACCACGCCGTTCAGCAGAGGCATGATCTGCATCAGATCGGCGCGTGTCAGTGGACGAAGGACTGCATCGGTCTTCGGTGCAGCGGCACGGGCGCGATGTTCGGCTCGACGGCGCGAGGCTCTTCCCATGGCCGTGATGGTGTCACGGACGGCCAGCCTCATTCTGGTGTGCAGCACATACAAGCTCCTGGTGCGTCGGCATCGCCCGCTCCGCTGGCACCGGCATCGAGCAGATCGTTCTGGCCAGCCGGGCCCGCCCCTCACTCGGGAGACGGTGAGCGGTTCTACGGCTGGCTGAGGCGGTCCCAGGCGCTGGCTTGTGGTCGGGGTGTGGGAAGGGCGGGCGGCCTGGGGTCCGCGGCGGGGTCTCCTTGGGGGTGTTCGTTGATCCAGGCCAGGCCGCCGATGTCGAGCTGGTGGCGGGCGCGGGTGATGGCGACGTAGGCCAGGCGGGCTTCGCCCGGCATGATGCGCCCGGGACGGCCGAGTTCGTCTTCTTCAGGCGCTGTGAAGTCTTCGCCGATGCGGACGGCGGACCATTCCCTGCCTTTGGCCTTGTGGACTGTGGAGACGGTGACGTCGGCGGTGTCCTCGGATCCAAGCTGGTCGACGGCCGTCAACACGGCCTCGGTGCCGAGTTCGTCGACCAGTTCCACCCAGGGGAGGAGGTCTGCGCCGGCGGGGTCGTTCTCAGCATAGTCCTGCACTTCCCCCCAGCTACGGAAGAGGTAGAGCTCGGGGTGGCGGGTGCCGCGTCCGTTCTTGAGGTCTTGGGCCGCTACGGCAAGGCTGCGCAGGGCGCTTCCTCCGCCGGCCATGGCGACGCGGCGGCCGGCTTCCATCTGGTGGAGGACTTCGGCCATGGCGCCGCCGTTGGTGCGGCATAGGACAGCGTCGGGATTCTTGACCTCCTCAAGCCGGGTGGGTGTGGCGGGGTGACCGGTCAGCCGCAGGGACGAACGGGTGAGAGGAAGCCACCTGTTGGCTTCGGACGCGAGGTCTGGGCCAAAGCGGAAGGACTGGGTGAGGGTGAGGTGGGTCCCGTCGTAGTCGCTCATGATGTCGCGGGCGCCTCGCCACGTGTAGATCTGCTGTGCGCTGTCTCCGACCAGGACGATCTGTGCGTGGGCGCGCTGGAGCTTGAGTACGTACTCGAGCGCCGGATTGGTGTCCTGGGCCTCGTCGAGCAGGATGTAGTCGGTGGGGATCTGAGGGTCGGTGAGCTGCCAGACCTTCAGGTAGTGGTCGTGCTCCACCTTGAGCTTGGTCCCGGCAGGGTCCTTGACGTCGTTCCAGGCTCGCTGGGCATAGGGCAGGACAGTGGCGGCGAGGACCCGGTGGATGTCGGGGGACTCTGCACCCCGCTGCAAGGGGACGTGCTTGGGGTCGAGGTCTTTGTCTGCCGACTGGCAGAAGCGAAGGACCGTCTGCTTGGCGATGTAGGCCAGGCTCGTGTGCTCGAAGACCCGGCCATTGACGGTGAGTTTCTGGCTGAGGCCGAGGACTTCGGCTGTCTTCCAGGCGGGGACACGGGCGCCTCCGAAACGGTGGCGGTACCGGTGTCCAACGACGCCGTAAGCCAGGCCGTGGCCGGTGCTGCATTTGACGCGCGTGGGGAAGCGGTGTGCGGCTGCCTCCTTGATTGCCCGGTTGAAGGCGATGTACAGGCCGCGGCGGGACAGGTCGGAGGCTGCGACCAGTTCCAGGGTGGAGGTCTTTCCTGTGCCTGCGCCGGCTTGGAGAACGAGATCGCTGCCTGAGGTGAAGGCGGTGACTGCGGCTTGCTGCTCGTCCGTGGGAGTCAACGGGGGCACTGTGCGCACTCTCCATTTCAGGTTCGCGCGGCGTATTGCACGCCGCGCGGCTGGTCGGAGCTTGGCAGACAGCACTGACAAAAGGCCACTGAGAATTAGGACAAGCTGCCAGCATTCGAACACTGGAACCATTTGATAGATGCCGCGTTTCCTTACCACTCGAATGGTCGATTGGGGAGGTGAAAGCAGGCACCGTAAAAGGTTTTGTTGTGTCTGAACGTTTCCATTGGGACGGTTCACCGGCGGACGAAGGTGCTCAGCCGAGCTTCGGTTCCTATCGAACGATGCGAGTCCATCAGTCGAGCCCGTCGACGCTCCTGAGACGTAATGCCCTGGCCCACTGCCGCTACTGCGGCGAGTTGATGGAGTACTACGACCGCCACGATCACGGCCGTATCCCTATGGTGCCCAAAGCGCTTCCCTCTGCCCGATTTCCGGTACAGATGCGCTGGCATATTCTGCGCGGCGTCGCGCTGCCCGGCGATGGAGGAGAGAGTCACTGCTACGTGCCGCACCCCGCATTCTGCGCAGCCGTCGATCACCCGGAAAGCAACTATGAGCTAACGCAGGCACGAGCCGTGTTCCGGCGGCGCTTCGAGAAGCGCGTCAAGCAGGGGTTCATCCCTGCTCTTCGCCCCTCGGACGAGGACGAGGTTGCCGAGCAGCATGTGGAACCCGTTGATGGGCTTCGGCATGTCATCGCCTACGCCAGCCTTCTGTGGCTCGCCCCTGGGAAGGTCGAGGACATCCAGTGCGTGGCCCGCGCGTGGAGAACCGGGGAGCGGTGTCAGAACGCCGTCTCGCACGACGAAGGTGCATGGACCGAGATCGAAATCCCCTACGCGCCGGGCCGGGCCGGGCAGGAAGTGCTGTGGTCCGGCTCAACCATGTGGGTCTACGCCCTCCATACGCTCTACCCCGACGAATTCCGGCGCTGGATGCAGCAGCGCTGCATCCAACACACAGGGGGAGCCGGTATGGGCGATGACGTCCTGCCACCGCAATGGGTCCGCTTCCGCCCGCTGGCACACGACAAGTTCATCCTGCGCGACCGGCCCGCTCACGTTGAACTGCCCCCAATGGTCGATACCCGGGTCGCCAGCATCTCCCTGGAACCTGAACGCACCGAGTGCGCGACACCGGATTGCCGCAACGGCAGCGTCGCCAAGGTCCCGAAAGGTTGGCTCTGCTATAAGTGCGTACGCGTCCGGGAACACCGCGAGCGCACGCACCGGAAATGGATCCAGCGACCATGACCCGGTACGTGACGGCCCTACAAGTCGAACTCCAGGTGCTTCACATGAGGGAAGTCCACCTCCAGGCCGTGGGCGCGGCGGCCGCCGTACGGAGGTAGACCTCGCCGAGCGCCTCGGCTGCAAGGCCGTGCAGCTGCCAGCTGCCACTCGCCGGCGCCCCTTGCGTCGAAGGGGCGGGCCGCGGTGCGCGGGCAAGCACGAGGGTCAGGTGCCGGATCCGTGCGTCGACGGTAGTGCCGAAAGTGGCAGCGCGTCAGGGAACGCCTACGAGCTCTGGAGCGACGTCACCTCGGCGGAGTTCACTCGCCAGGTGACGGCCGTGGCTGGGCCCTTGTGAGATTATGGTCAGCGGAGCTGGCCTATCGGCCACAGCAGGGGCAGCCCTGCGATGTGGGACCGAGGTCTACCTTGGTGATCCCACCAAAGTCCCTGATGGATTCCCTGACGATTCGGTCACGAGTGAACTGGCCGCCGTTGGTGTACTCGTTGGCCAAGCGGACAAATTCGTCGCGTTGGACCGGGGTGAGGGCGATGAAGCCCTTCACGACTGCCGCTACCTTGCTGTCCATCGACTCGCTCCTTACTGGCGGTTAGAACTTTCCGCAGACACCGCAGTCGGACGGGTCCATCGTGGTAGGAACCTGCTGACAGGCCGGGCAGCGGCGCTGGAATTTGCGGAGCGCGGCGCGCATTCCCATACGCCGCTCTTTTTCCGTCACGTTCTTCTCGTTGTCTCTTTCTCGCCTGGCAGCGTCTTCGACGTTGAGTTTTTCGAGCTGGGTCCGCAACGCGGCTAGGCCCGGGGGGTCTTCACCGAGTGCGGCGAACCTGGAGGCCAGCGACTCGTTGGCTGTGGCCGAGGCAGAGGAGTAGGCCAGCTCCTCAGGCCAGCGTTTGACAAGGGACCACAAGCTCATGACCAGTTGCGCCGCCGCGATCACAGATCCGACGACGAGCACGACGCTCCACAGCCTGTCCCGGCCGAAGGTCCCCACCAGGGCACCAATGAGCAGCGGGACCGCGAAACCAATCCAGGTCAGCACGTCGGTCTTGCGCTTCAAGCGGCTGGCCCGCTTCTGGAAGATGTGACTGGTCCCATAGGCGTGCAGAGCCGCGTCCCAGCATTTGCGTCGGTAGTCGTCGATGCCTGCCGCCATGCGTCCTTCTCCGTTGCAGTTCTCGCCGTCCAACGGAAAGCCAGAGGCCGAGGAGTCTACTGGGACCTCTGAGCTCTCCTGCCCTGATACCCGGCTCAGCGGCGGTCCAGAGCGTCGATCAGCTTGCCGAGGTTCCGCACCGCACGATCGGAGGCGCCCCTGGCTGCCAGAGCTCCCAGGACGATGTCCCGATCGAGTAGCCCTGCGCCGCGCAGGCCCTGCAGGATGCGCTGGGCTTGCTGCTTGCCGAACTTGTCGCCGAAGCCGTTGTTCTTGTAGAAGTCCAGCCGGTCGATTGCTTCGGCCAGCTCGGAACCGAGTGGCTCAGGCTGTTCATCGGGCCGGGTAAGGTCGATGGCGCCGAGTTGGCGCGCCCAGCCGTGGAGCGGGAAGCCGTGCATGTTCTCCACGACAGCCAGTGAGGACCCACGGGCAAGATCAGCAGCGAAGTCGAGGGTCCTCTCGTCCGGAACGTAAGCCAGAACGGGTCCGATGCCACGACCGACACGGTGGTGCGAGGCCCGCGGTGTGGTGACGGCGTGTTCCGCCGCGAAGTGTCGCAAGGACGGAATCTGCTGTTCTACGCCGAAGGCATTGAGTACGAGCACGCCGATGGCGCCCTGCTCAGCGCATTCTTGCTGAACCCATTCCACGGCCAGATCGGCTGCGATCTCCCAGTCACGCTCAGGGTCGTCATCGGGCACCCACGCCGCCCGCAGGATGCTGCTCGTGCTCGACACGTTCGCGGTCCTCTCTCCTTCGAGACGGCCGCGCGGGGACGCGCAGCCATACCTGGCCACGCTATCCAGGGCCTCCGACAACTCGTCCTTGTGCACGTATGGGGGCTGAACGCTGATGGGCCCATAGCCGCCCCGCTACAGGTCGAACTCCAGGTGCTCGACGTCTGTGAATTCCACTCCCAGGCCGTGGGCGCGTCGGCCACTGTCGCGGAAGTAGGTCTCGCCGAGGCCTTCGGCGGCTATGTTGCGCAGCTGCTGCTCGCTGGCGCCGGCCTCTTGGGCGTCGAACAGGCGGGCCGCGTACTGCGGGGGCAGGGCGATGGTCAGGTGCCGCAGCCGGGCGTCGTCGGTGGTGCCGGGTGCGGCAGTGAAGCCGAACCGAGCGCGGGTGTCGATCACGATGCCGGTGCTGGTGGCCGCCTGGCGCCTGGCCTGCTCGCGGATGCGGGGCTGCCAGCGGGCCCGTACGGCGCCCTCCAGGCGCTGCGCGAGGTCGGCGCGGGGCCGGCGGATCTGGTCCTTCACGTAGCGCTCCACGGTGCGCTGCGAGATGCCGAGGTCGTCGGCCACCGCTCGGGTGCCCTTGAGCTGCCTGACCAGGTAACGCATCTGCGCGCCGGCCGACTTGGGGATGGGTCGGGTGAAAGCCTGCTGCACGGCTCGTTCGAGGCCGTCTCCGACGATGCCCATGGGGCTCTCCGTTCATGATCGGCTGTGTGGGCCGCAGTGCGGCCATCACGCCCGGACCGGGGGAGTTGCCCGGCGCAGGGCGGATCGGGCCGCACAGCGGCGTACAGGGCGGTTAGAGGGCCGGTTCTTCGGTGCGGCTCATGTCGCGCAGGCGGCTGTAGTGGAACTGGTGGGCCACGGTCACGGTCGCAGTGGGCCCGTTGCGGTGCTTGGCCACGATCAGGTCCGTCTCGCCGGCGCGCTCGGACTCGGGCTCGTAGTAGTCCTCGCGGTGCAGCAGGATGATGGTGTCCGCGTCCTGCTCCAGGGCTCCGGAGTCGCGCAGGTCGCTCACCGCAGGCCGCTTGTCCTGCCGCTGTTCGGGACCGCGGTTGAGCTGCGCCAGGGCGATGATCACGGCGCCGGTGTCGGAGGCCAGAATCTTCAGTTCGCGGCTGATCTCGGTGACACGCTCGTAGGTCGACTGCCGCGAGTTGCGCTGGTCGGTCTGCATCAGCTGGAGGTAGTCCACAACCACCAGCGGCGCGCGGCCGGTCTCGCGGATGATGGTCTTGATGCGGGAGCGGATCCGGGCGGGGCTGACGCGGGCGCTGTAGTCCATCCACAGCGGCAGCTCCCGCAGTTCCGGGGTGTGCCGGTCGAGCCGGTCCCAGTCGTCCTGGGTCAGGCTGTCGACGCCGTCGCGGATGTGATGGAACGCCACCCGGGCCCGGGCCGACAGGATCCGGTTGCTGACCTCCGCACGGCCCATCTCCAGACTGTGAACGAGCGTGGGAGCTCCCGCGCGGGCGTTGGCGGTGGCCACACCGAGCGCGAAGGCGCTCTTGCCCATCGCCGGCCGGGCGGCCACCAGGACCATCTGGCCGGGCATCAGCTTCATCAGGATGTCCAGGTCGGTGAACCCGGTGACGGCGGCCGGTGGGACGGACACCGCCAGGCTGTCCAGGTGAGCGTCCAGGTGGTCGCCGAACCGGCCGAACGTGCCGTCGTCGTCCTGGTCGCCGGCGACGAGGGGCTCCAGCTCCGCCTGGTGGGCGGCGATCGTCTCCGGCACCGCCAGCGGGTCCGCCAGGCGGGCGCTCTGCATGCCGCGCACCAGCGCTGCCTGGTAGCGGCGCACCTGGGCGTAGCCGTGCACGAGGTCGGCGTAGTGGCCGGCCTCGGCCGCGGAACACGCCTCGCTCGCGATCCGGGACAGGCCGACCACACCGCCCGCGCGTTCCAGGTCGCCGGTGCGGCGTAGCTCCGCCTCCACCGCCGGCACACCGGTCGGGCGGCTCTGTCCGTGCAGGCGCACCATGGCCGACCAGACCAGCTCGTGGGCGGGCTCGTACCAGTCGCCCGCTCGTACAGCCCGCGCCACGTCGGCCACCGGGTCGTACGAGGGCGTGGCCATCAGGCAGGCACCGAGCGCGCGGCGTTCCGCGTCCACGGAGACGGCCTGCTCCTGGTCCAGCATCTGCGTGGTCACTTGGCCGCCTCCACTTCGCTGTGGGTGATGCCGGGGTGCGTGCAGCGGCGCAGAGGACCGCTGTCGTCGTCGTCCAGGAGCCAGCCGTTCTCGTCGCACGCCGGGCAGGCCTCGATGGCGCTGACGCTGCGGGCCACCGTCGGCCGCGGGCTGCTGCCCTGCGCGGGCGAAGTCTGCGGACGCACCAGGGCATAGCGGCGCAGGTCCCGCACCCACCCCGGCAGGCACTTGGTCCAGGACGCAGCGCCGCCGGTGTTCTTCAGCACCTCCGCTTCGAGCAGGGCGAGGTACTCGGGGTCGGCACTCGCGAGGGGAGGCCAGCCCTGCTCGCGCATCGTGCGCAGCAGCTTGGGCGCGCAGCTACGGGCCGTGGCCGCGCCCGCCTGCCATCGCTGCATCTGCTGGAGGAAGTCCACAGCCGCAGAGAACTCCTCCGGGGAGAACTCCGGCCCCTCCTCCCGCTGTGAGGGGAGAGACCCAGAGGCGTGCGTGGGAGGGGTAGGGGAGGAGGAGTCCTCCTCCGTCCGGTNGGGTGTGGGGGGTGGACACCGGATCGCGGGTTTTCCGTATTCCGGCTCTGACCTGGCGAAACGCGGGTTTCCAGATCGCGGGTTTTCCGCGATTCGGCTCCGGATCGCGGGTTTTCCGCATTCCGGCTCTGACCTGGCGAAACGCGGGTTTCCCGCAGTCTGGAGGTTCCCGAATCGCGGGTTTCCCGCACTTCGGCGCTGACCTGCTCTGTTGCCGCGATCCCCAGGTCGACGTACTGGGTGTTGTTCGCCGGGTTCCGGTACACCCGGGTGACCCAGGTGGGGCGCTGTGTGGACTCGTCGAAGACAGAAACGCGGGCCAGGTGGCCGGCGGCGGTCAGCCGCTTCGCGATGGCGTTGTAGCGGTCCTTGCCCATCTTCCAGCCGCGGGCCTGGAGGTCCCGCCGGATGGCTTCCATGGTCGACGGCAGGTGCGGGTCACGGAGCAGCAGCTCTGACAGGACGCCGATGTCCTCAGGCTGCAGTCCGGGCGTGCGCACCAGCTCGCGGCGCAGTACGACTTCCTCAGGCGGCTCCCAGCCGCGCTCGAGGTAGCTGGCGCCGAAGTCGTCGGATGACGTCGGACGCTGTGGGCTGTGCAATGTGGTGCATCTCCCCAGGTAGGGGAGCCGCGACCAGCGCATGTGACCTAGCAGAATCCCGGAGTAGTGGCGTTGCGCAATCTCATGCGCATACTCTGGGTATAGGTGACCACGAGGGCCGCGAGGCCCACGGGCATCACCCGGCAGACGAGGTCACCTCGCTGCTCACGACTCGAAGCTTTGACCGGTTGCGAGTCGATTCGCTAGGAAGCGGTCCTGTTGTGGCGACAGGGCCGCTTCGGCGTTCTACGGTGGGCGGTCAGATCTCCGCACTTCAGCGGGCCTCCGTGAACTTGAAGCCGTCGGCCGCATGCGGATGCTTAGCGGCCCAGCCCTTCAATAGGTGGACGTATGCCTCCAGGTGGCGCCGCCGCGGCTTCGCCGCTCCGACTTCCCACCGATTGAATGCGACGCGCGTTACGCCGAAGACGCTGGCGACCTCTTCCTGAGTGAGCCCGTCGGCCTTTCGGAGACGCGCGCGCACCTCTGGAGGAGGGAGTTCGTCTGGGCGTGCGACCAGAGCCTCAACAGCATGGATCAGGTCGGACGACACAGCTCTCCCTCTCTCCTCAGGTGCGCCAAACTATACATAAATCTTGACGTGACATGGTGGAGTTGACGATGAGTCACTGAATTGGAGGCTTCAGGAGCGGTCCTTTGGCGCATACCGGACGAACACAACATCGCCGATGGCGCGGACTTCCAGCACCTTCATGCGTGCGGTGGATCCGCCCGGGTAGTCGGCAGCGCCGAGGAAGCGTGCTGCCTCCGGCTGGCCCACGAGCAGTGGGGCGATGGCGAGGTGAACCTCATCAGCCAAGTTCTGCGCCATGAGCTGCGTGTGGATGGTGCCGCCGCCCTCCACCATGAGCCGGCCGATGCCGCGGCGCCCGAGCTCATCGAGGACCAGGCTCCAGTCGAGCTCCGGACCGACGCTGACCACATCGGCCAGTCCGTCCAACGTGGTCCGCACCTTCTCAACCGCGCTGTCCACGGTGACCACGAGCTTGCCGCCGCCGTGGTGCCAGAAATTCAGATTGGCGTCCAAGTTGCCGGACTTGGTGACCGTTACCTTCAGCGGGTACTCGGGCTTCCCCTCCGCGACGCGCTTCTCGCGACGAGCCTCGCTGTTGACGAGAAGGCGCGGGTTGTCCTTCCGCATGGTGTTTGCACCAATGAGTATCGCGTCGCAGGAGGCGCGCACCTCATCGACCCGGTCGAAGTCTTCCGCGTTGGACAGCCGCAGCCGCTCGGGGCTGGCGTCGTCGAGGTAACCGTCGACGCTCATCGCGGCGGAGAGTAGGACGTAGGGGCGTGTGGTCATCAGGTCCGTGATCCGTTTCTCGTCAGGCTTCGTGCGGGAGCGCGGCGTCGAATGCCGCGCGGAACTGGGCTACTTCAGGTTGGCGCTGCCACGGGAGGAGGGCTTTGTCCAGGCGGGAGAGCTCCTTGAAGATCCGGCCCGAGCCGGTGTCTTCCGCCACTGTGAGGGCCTGGAGCCCGACCTCGGCTGCCTGCTCTGGAACGCCGGCGCCTGCGTGAGCAACCGCAGCCCGGGCCAGATACACCCCCCGGTCGCGGTGGAAGTCCTCGGGCAGCGCCTTGATCGCCGTCATGAAGATGTCGGCGGCTTGGTCGTGCTTGCCGAGCACCTCCAAGCCCTGGGCGCGATGCACCTCCACGTACTGGGTGTTCAGCCACACACCCCAGGGAGTCGGGTCGTCGGCGACACGGTCCAGGGCGCCGTGGACGTCGTCGATCGCCCGCTGACTCTCCGACGCGTCACCACGCAGCGCGTGCCCGTAAGACTCGTACGTCCGGCCGACCGCCGCGAGTCGCGACCGGGGCCTCGCCAGCCGCTGAGCAGCCTCAGCCAGATCGACCACGTCGACCAGGTCGCGCGTTTCGCCCGCGAGCTGCGCCTTGCGAGCCATGACGTACGAGGTCAGGTCACCGTCACCCACCGTGTGGCTCCAGTCGAACGCCCGGTCCAGCCAGAACCGGGCACGCTCGAAGTCGCCCAGGTCCTGGTAGAGCCAGCTGGCGAACTCCGCGTACTGCGTCTGGAGCTCCATCAGATCGTGCCGGTCAGCGCCTTTGGCTTCCCGGCGTAGTTCCTTGATGACCTCGATGTGGTCCCGTGTCTCCTTGATGGCGCGCGCGGGCCCGAGCATGTTGTCGCTGTCGATCAGCAGTCGGCGGAGGCGCTTCAGATGCTCAACTGGCGTCCCGCCGTACGCGGCGGCTGACCGTGCCCGCCGCACGAGCCCCGGCACTGCGCTTGAGTCCGCGGCTGCCGGAGTGCCCATGCCGAGTGCAGCTGCCGCACCGATGCCCACCCCGCCGCGCAACACGTCGCGTCGATCGAGCGCCACGAATACCACCGTTCCATCCCGTAGACGAGCGGGGACACAGATCCCCGCATCGTCCGACGATGCCTGTTCGGATACGGCAGTGACCAGGTTCGCAGGGGCTCTGGAAACATGAGGCGTCGAATTGGACACATGGACACGCGGCGTGGACGCGCCCTGCACTTCCACATAGGCCCTCTCCCAGGACCGCAGGAGAGAGCCGCACATGTTCAGCTCACGGTCACACGACGCCGCGATCTGACGGGACGGAGGCTGTATCCCCCGCTCCAGTTTCGACAGGTAAGAGCGGGTGACATGGACCCGCTGGCCCAGTTTCTCCAGAGACAACCCGCGCGCCTCACGGGTGTGCCTTAACTCGGCGCCCCAGCGGTGCCATGGGGACTCCTCCGGCGTCAGTTCGGCCGGCCGCTGACCCACAGTCGCTCCCTTCGGTGTGTCCCATGTAGCCAGCCACGGCTGTCTACATGGCAACCGTAGAGGTCAGTGGCCATCGCGCCTACACCTGTAGTGACGGCGGCTACAGCCGCAACTACCGGATCACGGAGGGCGAGATGACCGAGCCTCATCACTCACGCAGCACCCGACACCGTGTGGCCGACGCGCACGGGCGAACCGTTGACCTCACGACTAGCGCGCCGATCGCGATGCACGACTGCCCTTGCACGAGAACATCGGTGCGACCGCGGTCTCGAGGTCGCCCCCGCGCCAGGACGGTCGTCATCGTTGCAGTCGTCCTCGCGGCTGGTCTGGTCGTGTCGGTGCTGCTCGTAGTGATCCGCGACATCGTCACAACCGTGGCCAGCACCAGCGTGACCGGGCTGATCGTTAAGGCCCTGTTGGCTCCCAGGCGGGACCGATGAGCGCTGTGCCGGGTTCAGCTTCTCTTGCCCTTGCCAGCCTCAAGTCGCTCCAGCCTTTCGCTCAGTTCCTCCACTCTCTCCTCCAACCGCTTGATTGCTCGGGCGGTCGGATCGGCTACGGCGTCGACGGCCGATTCGCGAATGAAGGATCCGCGGCCTTGGTGGGAGTAGACGACGCCCTCTGTGCGGAGCTCTGCGAGCGCCCGCTGCACCGTACCTGGGGCGACGCCGTAGTGGTCCGCGAGTTCTCTGGTGCTGGGCAGTTTGTCGTTGCCCTTCAGTCGGCCAAGCCTGACCTGGCCCTTCACGTCTTGCACGATGCGCTGATACGGCTGCAGGTCTTCGATGGCCATGAGCCACATCGTAGAGCTCCCTCATTGATTTAGACAGGTTCCCCAACTTGGTTGACACAGTTCCTAAGATCAGGCACTGTATCAACTAAGTTGGTTAACGCAGAGAGGCTCCTCAGAGGAAGCGCGCGTGGCGTGTGGACTTGAGGAAGCCCTTCCCCTGACGGGGAGGGCCGGGGTTGATAGCTCCACCAAATCCCCCGGACCAGTCCTCTGGCTGGTGTGCCTCCTGCTTGCACGTCGCAGCGCAGATGCGCTGTCCGTCCATCAGGACGCCGGGGCGACCCGTGCGGCCTGACGGGCGGAGAGAGCACCGCGACGCGCCCCGTCCCTCCGATCACGAGGAGTCTCCCCATGACCACGACGCCCGCGATGCCGACGGCCCGCAAGCGCCGCCGCAAGACCCGCACCAAGACGGTCAACCACCGCCCGCCGATCACCGCCTCCGACCTCAAGGCCACCGAACTCGACCTGACCCCCGGCAAGGAGCACCTGGTCTGCCCCGACTGCTCCACCTGGGTCCCGATCACGGGCATGCTGGGCACGCCGAAGCTGGTGCCCCACCACACCGGCCGGGCTAAGTCCGCCGAGCCGCGCCGCTGTACGGCCGGCAGCAACCGCCGGGTCACCATCGACGTGGACATTGCCGATTGGGGCCACAAGGTCGCTGAGGCTGATGCCACTGCGGTGGGACGTCGCAGCGGCCGGGTGAACCGCAAGCCCCGAGCAGTCGTCCCGACGCCGGTGCACCGTGTGGCCCTGGTGCCTGGCCCGAGCGCACGACTGCTGGCCGCGCAGACTCGGGCCCGGGACGCCGTCAACGAGCACCGCACCGAGTGCGGGGTGTGCCGGACCGGGCGGGCACGCTGCCCCGTCGGCCGTGAGCTGGAGATCCGCATGGGGCACACCAACGCCGCGGTGCGGCTGGCACACGAACAGCACGAGAGCGCGCTGCGGGCCGCGGCCGCGCCGACCATCCCGCGCACCCAGCAGTGGCGCCGGGTGGCCTCTGATGTGAAGCGGGCCGACGAGCGGCGCATGAAGCTGCCCGCCGGCGACGCTCCGCTGGAGAGCCCGCCGGTCCCGCTGGACACGCTGCGCCCCCGGCATCCCGCGCGCTGAGCCACCCCGTATGCGAGCGCGGCTGCTCTCGCCCCGGTACCGCCACCTCTGCCGGGCTTCCCCGCAGCCTGCGCTGCCCATCGGTCGACCGTGCCCACCACCGGGTCCGGTCGCCGGTGGAGTGCGCAGGACGCACTCACGCGACGAACCCCCAGGGGCGCAATCCCTGGGGGTTCTTGTCGCAGGTCACCCTTCGCGAGAGGACGACCCACGGATGTTCAGCATGACAGTCCCCGTCCTGGGGGACACCAGGCCACCGCTTCCGGTGCGTCCCACGCCCCATGAGCGGGACGGCCGTCAGCCCCAGACCGGTGGCGGCCGGCCGCACCCGCAGCACACCTCGCGGCACGACGACACCGACCACCCCGCCCTGCCTGACCGGAGCCGCAGCATGATGCCCGTCACCGTCGCCCTGCCCAGCACCGAACAGGAGATCGGTCCCCGCCGCCCCGGCGCCATCTACCAGAACGTCGACGGCCGGTTCGAGGTCCTGGCGCTCATCACCGACCCGCGCGAGGCCGCGAAGCTGCTGCGCCGCGACAGCGCGCGGTGGGCGGTCATCGTCCGCGACACCCTGCGCCCCGACGGCCAGCCCTTCGCGGTCGGCTCGGTGTGGACGACATCGGACTACCTGATCCGCCCGGCCAAGACGGCCGCGCCCGCGTTCGCGCCGGCCGCCTGACGATCCGCCACGGTCCCTCTTCCACTCCGTTGTCGGGGTGGGAGACGGGCCGTGGCTGGCCGTCCGGCCAGCCACACGGCGACAGCCCCGGAAGGTGAGAGCTCCGGGGCTGTCTGGTCAAAGGACACGGGAGGTCCCGTTGACCACGACGATCATGACACGCCCCCGCACACGGTTAACAGACCTGGACGCGACGCACGCGGACCGCCAACTCGGGGAGCTGCTGACGCACATGGTGCGCCACGCCGACACCCGTATTGCCGACGGTCGGCGGGCGCGGCGCACGGTGCAGGAGATGGTGCCCGGCTACGAACGGCAGCCGGTGCTGACTCTGTACCGGCCGGTGATGGCCGACGGCGCGTGTCCGCTGTGCGGGCGCTGGTCGTGCGACCCGAGCAACTGCCCGCCCGCCTCGGCCGCGCCCGCGCCGGCCGCGATGGGCAGCGGCCAGCAGTGCTCGAAGTGCGGCGGATGGTTCGGCGTCACCGCCGCGCAGCCCGCCCCGGCCACGGCCTGGACGTGCGACGCCTGCCAAGCCCTCGGGCTGTGATGCCGCACCTCATACAGGCGGCCCTGGCGGCACAGCAGCGCGCCGCCAGGGCCGCTGCCGCGGTCGGCTCCCTCCACCCGTTGGTGCGCGTGCTGCTCGCGGCCGCCGCCATGGCCGCCGCAGCCGCCTGGGAGTCCGGACACCGAGTCACCGATCTCCATCCGTCCCGCCAGCACCACGAAAGACTCCCACGTGCCTGACGACTTGTACCAGCGCTACCAAGCAGCGCACCGCACTCACAAAACGCACGCCGAAGGCTGCGCGACCTGCACCGACCGCGCCCGCTGTCCCGAGGGGGCGCGGCTGTGGGAGTCGTTCGAGCGGCTCCAGGACGCCTACCTCCAGCGCGAGCGCCCCCGCTGAGCCACCCCGCTCAAAGGAAACGGTGGACCGCCTCATCGAGCAGCTGGAAGCCCACGTCAGCAAGGTCGCCCGCCTGTCCGGCATGGGCGCCGGCTGACCCCGAGCAATGGAAGGAGCTCATCAGTGAGCGAGACCAAGAGGAAGAACTGGCGGCCATCCCCGCGCGGGATGGTGCTGAGCATCCTGGGGATCATCACCCTGGGCGTGGCCATCCTGTCGGTGGCCGTGTCCTACGACATCCTGGAGCCCCGGTTCGGCGGCTGGGCCGTGCCGACCGTGGGCGCCCTGGACGCCTTGTGGGTCGTGTTCCAGGCCACGGAAGTGCTGGCTGGCAACAACCGGGCACGCGCTCGCCGCGTCCAGTACGCCGGTCTGGCGCTGACCTTCGTCAACGCGGCCATCCCCACGGCCGAGCTGGTCATGTCCCGGACCGACGGCTTCGACCTGGCCGTCGTCCTCACTCCGATCGCCATCGTCGCGACCAAGGGCGCCTGGTGGCTCGCCCTGCCGTCGCTCGGTCGCAAGACGTCGGCCGAGACTCTCCAGACGATCGCTGAGAAGCGGCAGAAGGTCGCGGACCAGCTGGAGGCGATGGAGGCCGAGGCCGCCCACCGCATCGAGCTCCTGGACGTGGCCAAGGAACTCCAAAAGCGCGTCACCGAGGCCGAGACGGACTACCGCAAGGCCGTGCTGGAAGCGCAGAAGAAGATGACCGAGGAGCTGCACGAGACGGCCGAGGCCACCGCCAAGACCATCCAGGACAAGGCTCTGCCGCCCTCGGTCGCGGCGATCGCCCTGCCGCAGCTGGAGCAGCTGGAGACGTGGACACCGACCGCGCCCGCCCTGCCCGTCACGGTCGGCCGTGACGCCTCCGGGTCGAATCCGCTGGCCCTGACCGACGGGCGTGACGCCTCCGGCACGGGCACTGACCGCCGTCACGCAGGTCAGGGCGATTTCACGGGCGACCGTGACGGCAAGCGTCACACCGGGCGTGACGCCGACCGTGACGCCGTCACGCTCGCCGACCTCGCGGCCGTCGCGGGCGTGCCGACCCCACAGCCCGGCGAGCAGCTGACCGACCAGCAGCTCGACGTCGTGCTGCGGCACCTGCGCTACCGCGACGACCCGCCGGCGTCCTACCGCCAGGCCGGCGCCGCCTTCCGCGACGCCGGTTTCGTCGGCAGCGAGAAGCGAGTGCGCCGCGCCTGGGGCGCACTGCTGTCGCACGAGGAGACCGACACGGCCGAGGAGACCGACACGGCCGACGAAGACGAGGACGCGGAAGCAGACGCCTGACCGACGCATCCACGGAGACAGGGTGAACGCCCTGCTATGTCCGGCACCACCAGTGAGGGCCAGCCCGCAACTGCGGTCTGGCCCTTGCTGCGACTGCCGGAAGCGAAACCGCAGTCGACCAGCGCAGACCCGGCGAGTGACCCGGCGAGCGAACCCCCTGGTTCGCAGACCCAGGAAGCAGACCCGGCGAGCACTGGACAAAACCCCCTGGAAATCGAAAGCGCGTGCGGCTATATGTTCCGCCGACCCGCTCATGATCATCGTGAAGGAGAGGGGTGTGGCAAAGAAGAAACAGCAGGCCAGCGACGACATGGCGGGACAGGCGGCAGGCGCGATCGGTGTCCTCGCCATCGCATTCGGTGTCCTCGCGGCCATCAAGGACAAGCTCGGACTGTCCTGGCCGGCCACCGTGCTGCTCACCGCCGGGGCGGTGGTCGCCCTCGGGTACGGTGTCTGGCGGCTTCGTACCGGGGGCAAACAGCTGCTGTCGGGCACCGCGAGGCCTTCAGCCGGTGGGCGCAGCGCTCTCGTCGCCCTGAAGCAGGACGACGTGCCCGTGGCTTCCCTGGACGGGGAGCAGACGGATGCTGAGGACGTCCCGGCGCATCCGGAGCTCACCGCGGCCCTGCGCACGGCCGGCGTCATCGGCAGTGAGCAGGTGATCCGGGCCAGTGAGGTCACGATCTCTCAGGTGCAAAGTGGCGAGGTATACGACTTCCTGGTCCCCAAGGGCCGGACGTACGAGGAC
This sequence comes from Streptomyces olindensis, assembly GCA_000696115.1. Classification (GTDB taxonomy): domain Bacteria; phylum Actinomycetota; class Actinomycetes; order Streptomycetales; family Streptomycetaceae; genus Streptomyces; species Streptomyces olindensis. Next base: position 22,506 of record JJOH01000027.1, read on the forward strand.
GTCGAGAAGCGGCTGGGCAACCTGGCGGGCATGTTCGGCGTGACGCGCCTGCACCTGACCCTGGAGCGCAGCCGCGACAGCGAGCGCCGGGTGAAGCTGCTCAAGCTGCACGAGCCCCCGTTCACCCGCCCGTTCCCGGCCCCGACCCGGCAGGAGATCGAGGCCTTCGCCGGGGTCCCGCTCGGTCACGACGTGACCGGCCAGCTCGTCGGCGTGCCCACGTTCGACAAGGCGTCGCTGCTGGTCGCGGGCATGACGCAGATGGGCAAGACCACGCTGGTCAACGGGCTCATCACCTGCCTGTTGATCGCGTACGGCGAATTCGAGCTGTATCTGCTCGACGGCAAATTCTGCGGGCTGACCCGTTTCGAGCCGATCGCCACCCGCTACGAGTCGTCCGACGATCCGGCCGTGTTCTGGGACATGGTGCAGGAACTCAATGCACGCTCGGACAGCCGGTACGCGGAGATTACGGAAGCCATTCGTAACCGTCAGCCCGTGCCGAAGTTCAAGCCGGTCATTTTCATCGTGGACGAGGCGGCCGATTTCTTCGCCTCGGGCGCCACGAGCGAGGAAAAGGACCAGGCCAAGGAGATCGCCAAGGACACGCGGCAGCTGGTTTCCAAGTCCCTGGAATCCGGGATCTCCACGGTGCTCATGACGCAGCGCCCGTCCATGAATGCCATTCCCGTTGAGGTAAGGGACCAGTTCCTTTACCGGATGTGCCTGTACGTGGCATCGGCGGGAACCGCCAAGGTTGCTCTCGGTGACACCTATTTCGAAACGGTGGCACCGATCAGTCCGATGCTCCTGGACCCGGATATCAAGGGTCAGGCGGTCCTCTTCGTCAACGGGCGATCCGCCCTCATCCGGGGCTTCAACTTCGATGACAAGTTCATCTGGGATGTGGTGGACGAAAAACTCGCCAAGCGAGTGAAAGCGCTGCCGGAAGAAACTCCGCTCAGGCAAGCCATCGACCTGATGCGAAGCAAGGGAGTGGACTTCATGACCACATCCGACATGGCGCCCGCTCTCGGAATCCTGGAAGACGATCCGGTAGAGCGCGGAAAGAAGCTCAAAAAGCTTCTGGGGGGTCCTCCCGCCGAAAAGAACTCGCAGGGCCGTGGCTACCGGCTGGACGGCCTGATCGCCTTCGCGCAGTCCGGCACCTGACCGCCACGGGCACCGTCAGCGCACCGCCACCACGCCGCCGCACACCGCCACGGCACCGCCATCCCGGCGGTTCCCATGGCGGTCCCTTGGCGGTCCGGCACCGTCTCCTGGCGGTGCCCTGGCGGTCCGCCATGGCGGACCTGACCTGCGAAAACCCCTAGAACCATGAGAAAGGAGGGGAGACGCTCTTGAGAGCCTCCACAGCGGCCGTCGTCGGCATAGGCGCCACCGCGGCCGTGGCCGCGGCCGCGCTCGTGCAGGGCGCCGGCGACAGCACCGCCGGAACGGCGCTCAGCCTGGCCGTCCCGGCCCAGTACCAGAGCATGATCGAAGACGCGGGAAACACCTGCCCCGAGGTCAGCCCGAATCTGCTCGCCGCACTTCTGACGCAGGAATCGGGATTCAATCCGAAAGCCTCGTCCCCGGTCGGCGCGCAGGGAATCGCCCAGTTCATGCCGTCCACATGGGAAACCCACGGCATCGACGGCAACGGGGACGGAAAGCGCGACGTGTGGGATCCCGAGGACGCGATCCCCTCATCGGCCAAATATCTCTGCACCATCGCCGAGGACGTGAAAGACGTTCCCGGTAACAAGCAGAGCAACATGCTGGCCGCCTACAACGCGGGCAGCGGCGCCGTTCGCAAATACGGCGGCATCCCGCCGTACAAGGAAACTCAAGGCTACGTCCGCGCTATCACCTCCCTCGCCAACAAAAACTCCGGCGGCGGGGCACCGGCGACGGCGGATCAGGGCGTGACCGCCCTCAATGCCGCGCAGAAAATGCTCGGCAAGCCGTATTCGTGGGGCGGAGGCAACGCGAACGGCCCCAGCAAGGGAACCTGCTGTTCCCCGAAGGGACGCTCCGGTGCATCCATCACCGGATTCGACTGCTCCGGTCTCACGCTGTACGCCTACGCAAAGGCGGGTATCGCCCTGCCTCGCACGGCAGCGCAGCAATACGCCGCCTCGGAACCCATCAAACACGACCAGGCGAAACCTGGAGATCTCGTCTTCTACGGCGCCAGCGCCTCCGGAATTCACCACGTCGGAATCTACGTCGGCGGCGGCTACATGCTCGACGCCCCCCGGCCCGGAACCCAGGTCCGCTTCTCCCCGCTCGACTCGATGAGCGACCTGTTCGGCTTCGCACGACCCGTTTCCCTCAACAACAAGGAGATCTGACACATGCGCAACTTCATCCTGGCCAAGCCCGTTGACATGTCCGGCGGCTTCAAGGACTTCTTCGACACCATCGGCCTCACCGGCGGCGGCCTGGTCACCAAGGGCATCGCCGCCGTCATCGCCGTGATCGCCGTCCGCATGCTGCTGCAGCTGTCCAGCGACCCCAAGGGCGCCCTGCGCAAGGGCTCGATGGCCATCGGCACCCTGTTCGTCGCCGTGGTCCTGGCGCTGTACGGCGGCGAACTCTTCTCCACCGTCACCGAAGCCAAGGGCTGATCGTGGCGGAGAAGAACAACTGCCGCCTGCTGGCACCGCCAGCACGGGACTACTGCGAACGGGACAGCGGCGGTCAAGGAGGCGGCGGTGGTGGAGGCGCCGGCGGTGGAATCACCGACGGCGCCTCCGACCACGTCAAGGACCTCGCCGATCTCCTGATCAAAAAGATCAATGGGCTGATCGCGCCGAACGATGCGTGGGCGCCGGAGAAGGCTGACAGCGCGCTGTATGCACCGTTCCTGTGGCTCGGTCAGCACCTCGCGGTCGCCATCTTCGTGTGCGTCGTCGTCGTGTGCGCCCTGACCGCATGGCAGGGCGCACCGCGCCTGAAGCAGATGGGTGCATCCACCGGATGGGCCCTCGTGGCTGTCGCCGGCATGGCGTCGGTCCCGGGGGCCGTGATGCTGCTGAACAAGGCCGTGAGCGCCGCGTTCACGGCCGCGTTCGACAGCAACGAAGGCACCCTGTTCGGTGCGATCCGCGACGACCTGGAGCATGGAACGGACTCGGGAAACCCTCTGGCGCTCCTGCTGATCATCTCCGCGCTGGTCGTTGCTCTGGCCTTCGCGGCGCTGGTGTTCATGACGCGCCAGCTCGGCATCCTCGCGTTCGTGTGCCTGGCACCCCTGGTGCTCGCGTCGCTGGCACGTGGCGGGGACATGACGGCGGTCAAGGCCTGGGCGCAGCGGCTGCTGGGGCTGATGTTTGCCCCGTTCGCGCTGCTGCTGGTCTCTCCGTTCGTCGAGTTCGCCAAGGGCGCGCTCGTGGTGGACACCGTCCTGCTGGTCGCCGCGGACGCGTTGATGCTGCGGATGATCTTCCACGGCGTGCCCTACTTCGGGCCCAAGGTGGCCGGCGCCGCCCGAGCTCTGGTCGAGCGTCACACGGAGGTCCCCTTGGCCCGGGCCGCCGTCAGGGTGGGCGCGCCGACCGTCTACGAGCAGGAGAACGCCCCGCGCATGCCGCGCACGGTGGACGCCCCGGGCCGGGCCATGTCCAAGGACCGCGGGGTGTTGTTCGCGGCCTACGGGCTCAAGCCGCATCAGCGGCCGGGGCGGCTGACCACCGAGTCCGCCGTCGCCAAGGCCACGCGGGATGAGACCGACCGCGCGACCCGCAACGCGCAGATCCGCCAGGCGCGCCAACAGGCGCGCGCCACGGTCCAGCCCCCGACACCTGCACGCGCTCCCGCGCGGAACCCCCGGCCAGCGCCCACCCGGCCGAACAACCCCAACCCCTAAGGAGGAAACGCCGTGTACTCCCTGACCCCCGGCTATCGCATCCCCGCTCTTCAGCGCGGGCTCAGCCCCATGGAAACCCTGCTGACGAAAGCGAACGCCGGGGTCGGGGGCGCCGTCCTCATGTCGGCGATGATCACCTCGCCGCCCGTGTGGACCTTCGGAGCGGTGGGCGCGGCCGCAGCGCTGCTCAACCTCGCGCCCGGGCCGCGCTCGCTCGCCCGGTGGGCGACGGTCGGCTACCGGCACCTGCGCGAGCGCACCGTGCCGGACTCAGTGGTCACTGCGCCCGGAGCGACCTCGACTTGGGCGCTGTATCCGGAGCACGGCACGATGCAGGACCCGCAGCGCCGGGCCGCCTTCCACGCCGCCTTCTCCCGCGCGCTCGCGTTCGCCGGCGGCCAGGCCCGCACCGCCGGTATCCAGGTCCACGTCACCCACCAGGCCACCACTGGCGACTACACCGCCCACACCCAGACCCTCTCCGTCCACGTGCCCAAGGGGCTGGTCGGCCAGCCCGCCCGGGTCATCGACACCCTGGCAAGCGAGTTCGCCTCCCTCGGTGCTCTGACCCCCGTCACACCGGAACCCGTTTCGGCTGTGACCGACCGGGGCCCCGGGTGGGTCGCTCTGGACGACGGCCGCTACGCGGCCACCGCACGGATCACTTCCTGGCCCGACGAGACTGACGGCGGCCTCATGCCCAAGCTCCTGCTCGGTCATGAGGCCGACCGCTCCCTCGCGGTGCTGTACCGGCCGCTGCCGGCGGGCCAGTCCCGCCGGTCGGCGAAGTGGCAGCGGGCTGCGGCGGAGGCCTTCACCACCGACAAGGTCAAGCAGGACGCCCACGAGATCGCCAGCGGCACCACGCACGGCGCCCTGGTCCAGGGCGCCACCCTCGTGGACATCGACGCCTACCTCACTGTGTGGGGCGACAGCCCCGAGGCCGTCACGGACGCCCGCTGGCAGGCATCCCTCGCCGCCGACCGGCACCGCATTCATCTCGACTGGCTCGCTGGCCAGCAGCACCGCGCTCACGTGATGACCACACCCCACGGAGCCGCCACCCGGAAAGGGGTGATCCTCTGATGATTCGCCTGCCCTCAACCCACGCCGCGATCACGGCGCCGCTGGTCGCCTCCAGCACGGCCTTCCCCGGTATCCCGATCGGACGGTCCCTGCTGGACGGGAGGCCCTTCCACCTCTCCCCCGTCCTGACTGACGCCGCGGTGCTCCCGTCGACGAACAGCCTCGCCCTGGGCGGCCTGGGCAGCGGCAAGAGCACCACGGCGAAGGCACGGATCCGCCGCGACATCCTCCAGAACGAGCACCAGGCCGTCGTCATCGACTCCTTCGGGGAGGACAACGCGGGAGAGTGGGCCCCGCTCGTGCGGTCCCTGGGCGGCCGGGTCATCGAGGCCGGCGCCTTCACCCTCAACCCGTGCAGCTCCCTGTTCCCGCCGGAGGTCCGCGAGCAGCTGATCCGGTCACTGATCGCCGCTGTCGAGCCCGGAGCGCTCACGCCCCAGGCCGCCCACGCTTTGCAGCACGCCCTGACCCACCCGAAGGCGACCTCGCTGAACGGGCTGGTCGACGCCCTGGTCCGGCCCGAGGACGGCCGGTGGCCGGCCGCGAGGCTCACCGAGTGGGGCGAGGGCGCAGCGATCGCCCTGTCCCGCTACACCGAGGGCTCGCTGCGGGGAATTTTCGACGGGCAGGACGCGAGCCTGCCGGAGACGGACCTGCCGATCCTGAGCTTCGACTTCACCGGCCTGGACCGCAACTCCCCCGCGATTCCGTCCCTGATGGCCGCCGTGTCGTGCTGGGCGGAACACGTGTGGCTGCCCCAGTCGACCGCTGTGCACCGGCACCTGGTGCTCGAGGAAGCGTGGCAGATCCTGCTGTCCCCGGCCACGAGCGAGCTGATCCAGCGGCAGCTGAAGAACAGCCGGAAGGCGGGGCTGTCCCTGGACGTCGTGATGCACACGCTGTCCGACCTGGGCGAGGGCAAGGCGCAGGACCTGGCGCGGCTATGCGAGATCGCCCACGTCGGCCGCCTGGGACCAGAAGAAGCGGCAGCCGTCGGCGCGCTGCTCGGGCTGCCCACCTGGGCGGTCGAGCAGATCCCGACACTGGACCCCGGACAGGCCGTGTGGAAGGTCGGCCCCGACTACGTCGACATCATCCAGACCGTCCTCAGCGACGAGGAACTCGCCCTCACGGACACCTCGTCGCGCCGCCGCAAGGCACAGCAGGCCCTGGCCGTCGAACAGGAACCTGCCGCGATGGTGACGGAATCCGGCGAGGGCAGCGATGAAGCCCAAATTGAGGACCTGCCGGCGCCAGTTGAACAGGCCACCGAAGGCGCCGCTGGCGAGGACGACTGGGACTGGGAGCTGCCGCCTAACGTCGTGGATACCAGGGACGGCATTCTCGCCCGGCACGAGACCGTCCTCCAGGCCGCGCTGGACGGCCGGTGCGACGAAGCCGCTCAGCTGGCCGCCCTCCACGAGCGGGAGGACATCCAGAACCACGGCCTCTACTCCGCCCAGGCCCTTGCCTGGCTGGAGACCCGGGCACAGGTGGCTGAACTGAGCGGAAGCACTGACCAGGCGACCCAACTGCGCGCTACCGTCGCCCGCATGGGGAAAGGCGACTGGATCCAGCAGACCGACGACCGCACAGCACCGCAGTGGCACCGCGGGCCCGGACCATCCACCCCCGTGCCGCCCGCCGACCTGCCCGTCGACGACGCAGCGCCCGCGCCGAAGCGCCGGCGCTGGCCCTACGTCGCTGCGATCGCCGCCCTGTCCATCACCATCGCCGCGGTGTACCAGAACGCCGCGAACAACCAGGAACGGCAAGAGCGGCAGGAGAAGGCCGAAGCGTTCAAGGGGCGCTCCGGGGCGGCGATTCGCATGGACGGCGTCAAAGCGTATGTGGTGGCGCACTGGAGCAGCGATAGGGACAGCGTCATCGTGGACCTGCGCTCATACTTCGACCGCAACGCGAAGTACCTGCGGATCGATGCCTCCGGGAAAAGCGCCTACACCACTCGTGGGGACGACCGCTGGGTCGCCAAGGCTCCTGAGGTCGCCTTGCCGGTGACGGATCCCCTCGCCGACGTGACGGTCCGGGTCGCGGTGGGGGGAAAGACCTGGAAGGAAGGCGCCCGGGCCGACTCCCGGACCGTGCGTCTTTCACCCACCGGGGTCGCGTACGACGCAGAGACCGGCGAGAAACTCCCGTCCGATCTCTGACACCCGTTCCCGGCCGCTGCGGAGGGTCAGCGCCCCTTGAGGGGTGCTGACCCTCCGCGCGTTCAGACCACTCCGGCCGCTCTGCCTGGCCCTCGTACCCCCGCTCCGGCGCGGGATGCGAGGACCGGACAGGCCGTCCGGCCTCCCCTCAAAACAGCTCCTGTCCAAGCCGCGCCCCGCCGATCGACGTTCGACGTCGGCGGGGCGCTGTGCTGTCCAGTCACCCCGCAGCGTGAAGGAGATGCCCGTGCTCACTCGCCGCCCGCGCCGCCGTACTGGCCGGCCGCGCCCGCACCGCCCTGGCCCTCGCTACCCCTACCGCCCCTGCCCGGGGGAGGGGCGGTGACCGCACGCGCACAGCCAGTGGATCCGCAGGGCTTACCTCAGTACGACTGGCGCACCGCCCCGGAGGGGCTGGCCACGCGCCACCAGCTGCGCGCCCAGCAGCTGCGCCCCGGCGGGCAAGAGCCCGTCGCGATCCTGCGCTGCAAGGCCTGCGCGACCCGCCCGCACCGCGGCTGCACTCGGCCCGCGTACCTGTACCGCATCGACCTCGCCCTGCCCGTACGGCCGATGACGCTCGCCAAGGAGGCCGCCCTCGACAAGGCCATGGCCGCGCGAACCACGTGTCCCTTGTGCCGACGCCGTTACCACCACTGCCTTCCCTTGCGCACCCTCGGCTCCTGCCTGGAGTGCCACGACGGCACCCCGGCCGACCCCTCCTCCTACGTCGCCCCGCCTGACCACGCCCTGGCGGCCTGACCGCGAAAGGACCTCTCTCCGTATGTCGGCACCGACCACGCCGCCCACCACGGGCCAGACCACCCCGACCACGGACAAGAACCTGGACGCCGCCTGCGCCGCGGTCGCAGGCGAGATCGGCCGCACCGACGGCAAGGCCTCCATGCTGCTGGCCTTCAACGGCGCCGCCCTCGCCGGACTGTCCACGCTCGCCGACCACGACCTGCCCACCCTCACCAAGGTGGCTGGCGCCCTCGGCATCACCGCCCTGGGCACCGCCGCCGTGCTGCTGCTCCTGGTCGTCCGGCCCCGCCTCGGCGGCCACGACCGCGCGTCCTTCCCCTACTGGGCACGCCTGGATGAGACCGAGATCCGCGCCTGCATGACCAGCGACACCCGCGCCGCCCGCATCCGCGCCCTTTCCTGCATCGCCGTCGCGAAGTTCACCCAGCTGCGCCGCGCGATCGACTGCACCCTCGCGGCGCTGGCCTTCCTCGCCCTGGCCGCGATCAGCATCCCGCTCCAGTAGGCCCCGGGACGGTCGCAGCATCGGCTAGGCGCAAGACGACCGCCCCGAGCACTGGCCGCCACCGTCACATGGCGCCAGCACCTTCCAGCATGCCTCTCTGCCCGGCATTCCGGCGCAGGTCACCACGCACGGCAAGAGGCGCACCCCCGATGCCGGCAAGCCCTGGGGTGCGCCTCCCTCATTCCGCCCTGACGGGCGAGAACGGAGATCCCATCATGCCTGCAACCGCCGTCTTACGGCAGCCGTCACGCACCCTCGTCATCACCGCGGCCGCCGTGCCCCTCGCCTTGGCCGTCCTCGCCGACGACGTCCGGGTGCGCCGACAGCTGCACGCCGCCCGACGTGATCCGCTCTCCGGCCTGCCCGGCCGCGCCGACCTCATAGCCCACGGCGACCGGCTGCTGCGCACTGGCCGCCGCGACCGCGTGTACGTGATGCTGCTGGACGGCAACGGCTTCAAGGCCATCAACGACACCTACGGCCACGCCACCGGCGACGCCGTCATTGCCATCACCGGCCGCCGCCTCGCCGCCTGGACCACGCGACGCCAGGCCTTGGCCGCCCGGCTCGGCGGCGACGAGTTCGCCGTCGCGGCCGTGCTACCCGCCCGATCTGCACTCGCCGACATCACCGCCCTGCGCGAGCAGCTGCACCAGCCCCTCACCCACGACGGCCGCACCCTGAAGATGACCGTGTCCCTGGGCATCGCCCGCGCCGCCGACCTGCCCGGCGAGGACACCGACCGCATCCTGCGCGCCGCCGACGCCGCCATGTACAAGGTCAAGACCGGCGAGGCGGAGTTCCCCTACCGGGCCACCCTCGCCGACGCCTACACCACCACCGTCAACGGCCGCCGTGCCGGACGGCCTGGGGCCCACCTCCCCGCCGCATGAACACCCGGACCGTACGACGGCCCAGGACGCCCGCACGCCGACGGTCCGCCGACTGGGAGCCGGGCCCCGTCCCCGAGCCGGGCAGTCTCCTCGACTGGCGCGACAGTCGGCACTACGGCCGGGACGCCCCCTGCACCCTGTGCGGCGCCCCCACACCTCTGCGTTCCCACGCAGACGAGCCCGTGCACAAGACCTGCGCCGAAGCCTGGATCGCCGCGCACCCCACAGAGGCCCGCTTGGGCCGGTTCGCCTCAGACTCTCGCCCCAAGAAGAAAAAGAGCGACGACGATGACCACGCCTGACCAGACCGGGAGAACCGAGATGAAGCCGACGTACGAGAACCACCAGCGCCGCGCCATCGAGCCGGACGGCACCACTCATGCGGCCCGGTACGCGGGCGACCGCAACCACTTCACCCTGGCCTGCGTCGTCTACCCGATGCCCACCATCGAGCGCCTGGTGCACGACGGAAACTTCCAGGCCGTGACCTGCTCCGGCTGCCGGGACGCGCTGGCCGTCATCATCACCTGCCCGGCCTGCAAAACCCCCGGAGCCGAGCAGTTCGGCCTGCCGATCCCCGGTACCGACGACTCCGCGGACTGCGCCCGCTGCAAGGTGTGCGGGCACTCCTGGAGCCTGGACCCGGGCGCGGACGGCTCCTGCACCCAGTGCGGCGGCTCCGGCCACACTGGGCGCGGCACCATCTACGATCCGAAGTGCACCTGCGGGGAACTGAGCAACTGCTGAACAGAGGCCCTGCCCTCATCCGGCGTGAACCGGGTGACGGCAGGGCCTTTTTGCGTTCCAGCCTCTTGCTCGTCAGGCTGGCTGTTCCTGCTGGCTCAGTTCTCCCAGCAGGGCGGCGTAGGCCTCGGGATGCTCCTCACGCAGGATCCTCAGCCATACCCGGGCACCCTCAACGAACACCCCGGGCTCCATCTTCCGGTGCAGGTGGTTGACCACGAAGAAGGCGTCGTCGTATGGCAGCCGACGAGGCTGCTCGGTCTCGCTCTGCGGCGTCTCCTCGGCCGCTTGGGCCTCTGAGGTGTTAACGGCGTTAATGGTCGGCACCTCAGCGTCATCCGTCGCCGGAACGCCCGAGGGGGTATTAACGCCGTTAACGGTGGAGGCGCTGCTCGCCTCTTCCACGGCGGGTTTGCGCCGCTGACGTGGGGCCTTGGCGGCCGCGACGGCCTTCTTCGCCTCGCCCACCTGCCGCTCCTTGGGGAGACGGCCGATCCGGCGAGCCGACTCCACCTTCAACTCACCTGTCTCCACCTGCTCCTGCAGTTCGGGAGTGAGTTCCAGCAGTGCCAGACGCTGCGACACCCAGGCAGGCGTCTTCCCCAGCCGCCGGGCAACCTCCCCCTGCGACCCGTGCACCTGCACAAGGTTTCGGATCGCCTTCGCCTGGTCCATGGGCGGGACGTCCACCCGATGGATGTTGGCGATCAGTGCAGACTCCACGACGTCCGCTGCAGAAGCGGCGAGATCATCGTTGACGTCGATCCGCAGCTCGGCAAGACCTGCGAGCTGAGCAGCCGCCAGGCGCCGGTTACCATCGACGACGACGTACTCGGCTTCCTGGCTGAGCTGGCCCTCCTGGCCGGGATACGCGCCTAGGAACGCCGCACGCCGTACCACCGTGAGGGGTTGGATCTGCCCCTTGGCGCGCAGCGAGTCGGCCGTCTCCTCGATTTCGGTAAGTTCATCCCGCGGGTTGAACGGGTTGCCGGCCAGCAGCCTGAGTTCCACCTTGGCGGGAGGCCGCTTGCCCTCGCCGTTCATGATCTGCTGGCGGGTCCGGACCCGACGTGGCGCCTTACGCTCGCCGGCTTCTTCTTCCTCGCCCATGTTGAAACCGCGGGTGACCCGCTGCTGAGGGGGCGTCATACGGCAAGCTCCTTCGCCAGCTCGCGCATCACCTGCGCGTGTTCACTGTCGGGGGCGTACTCCAGCAGCGGGATCTCACCGTCTGCTGCTTCCCGGCCTTCCTTCAAGTCACCGATCACGGCCAGGACCGGCGGGGAACTGCTCTTCTCCCACTCTTCCTTGTTCTGCTTCACGAGCTTGCCGCGGCGACTGTCGTACGCGTTGATGATCAGGCCGAGGTAGTCGACCTGGATCCGGCCCTTATTGCACAGGTCGTCCTTCTGGTTCTTCAGAAGACGGAACGCCCTGTGGGAGGCCTTGTTCGCCCAGACCGGTGTGATGACGCCGGATCGGTCGGCGAGCTCCCCATCGCGCCGGCGGACGTAGTACAGCGCGGTGTCCATGTTCAGTCCCAGGCTGGGCGGCCCGTCGATGATGATCACGTCGTAGTCCGCCTCCAGCGGCTCCAAGGCCCGCTCGAGAGCGGCCTCGCTGAAGCTCACCTTGGACAGAGCGACGTCGCGCAGGAAAGCGTCGTCGGATGCGGGGAGGAGGTGCAGTCGATCCCCGAACCGCTCGCCATCCAGCGCCACCAGCAGGTCGTGGATGTCGCCCTTGGCTGTGCCGTCCATGTGCATCATCAGCGTCTCGACGTCGTCCTCGTACATGAGGTCCTCGAAGCCGAGTTCCGCGGTGAGATGCCCTTGAGGGTCGTAGTCGACGATCAGCACGCGGTGGCCGGCCTCCGCGAGTGCCTGGGCGATGCCAGAAGAGATGAAGGTCTTGCCTACGCCGCCCTTCTGGTTGGCCACTATGACCCGCACGACCGGCTGCGACACCAAGGGCGCAGTGGGCGAGGGGTGGTTACTGAGCCACAGGGTGAGAGCTTGCGCGAGTCCCTGCACGTAGGTGACACCGCGCTCTGAGCACACCCCCTTGAACTTGTCCGGTTCGCCGACTGGGAGGAAGGTCCCCCAGGTCTTCGCGCCGTCGGTCTTCACCTCAGGAAGACCGTCAGCTTCGTACCAGGCCTTGATGGCGTGCTCAGTCGCGTCCTGGATGTCCATTCCGTGCTCGAAAGCGCGGATCTTCAGATGTCTGCGCAACTCGGGGGTGAGGGAAGTGATTAGTTTCTCTCGCTCCCCCCTCGGGCTAGGGATGCTCATGTGGCCGAACATTACTAGGCTGAAGCGGCGGCGACCGTACGGCTGCTCCGATTTTCACCCTCGAGGCGCATGCTGCATGACCCCGAGCCACCTGACCACGCTCCTGCCAGAGGAGCCGGTCCGCTCGACGACTTTCGCCGTGACTCTCCCGATACCTCACTCAGGCTTGCTGACCCTGCTCCAGGGAGCAGTGCAGCTGCACACCGGGTTCGACGGGTTTCGGGTTGTGCGGCCCACCGGCGCGACGGCGCGACGGCGCAGCCCCGTGCGGTGAGCCGCTCACAGACTGCGAGGCGGTCGCGTCGTCCGGTCGCGACGTCCACTAGGCCGCGCCCAGCTTTGCCTCCCCAGCACATGATGTGACCACCGCCACAACCCAATTTTCACTGCAGCCTTCACCCCTTTCTGTCTCCCGCCGCCTGTAGTGGGCAGAGTCAGGACGCTGGGGCCTGGCCGGTCATAAGGAGTGCTGGTGGGTGCGGAGGTTTTGAACGCGGTGGGTGGTTCAGCCGTGATCATGCTGCTAGCTCTGATTCTGCGGCCCGGCAAGAACCGTGTGGGGTTGTGGGATGTCCTGCACGAACTGGCTCGTGGACGCACCGCCAACGGGATGGAGCGTGAACGGCGGGCCACCCTGGCGGTGTTGCTGCGAAAGCTGCCGAACCGTCGGGTGTACATGGAAGATGTCACGCATGGACGGCGGACGGTTATCGGGGAACGCGCTGGCGCTCGGAATCGGGCGCGGTGACTTGGGCGGCAGGAGGGGGGCAGCCCATGACTCGGGCAGATTCATTCGACCAGTTCTTTGTGCACTGGGAGCCTCAGGTCAGGCGCTATCTGCTCTGGCTTGAGGGCGACCGCACGGTCATCGACGATGCGGCTCAGGAGACGATGCTGGCCGCTCACACGTACTGGCACCGCGTCAAGGTCCTGCAGAAACCGCAGGGGTGGCTGTTCAAAGTGGCTGGCCAGAGGTTGCAGCGCGTCCAAGCCGCTCGGCATCGGCATGGTCTGAGTACCGACCCTAGCGAACTGCCGCACAGTGAGGGGCCAGACGACCTAGGGGTGCGAGAGAGGGAGCTGGTCCTCCTTGAGGCAGTGCGTAAACTGCCCGACCGGCAACGCACAGCGATCGCGCTGCGCTGGCAGCTCGACTTGCCCAACGATGAAATCGCGGTCGTCATGGAGGTGTCGGTGAACACCGTGAAGACGCTCCTCCGCCTTGGCCGTGACACCCTGGAAACCGTTCTTGCAGACGTCAGCGGAGGTGAACGATGAGCATCGAGCGTCACCTGCACGATACGGCCACTGCCGTCTCTGAACTATGGACCGATGAGAACGACACGAGTGCCCGGCTGGCCGCCCTGTATCAGCGAGCCAGTGTTGAGACGTCGGATGAGGAACAGCCACAAGTTCCTTCCAAGGCACGCCCCAACACCTCGGCCCGGCCAAGCCGCAGGAGCCATGCTCCCGGGCGTGATGGGGAGAGGCCGCTGGCCGAGATCAACTTCCTGACGGTGGGCGAAGTCGCCAGCATCATGGGTGTCTACAAGATGACGGTCTACCGGCTGGTCCACAGCGGGCATCTACCAGCCGTCCGCGTCGGCCGTGGCTTCCGTGTACCCGAAGAGGCCGTCTACGAATATCTGCGTGCGAGCTGGGAGGGCGCCAACGTCGACGGGCTGTGATCCGAGGCGCGCCTGGTCAACTCTCTTCCCGAGAAGCGCGCGTCCGGCATGGCGATGACATGCCAGCCCTCGCGCTGGAGCACCTGTGTGTTCTGTGCCGTGAGCCAGGAGCTATGCGTCGGGCTGCTGGCGCACGTCCAGGTAGCAGCGCAGCCGTACTCCGGGCTCGCCGGGAACCCGGGTCGTGCTGTCCGCCGGCGCGGTCGCCCATCGCCCGGCGAGCAGTTCCTGGACGGCGAGTGCGGTCTGGTCGTCGGCGGCCGCGACCTCGACGACGGCTAGGCCCGGCTCCGACAGGTGCGTTACGTTGATCGGCTCCATGCCAGGCACTACGCGTCGGTGGGCATGGGGAGTTCCCGCTCTCTGGTGTGTTCACCCGACCGAGCAGTGTCCCCGCAGCCGCTCGTGACCGTCCGCCCGGCCAGGCTCGTGCGGGGCGCCGTGGGAGCTGACCTCAGCAGGAGGGCGACCTCCCCTTGACCCTGAGACCGAGCGCCGCATGCGCGCCCACCACGCCCGCGCCGCCAAGGCCCTGGACGTGCAGACCGAGCCGGGCGGGGAGTTCGGGGGTTGGGCCGGGGCACCCAGGGTGCCCCGGCCCGCACCGCCGCCGGAGAGCCCGCCTGGTTGCGGCTGGTGTCCGTGCCGGAGGACAAGGCGTCGGGGAAGCTGTGGGACGGCGCCCTCGATGCCCAGAACGCCTTCGGTGACCTCGAAGGGCACCGGCCCGCGCTCCTGGCCGTCCACGACGCCCTCGACGACGGCACCGCCTACCGGGCGGAGCTGTCGTCGCGCGTCGACCAGCCGGTGCTGTCCGACAACCCGATCCTCCTGTACGACCTCCAGCTGCCGGACCCCTGGTGGAACGACCTGGCCGGGACGTTGCAGAAGGTGGCGGCCGTCAGCACCGACCGTGTCGCCGTCCGGCAGCAGTACATGGAGCGGGCGATCCCCGAGTTCGTGGGCATCCCTCACGTCGCCGCTGCGGCTGCTGGACTGGGAGGGCTGGGGCCGCGCTCCGGAGGGGTTCGACGCCGCCACTCTCTACGCCTACACCCTGCTTCAGCCGGACACCGCCGCCCGCGTCCGCGCCGTCTTCCCCGTGCTGGGCAGCCCAGCCGGCCTCGCCGCCGAAGCGACCGTGTGCGCCCAACTGCTCCAGACCGTGGCCCGCGGGGACAACCTCGCTCTCGCCGCCCCGCTCCGGGCATGGTCCGAGGAACTGCGCCGTCGCTGACCGGCTGCACGGACAGCCGGGGAACATCGGAGTCGACGTCGCCCACGACGCCGTGCGACAGACGCGCTGGCGATCTTCCCTTGTGACGCTGAGTGCCGGTCCCTTTCGAGCGGAACGGTCGTTGTCTGGTCATGGAACTGTCGGCGCAGGCTGGGCCCGGGGTAGAGAAGGCAGCCGAACAGACGGTCGAGAGTGCATGTCACCTCGCGGACCTCGCGGGCCCGGACGGCTGGAGCACGGCGGCCGCCGAGGACGTCCTCGACGCGATCGATACCCTCACCGACACGCTCGGCAGCGTCGGGGAGGACCTCGCACAAGCCCTCGCCGCGGTGGCGACTGCCACCGCCCAGGCGCGCCGACGCCTGGGCATCACCGTGGACGCCCAGGCGCCCTGGCGGGACAGCGCGGCGTCGGCGCCCGCAGCGCGCGGCCTGGAGCGCAGGCCGCCCAGGCGACGCGGGCTCGGTCCGGGCTTCCGGGGCATCCGTACCGACCCCTGAGTGCCTGCTTGGGTCTCGACTTGGTCCCATGGCCCCCATGGGACCAACCAGCCGTGAACTGCGGTCCCGTCAGAAACGCCGGGGGCCGGTTGGGCCGCTGGCCAGGCTGTCCTCGAATCCGGACCTGGCCTTCACCACCGGGCGCGAAGGTGACCTCGTTGGTCTCGCGGTGCCTGCCCCGGTGCCGTCGGCGGTCCCGGTGATCAAAGACGCCCGTCGTGCGGCTTGCCGGGCTCGGATAATCGGCCGCTGCATGCGGAGCACACTCAGTGCAGCCTCCACGTCAGCCTGCGGCAAGCTGGATGACCGCTTGTGGGGCGTGCAGACAGGGCAGTTGGACAACACACTGATCGCTCGGGAAAGTGCGATGACGGTCTGGCTGTCCGACCCGCTGCAGGTGATACGCCGGACCTCCTGTCCGTCGGGGGTGCGCTCGGGATCCGAGTGGAAGTACACCGGGCGGCCGTCCGGCAGGACGACCTCGGAAGCCCGGCGCCGTGCGACGACCGCGGGCGTTCCACCCAGCCGCTGTTCCTCGGCCCGGTCCCATGCCTGTTCCCACTCGCGCAGCGCCATCCCCTTCGCCCCGCAGGCTATGGCGAATTCCCGGACGAACTGGCGGGTTGGGCGTCCGCCCTCTTGGCGGAGGAACCGCCCGACGGTGGCGTGGGCCAGGACACCGTTGCTGGCTGTCTCCAGATCGCGGTACGGCCGGGCGCCGTCTTTCTGATAGAGGTCGGCCAGCGCCGCGTGCAGCTCCGCGAAGTTCCGCACGTACCGTGGGTGTGGAACGGGCTCCTGGCAGCCCCGGACGGCCCGGTAGCGGGCCCGCTTCCACAGCCGCTCGGCCTCATCGGGGTCAGCGCCGCAGCCCAGGGCGTAGGCCCGGACCGTTTTCAGCTTCGGCGTCTGCTCGCCGGACACGGCCCGGATCAGCGTCGAGGCGCTGCACCCGGACCGCATGGCGAGTTCCCTGTAGTTCAGCCCGGCCCGTTCGCGGTGGTCCCGCAGGTAGAGGGCCAGCTTCTCCAGCTCCCGGTCGCACGGGGAGATCGGGTTCTCCCGCCGTCCCACCGTCAGACCGCCGCTTCGGCCTGCTTGCCGGAGCGCGCCCGGCGGATCAGGCGCAAGCCCGTGTCCGTCGTCTCGGCGAGCAGGACCAGGACGGACAAGGCAGGCATCCCCGCAAGGGCGAGCAGCACGGCCAGGACCAGGACGACCACGACGACGGTCGCCTCCGGAGCGGTCAGCGGCAGGTCGCCGGGCACCACGCAGGCGGCGCGGGCAGTGTGAGACATGGTGTTCTCCCGTTCGGTGTCTGTTCGGGCTCCCCAACTGGCGTCACTGCTCGGGCGGTTGCCGTCGCCTGTGCGAGTGACAGTCCAACGATGCTGGCGCACCGCACAGGGTGCTCATGACCAAGTCCCGGACTACGCCGGGGTATAGACCCATCCCTGTCTCACACTGGGCGCTGCGGATCCAGACCTTCACACGTGCGGAATCCGCAGGTCGGTGCCGAGGCTCTCTGGGCGTTGCGCCGATTCCGTCTCAATCGTGGTTGTGTCCTCCTTGGGTACTGCCGATTCTGGGTGTCGCCTCATGTGCCAAGCACTGAGGATCCCGTTCCGTCTGTGGGCTCCCCATGTGACCTCGGGACACCGTCGTGGGCGGCCGCGTTGCCGCGAGGGCCCCCGCGACCGTCGGCTGTTTCGATGCGCCGACAGCGCCGTGCGAGGGGTCGGCGGTCACCGCCGACCCCTCGCACGCCTCCGCGCAGGCTCTCGCCGTGTGGTGGCCGCAACCGCGCAGGCGCGCCGACGCCTGGGTGATTGCCGTGGACGCCCAGGCGCCAGGGCGAGACGGCGTGGCGCCGGCGCCCGCAGCGCGCGGCCTGGAGCGTAGGCCGCCCAGGCGTCGCGGGCTCGGTCCGAGCTCCCTGGGCATCCGTACGGATCGCTGAAGGTGCTCGTCAGGAGCGCGTGCTGATGTACCGCACGCCCGGGCCCCACTTCTCCCTGACCGGGGCCATGCACCACTGGCACAGTGGGCAGCCGCCGCGGCCGTACTTGTGGGTTCTGCGCTGGCACGTGGCGCACGGTCCGACCTGGTCGCCCGGGCAGGTCAGCGCGGAGGGGTCGGGCTCGGTGACCGGCGGCGCGGGAGTCGTCATCGCAGAGTGTCCTGTTCTGGGCGGCCGGCACCGGTCGCCTCAACCGCAGGATACGACCTGAATGACACGGGTGTTCGATCAACCTCTGACTGGTCAGAGGCTTCCTTGATCACCGTGTGTGGTGCTGGTGGGACCGGTTGTCAGTGCCTGCTGTCACCATGAGCGGTCCTGGTCATGTGACTTCGAGGGGGAGGCTTGTATGCCTTGGGTACGGGACTATGTGCGCTCTGACGGGACGCCGGTTCGGGGACACTCGCGGTGGGCGCCGGGCGCCAGACGGGAAATGGCGATCTTTGCCGGGTTCGCGTTAGCCGTGGTGGCGTTAGGCAACGGCAACGCGTCGGCGGGGAGTGGAGGGGCGGCTCCGCGGCCGCAGTCGACGGTGCAGTATCCGATCCGGTTCGACAACGCCCCGGCGCCACAGATTCAGCAGCCGCGGCCCACGGTGTCGTACCCGGTCCGGTTCCCGTCTCCGCAGGGTCACCGGTGACGCGGCGGCGACCGCAGGCGCGGAGGCGGCCGCGGCGCACGAGCAAGCGCCGGCAACAGCGCGACGCTCAGCTGGTCGGCTTCGTCATGGTGGCGGCCGCGGTCATCACCATGGTGGTGATGGTGGTCAACTGGCTGCTGGCCCACTGGGGGGTGCTCCTCGTCGCCCTGGTGCTCGCCGTGCTGGCGGGCGTGGGGTGGCTCTACAACCGGCAACAGCAGGCCCGCTGGGAGGCCGTCCGCGCGCAAGGCCTGCGCTACGGGCTGGAACAGTTGGACGCGCTGCATCACGCCAAGTTCGAGGAGGCGGTCCGGGACCTGATGCGCCGGGACGGCTGCCGGGACGCGCAGCGGGTCGGTGGGGGCGGTGACCTGGGCGCGGACGTGACGGCCACGGATCCGCTCGGGCGGCGCTGGGTGATCCAGTGCAAGCACCGCCGCAACGGCGCTCGCGGTTCGGCGGTGGGCACTCCGGATCTGCAGGTGCTCAACGGGACGGCCCGGCCAGTGCACGGGGCGGACGTCGCGGTGATCGTGACCAACGGCAGGGTGACCGCGCCGGCCGTGGACTTCGCCAGGCAGCAGCGGCTGCATGTGGTGGACCGCCAGACGCTGGCTGTGTGGGCGTCGGGCTCGCGGCCGTTGTGGGAACTGCTGCGGGCCGTACCGCCCCCCAGGCGACCAACGTCTCTGAGCTGAGAACGGCGGCTTGTTGGCCTCGGTGACGGGCCGGTGGCTTGTACTGCCGCTCGACCGCCGGGCCTCGGCCCACCAGCCGGTCATCAGCGTCCGGCCGCCGGCGGGCCGGGAGAGTGACAACGCTCGGGGTCATTCCCTCAGCTCGTCCTGCCAGCCATCCTCGTCGGTGTAGAGGACCGCGCGCAGGCCCACCTCGGCCGCGACCTCGCCCAGCTCCTCGAGGAACCGCCCCGGCGGCACTCGCAGCGTCGGCGGCGTCGCGAGGAAGCACTCCCGACACCGGTCCAGCCAGCGGCTCCCGTAGTCCGGATCGTGGATCACGCTGCTGGTGCGCGACGGCCGGCCGCAGGCGGAGCAGGGCGGCTCCTGCCGCATCCGCGCCCAGGTCTGGGCGAAGCGCGGCGCGGCCGGGGCAGGGGAGAGGGAGGCCGCCTCGACGCCCAGCTTGCGGGCGGCCTCCTCGCTCTTCATGCCTGCTCCTGGGGGTGGGGGTGAGCTGTGGGACGCCACGAACATAGAATCGAACACGTGAACGATACAGAGTCGTCGCGACTCGCGCTGCTCCGCTTCCTGGAGCGTGTGCAGGAGCGCGACCTGGCCCGCACCCGCAGGTGGATCGCCGACGAGGAACGCCGCGAGGCGGAGCGGCGCGTCGGCGCAACGCGGCGCCCGCCGGCCCCCGAGTGGCTGATCGAGCGCGGCCTGGACCGCAACAACATCGTCGCCGTACACACGGGTGAGTGCTGGGACCCGGGCAAGAGGGCGAGGACTGTGACCCGGGCGCAGGCGATCGAGGCACTCCGCCATCAGGTACCGGCGTGCTCGAAGTGCCGGCCTGACACCGCGCTCGGCATCGAGGTCTAGGCGCTGCGCGGCCGGCGCCCGGACGTCTTCTTGGCCGCGGCCTTCTTCGTGGTCTTCTTCGCCGTCGTCTTCTTGGCCGGCTGCTTCTTCGCCGTCCTCTTCGGCAGCTCGTGCACATCGGCGTCCTCGCCGCGCGCGGCCCGGGCCTGCTGCACGGACTCGTTCAGGGCGGCCATCAGGTCCACGATCTGCCCCGGCTTCGACTCCGGCTCCTGAAGCTTCGGCAGCTCGCGGTCCTCTCGCTTGGCCTCGATGATCTGCGCGAGGGCCGCCGTGTAGGTGTCCTGGAACTCCTCACCCTCAAGATCCTCGCGGGTCATGCTGTCCATGAGCGCGAGCGCGCCGTCGATCTCCTCGTCGCTCAGCTCGACCGGCGGCGGCAGCAGCTCCTCGGGCGATCTGATCTCGTCAGGCCAACGCATCGCGTGCAGAACGATCACGTCGTCCCGGACCCGCAGCAGCCCGAGGCGCTCGCGGCCGGACCACGCGTACTTCGCGACGGCCACCTTGCTGGACCGGGCCAGGGCCATGCGCAGCAGCTTGTAGGGCTTCGCGGCCACCTGCCCGCTCGGCGCCAGGTAATAGCCCTCACCGATCTTCAGAGGGTCGACGGAGTCCAGCGGCACGAACGCGACGATCTCGATCGCCTTCGCCGTCGGCAGCGGTAGATCCCGCAGCTCCTCATCGCTGATCGGGATGACCTGCTCCTTGGTCAGCTGGTAGCCCTTGCCGATCTCACCCTGGTCGACCTCGCGGTCCTCGATCTCGCAGAACTTGCGCACCCGCACCCGGCCCATGTCCTCCAGGTGGTACTGGTGGAACCTGATCGAATGGTCCTCGGTAGCGCTGGCGACTGAGATCGGCACGGTGACCAAACCGAAGCTGATCGCACCGCTCCAGATGTTCCGGGGCATGACGAACCTCCGCTGCTGCCCCGAGCACCACCAGGCTATGAGGGCCATGGCAGCCGCGCATGTGCTCACGGGCCCTGGGGGACGCCCCCCGGGGCCCGGCCAACCTCAGGCGATTCACAAAAGCACAATCGGGCTGCCGGTCGCATCCCTCACGCGTGGCCCGGCGGGCTGCTCGGCTTCCGAGGTGCGGCGGGCTCCGGGACTTGCGACCGTGAGGGTGAAGGAGGCAGGTCCAGTCGGGCGAGGACGGAGGCGGCCGTCATGCTCACGGCACACCCTTCGCTCCTGCGGGAGCTCGTTGAACGCTGCGAGACGCTCAGGCGGCGCCTGGCGTCCGGCGGTAGCGCGGAGACCAGGCGCCAGCTCGATGACGCTTCGTACACGCTGTGTGTGCTCACAGGCACCCGCCAGTTGGACACGGCGCTGACTGTGGCTCGCCGGCAGCTCGCCGACGCCATGCGACGCGAGCAGCCTCTGCGTCACTGAATCGAGTGGTCCTCGGTGGTGCTCTGGACGTTGATCGGCACGATGCACACGCCGACGATGAGCTCACGAAGCCTCCGTCACGCCGCTCCACCGCGTCATCGCCGACCTGGACGACGTCGCCGCCGTGGCCGAAGGGCTGGTGCGCCACTGGCGTACGCCGCACGGCGAGTACGGCACGGAGTGGGACCGGGCCTGGCAGGTGCGGACCGCGATCGAGACGTTCCGCCGGACCAGGGCCACGTAGTGGGTAGCCGCGCGGCCCTTTCATCAGCAGTGCGACGCGGCGGGCCGTACGCGCTGGAGGGGTTCTCCTGCCGGCGGCGCGCGCCGGGTGACGGAAGGGGGTGCGGCACGGATGAGGGGCGTGTCGGGTTCAGGTGGGCGCCGTGAGTTGGGTCACATTCGTGCAATTGCGCGGCCATGGCGTGTTTGCGCAAATGATGGCGGATGTTGGCGTACCCCGGAGCAGCGCAGGTGGTGGGGGTGGCGAACGGGGTGGCGTATTGCGGCGGGGGATGGTGCGAATGAGTGTACGGATTTGCTGTAAACGGAAAGCTACTCTCCGTTAAAAAGTGGTGGTGGGGTGCTCTGCACGAACCGGCGGGGCGGGGTTGTTTGCTGGTGTCCAGGAGCAACGAGGCTCCAGGTACCGGTAGTTCAGAACGCGGGGAGGCGCCGGTGCTGCACGAGATTCAAAGGATCCACCGTGACACTGGACGACGTTGCCAGCCTCGTGCTGGCCTCGGCCGCCGCGGCGAGGGCGTTCGCGCCCGACGTCCGCGCCGGCATGCGGCGCCTTCTGCGCGCCGGTGTCCGCCTCGGTGCGGAAAGCCTCATCGCCCAGCACCAGCCGGCCGTACGCCCCGACGCGGCGCGACTGGACGACGCGGGAGGCAGCCGATGACCGGACAGCCTCCCGACGACACGGGCGAACGAGCACTGCAGGACTCCAGCGATGTGATGCCCCCGGCCTTCTGGGCCTTCCACGAGCTCTACCACCAGGCCTACTTCGAGTACGCCTTCGTTCAGTTAGGCGAGCAGGTCGCCGCCGACCGGCTGGTCGACCAGACCTTCGTGTTCCTGGCCGTCATCTGGTCCGACGTCACCGCCCAGGAGAACCCTGAAGCGTTCGCGTGGACGCTGCTCAAGGAACGGGTGGCCGCCGAACTCCAAGCGCGGGGCCGGCCAGCGGCAGCCATGGAGACCATGGCATTCGAACGTGCGATACGCGCGGCCTGCAACCCGATCCTGGACAGCTTCCGCGCCGAGTTCCGCGCGCAGGTTACCGAACTCGAGGACGGCATGGGCCTGTATGCGGCAATGGCCCGCCTGCCCGAGCGCCAGTTTGATGTCATGGTCCTGCAGTACGCCCTCGGCTTTCCCACCAGGAAAACCGCCCTGGTCATGGGCGTCTGCGAGGCCACAGTGCGCTCCACCCGCCGCGCCGCCAAACGACGCCTGGCCGCGGACCTGGGCCTGGAACTCGGTGAGGACACCGACGATGAGGAGTGAGACCCCGATGCGCCCGCACCAGCCGCGCACCCTGAACGAAGCCCTCGCCCGCGCACGCATCGTCGACGAGGAGACCTACACCCCGGTCCACCGGGAAGCCTCCCGCCGCCGCATCAGCGAGCAGCTGCACGAGATGCGCTGGATGCAGCTCCTCGCCGAACCCGTCGGCTCCAGCCGACACCAGCGGCGGCAGCCGTTGCTGCTGCACGAGCGGGCCGCGCATGAGCTGCGCGCCCTGTGTCAGGGCATCCTCCACGACACGGACGCCGTCCGCCGCATCGCCCGCTTCGACACAGCCCGCGACCCCGGCGGCGCCCTGGCCTTCGCCAGCCTCCTGCTCCTGGCCGACCGTGAGGAAGGTGCCCAGTTCTGGCTCCAGTTCGCCGCCGGGGGCGGCCAGGCCACCGGTGCCATCTGCCTCTACCTCATGCACCTGCGCCGCGGTGAATGGCGGGATGCGAAGTACTGGGCGAGGCAGATCGAAGCCCTGGAGGGGGAACCGTGCCAGTACGCGCCTGTCCCGCACGAGGTTGTCGACACCACCACCAGCGCTGCCGGCCCGGACGGTGCCCTGACCGTCTTCCTTGACCTCCCCGACGACGCGGCCGCCGTCCCTGAGGACGCCGTCAAGGACGCCGTGGACGACCTGGACGTCGACCGCATCGACGGGTTCGGCACCATCCCCCAGCCCAACGCCGACCTCGCCCACCAACTCGAAGACCTCGTCGCCACCGACCACTGACAGCCTGCCTTTGAATGCCGAGCCCGCTGGCCGAGCATTGGATTCGGACGTGGCCTGAGCCGGAAACACGACGGGCTCCGGGGAGTAAGCGATCATCTACCAAGGGCCCGGCCAGCGCTGTCAGCCAACTGGGTGTCCGAGGTCAAGGGCGCCATGTGTTCTCAGTCCAAGAGGCGAGTGTGCCCGGAGCGGCAGGCGCCGACGCTGGATTCTTCTGCGCCAAGTCGAGGGGGCGTGAACCACTCCGGTACGCGCCCTTTCTTGCTCTCCTGCTCCTCATGACCGTGGCACCGCAGCGACGCGGGATCCGGTCGGGCGGGACGACCGCCGTTACCGGCGGGTCAGAGCGAGCGCAACGGTGACGAGCAGGGTGACGGCTGTGCACGCCACTCCAAGCGGGGTCGCCAAGGAGGGGTGACGCCACACCACGTAGGCGAGGCCGGCCCCGATGAACAGGACCAGGAGCACCAAGGCCAAGAGCAGCAGTGCCCAGATCACGTGCGAATCGGAGCCGGAGGATCCGGTACCGCTGGATCGGCGCTGGTTGGGCCGTGTAGAAGGCATGACACTTCCTTGCTTCTGGCGTGACAGATCACGCGGGGATGGGTTGTCGGACTCTGGATTGCTGAGGTGCTAGCCGCGCAAATGCCGTCTGTCCGGCGGCGCCTGCCGAACCAGGAGCGGCTTGATGGGTCCGCTCAGACCGGTTGGAGCGTTTTGACCCGTAGCTCCATCAAAGAGCCCATGCTGGTCCCGAGGCCAGGGAGCAATCACGGATGCGACGTCTCATTTGGCGATGCGCCGCAGGTCACCAGCGGTGCAGTCAGATGTGCACCGCGGCGTGGGGGAGAGAAGCAAGGGGCGAGTTGGTGAGTGAGGAGAAGTGGCCGCCGGTACCTCCGGAGGCGACGGGCTCGCGGCGGGAATGGCAGGAGTGGCTGTACCAAGTTCTGGCTGAGCGCAGCCCATGGAGGTCGGTGGATGAAGCCTGCAAGCAGGTCAAAAACCACGACACCGGGGTATCCGAGTCGCGCCTGGGGGTGGACAGGGCCACGTTGCGCCGCTGGATGGAGCAGAAGCGACTGCCCAGAGCGAACACCTTCAAGACGTTCTGCAAGCGCTACAACAACGCAGTGGAGGACCTCGACGGGTACTCGCCTATCTCTGACAAGGATCGGGACTGGGCGCTGGCTCTGCTGGACAGGATCAGACAAGAGGAATCCCCTGAGCAGCAGCTACAGGACGAGCGTGTCCAGTACGACTCCCTGAGCCGCGTGACAGCCGAGGTACAGGCGGAACGGGACGGGCTGCTGGCCGAACTTGCCGACGAGCGACGCACTGCGGCCGAACACTGCTACGCCGTGGAGCAACGACTGCACAAGCTGCAGGCCCGGCATCGCCGAGCCCAGCGTCGCCTGCGACAGGAACGCCGCAAGAGGACAGCTGAGGCCGGGCGGCGGCAGCGAGAGGCCGCGGTGCATGCCGCAGCCCAGGAAGAACTCGCCCAAGCTCAGCGGATCATCGCCGATCTGCGCCATGCCCTCACCGCGAGCGCCGAAGCCCACGAGCGTGCCCTCGCCGACCGCGACACGAAGCTGGCCGAGTACCGGGACGAACTGACAGCCCTGCGGGACCGCCTGGCCGCGCTGAACATGAGCCAGGCCGACCGCGACGCCGCTGGCGCCGTCGTGGGGGACGCCATCACAACCGCCGAGCAGGCCCACGCACAGCTCCAGCACCGCGAGCCCGACCCCGACCAGCTCGCCCGCCGAGCTCGTCAGCAGGAAGTGATCGCGCGGCTTCGGGCCGCCGGCAGTGATGCGCAAGCAGTCCGGCGCATCCTGCGCACCGTTGCTGCCACCTGGAGTGACGAGGACATCGACATGCTCGTCCTCGTGCTGTGTCTCAAATCCCCGGGCAACGACTGGGGGCCCGCTCTGGCTCGCCGCTTGGCCCGTCAAGCCCACGTGCGCTACTGGGTGCCGCCGGAACCGTTCGATGTTGAACGACTGGTGCGGGGGCCCGGCTACGGGACCAGATTGTGGTGCCAGCTGCGGGGGATCCGGCTGGTCACCCGTATGTCCTGGCCAGACACATTCTTCAAGCCCCTGCGCGGGGCCCGGGTCTGAGCCCCCGGGCCCCGCGCACTCCGCATGCGGGGAAGAACACGGCGGAGGCTAGAGGAGTACGGCGGTGATGGTGGGGCCCCAGGACAGTGACGACCGGCCAGAGGCGCAGGCCGTGCCACCGGTGCTGCGCCGGCCGACCGCCGGAGCGGGCGACAACATCACGGGTCCGCCAAAAAAATCTCCGCCATCGTGTCAAGAGAAATAGCGGCTGAGCCCTCTCCAGTCATGTACGGCCACGGCCCCGCTACAGGGTGCTGAGGAGCCGCACACTGAAGGAGGTTGCTCAGTGGAGTTCGTCGTCATCGCGCTGTTCGTGGCCGGTGCTCTCACCCCCGCGCTCACGCGACTGTTGGACAGCGTGGCCTACCGGAACCGCGCCAACGGCAAGGCCGAGATCATCCGTGCCCAGCAGGGATCGCGGGAGGTGCCGGAGCTCACGGCTTCGGCGAAGCGGGGGAAGCGCCGTGGCTGACACGAAGCCGACGCAGTCAGTGAACACCGCGGCCCTGGCCGCGGTGTTCGGCAAGGACGCGCCACGGATGACCGCTCTGGCCGCCCGCCTCCTGCGCGAGGCAGACATTCCCGAGTGCGTGGTCGGGGCCGAGGACGTGGTGCAGACCGCGTTCGAGAAGGCCCTGGGCATCCAGGACGTTCTGACCGAGCCGCGCGCGTACGTCTACAAGACGCTGCGCCGCGAGGTGTCATCCTGGGCGGTACGGCTGGGCCGGGAACGGCACTGGGAAACCGCACGGCTGGCCGAGCTACGCACCTCGCCGGAGCAGGGTCCGGACGTAGCCGCGATCGTCACCGACTGCATCGTCGTCCGGGACGGAGTCCGCCGCCTGCCCGGCAAGCAGGCCACCGCCGTGGTGGCGACCAAGATGTACGGCTTCACCCAGCATGAGACAGCGCAGATGATGAGACGCCACCCCGGCGCGGTCGCGGTTCACGTCGCGCGGGCCGTCGCCGCGATGACCCTCTACCTGGCCCCGCTCTGCCTCGTCGTTCTGGGGTTCTGGCTGGGTGGAGCATGGCAGCTCCTCACGGCTGCTGGGGTCTGGCTCGGATCGGTGGTTGCGTACTCACTCCGACCTGCCGCGCCGCCGCCGCCCATGGCGGCCCCGGCATGCAGTCCCGGTCCCGTGCAGCAGAAAAGGTAGGCACGCAGCGACGTCAGCAGGTGACGATCTTGCGTCGGGCGCCGTCCGCCCGACGCAAGAAGCGCCGTAGCACGCAGATGAACGAGTCCGGGATCGGTGGAGGCTTATGTGTTGACCTAAGTCTCCGGCTTGGTCTGGTGCTGAGCGTAGTAGCTGTTTACTTCTCGTGGGGCGGGAGTTGACGCTTGGATGGCTCACTCGCCGTGGAGGAATACTCCGTTGCCGGTCTGTCAGTCCCCTGTGCTTTGATCAGATCGACCCGGCGCGGACATGTCACGTCTGTGGGGTGGCCTCGCGCTGTTCTGACCAAACAGGGGGTTACAACTTGAGACCGAGAACCATGCTGGCGGTGGGCGCTGTGACGCTGGGACTGCTGGGCAGTCATCTGGGCGTCGCGCAGGCGGCAGACGAGCCGGAAACGGGCGCGGACAGCTCGCTGACCACGAGTGTGCCCACGACCGATCCAGTCGCTGATGAGGTGTCACCGGAGTCGGAAGCCGCCGACGGTGACCCGGACGCCGCACCGTCGGCGGAAGACCTGGCCTTGGGCGCGGACAGTACGGCCGGGGGACCGGAGGCGGCCCCGGAAACCGCGGAGGACGGAGAGCGCGTCGGGCTGGCCGCCGGCCGGCAGGCCACCTGCGACGGGCGGGTGAAGGACGTTGCCGGGACTCCCGGCGCGCCGTACGCGGCCTGCGCTTCGCCCCTAGAGCCGGCGGTCGAGCTGACCTCCGACGAACAGGCTGTGCTGTCGCAACTTGAGGGTCCTGCCGACACCTCTGCGGCTGAGTCAGCCGTCCTGGCGGCCGAACCGGAAGCCGGGTTGGCCGGATCAGAAGCCACGCCGCACACCGCCGCGGACGACACGGCCCCGTCGGTTGCACCGGCCGACGAGTCCGACACCGCGGCCGCGGCAGCCAGGCCCAAGCCGTGGAAGGAACCCAAGTGGTGCATCGACGCAGGTGTGGACAACACGTGGTACATCGAGCGCATGCGCGGCTGCGGCATCTGGCGTGCTGAGGTCAACGTCGAAGACGTGCGCACGGGCCGCAAGATCGGCGGTATCAAGTACATCGTCATCGGCTACTCCTTCTCCGCCCGCGACTCCAAGACATGGGCCTACCAGGTAAGGCTGCTTGAGACGAACCGGTGGGGGCGCGGGGTGAACGGCACCAAGGCGTCCGGGAGCGCTTCCTGCATCGGCAAGTGCAAGGTCGCGAAGAAGAACTTCCCGGGCCAGACGATCTCCAAGAGTGCCGAGCCCTACGGGCAGTTCTTCATGGACACCACCATCAACACCGGGGCCTCCAAGCAGCGGGGAACGGGCCGGAGCGTCGCCTCCTGGACGTTCAGCAACCGGGAGTGGGTGGCGCCGTCCGAGCCGACGAAGCTGTCCACCGTGGACGTCCGCTGCGACAACGCACTGCCCGGCGCTCCCCGCCAGGTCGGCTGCGTCACCCTCGCCGCTGTGCCAGTGCTCAGCTACAGCCAGACCGGCCCGTGGCCCGAGGTTGCCAAGCACATCAAGGACGCCCAGGCCACCGGGCTGCCGGGCAAGTACGGCACGACGAACTTCCTGACACGGCTCACCGACCGCAAGAAGAGCCAGGAGAACCGGGACAAGGCGTGCCCGTCGAGCCTGGAGCGCCCGCCGGGCAAGTCCTGCGACGAGTACCCCTTCGCCAGCACCTGGCAGGGCGCCAAGTACGGCAACGGCAAGTTCAGCCGCCGCATGGTCAACGCCAAGCAGAACACCGATGCAGGCAAGGCCCTCAAGGGCTTCTACACCTACAGCCGCGTACTGGAAGGAGACCGGTTCCTGGTATGGATCAGGTAGACCCAGCCAGATGAGACCAGACGAGGCCACCGTGAACGAGCCCGCCCGTACAGGCACCGCCCTTGTGCACGCGGAATACCACCTCTTCCAGATCACGGACCCGCAAGGGCCTGCGGCCGACGACCTGGACGCAAGCCACACCGGCCTGGTGTCCGCCGATGGCGGAGCCATCGAGGTGACCACCGGGATCCACACCGGAGACGTCCACGTTACGGTCGAGCCGCACTCCCAGCGGCCCGACCCTGACTCAGGCTGGGAAGAGATCGCTGAGATCTCATGCAACTCCCCCTCCGGGGAACTGCTCGTGACGTCCTTTATGGACGATCCGGCGGATCTGCCCTCGCTGGCCTCTCAGGGCCCCGGGGCGTACCGGCTGCGCGTCCACGCGCGCGGCCGGGACAGGGCCGTCGACCAGACGACGGTGGATGAAGCTGTGGAGTCGTATCTGATCCAGAGCTGGCCCGCTGCCCACCAGGACGCTCTTCTGCTGAAGGCGACCGACGCCTACGGGGCCCAGGTACGAGCTCAGCCGGCTGACGACACCATCGTCATCGACCATGAGGACTCACTCGAGACCCAGACCGGCCGGGAACGCGACATCCTGCATCGGGCTGAACGCGGCGACTACTCCTGATCCGCGGTCATGCGCGCCTTCGGTTGGGGCGGCCGTGCCGCCCCAACCGAAGAACACCTCGGGGAGCTCCGGTGCGACGGCTCTAAATCTTGGGCCCGGGGTTCCTGGGCTGCCCTCCCATTCGATGGTCGCTCCAGTCGATGCCGTCGTCCTGCTCCTCACTCAACGCGAGCCCGAGGAACCCGAGAAGGGGAGCTGCGATTCACCGCCTGAGCACACATCTCCGGCCGCAGGAAGCGAGTCGATGGGCTGACACGCCCGATCACCTGTCCTGCGGCCGGAGAACTCATTGTGCACCGGCTCACCCGGCACCTGTCCGTCCTCGACGTCATCTGGATCGGGTAGCCACCACGAGACAACGGCCCGACCCCGGCATTGCAGCGGCCGGGGTCGGGCCGTTTCGTGCCGCCGTTTGCTGCGCCGAGTACCGGTGGGCAGCAGGATCGCGGCCGCTGTGGGAACTGCTGCGCACGGTCCCTCCGCCTCGTCGGGAGTCAGAACTGTCCTGACGGGCTGTTCGTGCAGCAGCGAGCGCCGGCAACGGCGTACTGCTCACGCGCGCAGCGCCCGCTCGGAGGTGACAAGAGACCGCAATCAGCGGAGGTGGTGGTTCTGGCTCTCGGGAGGCAGGACTTGCCGGGAGCCAGAACCGTATCGGCTGGCGGTCTCCTCATCCTGAGGGCGGGGGCTTGGCTACGGGGTGCGCCACAGGACGTAGGTGTGCGCGGGCGTACTCCGCTTGTGCATGTAGACCTTCACCTGGTGGGTCCTCTTGTCAGCCGTGATGGTGAAGCTGGTCTTCCAGGTGCCGGGAGCGCGGCAGGGCCAGCCGACCTTGGGGATGCAGGTCTGCGACTGGAAGGTCGCTTCGTAGCGGGCGAACCGGTTCCACTTGTTCTGGCCGGTTTCGGTGATCCGCAGCTTGGAGTCTTCCGCGACGGTCAGGCCGAGATTGTCTGCGGTGGCGTTGAGTTCGATGCTGGATTCCTTTTTCCAGCTGGCGGGGTTCTTGGTCGGGCAGACGAGGACGTCCATGTTCCATTCCCCGTAGCGGGGGGATGTCCAGCTGCCCGGGTACAGGGTCACGCGGGTGTTCTCACAGGCTGCCGTCTGCTGTGCGGGTGCTGCGGAGCCTTGAACGGTCGTGACGGTGATCGCTGCACCGGCGATCAGGCCGCAGGCGGCGGTGGCGGTGGCCA
The DNA here is from genome assembly GCA_000696115.1 of Streptomyces olindensis. GTDB lineage: Bacteria > Actinomycetota > Actinomycetes > Streptomycetales > Streptomycetaceae > Streptomyces > Streptomyces olindensis. Next base: position 53,098 of record JJOH01000027.1, read on the forward strand.
GGCGCTGGAGTCTCACGGGCTTCCTCCGTTGAGGGGCATGACGGGGTGATGTCGGGTGATCGGTTGAATGGATCACGGCGTGCGGTACAGGGCCAGGCCGCGCGGCATCGTGCTTTCGACGGGTCCGCCGTAGACGACGCGGACCTTGCCGCTCTTCTTGTCGGCGAGGAGAGCGAAGCCGACCTCGACCTTGTAGGTACGGGTGCAGGGCCACTCGACGTACGGAACGCAGTCCTTGAGCACGAAGCTGCCCATGTAGGTGGCGTTGCGGTTGTTGTTGTTCTCGCCGGCGGCGAGGGTCTTCAGGCTGGCTGACTTGAGCAGGTAACCGGCCGACGTGCCGGTGTTGTTTGTGGCGGCGGTGGCGTTGGTGTCCCAGCCGGCCGCGTCTTCCTTGGGGCAGACGGTGACTTCGAAGTCGACCTCGCCGTAGCGCACATGGGTCAGTCCGTCGCCGGGGAAGACCTTGACGTGCTGCGGCTTGCAGCTGGCGGCTTCCTGGGTGGCGTGTGCCGGGCTCAGGACGGCCACGGCACCGGCCAGGACACCCGCCACAGCGGTGATCGCGAGTGTGCGGCGATTCTTCGGGATGCGTGCGCTGGTCACAGTGCTCCTTCGGATCGGACAAGGGGCGGAACCGCGGGGTTGCCGGGGATGCGCGTCGGCGTCCCCGCGTTGCTTTCGGCAAAACCGGCTGCAACCACAAGGTGCGGGCTTTGCGATAGCCGTGACGCGATGCGATGCGGCGTCATCGGCGAGGTGCTGGCCGGTCGAGGAACAGCGTTGCGGGCATCGCCGGCCCCCGGCAAGGCGTAGGGCGGCCGGGACAGTCCGGAAGTGTCCGCCCAGCTCAGACGGGCCGTTAGGTGTCCCGAGGGCTGTTGTGTGAGCGGCTCGGACGGTCCCGGACTGTCCGGGAGGCCAGCAGATCTTGTCGGACGGATGACCGCCGCAGAAGGCTTCCTCCAAGCCCAACTCTCAAGGGCCCAGGAGGTTGTGATGAGGATGCACAAGCGAACGGTTTCCACCCGTCACAAGGCGCAGACTGCAGGCCGCACCCGTGGACGGCACGCTCGTCCCACGCGCAGGAGGGCAGCGATGCGCAGGGCAGTGCGGTATGTCCAAGTGGTCCTCGCTGTGTGCGTGACGGGGATCGTCTCCGTTGTGGTGGGCGCGATCCTGGGCGTGCAGGGGTCCTCTCCCGCGGCGGCACCGGCACCGGCACCTGTCGTCGTGGAGGAGACGCCAGATGCCCTGCCGAAGCGGGCTCCGGTCACCCCGCGAAAGCCCGCCACGGTGACCAAGGTCGTTCTGGGCCCCGGCGACACCCTTTCGGCACTGGCCGAACGCCACGGCACCACCGTGAAGAAACTTCAGCGGCTCAATGGGCTGGGCACCTCGACCCTCATCTACGCAGGCGACACCTTGCGCATCCGTCCCGCCCCGAGCACGGCAACCGATCCCGAGATCGTCGCCCGTTCCCACCCGCCTGTCCGGTCTGAGCCGGACCAACCCTCCACCTCGGGCAAGCGCCGCTTGCCCGAGGCCTCCGGACGGGCAGCGAAGGCTGTCGCGTACGCCCACGCGCAACTCGGCAAGCCCTACATCTGGGGCGGTACCGGCCCGCACGGCTTCGACTGCTCCGGCCTGGTGATGCGGGCCTGGAAGAACGCCGGCGTCGACCTGCCTCGCACCACATGGCAGCAGATCCGCTCCGGAGAGGCGACCACCCGCGCCCGGCTTGTCCCGGGTGACCTGGTGCTCAGTTACGGCGGCGGCCACGTCCAGCTCTACATCGGCAACGGCAAGGTCATCCACGCACCCCGCTCCGGCAGCACCGTCACCATCGCACCCCTGCCGCCGCCCTCACAGGTCGTCGCCTACCGCCACATCACCGCATAAGCCCGGCCGATGCCCAGCTCACACACAGTCTTCGGTGGCGTCCCAGCAGGTCTCCTCAGGGAAGGGATCGCCACCGCCAGCGGGAGGCGGCGTATACGTCGAGGGCGCAGGCTCATAGGGGCTCGGTGGTGGCTCATGGGGAGGCGGCTGAGCTGTCCACGTGCTGCGCTCCGGCTCCGGCTCCCTTCGGCCCGTCGGCTTCGTGGACGGGGTCGGCTGCGTGGTATCCCGCGTTCGCTCGGGCGCAGGCGCGTCGTTGATGGGCTTGGTGTCAGCGGCGCTGGAGGACGCACCGCCTGGGGAACGGCTTGGCGTGCTTGTCGGGGAGATGGTGGTTGCCGGCGCGGTCGTCCGCGTGTTCCGCGGCTCGGCTATGTCGTGGTCCGGGCGCAGGATCCCGGTGGCCGACGCGGTCAGGACCACGATCGCGGCGGCGGCCGCAAGGACCACGCCCGGTCGCCGAACCGCGCGCAGGCCAGCCCGCGGGCGTTTCGGTGCGGGCTCCGTTGCCTGCGGCGAGGCGGAGGAGCTCTCCGGCACCAGGCCCGTGGCCGGGGAACCCGGGGCGGGGTCAGCGACCGGCACTGCCTGAACGGCGGGCGAACTCGACGCAGGGATCTCCTGAGCCTGCGTTGGGGCAACAGGCTTGCGGGCTTCGCCTACGGCCCCAGCAGGGTCCGCCTCGGCAGGCTCATCGTGGGGGGCAGTACCGTCCGTAGTGTCTTCCACCAAGCCGCTGGGCGGGGCCGCGTCTGCCTGCATGCCCTGATGGGCAGACGGCTCTCCCGCACCAGGGACCACATCACGGGTGTCTTGCTCACGCTCAACAGCCAGGCGCTTGCGGACGTCCACCCAGGCGGCAACTGTGGTCTCGTCACCGCCGCAGGCCCGGACAAAGGCGGCCAGCAACTCCTCACGGGGCAGTTCCTGCCGGCTCAGCGCCCCCGAGAGCGTGGCCCGCGGCAGCACGTTTCCCGCCGCCCCCGCCCGGCGCTCCAACTCCCGATAACTCACATCCGCCCATTTACGTAACTGACGCATCACCGCCACCAACTGCGCAGCGTTCTTGACGTCATCCGGCCGCGGCATGCCCCCGTCCACCACGGTCCCCTCACATCCCTCTTGTCGGAGCTCAGCAATCTCCGAGCAGCTTAGGACAAGGTGGCTGAGCAACATCCGGTTCATGCCCCAAGCCACACCTCAGCCCTGGTGCGCGGCGGGCGGGCCACCGCGGGCGGACCCAGAGCTTCTATGCGCAATCTGATTGCCCGTTGGACACCGCACCTCGCACGATGGGAACGCCAAGCCGCGCGGGGGCCGCTGCAGGGTAGGGGGACCGAATGGGACGCATCATTGTGCGCTGGTTCGCATTGTTACTGGGCGTGACAGCTATCTGGACGGGCGTGCATCTGGCGAGGGAGCCGTACCGGGAGGTGGTGGAGTTCCGGCACGCTGAGGAGTGCCCGCGGGGAGTGCCGGAGAGCGGATGCATTGGGCGGGAGACCGGCCGTGTGACGGACAAGGGGACAACCACGTTCACCACCGGCAGTGGCCACGACGCGAGTACCGACACGGATTACTGGCTGCATATCGAGCGTGGCTCGGGAGATGTCGAGAAGCTCAAGGTCTCCTTAGAGCTGTACAACACCGCCCAGCCGGGATCCCGTGCAGCTCTGGAGGTCTGGCATGACGAGGTGGTGGCCATCACGACGGGTGGCGTGCGGGATGCGCTCATGCCCTCATCCGCGGGCTTGCTGCTGGTTGCCTTGCTGATGGCCTGGGTTGGGGCAGGACTGGTGCTGTGGTGTGTACTGGGCGACGGCCGCTTCGGGGAACGGTCGGCCCTCCGGGCGTTTGGCTGGCTGTTCCTCGGAGCGTGGACACTGGGGCTGGGATGTGGGATGGCCGTCTTCATCCAGGACCCGAAGTGGGGGGAGTGGGTGGGGATGTCATTGCTGTGGCTCCCCGGCGCGGTGCTGACGATGCTGTTCATGTCGGCCGATGACCCCTTCGACCGGTATGCCGACTGGCGTCGGCGGCGGAGCGTCCAACGCTGGCAGCGCAAGCAGGAGAGGGCGCGCCCCTGAAGCTGCTGACGAGTCCTCTTAGCAGTTGGCGCACGAAATGTTCCTCAGGAGCACGGCCCGGCGGGGCGATCTCTCAGTACCTCGGTCGACCGGAGAAGATCGGCAACTCTCGCCGGAAGCGGCTTCGGCGCGGGTGCCGGGGACTAACTTCAGACGATGCGGATCTTGCATCTCTCTGACACCCATCTCGACCGGTCCGGCGGCCCCGATGCTGACAGGGCTGACGGCACTGCGGCACTCCGCCGCCTGCTGACCGAACTGAGCCACCTAAATGACCTCGACGCGGTGGTGGTCACTGGCGATGTCGCGGACGACGGTTCCCACGAGGCGTATGCGCGGGCGCGTGAACTCCTGTCCGGCTACGCCGGCCGACGAGGTGCGAACGTCTTCTACACGACCGGCAACCACGACGAGCGCACCGCATTCGCCGACGTGCTCGGCAGCGGCCACGTCCAACCCGAGGCGGAGTATGAGGGAGCCGCAGGTGAGCGGGCGGGGGCGAGCACCGTCGACGGATGGCGACTGATCACGCTGGACACGCTCGTTCCGGGGAAGGGCTACGGCCGGCTCGACGGCGGCCAACTCAACTGGCTTCGCGAACTGCTGGTCACCCCGGCGCCGTCGGGCACCGTCCTGGCCTTCCACCACCCGCCGGTCGCCCTGGACGTTGACGTGCAGCGGGCACTCGGCCTGCAGAACAGCGCAGAGCTGGCCGAGACGATCCGCGGGACCGACGTCCAGCTCATCCTGTGCGGGCACTTCCACCTGCAGATTCTGGGCCGCCTGGAACAGGCGGCCGTCTGGGTCACGCCTGGCGTCGTCAGCCGCATCGACCTGACCGCCCGCCCCGGCACCGAGCGCGCCGTCCACGGCCCGTCGGCCTCCCTCGTCCACCTCGGAGCGCCCCACGGACCACTCATCCACACGCTCCACGCCCGAGCCCCGCGTATGGGCGAGATCGTCTACGAGGCTGACGAGGAGGAGATGCGCGAGGTCATCGAAAGGCTCGGCCCTTCCACCGCGAGCCCGAACTGAGCCTGGGCTCCGCTGGACCGCCGCCCGCCTGCCGCTCGCGCCGAACTGCTCCGGCCGGGGCGCAGGTCGGTTGATCGCTGACCTCCCTCGGCCGAAGTCCACTGGATGTGTCCTCGGAAGCCGCTCCAGCACCACGGCTGCGACTGCTGGCTGTTCGAATCGAGAGCCCACCAGAGTGCTGTCCGAAGTGCTGAGCCACTGCTGTCCAATCTCGGGTTCTGGCTCGCTTTCCGTGATGCGCGCACGCTGAGTGACGGCTGGTGCTCCGATCAGGCTTCGGGAAGTTGCCTGAAAATGGCCAGGGCCGACATTGGTGTGGTCGACAGTGCGGCGTCGTGGAAGAGACGTCGCCCCGCCTGGAGGGCCTGCTGTTACCGTCCATCGCGGACGTGTCGGTGCTGTCGTTGGACGTGAGCCACAAGGCGATACGGATCGACGTGTGCAGTACGGCGGCCGAGGCGGCATGCCCGGACTGTGGCAGCGAGTCGACCCGGGTGCACAGCTCTTACCTGCGGTTTCCTGCAGACGTGCCCAGTGGGGGACGTCTGGTGGTCCTGCAACTGCGAGTCCGGCGGTTCTTCTGTCCGGAGTCTTCGTGTGCTCGGCGGACGTTCGCTGAGCAGATGCCGGGACTGACTCGGCGGCACAGCAGGTGGACGGAGCGTTTGCGGTCGACTCTTGCCGCGGTGGGTCTCGCCCTCGCCGGCCGGGCCGGCGCCCGGATGGCACGGGCCTTCGGGGTGTCCATCAGCCGCAGCGCGGTGTTGCGGCTGCTCGATGCATTGCCCGAACCCGAAGTACCGGCCCCGCGGGTGGTTGGTGTTGATGAGTACGCCACACGCAAAGGACGGGTCTACGGCACGGTGCTCGTCGACGTCGAGACCCGTCGGCCGGTGGATTTGCTGCCTGACCGGGAGGCGTCCAGCCTGGCCGCATGGCTGGCGAAGCGCCCCGGGATCGAGATTGTCTGCCGGGACCGCGCGCCGTTCTTCGCGGAAGGCGCCACGGCCGGGGCACCCCAGGCGACGCAGGTCGCCGACCGCTGGCATTTGTGGCACAACCTCGGAGAGGCCGCTGAGCGGGCTGTCGCCCGCCACCGCCAGTGTCTTCGCGTCCTGGTCCCCGATCGCGAGGGGAAGGCCGACGAGCCGACGCCGCCCGAGGAGAAGGCGGACTCTCCATGGCGGAGCCAGCGGTTCGCCAACCGCGTTCGAACCAGGCATGCCACGGTCCACGCGCTGCTGGAAGCCGGTCACAGCCGCCGTTCCATCGGGCACCAGCTGAACATGACCCACCGCACCGTCAAGAGCCTCGCCGACGCTGCGAAGCCGGAAGACCTCTTCCGCGGCCAGTGGCAGCACAACAGGACCTCCGTCCTCGACGAGTACAAGCCCTACCTGGACGAACGCTGGGACGAGGGCTGCAGCAACGCCTGGCAGCTCTGGGAAGAGATCGTTCCCTTGGGCTATCGAGGCAGTTACGGCCGGGTCAGCGCCTACCTGCGAGAGAAGCGCACCTCGCCACGGCCAGTCACCGCGCAACCGTCGGCACCCCGCGTGGTGACGAGATGGATCCTCAGCCGACCCGAGACTCTGACCGAGATCGAACAGCTCCGGCTCAAGGCCGTCCTGGCCAACTGCCCTGAACTCGACGCCCTGACCGGTCACGTCCGGTCCTTCGCCCACATGCTCACCGAGCGCCAGGGCGAACGACTCCCGCAGTGGCTCGACGCCGTCCGCCAGGACGACCTTCCCAGCCTCCACACTCTCGCGGCGGGCATCGACCGCGACCGCGACGCTGTCATCGCCGGCCTGACGCTGCCCTGGAACTCCGGAGTCGTCGAAGGCCACGTCAACCGTATCAAGATGCTCAAGCGCCAGATGTTCGGCCGGGCTGGCTTCGCACTGCTCCGCAAGCGGGTCCTCCTCGCCCCGTGACCGATGTCAGTGGCTCCTGGAACCATGCCTTCGTCCGAGACAGCCTTACCAGGAGCCATGCATGGGAACGTGGGGAACCGGCCCGTTCGACAGCGACCTCGCCGCAGACTTCGTCGATCAACTTGAGGGACTCACCCACCAGCAGGTCATCCACGTGCTGGAGCGGGCATTCCAGCGAGTCACCGACTCGGGAGAACGCGTCGATGGCGGAGACGGGGCCGAAGCTGTTGCCGCTGGCGCTCTCGTCGCGAGCACCCTCCCGGACAGTCCCATCGTGATTGACCCGGACGACGGCCCCACAGAACCGCTGCTCGAACTGCCAGCCTCCCTTCGCGCGTCGGCGAGACTCGCACTGGACCGGGTTCTCCAGGACGGATCAGAAATGGCAATCGGCTGGGTGGACAGCGCCGACGCTGACCAGTGGCGCCAGGAAGTACGACAGATCCTCCAAGCACTCGAAACACCCACTGATCACTAATCGTGACCGCTTCACGGAAGTCGTGCCAGAACCCAATCTCGTGGATAGAGCCAACAGGCGGGTGCGCTGCCGCCGGTCTCGTAGACGCGAAGGCCGGGCCGGTCGGGAACAGGGCCCGGGGTGTCTCAGCCGGCGGGTGTGTAGGTGACGGTCTGGTCGGGGCAGGCGGTGGCGAGGTCGTTCAGGGCGGCGTGTTCGGTGTCGTCGACGGTGAGGTCCCAGCGGAGTTTGGTGGCGGTCCATTCGGCTGTGTACCGGCAGTGGACGTCGCCGGCCGGGGGGATCCACTGGGCCGGGTCCTGGTCGGCCTTGCTCCGGTTGGAGCGGGCGGTGACCGCGACGAGCGACGCCTCCTGGCCCTGGTCGTTGGCGTAGGCCTCGCGGCGCTGGGCGGTCCAGGCGGAGGCGCCGCTGTCCCAGGCCTCGGCCAGGGGCACCATGTGGTCGATGTCGAGGCCGGAGGCGGATGTCACCGTGGTCTGGTCGTAGTACGACCACCAGCTGCCGCCGGTGAGCCGGCACCTCGGGCCCACGGCCGGCGCTTCGACCGCTTCTGCGATGAGGACCTCGTTACGGGTGGTGCAGCCATCGGCCGGGTCGTCGCCGGAGTTCCAGTGCTTGAACGCCTCGCGGGTATAGCCGTCGCGGTACTCGGTGGCCAGAGACAGGCTCGCGACGGCTTCGGCGAGCGGAACGGTCTCTGCGGCGTGGGCGGGTGTGCCGGTGGTGAGGGACAGGACGGTGAGGAGCGCGGCGGGCAGGCCGCGCAGCAGAGCGGTACGCATGAACTCTGTTGGTAGCGGCCCAGCTGGGGTGCACGGGCCGGAGACAGCGGTTGCGCCCCTCGTGTGAGTGCAATGGTCGTACCGGAGAAACGACACAGCTCGACTCACGGGCTCTGCACGCGGCGACCAGGTCAATCTCATCGTCGTCACGTCGACGATTCAGCCGATCGCCCACTGCCTCTCACAACGGCCACCGATCCGGCGCAGGGTTCGATGCGACAACCTCGTCCAGGACCCGGTCCCGCAGCTGGACCGCGAGTCTGTCGACTGCGTTGGCCAGGGCCACGACCACCTCCAGCCGTTCACCGGATTCAACCGCCTCCAGGGTGTCCTTCAGCAGTTGCAGGGCGTCACTCGCCAGCTCCGCTCTCGCGGCCCGTTCCTCTGCACTGGCGCCTGCCAGTTGCTCAGGCGCCAGGACTTCGGCGAGGCCATCCAACTGCGAGAGACAGGAGATGAGTTGCTGGGTCGCTGAATCAAGACGTTCGTACGGCACGTCTCCGCAACGACAGCCCGGCCTCAAGGTCACTGATCACGGAAATGTGAAACAGGCACTGAGGGGGAGCCGGCCAGCCTCCCCCTCACACCTGCGTCGTCAGCAGCTTGGGGGCGGCACGGCTTAGAGGGTGGGGCGAGTGTTCTGAGCTGCCATGCGACGGCGCAGTGCGCGGCGCCGGACCGAGAGTCCGGGCGAGGGTGTGAGAGTGCGCGCGTCGTGGAGACTGTCGCCGAAGGTGCTCAGCAGACGGTTGAGGCGGTTGGTGGGGGTCTCCGCGATCGCCGGCAGGGGCGGCTCGGAGGATTCGTGCGCTTCTTGCCAGTGCGGCCGGAAGAACGACGGCTCCCCGTCCAGGGCGCGGATGAGAGCACTGACCTCTTCCCAGCTGCCGGGTCTCTCGCCGTGCAGGATCCGGCGGACGTCGTGAGCGCTGACGAGTTGTCCGGTCGCCACGGCGAGGCTGTGCGGGGAGGGGCAGGCTGCGCGTTGGTAGAGGGTGCGCAGCGCCGTCGTAAGTGATGTGCGGGCGTCTGGTTCTTCGGGGGGAGACTGCTGGCGGGAGCGGCGAGAGCGGATGCCGTGGCGGTCGCGTTCGTCCTGCCACACCTTTAGTACGGCGTCGGTGTCCGCTCCGAGGACCAGGGCGATCTTCTCGGTGAGTTCCCAGGTGGGGAACTTCTCGCCGCTGAGCACGCGGGAGAGGTAGCTCGCCGATACCTGGGTGCGCAGTCCCAGCTGCCGCAGTGGGATGCCGCTGGCGATCTGCAGCCGGGACAGGATCGGGGCGAGCTGGTTCGTGGCGCGCAGGGAGGGCTGGTCGGGCTGCTGAGCGGGAAGGGACTCGTCGGCTTCGTCGGAAGCCGGGGCGGCAGCCGCCTGCGGTGGGGCAGGGGACAGGTGAGGGGCGTACTCGTCCAGGCGGCGCTGCACGAGACGCTCGTGGAAGGCGCGCCGGGCGGTTTCCGGACTGATGCTGAGGATCCTGCCGAGGGGCTCCCAGGGGATGTGGCGGCGGCGGGCCATCAGGACGACGCCGGCGGTGACCGGATCTGAGCGCGAACAGCCACACGCCGCCCTCGTCGACAGTCCTGTAACCCTCGGCGTGTAGCCGGTCAGCGCGGGGCACCCTATAACCTTTCAGGTTTCCGCCGACGTGCTACCAGCAGACGATGTCACCGCGAGGGGTGACGCAGACGGCGAGGCAAAAGGCCGCCCGCGGCGTCTCGTCGTCCCATCGGCCCTGGACAGAGGCAGCCCGGCGAGTGCCGCTGCCCCGTTCGCAGCCGTGCCGGAACCCGCTTCGACGTCGGAAGGACCGCACGCATGATCGCGCTTATGGAACCTGAGGTGGGCGCCGCCGCGCCCGCCCCGGCTCTGGGCACACCCGCCCTCTACCCCGCCACTTCGAAGGGCAGCAGCCCGGGCATCGGTAGCCGCAGGCCCGTTCACCGCCCCGCCACCTTGAAGGGCGGTCCGGGCGTCGGTAGCCGCAGGTCTGTCCGCTACCCCGCCATTGCGAAGGGCGGCCCGGGCATGGGTACGCGCAGGCCGGTGCACCGTCCCGCCACCGCGAAGAACGGCCCGGGCATGGGTACGCGCAGGCCGGTGCACCGTCCCGCCACCGCGAAGAACGGCCCGGGCATGGGTACGCGCAGGCCGGTGCACCGTCCCGCCACCGCGAAGAGCGGCGGTATCGGCGTCGGTACTCGCAGGGTCGTTCGCCGCCCCGCTACGTTCAAGAACGGCGGTATCAGCGCCGGTGGCCGGTGCGGGTCTGTCCGCTACCCCGCCATCGCGAAGGGCGGCGGCATCGGCATCGGTAGCCGCAGGTCCGTGCGCTACCCCGCCATAGCGAAGGGCGGCGGTATCGGCATCGGCGGCCGCAGGTCTGTCCGCTATCCCGCCATCGCGAAGGGCAGCGGCGGGGGCATCGGTAGCCGCAGGTCCGTGCGCTACCCCGCCGCACCGCAGGGCGGCATCAGCATCAGGGGCGGCATCAGCATCGGCGAACGGTCCCGCAGGACCGTCCCTGTCGCTCCGAACTGGCTCTAGCCGACGCTGGCTTCGGCTGATGGCGGCAGACGGAAGGGAACGGATGGGGAGCCCGCCGATCACGGTGGAGCGGTGGGAGGGGCTGGAGTGCGCCGTGCACCTCGATGTCGTGCTGCCGATGTACAAGGAGATCTGGGCCGAACCGCCGTACCGTGAGGGCCCGAAGGAGATCGCCGAGTTCCTGGACCGCTTCGCGCAAGAGGTCTTTCTTCCCCGCGCCCGCCTCGTCGTGGCCCGCTGCGGCGACCTGCCCGTCGGCTACGCCTTCGGCTACCCCCTGCCGCCAGATACCGGCTGGTGGAAGGCGATGGAGGAGGAGACGACCGCGGAGTTCTCGGCCGAGACCGGTGAACGCACCCTGGGCATCGTCGAGCTCGCGGTACGCGCCGGATGGCGGCGCCAGGGGGTGGCGGCCCGTATGCACACCCATCTTGTGGAGGGGCTGGGTGTCGAGCGCGTCACGCTGGCGATGCGGCCCGATCCGGAGGCGGCTCCGGCGCACGCCGCCTACGCTGCGTGGGGCTACCGCCAGGTCGGCCACTGGCGGCCGGCCGACGATGAGCCGGTGTCCCACATCATGCTGCTGACCCTGCCGGTCGCCGCGCACGAGGGCGGCCGGTGACCAGGAACACGATCGAAATGCGGGAGTTGACCCGGCCCTGTCCGCGCACGGGCCGACCGGACCTGTGCGCGCTGGATCGGGTGTTCCGGGCCGTCCCGCCGGACGAGGCGCGCGGGCTGCTCGCCCCGAATGGTGCGGGCAGGACGAATTTGTGCCCCATCCCGTCCACGAGGCTGTCGCCGTCTGCCGGCCGCGGCGGGGGTGCGCCACGTGGGCGGCGGACGGGGTGCGGTACGGGCTCCAGTGCCTGCGGCGCGTCTGACGTCACCGTCCTGGCCGCCTGATGGTCAGGATGGGGGTGAGGGCAGCCCGTCGTGGGAAGGCCGGCGGCGCGCCGCGCCGGGTGGGGCTGTTGCGGGAGCGGGGGTTCCGGCTGTACTGGAGTGCCCAGAGCATCTCGCTGGTGGGTGACGAGATCAATATCTTGGCGCTCCCGCTGGCCGCGGTGCTGTTGCTGGATGCGGGCGCGGCCGAGATGGGCTGGCTCACGGCGGTGGCCCTGCTGCCGTCGTTGCTGCTGTCGATCCCCGGCGGGGCATGGGCGGACCGGCAGACCAACCGGCGCCGGGCGATGATCGTCGCAGACATCGGGCGGTTCGCCGCGGTGGCCTCGATCCCGCTGGCGTACGCGGGTGGGGCGCTGACGATGGCTCACCTGTATGTGACGGAGTTCGTCGTCGGGGCGCTGACCGTGTTGTTCCGGGTCTGCAATCACCACGTGTACGCGTCCGTGGTGGCCGCGGAGCGGTACGTGGACGGCAACGCGCTGCTGTCGGGGAGCAGGTCGGCGGCCGCGGTCGCCGGGCCGAGCACCGGTGGCGCGTTGGTCCAGGTGCTGTCGGCGCCGTTCGCCCTGCTGGTGGACGCCGTGACCTATCTGGTGTCGGCGGTGTGCCTGGGAGGCATCAGGGCACGGGAGGCGCCGCCTGCACCTCGTGAGACGGGCGGGCTGGCGGCCGGACTGCGCTGGGTGACAGCGAACCGCACCCCGGGGCTGCTGCTGGCCGGGGTGTCCATGCTGAGCCTGTGCCACACCTTCCTGGTGACCCTGTTCGTGCTGTACGGAGCCACCGAATTGGGACTGTCAGCCGGGGCGTTGGGCGCGGTGATGGCCGCGTTCGGGCTCGGTGGGCTGGCCGGTGCCTACGCCGCGCCGCGTGTGGTGCGGCGGATCGGCATCGGCCCGGCCATCGTGACCGGCTTTCTGTGGTTCAGCCTCCCCCTGCTGCTGGTGCCGCTGGCCGACGGCCCCGTGCCGTGGATGATCGCGGCGCTGATCGCTGCGCAGCTCGGCGCCGGCTGCGGGGTCGCGGTCATGGACATCGCGGCCAACAGCTATCTGATCGCCGTCATCCCGCCCACGCTGCGCAGCCGCGTGATGGGCGTGGTCCAGACCGCCAACTTCGGCGTGCGCCCGATCGGCGCGGTGCTGGCCGGCACCCTGGGCGCCGCGCTCGGCCTGCAATTGACCATATGGATCGGCACGGTAAGTGCCGTGCTGAGTGTGCTGTGGGTTCTCGCATCCCGGGTGCGGCGCGTCCGGGAACTGCCCGAGAACGCCGCAGCTACTCCGGAAGAGAGCAGATGAGCGCTGGTGCGGGTCCAAGTACCCGCCTGAGCATCGTGCGGGTGGGCGTGGTGGCGTGGCGACCAGGTCGCGGCACAGATCCAGGGAGCGGCCGACGTCGCCGAATTCGATGAACCACTCGAACTAGCGATAGCGCCACATGTGTTGTGCTCACTATGGTCAGGCGTACAGCGCTGAGCTGCATCAACGGTGGGAACGCCGCCGCTGCAACAGCCCGGCCCCCAGAGAACCCATGTCCTCCAGGGCACCAAAGCTGATCGCACCGCTCCAGATGTTCCGGGGCATGACAGACCTCCGCGGCTACCCCGAGCACCACCAGGCTATGAGGGCAATGGCACCCGCGCACGTCCTCCACGGGGCCCTGGGAGATGTCGTGCCCGGGCCCGGCCAACCGCAGCGCGATTCAAAAAGCACAATTGGGCTGCCGGTCGCATCCCTCACGCGTGGCCCGGCGGGCTGCTCGGCTTCCGAGGTGCGGCGGGCTCCGGGACTTGCGACCGTGAGGGTGAAGGAGGCAGGTCCAGTCGGGCGAGGACGGAGGCGGCCGTCATGCTCACGGCACACCCTTCGCTCCTGCGGGAGCTCGTTGAACGCTGCGAGACGCTCAGGCGGCGCCTGGCGTCCGGCGGTAGCGCGGAGACCAGGCGCCAGCTCGATGACGCTTCGTACACGCTGTGTGTGCTCTCGGGCACCCGCCAGTTGGACACGGCGCTGTCTGTGGCTCGCCGGCAGCTCGCCGACGCCGCGCGACGCGACCAGCCTCTGCGTCACTGACTCGATTCGCGCGCGGCGCTTCTCCAATTGCTGGATACGCAGACCAGTGTCATCCATCGATGCCGCGGGCTGGCTCTACAGCCGAAGGTTGGGGCTGTGGCACGGGCGTTGTCAGTGCTGTGGTCTACGGTCCTGGTGTCCCGGTACGGGACCGTTGCGCTCTCGCCTGGCCTTACGGCTGGCCAGGCGAGAGCGGCGATGCCCGCTTCCCCCTATGTTTCGGCACGGGGGCGGGCCCTTCCGGATGGAAGGCCGACACCAACGGCGTCATGTTCTATTGACGTCGCTTCGACGTGCAATTGCAAGGCAATCCGGGAACTTCCACCCGTCCGCGCGCCTGCTTGCGTTTCTGATCACTGATGTCCCTGGCGGGGTGTCCGGGTCGGTCCGTTGATCGCCATTGTTCCGTGATTCCTTGATCACGTGGCGTAGCAACTCCCGTTCCTCCAATGTGGGTTCACCTCCTCGGGCCTGGCGGCCTCGGCACCCGCCTGCCCGGGGTACGGCGGCCCCTTTTCCGGATGGGGCCGCCGGATGTGGAAGGTCGAACAAACGGACAAGGAAGGCGGGTGCTCGTATGAAGCCTCGTCAGATAGTGGTCATCGCGGTCACGGCGACGGTGTTCACCTGGAGCGTGGTGCTGGTCGCGGCCGGCCAGACGACGGCTGTGGCCGCGCTCGCCCCGGCTCTGGCTCTGACCGTGCAGCAGATCGTGCAGGCCTCCCGTTCCCACACCGCGCCCGGCACGGGCAACCGCGTGGACGCGGCCGGGGACAAGGAGGACGACGCCCCGTGACGACGCCCGACGAGCCGCCGCTCCCACCCGGCAGACGCCCCGGCCGCAAGCTCGGACCGATCGCCCCGACCGTCGGCAGCGCGCACCGCGCGTGGCTGGGCCCGCTGCGCCACAGCTACCTCGCCAGCGGCCTGACCCTGAGCGATCTCAGCACCCGCGTCCGGTTCGCCAAGTCCAAGCTGTCCGAACTGCTGCGCGGCGTGGGCCTCTACCCGCGCTGGGAGATCGTCTACTCGCTGGCCATGGAACTGGGCATGCCGAACTGGCCCCTGTACCGGTTGTGGTGCCAGGCCGCGTTCGACGCCCACAAGAGCAGCGAGTGGGTCGACGACTGCACCGAACGGACCACCATCCTGACCGCCACCCACACGGCCCCGCCCTTGGACCACCGCGCCTTCCGCGAACTGGTCGAGATGGACTATCACCTCTTCGCCCAGGCCTTCCTCGACGACGACCAGAGTGACGCCGCCGTCTGTGACACCTTCGACATCCTGTGGCTGTCCTGGGACGACGCCCTGGCCAGCCAGGACACCCGCCGCTACGGCTGGAACGTGCTGCGCGCCACGGTCATGGCCCGCACCCCGCACCGCGACGGCAGGCCCGAGCTGGGCATGGCCGCCTTCGACACCGTCGTCCTGCAGTCGCTGACCAACCCCGCCGACCGCCTCAACCAGATCACCGAGAGCATGAGGCTGTTCACGGCCATCAGCCGCCTGCCCGCCCACCAGCTCGACGTCATGGTGCTGCGCCGCCTGTACGGCCTGCCGGTCGAGAACGTCTCCGCCCTCCTGGGCGTCCCCCTGGCCGCCGTCCGCTCCGACGAGCGCCACGCCACCCGCTTCCTGGAAAGCCTCCTGTGCCCGCCGCCCCCGACCGACGAAGGGAACACCCCGTGACCGGCATCGAAGAACTTCTTTCCAGAGCCCTGCTCGTCCGCGAGCGCACCATGCCCCGCGACATCGTCCCCCCGCGCACCCCGGCGCCGGCACCCGAGGCCCCAGCCCAGGCCGCCCAGAACACCCCGGGCGGCAGCCGCCACGCCGCGGCCGAAGACCTGCGCGCCCTGTGCGAAGCCCTCGTCCGGCACACACCGCCACGCACGATGGCCAGGTTCGTCACCCACCAGGTCCCCGAACCCCGCGCCGCCCTGGTCCTCGCCTGCGTCCTGCAGCTGACCGACACCAACGACGGCGCCCGCTTCTGGTGGCAGTACGCCGCCGGCGCCGGACAAGCAGCCGCCGCCTACTGCCTCTACCTGCACCACCTGGCACTGGGGGAGCGGGACACCGCCGACTTCTGGCACCGCCAGACCGACGACGTCCAGCCCCCGCCCCAGCGCCCCGACTTCGACGACGCCGGCACCTGGCACCCGGCAGACCACCGCATCACCAGCACCTCCACCACCCACTTCATGCGCATCCTGCGCCACCTCGCCAAGCAGACCGTCCGCTCCCGGCCCGTCGGCGTCAGCAAGCTCATGGCCTACATGCCCCTGGCCGTCACCGCGGGCTACCTGCGTGAGCCCGACACCGAACTGCCCCTGCCCGGGTGCGAGTTCGCCCGCCTCATCAACAGCCTCCTCACACCGGGCGAGCGTCCTTCCGTCTGGGACAGCCGGCCGCCTGCCCCTGACAGCCCCGGCCCGTACAGAGGAGTCGACCGTGAGCACCGGCCGACGATCCCTGAGCAGATGGGCACCGCCAAACGCTGACACGCCGGCACATGGCGCCATGCAAGCTGACCACGAGCAGGGGGGCGGCCGAACTCCGCCGTGGGGGCTGGCGCCCTCTGCTGCCGTGAGGGTCACTGCTATCAGCTCGGGTCGCGCCCAAGGGCCCGAGCGGTGGGGTCGGCGGAGGCCAGCCTCACACTGCCGGTACCGAGAACGAGAAGGCCGTCGTCGGTGCCTTGTTCGTGGAATACCGCACCGGGGATGGCGATGGGCGAAGTGGTGAGCAGGGTGCCGATCTGTGCGGCCCTGGGCTGCTGGTCCTCGGGGTCGATGTCCCACACGAGGCGAGGGTGGCGCGTGCCGGGCAGTGGGGGCATCCAGTCGGGGTAGATGTCGTTCTTGTACCAGAACGACATGGCGCGGGTCATGATCGCGCTGCGCAGGGGAGTGCACGGTCTGGGTGCCCACAACTCCGCGTGCGCCGCCTCCTCCTGGGTGAGGGCTGGCCGGTCCCACAGCCGCTGCATCTGCGGGTCGTCGTGCCACCGCGTCTCCTGCTGGAAGGTACGGCGCATGTCCCGGTCCGTGAACCAGGAGCTGGTGTGGGAGTCGATCAGGTCGAGCCGGGCTCCTGTGGGCAGATGGAGCAGGCGCACCCGGCGCCTTGTGTGATCGAGGAACCGCAGACCTGGGATGCCGGCGATGTGGCCGTCGTCGTACCGGACCGGCATGAGCCGTGAGGCAATTCTGCACGCGGTGTTGGTGTGGACCTCAAGCACGTCCGGCCGCGAAAGGATCATGTTGAGGTAGCCCTGAATGCTGCTGAGGCACCGCTTGTTGGGGTGCTCCACGGGGTGGGGGGCTTTCGACGAACTCATGAGGCAGGTGATGAGCATGGCCTGCAGGATTTGCTGTGTCGGTGTGGCCCAGTCGAGCTGGACCCGGCCGGACCGGGTCCGTGGGGTCGCCCGGGCGTCGATGTAGAGCAGTTCCTCGCATGCACGACGCGTGGCGAGATCGTTCGTGTGGGGTGACATGACGTCCTTCAGCGGCAGGACTGCCCGGGCAGCGGCCGACTGACGGAGAGCACGCTGGAGAGTGGAGTTCCGCGGGGGACCGGGCATCACACCCTTGAGGCCGACCGCCTGTCCGCCCGGGCGAACCGCAAGCCTTGGGGCTGTCCCAGCCCTTGTGCACAAGGTACGAGCCCGTCGCTTCTCCGGCGAGCAACGACACGCCGGCCTATGACGCTCGGACATGCATTCAACGGGGAGCGCACTCCGCAGAGACCCGAAATTCGAACTGCGCTCCTCCGGATGAGGTGAGAGCACTTTAAAAACGGGGGGGAAATCCCTAGGGAGAGGGGTTCTTACGCACAGGTAGCAGAAAACCCCTCCGAGAAGGGACTTTCACAACCGCGCTTGGTGTTTCCTTGTCAGCGCTGAACACACGGCTTTTGGGAGCCCTCGCTCAGCACGGCCGGCGGCCCATCGGGGGTGGCTCCCCCGACACGGCCCCGGCCCATCCTCTTCGAGGCACCGTTGATGATGCCGTACTAGAAGGCCCCGCCCCCACCATCGGACGGGGCCTTCTCGATCCTTGGGCACTCCGAAGCCGTGTCACGGGGACGGCTGCCAGCGCCCTCGGACGCCGGTATTTCCGATTCCGCATATGTCCTGTCAGGAGTCAAGTCGGGCTTCGTTCATGACGGCACTTCGGATTCTCGTTTCAGAGAAATCCCTCCCCAGAGCACGAATTGCGGTCGGGTCACACCGATGGCGTAACATTCACGGTCAGCCGGTGACGGACTGTTAGCCGCAGTCCAGATGTCACTGGTCAGAGCGAGGTTCCCAAAAAAACCCGCGGTCGAGCTTCGGACATTCGATCGAAGCTCGACCGCCTCTCGAAAGAGATACGTGTGTTCACCGACGTCTACGTCGCGGTCATTCTGATCTTCGGGATCGTCCTGACCGCAGCCTGTTACGCCGTGCGACGCCTGGAGACCAGGCCCGCCCGGATCGCTTCCGCCCTCACGGCACTCGCCCTCCTTGTCGGAGCGCTGGTGCCCGTGGTGCGCATCCTGACCGAGTCGGCGGCACCGCCCGCTGGGGTGGTCGCCCCCGCACCGCCGGCGACCACGGTCTCGCCGACGGTGTCCCCTGCCTCCGAGTCGGCAGTGTCCGGTTCGGCGGTCATGCCTCCTGGCGCGGGGAGGTGACCCATGGGCTACACCACCATCAGGAGGCCGAGCGAGGCCAGGGCCATCACTGAGTTCTTCTCCCTGCACGGCCTGCCGCCCGACTCCGCGGAGGCCCTTACCGAGGTCTCCCGCCTTCGCAGGCGAGACCGCGGCCGCCCACTCGTACTCCCGGTCGCACAATCCGCCTTCTTCCTCGTCGACGGGCGCGTCTCAGAGCTCGTACAACCCGGCAAGGTCCGCCTGTGGCGCGAGCTGATGCTCTTCGAGAGCGTCAGCAACACCGCCTTCCTCCCCGGCACATACACCGAGGAGAGGGTGACCTCGAACCCCAGGCAGCTGACCTCCGGGTCCACCCTGTCCCGGTGTGTCTTCGTCGAGGTCCCGAACGCCAAGCTGAACGCGCTGGTCATGACCGACCCTGCCATCTCCCTCATGCTGGCGCGTATGGCTGCAAAGCGGCACCTCCTGACTGAACGGCTGTACACCGCGAGCCGATCCACCCCGGCCGCCCGGGTTGCGGCCGTGCTGAACTACCTGGCCGAGCCCACGCGGAGGAACGTGATAAAGCCCAGGAGCGAGGACGGCGTCATGGTGATGACGACGACCGAGGAGCTGGTCGCCTCGGGACCGAGCCAAGCCGACCTCGCCGATGCCCTCTGTCTGGGGCGGGCAACCGTCGAGAAGGCGATCTCGGAGCTCCGGCAGCTGAAAGCCCTGAGGTCCTTCGGCCCGGGGGAACGGGCCAACCGCTGCTACCCCATCGAGGACCGGGACCTCCTGCGGCAGATCTCCCTGGGAGGGTGAAGTAACAACCGGCGTCTGTACCGGGCCCCTCCGACGGGCCCGGTACAGACGCCGTCTCCCTCCCGGCCCATCTCGTGGCGCGGCACGAGGACGGCCTGCCCGAGCAGCCCGACTTCCGGCCGGGCCGCTCCCGCCTCCGTCCCGCTGCCTGACCGTCTCCCCGGCCGCATCACTCGGCTTCCTTGAGCAGGTAGGCCATCACCGCACGAGCGGCTCCGGAGCAGAGGCCGCCGATCGCAGCCAGGGCGCCCCTCTTCGCGAACTCCCCGCGCCGGTCCGGCGTCTGCTCCTGCCGGGTCGGCGCCTGCGGCTGCTGCTGGTCGCGCTGCTCGTTGTTGCTCACTGCTCCTCCAAAGCTCGTCGACGTCCCCGCTACTTGGGTCATGGGGCGCGTGTTTGGTGACGGTGGGGGAGCGGCGGGTTAGCGGCGCAACTCCCTCAGCTCTTCTCGGGAGTCGACGGCCTGAGGACAGGACCGGACGCGAAATCCCCCTGCACCTGACCGGGGAGGGGGTCCCCCAAGGAGCTAGCGAGTCGGTTACCGGCCCTCGAAAGCGCCGGACCGGGCGTTCGACTCGCTCGAAGACTTCGGGCGGCCATCGCGGAGCTCAGGCAGTATGCGGCGGTTCTGGGACGGAGCCCCCCGCTTTTGGAGCCGGACGATCAACAGGACAGCCCGGCACTCGTTGCCGGTTGCGACCCGATCCGGTCACGTGGTCGCGCACCGCACGGAGGGTCCGTGCCAGCTGCGTCCGCCACGGACCCTGGTGCAGCCTCCCACAGGGCTACACGGCTGCCCACTCCAGCCCGAGGTCGGCCAGCGCCTGCAGCTTGTCCGCACTCAGTTTGGCGCGCCTGTTCTTGCTGTTGCTCAGGAACACCCCCAGGCGGACCTCGGTCCCGTCGGGCAGAACCTCGATGTGAGAACGGCTGATGGGCCCTACAGAGCCCGTGCGGGCCTTGTACTGCGTCAGGGCTGCGATGCCCCGTTCGAAGGCGGCAGAGCCGCCCTTACGGGCTTCGGCTGGGTCCTGCTGCTCCGGTGGCAGGGGTGCGATGCCGAGTTGCTCCAGGCGCTCGCGTTGGCCGTCGCTCAGCGTGGTCCAGGTGGTGTGCTGGCGCTGTTTGTGGAGCCATCGGCCGACGTCCATTCCGTGGCATGTGGTGCCTGGCGCCAGCTCGGTCAGGCCGGCCTCGTCGTGCAGCAGCTCGCGCACGGCGGCGTAGTGCCGCTGCCAGACCGTCGGCCATGCCGGGTTCCAGTCCGGGTCGACCTCGGCCAGCGCACGCTCCCACGCCGGGTGTCCGTCCAGCGCGCCGGGGCGGCGGAGGTTGCTCAACCACTGTCCTACCGGCCTGTCCAGGGCCACGGCGGACCTCGGAGCACAGAGGGTCCAGTGCTGTTCGTAGTACGCCTTCGCGGCCTCCAGGTTCTCCTGGAACCGCTCATCGGCCGGCGACCAGACCATGCCGAGCTTCTCCAGCCGGCGGGCGCGCTGGCCGGTCATCTGCCCGGCCGCGTAGGCCCTTCGCTGTTCGGCCACCCACTGCCCGAGCGGGTAGGCGCCCTCCCGGTGTCCGTACGGCACGCGGGCGTGGCCCTCGCGTTCGGCGAACCGCTTGAGCGCCGACCAGCCGCGCGCCCAGTCCTGCCGCTCAGTGTCGATCACGTTGAACGACACCCAGTTCGCGACCATCACCGGATCACGCGGCGCCGCGAAGCGGAGCAACAGGCGGGATTCTTCCTCGCCTTCCTCAGGCTCCGGGCCGATGAAGGCGGACGGCTGCACCACGTCCTTCTGAGGCTCCTGCGGAATCGCGAGCAATTCCACCGCCTCTTCATCATGAGCCCGCAGACCCTCAAGAACCTTCACCAAATTCCGATACGACCCCGAGGTGAACATTTCCTCGGGCTGTTCTCCGGGCTGGAGAAATACCGGCACGATCAGAGAAGCGACCTTTCCCTGTCCGGGCTTTTGCCGCAGCGCCCGACCGATGGCCTGCACGATGTCGTGCGGCGCGCCCTTGGGGTCCAGCAGCGCCACAGAGTCCACGGCCCGGATGTCCACACCCTCGCCCAGAACGCGGCAGTTGGAGAGCACGGCCCGCTGCGCGGTGGACCCGAACGAGCCCAACACCTCCCGCCGGCGCTCCGGGGCGTGCTCCCCGCACAGCCAGTCGGCCCAGATCCGCTTCGGGTACTTCTCCGGCTGATCCGCGTGCAGCTTGGCAGCCACCCGCTCCAGGCCCTCCGCGTACGCCTGCGCCTCGATCGTCCGGTGGTGGAAGGTGATGCAGGTCTGGAGCCCGTGCTGCGCCATCGTGTGCAGGAGCGCGGCCTGGAGGGCCCCGAGTCGTTGCCCGCGGACTTCCTCGGTGTACCGGTCCTCGCCGTAGAGCCGCTCGGGGGTGAGGACCGGGTCCTGGAGCTCCAGGACGATGATCTGGTACCGGGCAAGCAACCCTCGCGAGACGGCCGATGCCAGCGACAGCTTGTACAAAACCGGGCCGAAGATCTCCTCGTCGTCCATGCTCGCCGCCATCTCACGCGGCAGCGGGTCTCGCACCCCCTGGGCGACCTCCCGGTTGGGCCGCTCCTCCCAGATCCGCGGCGTGGCCGTCAGGTACAGCCGGCGGTGCGCCGGGATGACGGTCTGGTCATGAATGTCCGCCCACGCCTTACCCATCGAGCCACTTGTCCTGTGGGCCTCGTCCACACACGCGAGGTCTACTGGATCAAGCTTCTGGCCGTAGGCGCCTTCGAAGGCCTCCGCCAGGACGGGCAGTGAGGCGTAGGTGGCGTAGATGGTGACGGGCCCGTGTCCGTGCCACAGGGCCAGCTGTACGGGGTTGGTCGTGCTGCGCACCTTGAGGTTCCACAGCTCGGGGTCGTCCTGGAGCGAGCACACGGCCACGGCCGGCCCCTTGTGCCCGGCCTCGTGCCACGCCTTCACCGTCTGCGCCAGGAGATCCAGCGTCGGCACGAGCACGAGAATGCGACCCCTGGGCACAAGCCGCTTGGCCGAAGCCGCCGCAATAATGGTCTTCCCTGTGCCGCATGCGGCGTGTACCTGTCCGCGGAGGCCGTTCCAGGGAATGCCGCCGGGCGGGATGTCGAGTCCGCGCACGATGGCGGCAACGGCCTCGGTCTGGTGGTCACGCAGTTTCACGGCCATTACCCGTGTGCTCCTTTTCGAGGAATGTGGCGCGCAGTCAGAAGGGGAGTCCCGGTGGGGGATGAGGGTCTGGGGGGTGTGCTGTCTGGTCCCAGACTCTACACAGTGCATCAGCGTGATGCATCCCTCTTGTGGGAGGTTCGTTCTGCGGGGTGATGTCTTGTCAGTTCGTGCTTGATGGCTGCTGGTTGTGGTGTA
>JJOH01000028.1 GCA_000696115.1 Streptomyces olindensis
GGGCCTGGAGATCGCCCTCGACTTCGCCCTGCAGTGCTCCCCGGACCACCCCTGGGTGCAGAAACACCCCGAGTGGTTCCACCACCGCCCCGACGGCACCATCGCCTACGCCGAGAACCCGCCGAAGAAGTACCAGGACATCTACCCCATCGCCTTCGACGCGGACATGGACGGCCTGGTCGCCGAGACGCTGCGGGTGCTGCGGCACTGGATGGACTGCGGGGTGCGGATCTTCCGCGTGGACAACCCCCACACCAAGCCGGTGGTGTTCTGGGAGCGGGTGATCGCGGACATCAACCGCACCGACCCCGATGTGATCTTCCTGGCCGAGGCGTTCACCCGCCCGGCGATGATGCACACCCTGGCCCAGATCGGCTTCCAGCAGTCCTACACCTACTTCACCTGGCGCAACACCAAGGAAGAACTCACCGAGTACCTGACGGAGCTGTCGGGCGAGGCCGCCAGTTACATGCGGCCGAACTTCTTCGCCAACACCCCCGACATCCTGCACGCCTACCTCCAGCACGGCGGCCGGCCCGCCTTCGAGGTCCGCGCCGTCCTGGCCGCGACCCTCTCTCCGACCTGGGGCGTCTACTCCGGCTACGAACTGTGCGAGAACACCCCGCTGCGCGAAGGCAGCGAGGAGTACCTCGACTCGGAGAAGTACCAGCTCAGGCCCCGCGACTGGGAGACCGCCGAACGCCAGGGCCGCACCATCACCCCGCTGCTGACCCGGCTCAACACCATCCGCCGCGAGAACCCGGCCCTCCAGCAGCTGCGCGACCTCCACTTCCACCACGCGGACAAGGAAGCGGTGATCGCCTACTCGAAGCGGAAGGGTTCGAACACGGTTCTGGTGGTCGCCAACCTCGACCCCCACCACACCCAGGAGGCCACGGTCTCGTTGGACATGCCGCAACTCGGCCTGGACTGGCACGAGTCGGTGCTGGTGCGCGACGAGCTCACCGGCGAGACCTATCACTGGGGCAGGGCCAACTATGTGCGCCTCGAACCGGGCCATAGGCCCGCGCATGTCTTCTCGGTTCTGCGACCGTCCACCCCGCAGATCGGAGGGTCACCCACAACATGATCGTCAACGAACCCGTTCCGGACACCTTCGAGGACACTCCCGCCAGGGACCGCGACCCGGAGTGGTTCAAGCGCGCCGTCTTCTACGAGGTGCTCGTCCGCTCGTTCCAGGACAGCAACGGCGACGGCGTCGGTGACCTGAAGGGCCTGACCGCCAAACTCGACTACCTCCAGTGGCTGGGCGTCGACTGCCTGTGGCTGCCACCCTTCTTCAAGTCGCCGCTGCGCGACGGCGGCTACGACGTCTCCGACTACACCGCCGTCCTCCCGGAGTTCGGCGACCTCGCCGACTTCGTGGAGTTCGTCGACGCCGCCCACCAACGCGGCATGCGCGTGATCATCGACTTCGTCATGAACCACACCAGCGACCAGCACCCGTGGTTCCAGGAGTCGAGGAAGGACCCCGACGGGCCCTACGGCGACTACTACGTGTGGGCGGACGACGACAAGCAGTTCCAGGACGCGCGGATCATCTTCGTCGACACGGAAGCCTCGAACTGGACGTACGACCCGGTCCGCAAGCAGTACTACTGGCATCGTTTCTTCTCCCACCAGCCGGACCTCAACTACGAGAACCCGGCCGTGCAGGAGGAGATGATCTCCGCGCTGAAGTTCTGGCTGGACCTGGGCATCGACGGCTTCCGGCTGGACGCGGTGCCGTACCTGTACCAGCAGGAGGGCACCAACTGCGAGAACCTCCCGGCCACCCACGCCTTCCTGAAGCGGGTGCGCAAGGAGATCGACGCGCAGTACCCGGACACCGTGCTGCTAGCCGAGGCCAACCAGTGGCCGGAGGACGTCGTCGACTACTTCGGCGACTACCCGAGCGGTGGCGACGAGTGCCACATGGCGTTCCACTTCCCGGTCATGCCGCGCATCTTCATGGCCGTCCGGCGGGAATCCCGCTACCCGGTCTCCGAGATCCTGGCCAAGACCCCGGCCATCCCCTCGGGCTGCCAGTGGGGCATCTTCCTGCGCAACCACGACGAGCTCACGCTCGAGATGGTCACCGACGAAGAGCGCGACTACATGTGGGCCGAGTACGCCAAGGACCCGCGGATGCGCGCCAACATCGGCATCCGGCGCCGGCTCGCC
Organism: Streptomyces olindensis; assembly: GCA_000696115.1. GTDB lineage: Bacteria > Actinomycetota > Actinomycetes > Streptomycetales > Streptomycetaceae > Streptomyces > Streptomyces olindensis. Next base: position 2,185 of record JJOH01000028.1, read on the forward strand.
CCGCTGCTGGACAACGACCGCAACCAGATCGAGCTGTTCACGGCCCTGCTGCTGTCGCTGCCGGGCTCGCCGATCCTGTACTACGGCGACGAGATCGGCATGGGCGACAACATCTGGCTCGGCGACCGGGACGCGGTGCGCACGCCGATGCAGTGGACGCCCGACCGCAACGCGGGCTTCTCCTCGTCCGATCCGGGGCGGCTGTTCCTGCCCACGATCATGGACCCGGTCTACGGCTACCAGGTCACGAACGTCGAGGCGTCCATGGCCTCGCCCTCGTCGCTGCTGCACTGGACCCGCCGCATGATCGAGATCCGCAAGCAGAATCCTGCCTTCGGACTCGGCTCGTACACCGAGCTGCCGTCGACGAACCCGGCGGTGCTGGCGTTCCTGCGGGAGTACGAGGACGACCTGGTGCTGTGCGTGAACAACTTCTCGCGCTTCGCACAGCCCACGGAGCTGGATCTGAGCGCCTTCGAGGGCCGGCACCCGGTGGAGCTGTTCGGCGGGGTCCGCTTCCCGGCCATCGGGGAGCTGCCGTACCTGCTGACGCTGGGGGGCCACGGCTTCTACTGGTTCCGGCTCCGCAGGGACGCCGTATGAGGCCTGGAACGGCCTGCTGAGGCCTGATGTGCGGGGCAGGCCGCAAACCCCCGTGGCGGGGCGTTTCCCCTGCCCCGCCTGGGGCACGCATCAGTAACACCCCGCCCACCCGCGTGAGCCGGAGGGGCGCCCGCCGGCACCGGCTGAAGGCGCCGCAGGCGCACCAAGAATGGGTGAAAGGACGCGACGCCATGTCGGAAGCCGTCACACGCACCGTCACCACCCCGCCCGGCCTTCTCGCATCCCTGGATCCGCTGCTGCGGGAATGGCTGCCGCGGCAGCGCTGGTTCGCCGGCAAGGGGCGCCCGGTCACCGGGTTCACCCTGGTCGAGGCCACCGAGTTGCTCCCGGGCACCGGCAAGCTGGGCCTGTACCACCTGCTCGTCCGCGCGCACCAGCCGCTCGTGCCGTCCCACGGGGCACCCGACCACCCCGGCGACTGCTACCAGCTGCTGATAGGCGTGCGCGAGGCGCTGCCGCCTCGGCTGGCGCCCGCGCTCATCGGACATGTGTCGACGGGACCGCTGGCCGGCCGGACGGTCTACGACGCCCTGCACGACACCAGGCCCGCCGAGCTGCTCCTGGAGGCGCTGCGCACCCAGGCCCGCATCGGCGGGCTGCGCTTCGAGCGGGACCTCGGCCAGGACATCCGGTCCGGGCTGGTGCCGCGCGTGGTGACCGCGGAACAGTCCAACTCGTCGATCGTCTACGGAGATACGTTCATCCTGAAGCTTTTGCGCCGGATAGTGCCCGGGGTCAATCCGGACCTGGAACTCCCGCTGGCGCTGGCCCGCGAGGGCTGCCCCCGGGTGCCCGCGCCGACGGCCTGGATGGTCGCCGACGTCCCGCCCACCGCGGACCCGGTCCTCGCCCCGGCCCCAGCGGACCACGCCGACCAGCCGTACGTCCTGGGGGTGCTCCAGCCGTTCGTGCAGGGCGCCTCCGACGGCTGGGAGCTGGCGCTGCGCGAGCTGGCCAAGGGCGAGGACTTCGGCGCCGAGGCGCGGGCCCTGGGGCGGGCGACCGCCGAGGTGCACACCGCGCTGGCCCGGGCGTTGCCGACGGTCACGCTCGGTCACATGCAGCTCCGGCTCATGGTCGACGGCATGACCGAGCGGCTGGAGGCGGCCGTCCAGGCGGTGCCCGCGCTGCGGCCGTACGCGAACGGGCTGCGGTCGGCGTTCACGGCGCTCGGCGACCTGGCCGCCGAGGGCCGCACCTGGACCGCGCAGCGGGTGCACGGCGATCTGCACCTCGGTCAGTGTCTGCGCTCGCCGGCCGGCGAGTGGAAGCTGATCGACTTCGAGGGCGAGCCGGCCCGGCCGCTGGCCGAGCGGCGCATGCCGCAACCCACGGTGCGGGACGTCGCCGGCATGCTGCGGTCCTTCGACTACGCGGCACGCTCGGTCGATCCGCCCCAGCCGGACTGGGCCGAGACCTGCCGCTCCGCGTACTGTTCCGGCTACGCGGAGGCCTCCGGCCGCGATCCGCGCACCGACCCGGTGCTGCTGCGCGCCTACGAGACGGACAAGGCGATCTACGAGGTGGTGTACGAGGCCCGGCACCGCCCCGACTGGCTGCCGGTGCCCCTGGCCGCCATAGACCGGCTCGCCTCGTCCGGCCACCTGACCTGACCCGACCCACCCTCGCCCAGGAGGCTCCGCCCGTGACCCCCCGCCCTGAGTCCAGCGGTTCGCGTCCCCAGGGGACGGCCGGGGAGAAGATCCCCGAGCAGCCCACGGCCGCCCAGAAGAAGAGTGCCGCGAAGAAGACGGCGGTGCCGAAACAGGCAGCGGCGAAGAAGACGGCCCCTGCGAAGACGACCGCCGCCAAGAAGGCCGCCGCCAAGAAGACACCGGCCGGGCAGTCACCCGCGTCCAAGGCCACCACGGCAAAGAAAGCCACCACGGCCAAGAAGGCGACGCCTGCGAAGACGACCGCGAAGAAGGCGGTCGCCAAGAAGGCGGCGCCCGAGAAGACCGTCGCGAAGAAGGCGGCACCCGCGAAGGCCGCCGCGAAGAAGACCACTGCCAAGAAGGCCGTCACGAAGAAGGCCGCCGCGACGAAGACCACGACGGCCAAGGCCACGGCTGCGAAGTCCGCGGCGACCAAGGCCACGACGGCGAAAGCGGCTGCCAAGAAGACGGCGCCCAAGAAGGCCCCGGCCACCAGGGCCACGGCGACCAAGGCGCCCGCCAAGAAGGCCGCCGCCAAGAAGGCCCCGGCAAAGAAGACCACCGCCAAGAAGGCGGTGGCGAAGAAGGCCGCTGCCGCCCAGGTCGTCCCCCCGGAGATGGAGGTCGCCGTCTCGCCCGCGGTGGACGCGGTGGACCGGGAACGGCTGCTCGACGGTACGCATCACGACCCGCACTCCGTGCTCGGCGCCCACCCGGTGCCCGGCGGGATCGCGTTCCGGGCGTTCCGGCCGTACGCCCTGTCGGTGACCGTGATCGCCGGGGAACTGCGGGCGGAGCTGCACGCCGACGGGGAGGGCTTCTTCTCCGGGCTGCTGCCGCTGCGGGAGGTCCCGGAGTACCGGCTGGTCGTCGCGTACGAGGGCACGGTCCAGGAGACCGAGGACGCCTACCGCTTCCTGCCCACCCTCGGCGACCTCGACCTGCACCTCATCGGCGAGGGCCGGCACGAGGAGCTGTGGACGGCGCTGGGCGCGCACCCGATGACCCACCAGGGCGTGACCGGCACCCGCTTCGCGGTGTGGGCGCCGAACGCGCGGGGCGTGCGCGTGGCCGGCACCTTCAACTTCTGGGACGGCACCGGCCACGCCATGCGCTCGCTCGGCTCGTCGGGCGTGTGGGAGCTGTTCCTGCCGGACATCGGCGAGGGCGAGCTGTACAAGTTCGAGATCACCCGCCCCGACGGTTCGAAGACGATGCGCGCCGACCCGCTGGCCCGCCGCACGGAGGTGCCGCCCGCGACCTCGTCGGTCATCACGTCCTCGGACTACGAGTGGGGCGACGCCGACTGGCTGGCCCGGCGCGCCGAGGCCCCGGCGCACGAGTCGCCGTTCTCGGTGTACGAGGTCCATCTGCCGTCCTGGCGGCCGGGCCTGACCTACCGCCAGCTGGCCGAGCAGCTCCCGGGCTACGTGAAGAACCTGGGCTTCACGCACGTCGAGCTGATGCCGGTCGCGGAGCATCCGTTCGGCGGGTCCTGGGGCTACCAGGTCACCGGCTTCTACGCGCCGACGGCCCGCCTCGGCACCCCGGACGACTTCCGCTACCTGGTCGACCGGCTGCACCAGGCCGGCATCGGCGTGATCATGGACTGGGTGCCCGCCCACTTCCCGCGCGACGACTGGGCGCTGGCCGAGTTCGACGGCCGGCCCCTGTACGAGCACGAGGATCCGCTGCGGGCCGCGCACCCCGACTGGGGCACGCTGGAGTTCGACTTCGGGCGCAACGAGGTGCGCAACTTCCTCGTCGCGAACGCCGTGTACTGGTGCGAGGAGTTCCACATCGACGGGCTTCGCGTGGACGCGGTCGCCTCGATGCTCTACCTGGACTACTCGCGCGAGCCGGGCCAGTGGACGCCCAACGAGCACGGCGGCAGGGAGAACCTGGACGCGGTGGCGTTCCTCCAGGAGATGAACGCGACGGTGTACCGCAGGGTGCCCGGCGTGGTCACGGTCGCCGAGGAGTCCACCGCCTGGGACGGCGTCACCCGGGCCACCCACCACAAGGGCCCGAGCGGTTTCGGCGGGCTCGGGTTCGGGCTGAAGTGGAACATGGGCTGGATGCACGACTCGTTGCAGTACATGAGCCACGATCCGGTGCACCGCAAGTACCACCACCACGAGATGACGTTCTCGATGGTGTACGCCTACAGCGAGAACTACGTCCTGCCGATCTCCCACGACGAGGTGGTGCACGGCAAGGGCTCCCTGGTGTCGAAGATGCCCGGCGACTGGTGGCAGCAGCGGGCCGGGGTCCGGGCCTACCTCGGCTTCATGTGGGCCCATCCGGGCAAGCAACTGCTGTTCATGGGCCAGGAGTTCGCGCAGGGCGCCGAGTGGTCCGAGGCGCACGGCCCCGACTGGTGGCTGCTGGACCCGGGGTACGGGGCCGAGGCCGACCACCGGGGCGTGCGGGACCTGGTCCGCGACCTCAACACCGTCTACCGCGCCACCCCGGCGCTGTGGCGCCTCGACACGGACCCGGCCGGTTTCGAGTGGATCGTGGGGGACGCGGCCGACGACAACGTGCTCGCGTTCCTGAGGCTGGACCCGGACGGCAACCCGCTGCTGGCGGTGTCCAACTTCGCGCCGGTCGTGCGCCAGGACTACCGCCTGGGCGTGCCCGAGGACGTGCCCGCCTGGCACGAGGCCGTCAACACCGACGCCGCCCGCTACGGCGGCAGCGACGTCACGCGCGCCGACCCGGTCAAGCCCGAGGCCCAGTCCTGGCACGGCCGCCCGGCGAGCATCCGCCTGACCCTGCCGCCGCTCGCCACGGTGTGGCTGCGTCCGGCGTAGGCGGCCTGTGACACCGCTGTGACGGGAGGAGTGGCTTCCGTCACAGCCGGTCCCGTGCGGGCCTGGTGGGGTGGCCGCATGCGTGTCACCCCCCTCGTCCGTCGGCCCGGAAGGGACTGAGGCCCGTGCTGGTGGGACTCGGTATCTCGGCGGCCTGTGCCATCGCCGCGATCGTCGCCGCCGCGGGGACCGCCGCCATGGCGTTTCCCGGGCGGCCCGAGCCGTGGACGGTGCACCTGATGCGCCGGGCGGCGGCGACGGCCGCGTGGGCGGCCGCAGCCGTGTACTCCCTGGGCTTCTTCGCCGTGCTGGCGTCGGAGTCGGACTTCAACGACGGGGCGAACTCGGTCCCGGCCCCGGCCTGCCGCGACGGTTTCGACCCGGCCACGATCGAAGGGCTGAGCCACCACCGGTCCTCGTACCTGCCGCTGCGCTTCGACTGCGTCCGTGAGGACGGCTCCGTCTACGCCAGTGATCCCGGCTACGTGTGGATGAACGGGGCGACGGCGGTCCTCGCCCTCTGCGCCGCGCTGTTCGCCATCGGCGCGGGCTACGCGACCGAACTGCGCGCCCGGAAGGCCGCCGCGGCGGCATGACACTGCTCCCGGTGTTCGTCGGGCTCGTGGTGGGCTGGGTCGCGCTGCGCGGGCTGCTGGCGTACCCGTGGCTGCCGGGGTGGGCGAAGGCCTGCGCCGTCCTGGCGATGCCGCTCGCCGCCGTCGCCTGGGTCGCCGTCATGATCGCGGACGATCCCTTCCTGTTCCCGGAGACCGCCCCCTGCCCCCGCGAGCCCATGGCGGAGGGTGTCCTCGGGGACGGGCGGGTCTCGGGGGTCTCCGAGCCGTTCCCGCCGCGTGCCTACTGCGTGTGGGAGGACGGCACCACCTACGACCTCGCGCCCGGTGCCGCGTTCGTGTTCTGGGTGAGCTTCGCGGCGGTCGTGGTGCCGCTCGGCCTGGGGCTGTGGCACGCCGTGCGGGACCCGAAGTCCCTGCTCCGGTGAGCCCGTTCAGCCCTGCCCCCGGAACATCAGCCTTCTGAGCCCGGCCAGCAGGCCCCTGGTCCGGCGGTCCGGTTCCCGGGGCACGCCGCCGCGGTGCTGCGACGGGGGCCGGGCCATCTCGTAGCGCACCGGCAGCAGGCGCAGGCCCCGCACCACCGGGCCCGTCCGCCAGGGCAACTGGTCGGGCGGAAGGGTGAGTTCCACGGTGGTGAGGTGGTCGAGGATGCGGCCCACCGCCTGCGCCACGAGCACGCCGGCGAGTTCCCGCGCGGCCGTGGGGCACTGGTGCTGGCCGGCGCCCCAGCCCAGGTGGGAGCGGGTGCTGAGGGCCGGGTCGACCAGGCGCGAGGTGCCGATCGCGAGGAGGTCCTGGTGGGCGGCGGCGGCCGACGGCGAGACCGCGTCCCCGGCCCGGATCCAGTAGTTGCCGAGCGGGGTGTCCCGCGCGGCGAAGCGGAAGCACATGTTGGCGACCGGCGGGTTGGCGAGCGCCGCCCGGTCGACCGTCTCGCTCAGCTGCCCCGCCGACAGGCTGCGGCGGACCGTGGCGTTGCCGCGGATGACCTCCAGCAGGGTGTTGAGGACCATGTTGCCGGTGATGTCGTTCAGGTAGACCGCGTTCATGAACAGCTCCCGGCCCAGCTGTTCGTCGGACAGCCGCGGGTCGGCCAGCAGCAGGTACGAGGTGAGGTCGTCGCCGGGTCGGGCGCGGCGGTGGGCGGCGAGCCGGGTGAAGGCCGCCAGGGCCCGGGTGGTGGCGGGCTCGGCGCCCGGGCCGCCGTCGAGCATCCGCCACAGGTCCATGACGAGTTCGTCGCCGAGGTCCACGGGGCAGCCGAACAGTTTCGTGGTGACCATGAGCAGCAGCGGCCGGGTGTACTGGGCGCCCAGGTCGGCGAAGCCGGCCGAACCGGACTCGGCGGCCAGCAGCGCCACGAGGTCGTCGGCGTACCGGGAGACGGCGGCCCGGAGCTCCCAGCCCTGCGGGCCGCGCGCCTCCTGGAAGGGCCGCAGCGCCGTGTGCAGGGTCTGGCGGGCGGCGCGGTGCTCCTCGTCGTCCATGAACATCGTCTGCCGCACCTCGTATCCGGCCAGCAGCGGCCAGTCGGACGGCAGTTCGCCCTGGGCGCGGGCCCGCCAGTAGCGGATGTCGCGCCGCCAGAGGTATTCGTTGCGGAGCACGTCGAGGACCTCGCGGTAGTCGAGGACGAGCCACACGGGCACGCCCATCAGCCCGACCGGCGCCACCGGGCCGTGGCGGCCGCGCAGTCGCCGGTAGACGGCTCCGGGGTCGGCGTCGAACTCCGAGGTGAGCAGCGGTTCGACGGGCAGCGATCCGAGGACCGGGCGGTCGTCCGGCGCGGCCGCGTAGGGCTGGGCTTCCATACGGCAACGCATACCGCACCGGACGTGCACGGGCAGTGACTACACCACGAACCGTTACCGCTCCTACACGAAGGCGTCCGCCAGCGCCCTGGGCAGCGGCCCGGTGTGCAGGACGCCGAGCCGCTGCGTGGCCCGGGTCAGGGCCACGTACAGGTCGCTGGTGCCGTAGCGGCCGGGCTCGACCACGAGGACGGAGTCGAACTCCAGGCCCTTGGCCTGGCGCGGGTCGAGCAGCACGACGGTCTGCGTGAGGTCGGGTTCGGCGCCCGCCGTCACGCCGTCCAGCCGGGCCGCGATGCCCCGGTGGAGGTCGCGGGGCGCGATCACCGCGAGCCGCCCCTCGGCCGGCGTGAGTTCACCGACGGCCTTGGCGACGGCGCCGGGGAGGTCGTCGGTGGCCCGGGCCCAGGGCCGTACGCCCGTGGAGCGGACCGAGCTGGGCGGCTCGAACTCCGGGTTCTCGGCGCGGACCACGGCCGCCGCGACGTCCATGATCTCGGCGGGGGTGCGGTAGTTGACGCCCAGCCGGGTGTGCTCCCAGCGGTCCTCGACGTACGGGGCGAGGATGCCCGACCAGGAACCGACTCCGGCCGCTTCCGCGGTCTGCGCCGGGTCGCCGACCAGGGTCATCGAGCGGGTGGGGCTGCGCCGCATCAGCAGCCGCCACGCCATCGGCGACAGCTCCTGCGCCTCGTCGACGATGATGTGCCCGAACGCCCAGGTGCGGTCGGCCGCGGCCCGTTCGGCGGCGCTGCGGTGGTCGTCCTCCTCGTGCCGCTCGGCGAACCGCTCGGCGTCGATGATGTCGTGCGCGGACAGCACCTCGGAGCTCTCGGGGTCGTCCTCCTCCTTGTCCTCGAACTCGTAGGTCCGGGACGCGTAGGAGACGTCCAGTACGCCCTGCGCGTAGGCGATCTGCCGCTCCCGCTCGCGCGCGGCTCGCTCCCGGGCCAGCCGGTCGTCCTCGCCGAGGAGTTCGGCGGCCTCGTCGAGCAGCGGCACGTCGGCGACGGTCCATCGCCGGGTCACCGGGCGGCGCACGGCGTCGGCGTCCTCGGCGGGCAGGAACTCCTCGGGCGCCGCGAGGAAGTCCGCGACGAGCCGCTGCGGGGTCAGCACCGGCCACAACTGGTCGATGGCGGCCCACACTTCGGGGTTCTCGGCGAGGTCGTCGCGGATCTGGGTGATGTCGCTGGGGTCGAGCAGGCTGGACCCGTCGAACGGGTCGGTGCCGATCCGCTCGGCGTACAGCTCGGTGAGGGTGTTGAGGATGTGGCCCTCGAAGTGCTCGCGGGCGGCGTTGTGCGGCAGCTTGGCGGCGCGGGTGCGCTCGCGGGCGACGTTGACCAGCCCGTCGTCGAGCATGAGGACCTCGCGGTCGTGCTCGATGGCGATGACCGGGTCGGGCAGCGCCTGCCGGCTGCGGACGACCTCGGCGAGCACGTCGGCCATGGCGGCGCGGCCCTTCACGGCGGCCGCCTCGGGCGTGTCGGTCGCGGTCGCCTTCACGCCCGGGTACAGCTCGCCCACGGTCGCGAGGAGCACGCCGGTCTCACCCAAGGAGGGCAGCACCTCGCCGATGTAGCCGAGGAACGCCGGGTTGGGCCCGACGATCAGCACCGCGCGCTTGGCCAGCAGCTCGCGGTGCTCGTAGAGCAGGTAGGCGGCGCGGTGCAGTGCGACGGCCGTCTTGCCGGTGCCCGGGCCGCCCTCCACCACCAGGACGCCGCGGTGCGGGGCGCGGATGATGCGGTCCTGGTCGGCCTGGATGGTCTGCACGATGTCGCTCATGCGGCCGGTGCGGGCCGAGTTCAGCGCGGCGAGCAGCACGGCGTCGCCCGTGGGGTCCTCGTGACCGGTGCGGGTCTCGTCGCCGAGGTCGAGGATCTCGTCGTGCAGATGGGTGACCCTGCGGCCGTCGGTGGCGATGTGCCGCCGGCGCCTCAGGCCCATCGGGGTGTGGCCGGTGGCCAGGTAGAAGGGGCGGGCGACGTCGGCGCGCCAGTCGATGAGGACGGGCGTGCGCTCGGCGTCGTCGGTGCGCAGGCCGATGCGGCCGATGTGATGGGTGACGCCCGAGGTGAGGTCGATCCGGCCGAAGCACAGGGAGCCGTCGACCGCGTTGAGCGCGGCGAGCAGCCCGGAGCGCTCCGCCACGAGGATGTCCCGCTCCAGTCTGGCCTGCATGGGGGTGTTGCCCTGCGCGAGCGCGTCCGTGACGGAGGTCTCGGCGTCGCCGCGCAGCGCGTCCACGCGCGCGTACAACCCGTCGATGAATTCCTGTTCCTGCCGCAATTCATCGTCCGGAAATTCGGTGTTTGACAATTCCGCTCCCGCCCGGATATACTGTGCTCACTGAACTTCTCCGTGACCTCATTCGACGTGAAGTCACGAACAAACAAATATACGCAAGGAAATCCCCCGGGCGCAATTGCCCGGGGGATTTCCTCGTGTCGGGGCGGTCGTCCACAGCACGTCGCGCTCGCTACAGCACGTCGGACAGCTCCTCCAGCAGCCGCCGCTTGGCCCGCGCGCCGACCATGGACTTCACGGGCTCGCCGTCGCGGAACACCAGGAACGTCGGCATGGACAGCACCTTGTAGGCGTTGGTGGTCAGCGGATTGTGGTCCACGTCCAGCTGCACCACCTTCAGCCGCTCGCCCTCCTCGGAGGCGAGGGCCTTGAGCACCGGCGCCATCTGCCGGCAGGGCGGACACCAGTCGGCGGTGAACTCCACCAGGACCGGCAGGTCCGCGCCGATCACCTCGGCCTCGAAGTCCGCGTCCGTCACCTCGGTCACCATGTGTGCCTCCCCAGCTCGCAACCGGGCTCCGGACCTCCCGGAGCCTCCGCCTCGGCGGCCAGCTCGGCCCGCGCCAGCTGCCGGGCGACCGTCTCCCGCACGCTGCTCAGCTGGCCGATCAGCGCGTCGAGTTCGTCCAGCTTGCGCCGGTAGACCGCGAGGGACGCCGGGCACGAGTCGCCCTCGGGGTGCCCGGCGCGCAGGCACTCCACGAACGGCCGCGTCTCCTCCAGGTCGAACCCGAAGTCCTGCAGCGTCCGGATCTGCCGCAGCAGCTTCAGATCGCTCTCGTCGTAGGTCCGGTAACCGTTGCCCTCACGCCGCGCGGGCAGCAGCCCCCGCGCCTCGTAGTACCGCAGCGTCCGCGTCGTGGTCCCGGCCCGTGCGGCCAGCTCGCCGATTCGCATGCGCTCGAACGTAATCCTTGACCCCGGCGTCAAGGCAACAGCGGTTTACGCTCCACCGGCGAGGTCAGCACGATCGAGGTCGTGGTGCGGCCCAGTGCGGAGATCTCCAGGACCTCCTCCAGGTGGACGGTGTCCCGGACGGCGACCTTGAGGAACCAGCAGTCCTCCCCGACCACGTGGTGTGCCTCGGTGATCTCGGGCCGCTCGATCAGCTCCAGGGTCCTGGGGTGCTTCAGGTTGTAGCCGCCGTGCGGGTCGACCCGGACGAACGCCTGGATGCCGTAGCCGAGCCGGGCCGGCACGACGTGGGCGCCGTAGCCGCTGATGACGCCCGCCGCCTCCAGTCGCCGCACCCGCTCGGTGACCGCCGCCGGGCTGAGCCGGACCCGGCGGCCCAGCTCGCTGAACTTGATCCGGCCGTCGCTCTGGAGCAGTTCGAGGATCTGCCGGTCCAACGCGTCGAACGCCGCCGATGTTTCGTCGGCAGCGGCCCGCAGATGCCGTGGTTCTTTCGGCGTGGCGGCCTGAACTCCCATGGTTCCCCCTTCAGGGCGTGGATGTGCGCCGGGAGAATTATGGTCATGGAAAAGGCCCTGGAGACCCTGGTCATCGGCGGGAACCGCTACGTCGGAAAGCGACTCATCGCACGGCTGCTCGGCACGGGGCACCGTGTCACCGTGCTGAACCGGGGGTCCGCCCCGCCACCCGCCGGGGTCGAGCACCTGGTCGCCGACCGGGACGACGAGCGGTCGCTGACCGGCGCGCTCGGCTCCCGCGTCTTCGACGCCGTCGTCGACCAGGTCTGCTACACACCGCGCCAGGCGGCGATCGCCCGCCGCGTCTTCGACGGCCGTACGCGCCGCTATGTGATGACCTCGACGGTCGAGGTGTACGAGTACGAGGACTCCCCCGCCCTCGTGCGTGAGGAGGCCGTCGATCCGGCCACCGTCACGGTCGGCCTCGAACGGCCCTGGGACGAGCCCGCGTTCCGGGAGGCACACTACGGGGAGGGCAAGCGGCAGGCCGAGGCGGTCCTCGCGGCCGGCGGCCCGGCGTTCCCGTACACGGCGGTGCGGGTCGCCCATGTGCTTGGCGGGGACGACGACTTCACCGGGCGGCTGGCCCACTACGCCGACCGGATGCGCGCCGGCGAGCCGATCGCCGTCCCGGCCGTGAACCGTCCGGCCACCTACGTGTACGTCGAGGAGATCGCGCGCTTCCTGGCCTGGGCGGCGGGCGAGGACTTCACCGGGCCGGTGAACGCCGCCTCCCACGGGACGCTGACCACCGAGGAGTTGTGCGAGGCGGTGGCGGCGCATGTGCCGGGCGGCCGGGCCGTGTTCCGGCCGGTCGAGGTCGGCGAGGTCTCGCCGTTTTCCTTCCGCCGCTCCTACGGCATGGACAACGCCCGGGCCGCCCGGCTCGGCTTCACCTTCACCGACGCCCGGCAGTGGCTGCCGACGGCCGTCGCCGAGACCCTCGGAAAGGGCGCCTGACGTGCGGTACAGAACACTGGGCGGGGTGCGGGTGAGCGCGGTCGGGCTCGGCGCGATGCCGCTGTCCATCGAGGGCCGGCCGGACGAGGCCCGCGCCCTGGCGACCGTGCACGCCGCGCTCGACGCGGGCGTGACCCTCCTGGACACCGCCGACTCGTACCATCTGCCGGGCGCGGAGCCCGGCCACAACGAGCGTCTGGTGGCCCGCGCGCTGGCCGCCCACGGCGGTGACACCTCGGACGTCCTGGTGGCCACGAAGGGCGGCCGGGGCCGTCCGGCCGGCGGCGACTGGACGGTGAACGGCTCCCCCGCCCACCTCAAGGCCGCCGCCGAGGCGTCGCGCAAGCGGCTCGGCGTCGAGGCGATCGGCCTCTACCAGCTGCACAAGCCGGACCCTTCCGTGCCGTTCGAGGAGTCGGTCGGCGCGCTGCGCGAGCTGCTCGACGCGGGCACGATCCGGCTGGCCGGAGTGTCCAACACGGACGCGGAGCAGATCCGCCGGGCCCGCGTGATCCTCGGCGACCGGCTGGTGTCGGTGCAGAACCGCTACTCCCCCGCCGTCCGGGACAGTGAGCCCGAGCTGCGGTTGTGCGCCGAACTGGGACTGGCGTTCCTGCCGTGGAGCCCGCTGGGCGGGCTGGCCCGCAGTTCCCTGGACGGGCCCTCGCGGACGGAGGGGGCGCAACGCTTCGCCGCCTTCCACGAGGTCGCGGCGGAACGCGGCGTCAGCCCGCAACGGGTCGGGCTGGCCTGGCTGCTGACCCGTTCCCCGGCCGTGATCCCGATCCCCGGGGCGAGCCGGCCGGAGACGGCCCGGGACTCGGCCGCCGCGGCGGACCTGCTCCTCAGCGCGGAGGAGCGGGCACGCCTGGACGAGTCGGCCGCGCCGGTCCCGGCCTAACGGGCCCCCGCGGACTCCGGTTCCCGGTCCTCGGCGGGCTCGGCCGCGGGCTTGTCCCTGCCGGGCAGCAGCAGCGCCACGATCACCGTGCCGACGCCCAGGACCACCGCACCGACCAGACTGGTGTGGGCGACGGCGTCGGCGAAGGAGGAGCCCACGGCGTCGGCCATCTGCCGGGCGCCGTCGGCCAGTTGCCCGGCCTGCGCCTTGAGCCGCTCCGCCTGCTGCGGGTCGCTCGTGTGCGCCGCCTGCTCGGCCAGTTGCCGCGCCTTGTCGCCGATGCCCTGCGCCACGGCGTATCCGGCGCCGACGGAGTCCTGGGCCGTCTCCAGGGAGGACGCGGGCAGCTCGCTCCCGGCGGTGGCGTCCGAGAGGTGACCGGAGTACGACGTCGCCAGCAGCGAGCCGAGGACGGCGATGCCGAGCGAGCCGCCCAGCTCCAGCGAGGTGTCGTTGACCGCGCCGCCGACCCCCAGCTCGGACTCCGGGAACGCCCCCATGATCGCGTCCGTGCAGGGCGACAGCGCGAGCCCGATCGCGAGCCCGAGGACGACCAGGGGCGCGACGAAGTCGCCGTACGACGACCCGGAGTCGACCTGGGTGAGCAGCGCCAGGGCGGCCGTACCGCCGACCATGCCGGCCGTCACGGTCCACTTCATGCCGACCCGGGGGGTCAGGTAGCCCGTGAGGGCCGAACCCACGAAGACGGCTCCGGCCAGCGGCAGCATGCGCACGCCGGTGTCCAGGGCGTCGTAGCCGAGGACGAACTGCAGGTGCTGGGTGAGGTAGTAGAAGGCGCCGAAGACCGCCAGGAAGAACAGCGCGACGGCGAGGTTGGAGCCCGCGAACCGGCGGTCGGTGAAGCGGCGGACGTCGAGCAGCGGGCGCGGATGCCGCAGCTCCCACACCACGAAGGCGACGAGTCCGGCGCCCGCGACGACCGCGGCCGTGATCGCCTCGGCGCCCCAGCCGAAGTGCGGCCCCTCGATGATCATGTAGACCAGTGCCGCGATCCACACCACGGACAGCAGCCCGCCGCCGTAGTCGATGCGCCCTCGGTCGGCGGCCCTGGACGGCGGCACGAGGACGAACGCGCCGACGACGGCCAGGGCGGCGACGGGGACGTTGATGAGGAACGTGGAGGACCAGCCGTGGTGCTCCAGCAGGGCCCCGGCGACGAGCGGCCCGGCCGCGATGGCGAGCCCGGCGGTGGCGGTCCACAGGGTGATGGCCTTGGCGCGCTCGGCCCGCGGGAAGGTCGCGGCCAGCAGGGACAGCGTGGCGGGCATGATCATCGCGGCGCCGGCGCCCATCACGGCACGGGCGGCGATGACCGCCGTGGCGCTGCCGGCGAGGTACCCGGAGACCGCGCCGCCCCCGAACACCACGAGACCGAGGACGAGCGCGCCCCGGCGGCTGTACTTGTCGCCGATCGCGCCGAGCAGCAGCATCAGCGCGGCGTACGGGACGGTGTAGCCGTCGATGACCCACTGCAGGTCGGCGCTGGACAGGCCGAGGTCCTCGGTCATGTCGGGCGCGGCGACGGTGAGGGCGGTGTTCGCCATCACGATGATCAGCAGGCTCAGGCAGAGCACGAGGAGCGCCCACCAGCGGCGGGCGTAGGGGCGGTCCGTCCCCTCGACCGGTTCGGTCATGACGAGTCGCATGGCAGGGTTGCCTTCCTCGTTGATTTGCACATGGATGTGCATTTACACAACGCTGTGCAATCTACGCCGTTGCACAGCGCTGTGCAAATCGATCGGGGGAAGGGCACAATGGCGTCCATGACCACGGGCAACACCAGCCGCGCCGACGCCAACCGGCGCCGCATCCTCGACGTCGCCCTCGCCGAGCTGCTGCGGGACCCCGACGCCTCCATGGACCAGATCGCCCGCGCCGCGGGCGTCGTACGGCGGACCGTCTACGGGCACTTCCCGAACCGCGAGGCGCTGATCAGCACGCTCGTCGACGAGGCGGTCGCGGCCCTGTCGGCCGCGCACACGGCGGGCCGCGAGGGGGTGCGGGACCCGGCGGAGGCCGTGGCGCGCTCGGTGCTGGCGGTGTGGGAGATCGCCGACCGCTACCGGCTGCTGGTCGCGCTCGCCCAGCGCACGGTCACCATGCAGGGCATCCGGGAACGGCTCGCGCCCGTCCGGGAGGAGAGCGTCAGGCTGTTGCGGCGCGGCCTGGACGAGGGCGTCTTCAGCTCACCGCTGCCGGCGCCGGCCCTGGCCTATGTGCACGAGCAGACGCTGATCGCCGTCCTGGAGGCGGTGAACGACGGCCTCCTGACAGCACGAGAGGCGGGCCGCTGCGCCGCGGTCACCGTCCTGACCGCGGCGGGCGTGCCCGCCTCGATGGCCACCGAGCTGGTGGCGAAGCTGAACGATTGATCTTTCGCGAGGCAGGGACCGGGCGGCTGGGCGACGGGGGGACACCCAGCCGCCCGGAGTCTCGCGGGGGCGGCGCGGCCGTCAGGCCTTCGCCAGCTCCTTCTCGCCGCCCTGCTCGGGCACCTCGACGTGGTCGTCGGGGGCCGGGCCGCCGTGCCCGTCGTCCAGCAGCGTCTTCTCGTCGAAGGGCAGCTGTCCGGCGAGGACCTGGTTGACGCGGTCCTTGTCGATCTCCTTCGTCCAGGTGCCGATCAGCACGGTGGCCACGGCGTTGCCGGCGAAGTTGGTCAGGGCGCGGGCCTCGCTCATGAAGCGGTCGATGCCGACGATGAGGCCGATGCCGTCCACCAGGGCCGGCTTGTGCGACTGCAGACCACCGGCCAGGGTCGCGAGACCGGCACCGGTGACACCGGCGGCGCCCTTGGAGGCGACCAGCAGGAAGAGCAGCAGCGGGATCTGCTCGCCGACGGACATCGGGGTGCCCATGGCGTCGGCGATGAACAGGGACGCCATGGTCATGTAGATCATGGTGCCGTCGAGGTTGAAGGAGTAGCCGGTCGGGACGGTGATGCCGACCACCGGCTTGCTGACGCCCAGGTGCTCCATCTTCGCGATGAGCCGCGGCAGCGCGGACTCGGAGGAGGAGGTGGACAGGATCAGCAGGAACTCGCGGCCGAGGTACTTGAACAGCGTGAGGATGTTCAGACCGGAGATCACGCGCAGCAGGATGCCGAGCACGATGAAGACGAAGAGGAAGCAGGTGACGTAGAAGCCGAGCATCAGCACGGCGAGGCTCTTGAGCGCGTCCAGGCCGGCGGAGCCGGTGACGGCGGCGATGGCGCCGAAGGCACCGATCGGGGCGGCCCACATCACCATCGCGAGGATGCGGAAGACGAGCCGCTGGATGTGCTCGATGCCGCGCAGGATCGGCTGGCCGGCCGAGCCCATGCCCTGCAGCGCGAAGCCGGCGAGCAGCGCGATCAGCAGGGTCTGCAGGACCGACTCGTTGGTGAAGGCGGAGACGATCGTGGTCGGGATGATGCCGAGCAGGAACTCGGTGGTGCCCTTGGCCTCGGCGTCGACCTGCGCGTGACCCGCGTCCTTGACGGCGTCGGTCACCGCCAGGCCCGTGCCCGGCTCCAGGATGTTGCCGACGACCAGGCCGATGCCCAGGGCGACCAGGGACATCACCGTGAAGTAGCCGAGGGCGATACCGCCGACGGCGCCGACCTTGGCGGCCTTCCGTACCGAGCCGATGCCCAGCACGATCGTGCAGAAGATGATCGGGGAGATCATCATCTTGATCAGGTTCACGAAGCCGGTGCCGATCGGCTTCAGTCCGACGGCGAAGTCGGGTGCGGCCAGACCCACCGCGATACCGGCGGCGACGGCGATGATCACCGCGATGTACAGATAGTGCGTGCGGTCCCGCTTGGCTTGGGGTGCGGCAGGTGCCGTATCGGCTGCGCTGGTCACGGCGGCCCTCCTTGACGACGTCGTCGGCATCACCGGCGTGCGGCTCACGTCCGGGAAACAGGGAGCGGGGCTCCCGGAGATGCGTTATGGGGAATGCCGTGACTATGTCCTGCTCTGTGAGCGCGGTCACCCTTCCGTTCATTTAGTTCACAATCAGCCACGGGGCAGACTGGCGGCATGCGCCTCACCGTCCCCGGTCCCCGCAGCCTGGCGGGCCAGCTCTTCGCCATGCAGGCCGTTCTGATAGCGGTCGTCGTGGCCGGATACGCGCTGTTCACCTATGTCAGCGACCGCAGCCAGGCCGAGGAGGCCGCGAGGCGCCAGGCCAGGGCGGTGGCGCGGTCCGTCGCCGACTCCCCCTCCGTGCTGGCGGCGACCCGCACCTCCGACCCGACCGCCCAGCTCCAGCCGTACGCGCTGAAGGTGATGCGGGACACCGAGGTCGACTTCATCACGATCATGAACCCGCGGGGCATCCGCTGGACGCACCCCGACCCGGACCAGATCGGCCAGAGGTTCCAGGGGCACACCGAGAAGGCCCTGCGGGGCCAGACCTTCACCGAGACCTACACCGGCACGCTCGGCCCCTCGGTCCGCGCGGTCACCCCGATCCAGGACGGCCGGAAGGTGGTCGGCCTGGTCAGCGCGGGCATCCGGGTCGAGGAGATCACCCAGCGGGTGCAGGACCAGCTGACGGCCCTGCTCGGTGTCGCGGCCGGCGCCCTGGCGCTGGGCGCCGTCGGCACGTACGTCATCAACGCCCGGCTGCGCCGCCACACCCACGGCATGAACGCCGCCGAGCTGAGCCGCATGCACGACTACCACCAGGCCGCACTGCACGCGGTACGCGAGGGGCTGCTGATGCTGGACGGGCAGTACCGTGTGGCGTTGATCAACGACGGAGGGCGGGAGTTGCTCGGCGTGGCCGGGGACGTGGTGGGCAGGTCGGTGGCGGAGCTGGGGCTGCCCGCCCCGCTGACGGGTGCGCTGCTGGCGTCGGAGCCGCGGGTGGACGAGGTGCATCTGACGGCGTCCCGGGTCCTGGTGATCAACACCTCGCCGGTGTCGGGCGGCGAGCGGCGCGGTACGGTCGTCACCCTGCGTGATGTGACCGAACTCCAGTCGCTGATGGGCGAGTTGGACTCCGAGCGGGGCTTTACGCAGGCGCTGCGCTCGCAGGCGCACGAGGCGGCGAACCGGCTGCACACGGTCGTCTCGCTGATCGAGCTGGGCCGGGCGGACGAGGCGGTGGAGTTCGCGACGGCCGAGCTGGAGCTGGCGCAGGCACTGACCGACCAGGTCGTGGCGGCGGTGAGCGAGCCGGTGCTGGCGGCGCTGCTGCTGGGCAAGACGGCCCAGGCGAACGAGCGGGGCGTGGAGCTGATGGTGTCGGAGGACAGCCGACTGGACGACGGACTGCTGCCGGATTCCCTGCCGGCGCGGGACCTGGTGACCATCCTCGGCAATCTGATCGACAACGCCGTGGACGCGGCGCAGGGCAGCGTGCGGGCGCGGGTGACGGTGTCGGCCTACACCGAGGACGCCGACGACGTGGGCGACGCCGGGGACGCCCGGGACACGGAGAGCGCGCGGGAGCCGCTCGGTGCCCCCGAGCTGGTGATGCGGGTCTCGGACACGGGCCCGGGTGTGGACCCGGCGCACGCCGAGGCGGTCTTCGAGCGGGGCTTCTCGACGAAGCCGGCGGGCCCGGGCGGCCGGGGCCTGGGGCTGGCGCTCGTCCAGCAGGCGGCGCAGCGGCACGGCGGGACGCTGACGGTGACGCGGGCCGACGGCGGCGGGGCGGAGTTCGAGGTACGGCTCCCGCTGCGGGAGTCCGGCGCGGTCGCCGGGCGGACGACGTCCGGGACCCCGGTGTCCAGAGGCGCTGGAGGCGACGCATGACGAGCAGCGAGAAGGCCATCCGCGTCCTGGTCGTGGAGGACGACCCCGTGGCCGCCGACGCCCACGTCCTGTACGTCGGCCGGGTCCCCGGCTTCGTCGCCGTGGGCAAGGCGCACACGGGCGCGGAGGCCCGCCGGGCCCTGGACCGCACGCCGGTGGACCTGCTCCTGCTCGACCTGCACCTCCCCGATGTGCACGGCCTGCAACTGGCCCGCTCCCTGCGGGCGGCCGGCCACCACGCCGACGTGATAGCGGTGACGTCGGCCCGCGATCTGGCGGTCGTCCGCGAGGGCGTCTCGCTCGGGGTCGTGCAGTACGTCCTGAAGCCGTTCACCTTCGCGACCCTGCGCGACCGGCTCGTGCGGTACGCGGAGTTCCACGCGGCGGTCGGCGAGGCGAGCGGCCAGGACGAGGTGGACCGGGCGCTCGCGGCCCTGCGCGCCCCCGGCCCGGCCGCCCTGCCCAAGGGCCTGAGCGCGCCCACGCTGGAGCGGGTGACGATCGCCCTGCGCGACAGCGCGGAGGGCCTCACGGCCGCGGGCGTGGCCGAGACGGTGGGCATCTCCCGCATCACGGCCCGCCGTTACCTGGAGCACCTGGTCGACGCGGGCCGCGCGGCACGCCGTCCGCAGTACGGCACGGTGGGGCGGCCGGAGCTCCAGTACCGCTGGGTCACGGGCCAGTGACGGTCCCTCAGTCATCCGATGGAACCGCCGCACACGCATTGACCTGACTAGACCACTCAACTTAGGTTCACGACGCAGCCGTCCCGGCCACAACGAAGTGCGCCCGTAGGAGGTCGTGCCCGTGCGCCCCACCGCCGCCCTCACCCCCCTCGTCGCCCTGGTCGTCGCCGCCACCGCCCTCACCGCCTGCGGCGGGGGCTCCGGCAGCGACCCGGACACCGTGAAGGTCTCCTTCAAACAGTCCACGGACAACTCCGTGAAGGTGATGGACACCTACCTCGCGGACATCAAGAAGCAGTTCGAGAAGGCCCACCCCGGCAAGAAGGTCGAACTGGTTCCGATCAAGGCCCCGGACTCGGAGTACTACACCAAGCTCCAGCAGATGCTCCGCTCCCCCAAGACCGCCCCCGACCTGGTCTACGAGGACACGTTCCTCATCAACTCCGACATCACCAGCGGCTACTTGAAGCCCCTCGACCCCTACCTCGCCAAGTGGCCCGACTGGAACCGGTTCATGGACACGGCGAAGGCGGCGGCCCGGGGCGAGGACGGCAAGACGTACGGCGTCCCCGACGGCACGGACACGCGCGGCCTGTGGTTCAGCAAGGACATCTTCGCCAAGGCCGGCCTGCCCGCCGACTGGCAGCCGAAGACCTGGAACGACGTCCTCACCGCGGCCCGCACCATCAAGCGGAAGGTCCCGGGCGTCATCCCCCTCAACGTCTACACGGGCAAGCCGGTCGGCGAGGCCGCCACCATGCAGACGTTCGAGATGCTGCTCTACGGCACGAACGACGGCTCCACGGACCCCCTGTACGACAAGGCGAGCAAGAAGTGGATCGCCGGCGGGCAGGGCTTCGAGGACGCGCTCGCCTTCGTCGAGACGGTCTACAAGGAGAAGCTCGGCCCGGACGTCTCCGACGCCCTCGACCCCAACGTCATGACCCGCGTGCGCGGCGAGTGGCTCCCGCAGGGCGAGCTCGGCATCGCCCTCGACGGCTCCTGGCTCCCGCAGGACTGGCTGCCCGGCAGCGGCCACGAGTGGCCCGAGTGGTCGGAGGAACTGGGTCTGGCCGCCATGCCGACCCAGCACGGCCAGGCGCCCGGCAAGGTGAGCATGTCCGGCGGCTGGACCTGGTCGATCCCCGCCAAGGCGGCCAACCCGGACCTGGCGTTCGAGTTCATCAGGACGATGCAGACCAAGGCCAACGCGCAGAAGTGGTACATCGCCAACTCGGGCATCGCGGTCCGCGAGGACGTCGCCGAGGACCCCGCGTACGTCGACGCCCAGCCCGGCATCAAGTTCTTCACCGACCTGGTGGCCTCCACGCACTACCGCCCCGCCTACCCGGCCTATCCCAAGGTCTCCACGGCCATCCAGGAGGCGATGGAGAGCGTGACCACGGGCGACGCGTCGGCGGACGAGGCGACGAGCGCCTACACGGACGCGCTGAAGGACGCCACCGACAACCAGGTGGTCGAACGGTGAGCGAGGGCCGATGACCGCCACCGCACCCCACCCCCGGCTCACCAAGGCCCCCACGGACCCGCACCCGGCACGCGGCCCCCGCCTGCCGGTGCGGATCCTCCCCCTGGCCCCCGCCGTCGTCCTCCTGCTCCTCTTCCTGGCCGGCCCGATCGCCTACTGCGTCTACATCGCCTTCACGGACCTCCAGCTCACCGGCCAGGCCCGGGAGTCGTTCGTCGGCCTCGACAACTTCACCCGGGCCCTCGGGGACGAGGAGTTCCGCAACGCCGTATGGCTGACGCTGGTGTTCACGGTCCTGTCGTCCCTGATCGGCCAGAACACCCTCGGCCTGGCGCTCGCCGCGCTGATGCAGCGCGCGTCGAAACCGGTCCGCACCCTCACCGGCGGCATCGTCGTCACGGCGTGGGTGCTGCCGGAGGTGGTGGCCGGCTTCCTCCTCTACGCCTTCTTCCGGCGCGAGGGAACACTCAACGCCATCCTGGACTGGCTGCACCTGCCCGCGCAGAACTGGCTGTTCACGCTGCCCATCCTGGCGGTGTCGTTCGCCAACGTCTGGCGCGGCACGGCGTTCTCGATGCTGGTCTACTCGGCGGCGCTGAACGAGATCCCGAAGGAGATCACCGAGGCGGCCGAGGTCGACGGGGCGGGCGGCTGGCGCCGCATGTGGCACATCACGCTGCCCATGATCCGCCGCTCCATCGGCACGAACCTGATGCTCAACACGCTCCAGACCCTCTCCGTCTTCGGCCTGATCTGGGTGATGACGAGGGGCGGCCCCGGCGGGCGGAGCCAGACGCTGCCCCTGTTCATGTACGAACAGGCCTTCCAGAACAGCCTGATCGGCTACGGCACGGCGGTCGCTCTGCTGCTGCTCGTGGTCGGCTCCCTCTTCTCCCTCGTCTACCTGCGCCTGCTGCGGACGGAGGTCTGACCCGTCATGGCCCTCACCCTCGCCTCCCGCCGCACGACCCGCCGCCTCGCCGCGGACGCGGGCCTCCTGGTGGTCGCCGCCGCGTTCGTCCTCCCCCTGGCCTGGGTCGTCCTCTCGGCCCTCGACCCCCGGGCGAATCTGCGGGTGAAGACACCCGACGGCCTCACCCTGGCCAACTTCGACGCGATCCTCACCCCCGAGATCACCTTCACGCCGCTCCTCAACAGCCTGATCCTCTGCGGCGGCGCGACGCTGCTGACGGTGGTCTGCGCGGCCCTGGCGGCCTACCCGCTGTCCCGCTTCCGCTCCCGCTTCAACCGCCCGTTCCTGCTGACGATCCTCTTCGCCACCAGCCTGCCCATCACAGCGATCATGGTCCCGGTCTACGCGCTGTTCGTGCGGGTGGACCTGATCGACACCATGCACGGCACGATCTTCTTCTTCGCCGCGTCCCAACTGCCGTTCGCGATCTGGCTGATGAAGAACTTCATGGACGGCGTGCCGAAAGAGTTGGAGGAGGCGGCGTGGACCGACGGGGCGTCGTCGACGCAGTCGCTGCTGCGGATCGTCCTGCCCCTGATGGGCCCCGGCGTGGCCGTCGTGACGGTCTTCTCCTTCGTCATGATGTGGGGCAACTTCTTCGTCCCCTTCATGCTCCTGCTCACGCCCGACCAGATGCCCGCGTCGGTCAGCATCAACGACTTCTTCGGCAACCGGGGGATGGTGGCGTACGGGCAGCTGGCCGCGTTCTCCCTCGTGTACTCCACGCCGGTGATCCTCTTGTACGTCCTGATCGCCAGGCGTCTGGGAGGGGGCTTCGCCCTGGGCGGGGCGGTGAAGGGCTGAACGGCGCCGGGAAGCCGGTGGGCGTGTCCGCTGTTGCATGTCGTGAACCCAAGGGGGAGACATGTCAGTTCGCGCTCTGGTCGTCGATCCGTCCGCACCGGCCGCCGTCCGTCTCGGCGAGGTCGCCGACCCCGTGCCCGGGCCGGACGAGGTCCTGGTGGAGGTCTCGCACGCCTCGTTGAACTACGGCGACCTCAACGACGCCCGTTCCGGGCGGGTCCCGGTGGGCGCGGTGCTCGGTTCGGACGCGGCCGGAGTGGTCGTCCGGGCCGCGGCCGGGGGAGACGGGCCCGCGGTGGGCACGCGGGTGGTGGCCCTGACCACCGGGGCGTTCGCCGAGCGCGTCGCGATCGGCGTGGGCGCGCTCGCCGAGGTGCCCGAGGGCCTGGAGATGGCGAAGGCGGCGGCCCTGCCGGTCGCGGGAGTGGCGGCCCTGCGCGCGCTGCGGTCCGCCGGGCTCGGACCGGGCCGCAGGGTGCTGGTCACCGGGGCGTCCGGCGGGGTCGGCCGGTACGCCGTCCAGCTGGCGGCGCGGGCCGGTGCGGAGGTGATCGCGTCGGTGGGCTCGGCCGCCCGCGCGGAGGGGCTGGCCGAGGCCGGCGCCGACGAGGTGCTGATCGGGCTGGAGGGCCTCCGGGAACCGGTGGACCTGGTCATCGACAGCGTCGGCGGACCGCAACTGGTCGCGGCCTGGGAGCTGCTCGCTCCCGGAGGCAGTGTCCAGAGCGTCGGCTGGACGTCCGGGGAACCGGCGGTCTTCCCGCCGTACGCGACCGTCGGCCCGGCCAAGTCGCTGTCCTCCTTCGTCATCGAGGGCGAGGCGGGCGCGGACCTGGCCGTCCTCACCGAGCTGGCGGCCGAGGGCACCCTCACCGTCGAGACCGGCTGGCAGGGCCCGTGGACCCGCTTCGACGAGGCGGCCGAGGCACGTACGAGGACGCCGCGTCCGCGGAAAGGCGGTGGTTCGGACGGTCGGCGTCCCGGTAGCGGGGACCGGGTGCCGGTAGCGGGGACCGGGTGCCGGTGGCGGGGGGCCGTGGTTCAGGTGGCGGGGGGCAGGGCCCCCGTAGCGGGGGCCCGGGTGCCGGTAGCGGGGCCAGGGTCCCGGTAGGGGCAGGCGTCCCCGTAGCAGGGGCCAAGGTCCCCATCGCGGGGCCAGGGTCCCGTGGCGGGGGCAGGGTCCCGGCAGGGGTCAGAGTCCGGTAGCGGGGCCAGGGTCCCGGTAGGGCAGGCGTACCCGTAGCAGGGGCCAAGGTCCCCATCGCGAGGCCAAGGTCCCGTGGCGGGGGCAGGGTCCCGGTAGGGCAGGCTCCCCGTAGCAGGGGCCAAGGTCCCCATCGCGGGGGCAGGGTCCCGTAGCGGGGTCAGAGTCCCGGTAGGGGCAGGCTCCCCGTAGCAGGGGCCAAGGTCCCCATCGCGGGGCCAGGGTCCCGTAGCGGGAGCAGGGTCCCGGTAGCGGGGCCAGGGTCCCGGTAGGGCAGGCTACCCGTAGCAGGGGCCAGGGGCAGGGCCCCCGTAGCGGGGCCCTGCGCCCCGGAACAGCGGCCGGCGCCCCGGTGGCAGGAGCTGGTGTCCCCGAGCAACAGCGCGCGCCCTGGCAGCAGAGGCAGGCGCCCCGGAGCAACGGCCGGGTTCCCGGCACCAGAGGGCCAGGGACAGCCCGGCCGCTCCCCCAGCGCCCAGCCCTCCAGCCCCGGGCCCGTCACCCGCCCTCGCCGGCCCGGGCGGCTACCGCACCAGGCACGGCCGCTTCGCGTCGAACGACCAGTCCGGGACGAGGTACCGCATCGCCACCGCGTCGTCCCGAGCCCCCAGCGCCTTCTCCCGGTACAGCTCGTGCGCCGCCAGCAGCCGGTCCATGTCGAGCGCGACGCCCAGCCCCGGCGCCTCCGGGACCGCGACCTCCCCGTCCACGATCCGCGGCGGATCCACCGTCAGCCGTTCCAGCCCCTCCTGCCAGATCCAGTGCGTGTCCAGCGCGTTGTACTCCCCCGGCGCCGCCGCCCCGCAGTGCGTCACCATCGCCAGCGAGATGTCGAAGTGGTTGTTGGAGTGGCACCCCCACGTCAGCCCCGTCGCGTGGCACAACTGCGCCACCCGCACCGACCCCTGCATCGTCCAGAAGTGCGGATCGGCCAGCGGGATGGACACCGACTGCAGAGCCAGCGCGTGGGCCAGCTGACGCCAGTCCGTCGCGATCATGTTGGTCGCGGTGGGCAGCCCGGTCGCCCGGCGGAACTCCGCGAGGATCTCCCGCCCCGAGTAGCCGCCCTCCGCGCCGCACGGATCCTCGGCGTACGCCAGCGTCCCCACCAGCGGCCGGCACAGTTCGACCGCCTCGCGCAGCGACCAGGCCCCGTTGGGGTCAAGGGTGATCCGGGCGTCGGGGAACCGCCGCTTGAGCACCCGCACGGCCGCGACCTCCTCCGCTCCCTCCAGCACACCCCCCTTGAGCTTGAAGTCCCGGAACCCGTACAGCTCGTACGCCGCCTCGGCCTGCCGCACGATCGCCTCCGGCGACAGCGCCTCCTCGTGCCGCACCCGGTACCACTCCACCGGGGAGCCCGGCTCACGGACGTACTCCAGGTCGGTCCGGTCCGGGTCACCCACGTAGAACAGGTAACCCAGCACCCGTACGGACTCCCGCTGCTGCCCGTCCCCGAGCAGCGCCGCCACGGGCACGTCGAGGTGCTGCCCGAGGAGGTCGAGCAGCGCCGACTCGACGGCCGTCACCGTGTGCACCGTGGTCCGCAGGTCGAACGTCTGCGCACCCCGCCCACCGGCGTCGCGATCGGCGAACCGTTCCCCGATCTCCCGCAGCACCCGCTTGTAGTCCCCCACCTTCGCCCCGACGACCAGCGACTCGGCGTCCCGCAGCGTCCGGGTGATCTTCTCCCCGCCGGGCACCTCCCCCAGCCCGGTCCGCCCCTCGGAGTCGGTGAGGACGACGACGTTGCGGGTGAAGTACGGCCCGTGCGCCCCGGAGAGGTTCAGCTCCATGCTGTCCCGCCCCGCGACCGCATAGACGGCGAACGCCGTGACGACCGGCTGCCGACCGCTGCTCATCGGTTGCCCCATCAGTTGCCCCTTCACAGAAGTGTGGTTCACACACCGAGAACGTCGAGAACCCACTCGCCCACCAGCACCCCGCCCAGCCCGAGCACGGCCAGCACGGTCGTGTAGGACGTGCGGACCTTGATCGCCTCGATGACGGAGAGGTTGAAGTACTCCTTGAACAGCCAGAACCCGGGGTCGTTCACATGCGAGAACGCGATGGAGCCGCAGGCGACGGCCAGCACCATCACCTCCGGGTGCACCCCGCTGCCCGCGAGCAGCGGCAGCGCCACCCCGGACGCCGTCACGACGGCCACCGTGGCCGAGCCGAGCGCGATGCGCAGGATGACGGCGACGAGCCAGGCGAGGACGATCGGCGAGATGGACCAGCCGTCGGTGGCGTCCTTGATGTAGTCGGAGATCCCGCCTTCGACGAGGACGTTCTTGAAGGCCCCGCCCGCGCCGATCACCAGCAGGATCATCGCCATCGCCTGGGCCGCCGAGGTGCAGGAGGCGCCCACGTCGCTCAGGCTGCGCCCGATCCGGGGCCCGAACGCCCACACGGCCAGACACAGCGTCAGCAGCAGGGCGATCGGCGCCGAGCCCACGAACGCGACGACGTTCAGCAG
The DNA here is from genome assembly GCA_000696115.1 of Streptomyces olindensis. GTDB lineage: Bacteria > Actinomycetota > Actinomycetes > Streptomycetales > Streptomycetaceae > Streptomyces > Streptomyces olindensis. The sequence goes on from JJOH01000028.1 coordinate 28,682, forward strand.
CGGGGCCTCCCCGGTCGCGGCCATGTCGGTCACCGCGGCGGCCACGATCAGCACCACGGGGAACAGCGCCACGCACAGCGACCAGCCGAGCCCCGGCATCTCCTCCTCGGTGAACTCCCGCTCGCTGACGAGCCCCTTGGGGATGGACGGCGTCAGCCGCGCGACGAACGGCAGGCGGGGCCAGGTCAGGGCGATGAGCGCCCCCGCCGGCACGGCGATGAACAGGCCGTAGAACAGGGTCAGTCCGACGGAGGCGTGGAAGGTCGCGGCGACCGCGGTGGGCCCGGGGTGCGGCGGCAGGAAGCTGTGCATGGTGGACAGCGCGATGGACATCGGCAGCCCGACCCACAGCAGCTTCGCCCCGGTCACCCTGACCAGCGTGAACGCGATCGGCACGATGATGATGAACGCGACCTCGTAGAACATGGTCACACCGATCAGCATGGCCGTGACCACCATGGCCACCTGCACCCACCGCGGGCCGAAGGCGTCGAGGAGCCTGCCGGCGATCCGCTGGGCGGCACCCGAGTCCCCCATCACCCGGCCGACCATGGCGCCGAGCCCGATGGTCAGCATGGTGTCGCCGATCTGGTCCCCGATGCCTTCGGAGAGGACGTCCGGGATGGTCGCCACGGGGACGCCCTGGACGAGCGCGACCCCGACCGCCACCAGCAGCAGCGCCGCGAAGCCGTTCAGTCTCAGCCTGGTCATGAGGAGCAGCAGGATCAGAACGCTGATCCCGACGACGAGCAGAGGCAAGGCAGTTCCCCTTTGAACCGGTGCGCCGACGAGCGCGCGACGACTCCCATCCCCGTATGCAGATGGCGTCCACGTATGCAGATGGAGGTTAAGTGGGTGAACGACAGGGGTCAATGGCCGGGCGATCACGAATTACGGAGGGACCTACGATGAGCGCATGGAGGGGAACAGCAGGGGCGTCCGCGGCGTGAAGTCGGCGGCCCGGACCGTCGCACTGCTGGAACTGCTCGCCGAGCGCGGAGAGGAGCCCTCACGCCTCGACCAGCTCGCGGCGGAACTCCGGGTGCCGCGCAGCAGCATGTACCAGCTGCTCCAGACGCTCGTCGACGCCGGCTGGGTCCGCACGGACGCCACCGGCTCCCTCTACGGCATCGGGATCCGCGCGCTGCTCACCGGCACCGGCTACCTGGACGGGGACCGCCGCATCCGACTGGTCCGCCCGTACCTCGACGAGGCGTCGGACGCGCTGGGCGAGACCATCCACCTGGCACGGCTCGACGGCCGGGACGTCGTCTATCTCGCCACCCGCGAGTCCCACGAGTACCTGCGCACCATCAGCCGGGTCGGCCGCCGCGTCCCGGCGCACGCGGGGGCGCTCGGCAAGGCCCTGCTCGCCGAGCGCCCCGACGACGAACTGCCTTTCGGTGACGAGCCGTTGACCGCCCTCACGGAGAACACGCACACCGACCGTGCCGCACTCCTCGCCGACCTGGCCGGGGTGCGCGAGCGCGGCTACTCCATCGACCGCGAGGAGACGGTGCCCGGCATCGCCGGCTTCGGCTTCGCCCTGCGCTACGGCACACCGGTCGTCGACGCCATCAGCTGCTCGGTGCCGGTGGCGCGGCTGACGCGGGAGCACGAGGAGCGCATCGTCGCCGTGATGCGGGACGTCAGGGCCAGGATCGAGTCCCGGCCGCCACCGGCCTCGGGAACGCCCGACTGGCGTTAGCGCCCGCCGGGCACGGGCCGTCCGCCGAGGCGATCGTCAGCCGGCCGCCCCCTCGGGCAGGATCCCCGGCCGGAACGGCTCGACGCCCTCCAGGCGGCGCACCCGCGTCGGTTCGATCAGCAGCATCACCCGGCGCTCGCCGGGCAGCAGCCACGGGTACCGGTCCTCGCCGAGGTACTTGCGCGCCAGCCGGTCCATCGCCCGCTCCGCCTCGTCGCCCTCCACGAAGCGGACGACCTTCCCCCGGACCTCCGCCCGGTCGTACGGGTTGGCGGGGTCGTGGTGGGACAGCGAAACGTACGGATTGCGCCGCAGATTCTCCTCCTTCACCCGCCCGATCGAGGTGTTGACCATGACGTACTCCCCTTCGAGGTCCGCCCACATGGGCGAGACCTGGGGTGCCCCGTCCGCTCCCACCGTCGCCAGGTGCCAGAAGTTCGGCGCGAGAAGCCGCTCGCGCATATGCTCGTTGAGCTTGCCGTTCACGTGAGTCACTGCCTTTCCGGGCCCACGACCGGCGGACCCGGCGCCATCCTCGCCCCGCCCCCGCCCCGGCCGACAGACGATCTTCGGCCCCGGTCGAACCCGCCGGTAGCCGTAGGTTCCTACAATCCGTGATCCTGGCCGAACAGACCGTAGTCGCCGCTGCCCCGCGCCCCTAGCTTGTGGCCCGTGCGCCGACCTTCACCCCATGCGAGCGAGTCCTCCCCCACGACCACGACCCCGCCCTTCGACGCCGCCGCGGCCCGCCGCCTGCGCGTGGCCCTCGGCATGACCCCCGAGCACGTCGCCCACGGCATGCGCGTCTCGTACGGGCACCCCCATGTCTCCCCGGACCACGTCATCGCCTGGGAGCGCGGGATCACGGCCCCGACCAACTCCGAACTCACCGCCCTCGCGGGCGTGCTGTGGTGCTCGCCCGCGGAACTCATCGGCAGACCGCGCACCCTGCGCGAGCACCGCATCGCCCGCTGCCTCGCCCCCGAGGACGTGGCCCGGGCCGTGGGGCACGACGTCCACAGCTACCTGCGCATGGAGGAGACCGACAGCTGGCGCGGCACCGACCGCCAGTCCGCCGCCCTCGCCGACCTGCTCGGACTCCGTCTGCCCGACTTCGTCGCCGTCACGGGCCGGAACGCCAAGCTCGGCGAACTGCTGCGCAGCGCGGTCACCACCCGCTGGCAGGCCTACGTGCGGCCGGTCGCGAAGGTCGTCCCCCTGGACCGGCCGTTCCTGGAGGGCGCCCTCCAGGCGCTGCACGAGGACTACCAGGGGCACATGGCCGCCACCCTGAGCTGGGGCGGCGGGGGCAGCGATGCGGGCGACGCCGGCCAGGAGTTCCTCTACCGGATCGTGGAGCACTTCTGGGCGAAGCTCCAGGACGACACCGCCCGGGAGGGGGTCCAGGGGGTGTCGTCCGGAGGCGTCTAGAAGACCGACTCGGCCTCGTCCATCCGGTCCTTCGGCACCGTCTTCAGCTCCGTCACGGCCTCCGCGAGCGGCACCATCACGATGTCCGTCCCGCGCAGCGCGGTCATCCTGCCGAACTGCCCCTGGTGCGCCGCCTCCACCGCGTGCCAGCCGAAGCGCGTGGCGAGCACCCGGTCGTAGGCGGTCGGGGTGCCGCCGCGCTGGACGTGGCCGAGAATGACCGGCTTGGCCTCCTTGCCGAGCCGGCGTTCCAGCTCGTGGGCGAGGGCGGTGCCGATGCCCTGGAAGCGCTCGTGGCCGAACTTGTCGATCGCGCCCTTGCCGTAGTCCATGGTGCCGTCGGCGGGGTGGGCGCCCTCGGCGACGCAGACCACCGCGAACTTCTTGCCGCGGGCGAACCGCTCCTCGACCATCTTGACGAGGTCGGCCGGGTCGAACGGGCGCTCCGGCAGGCAGATGCCGTGCGCACCGGCGGCCATGCCGGACTCCAGCGCGATCCACCCGGCGTGCCGGCCCATGACCTCCACGACCATCACCCGCTGGTGGGACTCGGCGGTGGTCTTCAGCCGGTCCATCGCCTCGGTGGCGACGCCCACCGCCGTGTCGAAGCCGAAGGTGCGGTCCGTGGAGGAGATGTCGTTGTCGATGGTCTTCGGGACGCCCACGACGGGCAGGCCCGCGTCGGACAGCATGCGGGCGGCCGTCAGCGTGCCCTCGCCGCCGATCGGGATCAGCGCGTCGATGCCGAACTCGTGGATCATGTCGGAGGCGTTCTCGCAGGCCTCGCGGAGCCGGTCGCGCTCCAGCCGGGACGAGCCGAGGATGGTGCCGCCGCGGGCCAGGATGCCGCTGACCGCGTTCAGGTCGAGGCTGCGGTAGCGGCCGTCCAGCAGGCCCGCGTAACCGTCTTCAAAGCCGATGACCTCGTCTCCGTAGTTGTCGACCGCCCGGTGCACGACCGACCGGATCACGGCGTTCAGGCCGGGGCAGTCGCCGCCTGCGGTGAGAACTCCGATACGCATCGTGCTGTGTCTCCTGCTCGCTGTTGATACCGGTGAGCCTCTGCCGATTGTTTCACGGCCCACAGCCCGGTGCCGCACCCCGGGCTGACGGGCGCCTTATCCATCGGCGGAGGTATTGTCAAGAGGGTTCTGCTCACCTCGGTGGGCGATTTTTGTGCCCCCACTCGAGACGAAACGGAGAGCGCGCGTGACCCGCAGCGTGTACGTGACCGGCATCGACCGCGGAGACGGCCGCCAGGTCGTCGAACTGGGGGTCATGGAGCTCCTCACCCGGCAGGTCGACCGGGTGGGCGTCTTCCGTCCCCTGGTCCACGACGGGCCCGACCGCCTCTTCGAGCTGCTGCGCGCCCGCTACCGGCTCGCCCAGGACCCGGCGACCGTCTACGGCATGGACTACCAGGAGGCGTCCGCCCTCCAGGCCGAGGCCGGCACGGACGAGCTGGTGTCCACGCTCGTCGACCGCTTCCACCTGGTCGCCCGCGACTACGACGTCGTCCTGGTCCTCGGCACCGACTACGCCGACACCCAGCTCCCCGACGAGCTGTCGCTCAACGCCCGGCTGGCGAACGAGTTCGGCGCGTCGGTGATCCCGGTCGTCGGCGGCCGCAAGCAGACCGTCGAGTCCGTGCTCGCCGAGACGCGCAACGCCTACCGCGCCTACGACACCCTCGGCTGCGACGTCCTGGCCATGGTCACCAACCGGGTCGCCCGCGAGGACCGCGACGAGATCGCCGGCCAGCTCGACTCCCGGCTCCCGGTGCCCTGTTACGTGCTGCCCGACGAGCCCGCGCTGTCCGCCCCGACCGTCTCGCAGATCAGCCACGCCCTCGGCGCCAAGGTGGTCCTCGGCGACGACTCCGGCCTCGCCCGGGACGTGCTCGGTTTCGTCTTCGGCGGCGCGATGCTGCCGAACTTCCTCGGCGCCCTGACCCCGGGCTGCCTCGTCGTCACCCCGGGCGACCGCGCGGACCTGGTCGTGGGCGCGCTCGCCGCGCACAGCGCCGGCACCCCGCCGATAGCCGGGGTGCTGCTCACCCTGGACGAGGTGCCCGGGGACGACATCCTCACCCTGGCCGACCGCCTCGCGCCCGGCACCCCGGTGCTGTCGGTGGCCGGCACCAGCTTCCCCACCGCCGAGCAGCTGTTCTCCCTGGAGGGCAAGCTCAACGCGGCCACGCCGCGCAAGGCGGAGCGCGCCCTCGGCCTGTTCGAGCGGTACGCCGACACCGCGGACCTGGCCCGCCGCGTCTCGGCGCCCAGCAGCGACCGCGTGACGCCGATGATGTTCGAGCACAAGCTGCTGGAGCAGGCCCGCTCCGACCTGCGGCGCGTCGTGCTGCCCGAGGGCACGGAGGAGCGCGTGCTGCACGCCGCCGAGGTGCTGCTGCGGCGGGGCGTGTGCGAGCTGACGCTGCTCGGCCCGGTCGACCAGATCCGCAAGAAGGCCGCCGACCTCGGCATCGACCTGGGCGAGTCCCAGCTGATCGACCCGGCCGCCTCCGACCTGCGCGACGCCTTCGCCGAGAAGTACGCGGCTCTGCGCGCCCACCGGGGCGTGACGGTGGAGCTGGCGTACGACGTCGTCTCGGACGTGAACTACTTCGGCACGCTGATGGTCCAGGAGGGCCTCGCCGACGGCATGGTGTCGGGCTCGGTGCACTCCACGGCCGCGACCATCCGCCCGGCGTTCGAGATCATCAAGACCAAGCCGGACGCGGACATCGTCTCGTCGGTGTTCTTCATGTGCCTGGCCGACAAGGTCCTCGTCTACGGCGACTGCGCGGTCAACCCCGACCCGAACGCCGAGCAGCTCGCCGACATCGCCATCCAGTCGGCGACCACGGCCGAGCAGTTCGGGGTGGAGCCGCGGATCGCGATGCTGTCGTACTCCACCGGCACCTCCGGCTCGGGCGCCGACGTCGACAAGGTGCGCCAGGCCACCGAGCTGGTCCGCTCCCGCCGGCCCGACCTGAAGATCGAGGGCCCGATCCAGTACGACGCCGCCGTGGAGCCGTCGGTCGCGGCGACCAAGCTGCCCGGCTCCGAGGTCGCGGGGCAGGCGAGCGTGCTGATCTTCCCCGACCTGAACACCGGCAACAACACCTACAAGGCCGTGCAGCGCTCGGCCGGCGCGATCGCCGTCGGGCCGGTGCTGCAGGGCCTGCGCAAGCCGGTCAACGACCTGTCCCGGGGCGCCCTCGTCCAGGACATCGTCAACACCGTCGCCATCACGGCGATCCAGGCCCAGACCCCCGCCCCGTCCCCGAGCGAGAAGGCAGCCGCCCAGTGAGCCCGTCCCGTGTCCTCGTCCTGAACTCCGGCTCCTCGTCGGTGAAGTACCAGCTGCTCGACATGCGCGACAGCAGCCGGCTCGCGGTCGGCCTGGTCGAGCGCATCGGCGAGCGGACCTCCCGGCTGAAGCACACCCCGGCGGGCGGCGAGAGCCGGGAGCGCGGCGGGGCGATCGCCGACCACGACGCCGCCCTGAAGGCCGTCGCCGAGGAACTCGCCAAGGACGGCCTCGGCCTGGACTCCCCCGAGCTGGCCGCAATCGGGCACCGGGTGGTGCACGGGGGCAGGTCCTTCACCGAGCCGACCGTCGTCGACGACGCCGTGCTCGCCGAGATCGAGCGGCTCATCCCGGTGGCCCCGCTGCACAACCCGGCCAACCTCACCGGCCTGCGCACGGCCCGGGCACTGCGGCCGGACCTGCCGCAGGTCGCCGTCTTCGACACCGCCTTCCACACGACGATGCCGGAGTCGGCCGCGCGCTACGCCATCGACGTCGAGACGGCCGACGCGCACCGCATCCGCCGCTACGGCTTCCACGGCACCTCGCACGCCTACGTCTCCCGGGCCACGGCCGAGCTGCTGGGCAAGGACCCGTCCGAGGTGAACGTGATCGTGCTGCACCTGGGCAACGGGGCGTCGGCCTCGGCCGTGCGGGGCGGTCGCTGCGTGGACACCTCCATGGGGCTGACGCCTTTGGAGGGGCTCGTGATGGGTACGCGCTCCGGAGACATGGACCCGGCCGTCATCTTCCATTTGATGCGTGTTGGTGGAATGTCCGCCGACGAGATCGACACTCTTCTCAACAAGAAGAGCGGTCTGATCGGTCTGTGCGGCGACAACGACATGAGGGAGATCCGCCGCCGCGTCGACGAGGGCGACGAGCGGGCGGAGCTGGCGTTCGACATCTACATTCACCGCCTGAAGAAGTACATCGGCGCCTATTACGCCGTCCTCGGACGGGTGGACGCGGTCGCCTTCACCGCCGGCGTCGGCGAGAACGCGGCTCCGGTGCGGGAGGCTGCCCTCGCGGGCCTGGAGGAGCTGGGCCTCGCGGTGGACGGCGAGCGCAACGCCGTACGCGGCGACGGGGCGCGGCTGATCTCGCCCGAGGGCGCCCGGGTGGCGGTGGCGGTGGTCCCCACTGACGAGGAATTGGAGATCGCGACACAGACCTACGCGCTGGTAAATGGTTCGGGGAATCACACCTGAGCGGCATCCCGCCCTTTTGTATTTTCCGCCAGACGGAATATTCCGTTGCGAAACAAACCGATAGGATCGCCCCCATGCGCCGTTCGAAAATCGTCTGTACTCTCGGCCCTGCGGTCGACTCCCACGAGCAGCTTGTCGCGTTGATCGAAGCCGGCATGAACGTGGCCCGCTTCAACTTCAGCCACGGCACGCACGCCGAGCATCAGGGCCGGTACGACCGGGTCCGGGCCGCCGCCAAGGAGACCGGCCGGGCCGTCGGGGTCCTCGCCGACCTGCAGGGCCCGAAGATCCGTCTCGAGACCTTCGCCGAGGGTCCCGTGGAGCTGGTGCGCGGTGACGAGTTCACCATCACCACCGAGGACGTCCCGGGCGACAAGACGATCTGCGGGACGACCTACAAGGGCCTGCCCGGCGACGTCAACAAGGGCGACCAGGTGCTCATCAACGACGGCAACGTCGAGCTGAAGGTCACCGAGGTCGAGGGCCACCGGGTGAAGACGATCGTCATCGAGGGCGGCGTCATCTCCGACCACAAGGGCATCAACCTGCCCGGCGCGGCCGTCAACGTGCCCGCGCTGAGCGAGAAGGACGTCGAGGACCTCCGCTTCGCGCTGCGCATGGGCTGCGACCTGGTCGCGCTGTCCTTCGTCCGCGACGCCAAGGACGTCCAGGACGTGCACCGCATCATGGACGAGGAAGGCCGCCGCGTCCCGGTCATCGCCAAGGTGGAGAAGCCGCAGGCGGTGCAGAACATGGAGGACGTCGTGATGGCGTTCGACGGCGTGATGGTCGCCCGCGGTGACCTCGCCGTCGAGTACCCGCTCGAGAAGGTCCCCATGGTGCAGAAGCGCCTGATCGAGCTGTGCCGGCGCAACGCCAAGCCGGTGATCGTGGCGACCCAGATGATGGAGTCGATGATCACCAACTCCCGTCCGACCCGCGCCGAGGCCTCCGACGTGGCCAACGCGATCCTGGACGGCGCCGACGCGGTCATGCTGTCCGCCGAGTCGAGCGTGGGCGCGTACCCGATCGAGACCGTGAAGACGATGTCGAAGATCGTCACCGCGGCCGAGCAGGAGCTGATGTCCAAGGGCCTCCAGCCGCTCGTCCCGGGCAAGAAGCCGCGCACGCAGGGCGGTTCGGTGGCCCGGGCGGCGTGCGAGATCGCCGACTTCCTCGGCGGCCGGGTCCTGGTGGCCTTCACCCAGTCCGGCGACACCGCCCGCCGACTGTGCCGCTACCGCGCCGCCCAGCCGATCGTCGCCTTCACCACCGACGAGGGCACCCGCAACCAGATGGCGCTGAGCTGGGGCGTGGAGCCGTACGTGGTGCCCTTCGTGAACAGCACCGACGAGATGGTCGACCTCGTGGACCAGGAGCTGGTCAAGCTGAACCGCTTCAACGAGGGCGACATCGCGGTCATCACCGCCGGTTCGCCCCCCGGCGTCCCCGGCACCACCAACATGGTGCGGGTCCACCACCTGGGCACCAAGAGCTGACCCGGCAGGGGCCGTGAGGGCCCCTGAACGGCACCGAGGGCGCCCCCTGGATCCAGGGGGCGCCCTCGGTGCGTGCGGCTCCCGAACGGGCTCTGGTGGGCGCTCAGTCGGTGATGTAGTTGTGCAGCCCGGGCACGTGCAGGGTCCCGCCGAACTGCCCCGCCTGAGTGACCTTCACGTTGGTGAAGTAGATCAGCGGGATGTTCAGCGGCGGCGGGTGCTCCGGGTCGAACGTGATCGGGATCAGCCCGAGCAGGTTGCCGGAGATGCTCTCCGTGTACATCACCGTGTCGCCGTCGCGGATCGTGGACGTCGAGCCCTTGGCCGCCTGCACGTGGTAGGTCTTGCCGGACTGCTTGTCCTTGACCGTCTGGTGGAGGTCACCGATGTCGGTGCCGCCGGAGATGACGTACTTCAGGACCTTCTTGACGGTGCCGTTGGCGGTGCGCACCTCGACGATGCCCTTGTAGTCGGCGCCCTTCAGCGTCAGCGAGCTGGCGTTGAGGTACCAGGGGTCGTCGGGCAGCGGCACCTTGTTGTCGACGCCGCCCTCGGCGTCGGTGGCGGCCGGGCAGTCCTCGGGGTCCGTGGTCGGGCTCGCGGACGGGCTGGGGGTGGCGGTGGCCTTGTCCGCCGCCTCCTGCGCCGCCTTCTCGACCGCCTTGGTGGTGTCCTCGACCGCCTCGGACGCCTTGTCGGTGGTGTCCTTGACGGTGTCCTCGGCCGTGCCGACGGCCTTCTCGGTCGTCTCGCGCACGGTGCCGGAGGCGTCCTCGGCGGGCTTCTCGGCCCCCTCGGTGCTCTCCGGGGTCCCGGACGCCGAGGCGGACGGGGTGGGGCTCGGGCTCGCGCCGTCCTTGTTCCCGCCGTCGAAGATGCCCCCGATGGCGTCGCCGATGTCCTCCAGCAGGTTGCCGCCGCTCTCGGACGGCGAGGGGGACGGCGTGGCCGCCGCGTCGTCACCGCCCTCGGCGGGCGCGCTCGCGGACGGCGTCGGCTTCGGCTCGTCCTTGTCGTCGGAACCTGAATCCGGCGAAGAGGAACCGTCGTCGCCCGAACCGCCCGGAGTGGCCGAGGGGGTCGGCGTGGGAGCCGTGTCGCCCTTGTCGTCCTTGTCGTCCGTCGCGCCGTCACTGGCGGAGGGGGACGGCGTGGGCGAGGCGGAGGCGCCGTCCTTGGCGTCCTCCAGGGCCGCCACGCAGTCCTTGTACTCGTCGGCCGTCAGGCTCTTCGACGTCGGCGTCGCCGAGTTGTTGCTGTCGGCGATGGCGAGCGTCGATGTGAAGCCCATCCCCATGAGGACCGCCGTCGGCATCGCCGCCATGGCTATCGCCTTGCCGGTCGGCCTGCTGAACCTGGTGAACAGCGGCTTCTTGGGTGCCGCGTGGCGCGGCCCGGTTCTCACACGGGACGCCTCCACATCAGCCCCGTGGGTCACCTCGTCAGCCGGCACTGTGCCTCCCGTTCGCCCCGTTGGCCGGGTTCGTTCCTGACAGATCGTTCGGCTTGTCCAGCCCGTCCACGGGCTTGAGCACCGTGGTGTCGTGGTCCGTGGCCTCGGGAGCCCCGCCCGTGCCCGTGCTGGCGTGGGTGGCGAGCTGCCCGGCGGGCGGTGCGCCCGGCGCCCAGGCCACGGCCATGGCCCCGCCCACGAGGGCGAGGAGGAAGCCGATGAGGAAGCCGCCGAGGTTGGACACGGGGATGGACACCAGCGCCAGCAGGATGGCCGCGACTCCCGCGAAGACGCGGACGTGCTTCTGGAACCAGAGGCTGACGCCCAGCACGACGAGCAGCACGCCGATGATCAGGGACCCGGCACCCGCGGTGGTCGCCATCGCCAGCGTCAGGTGACCGATCTGGAGGTTCGCGTACGGGAAGTAGGCGATGGGCAGTCCGCTGAGCAGGACGAACAGACCGGCCCAGAACGGCCGCGTACCCCGCCAGGCGCGGAACTGCTGCCTCCGGAGAGTGAACTGGCCGCCTGCGGCAGGAGTCTCGGCGCTCATGGAAAAACAGCTCCCTGGTACGGCGTTGCTGTGGTGGTGATGTGGGCCGCGCGTGAAGGCGCGGCCGGAAGGTGGACGGGCGGGGGCGCCACCGGCTCCCCCGCCCGTCATCGAGTGCTTAGTAGCACTCCTTGACACCCGTCGACAGCGACATCTTCAGGCCGCTGAGCTTGAAGGTTCCGGCGGTGGTCGCCCACGCCGTCTGCTTCACGTCGGTCAGGACCGCCCGGTCCGCCTGCTGGGCGAAGCCGTACGGGTTCGCCGTCTCGCCCTTCCTCATGGCCGGACCCTTGTTGGCGTCCTTGGCGGCCACACCGATGTCGATGTTCTCGAACGTCGCGTCGGCCTCGAGGTCGGCGACATCGATGTAGAGGTTCTGGGCCTCGACCGGCTTGGCACCCTGACCCGCGCGCAGGATCAGGCTGACGTTCCCGAGCACCGGAATGTTCGGGGTGACGACCGACTGGCACAGGTCCTTGATCGTCGCCTGCTTGAACGACGAGACCGCGACCGGGTGGACGGCCTTCTTGCCGTCCATCGTGTAACCCTCGTCGAGGGCGCCGTACTGCGAGAAGCCCGTACCGACGAGCTCCTTGGTCGTGACCTTGAACGACTGGCCGGAGACGCTGAACGACGCGGCGAGAGCGCCCTGCGCGAGGGCGACACCTATCGCAGCCGTGGCGGCGACGCTGGGCACCATGACCACAGCGAACCGCTTCCATCTGGTCCCGCCACGCACCTGGGACTCCATATTTCCTCCTTCTCGGACGTACATCTCCTGTCCTGGCTCGCCCCGAGTCGCGGCTCAGCCGGGCAGGGATGGGAGAAGTGCTACGTCCTCGGGAAGGAGAGCGCCTGCACTCGGCGGCGCAACTAGCGCCCGAATCACCGGCGATCACCCCCGAGCGACAACCACTGGTCGCGCCTGACACGCATCACGCACAACCCTGCTGGACAGGCTTCGCCGAGTGGGCGAAGACCCCCCTGTCCAAGAGCCGGCGCCACTGCCGCCGGCTCTGCTCGGTGGGGACCCAGGACGTCCCGCGACCCAACCGGCTGCCGGGGTACGGGAATGGACCGAGCGTGGCCGATCGTGGTGCATTCTCGCCGCCCGCACAAGGGGGATCGTTACTGGCTAGTAACGGCCGGATAACCGAACAACGACCCATCGGTCTCGGTCGACGACTCAGGGTGGCCCCGGGCGGCAGTACAAAGCTGTTGATCGCTGGACAGAATCCGACAGATCAACGCCCACGACTTACTCGCAGTAACAGCGGCCGCGATTACCAAGTTTTGGTAAAGCGCGGCCGCAGTGACGCTCTGTCGGCAAAGTTTTCACGCGGGCACCACATGCCCGAGTGTTTAACGACTGGTCAGAACAGGGCCCGAGCCAGGGCCCTGCGCGCCGCGATCACCCGCGGATCCTCGGGTCCGACGACCTCGAACAGCTCCAGCAGCCGCATCCTGACGGTGTCCCGGTCGTCACCCACCGTGCGCTGCACGGTCTCGATGAGCCGGCCGAAGGCGTCCTCCACGTGGCCGCCCACCAGATCCAGGTCGGCGGCGGCGATCTGCGCCTGCACGTCGGCCGGCTTCTCCGCCGCCTCCTTGCGCACCCGCTGCGGGTCGACGCCCTGCACCCGCTGGAGCAACTCGGCCTGGGCGAGGCCCAGTTTGGCCTCCTCGTTGCCCGGGTCCTCGTTCAGCACGTTCTTGTAGGCCTGGATGGCACCGCCCAGGTCGCCCGAGTCCAGCGCCTGCACGGCGGCCTCCAGGAGGCCGTCGTAGGGACCGGCCGGCCGCTCGGGGGCCGCCTGGGCGCCGCCCGGCTCGGCGTCGGGGTCGACGGCGAGACCGGTCAGGCCGAAGCGCTGCTCGGCGACCTGCACCAGCTGGTCCAGGGTCTGCCGGATCTGTGCCTCGCCCGCGGCCCCCTGGAAGAGCGGCAGCGCCTGCCCGGCGACGACCGCGAACACCGCGGGGATCCCCTGGATGCCGAACTGCTGCATCAGCATCTGGTTGGCGTCGACGTCGATCTTGGCGAGGAGGAAGCGGCCGTTGTACTCGACGGCCAGCCGCTCCAGGACCGGGCTCAGCTGCTTGCAGGGCTGACACCACTCGGCCCAGAAGTCGATGACGACGGGCACCTCGGCGGACCGCTGGAGGACGTCCCTCTCGAACCCCGCCTCATCGACGTCGATGACGAGGTCGGCCGGGGAGATCGCCCCCGTGCCGCCCTCCCGGGCGGCTTGGGCGCGCGCCTGCTCCGCCTTCGCCTTGGCCTCCTGGGCCGCCTTCACCGCGGCGAGGTCGACGACTCCGCTCATGGACATGTTCCGTGGCTGCATGCGTCTATCCTCCCCCGTACTGCGCGCGCGTGTGAAAAACGGTGAGAAAGCCAGGCCGGTCGGGTGCGTTTCGGCGCCGGGTCCCCACCCGCGCCGCGTGTCGAAACCCGTGTACGTCCCGCACGGGCTTTCGCTACGAGTCGTAGCGTAATGCCAGACCGTACCGCCGGGACACCACCCTCCGGTGATCTCCCTCACGGCCACACAGGAACTGCGGGTTTATGGTCAGGGGATGCAGACCCGCAGCCCAGCCGGCCGCGCCGGGCGCCCGCGCAGCGCCGCGGCGGACGCCGCGATCCTGGCCGCCACGCGGGAGGCCCTCGTGGAGCTGGGCTGGTCGAAGCTCACGCTGGGAGACGTCGCGACGCGCGCCGGGGTTGCGAAGACGACGCTCTACCGCCGCTGGGCGGGCAAGAACGAACTGGTCGTCGACGCGGTGGCGGAGCTCTTCGACGAGCTGGAACTCCCGGACCGCGGCTCCCTGGCCGCCGACATCGAGGGTGTGGTGCTCCAGTTCGCCGCGATCCTGGCCCTCCCCGAGGCGAAGAGCGGCCTGATGGCGGTGGTGGCGGAGGCGACCCGCGACGAGGCCCTGCGGGAGCGCATCCGCGCGTCCGTGGTCGACCGCCAGAAGCGCCTGGTCCTGGAGGGCCGCGCCCGGGCCCAGGCGCGGGGCGAACTCCCGCCGGAGCCGGACCCGCGGTCGGCCGCCCGCACGGTCGACCTGATCTTCGACATGGTCGCGGGAGCGGTGGTGCACCGCACCCTGGTGAGCGCGGAGCCGGCGGACGAGGAGTGGGTCCGCGGCTTCACCAGGGTGCTGCTGCAAGGGCTCGGTACGTAGCTCTCAGAACCCGGCGGGCTCGGTGTACACCCCCCACTCGTCCCGCAGCACCCCGCAGATCTCGCCCAGCGTGGCCTCCGCCCGTACGGCGTCCAGCATCGGCTCGATCATGTTGGCGTCCGAGCGCGCCGCCGAGATCATCTCGTCGAGCGCCGCACGCACGCGTGCCTCGTCACGCCCGGCCTTCCGCTCGCGGAGCGTGCGTACCTGCTCCCGCTCCACCTCGTGGCTGACCCGCAGGATCTCCAGGTCGCCGGTGACCGAGCCGGTGTGGACGTTCACCCCGACGACCTTCTTGTCGCCCTTCTCCAGCGCCTGCTGGTACCGGAACGCCGACTCGGCGATCTCGCCGGTGAACCAGCCGTCCTCGATGCCGCGCAGGATGCCGGAGGTGATCGGCCCGATGGGGTGCTGCCCGTCGGGGTGCGCCCGCAGTCCCCGTTCCCTGATCTGCTCGAAGATCTTCTCCGCGTCCGCCTCGATCCGGTCGGTCAGCTGCTCGACGTACCAGGAACCGCCCAGCGGGTCGGCGACGTTGGCGACGCCGGTCTCCTCCATCAGCACCTGCTGCGTGCGCAGCGCGATCTCCGCGGCCTGCTCGCTCGGCAGGGCGAGGGTCTCGTCGAGGGCGTTGGTGTGCAGCGAGTTCGTCCCGCCGAGCACGGCCGCGAGGGCCTCCACGGCGGTCCGTACGACGTTGTTGTACGGCTGCTGCGCGGTGAGCGAGACGCCGGCGGTCTGGGTGTGGAAGCGCAGCCACTGGGCCTTCTCGGACGTCGCCCCGTAGACATCGCGCATCCAGCGGGCCCAGATCCGGCGGGCCGCGCGAAACTTGGCGATCTCCTCGAAGAAGTCGACGTGCGCGTCGAAGAAGAAGGACAGGCCGGGGGCGAAGACGTCTATGTCCAGCCCGCGCGACAGCCCCAGCTCCACGTAGCCGAAGCCGTCGGCCAGCGTGTAGGCCAGCTCCTGCGCGGCCGTCGCCCCGGCCTCGCGGATGTGGTAGCCGGAGACCGACAGCGGCTTGTACGCGGGGATGCCCGCCGCGCAGTGCTCCATCAGGTCGCCGATCAGCCGCAGATGCGGCTCGGGCTGGAAGAGCCACTCCTTCTGGGCGATGTACTCCTTGAAGATGTCCGTCTGGAGCGTGCCGTTCAGGACGGACGGGTCCACGCCCTGCCGTTCGGCGGCCACCAGGTACATGCAGAAGACGGGGACGGCCGGGCCGCTGATGGTCATCGACGTCGTGACGTCGCCCAGCGGGATGTCCTTGAACAGGACCTCCATGTCGGCGGCCGAGTCGATGGCGACACCGCAGTGCCCGACCTCGCCCAGGGAGCGCGGGTCGTCGGAGTCGCGGCCCATGAGGGTCGGCATGTCGAAGGCGACCGAGAGCCCGCCCCCGCCGTTGCGGAGGATCATCTTGTAGCGCTCGTTGGTCTGCTCGGCGTTGCCGAACCCGGCGAACTGCCGGATGGTCCACGTCCGCCCTCGATAGCCGGTCGCGTACAGGCCACGCGTGAAGGGGTACTCCCCGGGCCAGCCGATCCGCTCGAACCCGTCGTACCTGTCCCCGGGCCGCGGCCCGTACACCGGCTCCACGGCATCGCCGGAGAGCGTCGTGAAGTCGGCCTCGCGCTTGCGCGCGGCGTCGTACCGGGCCTGCCAGCGGCGGCGGCCCTCCTCGATGGCGTCAGCGTCCATACCTTCGAATTTACTTGGACGTCCTAGTAAATGTCGATGGCTGACCGCCGCACGTTCGTCCGTACGGCGGTCCGGTTACGCCTTGGCGGTCGCGGGCGCGTCCTCCGCGACCCTGGCCTCGAGCTCGCGGCTGATCCTGCGCTCCACGAAGAACGCGGCCGTGGGGATGGTCCCGGCGAGCAGCACCCAGATCTGCTTGCCCACCCGCCACTTCGCCTTGGAGCCCAGGTCGAAGGCGAAGATCAGGTACACGACGTACAGCCAGCCGTGCGCGATGCTGACGACGCGCGTGAAGTCGGCGGCGCCGTTCAGGTCGAGCACGTACTTGCCGATCATGCCGAGGGTCAGCAGGACCAGCAGTACGCCGGTGACGTAGGCCATCACGCGATAGCGGGTCAGCACGCTCTTTTTCATGCCGTCGAGCGTAACGACCCGTTCCGGGAGATCTCGCCCGGGGTCACTGCTCCTCGAAGTCGCCCGCCGCGATCCGCAGCGGCCGCAGCATCGCGAAGATCTCCGCGCACTCCTCCGCGTCGTACACCCCGAGCCCGAAGTCCATCGCCATCAGGTCGCGGGTGGCCGCCTCGACCACCTCACGGCCCTTGTCGGTGATGCTGGCCAGGGTGCCGCGCCCGTCGTTGGGGTTCGGCCGCTTGGCGACCAGACCCGACCTGACCAGCCGGTCCACGGTGTTCGTCACGGACGTGGGATGCACCATGAGCCGCTCGCCGATCTTGGACATCGGCAGCTCGCCGGACTGGGAGAAGGTGAGCAGCACCAGCGCCTCGTAGCGCGCGAACGTCAGCCCGTAGGGCTTGACCACCGCGTCGACCTCGGCGAGCAGGATCTGCTGGGCGCGCATGATCGACGTGATCGCGGCCATGGACGGCACGTTTCCCCAGCGCTGCTTCCAGCGTTCGTCGGCGCGCGCGATCGGATCGAAGGAGAGACTGAGCGGCTTCGGCACGAACCCGACCTTACCCGCCGGTCACATGGTGGTCAGCCCTGTCTCGGCCTTCGGTCACCCGTACTCTCGGGCATGATCTCGAAGACCCCGGTCCACCGGTCGTCGTGCAGACAGGCGTTCATCGGCCCGACCAGAGTGGTGTGCTCAGGGTCGGTGCGCCACCGTTTGATGGCTTCGAGGCTCTCCCACTCACTGGTGAGCAGCCATCGACCGGGATC
Source organism: Streptomyces olindensis (assembly GCA_000696115.1). Taxonomy (GTDB): domain Bacteria; phylum Actinomycetota; class Actinomycetes; order Streptomycetales; family Streptomycetaceae; genus Streptomyces; species Streptomyces olindensis. The sequence continues at coordinate 45,930 of JJOH01000028.1, forward strand.
GTCCACGGAGCGGCAGAGCTGTTCGCGCAGATGCCCGGGGGACCGCATGGCGCCGTCGCGTACGCCTTGGTAGGCGGCCACGAAATCCGCTTCCCTTCCCTCCCGGACGCGCAGCAGGCGAACCACTCGCACCCGCGGCGGTGCCGGAGCCTCCCCCGTCACGACGGGTCGAGAACGACGGGGAGTTCCGCGAGCCCGCGGAAGGCGGGGAACGGCACGGTCAGCCAGGGCACGTTCTCCGGCTCCCCGGCCAGGGCCATGCCGGGGTGACGCCCGAAGAGCGTGGTGAGGGCGATCTGCATCTCCAGACGTGCCAGAGGCGCGCCGATGCAGTAGTGCGGGCCGAGGCCGAATGCGAGGTGCGTCGCCTGGACGTTCGGGCGCTCTACGTCCATGCGGTCCGGGTCGGGGAACATCTCCGGGTCGCGGTTGGCCGCGGTGATCGAAATCTGCACGAGCGCGCCCTTGGGGATGAGTGTGTCGCGCATCTTGATGTCTTCCGTCGCATAGCGGAACGTCGAGTTCTCCACGGAGGTCTCGAATCGGAAGATCTCTTCGACGGCTGCGGCCGTCGCCCCCGGGTCCCGGAATGCCAGACGTTTCTGCTCCGGCTGACTGAGCAGGTGGTAGACGGCGTTGCCGATCTGGTACGCGGTCGACTTGTGGCCCGCGAAAAGCAGCACCCACGCGGTGGAGACGAGTTCGTGGTCGGTGAGCGCGCCGTCCTCGTCCCGCGCCGTGACGAGCGCGCTGAGCAGAGCTCCGTCCGGCTCCTTCCGCTTCCGCGCGATCAGGTCCACCAGGTAGTCGCGCAGGTTGCCCTCGGCCAGTTCCAGCGCCTTTCTGGCCTCCGGCCCGAAGCCGGTCTGTGCGACGGTGGCGGACCATTCCTGGGCTTGCCTGCGTTCGTTCTCCGGGACGCCGAGGAGTTCACAGATCACGTGCAGCGGCAGCGGGAAGCAGAACTCCTGGAGGAGGTTCACGGGCTCCGATGCCGGGCAGCGGTCCAGCAGTTCGTCGGTGATCTCCTGGACCTTCGGACGCAGCGATTCCACCCTCTTGGGGGTGAAGGTGGTGCCGACGATCCTGCGGAGCCTGGTGTGCTTCGGAGGGTCCGAGAAGAGCATATTGTCGTCCAGCGCGATCGACGAGTCGCCGAAGATTCGGTGATAGGCGTCGATGGCGCCGTACATGTCCTTGCTCAGCCGAGGATCGGCCAAGGCGGCACGGGCGTCGTCGTACCGGGTGATGAGATACGTGTCGACCCCGTGAGGAGGCTTCAGCGGGCAGACGGGTGCTGTCGCCCTGAGCGCGGCGTAAACGGGATGCGGGTTGGCGCGAAACTCCCGACTGCAGGCCGAGGCCGCTGCGGCGGCTTCTTCGGGCGACATTTCCTCGGATGCGAACGCTTGCGTCATGGCTGGTCCCGGGGGTCGAGAGTTCCGTCGGTCGGTCACACGATTTCCCGGACGACACTGTGCCGCAAACGCTGCTGGGCCATATGAGTTCGAGCGCCGCAGGATCTGCGCACTTCTCCGGTTACCCGGCCGGCGTACCCCAGGGCGCCCCGGATCGCGCGCGTAAGCGCTGCTTGGTAAACATCGTGGACGGGCCAGTCCACCGTTCCCGGGCTGGGCAGTCACCGGATGACGAGGAAACCAGTGAGCAGACGCGGAGTGGAATCTGTACCAGTTCTCATCGTAGGCGGATCCCTGGTGGGTCTTTCCACCTCCGTGTTCCTGGGGCGTCTCGGAATCGAGCACATGCTCGTGGAGCGGCATGCCGAGACGTCGACGCACCCACGTGGCCGCGGGAACAACGTGCGCACCATGGAGATCTTCCGGACCGCCGGACTCGAGCAGAGCGTGCGGGAGGCCGCTTTCGCTCTCGCCGGGAACGATGGCGTTCTCCAGGTGGACACCCTCGTCGGAGACCAGCGCCGCTGGATCATTCAGGACGTCGCCGCGGGCATGGACGTCTCCCGGGTCAGCTCCTCGAACTGGTGCCTGTGCAGCCAGAACGATCTGGAGCCGGTCCTGCTGAACCGTGCCCGCCAGGGCGGAGACATCCGCTTCGACACGGAACTGCTCTCCTTCACGCAGGACGAAGAGGGGGTCCTGGCTCAGGTCATGCGCCGGGACACCGGTGAGACCCATACCGTGAAAGCCGATTTCCTGGTGGCCGCCGATGGCCCGAGAAGCCCCGTTCGCAAACGTTTGGGAATCGGCCAGTCCGGACCCGGCGCCCTGTTCCACAACGTCAGTGTCACGTTCCGGAGCAAGACCCTCAAGGAATACATCGGGCCGAAGCGCTTCATCGTCTGTTACACCACCGATCCACAGGGGGAGGGCGCCTTGCTGCCCGTGGACAACGAGGAACGATGGGTCATTCATATCCCTTGGTCCGCTGATCGGGGCGAAACCCTGGAGGACTTCGGAAACGAGCGCTGCGCGGCACATATTCGCGCGGCCGTCGGTGTTCCGGACATTGATGTCGAGATCACCGGAAAGGCGCCCTGGCACGCTTCCAAGCGAGTCGCGGACAGCTACGGTCAGGGCCGGGTCTTTCTGGTCGGTGACGCGGCTCATGAAATGCCGCCCAACGGGGCGTTCGGCGCCAACACCGGGATCCAGGACGCCCACAACCTCGCCTGGAAACTCGCCGCGGTGCTGCGCGGCTGGGCCGGGCTGCCGCTGCTCGACACGTACGAGTGCGAACGACGGCCTGTCGCCGTCACGACGAGTGAGCGGGCCTCCCGGCAGGCCGCCGAGGAGCAGCACCCCGCGCTCGGCCCGGCAGCGGGACGGAACAACGACGCGGCGGACCTCATGACGGTCGCGCTCTGCTACCGGTACGCCTCGGACGCCGTGGTGGGCGCCTCACCCGAGCGGCCGGTCGTCCCGGAAACCTTCCGGATCGACGGGGAGCCGGGGAGCCGCGCACCCCACATGTGGGTCCGCAGAGCGGGCGCCAGGATTTCCACTCTCGATCTGTACGAGCGTTCCTTCGTCCTGCTCGCCGGGGCCGAAGGCCACCCGTGGCGCCGCGCGGCGGAGCAGGCCGGCGAGAACCTGGGCGTTCCGGTCGAGGTGTATCTCGTGGGAGACGGCCGTGAACACGACCTGGTTCCCGAGCCGGATGCCGACTGGGCGGCACTGCACGGCACCGCCGACGACGGGGCCGTCCTCGTCCGCCCGGACGGTTTCGTCGCCTGGCGCGCGCCCACCCACCTGCCGTCTGCCGATCGTGTGCTGACGGACGTGCTGCAGACCGTGCTCTGCCGCGGCTGAGCAGCACCACCCACCGAAACGACCACTGCGAGGACATGCCGATGCCATACGAAGACGGTCCCGTCGCGGGGCGAGTGGACGTCCATCACCATTTCACCGCGCCGGCCTGGCTGGACTGGGCGCAGGAGCGCGGTGTCGTCAACCGCGAGAGGCTGCCCTGGTGGACCCGCTGGGACCTGGACGCGGCTCTGGAGGTCATGGACAAGACGGGCATCGGCACCGCCGTCATGACCGTCGCGATGCTCGGACGGTTCCGCGAGCCCGCGGAGCGCCGGGAGAGCGCGCGGATCGCGCTGCGGGCGGCGGCGGATGTCGTCGAGGACCATCCCGCGCGTTTCGCCTTCTTCACTCCTGTGTTCCTGGACGACCTGGAACTCTCGCAGTGGAGCCTCCGTTACGGGCTCGACGAGCTCGGGGCCGTCGGGGTGAGCACGAGAACGAGCATGGACGGTGTCTACCTCGGTGACGCCACCCACGATCGCCTCCTGCAGGAGCTGAACGACCGGTCCGCCGTCATCAGCACGCACCCCATGGAAGTGCCCGCCGGAAAGGACGGCGGGGCCGGACTGCCGGGGATGCCGCCCTTCGTGTGCGACTTCCTCATGGACACCACACGTGCGGCCATCAACCTGATCCGTAACGGCACCCTGGACCGCTATCCGAATCTCAGTTTCGTCCTTCCTCACGGAGGGGGCTTCCTGCCGTACATGGCCACACGGCTCGAACTCTTCGGCGGACACCTCACCCCCGGGATCGAGCCGGGCAGGGTCCGTGACTACCTGCACCGGTTCTACTTCGACACCGCGGGCCCCATGTCTCCCTCCGCCACGCCCACGCTGCTGGCCACGGTGGATCCCGGCCGTGTCCTGTTCGGCACGGACTGGCCACCCACCCCCGGCCAGGTCGTCGCCGACATCGCGGTCCCCTCTCTGGACGGCGATCCCTTCCTCTCGCCGGAGCAGCTCAGGGGCATCAACCGGGAGAACGCCCTGCGTCTGCTGCCGGCACTGGCCCGCTCCGCCTGACTCCTGCCTTGCCTGGCCGCACCCACGGGAGAAGGCCGCCGCCCTCACGGGCGGCGGCCTTCTCCTCTCTCATCGGCGTCACCGGGTGGCCGGGGCCGTGTCTCTCTCCCAGTGGTAGAAGCACCGCGCCATCGCGTCCTTCGGACCGCGCCAGGTCTGCGGGTCGTACGGGCTGACGTACGCCTCCAGCTTGCTGCTGATGTCGCGGAACTCGGGATGCCCGGCCACCCGCGCGATGGCGGGACCCGGGTCCTGCTCGGCCTCGATGAAGTGCATGTACACGTCGCCGAACTGGAAGAGGGAACGCTGGGTCACCCCGACGAGGCGGGGCAGGTCGCCGCGGTCGGAGGCCGCGAAGACCTCGGCGATGTCCGGAGCCGAGTGCGGGGCCATCCGGGCGACGATCAAGGCGTGGTGCATGAGGTCTCCTTACGCGGCGGCGTTCAGGCGGGCGTGACGGGTGAGGTCCGCCGCTCGGCGGCGACCTGCTCGATGTGGTCGCGGATGAGGGCCAGCTGGACGGGCGAGTTGCGGTTGATGATGTCCGTCATCCCGGCGTCGTCGACCGGCGCGTCCGGCCTCATGGCGAAGTCCTGGGTCCAGTGCATCCGGGTGCCGTCGGGGGTCTCCTCGTACTCCCACCGGATGTTCATGTACTCGAACGGACCGGGCTCGACCCGGCGTGCCGTGACGGTGAGCTTGTCGCGGTCGGTGGTCCGCTCCGACACCCAGCTCCACACCTTGCCGTTCTCGTCGGGGTGCATGGTCAGGCGGAAGGTGACCGTGTCGCCCTGCCGGGACAGCACTTCGGCGTCCGCGTACTCGCTGAACAGCTGCGGCCATCTCTCGATGTCGTTGGTCATGTCCCAGACCAGGTCGAGGGGCGCGGCGATGGTGATCTCGTTCTCGGTGTGCCCTGCCATCTCAGGCTCCTGTCATGAGCGTGCTGTTGACGAGGCCGAGGAAGTCGCGGGGGCTCTTGCACTTCTCCGCGTCGGTGGGGAGCGCCCGGCCCTTCCGGTTCTCCAGCTCGCCCACGATGCCGAGGAGGCCGAGCGAGTCCAGCCCGAACTCGGCGAAGGGTGTGTCCACCCGGGCCTCGAGGTCGTGCGGGTCGACGGTGACACCGGCGGCCTTCTTCATCAGTGCCGCCAGCTCTTCGAGGGTCACTTCACTGCTCATGCGCGTTCTCCTTGTCGTACGGGTGCTGTGGGCTTCACCGGGCGGCCGGTCCCGCGGCGCGGCGCAGTACCAGCGCCGCGTTCGAGCCCATGAGTCCACGGCTGAGGACCAGGGCCGTGCTCAGCTCGGCCGGGCGCGCCGTGGACGTCACCAGGTCGATGTCGTGGCAGATGTCGACGACGTTGGGCGTGGGCGGGATCCGCCCTTCTTCCATGGCCATCACCGCGGCCGCGACGTCCAGCAGGGGTGCCCCGCAGTAGGACCGCCCGATGCCGGTCTTGGGAGCCGTGACGGGCACGCGGGTTCCGTGCCGACCGAGGGCGTCGGCGAGGGCGAGGGCCTCGGCGCGGTCCGCCTCCGGGACACCCATCGCGTCGGCGAAGACCACGTCGATCTCCTCCGGTGCGCAGCCGGCCTCGTCGAGGGCGCCGCGGATGGCATGGGCGAGTCCCTCCCTCGAGCGGTCCCAGCGCGAGGCGCCGGTGAACGTGGCCGCGTGGCCCACCACGGTGGCGCGGACGTCCGCGTCGCGCCGGCGGGCGCGGTCCAGGTCCTCGACGACCAGCACGGCACCGCCCTCGGCCGGCACGAAGCCGCAGGCCTCGGAGGTGAAGGGCCGATAGGCCCGCGCCGGGTCCTCGACGGTGCTGAGTTCGGGGTATCCGAGCTGGCAGACCATCGAGTACGGAGCCAGCGGCGCTTCTGCCGCCCCGACCACGACCACCTCGGTTCCCCGCCCCACGGTCCGGGCGGCGTGCGCGACGGCGTCCAGCCCGCCGGCCTCGTCGCTCGCGACCACCCCGCAGGGGCCCTTGAAGCCGCTGCGGATGGATATCTGGCCCGTGCTGGCCGCGTAGAACCAGGCGATGGACTGGTAGGGACCGACGAACCGGGACCCCTGTCCCCACAGCTTCTGCAGCTCCCGCTGGCCGAACTCACCGCCACCGGATCCGGCGGCGGTGACGACACCGACGGAGTACGGGGAGTCGGTGGCGGCATCGCTCAGTCCCGCGTCCTCCAGAGCCGCGCCGGCGGCGGCCATCGCGAAGTGGCTGAACCGGTCGGTCTGGACGAGGAAGGTCTCCTCGATGAGTGCCGTGGGGTCGAATCCCCGGACCTCGCCGGCGACGCGGAGCGGAAGATGCCCGCATCCCTCACGGGTGATCCGGTCGAGTACGGACAGGCCCTCCTCGACGGACTTCCAGTAGGTCTCCGTTTGCAGTCCGTTGGGCGCGACCACACCGATCCCTGTGATGGCGGTGCGACGGTTCGGCTGAGCACTCATCGTTTCCTCCCGGCCGGCCCCGTCAGGAGCACCGCGGACTGGAACCCGCCGAATCCGCTGCCCACGGACAGCACGTTGGCGAGCTTGCGCGGCCGCGCGGTGCGCGGCACGTAGTCCAGGTCGCACTCGGGGTCCGGGGTCTCGTAGTTCGCCGTCGGCGGGACCACCTGGTGGGCCAGGGCCAGCACGCAGGCGACGACCTCGATCGCGCCGATCGCGCCGAGCGAGTGGCCCACCATGGACTTGATCGAACTCATGGGCGTGTCGTAGGCGTGGGCGCCCAGGGACCGCTTGACCGCGGCGGTCTCGTGACGGTCGTTCTGGCGGGTGCCCGAGCCGTGCGCGTTGACGTAGTCGATGAGTGAGGGATCCAGCCGGGCCTGCCCGAGCGCGGTGTCGATGGCCCTGGCCATCTCCAGACCCTCACTGGTCAGTCCGGTCATGTGGTACGCGTTGCCGAAGGTGGCGTAGCCACCGATCTCGCAGTAGACGTGCGCGCCGCGGGCACGGGCGTGTTCGAGCTCCTCCAGGACGAGCACGGCGGAGCCCTCCCCCATGACGAATCCGTCGCGGTGGGCGTCGAAGGGCCGGGAGGCGTGCCCCGGGTCGTCGTTGTTCGGCGAGGTCGCCCTGATGGCGTCGAAGCACGCCATGGTGATGGGGGAGATCGGGGAGTCGGACGCTCCGGCGATGCAGATGTCGGCGCGGCCGTCCTCGATCATGTGAAAGCCGTAGCCCACCGCGTCGAGTCCGGAGGTGCAGCCGGTCGACACGGTCTGCACCGGCCCCTGGGCGCCGAAGTGCTCGGCGACGTCGGACGCCAGGGTGCTGGGCGAGAAGGCCCGGTGCAGCTGCGGGCCGGCGGCGCGGTGGTCGACGTCCCACCGTTGCCCTCGCTCGCTGACCAGGACGTAGTCGTGCTCCAGGCGGGTGGTGCCGCCCACGGCGCTGCCGAGCGAGACGGCCACGCGCCACGGGTCCTCGGCGCCGAAGTCGATGCCGCAGTCGGCCACCGCCTCCGCCGCGGCGACGACGGCGAACTGTATGTACCGGTCGCTGCGTTCGACCACATCGGGATCGAGGCCGTACGCGAGCGGGTCGAAGTCGCACTCGGCCGCGATACGTGACCGCAGCCCCTCGGGATCGAACAGCGTGATGCCGCGCGTCGCGGTACGGCCGCTCGAGAGGAGGTCCCAGAAGGCCGGCACCCCGATACCGCCAGGGGCCACGACACCGATGCCGGTGACCGCCACCCGCCGGGTCACGAGAGCACCCCGCGTCGCTCGGGCCGCGCGCCGTCCTCCTGCACGGCCGGGTACGTTTCGCCGCTCGCGTTCCCCTCCAGGGCCTCTGTGTCGACGTGGCCCATGCTCGGCTTCGGAGCCAGCGGACCGAGATGGAAGACCATCCGGGCTTCGACGTCACCGACGTTGCGGAAGCGGTGCCGCATGCCGATGGGGACCATGAGGCCCTGGTCGGCGCGGATCGGGTGTGTCACGTCGTCCAGGTCGACTTCCAGCTCGCCCTGGACGACGTAGACGAACTCCTCCGAGTACGGGTGGTAGTGCTCGCTGATGCGTTCACCCGGCTGCATGATGGCCAGGCCCATGAACCCGCTCGTGGAACCCACCGTGAGAGGCGTGAGCAGGGTGCGCAGGTCTCCGCCACGCTTGCGGTTGGGCTCGGTCTCGCTCAGATCCACGATGCGCGGTCGCGTCTTGTTCATGGTCCGTCTCCAGATCGGTCTGTGGGGTGTTGTCCATGGGCGCGTGTCGTCCATGGATCGTCAGGACTGGGCAGCCCTGCGATCGGTGATCAGCGTCATGTCGGCGTGCGCCAGAAGGCGAGTGGCGTCCCGGTCGCCGGAGAGCGGTCCTTCGACGCCGAGCGCGGCGCCGTCGAGCAGGCGGGACAGCACGGCGGCCTTCCTCGTGCCGTGCATGCCGAGCACCCTTACCGGATCGGTCTCGGGGTCCCGCGTGTCGATGAGACGGACGACCAGGTCGTCCCGGTGGAAGACGGTGCTGCGGTGCACGGGGCCGGCGGGGTCGGCCGCGGCGGTCTCGTCCTGCTGGGCGAGCAGCCGCGCCAGTACCATCCCGCAGCCCTCACGGGCCGGGTAGTACAGGGCGTGACGCCGCAGACCGGCCGGCTCCGGCCCGCCGCGCGCCACATGGTGGACGGCCGGCATGGCCGCGCGGATGAAGAAGGCCCGTGCCGACGCGGGGTCGGCCAGGTCCCGGCTCTGTTCCAGGTGCGGATTGAGGGCTTCCTCGACGGCCCGCACCTCCGGCTGACGCGAGACGTGGCGCAGCGCCGTCTGCAGATCGCCCTCCACCTCGACGGTGCGTACGACTCGGTTGCCGTGCATGAACAGCGTCGTGCGGCGCAGTCGTGTGGAGTCGTCGGCGCGGGCCTCAGGCGGCGCGTATCCGGCGAGGATCTCCGCGACCTTCGACTCGGAGCCGGGCTTGACGGTGAACGTCAGCGCGTGGCGCGTCACGCCGTCGCCCACCCGCACCGGCGCCTGGACTCCGTCAGCGGTCCCGGCGGCGGGCGGGAGGGCCCGCCCGGTCTCCCGGACGACGTTGTAACGCAGCGACCGGAGGTCCCGGACGCAGTCCTGCATGGGCCTGACGGTCTCCAGGTGCTCCTCGCTGTTCACCCAGGCGAGATACGGCGGCGCGGTCGCCCATTCGCTCGTGATGAGCCACTGGGACGGGTTCTCCACGGACTGGCACAGCTGGTCACCGAGATGACCGGGAATCGACGCGACCCGGCTGCGCATGTGCTCGTACGCGTCGAGGAACCGTTGCTGGGCGCCTTCGTGGAGATCGACGAGCAGGATGACGCGCAGCCTGGAACCATCGAACGCCGACTGGGAGGTGTACGTCGAAGTGTTCACCGGCAGGCCCTTCCTTCACTGGGCAGACGGCGGCCGCCGTGCCCGGCTGGGGGATGGCGGTCGGCCCTGAGCCCTCATCGTGGGTCGGTGTGCCGGACTCCGCGAGCCGCACGGGTCATCAGGGGGAACTGCCCGGTGCACAGGTCGAGCCGCTCCGGCGCGGATTCGGGCCTGGCCACGGCACAACACAGCCCCGGCTCGTCACGAGCCGGGGCTGTCGTCCTTGCGGCCTACTCGGCGAGATGCCGCTCCACCGTCTCCACCTTGGCTGTGAGCCCGTCCGTCACTCCGGGGCGGATGTCCGCCTTGAGGACCAGGGACACACGCGGGGCCTGCTGCTCGACCGCGGCGACGGCGCGCCTGACGACGTCCATGACCTCGTCCCACTCGCCTTCGATCGAGGTGAACATCGCGTCGGTCCGGTTGGGCAGACCCGACTCGCGCACCACTCGGACGGCGTCGGCGACGTACTCCCCCACGTCCTCCCCGACACCCAGCGGCGTCACGGAAAAGGCGACGATCACGCCTTCACCGCACCTTCCTGGCGCGCCCGGGACGCGATCACCGCGTCCTCGGCCTCACGCCGCAGCTTGCGCTCGGCGAAGAACCCGCCGGCGGGCAGCACCGAGAGCACGAAGTACAGCGCGGCGGTCTTCGCCGACCACTTCGTCCGGTTCCACGCGTCGGCCCAGAAGATCACGTACAGGATGAACAGGACGCCGTGCACCATGCCCATCACCGGCACGGCGTTGAAGTCCGTGGTCCGCTTCAGCACCGAGCAGACCAGCAGGAGGAGGAAGGAGATCGCCTCGGGGGCCGAGACCAGGCGGAGGCGGCGGATGGCGGTGGCGGTCTTGAGGTCCACGGGTCACCTTCGGTGGGAGACGGTCTTGCTGGGGCCTGACGCTCTGCGAAAGCGCTTTGTGAACGCACGCACAAGCGTCCCGGCCCATTGTGGCAAACCACCGCTGGCCCCTCGGCCCGGGGGCCCCTAGGGGTCCGGTCAGGGTCGTTCTCCACCCACGGGCCCTGTCCGTGGCGCCCGGCCTGCGGCTACCGTCGCGCATGTGGCGATGTTCCGACTTCAGAGCAGCAAGGTGCTCGCCGTCGACATGACCGGAGACGCCGTGAAGGCGAAGAACGGCTCGATGGTCGCGTACGACGGCGAGATGGCCTTCAAGAAGCTCAGCGGTGGCGGCGAGGGCATCCGGGGCATGGTGACCCGGCGGCTGACCGGTGAGCAGATGACGTTGATGGAGGTGAAGGGCCGGGGCACCTGCTGGTTCGCCGACCGCGCCTCCGAGATCAACCTGGTCAGCGTCCAGGGCGACAAGCTCTACGTGGAGTCGAGCAACCTGCTCGCGACCGACGGCGGGCTGCGCACGGGCACGGAGTTCACGGGCCTGCGCGGAGCCTCGCAGGGCAACGGCCTCTTCACGACGACCGTCGAGGGCCACGGCCAGGCCGCGATCATGTCCGACGGGCCGGCCGTGGTGCTGCGCGTCAGCCCGCAGTACCCGCTGACCGTGGACCCGGGCGCCTACGTGGCGCACCAGGGGAACCTGCGGCAGTCCTTCCAGTCCGGTGTGACGTTCCGCACGTTGCTCGGGGAGGGCGGCGGCGAGGCCTTCCAGATGCGGTTCGAGGGGGACGGGCTGGTGTACGTGCAGCCGAGCGAGCGGAACACGATCGCGGGAGACGTGTGAGATGGCCTTCCGGGAGATCAACGCGAAGATGGTCGAGGCGACGGTCGCGCCGGGTCAGCGGCTGTTCAGCCAGCGCGGCGCGATGCTCGCCTACCGGGGCGAGGTGTCCTTCACACCCAACATGGCGGGCGGCCAGGGCGGGATCATGTCGATGATCGGCCGCCGGGTCGCCGACGAGGACACGCCGTTGATGACCGTCGAGGGCAGCGGCACGGTCCTGTTCGGGCACGGCGGGCACCACGTCCAGGTCATCCGGCTCGCCGGCGACACGCTGTACGTGGAGGCCGACCGCCTCCTGGCCTTCGAGGGCACGCTCCAGCAGGGCACGATGTTCCTGGGCTCGCAGGGCGGCGTCATGGGCATGGTCCGGGGGCAGGTCAGCGGCCAGGGGCTGTTCACGACCACGCTCAAGGGACACGGGGCCGTCGCGGTCATGGCCCATGGCGGGGTGATCGAGATCCCGATCACGCCCCAGCGGCCGGTCCATGTGGACCCGCAGGCCTACGTCGCCCACCACGGCGACGTCCGCAACAAGCTGTCCACCGCCCTGGGCTGGCGGGACATGGTGGGCCGCGGCTCGGGCGAGGCGTTCCAGCTGGAGCTGAGCGGCAGCGGTGCGGTGTACGTCCAGGCGTCGGAGGAGAAGCTGTGAGCACGTACGGAACCCCGGGCGCCGGCCCCGCGGTCTTCGACCCGGCGACCCTGCCGCCCGACGACAACGTCAATCCCTACACCTTCTGCGTGGAGCTCAAGGGGAGCCAGTGGTTCCTGCAGAAGGGGAAGATGATCGCCTACTACGGCTCGATCGACTTCAACGGCGTGGGACACGGCCGGCTGGACCGTCTTGTCCGTACGTCCTTCCATTCGCCTCTGCACGCGAGCGACTGGGTCGTGGCGGAGGGCTCGGGCAAGATGCTCCTCGCCGACCGGGCCTTCGACGTGAACTCGTACGACCTGGAGGACGGCAATCTGACCATTCGCTCCGGCAACCTGCTTGCTTTTCAGCCAACTCTCGCACTGAAGCAATCAATCGTGCCGGGTTTTCTCACCCTCATCGGAACCGGAAAGTTCGTGGCCGCGTCGAACGGGCCGGTGGTGTTCATGGAACCCCCGATCCGGGTCGACCCCCAGGCCCTGGTCGGCTGGGCCGACTGCCCCTCCCCCTGCCACCACTACGACCACGGCTACATGACCGGCGTGATGGGCGGTCTACGTGCGCTGACGGGCCTCGGAGGGGTCTCCGGCGAGGAGCACCAGTTCGAGTTCGTCGGCGCCGGCACGGTGCTGCTCCAGTCGTCCGAGACCCTGATGGCCGAGCAGGACACGGGAGCCGTTCCGCACCAGGCCGGCGTGCCCGGCGGCGGGGCGCACGGCCCCCAGGCCGGGCAGTCCGGGGCACCGCGTCTTCCCGGACAGCTGGGGGACCTCCAGCGTCGCTTCGGGCTGTGAGCGGTAGTCTGCGGAGTGTGACATCGAACGCCTGCGCACCAACGTTCGGCAGGCGTGCGTCGTCACACGAAAACCCTCACTAGTTCGCCTTTCAACCTTTTAGGTAGACTTCATTCATGGAGACCGAGACGGCCACTCGCTGGCTGACCGATGCGGAGCAGTGCGCCTGGCGCACCCACCTGGAGGTCAACAGGCTGTTGACGTACCAGCTCGAGAAGGACCTGCAGCCGTTCGGCCTGACAATGAACGACTACGAGATCCTGGTGAATCTCTCCGAGTCCGAGGACCAGCGGATGCGGATGAGCGACCTCGCCTCCGCCACCCTCCAGTCCAAGAGCCGCCTCTCGCACCAGATCACGCGCATGGAGAACGCGAACCTGGTCCGGCGGGAGAACTGCGAGTCCGACCGCCGGGGGCTCTACGCCGTCCTCACCGAGCACGGCATGGCGACGATGCAGAAGGTCGCGCCCCACCACGTGGCGTCGGTGCGCAGGCACTTCATCGACCTGCTGTCCCCCGAGGCCCTGACGGAGCTCGACAAGGCCCTCAAGCCCATCGCGGAGCACCTGCGCGGCCAGCGCGGGCGCCCGTGACGGCAGCCCGCTAGGCGAGGGGCAGGCGGAGTTCGAACAGGGCTCCGCCTGCGGGTCCCTGTCCGGCCGTCAGCGTGCCGCCGTGCCTCACGGCGACGTCCCGGGCGATGGCGAGGCCCAGTCCGGCACCGCCGTCGTCGCGGCTGCGGGCGGCGTCCAGCCGGACGAACCGCTCGAAGATCCGCTCCCGGTCGCCCTCGGGCACACCGTCCCCGTCGTCCGCCACACCGACGACGGCCCGGTCCCCCTCGCGCCGCACGCTCACGGTGACGGCCGTCCGGGCGTGCCGCTGGGCGTTGTCGAGCAGATTGGCCAGCACCCGCCCCAACTGCCCCCGCGATCCGGCCACCTCCACCGGCTCCGCGTCCACCGTCACGCCCGTCCGCCCCTCGGCCTCCTCCCGGGCCAGCCCGGCGAGGTCGACGCGCGCGTCATGGGGCCGCTCCCCCGCGTCCAGCCGGGCGAGCAGCAGCAGATCGGCGGCGAGCCGCTGGAGCCGCACGGTGTCCTCCACGGCCCCGTCGAGGTCGAGCAGTTCGGGATGGGCGGCGGCCACCTCCAGCTGCGTCCGCAGCGAGGCGATGGGGCTGCGCAGCTCGTGGGAGGCGTCGGCGACGAAGCGCCGCTGCCGCTCCACGGACGTCTCCAGGGCGGCGAGCGTCTCGTTGGTGGTGCTGGCGAGCCGGGCGATCTCGTCGTGGGTGTCCGGCTCGGGGACGCGCCGGGCGAGGTCCTCGGACTGGGTGATCGCGGCCATCTCGCGCCGGATGCCCTCCACCGGCCGCAGGGCCCGCCGGGTGACCAGCCAGGTCACGCCCGCGACCACGCCCAGCAGCAGCGGGAATCCGATCAGCATCACGGTCAGCGCGCTCCGCACGGCCCCGTGCTCGGCGGCCAGCGGGGCACCGGCGAAGACCTTGAGGTGCCCCCGGTCATGGGTCTCCACCTCCACGGCGGCGAACCGGTAGTCCTCCGTGTCCCCGTCGACCGTCGCCGACCCGTTCCTGAAGACGCTCTCCCCGGAGATCTCCCCCGGTTCGAGAGACGCGCCCGAGTCGCCGGAGTCATCGGCGTCGTCATCGTCGTCCCCGCGTGGCGCCGCGGCCGACGGCTGCGCCTTCACCTTCGCGCTGTCCGTACCGCTGATCCGCTGCAGGTCCTCACTGACCGCGACCAGCCGCTTGTCCTCGTCGAGGACCTGCACCGGCCCGACGTCCCCGTCCAGGCCCGACAGCTTGTCGTACGGCGTCCCGGCGGCGAGCTCGGAGGCGACCGCCCGCGCGGAGCGCTCCGCCTGCGTGCCGGCCTCGCCCATCAGATTCGACCGCAGCGACAGCAGCACGGCGGCCCCGGCCGCGACGAGCGCCACCGCGACCACGAGCGTGGCCGCCAGCGTGGCCCTCGCCCGGACGGACCCGAAGAGCCGCCTCACGGCGAGGTCTCCAGCCGGTACCCGGCACCGCGCACGGTCCGGATCAGCCCCGGGCGCAGCTTGCGCCGCAGGGTGCTGACGTACACCTCGACGATGTTCGGGTCGCCCTCGTACGCGAAGTCCCAGACGTGCTCCAGGATCTCGGACTTGGACACCACCTCGCCCGCCCGCAGCACGAGCTGCTCCAACACGGAGAACTCCTTGGCGGTGAGGGAGATCTCGTCCTCCCCGAGGAACACCCGGCGAGCGGCCGTATCCACCTTCAGGTCCCCGTGCACATGCACGGGCGAGGCCCCCGCACCCTGCCCGCGCCGCCGCAGCAGCGCCTTGATCCGAGCGACGAGCACGACGTACGAGAACGGCTTGGTCAGGTAGTCGTCCGCGCCCGTGTCGAGCCCCTCGGCCTCGTCGTACTCACCGTCCTTGGCGGTCAGCATCAGGATCGGCACCTCGTGCCCGGCGGCGCGCAGGGCGGCGCAGACCCGGTAGCCGTTGAGGCCCGGCAGCATGATGTCGAGGATCACCAGGTCGTACGCCCCCTCCGAGGCCTGGTGCAGCCCCTCCCGACCGTCGTGGACGACGTCCACGGCGTACCCCTCGGCCGTCAGGCCCCTGGCGAGCGACAGGGCCAGCCGCTTCTCGTCCTCCACGATCAACAGGCGCATGCGTAAAGAGTGGCAAAGGGAACCTGAAGATCCCTTCAGGGGGTTTCAGGTTCCTCTCAGCCTCCGTCCGCCAGAGTCGAAGACGTCGAAAACGAAACGACTCGGGAGGAATCCGCATGAAGCGCAACATCGTGATCGCCGCTGTGACCGCCGCCGCTCTGATCGGAGGCGGTACGGCCACGGCCCTGGCGACCACGGGAGACGACACGGGCTCGGCGCGGCAGACGGCCGACACCCGGCTGTCGGGCGACGACGTCCGTGACGACCAGGACGGTGCGGACGACCGCGACGACGACGCCGCTCGGGTCTCCTCCTCCGACGTCACCGCGCCCGAGGCGATCGCCTCCGCGCTGAAGCACACCTCGGGTACGGCCGTCTCCGCCGAGCTGGACGACGAGGACGACAGCGCCAAGGTGGTCTGGAAGGTCGATGTCCTGTCCGGCGACAACACCTGGCACAGCGTGAGCGTCGACCCGTCCAGCGGCAAGGTCCTCGGTTCGCACGCCGACGACGAGGACGACACGGCGCAGGTGCGGGCGACCCTGAAGGGTTCCTCGGTGACGGCCGAGGAGGCCGCGAAGGCTGCCGCCGACAAGGGCGTGGTGACCTCCGTCGACCTGGACGAGGACGGCAAGAACAAGTCCTGGGAGGCCGAGACCCGCACGTCCGGCGGCGCCGAGCAGGACTGGAAGATCGACCTGAAGACGGGCAAGGTCACGGTGGACCGCTCCGACGCGCAGGACGACGACGCCGACGACGACCAGGACTGACCACTCACTGCCCGATATCAACCGCCCCGGCGTCTGTGCTGACGCCGGGGCGTTACGCAACCCGGCGCAGCGGGGTACCGCTGCGCCCACCCGTGCCGCCCCTGGCGGCACGCATGCCCGCAGCTGAGCGGGACGCCAGGGAGGGAGGACACCCCCGGCGCGGCCCCGACCCACCCACCGGCGAGTAGGCGCAACACAAGCCCCCACACAGCCGCACAGGCCGCCGCAGGCCCCCCGGCTCAACCGCCGGAGGCAGAGGCGCTCGTCAACCCCGCGACCAGCTCGTCCGCCGCCCGATAGGGGTCCAGTTCCCCGGCCACGATCCGCTCCGCAAGCGCCCCCAGCCGCCGGTCCCCGTGCAGGTCCCCGATCCGCTCCCGCAGCGCCGTCACCGCGATCGTCTCGACCTCGCGCGAAGCCCGGGCCATCCGCCGTTCGGCGAGGACCCCCCGCTCCTCCATCCAGGCCCGGTGCTTCTCCAGCGCCTCGACGACCTCGTCCACGCCCTCGCCCCGCGCGGCGACCGTCTTGACGATCGGCGGGCGCCAGTCGCCCGGCCCCCGCGCCTCCCCCAGCCCCAGCATGTGGTTCAGCTCGCGGGCCGTCGCGTCGGCCCCGTCCCGGTCGGCCTTGTTCACGACGTACACGTCGCCGATCTCCAGGATCCCGGCCTTGGCCGCCTGGATCCCGTCCCCCATCCCGGGCGCGAGCAGCACCACGGACGTGTCCGCCTGCGAGGCGATCTCCACCTCGGACTGCCCGACCCCCACCGTCTCGACGAGGATCACGTCGCAGCCGGCCGCGTCCAGCACCCGGATCGCCTGGGGCGCGGCCCACGCCAGCCCGCCCAGATGCCCCCGCGTCGCCATCGAGCGGATGTACACGCCCGGGTCGGACGCGTGCTCCGACATCCGCACCCGGTCCCCGAGCAGCGCACCGCCGGAGAACGGGGACGACGGGTCGACGGCGAGCACGCCGACCCGCTTGCCCTGCTTGCGGTAGGCGGTGACCAGCGCCGAGGTCGACGTCGACTTGCCGACCCCGGGCGACCCGGTCAGCCCCACCACGTACGCCCCTCCGGTCAGCGGCGCGAGCGCCGCCATGACCTCCCGGAGCTGCGGGGACGCCCCCTCCACCAGCGAGATCAGCCGGGCGACGGCCCGCGGCCGCCCCTCCCTGGCCTGGGCCACCAGCGTGGAGACGTCCTGCATCACAGCTCCGTTCGTGAAAGGGGGATCCGAAACCGCCGTCAGGCCTTCGGTACCCGGACGATCAGCGCGTCACCCTGACCACCGCCACCGCACAGCGCGGCCGCGCCCACACCGCCGCCCCGCCGCTTCAGCTCCAGCGCCAGATGCAGCACGAGACGCGCACCGGACATCCCGATCGGGTGACCCAGGGCAATGGCACCACCGTTGACATTCACCTTTTCGGTGGACACCCCGAGGTCCTTCATGGACTGCACGGCGACCGCCGCGAACGCCTCGTTGATCTCGATGAGGTCAAGGTCCTCGACGCCCAGCCCCTCCTTCTTCAGCGCGTGCTGGATCGCGTTGGACGGCTGCGACTGAAGCGAGTTGTCCGGCCCGGCCACGTTCCCGTGGGCCCCGATCTCGGCGATCCACTCCAGGCCGAGTTCCTGCGCCTTGGCCTTGCTCATCACGACCACGGCGGCGGCACCGTCGGAGATCTGCGAGGCGGAACCGGCCGTGATCGTGCCGTCCTTGGAGAAGGCGGGGCGCAGCTTGCCGAGCGACTCAACGGTCGTGTCGCCGCGGATGCCCTCGTCCTTGCTGAACAGCACCGGGTCGCCCTTGCGCTGCGGGATCTCGACGGGCGTGATCTCGGCCTCGAACAGGCCGTTCTTCTGCGCGGCGGCGGCCCGCTGGTGGGACAGCGCGGCGATCTCGTCCTGCTCGGCCCGGCCGATGCCGAGGCGGGTGTTGTGCTTCTCCGTGGACTCGCCCATGGCGACGCCGTCGAAGGAGTCGGTCAGGCCGTCGTAGGCCATGGCGTCGAGCATCTGCACCGCGCCGTACTTGAAGCCCTCGCGGGACTTGGGCAGCAGGTGCGGGGCGTTGGTCATGGACTCCTGGCCGCCGGCGACGACCACGTCGAACTCACCCGCGCGGATCAACTGGTCGGCGAGCGCGATCGCGTCGAGGCCCGAGAGGCACACCTTGTTGATGGTCAGCGCCGGCACGTTCATCGGGATGCCGGCCTTGACCGCGGCCTGACGCGCCGGGATCTGCCCCGCCCCGGCCTGGAGCACCTGCCCCATGATCACGTACTGCACCTGGTCGCCGCCGATCCCCGCACGGTCGAGGGCGGCCTTGATCGCGAAGCCGCCGAGGTCGGCTCCGGAGAAGGACTTGAGCGAACCGAGCAACCGTCCCATGGGCGTACGCGCGCCCGCGACGATCACCGAGCTGTTCGCTTCGGAGGTTCCAGAAGACATGAGCTGCGATCCCCTTACCGGCTGCACAGCCGAGGAGTGAACGAGGGTTTACTTCGAATGTACTGACCGGTACTCCACCCCGTCATCGGGCTGTCGGTGTGATCGCGCGCACGTTGCGTAACCACCGCAGGAGCGCTGCACTGAATCCATGCTGACGCGAATCGACCACATCGGAATCGCCTGTTTCGACCTCGACAAGACCGTCGAGTTCTACCGTGCCACCTACGGCTTCGAGGTGTTCCACTCCGAGGTCAACGAGGAGCAGGGCGTGCGCGAGGCCATGCTCAAGATCAACGAGACGTCCGACGGCGGCGCCTCCTACCTGCAGCTTCTCGAGCCGATCCGCGAGGACTCCACCGTCGCGAAGTGGCTGGCGAAGAACGGCGAGGGCGTCCACCACATCGCTTTCGGTACGGCGGACGTCGACGCCGAGTCCGCGGACATCCGCGACAAGGGCGTACGCGTGCTGTACGAAGAGCCGCGACGCGGTTCCATGGGGTCACGGATCACCTTCCTGCACCCCAAGGACTGCCATGGCGTACTGACAGAACTGGTCACTTCGGCGCCTGTTGAGTCACCTGAGCACTGACCCTCGTACATAGAGGCCGGTAGGGTTGGGTGCGGTCGCCGCTCAGCCAGGGTGACCGCGGTCCCGCCGTGCGACGGCAGGACCACCGGGGTCCGGGTTTCGGGGGAAGAGCGTCGGGGCAGCAGCCTCTGCTCCGCCGATGATCTGACACCATTCCCCGGGGGCCCCGTTCGGCGGATGGACGGAGCTCGTTTGGAGAGAGTTGCGACCAGGGGACGGATGGGACCGCGCAGTGCGGGGCTACGAGAGCCAGGAGCGAGAGCCGGCGGCTGACGTCGACCACCTCTCTCGGTTCGAAGCCGAGATGAAGCGGCTGAAGACCGAACGGGAAAAGGCGATCCAGCACGCCGAGGACCTCGGCTACCAGGTCGAGGTGCTGCGCGCCAAGCTGCACGAGGCGCGGCGCACCATCATGTCCCGGCCCTCCTTCGAGGGGGGCGACATCGGCTGGCAGGCCGAGCAGTTGCTGCGCAACGCGCAGATGCAGGCCGACCAGATCCGCGCGGACGCCGACCGGGAGCTGAGCGAGGCCCGGGCCCAGACCCAGCGGATCCTCCAGGAGCACGCCGAGCAGGCGGCCCGCCTCCAGGCGGAGCTGCACCAGGAGGCGGTGACCCGCCGCCAGGAGCTGGCCGAGCGCCGCCAGACGGTCGAGTCGCACGTCAACGAGAACGTGGCGTGGGCGGAGCAGCTGCGGGCCCGCACCGAGCAGCAGGCCCGCCGGCTGCTGGAGGAGTCCCGCGCCGAGGCCGAGCAGGCCATGGCCACCGCCCGCGCGGAGGCCGAGCGGCTGACGACGGAGGCCCGGCAGCGGCTGACGAACGCGGCCGAGGAGGCCCGCGCCGAGGCCGAGCAGATCCTGCGGCGCGCCCGCACGGACGCCGAGCGCCTGCTCAACGCCGCCTCCACACAGGCCCAGGAGGCCACCGACCACGCCGAGCAGCTGCGGACGTCCACCGCCTCGGAGTCGGAGTCGGCGCGCCGCCGGGCCCAGGAGCTGAGCAAGGCCGCCGAGCAGCGGATGGCCGAGGCCGAGGAGGCGCTGCGCAAGGCGCAGACCGAGGCGGAGAAGCTGGTCGCGGAGGCCAAGGAGGCCGCCGCCAAGGCCCTGGCGAGCGCCGAGTCCGCGAACGAGACGCGGACGCGCACCGCCAAGGAACAGGTCGCCCGGCTGGTCGAGGAGGCCACGAAGGAGGCCGAGAACACCAAGTCCGAGGCCGAGCAGATCGTCGCGGACGCCCGTGCCGAGGCCGAGAAGATCGTCGCGGAGGCCTCCGAGAAGGCCCGCACGCTCACGGCCGAGGAGACCGCGACCCAGCTGTCCAAGGCGGCCCGGACGGCCGAGGAGGTCCTCACCAAGGCGTCGGAGGACGCCAAGAAGACCACCAAGGCCGCGGCCGAGGAGGCCGAGCGGATCCGCAAGGAGGCCGAGGCCGAGGCGGACCGGCTGCGCGCCGAGGCACACGACATCGCCGAGCAGCTCAAGGGCGCGGCGAAGGACGACACCAAGGAGTACCGCGCCAAGACGGTCGAGCTGCAGGAGGAGGCCCGCCGGCTGCGCGGCGAGGCCGAACAGCTGCGGGCGGACGCCGTCGAGGAGGGCGAGAAGATCCGCGCCGAGGCCCGCAAGGAGGCCGTGGCGCAGATCGAGGAGGCGGCGAAGTCCGCCGAGGAACTGCTCGCCAAGGCCAAGGCGGACGCCGACGAGCTGCGCACGACCGCCCAGACGGACAGCGAGAAGGTCCGCACCGAGGCCATCGAGCGGGCGACGACCCTGCGCCGGCAGGCCGAGGAGACCCTCCAGCGCACCCGGCAGGAGGCCGAGCGGCACCGCGAGGAGGTCATCGAGCAGGCCGAGGCCCTCAAGGCGGACGCCGAGCGCGCGGCGCGGGAGCTGCACGAGGAGACCGAGCGGGCCGTAGAGGCCCGCCGCGCGGAGGCCGCCGAGGAACTGACGCGGCTCCAGACGGACGCGGAGGAGCGGCTGGCGGCGGCCGAGCAGGCCCTGTCGGACGCCCGTGAGGAGGCCGCGCGGATCCGCCGCGAGGCCGCCGAGGAGAACGAGCGGCTGCGCGCCGAGGCCGCCGAGCGGATCCGCACGCTCCAGCAGCAGGCCGAGGCCGAGGCCGAACGGCTGCGCGACGAGGCCGCGTCGGACGCGTCCGCGGCGCGCGCCGAGGGCGAGGCCGTCGCCGTACGCCTGCGGTCGGAGGCCGCGAGCGAGGCCGAGCGGCTGAAGTCGGAGGCGCAGGAGAGCGCCGACCGGATGCGCGCGGAGGCGCAGGCCGCCGCCGAGCGGCTCGCCACGGAGGCGTCCGAGACGCTGGCCGCCGCCCAGGAGGAGGCCAACCGGCGCCGCCGCGAGGCCGAGGAACTCCTCGGCAGCGCCCGGCAGGAGGCCGACCAGGAGCGCGAGCGGGCCCGCGAGCAGAGCGAGGAGCTGCTGGCCTCGGCGCGCAAGCGCGTGGAGGAGGCGCAGACCGAGGCCGTCCGGCTGGTCGAGGAGGCCGACCGGCGCGCCACGGAGATGGTGTCGGCGGCCGAGCAGCACGCGCAGCAGGTCCGGGACTCCGTCGCGGGGCTGCACGAGCAGGCGCAGGAGGAGATCGCCGGGCTGCGCTCCGCCGCCGAGCACGCGGCGGACCGTACGCGCCGGGAGGCCCAGGAGGAGGCGGACCGTGTCCGCTCCGACGCCTACGCCGAGCGGGAGCGGGCGAGCGAGGACGCGGGCCGGCTGCGCCGCGAGGCGCACGAGGAGACCGAGGCCGCCAAGGCGCTCGCCGAGCGGACGATGTCCGAGGCGATCGCGGAGGCGGAGCGGATCCGCACGGAGGTCTCCGAGCACGCCCAGCGGGTGCGCACGGAGGCGTCGGACACCATCGCCGAGGCCGAGCAGAGCGCCGCGCGCACCCGGGCGGACGCCCGCGAGGACGCCAACCGCATCCGGTCGGACGCGGCGACGCAGGCGGACACCCTCATCACCGAGGCCCGCAACGAGGCGGAGCGGCTCACCACCGAGACGGTCCAGGAGACCGACCGGCTGCGGATGGAGACGGTCACCGAGGCCGAGCGGGTCCGCACCGAGGCCCTCTCCGCGGCCGAGCGCGTCCGTTCCGAGGCGGCCGCGGAGGCCGAGCGGCTGCGGGCCGAGTCGGTCGCCAAGGCCGACCAGCTGATCGGGGAGGCCACCGGCGAGGCGGAGCGGCTGCGGGCCGAGGCCGCCGAGACGGTCGGCTCGGCGCAGCAGCACGCGGAGCGGGTCCGTTCCGAGGCCGAGCGCGTCAAGGCCGACGCGGAGGCGGAGGCGGAGCGGCTCGTCGCGTCGGCGCGCGAGGAGGCCGACCGCACGCTGGACGAGGCCCGCAAGGACGCCAACAAGCGGCGCTCCGAGGCGGCCGAGCAGGTCGACAAGCTCATCTCGGAGACCACGGCCGAGGCGGACAAGCTGCTCGGCGAGGCGCAGCAGCAGGCGCACAAGACCACCGCGGAGGCCGAGGCGCAGGCCGACACGATGGTGGGCGCGGCCCGCAAGGAGGCCGACCGGCTCGTGTCCGAGGCGACGGTCGAGGGCAACTCGCTGGTGGAGAAGGCCCGTACGGACGCGGACGAGCTGCTGGTCGGCGCGCGTCGGGACGCCACGCAGATCAGGGAGCGCGCCGAGGAGCTGCGCGACCGCATCACCTCGGAGATCGAGGAGCTGCACGAGCGGGCCCGCCGTGAGTCGGCCGAGACGATGAAGGCGGCGGGCGACCGCTGCGACGCGCTCGTCAAGGCGGCCGAGGAGCAGCTCGCGAAGGCGCAGGCGAAGGCCAAGGAGATCGTGTCGGAGGCCAACTCCGAGGCGGGCAAGGTCCGTATCGCCGCGGTGAAGAAGGCGGAGGGGCTGCTCAAGGAGGCCGAGCAGAAGAAGACCACGCTGATCCGGGAGGCCGAGGAGCTCAAGGCCGAGGCGATCCGCGAGGCCAAGCGCACGGTCGAGGAGGGCAAGCGCGAGCTGGAGGTCCTGGTCCGCCGTCGCGAGGACATCAACGCGGAGATCTCCCGTGTCCAGGACGTGCTGGAGGCGTTGGAGTCCTTCGAGGCCCCGTCCGCGGCCAAGGACAACGGGGTCAAGGCGGGAGCGGCGGTCGGCGCACCCCGTTCGGGTGGCAAGACTTCGGAAAGCTAGCGAAGCGGGGCGAATCCGGTGTCTGCTGGGGTCTTTGACCACGTCTTTGGCAAGCAGTCCGACGGACGGCCACTCAAAAGGGGTCTCATTTTGCAGATCAAACGCGCATCCGCTCGATGACACACCGTTTCGGCCCCTAGGATTCCACCTATCACCTCACCGGTCTCATTCGACAGGAACCCCATGAGCGACACTTCCCCCTACGGCTTCGAGCTTGTGCGGCGTGGGTACGACCGCGCTCAGGTGGACGAACGTATCTCCAAGCTCGTCTCCGACCGTGACAGCGCTCTCGCCCGCATCACCGCTCTGGAAAAGCGCATCGAGGAGCTCCACCTCGAGACGCAGAACGCCCAGGCCCAGATCAGCGACGCCGAGCCGTCGTACGCGGGTCTCGGCGCGCGCGTGGAGAAGATCCTCCGCCTCGCCGAGGAAGAGGCGAAGGACCTGCGCGAGGAGGCCCGGCGCGCGGCGGAGCAGCACCGCGAGCTCGCCGAGTCGGCGGCCCAGCAGGTGCGCAACGACGCCGAGTCGTACTCCGCGGAGCGCAAGGCCAAGGCCGAGGACGAGGGCCTGCGGATCGTCGAGAAGGCCAAGAGTGACGCCGCCCAGCTGCGTGCCGAGGCGCAGAAGGACGCGCAGTCCAAGCGCGAGGAGGCGGACGCCCTCTTCGAGGAGACCCGCGCCAAGGCCGCGCAGGCCGCCGCCGACTTCGAGACGAACCTCGCCAAGCGCCGCGAGCAGTCCGAGCGCGACCTGGCCTCCCGTCAGGCCAAGGCCGAGAAGCGCCTCGCCGAGATCGAGCACCGCGCCGAGCAGCTCCGCCTGGAGGCGGAGAAGCTGCGCACGGACGCCGAGCGCCGCGCCCGCCAGACGGTGGAGACGGCCCAGCGCCAGGCCGAGGACATCGTGGCCGACGCCAACGCCAAGGCCGACCGCATCCGTTCGGAATCCGAGCGCGAGCTGGCCGCCCTCACCAACCGCCGCGACAGCATCAACGCCCAGCTGACGAACGTCCGCGAGATGCTCGCGACGCTCACGGGCGCCGCGGTGGCCGCGGCCGGCACGCCGGCCGAGGACGAGCCGATCTCCCGTGGGGTCCCGGCCCAGCAGTCCCGGTAACAGCCCGGCATACGGAGTCTGAATCTCCGCAAAGCCCTCTGCCGCTCGGGTGGCAGAGGGCTTTGTCCCGTTCTAGCGTGGCGGCATGATTGAGCTGGAGGGGCTGACCAAGCGGTACGGCGAGAAGGTGGCGGTCAACAACCTGTCCTTCACCGTCAGACCGGGCATCGTGACCGGCTTCCTCGGGCCGAACGGCGCGGGCAAGTCCACCACCATGCGGATGATCCTGGGTCTCGACCACCCGACCGCCGGCGACGTCCGCATCGACGGCAAGCACTACCAGCAGCTCAAGGACCCGCTGACGTACATCGGTGCCCTGCTGGAGGCCAAGGCCTGGCACGGCGGGCGCAGCGCCTACAACCACCTGCTGTGCCTCGCGCAGAGCAACGGCGTCCCGAAGCAGCGGGTCGGCGAGGTGCTGGAGACGGT
The DNA here is from genome assembly GCA_000696115.1 of Streptomyces olindensis. Lineage (GTDB taxonomy): Bacteria > Actinomycetota > Actinomycetes > Streptomycetales > Streptomycetaceae > Streptomyces > Streptomyces olindensis. The sequence continues at coordinate 70,995 of JJOH01000028.1, forward strand.
CGGGCTGACGGCGGTCGCGAAGAAGAAGACCAAGGGCTTCTCGATGGGCATGGGGCAGCGGCTGGGCATCGCGGCCGCGCTGCTCGGCGATCCGCGGATCCTGATGTTCGACGAGCCGGTCAACGGCCTCGACCCCGAGGGCATCCACTGGATCCGCACCCTGATGAAGTCGCTGGCCGCGCAGGGCCGGACCGTGTTCGTCTCCTCCCACCTGATGAGCGAGATGGCGCTGACGGCCGACCACCTCGTCGTCATCGGGCAGGGGCGGCTCCTCGCGGACACCTCCATGGCCGACTTCATCGACCGGAACTCACGGTCGTACGTCCGGGTCCGCACACCGCAGCGGGAGCGGCTGCTCGACGTGCTGCACCAGGCGGGCATCGTGGTCGTGGAGAGCGGCGACGGAGTGCTGGAGGTGGACGGCGGCAAGGCCGAGCAGATCGGTGAGCTGGCGGCGCAGCACCGGATCACGCTGCACGAGCTGAGCCCGCAACAGGCCTCGCTGGAGGAGGCGTTCATGCGGCTGACGGCGGAGTCGGTGGAGTACCACGCCCACAGCGACACGAGTGCCGGGCCGCCACCGCAGCAGTGGGTCGACGCCTGGGGGAGGAGCTGAGCATGGCGGCGACACAGGTCGTACGGTCGGAGTGGACCAAGATCCGGTCAGTGGCGTCCACGGTGTGGACACTCTCGCTGGTGGTGGTCGTGACGGTCGCCCTCGGCATGCTGATCTCGGCGCTGTCGAAGAACGAGTTCGACTCCATGGGCACGCAGGAGCGGGCGGAGTTCGACCCGACGTTCATCAGCTTCGCGGGGATGAGTCTCGGCCAGCTCGCGATGATCGTGTTCGGGGTGCTGGTCGTGTCGAACGAGTACAGCACCGGCATGATCCGCACCTCGCTGGCCGCCGTGCCGCAACGCGGCTCCTTCCTGTTCAGCAAGATCGCGGTGGCCACCGCGCTGGCCCTGCTGGTGGGCCTCGTCACCAGCTTCGCCGCCTTCTTCCTGGGGCAGGCGATGCTGGGTGAGCACCGGGCGGAGATCGGCGACCCGGGCGTGCTGCGGGCGGTGTTCGGCGGCGGCCTCTACATGGCCCTGATCGCGATGTTCTCCATGGGCGTCGCCACGATGCTGCGCTCGCCGATGCTGTCACTGGGCATCCTGATGCCGTTCTTCTTCCTGATCTCCAACATCCTGGGGAACGTCGACGCGACGAAGAAGGTCGGCCGGTTCCTGCCCGACCAGGCCGGCAGCAAGATCATGCAGGTGGTCCCGCCGCTCGACGACGACACGCCGTACGGGCCGTGGGGCGGCCTCGGGATCATGGGGCTGTGGGTGCTGGCGGCGCTGATCGGCGGGTACGTGCTGCTGAAGAAGCGCGACGCTTAGGGGGACAGGCTTGGCGTGACCTTTTACCTGCTCTTGGGCGGAACCGTCAGCGCCTCGATATCCTCCTAACCCTTACGGGGGCGTGTGCCCCGCTGTCCTGAACCTTGCGATGGGTGCGGAGCATGATCGAAGCAGTCGGCCTGACGAAGCGCTACGGCGACAAGACCGCTGTGTACAACCTTTCCTTCCAGGTGCGGCCCGGAGCCGTCACGGGCTTCCTCGGGCCGAACGGCTCGGGCAAGTCGACGACGATGCGGATGATCCTCGGCCTGGACAACCCGACCAGCGGCCACGTCACGATCGGCGGCTATCCCTACCGCAAGCTGCCCAACGCCCCCCGCCAGGTCGGCGCCCTGCTGGACGCCAAGGCCGTGCACGGCGGCCGCGCCGCCCGCAACCACCTGCTGTGCCTGGCCCAGCTGTCGGGCATCCCGGCCCGGCGCGTGGACGAGGTGCTCGGGGTCGTCGGCCTCCAGGACGTGGCCAAGAAGCGGTCCAAGGGCTTCTCCCTCGGCATGGGGCAGCGGCTCGGCATCGCCGCGGCGCTGCTCGGCGACCCGCAGGTGCTGCTGTTCGACGAGCCGGTCAACGGCCTCGACCCCGAGGGCATCCTCTGGGTGCGCAACCTGATGAAGGCGCTCGCGGCCGAGGGCCGGACGGTCTTCGTCTCCTCCCACCTGATGAGCGAGATGGCGCTGACCGCCGACCACCTCATCGTCATCGGGCGCGGGCAACTGCTCGCCGACATGAGCGTGACGGACTTCATCTCGGCGAACTCCGCCGACTTCGCGCGCGTCCGGACGCCCGACACCGAGCCGCAGCAGCGCGAGAAGCTGTCGGCCGCGCTCACCGAGTCGGGCGGGCACGTGCTGCCCGAGCAGGACGGCGCGCTGCGGGTGACGGGGCTGCCGCTCCCCCGCATCAGCGACATCGCGCACGACCACGGCGTACGGCTGTGGGAGCTGTCGCCGCACCAGGCCTCGCTGGAGGAGGCGTACATGCGGATGACGCAGGGCGCCGTCGACTACCGCTCCACCATCGACCAGAAGGAAGGGCTCCAGCAGCCGCTGCCGCCCGGTGCGCAGCCGCCGATGCCGGTGCCCGGCCAGGGCCAGCCCGGCTGGTACGCCCCGCCGCCGCCCCAGCAGGGCGGCCAGCCGTTCCCGATGCCGCCGCAGGGCGCCCCGGGCCAGGCCCCGGCGGGCCCGTACGGCGCCCCCGGAGCCGCTCCGGGCGCCTC
>JJOH01000029.1 GCA_000696115.1 Streptomyces olindensis
TGCGGTGGGCGGTGGAGGCGGCGATGCCGCAGCGGGCGGCCAGCCGTAGCGGTCCGATGCGATGCTCACGCCGCAGGCGCACGACCCGTTGCTCAAGAGTGTCCGGGGTGCGGCGGGGCTGGTGGTGAGGTCGGCTGGAGCGGTCTTGCATCCCGGCGGGCCCGTGCTTGCGGTAGCGGCCTGCCCAGCGGGCAGCGGTGGTGTGGCTGACCTGGAAGCGTTCCGCGGCCCGCCGCAGCGGCCAGCCGTCGTCGACGACACACCGGGCCAGACGCAGCCTGCCGGTCGCGGTCAGCGGGGCGTTACGGTGGAACAACGAGGGCCTCCTGGGCGTCGGTGCAGACTTCGCAATCCACACCGAACCCAGAGGCCCTCGCCTCGTTCAAGGACCGCTCAAGGCCTGTCGCCTGTCACCAACGTCCCGGGACAGCACACCTAGGGGGGTGTCCGCCTAGCGACGCCCGAGGGCCTTGGCGCGGGAGTGGGCCCAGCCGGTCAGGGCGGCGCCGGTGACGGTGAGGGCCGCGTAGGTCAGCAGCAGCGGGGCGAAACCGCCGGGCAGGTCGCCCAGCACCCCCCGTTCCCCGTGGTCGACGAGGAGCCGGACGAGTGCCTGGGCGCTCACGACCAGCACCACCATGCCGAGGACTTGCAGGACGTCGTACTTCATGGCCTTCCTTCCGCGCGAGGTGACGTTACGAACGTATCAACGGAAGGAAAGCCACTGGCCCTATTCAGCACCCCCTTTCTTCTTTACGTCACACTTTCTCGGCGCGGTACCGTGAGGTGATGCGTGACGAAAAGAAGTGCCCGGTGTGCGGCGCGCGCGTGGCCCGCCCGGAGCGGGGGCGTCCGCCCGTCTACTGCTCCCGGAGCTGTCAGGCCCGGGCCTACCGCCGGCGCCGGCAGCCGCTGCCCGAGCCGGGCACGCCGCCGGTGTCCCGGCCGACGGACGTCCGGGCGCGGCAGCGGCTGCGGATCGCCGAGGCGGTGTGGCGCATCGCGGCCGGGCAGGGCCTGGAGGCGGCGAGCATGCGCAGGATCGCGGCCGAGGCGAGGGTGTCGCTGCGGGTCGTGCAGTACCACTTCGACTCCAAGCACGCTCTCCTCGTGGACGCGCTGCGCCTGCTGCACGAGGAGAACGAGCGGCTGGCCCGGGCGCGCATCCCGTACGACATGACGGACCCGTGCGCCCTGCTGCGGGCGGTGCTGGACGAGTTCCTGCCGCTGGACGACCAGCGCGCCTTCGCCCTGCGCGTGTTCACGGCGTACTACGCGAGAAGCCTGACCGATCCCGCCCTCGCGGCGGTCTTCCTCTCCGCCGAGCAGCCGTTCGAACGACTCGTCGCGGACATCATCGGCGTGGCCGAGACGACCGGGCGGACGGCCCCGGGCATCGACCGGGTGCACGAGGCGGACCTGCTGGTCTCGGGGGCCGTCGGGCTGGGCCTGGACGTCCTGCACGAACGCCGTTCCCTCGCGGACGTGCGGAGGGTACTGGACTATCACCTGGCCCGGATCTTTCCCGCCGGGGCGGGGGCGGATGCCGGGGACGGTCCGGGGGCGGCGGTCGGGGCGAGGGCCGGCGAGGGTTGTGCCGCAGTCGCCCCAGGGACGGCGACCAGGCCGGGGACGGCGGCGCCTCAGCCGACCTCACGCCCGAACACCGGCCCCAGCAGCAGCTGAGCCGCCCCCGCCGCCACGGTCCGTCCGCCCCCGGGGGCGAGTCGGACCGGCACGGCGTCCTGGCCCGTGCGCCGGGCCCGGTCCGCGAGCACCGCGCCGACCCCGCGCACGAACGCCTCCGGAGCCGCGGCCACCGTACGGCCGCCGAGGAGGACGACGTCGATGTCCAGCAGGCCGACCAGGTTCGCCGCCCCGGCGCCCAGGACCCGCGCCGCCTCCCCCAGGTCGCCGCGCGCCACCGCGCCGAGGCACAGCGCCTCGACGCAGCCCCGGTCGCCACAGGTGCACGGCGGGCCGTCCAACTGGATGACTTGATGGCCGAACTCCCCCGCCCCGGTCCGGGCCCCCCGGTGCACGCGCCCGCCGATCACCAGCCCGGCCCCCAGCCCCGTACCGAGGTGCAGGTAGGCGAAGGAGCCGCCCTCGCCCCCGGCGGCCAGGCCGAGCGCGGCCGCGTTGGTGTCCTTGTCGACCACCACCGGCACCCCGAGCCGGCCCGTCAGCGCGTCCCGCAGGGGAAAGCCGTCCCACTCGGGGAATCCGGTCACCCGGTGCAGCACGCCCCGGGCGTGGTCCAGCGGCCCGGGCAGTGCGACGCCCGCCCCGAGCAGGGCGGCCCTGCCGAGCCCGGTGGGCAGCACCTCGGCGACCGCCTCCCGCACCGCCCCCAGTACGGCCTCCGCCCCCGCCCCCAGGTCCAGCGCGGACCGCCGCTCCTCCACCACCGTCCCCCGCAGGTCCACGAGGACGACCCGTACCTCGTCCCGGTCCAGGTGGACGCCCACCGCGTGCCCCGCCTCGGGCACCAGCCGCAGCACCGTGCGCGGCTTGCCCCCCGTGGAGGCCCGCCGGCCCGCCTCCGCCGCGAGCCCGTCCTCCCGCAGCCGGGCCGTGATCTTGCTGACGGCCTGCGGGGTGAGCCCGGTCCGCTCGGCGAGTTCGAGCCGGCTGATGCCGTCGGCCCCGGCCGTCCGCAGCAGGTCGAGCACCAGCGCGGTGTTGTGGCTGCGCAGGGCGAGCAGGTTCGCCCCGCCCCAGCCCCCGCCCCCGCCCCCGCCGCCGCGCATGCCGCCCACCCCGCCCGTACCGTCGTCCGCCCTGTTCACGCCCCCCATTGTCCCCGGCGCTTGCACTTTGGCAACAGCGTTGCGAAAGTGGGTGGCATGACTGGCACACCCCTCGGCACAGCCCCCGGCTCGCCCCTCCGCGTCGGCCTCGTCGGCTACGGCCTCGCCGGCTCCGTCTTCCACGCCCCGCTGATCGCCGCCACCGAGGGCCTCGCCCTCGACACGGTGGTCACCTCGAACCCGGAACGGCAGCAGCAGGCCCGTGCCGAGTTCCCGGACGTACGCCTCGCCGCCTCGCCGGACGAGCTGTTCGACCGGGCCGCCGAGCTGGACCTGATCGTCGTCGCGTCCCCGAACAAGACGCATGTGCCGCTCGCGACCACCGCCCTCAAGGCCGGCCTGCCGGTCGTCGTCGACAAGCCCGTCGCGGGCACGGCGGCCGAGGCCCGCGAGCTCGCCGCCCTGGCCGAGGAGCGCGGCCTGCTCCTCTCCGTCTTCCAGAACCGCCGCTGGGACAACGACTTCCTCACCCTGCGCAAGCTCCTCGACGAGGGCGAGCTGGGCGACGTCCAGCGGTTCGAATCCCGCTTCGAGCGCTGGCGTCCCCAACTCAAGGGCGGCTGGCGCGAGTCCGGCGACCCGGCAGAGATCGGAGGTCTGCTCTACGACCTCGGCAGCCATGTCGTCGACCAGGCCCTGGTCCTCTTCGGCCCGGCGGCGGCCGTGTACGCGGAGTCGGACATCCGCCGCCCGGGCGCCGAGACGGACGACGACACCTTCATCGCGATCACGCACGAGAGCGGCGTCCGCTCCCACCTCTACGTCTCCGCGACGACCGCCCAGCTCGGCCCCCGCTTCCGCGTCCTGGGCTCGCGGGCCGGTTACGTGAAGTACGGCCTGGATCCCCAGGAGGCGGCCCTGCGCGAGGGACGGCGCCCCGGCCCGGACTGGGGCGCGGAGCCCGAGTCGCTGTGGGGCCGCGTGGGATCCGGCGAGTCCCCGGTGACCGGCGGCGGCCGCCCCGAACCGACCCTCCCGGGCGACTACCCCGCCTACTATGCGGCCGTGGCGAAGGCCCTGTTGGAAGGCGCCCCGAACCCGGTGACCGCGCGGGAGGCGGCCGCCGCCCTGGACGTACTGGAGGCCGCCCGTCGTTCGGCCCGCGAGAAGGTGACGGTGACCCTGTGACCCACAAGAGCAACCCCTCCCACAGCCAGGAGCTGACCCCGAAGTTCCACCCGGAGCTCACCCCGAGCCTGGAGGAGCTGGAGAAGCAGGAACGCCTCCTGGTCTTCCGCCAGTTCACCCACGACGACGCCTGGGCGCTCGGTTCGCTCCTCGTGGAGCTGGCCCGGGAGCGGCAGGCCCCGGTCGCCATCGACATCCACCGCGCCGGCCAGCAGCTCTTCCACGCGGCGCTGCCCGGCTCCACCCCGGACAACGACGCCTGGATCGCCCGCAAGCGCCGGGTGGTCGAGCGCTACGGCTCCGCCTCCTACCTGGTCGGCGCCCGCTTCCGCGCCAAGGGCACGACGTTCGAGGAGTCCTCGCGCCTCGACCCCGACACGTACGCGGCCCACGGCGGCTCCTTCCCCATCACCGTCGAGGGCGTCGGCGTGATCGGCGCGGTGACGGTGTCCGGGCTGCCCCAACTCCAGGACCACCGCCTGGTGGTGGAGGCCCTGGAGCAGTTCCTGGGCAACGGCCGCTAGCGGGACGGAATGCGTGCCGGATCCCTCCGGTTGGCACCTGCGTACGCATGATCGAGCAGGGCGCCCAATCGGAGGGATCGCACCCCATGACCACAGCCCTGAAGGAGACCGTCGGCCGGTACGGCATCTGGAGCGTGGGCCTGCGCTCGGAGGATCCGGACCGGCGCGGCGAACTCGCCGAGGCCGCCGCCGAACTGGAGGAACTCGGCTACGGGGCCGTCTGGCTGGGCGGCAACACCTCCGCCGCCCACGCCGCCCCGCTGATCGAGGCGACCTCCCGGCTCACCGTCGGCACCAGCATCCAGAGCATCTGGCAGCACGAGGCGGACGCCACCGCCGCCGCCTTCGCCGAGTTGGAGTCCGCGCACCCCGGCCGTTTCGTGCTCGGCCTCGGCGTCAGCCACGCCAGGCTCGCGGAGCAGTACCGGCGTCCGTACTCGGCCCTCGTGTCGTACCTGGACGACCTGGACGCCGCCGGGATGCCCGCCGACCGCCGGGTCCTGGCCGCCCTCGGCCCGAAGAGCCTGAAGCTGACCCGCGACCGTTCCGCGGGGGCGATCCCCTACCTGGTCACCCCGGAGCACACCGCCCACGCCCGCGAAGCCCTGGGCGAAGGCCCCCTGCTCGCCCCCGAACTCGCGGTGGTCCCGGAGACGGACCCGGCCCGGGCCCGCGCCCTGGCCCGCGAGTTCCTGGAGACCTACCTCCCCCTGCCGAACTACACCAACAACTTCCTCCGGCACGGCTTCACCGAGGACGACCTGAAGGACGGCGGCAGCGACCGCCTGGTCGACGCCCTGTTCGCCTGGGGCGACGACACCGCGATCCGCGCCAAGATGGACGCCTTCTTCGAGGCGGGCGCGGACCACATCGCCCTCCAGGTGGAGGAGCCGCGCGACGCCCTCCCGAGGAAGGCGTGGCGCGACCTGGCGGCTCTGCTCAAGTAGAGCTCACCAGGGGCGCGGGAACCTTCTTCAGGGGCGCGGGGAACTGCGCGACAAGCCGCACACGGCCCGCGGCCGAACGACGACCGCAGTTCCCCAGCTCTCCCAGCGGAGCGCCTACGCGTTCTTGAACTCCTGCCGCTGCCGCCCCAGCCCCTCGATCTCCAACTCCACGACATCCCCGGCGCGAAGGAACGGCTTCGGCTCGGGCGCCCCCAGCGCCACCCCCGCCGGCGTCCCCGTGTTGATCACATCACCGGGGTACAGCGTCATGAACCGGCTGAGGTACCGCACGACCTCCCCCACCGAGAAGATCTGCTCGGCCGTGGTGCCGTCCTGCTTCAACTCCCCGTTGACCCACAGCTTCAGGGACAGCGCCTGCGGGTCCGGCACCTCGTCCGCCGTCACCAGCCACGGCCCCAGCGGGTTGAACGTCTCGCAGTTCTTCCCCTTGTCCCAGGTCCCGCCGCGCTCGATCTGGAACTCCCGCTCGGACACGTCGTGCGCGACGGCGTACCCGGCGACATGCGCGAGGGCTTCCTCCTCGGACTCCAGGTACCTGGCCGTACGCCCGATGACGACGGCCAGCTCGACCTCCCAGTCGGTCTTGAGGGACCCGCGCGGCACGAGGACGGTGTCGTTCGGCCCGACGACCGTGTCCGGCGCCTTCATGAAGACGACCGGCTCGGCGGGCGGCTCGGCGCCCGTCTCGCGGGCGTGGTCGTGGTAGTTCAGGCCGATGCAGACGATCTTGCCGATCCGCCCGAGCGGCGGGCCGATCCGCAGCCCGGTGGCGTCCAGTACGGGCAGCTCGCCGGCGTCGGCGGCGGCCCGGACCCGGCCGAGCGCCTCCTCGTCGGCGAGCAGCGCGCCGTCCACGTCCGCGACGACGCCCGACAGGTCCCGCAGGGTCCCCTCGGCGTCGAGCAGCGCGGGCCGCTCCGCCCCCGCCGTACCGACTCGCAGCAGCTTCATGATCACGTCTCCCTCGATCGCGGGCGCCCGCCCGACGCGCGTGACCCGGATGCGGCGGGGCAGCCATCGGAGGACTGGTCGATCCTCCAAGCTGCACGTGCACTCCGCAATACCCCGTTCACGTACTGGACCGTCACCTCACCGACCACTACCGGGCTACCGGGCTACCGGTAGAGCAGACCGGCTACCGGTACACCGGACCGGCTACCGGTACAGCAGACCGGCTACCGGTACAGCACGGCCCGCTCGACGACGCTCCACGTCGTGCTGGTCACGACGTACAGCGCGGCGGCCAGCGGCACCACGGCCACGGTGACGAGCGTGAAGAACGACATGAACGGCATGACCCTGGTCACCGCCCCCAGCCCCGGCACCTGCTCCCCGTCCCCGGCCGGGACGACCGGGTTCGCGGCCATCATGCGCTTGCTGAGGCGGTAGCTGAACACGGCGACACAGGCGACGACGCCGAACAGCCCGGCGTACACGAGCCCGGCCCCGCCGAAGAGACCGCCGTCGAGCGCGTCCACCCACCGCTCCCCCAGCGGCGCGGCCAACAGCTGGTGGCCGAGCAGCTCGTTGGCCTTCCCGCCGATCGTGTCGCTGGAGAACAGGTGGTAGAGCAGGAAGAACGCGGGCACCTGGAGCAGCCCGGGCAGGCAGCCGGCCAGCGGCGACACCTTCTCCTCGGCGTGCAGCTCCAGCACGGCCCGCTGGAGCTTCTCGGGGTTCTTCCCGTGCTTCTTCCGCAGCTCGGCGATCTTCGGCTGGAGCGCGGTGCGGGCCTTCTGGCCGCGCGCGGCGGCCCGGGACAGGGGGTGGACGAGGAGGCGTACGAGCGCGGTGAACAGGACGATCGCGGCGGCGGCCGCAGAGGCGCCGAACAGCGGCTGGAGCAGGTCGGCGAGTCGCTCGACCAGGGTGGCGAAGACGGACATGGGTGAGCCCTCCGGGGGTCTCGTCGTGCCGGATGGAGACATGGCGGCATGACGACCCGCGCGGGGTCAGCTCCTGGAGTTCGTTGAAAGCTCCGCGAGGTTCCCTACGCGACGGTCGCCCGGAGGGCGTGTCCGGGTGCGCGGGGACGGGTGCGCCCCCGGGCGTCGGGATCGCGCTGGGGCAGGAAGGCCGTACGGCGATCCCGGTCGCGGATGGCCGTACGCACGCGTGTGCGCGCCACGGTGGGCGCGCAGCGCGAGGCGACGACGGCGCAGACCGCGAGGGCGGCGGAGGCCGCGGCGGTCGCAGCGGTGGCGGCGGTCGCGGCCAGGGCGACGGTGGCGGAGAGGCTGCCGGTGTCGAGCAGCGCCACCTCGACGATCAGGAAGAGCAGCGCGAGAGCGGGACGCAGAGTCGCCCAACCACGGTTCATCCGGCTGCCCCTCCTCTCATACGTGTACATGCCCTGCTGTTCGTTATACAGCATCGCCCGGCCGAACGGATCCTCGTACAGGATCGCCCGGCTGAACGGACCCTCGACTTCGTACACGGGTTTGAGAAAGGTTCGTCAGAACTCTCGACAACCCACCCGCCGCACCCGATGCTTCTCGATGCCATGAGCCCGTCGCCATGAACGGGACAACACTCGCGACGCCGGGCCGGGGACCGGCGCCTGCCCCGATTCCTTTACGGAGGAGCCGTGATACGACGCAGATCCCTGCTGGCCGCAGCAGGGGGCACGTTCCTCGGCAGCACCCTGGCGACGGGCACCGCGCACGCGGACGCCACGATCGCCGTCAACCCCTCGACGACCTACGGCACCTGGGAGGGCTGGGGCACCTCCCTCGCCTGGTGGGCCAACGTCTTCGGCGCCCGGGACGACTTCGCCGACCTGTTCTTCACCACCAAGTCGGTGACGTACAACGGCCGTTCCCTGCCCGGCCTCGGCCTCAACATCGCCCGCTACAACCTCGGCGCGTGCAGCTGGAACAGCGTCGGCGGCGAGACCATGGTGGAGTCGCCCAACATCCCCGGCTTCAAGCAGATCGAGGGATTCTGGCAGGACTGGAACAACGAGGACCCCACCTCCTCGGCCTGGAAGTGGACGGCGGACGCCAACCAGCGCGCGATGCTGGTCAAGGCGGTGCAACGGGGCGCGATCACCGAGCTGTTCGCGAACTCCCCCATGTGGTGGATGTGCAGCAACCACAACCCCTCGGGCGCGGCCGGCGGCGGCAACAACCTCCAGACCTGGAACTACCGCCAGCACGCCTCCCACCTGGCGGCGACGGCCCTGTACGCGCGCAACAACTGGGGCGTGAACTTCGCGACGGTCGACCCCTTCAACGAGCCGGCCTCCACCTGGTGGACCGCGACCGGCACGCAGGAGGGCTGCCACATGGACCCGGCGGTCCAGGCGGCGGTCCTCCCGTACATGCGCAGCGAGCTGGACAAGCGCGGCCTGACGGGCATCCGCATCGCCGCCTCGGACGAGACGAACTACGACACGGCCCGCTCGACCTGGGCGTCCTTCAACTCCTCCACCAAGTCCCTGGTCTCCCAGGTCAACGTGCACGGCTACCAGGGCTCCGGCGGCCGCCGCGACCTCCTCTACACGGACGTGGTGACGACGTCCCGCAAGAAGCTGTGGAACTCCGAGACGGGCGACAGCGACGGCACGGGCCTGACCATGGCGTCCAACCTCTGCTACGACTTCCGCTGGCTGCACCCCACCGCCTGGTGCTACTGGCAGGTCATGGACCCGTCGACGGGCTGGGCGATGATCGCCTACGACGCGAACACCCTCCAGCCGACCACCGTCCAGACCAAGCACTACGTCCTGGCCCAGTTCAGCCGCCACATCCGCCCCGGCATGACGATCCTGGACACGGGCGTCAGCTACGCGGTGGCGGCCTACGACGCCACGGCCCGCCGCCTGGTGATCGTCGCCGTGAACACGGCCACCTCCGCCCAGACCCTCACCTTCGACCTCTCCCGCTTCACGACGGTGACGGGCGGCTCCGGAGGCCTGGTCCCCCGCTGGAACACGGTGACGACGGGAGGCGGCGACCTCTACACCCCGCGCTCGGACATCCGCCTGTCCGGCAAATCGGTAAGCGTTCCCTTCGCGGCAAAATCGGTCCAAACACTCCAGATCGACAACGTCTCGCTCTAGAACGTCTCGCTCCAGCCGGACTCGGCGATGAGGCGACGGTTCGGGGCGAACCGTGAAACCTGGGCGGCGAGCGTGGGAAGTCGGGAGGCCGGGTGGTCTGGCCTGCGCATCTCTCACGCTCGTCACCTCCCGGCAGTACGGTGTCCCCCATGCGCCCCGACACGCCTGCCGAAAACGTCGACCACACCGCCGAGGCGGCACGCCTGGAGCGGACCGCCGGCCTGTACCCCGAGGACGCCGAGGCCCTGCTGCTGCGGGCAGCGGCCCACCTGGAACTCTCCGGCGACCGCCCCAGCGCGACGAAGCTCTACGACCGTCTCCTGTCCTCCTCCGAAGGCCTCGACAACCCGCACCTGATCCGGGCGCTCAAGGCCTCCAACCTCTGGGAGTACGGCCACGAGGCCGAGGCCCGGGCGATCATCGAGGGCGTCCGCACGTCGGCCCCCAGGGACCCGGCCCCCTGGGTGATCGTGGCCGAGTCCCTGGAGTCCCACGACGAGCTGGAAGCGGCGCACGACACCTTCACGGAGGCCGTGCGCCTCCTCCTGACGGACGTACCGCAGCCCCCGCAGCCGACCCACCCCCTCCTCTTCGGCCGCCACCGGGTCCGCCGCATGCTGGGCAAATCCCACGACGAGTGGGACGCGGTAGCGGACTCGGTCCACTCCCTCCCGATCTCCCTGGACGAACTCCACGACCCCAAGCGCGTGTGGTCCCTGGGCTCGGAGAACCCGGCGGAACTGGAAGCGGAGATCCTCCGCCTCCGCGCGGAACTGGGCGCCTACCGCGAGGCCCTCTCCCGCCCGTTCCCGGTGGCGATCCTCCACTGGCCGGCGGACGAACTGCGGGAACTCCTCGACGCGTACCCGACGCTGGCACCGGAGTACCCCTCCCACACCGAGCACCTCGCCTCAATAGAGCACGCCCTCCGCGAACTCTCCTCCTCCGGCACCCCGAACCTCGGCATCGTCACGGGCACGGTCCCCTCCTACGAGGCCTTCGCGGCCTCGGAGGGCACGACCCCGGGCGACGCGACGCTGCTTCCCCAGTACGCCACCACCCTGGCGGCCCGGGGGCGGGCTGTGGCCTGGCCGCCACAGCAGGGGGCACCTTGCTGGTGCGGCTCGGGGCGGACTTACGGGGAGTGCCACGGCAGCACGGCCTGAGCCCGCCGGACAACAGGGGCGCAACGACCACCGGCAGCCCGCCGCTGAGGCGCCCCGGCGTGCCCGGAGACGCTGACGCGTCCGTCAGGCCGGGCAACCGAACAACTCACCGCTGCGCCATGCCCCTGGGCCCCCACTTCCCCGGGCCGCCCGCTCGCTTCTCTCCGGTGCCGGAGCGGCCCGGGTCAAGGGTGGCCCGAAGGGCCATCGGCGCCAGCCGACGCGGAACGCAGCGCAGCGGAGTGAAGCGCCCTTGAGGCGGGCCGCGGAGGCACGACACTGGCCAGGAAGCGGGCGGCCTGACTTCCACCATGCCGACGGTTGCCATTGGGCCCGCTGGACTGCGAAGTACCGTCCTGCAAGCGCAATCTGCAGGGAATGCCGCGTGCGCCGCCATGGGCCCCTTGTCGCACGACACCAAAAAGAGGGTGCTCACCCTGGATTACGATCACCTTGCCGCACTCGCGAGCACTTCGAACATCCGCATGACTCAAGATCATAAAATGTACGATCGAGCCTGCTGTAATCGCTGAGCCCTGTGTGTAAGGTCACCCGCACCAGTCCAACAACTCACAGAACAGGAACGGATCGTGCTACCCCTGGATGACATCTCAGCCGCGATCAACATCAGCACCCAGGCAGCTCTCCAGGGCGACCCCGAACTTGCCGCCGTCCGCGACCGCATCCACCAGCTCGACCCCACGGGCATGCGCTTCGCGACCGTACTACGGGACACCATTGACCAACTGCTCAACGGTGAAGTGACCGGCCGATACGACTGGAAGACTCTTTTCAAGACCGAGAAGACCCACGCCGGCACGCTCGTCGAGATTAATTTGCAGCGTGAATTCGAGTTTGACGACGGCATTGATATGGACTATCGAATAGCCGGTATCGACGTAGACTGCAAGTACTCACAGCAGTTCGGCGGGTGGATGATTCCCCCAGAGGCCCTTGGGCACCTTTGCCTGCTCGTCTGGGCAGATGACTCGAAGAGCCTTTGGAGCGCCGGGCTCCTGCGCATCCGGAGGGAGTGGCTTAATGGCGGCAACAATCGAGACCTGAAACTAACCATTAAAGCCGAACATCGGAACAAGATTATTTGGCTGTGGCACAATGCGGAACTTCCTGAGAATGTCCTGCTCCACATGAGCTCAAGAGACCGAGAGCTGGTTTTCTCGCATAAGTCCGGCCAAGCTCGACTCAACGAGCTCTTCCGCCTGGTCCAGGCTCGCCGCATTGGACGCAATGTCGTTCGTACTGTTGCCCAGCAGAAGGACTACATGAAACGAGTCAGGGGCAATGGTGGCGCCCGGTCGGCGCTGCAAAAAGAGGGCATCCTGATCATGGGAGACTATGCCAGCCACCAGGCTATTGCAGCCAAGCTGAGTGTTCCCGTCCCACGGGAAGGGGAATTTGTTAGCGTGCGGGTCGTTAAGGCGCATCCTGGTGACGAGTCACACCCTCGAGTTGAACTCGATGGGACCTGGTGGAAACCTGCAACACCCGATGACCCATATGAGCCGGGTCCGCTCCTTCCCAAACACACGTCCCTGCACTAGAGCGACGTACAATCAGATGTGTTTCCTGAAGGAGTCGAGCAATGCAAGGCCCTGAGGGCGATCTGCCCTTGATCAGGCAGTACAGGGACTGGCTGCAAGGAAATCCACCCGAAGACAGCCCGGATCGACCTGATTTCTTCATGCATGGGACGGTCGTGCTTGATACAAACGTCCTGCTCAGCCTTTACGAGTACACACCTGCCGCCCGTGAGCAGGTCCTCAATGCGCTGAAGAGCGTACAGAAGCGACTTTGGCTCCCCCACCAGGTCGGCCTGGAGTTCGTCCGAGGCCGCCATCGCGTTATCGCCGAAAGAGCAAAAGCACTCAAGGACGCCCCCGCACTCCTCAACCGCAAGCTTGGGGAGGCAAACAAGGCAATCATAGGAGCAAGGGAACTCGTCCAGGAACTCTTGGTCAAGTATGCACGAGACACCGAGACGAGCGATTTTCTGGCGGCAAAGATTTCGAGTCAAGCAGTCGATACCCTGCTGAGCGACTGGAAGAAGGAACTGATAGCCCTGGTGAAGGGACTCAAGGATCATGACCTTGCGTCCGCTTCGGTAAACGCACATGACCCCGTGCTTCCGCAAGTCGCCGAACTCTTCGGCTCTAACGTTGCGGAACCGCCTGACCCCTCAGATATTCGGCGTCTTGTGGATGAGGCATCATCCTATCGGTTCCCAAATCAGATCCCACCGGGATTTTCAGACGCCGGCAAGGGAACCCCGCTATCCGCTGCGGGTGACTTTCTCCTATGGGAAGAGGTCGTCAACTTCATCGCTTCCTCACCAGAACGCAATCGACTGCTCTTTGTTTCTCGCGACACCAAGGAAGACTGGTACGAGCCCGAAGAATTGGGCCGAGGCCGTCGGCCATGGCCGTCGTTGGCAAGTGAGCTGAGAATGCGTGCAGGGGCGGAATTGCGAATAGAGACACCAGGGCAGTTCTATCGCGGCGTGAATCGTTTCCTGCACGCAGACATTGCCGATGAGACGTATGAAGAGATCGACCGAGCCTCCGAGGCCAAGGAGATCATTGTGACTGAACAGGAGGCCGACCTCACAGAGCCGCCGCCCGAGTTGGCACTTTCCGCACAACGGGCCGCTGGCTTGCACCATGCCTCACTGCCCCGCGAAACTCCGAGCCTGCTCCGCGTCCTAAACTGGTGGTTGATCGGAGTAACTGCACAACTAGGGCGCCGCACCCCGCTCGATGACGAACCTCAAGTTTCAGTAGCTGCTGCCACACGATCGTCAGTAGCTCCGGATCCAGAATGGCTTCCGGGTAACTGCCTCCGGCTCGGGGAATGGCCCTATCAGAGCTCTTCTTGGATCGCCCCGTGGTTCGCTCAGGTCGTGAACAATATGCCCCCGAATGATAGACGAGTCGTTCAACGGCTTGCTGCACAGCAACTGGACCTGAGGGTATCGGACTAGACTTGCTTCGAGACATCGTCCGGCCGCTAGAAGGAAGACAATAATGCCTGCCCAGGATTCACCTGAGAACGAATGGACAAATCTTAAATCCGATGCCGAACACGCCCTTCACGCGTTGCTTTCCCAGATTAGCAGGCAGGCGGAACCACAGCAGCTATTCGAAGCTTACACTTACGCCAAGCGTGTAACTGCCGATGCTTTCAAAGCGCGGATGCTGATGCACCTCCCGGACGAGAACGTGAAGTTCCGGGAGCTTTATGCCCAGGTCCAAGCAGAGCTGGATAGGCGATACGGCCAGTTCTTCCCTGAAGGCTTCCTCAAAGCTCCCTACGGAGATCAGCTTCATGAGCGCCTCTTCTCACTGCTAGAGGAGAATTTGGCGCAGCCGATAGAGGCAGCGAAACTGCGCATCGTCACCGCGGACGGAGTTCACACAGAACGCCGCACGCGGGAGCTCCGCGAGCTGGGGATGGATGTGGATTGGTACGAAGAGGATGGGATTGACTTCTACGTACTACGGTCCTTCAGCCTGAACTTCGAGGTCCTTCCCTCGCTGGTTAGGACCATCGTCAGGAGAAAGAAGAAATCGAAGACTGAGCAGGAACAACTCCTTCGAGAAGCAGGCATCCCGAAGAAATGACTGACGAGAGCAGCTGGCAACCACCGCAAGGCTCATGGGCGTCATCAGCAGCCCGGCGTCGGAACATGCAAGCAATCCGCAGTCGGGATACCAAACCCGAGCGATTGGTGAGGAGCCTGCTCCACGCGCAGGGGCTGCGTTATCGAGTGGCGGCTAAGCCGTTGCCTGGCCTCCGCAGAACGGCGGACATTGTCTTTCGGCCGGCGAAACTGGCCGTGTTCATTGACGGCTGCTACTGGCACGGCTGCCCTGAACACTACGTGCCGCCAAGGACCAACTCTGGCTACTGGTCAGACAAAGTGGCCCGGAACATGGCTCGTGACCGTGACACCGATGAACAACTCAAGGAAGCTGGCTGGACCGTGCTCCGATTCTGGGAACACGATCCAGCCGAAGAGTGCGCCATCAAGATCGCGGCAACAGTGAGTCGCCTCAGAGAGCGCAGCCGGTAAGTCTTCTGCGCTCACCTTTCATTGCCTGCCCTATTAGCGGCCTCAAATGCTGCATAGATCTGCTCCCCCACAGCTTGCGCTACCGGCGGCGGGAAAGCATTTCCAACCTGTCGATAAGCGGCAGTCTTGCGCCCTGAAAATTTCCAGTCCTCATCAAATCCCTGGATGAGGGCCGCCTGACTTACTGTGAGCTTCGGGCCTGCAGAAGCGAAGAGATCACGTTCTGCGTCCTTCATGTCATCGGGCTCGTTAGCGACTCCAAGCCCGCAGACACCGAGATCGGCCCACGCGCGCTTAGCTCGCGTCGGCCCCAAGTCGGCACCGCCATGTTTTTTCGAACCACCGACGACGGTAGGAGCGACACCCTCTAGCGCCTTCTCGTACCACCTCTTGAAGGCCCTTTCGGCGCGAGGGTCGTCGGCCACAGCGTCATACCGCGCCCGCATTGAGTCATGCAATGCCTCACCTACGCTGACCTGCTTGGTTTCCGCCGGCTTCTTATGCTCAAAATGTTGAGCATATTCCGGCTTCATGGCAACCAGAATGGCACGAGGACGTAGCTGCGGCACGCCGTAATTCTTGGCCTCCAAGATGTCCCAGTAGCACACCTCGTACTCCATCGACTCCAGGTGCTTGATGATCTCTTCTCGGTACTCTGCAAACTTCGGGTCCAGGAGGCCGCGCACGTTCTCGATCATCACGGCCTTGGGGTCGAGGTCATGCACGAGTGCAAGCATCGTCGGGAAGAGGTCCCGTTCGTCGTCCCGCCCAAGTTGCTTGCCAGCCGCAGAGAACGGGGGGCAGGGGACTCCGCCGGCCAGGAGATCGAGTGTGCCAGGCTCCAGTCCAAGCACAGTGGGGTCGAAGTCTCTGAGGTCAGCCTCGATGACCTTGCAGCCGCTCCACTCAGGCTTCTCCCTGATGTTGTCCCTCAGGGTCTGGCATGCGTCCTTGTCGATCTCGATAAGGGCCGCGTGCTTGAAGCCAGCATTGTGGAGACCCAATGCCTGGCCACCGGCTCCGGCACAGATCTCCACCGAGGTGTACTTGAGTGCGTTCACGCGGGTCATGCCCCCTCCTTACGATCGTGCAGCGGCAGACGCATCTTGCGATCCACCATCACTGAGGGTGACAGACCCCACTGACAACGAGACCTCACCAAGTTTGCAGCATGCCCCACGGTTCGCTGCACGCACCCTCCGTCGCGCCGAACACTCATACGATATTGCCCATGCGGATTCCTACCTGGACTGAGGACGAGCTCGTGCTTGCTGGAGCGCTCGTCGTAAGGAACGGCTGGCGCGAGCTGAGGACTGGGGACAGGGACGTGCACGAGCTGTCGGAGCTGCTTCGTTCGCTTCCGATCCACGAGCCGGAGGCACGGACGCTGCCTGGCTTCCGGTCTCCGAACAGCGTCAGCCGGAAAATCACTGACTTCGTGACGAACCATCCGCTCTACTCCGGCAAGCCCACCCGTTGCGGCAGGCCCACGCTGCTCATGATCGAAGCCCTTACCGAACGCGAAGCTGAGATGCTCGAGGCTGCGCAGGCCATCGAAGAAGGCATCGCGTCCGGTGAACTGCACCGCCTCGCGAAGCAGCCCGACGAAGTGGACGAGAGCGGCTCCACTGCCATCGAGGGGCGACTCCTCGTCCGCCGCGCACTCGCTCGCGAACGTGACCCGAAGCTCCGAGCGTTGAAGATCAAGCAAGCGCAGCAGGACAGAGGAACCCTCCAGTGCGAGGTCTGCGACTTCGACTTCGCCCGCACTTATGGGGATCTGGGCGACGGCTACATCGAAGTGCATCACGTCACTCCCCTCCACGCATCGGGCGCCAGGAAGACCAAGCTTGCCGACCTTGCCTGTCTGTGTGCCAACTGCCACCGCATGTGCCACAGGAGCCGTCCTGGAGAATCCTGGCGTACACCGGCCGCCCTCAGGGAGCAGATGGGTAAGTCTGCTCGGTAGTCCGGTAGCCGCCCATTACGCCGCCTCAGTCTCGGCTTCGTAGTGCATCTGTGCCCGGTCGAGAATGTCATCGGGATCATGCCCCCAAGAAGCTGTCCAGTGAAGCAGGTCTGCGATCAACTCGACTGCGGACTCCGCAAGACCCGTACTGCGCCTGCCGCCTCTGAGAGCGGCACTGCCACGTGCCAGTTGATAGCTTTCAAGGGCTTCCAGAGCTCGCTCAACACGTTGGCAGGCACGTTGCCCTTGGGGGGTCGGGATCTCGCACCACACCGCCTTGCCCGTAGCGGTGAGAACCGTCCCCCAGTCCACAGTCAGTCCTGCAAGCAGGTGCAGGCCGCGGCCGCACTCCTCATCACAGTGACCGGCTTTCAGTGACGGCACTACAGGACTCGTGTCGTGTAGCTCCAAGCGGATCCGCTCCCCCTGCCGCTCAAGGACCAAGGTGGCAGCTGAGCCCTCACCGACGTGCTTGACCACGTTGGTTGCCAGCTCGGTGACGAGCAACTCTGCTTCATCGGCTGCCGTCGGAACGCCCCACCGGCTCAGTTGCCTGCCGGCAGCTCTCCGAAGCAGGCGCACCTCTGTAGGGGCCGCCTTGAAGGGCATCACACAGCGGACTTGGGGTCCGGTGACTTCAGATTCTGGCATTGGGCCGATCCTCCCTCCGTCGCCACGCACTGCTCCAGCCGTGTTTACGCGACTGCGCTGCGTAGCGATCTCGGAGTGAGCATGGCACAGAGAACTCTCACTATGTAACTTCTCATGAGAATCCATCGAGTGAATCTGATGGTGGGTGGGACTCCCTCGTACCTAGCCTGATGACGATCTCCGGGCCCACTGCCCGGCCCACGGCGAAGGAGCCACATGCCCGAACGGACAACGACTCGTCGTCGCCAACTTGGTGCAATCTTGCGCAAGTTGCGTGCCCACAAGGGACTGACTCTCGAGGAGGCCGGACGGCTAGTAGGCGTCTCCAAGGCCACCGTCAGCAGGTACGAAACGCAGGCGGGACCGGTCAAGTGGATCGTCATCGACGCCCTGTGCCGCGAGTACGGAGCGTCTGACGCTGAACGCCGCGCTGTCGTCGCACTGGCGAAGGACGCCAAGCAGCAGGGCTGGTGGAGTTCATTCGCCGACTCCATCCCGGAGAGCATGAACTTGCTTCTCACTCTTGAGGACGAAGCCGTGCGCGAAAGCCACTTCTCCTGTGTCTACGTGCCCGGGCTTCTGCAGACACGCGCTTACAGCACAGCACTGCAGAAGGCCAACGAAGTACCCCTTGAGCGGGCAGAGATCGAGCGTCTCGTCGACATCCGTATGAAGCGGCAGGAGATCCTCACCCGCACAAAGCCGCTGCACCTGTGGGCGATCCTCGATGAGTCCGTGATCCGGCGGGTCGTCGGTTCGCGACAGGCCATGAAGGAGCAGCTCGACCGCCTACTCGAAGCGAACGAGTCTCCTCACATAACGCTTCAGGTGCTGCCCTTCGCCAAGGGAGCCCATGCCGCTGCGCTAGGCAGCTTCGTCATCATCGGCGGTACAGAACCCGCCCTCGACGTCGTCTATGTCGACTTCCACACTGGGTCCCTCTTCCTGGAGAAGGACGAGGAACTGGACAGATACAGACTTGCGTTCGAGTACCTCCGCGCACAAGCGTTGGACATGGAGGCTTCCTCCGCCGTGATCCATCGTGTCCGCAAGGAGTTGTAGATGCCCACCGCCGCTCGCCCTGCTGCTGGCCTTGCGTGGTTCAAGTCCTCCTACAGCGGCGGCAACACAACCGAGTGTCTGGAGACCGCATTCCTGCCTTCCGGTGTGCTGGTACGGGACTCCAAGCGACCGGGGGACCCGTGGCTTGTGGTCTCAGAAGAGGCATGGATGCGCTTCGTGAGGGGCACGCGGTACCTCCCTTCTATGGTGTGGGGCAGTTGACGGCCGCATGTGTGCATGTTCTGGCCCCGCTCCCCGGCTGGTCCTAGTGACGCCTCGATAGCCTGCTGCCGTGATTCGAGCAGTGGTCTTCGACGTCGGTGAGTGCCTTGTCGACGAGACGCGGGAGTACCGGACGTGGGCCGACTGGCTGTGTGTGCCACGACACACCTTCCATGCAGTGTTCGGCGCCGTGATCGCCCAGGGCCGTGACTACCGGGAGACGTTCCAGGAGTTCCGGCCCGGGTTCGATCTCGACGAGGAGCGGGAAAAGCGGGCAGCTGCCGGAGAGCTTTGTGGAAGAGGATCTGTACGAGGACGTCCGGCCGACGCTCGCACGGCTCAGAGCCGATGGGCTGTGGCTCGGCATCACGGGTAACCAGACCGTGCGGGCCGGAAGGATCTTGCGAGCGCTGCTCTCCGACGACGTCGACATGATCGGTACGTCCGACGACTGGGGCGCCACAAAGCCGGACCCCGAGTTCTTCAAGCGGGGGCCCACGCTGTGCCCTTGATGTGGACGAGATCCTCTACGTCGGTGATCGGTACGACAACGACATCAGGCCAGCCAGGCAGGCGGGTATGCACACAGCTCTCGTGCATCGCGGGCCCTGGGCCAGCATCTGGTGGAACAGCACCGAGGCAGAGAATTGCCGACTTTCCGCGTCAAGGAGCTGCTTGAGCTCACGGCATGCCTGGGGGCGTCCAACGCATCCGCGGGCTAAGCGTCGTTGTCACACCACAGGCCGGCTAGCGGCGGCAGTCGGGCTCACTTCACGGTGGTGACGATCAGGCGGCCACAGCCACGGCCCGCTCATACAGACTCCGGGCCGCCGGTGTGCGGAGATGAGGGCGAATCAGGGCCTTCACGTTGCGGACCTTTTCGTCTGCGCTCCCCGACTGCACCAAGGGGTAGTCGTCCAGCACGCGATCCCAGGTAGAGACTGCTTCTTCCAGGCGGCCAAGCTCCAATTGGCGTTCTCCCAACAGGAAGTTGTAGCGCACGCTGCTACGGCGGTAGTGGCTGTCCCGCAGCTTGTCTGACTCCACCAAGGACTCCACGGCTCCTGCCTTGTCGCCCATGGCGTAGCGGACCTGGGAGACGTGATAGGCGAGGGACGACGGCGAGTAGCTCCCGAAGGCCTTCGCCCGGGACTCTGCCTTGTCCATGGCAGCCTCCGCCTCCTTGATGAACACCAGAGCGTTGTGGCGGTCTCCTGAGGCTGCATACGAGTGGGCCTGTTGCCCCGCCAGGAACGCCCGCATGCGAGGCCCGGCGGCCGGAGATGCCGCCGCCGCGGCGTCGGCCAGGCGGACGGCCTCGGCGTGGTGGCCCAGGTCCACGGCCTGGAGGCTCATACCCCGCAACGTGGTGCAGTAGGTCAGGTGGTCGTCGGCGGCTCCGGCTAGTTCCAGGGCCTTTACGTAGTACCGCTGGGCGAGGCCGTGGAGTCCTTCATCCACAGCCATGAAGCCAGTCAGGTACAGGAGGTCCGACGTGGCGGACAGCAGAGCTTTCCGGACGTCCTCCGCCGCGTCCGCGCGGAGGTGAGGGCTCACGGTGTTGACCAGGAACGCGGCGGCCATGGGCCTGGCGTGACGCCCGCCGAACTGATCGTCCAACTCCGAGATTTTTTCGGTCATGGCCATCACCGCGTCCACTTCCCGAAACCCGATACGGCGGGCCTTGCCGGACTCCACGGCTTCCATGCGGCCCAGTACGTCGGGCCAATCGGGGATCGTGAGGGCTACGGAGAACAGAGCAGCGCCCATGACGCCACGGCGGGACGGATCCATGTCTTGCCTCCCCAGCTCCATCAACCCTTCCAAGGTATCCGTGCGTGGGGACGTTCCCGGGGCGGGATCTGGAAGGCCCGCCTCCATATGAGTCACGGGGCGCGCCAGCCTTCGGGAGAGGGCCTCCACGATGAACCCGCGGACCTTGCGCTGGGGCATGGTCCCCGCAAGCCAGTGGCTGACGGCGGACTGGTCATACCGCAGTGGTGTACCCGCTTCCGTCCCCAGGCGGTTGACCTCCCTGGCGAACTGGGTCTCAGTCCAGCCCGACTCATCGACTAAGCGAGCCAGCTTGGTGTTCGGCTTCCGCTCGGCCATGGCCTGACTCCCCGTGTGCGGCCAACTTTCATGGCTTTCATAGTCCTGCGTCGCGGCAACGGTACCGCGCTGCGTGTTCGTGCGGTTGCGTAGTGCACAAGCGATCAATCCCGCGGAGGAGACCAAGATGACCCGCCGAAACGGCGTCCTTCTGCTTGAAGTGGGCGCGCTGCTCGAGGACAGCGGGGCCATGTGATGGCGACCGTCAGGACCGTTTCCCACATGCCCGCGCCACCCAGACCCATCGTCGGATTCAGTCGGCCGGAGGACGTGACCCCTGGCCGGATCGTCGTGGACAAGGACCGGGACATGGTGGCTCGGGTCGATGAAGTCGACGGCCGATGGGTGGAAGTCTCCCGGCCCACAGGTCTGTCCTGGCGTGTGAGTTGGATTCGGCTCCGCCCGGGGACGGAACGTGAGGCACGCCAGCTCTGCGCCATCGGCCGACTCCACCAACAACAGCGCCGGGGCCTGGCATGAGCCTTCGGCTAGTGCTCGACCACCCATCAGAAATCGAAGAGAGAGGGCACACGATGCAGACCACGACTATCGCCCAGCGGCGCCTCCCCTGGGGCATCAGCCGTATGCGCCCCTACCCCAGTACCTACCAGCCCGGCTACGCCACCGCCGAACTCGACCCGACCTCCCAGACCACCGTTTTCCGCGACGCGCAGGGCGCCATCGTGGAGATGGGCAAGCACGGCACCAGCAAAGGCACCGAGACCCATCCGCAGTCCACGAACCAGGACAGCCGCAACGACACCGACCACGACCAGGACAGCGAGCAGGACTGATGAACCACGCTGGACCGGTCGCGGTCGTCACCGAAGTGGACGATGTGACCGCCGACATGGTGATCACCGAACTGAACAAGCGCGGTGTCCCGGTCGTGCGGTTCGATCCGTCCGACATCGGTGACCGCCTCTTACTGTCAGCCCGGTTCGGCGCCGGCCCGGCGGCCACCCCCGTCGGCCACCTCCGGACCCTCTCCAGGGACACCACTCTGGAGAGGGTGCGGTCGCTGTATTGGCGCCGTCCGACCTGGCCTCACTTCGAGTACCTGGACGACCCCGATGCCCGCTTCGCTGCTGCCCAGGTCCGTCATGGTCTCGGCGGTGCTCTGTACGCGCTGCCAAGTTGCCGCTATGTGAACCACCCCCTCAGCAACTACGCGGCGGAATACAAGCCCATGCAACTGGCCGTGGCCGAACGCCTCCGCCTGACCGTCCCGCCCACTCTGATCTCCAACGACCCGGCCAGAATCCGGGCGTTCATCAAGGAACACGACCAGGTGATCTACAAGGCGCTCCGCTGGACCCCCTACCGGCGCAGTGACGGCGTGGGACTGACCACCTGGACCGAGCCTGTCACCGCCGAAGAGTTGGATGAGAGCGTGGCCGTGGTCCCACACCTGTTCCAGGCACGCGTGGACAAGGTGGCGGACCTGCGGGTGGTCATCGTCGGGCTCAAGGTGTTCGCGATCCGTATCGATTCCGACCTGTTGGACTGGCGCGCGGATTACAGCACCCTGACCTACACGCCTGTGGACCTGCCCACCAGCGTGGAGAAGGCTCTCACCGCCCACCTGGAACACTTCGGCCTCGCCTCGGGCAGCTTTGACCTGGCCATCGCCCGCGACGGTGACCTGCACTGGCTGGAGCTGAACCCGAACGGTCAATGGGGTTGGCTCGAAGACGAAACCGGGTTACCGATCGCCGCCGCTTTCGCAGACCTCTTGGAGCAAGGAGCCACACCGTGAACCGTCCCGACTCCGCGAGCCTCCGCCGCGCTCTGGCTGACCAGCTCGAAAAGAGCGGTGTCTTGAGAACCCCGGCATGGCGAAAGGCCATCGAAGCCGTACCCCGGGAGCTGTTCCTCCCGTCGTTCTTCAGGGCCGAGCCCAGCCCCGGCGGCATCACGCAGTACATCCCCGTCACGCAGGACACCCAGGAGGACGAGCGGCTGGCCCTCGTCTATCAGAACGAAACCTGGGTGACCCAGCTCGACGGCCACCTCACCGCCGACACCACCGTCAGGCCGGTGACCGGCTTCCCCACCTCATCCTCGACGGTGCCGTCCACCGTCGTGGAGATGCTCGAATCCCTCGACGTGGACGATGGCATGAACGTTCTGGAGATCGGTACCGGTACGGGCTACTCCACGGGCCTGATGTGTTACCGCATGGGCGAGGACAACGTCACCAGCGTGGAGGTGGACCACGCCGTATCGGAGCGGGCGGACGCCGCTCTGGAGGACGCGGGGTACTCGACCTGGACCGTCACAGGAGACGGCCTCCTCGGGCACCCCCGCCGCGCACCGTATGACCGGGTCATCGCCACCTGCGCTCTGCGCCGCATCCCGTACGCCTGGGTCAGGCAGACCAAGCCCGGTGGGATCATTCTCGCCACCGTGGGCCCCAGCGCCTGGTCCTATGGCACAGGCCTGGCGAAGCTCACCGTCAAGGACGATGGCAGCGCAGTGGGCCGGATCATCGGCCGCACGTCGTTCATGCCCGCCCGTGCGGAGGCTGCCGTCCCTCTCTCCGGTGACCTCTCCGCCCGAGCTGCCTACGCAGACACCGAGCGCAAGACCAGCCTTTCACCCGACGTGCTGAACGACTGGATGCCTGCCTTCCTGGCTCAACTCGCCGCACCCGGTACCCAACTCGTCCGCGCCGTCAGCGACAGTCGAGAGACGGTGTACCTGTTCGACTCAGGCCGGGAAGCCTTCGCCGCGCTCACCACTGCCGGAGACAGGTGGAACGTCCGGCAGGGGGGACCGGTCGCCATCTGGGATGCCATCGAGAGCGCACTCACCGCCTGGCGGAACGCCGGTGAACCTGACATCACCTCCGTTCGAATGGAGGTCACTCCCGAGGCGCACGCCTACTGGATCGGGGGCGAACCGCTCCTCCGCTGGAAGCACTCCCACGCGCCGCTGAGCGACTGACACCTCGGCCGGGCTCAGTCCTCCACCCGGTCCAGTTCCCCCCGCTCGATGCAGAACTCGTTCCTCTCCGGGTCCGCCAGCACCACCCAGCCCCTGCCGTTCGGGAGGGTGCGGCCCGTCAGGATGTGGGCGCCCAGGGATACGGCTCGTTCGACCTCTTGGGAGCGGGTGCGGCCGGTGGGGCGCAGGTCGAAGTGGAGGCGGTTCTTGCTTGTCTTGGGCTCCTCGACTCTTACGAAGAGGAGGCCGGGCGCGTCGTTGGGGAGTTCGATCAGGATCTCGTCGTCGCCGGGCTTGTCCTCGTCGGAGATGGGGTGGCCGAGGAACTCGCTCCAGAAGCGGGCCAGTTCGTAGGGCTCGCCTGTGCAGTCGAAGGTGATGTGGCGGATGGTGGGGTTCAAGTGTCGTCTCCCGTGCGTGTGTTGATCCGCAGGGTGGGGTGGGAGGCAGGGGGTTGTCGAACTATTTACCGGGCTGCTCGGGGAGGTTTCCGTTGCCGCCGTGGTTGGCGACGATGCGGCGTAGGACGTTGATCGTGGTGACGAAGTCGGCGGGCGTGATGCCCTCGTGGGTCTGCCGGTGGACCGTGAGGTTGCGGTCACGGGCGCGGAGGCGGGCCGCCTCGCCGTCCTCGGTGAGGGTCATGGCGCCTGTCGTGTCCTCCGTGAGCCAGCCCCGGGTGATCAGGTCGTCGTAGACCTCGTCGAAGTCGGTGTTCTGGTCGTCGTAGGGGGTGAGGCGGTCGGTCAGGGTGGTGCGGGTCCAGGTGCCGGGGGCGCCAGCGGCGTGGTTGAGGGTCCACCAGTGGGGCTGGGTGAGGTTCTCGACCGCGAGTTGGGCTCGCAGGGCGCCTACCACTCGGCGGTAGGCCTGGCCGGTCCAGGCGCCGATGGGCTGGGTGGCCAGTTCCTCCTGGGGGTAGTCCTTCAGGTCCTCGACGTGGGTGTTCATGGTCCTCGCTCTCCCGTGCGGCTGTGGCCGGCTGGACGCGATGAACCTAGGACCTCAATCAAACTTGAGGTCAAGGAGGAACGTTCTGATCGCCTCGTGGAGGCGGTCCGGCTGGTCCAGGTGGACGTCGTGCGCCGCGTGGGGGACGCGGACCACCCTGGTGTCCGGGCGGTGGGTGAGCATCGTGGCCGGTTCGTCGGGGCGCATCGTGCCGTGTTCGCCCTGGACGAGGAGGGTCGGGCAGGTGATGCGGGACCACTCGTGCCAGTAGGCGGTGGTGGCCAGTTCGGTGACCGTGTCGATGATCGTCGTGGGGTCGAAGGCCGGGTGCCAGCCGTCTTCTCGTTTCTCCAGGGTTTTCGTCCAGGCCTCGTGGCCCAGGAAGGCTTCCGCCTCCCGCAGGGACGGGAAGGGTGTCGGCCAGCTGTCCAGCCACGCCGCGATCTGTGCGGGGAGGTCCGGGGTCGGGCCCGCGGGGCCCGCTTCGACCAGGATCAGGGACTTCACCAGGTGGGGGTGGGACGCGGCCAGCAGCATGGCCGTGTGGCCGCCGAGGGACTGGCCCAGGAGGGTTACGGGGGCCAGGCCCAGCTTCTCGATCAGTGATACCGCGTCCTGGACGTGGGTCTGTCTGGTCGTGCTCGGCGGGATGCGGGTGCTGGCGCCGTGGCCTCGGGCGTCGTACGTCACCACGCGATGGCCGTCGTCGGCCGACAGTCGCGTGGCGAGGTCGTCCCACTCGCCCTGGGTGCCTGCCAGGCCGTGCAGGAGGAGGAACGTGGGTGGGGATTCCGGGGCCGAGGGCTCCGGGGCTGAGGGCTCCGGGGGCAGGGGCTCTGTGGGCAGGGGCTTCGTGGCGGGGCGGTGGTCTCGGTAGGCGAGGTGCGTGCCGTCCGGGGTGGCGAGGGTTCCGGATGACGTGCTGCGGGCGGTGGTCAAGGAGCCCCCTGGTCTCTTCGGTGGCCCGGCCGGCCCTCCCCCGCGCGACGGCCACCGCCGGGCTGTCGGCGATGACCGTCGCGGGTGGCCCTTGTGGTGACCTGCCGCGAGGGCCGTCGCGGTGGCCGTCGTGCCTGTGGGTCGGGAGCCTACGACGCCGGGCTCAGGTCCGCTCGGCCGAACAAGAGGGCGTATCCCGCGGGGAGTTGGGCGAGGACACGGGTCACCAGGTCGTCGCCGATCAGGCGCGGCAGGACGCTGAGGACCGAGCTGACGTCCCAGCGGGCCGTGGCGGGGGTGGCTCCCTCGATGCGGGCCGCGACCGATTCGACGAACTCCGCGGCGGTGAGCCGGCGCGTCACCGGGATCTGGCCGGCGACCACTCTGGCGGCCTCCTCGGGCAGGGCGCGGGCGAGGTCGACCCGTTCGTCGCCGATGACGTGGCCGCCGAGGGCTGACAGGACGATACGGGTGACCCGCTCCGCCTCCGACCTGGTGGTGTACTGGCCCGACTCCCGCACCGCCTCGACCAGTTCGGTCCAGGCGTCGTCGCCGCCCCGCGGGTGGTGCTGCGGTGCGGGGATCACGGTCTTGGGGGACGGGGGCGGGAATGCCGTCGTCGCAGGGGGCACGGTCGTCACACTGGGCACCGTCGTCGCGCTCATGTGCGGGTCTTCCTCCGGATCCGGTCCTGCCCCGCGCCGCCGGGCTCCGACGCCGTCGGCGCGGGGTGCGTGGGAGTGCGGGGCTGTCCCGGGGTGGGACGTCCTCGGGACAGCCCTCTGGGTGCGTGGGTAGCGGCCGGTCAGCCGCTGATCTGCTTGCGGCTGTCACCGCCCGTGATCTGGATGCGGCGGGGCTTGGCCTGCTCGGCCACCGGGATGCGCAGGGTCAGGACGCCCGCCTCGTACGAGGCGTCGATGCGTTCCGTGTCCAGCGTCTCGCCGAGGAAGAGCTGGCGCGTGAAGGTGCCGGTGGAACGCTCGGCGACCAGCATCTCCGCGTCCTCGGGGGCCGGGGACTTGCGCTCCGCTCGCACGTTGAGGACGTTGCGTTCGACGTCCAGCTCGATCGACTCGGGGTCGATGCCGGGGAGGTCGAAGTGGACGAGGAACTCGTCCCCGGAGCGGTAGGCGTCCATCGCCATCGCCGACGGGCGGGTGGCGGGGCCGAAGACCTGCTGGGTGAGTCGGTCGAGTTCACGGAAGGGGTCCGTGCGCATGAGCATCACTGGTCACTCCTCTCCTTCAGGCGCTGCCTGTGCGATGCCCTACGTTCTGCGTCTTCTTATATAACTCGGAGGAGGAAACTTGACAACCCTCGACTCATACTCGGTCGTGATCTTCGAGGTGCCCCGGCGCGTGCGGCTGTCACCTGGGGCGTTAGCCTCGGGGTCTCGCGAGCGCGGCACAGGAGCAGAACGCGGGTATCAGGAGCAGGGCGCGGGCACAGGAGCAGGAGGCAGACATGGCGAGGGTTCCCAGCGCGGTGGTCGCCGCGAGCGGTCTCGTGGGCGGGTACGGCGTGGCCCGCTGGAGCAGGAAGCGGCAGCTCGGCGGGGTCGTGCTCGCCGTCGCCGGGGCGGCGGCCGCGCGGCAGTGGCGGCAGCAGGCGGGCGGGGTGGCCGCGGGGGCGTTGTCGGCTGCGTATGTCGCCGCCTTCGCCGGGTCCCATCCGCTGGCGAAGAAGGTCGGGGCGTGGCCTGCCGTGTTCGGGGTGGCCGGGGCTGTGGGGCTGGCGTCGTGGGTGGTGGCGGACCGGCGCGGCTGAGAGCCCGACGGCACCCCTGAAGCCGACGGCCCCGTGAAACCGACGGCCGGTCGACGCCGGCCGGCCGCTCAGCCGGCACACCGCGCGTGCCGACCGGGCGCCCCAGCCGGCACACCACACCGACCACACAGCAAAGAACCCGGCCCTGATACCCAGGGCCGGGTTCTTGTTGGAGCGCCGGGCAGGCCTTGCACCTGCATCTCCCCACAGGAAGTGGGGCGTCTTTCCTTGGACCACCAACGCACTGTCCGTCTGCCGGAGTTCCGGCGGCCGGATGCAGATCAACTATAACCCAGTTTTTGTTATCGCCTTCACCGTCCGGACGTCTCCTCACCGTCCCCGCAGATACGCGACCTATGACGTTGAGGTACGACAACGTGACACGACAGATCAGCCGCCGGAGCATGCTGAAGGCCGCGGGCGCGGCAGCCGGAGCCGTCGGGATCGGGACGGCGGCAGGGGTCGGCACGGCCGTGCCCGCCGCCGCTGCCGCCACCACCGCCGACGGCTCCTTCGCCCACCCCGGCCTGCTGCACACCCGTACCGATCTGGACCGTATGGCGGCCAAGGTGAAGGCGGGCGCGAGACCCTACACGGCCGGGTTCGCCAAGCTGACCGCCAACCGGCACGCGCAGAGCGGGTGGCGGGCGAATCCGCAGGCCACCGTGTACCGGGGGTCGGGTACGCCGGAGAACTACCGGATCCTCTACAACGACATCCACGCCGCCTACCAGAACGCCCTGCGGTACCACGTCAGCGGCGAGGAGGCGCACGCCGACACCGCCGTGGCGATCCTCAACGCCTGGTCGGGGAAGCTGACCGCGCTGGAGGGCAGCGCGGACCGGTTCCTGGCGGCGGGGTTGTACGGCTATCAGTTCGCCAACGCCGCGGAACTCGTGCGGGACCACGGGGACTTCGAGCTCGGGCGGGCGAAGAAGCTGCTGCTGGACGTCTTCCATCCGCTCAGCGACGACTTCCTGACCCGGCACAACAACGCCGTCGTCACCAACTACTGGCCCAACTGGGACCTGACGGCGATCGCCTGTGTGCTCGCCACCGGGATCTTCTGCGACGAACGGGCCATCGTGGACCGGGCGGTGGAGTACTTCAAGCACGGGGACGGCATGGGGTCGGTCAAGCACGCGATCCCGGTCGTGCACGAGGACGGGCTCGCCGAGTGGGTCGAGGCCGGGCGGGACCAGGGGCACGCGCTGCTCGGGGTCGGGCTGATGGGCACGGTGTGCGAGATGGCGTGGAACCAGGGCATCGACCTGTACGGCTACGACGACAGCCGGTTCCTCAAGGGCGCGCAGTACGTGGCCAAGTGGAGCCTGGGCGGGGATGTGCCGTACACCGCGAACACGCGGAAGAAGGGCGCGATCGGGGGGTGGTCCGGGAGTGAGACGGCCTCCGATGTGGCGGTGGCGGATCCGGCCATGACCCGGCCGATCTGGGCGATGATCGCGAACCACTACACCAAGCGGCGAGGGCTGTCGGCGTCGTACCTCACGCGTGCCGCCGCCAAGGCCGCGCCGGAGGGCGGGGGCGGCGACTACGGGCCCAACAGCGGGGGCTACGACCAGCTGGGCTTCGGCACGTTGGCGTTCACGCGGGACAGGGCGGCGGATCCGGCGGCACCGGCACCGGCACCCAACCCGTCCGGATCGGCGACGACGCCGGGTGCGTCCGGCGGGGGCGGGGGTGTCCGGCCGCAGGGCACTGTCCGGCCTCAGGCGACGGTGAGTGCCTCGGCGTCCCCCGGTACGGGCCGCGACCTGGCCGCCACCGGGTCCGAGGAGGTCGTGGGCTGGGCCGCCGCCGCGGGCGTCACCGCTGTCGCCGGTGGATTGCTGCTGTTGCGGCGGCGGGGCCGGGCCCAGTAGCGCCTGAGCCCGACCCCGCCGGCGGCACGGCCGACGGCCCGGCTGCCCCGCGGCTCAGGTCGCCGTCCTCGACCTCGGCCCCACCTGGTCCGTCGCCGCCCTCGACTTCGGCCCCGCCTGATCCGTCACCGTCGCCTTCGCCGTCAGCGGCTCGGCGATGTCCTCCAGGGAGCGGCGTTCCGCCCGGACCGCGAGGATAGCTGCCGCCAGGCCCGCCAGGCACATCAGTGCCGCTCCGATCTGGAACGCGAGGACCGTGTCGCCGACCTTGCCCGTGCCGGTGAGGTCGGCGAACAGGAGCGGGCCGCTGATGCCGCCGGCCGCCGTGCCGATGGCGTAGAAGAACGCGATGGACATGGCGCGGGTCTCCATCGGGAAGACCTCGGAGACCGTCAGGTAGGCGCTGGACGCGCCGGCCGAGGCGAAGAACAGCACCACGCACCAGCAGGCCGTCAGCGTGCCCGCGCTCAGCGAACCCTGGTCGAAGAGCCAGGCCGTGCCGAAGAGGAGCAGGCCCGAGAGCAGGTAGGTGCCGGAGATCATCACACGGCGGCCGACCGTGTCGAAAAGCTTGCCCAGGAGCAGCGGACCGAAGAAGTTGCCGAGTGCGATGACGGCGAAGTAGTAGCCGGTGCTGCCGCTCGGGACGTCGAAGAACGTGGTCAGGATGGCGCCGAAGCCGAAGGTGATGGCGTTGTAGAGGAAGGCCTGGCCGATGAAGAGGGAGAAGCCGAGGATGGCGCGGCGGCGGTAGTCGGAGAAGACCGTGCGGCCGATCTCCAGGAAGGAGACGCTGCGGCGCTGGTGGATGGTGATCTCGCCGTCCGGGCGGGGCAGCGGCTCGCCGTTCTCCTGCTCGACCTTGCGTTCGATCGAGGAGACGATACGTTCCGCCTCGTCGTCACGGCCGTGGATGAGCAGCCAGCGCGGGCTCTCCGGGACGTGCCGGCGGACGAGGAGGATGACGAGGGCGAGGACCGCGCCGAGCGCGAACGTGAGGCGCCAGCCGACGTTCGCCGCGAAGACGTCCGTGTCCAGCGCGACGATCGAGAGCAGGGAGCCGAAGACCGCGCCCAGCCAGAAGCTGCCGTTGATCATCAGGTCGACGCGGCCGCGGTACTCCTTGGGGATCAGTTCGTCGATCGCGGAGTTGATGGCCGCGTACTCGCCACCGATGCCGAAGCCGGTGAGGAAGCGGAAGAGGAAGAACCACCAGGTGTCGAAGGCGACCGCGGTGAGGGCGGTGGCGCCGAGGTAGACCGCCAGGGTGATCATGAAGAGTTTCTTGCGGCCCCACTTGTCCGTCAGGCGGCCCCAGAACAGGGCGCCCGAGCAGGCGCCCGCCACGTACAGGGCGGCGGCGAGGCCGGTGACCTCGCCGGAGGTGATGGGCAGGCCGCTGCCCGGTTCCGACAGGCGGCTGGCGATGTTGCCCACGACGGTGACTTCCAGGCCGTCGAGGATCCACACGGTGCCGAGGCCGATGACGATCGTCCAGTGCCAGCGCGACCACGGGAGGCGGTCGAGGCGGGCGGGGATGTCGGTGGTGACGGTTCGGCCGGTCTCGGCCTGCGCGGTGGTCATGGGCTCCCTCCTCATCGAGAAGAACCCGGGTCGAGTGCCCTGAGCGCGTTTGCTTACGCCCTGGCACCTGACACCACCGGCGCGTCACGGCCGCGGCTGTCACGGCCCGCCGCTCACGCCCCCAGCGCGTGCGACACCGTGTAGATCAGCAGGCCGGCCAGCGAGCCGACCACCGTGCCGTTGATGCGGATGAACTGCAGGTCGCGGCCGATGTTGGCCTCGATCTTCCGTGTGGTGTGCTCGGCGTCCCAGCTCGCCACCGTGTCCGTGATCAGGGAGGTGATCTCCTTGCGGTAGGTGGTGACGACGTACACGGCCGCGTCCTCCACCCACCGGTCGACCTTGTCCTGCACCTTGCGCTCGGCCGCCATCCGGGAGCCCAGCGACAGCAGCGAGGCACGGACGCGCAGCCGCAGCTCGCTGCGCTCGTCCTCCGCCGCCGCGACGATCATGGACCGTACGGCCGTCCAGGCGCTCGCGATGAGGTCCTGCACCTCGCCGCGGCCCAGGACCTCGCCCTTGAGCCGCTCGACGCGGGCGCGGGTGTCGGTGTCGGACTGGAGGTCGCCCGCGAAGTCGGTGAGGAAGCGGTCCAGGGCGCCGCGGGCGGGGTGGGCGGGCATGTCGCGCATCTCGGTGGCGAAGCGCAGCAGCTCCCGGTAGACGCGCTCGCCGACCTTGCGGTCGACGAACTTCGGCGTCCAGCCGGGGGCGCCGCCCTCCACGGCGTCCATGACCTCCTCGCGGTGCAGGACCAGCCAGTCGTGGGCGCGGTTGACGATCAGGTCGACGACCCGTTTGTGGCCGCCGTCGGCGACGACCTTCTCCAGCATCTTGCCGATGCCGGGGCCGATCTCCTGGGCGTTGGCGCGGCGGGTGATGGCCTCGCCGACCACGGCCTGGACGTCGGAGTCGCGCAGGACCGTCAGGGCGCCGCGCAGGGCGGTGGACAGCTCGGCCGTGACCCGGTCGGCGTGCTCGGGGACGGCGAGCCAGGCGCCGAGGCGGCTGCCGATGCCGACGGCGCGCAGCCGCTGCCGTACGACGTCCTCGGAGAGGAAGTTCTCCCCGACGAACTCACCGAGGGAGACGCCGAGCTGGTCCTTCTTGGTGGGGATGATCGCCGTGTGCGGGATGGGGATGCCGAGGGGGTGGCGGAACAGGGCGGTGACGGCGAACCAGTCGGCGAGCGCGCCGACCATGCCCGCCTCGGAGGCGGCGGCGACATAGCCCGCCCAGGGGCCGGCGCCCGAGTTCTGCGCCCACTT
The DNA here is from genome assembly GCA_000696115.1 of Streptomyces olindensis. GTDB lineage: Bacteria > Actinomycetota > Actinomycetes > Streptomycetales > Streptomycetaceae > Streptomyces > Streptomyces olindensis. The sequence goes on from JJOH01000029.1 coordinate 32,113, forward strand.
GGCGAGGACGTAGACCACGGCGACGAACAGCAGGAGTCCGGTGGCGGTGAGTTTCATACGGCGTACGCCGCGCTGTTTCTCCTCGTCCGCCGGGCTGAAGGTCGTCATCGCACGGTTCACGGCGGGCCCGGGGCGGGCATGCTGCCCCGCGACACTGCCCTTTTCTTCCACTTTGGTCCGTTCCATCCGCTCCACCCGCTTGGTGATCCCGCACACATTGTCCCTTCCTGACCGACTCCTGGAACGGAACAGGAGTTCCCGGCGTCTGTCGGGAGGGGGTAATGCGACGGGGTCCTGTGAGCTTCCCCTTGCCCATGACGCATCATGGGAACATCAGATCGGAGCCTGAGGCTCCCATCGCCCGAGGAGAACTGAAGAGCATGACCCGGGGTCGTGGTTACGCCCTCCTGGCCATGGTCGTCGCAGCGATCATGGCCCTTTCCACCGCCATATATGTCGGAGTGGCGTCCGACGACGGCACCCTCAACCGGAACGCACTCGCCGACGGCCGCGTCCCGAACAACTCCGCCGCCCCGGCCTCGACCGGCACCTGGGTCGGCACCTGGTCCACGTCCCCGGCCGGCGCCGAGCCCGGCACGGAGACGACCGGCATGGCGGACCGCTCGGTACGCAACGTCGTCCACACCAGCGTCGGCGGTACGAGTGCCCGTGTGACGCTGTCCAATCTCTACGGCCAGTCGCCGCTGAACATCACGCAGGCCTCGATCGCCGTCGCCGCGGGCAGCGGCACGCCCGCCGCGCTCGAGGACACCATGCGGCAGCTGACCTTCAACGGCGGCCCCGCGGTCGTCGTCCCGCCCGGCGGGCAGGTGATGAGCGACGCCGTGCGCATCGTCGTCCCGCACGACGCGGACGTCCTGATCACCACGTACACGCCGACCAGCTCCGGCCCGGTCACGTACCACCCGCGCGCCCGGCAGACCTCCTACGTCGCCCAGGGCGACCACGCACGGGACGTGACGGGCACGCCGTACACCGAGCAGAGCGGGTACTGGCGCTACCTGACCGCGCTGGACGTGCTGAGCAACGAGGCGGACGGGACGGTGGTCGCCCTCGGCGACTCGCTGACCGACGGCATCACCTCCACGTCGGGTGCCAACAACCGGTGGACCGACGTTCTCTCGGACCGGCTACGCGCGGAGATCGCGGCCGGGCGGGACCTGCCGCGCTACAGCGTCGTCAACCAGGGCATCAGCGGGAACCGGGTCCTCACCGACGGTCTCGGCCGCCCCGCGGACAACCCCAGCGGGCTGAACCGCTTCACGCGGGACGTACTGCAGCGGACGAACGTCAAGGTCGTCGTCATCGACCTCGGCGTCAACGACATCCTGCGCAACCCGCGGCTCGCCGACCCGGACGCGATCGTCGGCGGGCTGCGCACGATGGTGGACCAGGCGCACGCGCGGGGACTGAAGGTGGTCGGGGCGACGCTGATGCCGTTCTACGGGCACCGGGGTTACACGGACGCGCGGGAGGCGGTGCGGCAGGCCATCAACGCCGAGATCCGGGCGGGGCGGGTGTTCGACGCGGTGGTCGACTTCGACAAGGCGCTGCGGGATCCGTACGACCCGCGGCGGCTGCGGCCGGTGTACGACTCGGGGGATCATCTGCACCCGAGTGACGAGGGGTACGCGCGGATGGCCGAGGCGTTCGACCTGGAGTCGTTGAAGGGGTCGGTGGCGGCGAAGCTGTAGTTCTGGCCGCCGTTGCCCGGTGCTGAGGCCGGGTGGGTGCGCAACCCGGCGCTACGGGGTGCCGCCTGTGCCCACCCGTGCCGCCCTTGCGGCACGCCTGCCCGCAGACGGCGGGAAGCAGGCGTCCTCAGCCCAGCTCCCGCCGGGACTCCCTCCGCTCCAGCTTCTCCCGCCGCCGTTCCTCCCGTACCCGCTGCTTCTCCGCGCGCGTCAGCTTCCGCTGGACCCCGACGCCGCCCCACAGCGCGAAGCCGGTGATGACGACCCGCGGCGCGCCCGGCTCCCCCGGCACGCCGTCCTCGCGGTGGTCGAATCCGCCCATGATGCCGATGCCGCGCACGACGACCTCGACCCCGGGCGGCACGATGACGTCCACCCCGCCCATGATCGCGATCGCGTTGATCTCGACCTCGCGCTCCGTGAAGTTCGCCTCGCGCAGGTCGAGCTCCCCGCCGCCGCAGAAGGCGAAGCAGGTGAACCTCCGGGGCACCGTCCAGTGCCCCTTGCGCTGGAAACCGGCCATCACGGCCACGGCCCACGTGGAGGAGCCCTCACCGCCGACGATCCGCCCGGACCAGTCCGATCCGTTGGCGGGGTCCTTGCTCAGCGAGACCACCGGCGCGGTGACGCCGGCGGCCGGCAGGTCCCGGGTGATCGGCGCCAGCTCCCCGTACGTCCGCGCCCGGTACGTCGCGTCCAGCCGCTCCTCGAACTCCGCCATGTCGAGACGGCCCTCCGCGAGAGCGTCCCGCAGGATGTCGGCGACCCGTTCGCGGTCGGCGTCGGAGGCGCGGAGGTCCGGGACTGCGTCGTCGGTCATACACAGCAGCCTACGAGTTCACCCTGCCGGGGGCTACGAGACCGCGCGGTCGGCCTGTTCGGCGTACATCTTGGCGATCACCGCCTCGATGTCCGGCTCCCGCACCGACAGGTCGACCAGCGGATACTCCGCCGCGATCCGCGCCACCAGCGGAGCCGCCGACTCCGCGGCCGGGAACGCCAGCCACTGCCGCGGACCGTCCACCCGGACGACCCGCGCGGGCGCCGGCGCCTCGATCGGGGGCAGTTCGCGCTCCAGGTCCACCACCAGCGTCCGCTCGCTCTCCCCCGCCTCGTGCAGCCCGGCGAGCGGCCCGTCGTACATCAGCCGCCCGTGGTCGATGACCATCACCCGCTTGCACAACTGCTCGATGTCCTGGAGGTCGTGCGTGGTCAGCAGGACCGTCGTACCGCGCTCGGCGTTCAACTCCCGCAGGAACTCCCGCACCCTGGCCTTGGAGACGACGTCGAGCCCGATGGTCGGCTCGTCGAGGTACAGCACCTCCGGGTCGTGCAGCAGCGCCGCCGCGATGTCGCCGCGCATCCGCTGCCCAAGCGAGAGCTGCCGCACCGGCACGTCCAGCAGCTCGCCCAGGTCGAGGAGTTCGACCAGCCGGTCGAGGTTCTCGCGGTAACGGGCGTCCGGGATCCGGTACATGCGGTGCATCAGCCGGTAGGAGTCGACCAGCGGCAGGTCCCACCACAGCGTCGTACGCTGCCCGAACACCACGCCGATGCGGTGCGCGAGCCGTCTTCGGTCGCGGGAGGGGTCGATGCCGGCGACCCGGAGCCGGCCGGCGCTCGGTGTGAGGATGCCGGTCAGCATCTTGATCGTGGTCGACTTGCCGGCGCCGTTCGGGCCGATGTAGCCGACCATCTCACCGCGTGCCACGCGGAAGGAGATCGAGTCGACGGCCCGCACCCGCCGCCGCTCCCGCTTCATGAAGCCGGTCTTCTTGCGCACCTCGAAGACCTTCTCGACACCGTCGAGTTCGATGAACCCGCTCTCGGAACCGGTCAACTCAACTCCCAGTACTCCGGTACGAACGAAGCCCCACCCGCCAGGCCACCCCGGCCAGCGCGCAGCACGCCACCGCCACCAGCGGCGACGCGAACGCCACCCACCGCGGCAGGTCCAGCGGATACGGCCGCCCCAGCACGTACGACGCGGGCAGCCAGTTGACGAAGGCCAGCGGCAGCACGAACGTCACCCCGCGCACCAGATCCTGCGCGAACACCGCCGGCGGGTACTGCAACAGCGTCGCCCCGCCGTACGTGAACGCGTTCTGCACCTCCGAGGCGTCCTGCGCCACGAACTGGAAGGCCGCGCCCGCCACGAACACCGAGCAGAAGATCGCTCCGCCGCTGACCACCATCACCGGCATCAGCAGCAGCTTCGGCCCCGTCCAGTCGATGTCCAGCGTGGTCAGCGCGTATCCCAGCACCAGCGCGCCCTGGGTGACCCGGCCCAGGCGGCGCAGGGCGAAGCGGTCGGCGGCCACCTGCGCCAGCACCGGCGCGGGCCGCACCAGCAGCGTGTCCAGCGTGCCGTCGCGCACCCGGCGCCCCAACCGCTCCATCGACCCGATCAGCAGGTCGGCGAGCCCGAAGGCCAGGCTGGACAGGCCGTACAGGAAGGCGATCTCGGGCAGGGAGAAGCCGCCGAGCGCGTCGACGCTGGAGAACATCAGCAGGATCGCGATGAAGTCCAGGCCGGTCACCGCGAAGTTGGTGAACGTCGTCAGGACGAAGGAGGCGCGGTAGGCCATCGTGGAGCGGATCCACATCACGGCGATCAGCCCGTAGGCGCGCAGCCCCTCCCGGACCCGGCCGGGCAGGCCGGGCGCCGCACTCTCGCGCACCGCGCTCGCGCGCACCGTGTCAGCCACCCTGGACCACCACCCGCCGCGTCGCCAGCGACTGCAGCAGCCGCCCGGCCGCCAGCAGCGCCACCGCCCAGGCGGCCTGGAAGGTGTACGTGCCGAGCGGATCGGCCTCGCCGAGCAGGACGTCGGCCGGCGCCTGGAGGACCGACGACCAGGGCAGCATCCGCACGACGTCGCCGAACACGCCCGGGAAAACGTTCAGCGGCAGCATCATCCCCGAGCAGAACCACCCGACGAACCACGACATCTGCACCACCCCGGTGCCGTCGATCAGCCAGAACGCCGACAGCGCCACCAGGTACCGGATGGCGAAACCGACCACCCAGGCCAGCGCCACCGCCACCAGGAACGCCGCCCAGGCCGCCACGTCCCCGGGCAGCGCCAGCGGGAAGAACAGCGCCCCGATGACGAAGGGCGGCACGCCGCGCGCGAACAGCTCGAACAGGGCCCGGCCCCCGTCGGCCGCCATCCACCACAGCTGGAGGTCGGCGGGCCGGTACAGGTCGACGGCGACGTCCCCCGTCCGGATGCGCTCCATCAGCTCGTCCTCGAAGCCGCCGCCGCTGATGCCGAGCGTCTTGAACAGCGCCTGGCCGATCCACACATAGGTGATGGCCTGCGCCTGGTCGTACCCCCCGAGGTGGGGTCTCTCGTCCCACAGCGCGACATACGTGTAGACGAGGATCAGACCGAAGACGGTGTTGGTGAAGATCCCGGCCAGCATGGCCGCCCGATAGGTCGCGTACCGCCTGAAGCCCCCCGCCGCGACGGCCGCGTACAACCGTCCCGAGCCCACATCCACCGCCCTCCTCGCCACCGGCACCGAAGCGCAGGAGCCTAGTGGGCCGACGATCCGCCCTGCCACGGGTTTTCGCGGGACCCGGGGGCGGCGCGGGGCGAGTCCGCACCGGCCCAGACGGTACGATCCGTGACGTCCGCGTGGGCCGAGGCGCCCGTGGCCAGGGCGAGCAGCGTGGCGGCGGTGCCGGCCAGGGCGGAGCGTGCGAGCAGTCGCATCTCGGTCGTCCCCCCAATCGGGGGAATTCGCGCAAGCGGGAACGCACCTCGAACAGGCGTGGCTGCACGACCGGCACGGCGAAGCCCTCGATCAGGGAACTGATCGCCGGATGGGACAGTCTTCATCACAGGGGCGCAAGAGCGAGCAGAGACGTACGGGAACGACGTACGACGCGAAACGGAGTCCGTGCACGACATGAGTGACGAGCCTCAGCAGCCGAACCCGGGCTGGGCACCGAGAGAGCCGCAGGCGGACGGCGACCAAGGCGCGCCTCAGGGCCAGGCGGCCGGGAAACCGAAGCGGACCGGCTGGCGCCGGATGATCCCGACCTGGCGCATGACGCTCGGCGGCTTCATCATCGTCGTCATCCTGCTGGTCGGCGGCTTCTTCCTCGGCTACTCACTGGTGAAGATCCCGCCCGCCAACGCGCTCGCCACCCAGCAGGCCAACGTCTACCTGTACGCGGACGGCTCCGTGATCGCCCGCGACGGCGAGGTCAACCGGGAGAACGTCACCCTCGCGCAGATCTCCAAGGACGCCCAGCACGCCATCCTGGCCGCCGAGGACCGCGACTTCTACACGGAGTCCGCCGTCGACCCCAAGGCCATGGTCCGCGCCGCCTGGAACACCGCCCTCGGCAAGGGCAAGCAGTCCGGCTCCACGATCACGCAGCAGTACGTGAAGAACTACTACCTGCGCCAGGAGCAGACCGTCACGCGCAAGGCCAAGGAGTTCTTCATCGCGATCAAGCTGGACCGCGAGAAGAGCAAGGACCAGATCCTCGAGGGCTACCTCAACACCAGCTTCTTCGGCCGCAACGCCTACGGCATCCAGGCCGCCGCCCAGGCCTACTACGGCATGGACGCCAAGGACCTCGACCCGGCCCGCGCCGCCTACCTCGCCGCGCTGGTCAACGCGCCCAGCCAGTACGACGTCGTCGCCCACCCCGAGAACCGCAGGGCCGCCGAGTCCCGCTGGAACTACGTCCTGGACGGCATGGTCAAGAAGGGCTGGCTCAGCGAGTCGAAGCGCGCCGGGATGAAGTTCCCGGTGCCGAAGGAGTCCACCCTCTCCACCGGCATGTCCGGCCAGCGCGGCTACATCGTCCGGACGGTCAAGGACTACCTGATCCAGAACAAGATCGTCGACGAGAGCCAGCTCGACGCCGGCGGCTACCGCATCACGACGACCCTGCAGAAGCCCAAGCAGGACGCCTTCGTGAAGGCCGTCAACGACAAGCTGATGGACAAGCTGGACAAGAAGAACAACAAGGTCGACCGCTACGTCCGCGCGGGCGGCGCCGCCGTCGACCCGAAGACCGGCAAGGTCGTCGCGATGTACAACGGCATCGACTACGTCAAGCAGTACACCCCGAACGCCACCCGCAGGGACTTCCAGGTCGGCTCCACCTTCAAGCCGTTCGTGTTCACCGCGGCCGTCGAGAACCACTCCGAGACGCAGGACGGCCGCGTCATCACCCCCAACACGATCTACGACGGCACCAACAAGCGCCCCGTCCAGGGCTGGACCGGCGACCCCTACGCCCCCGAGAACGAGGACCAGGTCTCCTACGGCGACATCACCGTCACCGAGGCCACCGACAAGTCCGTGAACTCGGTCTACGCCCAGATGGCCGCCGACGTCGGCCCCCAGAAGGTCAAGCAGACCGCCATCGACCTCGGCATCCCCGAAGCCACCCCCGACCTCGCCGACGGCCCCGCCATCGCCCTCGGCACGGCCACCGCGAGCGTCCTGGACATGGCGGAGGCGTACGCCACGCTCGCCAACCACGGCCGGCACGGCACGTACACGATGGTCGAGAAGGTCGCCAAGGAGGGCACCCCGATCGAGCTGCCCGAGCGGCGCACCCGGCAGGCCGTGAGCCGCGAGGCCGCCGACACCACCACCTCGGTCCTGCAGAGCGTCGTCCAGAACGGCACGGCCTCCGCCGCCCAGGCCGCGGGCCGCCCCGCCGCCGGGAAGACCGGCACCGCCGAGGAGGACAAGGCGGCCTGGTTCGCCGGCTACACGCCCGACCTCGCCACGGTCGTCGCCGTCATGGGCCAGGACCCCGTCACCGCCGCCCAGAAGCCGCTGTACAACGCCCTTGGCCTGCCGCGCATCAACGGCGGCGGACCGCCCGCGGAGATCTGGGCGCAGTTCACCCGCGACGCCCTCAAGGGCAAGCCGGTCAAGGACTTCGACCTGAGGCTCCAGCCGGGCTCCGACGTCTCGCAGGCCCCCGGCACCGAGGCCCCGGCCGACCCCACCACCGGCACCACCGACGGCGGCACGACCGGGGGCGACGACCAGGACACCGGCACCCAGACGCCCGGCCAGACCCCGAGCGCGCCCGCAGGCCAGACCGAGGGCCAGACCGAGGGCGGCACCGGCGACGGCGGCACGGGCGGCGAGTCCCCGACCGGCGGCGGCACCGCGGACGGCGGCACCGGCGACGGCGGCACCGCCACCGACGGGGGCACGACCGACGGCGGCACGAACGACGGCGGCACCACGGAAGGCGGCGACTCCGAAGGCCCCACGGGCCCCGACTGGGGCGTGGTCCCGCAGACCATGCGCCGCGAGTAGGTCAGTGCCCCGAGGTCGCCTTCAGCCCCACCACGGCGACCAGCAGCAGGCACACGAAGAAGATCCGGGCGGCGGTGGCCGGCTCCCCCAGCACCACCATGCCGAACACCGCCGCCCCGGCCGCCCCGATCCCCACCCACACGCCGTAGGCGGTACCGATGGGCAGAGTCCTGGCGGCCTGCGACAGCAGCAGCATGCTGGCGACGATCCCGGCGCCGGTGAGCACACTGGGCAGCGGGCGCGTGAAGCCGTCGGTGTACTTCATGCCGACGGACCACCCCACCTCGAGCAGGCCAGCGACGACGAGCAGAACCCAGGCCATGACGGCCACCTCCGGGAAACGGGCTGACGGTGTCGGTGCGTCGTCTTTGCCTTCGTCCCGGTACGGCGCGTCTCGTCGGGTCGTTCCACCGTAGCAAAACCACACGAAGGGGCCGATGACCCAGGTCACCGGCCCCTTCACGCGTACCGCGCGCCCTACAGGTACAGGCCCGTCGAGTCCTCCGACCCCTCGAACCGGTCCGCGGCCACGGCGTGCAGGTCGCGCTCGCGCATGAGCACGTACGCGATGCCCCGCACCTCGACCTCGGCACGGTCCTCCGGATCGAACAGAACCCGGTCGCCCGGCTCCACGGTCCGCACGTTCTGCCCCACCGCGACGACCTCGGCCCAGGCCAGCCGCCGACCGACCGCCGCCGTGGCGGGGATCAGGATGCCGCCACCGGAACGCCGCTCGCCCTCGCTGGTGTCCTGCCGCACGAGTACGCGGTCGTGCAGCATCCGGATGGGCAGCTTGTCGGGATGGGTGCTGTGCTCGTTTCTCTTGGCGCTCACGCCCTGAAACCTACCTGTCTTCCCGGCGAACGTACGCAGTCGGGTCAGCCCTTGCGCCGCCGCGTGCCGACCGCGAGCAGGCCCACCACGCCGACGACCACGAGCGCGACGGGCACGACCCGCTCCAGCCGCGGCGCCCCGTCCTCGTCCACGAACCGGGACCGCACATCGGTGACGGCCCTGTTGATCTCCACGTAGGCCCGCCCGAGGGTGTGATCGATGTTGGACGCGACCCGGGCCTTGGCGTCCCCGACGATCGTCTTCGGGTGCACCCGCACGCCGATCTCGTCGAGGGTCTCGGCCAGGGTCTCGCGGCGGCGCCGAATGTCCGCCTCGATCTGCGCCGGGGTCCTGGTGTCCGCCGTGTCCGCCACCGTGTCGCCTCCGAAGTCGGTGTGAAGCCTGTGCCGGACAGTCTGTCAGCTCCACGGCTCATCGCACCGCGTCGACCCCCGGTTAGGCTGGACCGATGAGCGAGCGACTCCAGCCGGGGGACGTGGCCCCCGCCTTCACCCTGCCCGACGCCGACGGCAACGAGGTGTCCCTGTCGGACCACAAGGGCCGCAAGGTCATCGTCTACTTCTACCCGGCCGCCCTCACCCCCGGCTGCACGAAGCAGGCCTGCGACTTCACGGACAACCTGGAGCTGCTGGCCGGCGCGGGTTACGAGGTCATCGGCATCTCCCCCGACAAGCCGGAGAAACTGGCGAAGTTCCGGGACAAGGAGTCCCTGAAGGTCACGCTGCTGGCCGACCCGGACAAGCAGGTCCTGGAGTCCTACGGCGCCTTCGGCGAGAAGAAGCTGTACGGCAAGACGGTCGTGGGCGTCATCCGCTCCACGGTGATCGTGGACGAGGACGGCAAGGTCGAACGGGCCCTGTACAACGTCAAGGCGACGGGCCACGTGGCCAAGATCATCAAGGATCTGGGGATCTGAGGCCCCGCGCCACTTCCTGACACGGCCCGTACCGGAAATCCGGTACGGGCCGTTCCGTATTCCGTGCGTGACTGTCCGACTACTGGTTCGTTATTCCGTGCGGATCACGAATAGGTGATCGAGGGTCGAATGACGGAGGGGCTCGTGGGGGCGAGTGCGTACACCAGGGAGCGGCTGGAGGAGGCTGCCCGGGGGGCTCGGACGTTGTCTGAGGCGTTGGGGCGGCTGGGGGTGGATCCGGGGAGTTCCACGCGGCGGTATGTCTTCGGGCGGATGAAGAGACTCGGGGTGGATGTGTCGCACTTCGAGAGGGAGGGGGTGAAGTGGACGAAGGACGTCCTTGAGCGGGCGGTCGCGGCCTCGACGAACATGTGCGAGGTACTGCGGCATCTCGGGCTCGAGGTGGTGGGCGGACATCACACGCACATCAGCCGTCGGATCAAGGCGTACGGAATCGACACATCGCACTTCCGCGTACCGACGAGGCGCGGGAAACCCTGGCGTCCGCGGACCCCGGAGGCCTTCCTCGTCGAGCAGCCGGCCGATCGGGCCCGGCGCATTCCGAGTGACCGCCTCAAGTGGGCGATGACGGCCTCGGGAGTTGCGGAGCGATGCGCTCTGTGCGGCACAGAGGCAGTCTGGCGGGGCCGCCCGCTTCCCCTGGAGGTCGACCACATCAACGGCCGGTGGAGGGACAACCGGATCGAGAACCTTCGATTCCTGTGCCCCAACTGCCATGCGACGACGGACAGGTACCGAGGGCGCGGCAAGGGGCGTGCCTCGTGAACAGTCGGCAAGCACGGCCCACCCCCGAGGAACTTCGTGTCGCGGTCGCCGAATCCATCTCGCTTGCAGAGGTGCTGCGCCGCCTGGGGCGCTCGGGCAGTGGCACGCAGCGTGCGCAGCTGCGTCAGTGGATCGCCGAGGACCAGCTCAGCACGGAGCACTTTCTGGGACAGGCCCACCAGCGCGGGAAGTCTCGCCCGGCCTCGGCCAGACGTCCTGAGGACATCCTGGTGAAGCATGCAGGCACGCGCCGTACCCGCGCGGTCGTGTTGCGCCGGGCGCTTCAGGAAGTGGGGGTACCCGAAGAGTGCGCGGACTGCGGGATCGGCCCCGAGTGGCTCGGCAAGCCCTTGACTCTGGAGGTCGATCACATCAACGGGGACCGGAGCGACGACCGGCTGGAGAATCTGCGCTTGCTGTGCCCCAACTGCCACGCCGTCACGAGCACCTGGTGTCGGGGAGGGCAGCGGCGACATAATCTCGCCCAGTAGAGTAGAAACCTGCTGGCGCCCGTACGCCAACGGCTGAGCGGCGATCTTTAGGTGGTCGTGTCTGTCGGTTCGAATCCGACCGGGCGTACCAGAGAGGGCACAGCCCCGCACCTTCGATTCGAGGTGCGGGGCTGTCCCTTTCAGCCCAACAGCTCCCGAACCACCGGCACCAACGCCCGGAACGCCTTCCCCCGGTGGCTGATCGCGTTCTTCTCCTGGGGGGTCAGTTCCGCGCAGGTGCGGCTTTCGCCCTCCGGCTGGAGGATCGGGTCGTAGCCGAAGCCGCCGGTGCCTGCGGGCTGGTGGCGCAGGGTGCCGCGCAGCTGTCCCTCGACCACCCGCTCCGTGCCGTCGGGCAGCGCCAGGGCCGCCGCGCAGGCGAAGTGGGCGCCGCGGTGTTCGTCGGCGATGTCCGAGAGCTGGGCGAGGAGCAGGTCCAGGTTGGCCTTGTCGTCGCCGTGGCGGCCGGACCAGCGCGCGGAGAAGATGCCGGGCGCGCCGTTGAGGACGTCGACGCAGAGGCCGGAGTCGTCGGCGACGGCGGGCAGGCCGGTCGCCTGGGCCAGGGCGTGGGCCTTGAGCAGGGCGTTCTCGGCGAAGGTGACGCCGGTTTCCTTGACGTCGGGGATGTCGGGGTAGGCATCGGCCCCGACGAGTTCGTGCGGCAGCCCGGCTTCGGCGAGGATCGCGCGAAGCTCGGTGATCTTTCCGGCGTTACGGGTGGCGAGGATCAGGCGACTCATGGCCCCAAGGGTATGGGGCCCCGTCAGGGGCGCGGGGAACTGCGCGACCAGCCCCCGCGCAACCGCACGCACCCGCCGCCAGTCACCCGGCAGACGAGCAGCGCGGACCAGCCGGCGCGGCGCTACGGCGTGCAGACCTTGGTCAGTTCGCCGGCCGCGTCCGTGACGCCGCTGATGTCAGGTGTCTTGTCGCCGTTCTCGACGGCCCCCTGGACCTCGACCAGAGCCTTGCGCATGTCCTGGGTCGCCTTGTCCAGGTCGGCGTTGTCCGTCTTGTCGCCGATCTTGTCCAGGTTGTCGCCGATGGACTGGATGGACTCGTCGATCTGCGTCGGGTCGTTCGACGCGTTGTCCACGGCCTGCTGGAGTTCCGTGACGCTGTCGGCGATGGCGTCGGCGGTCTGGACGCAGTCCAGCGCCTTGTCGACGGCGGCGCAGCCGGTGGTGAGTCCGGCGGTCAGCGCGACGGCCGCCAGGGTGGCGGCGACGGCTGCGGTGCGGCGTCGGCGGCTCGCGGCCATGGAACGGTCCCTCTCGTTCGGTCGGGCCGGTCGGGCCCGTGTGGCTGGCCGGGCGCACAGGGATGAGCCGTGCGCCCGTACTCCTTCAGACGCGAGTGTGCTCGGCGCGGTTGCCCGCGCCGAGCACCCGTCTTGGTGCGCCCTTTACTTTTCGAGGACGGTATCAAGGGCGGTGCGCTGGTGGGCGGTGAGCTCGGCGCAGCCGGCGACGGCGAGGTCGAGGAGGGCGTTGAGCTCGTCGCGGGCGAAGGGTTCGGCCTCGGCGGTGCCCTGGACCTCGACGAAGCGGCCGTCGCCGGTGCAGACGACGTTCATGTCGGTCTCGGCCTTGACGTCTTCCTCGTAGCAGAGGTCGAGGAGGGGGACGCCGCCGACGATGCCGACGGAGACGGCGGAGACGGTGCCGGTGAGCGGCTGGCGGCCGGCCTTGATGAGCTTCTTGCGCTGGGCCCAGGCGACGGCGTCCGCCAGCGCCACGTAGGCGCCCGTGATGGCCGCCGTGCGCGTGCCGCCGTCGGCCTGGAGGACGTCGCAGTCGAGGACGATGGTGTTCTCGCCGAGGGCCTTGTAGTCGATGACGGCGCGCAGGGAGCGGCCGATGAGGCGGCTGATCTCGTGGGTGCGTCCGCCGATGCGGCCCTTGACGGACTCGCGGTCGCCGCGGGTGTTGGTGGAGCGGGGCAGCATGGAGTATTCGGCGGTGACCCAGCCTTCGCCGCTGCCCTTGCGCCAGCGCGGGACGCCTTCGGTGACGGAGGCGGTGCAGAAGACCTTGGTGTCGCCGAAGGAGACGAGGACGGAGCCTTCGGCGTGCTTGCTCCAGCCGCGCTCGATGGTGATGGGGCGGAGTTGCTGGGGGGTGCGGCCGTCGATTCGAGACATGGCGCTGAGCCTATCCGTCCGTGCGGAACGGGCCCCTCCCGCGGTGGGGAGGGGCCCGTGCAGGTGGCGTCAGGGTCCGTCAGGGGTGAAGCCCGGGACGATCCCCGCGCTTCACATCATGTCTTCGATCTCCGCCGCGATGGGGTCGGCGTCGGTGCCGATGACGACCTGGATGGCGCTGCCCATCTTGACGACGCCGTGGGCGCCGGCGGCCTTGAGGGCGGTTTCGTCGACCTTGGCGGGGTCCACGACCTCGGTGCGGAGGCGGGTGATGCAGCCTTCGACCTCTTCGATGTTGTCGATGCCGCCGAGCCCGGCAACGATCTTCTCAGCCTTGGTGGCCATGTTCGTTCTCCCTGATCCGAACCGCTTTGTCGCAGTAACCCACAGTTGGCCCATCTTCGCGAGCGGTCTCGTCGTGTGTGCCGAAGGATGGCGTCACGTTCGCGCGACCGTCGAACGACTGGTCTACACCACGAGCCCGTCTCTCGACAAAGGGGACCGGAATGAGTGCCGACAGTCGCGCCGGCGCCGAGGCCGCGGCCCGCCCCGCCCGCGCTCGCTGGAACCGGCTGTTCCAAGGGTTGCAGAAGATGGGCCGCAGTTTGCAGTTGCCGATCGCGGTGCTGCCGGCGGCGGGGATCCTGAACCGGCTGGGGCAGCCGGATGTGTTCGGGGACGACGGTCTGGGCTGGACGAACGTCTCGAAGGTGATGGTGGGCGCGGGCGGGGCGCTGCTGGACGGTTCGCTGGGGCTGCCGCTGCTGTTCTGCGTGGGCGTCGCGATCGGGATGGCGAGGAAGGCGGACGGTTCGACGGCGCTGGCGGCGGTGACCGGGTTCCTCGTGTACTTCACGGTGCTGCGGCAGTCACGCGGTTCGACCTGAGGACTCCGGGGCGGGAGCCCGCGGAGGACGTCGAGGACAGCGCCAAGGCGTGATCGTCGCGGCGGGCGGAATTGGCGGGTTCCACTCGTTCGGCCTACCGTGCTACAACTGGTCTACACCACTCCCTGGTGGAGGCCGCGCGGTGGAGACCGCGTTCCCCTTTCTTTGAGACGCCGCCGTCCCCCGTCGCATTCTTCCTGGGCGGCGCCGTGCCCCCTGGAGGAAGTTCATGTCCACAGACACCGCCGCGCCCGCGAGCCCGAGCAAAGGGTCGGCCGTGATGGCCGTCCTGCAGCGGATCGGCCGCAGCCTCATGCTGCCCGTCGCCGTGCTGCCCGCCGCCGCCCTGCTGGTCCGCCTCGGCAACACCGACATGCTCGGGCGCGAGTCGTTCCCCGCGTTCATCACCAAGATCGCCGGTTTCATGGCGGCCGGCGGCAACGCGATCCTCGACAACATGGCCCTGCTGTTCGCCGTGGGCATCGCGATCGGCTTCGCCAAGAAGTCGGACGGCTCCACCGCCCTGGCGGCCGTGGTCGGTTACCTCGTCTTCAAGAACGTGCTCGCGACGTTCACCGACAAGAACCTGCCGCAGGTGGCGAAGGTCGTCGACGGCAAGATCGTGATGACGGACGCGCCGGTGGACGCCAAGGTGCTCGGCGGTGTGGTGATGGGCCTCGTCGTCGCCCTGCTCTACCAGCGGTTCTACCGCACCAAGCTGCCCGACTGGGCGGGCTTCTTCGGCGGCCGCCGCCTGGTGCCGATCCTGTCCGCCTTCGCGGGTCTGGTCATCGGCATCGTCTTCGGCTACATCTGGCCGGTCCTCGGCACGGCCCTGCACAACTTCGGTGAGTGGCTGGTCGGCTCCGGCGCGGTCGGCGCGGGCATCTTCGGTGTCGCCAACCGTGCGCTGATCCCGATCGGCATGCACCACCTGCTGAACTCCTTCCCCTGGTTCCAGGCCGGTACCTACGAGGGCAAGAGCGGCGACATCGCCCGCTTCCTGGCCGGTGACCCGAGCGCCGGGCAGTTCATGACCGGCTTCTTCCCGATCATGATGTTCGCCCTGCCCGCCGCGTGCCTGGCGATCGTGCACTGCGCCCGGCCGGAGCGCCGCAAGGTCGTCGGCGGCATGATGTTCTCCCTCGCGCTGACGTCCTTCGTCACCGGTGTCACCGAGCCCATCGAGTTCACGTTCATGTTCATCGCGCCGGTCCTGTACGCGATCCACGCCGTCCTCACCGGTGTCTCCATGGCGCTGACCTGGGCGCTCGGCATGAAGGACGGCTTCGGCTTCTCGGCCGGCGCGGTGGACTTCTTCCTGAACCTGGGCATCGCGACCAACCCGTGGGGCCTGGCCCTGGTCGGTCTGTGCTTCGCGGCGGTCTACTACGCGGTGTTCCGCTTCGCGATCACCAAGTTCAACCTGCCGACGCCCGGCCGGGAGTCCGACGAGGAGCTCGCCGAGCTGCAGAAGGCGGAGGCCAAGTAGTCCGCTGGAGCGCCGAAGGCCCCGGAACCGCTCGGTTCCGGGGCCTTCGGGCGTCTGGATCGTTCAGATCTCGTACGTCTGCCGGGGTGCGGCGAGCTCCACGGGACCGTCGTAGACCTCGCGGGCGTCGTCCAGGTTGACCCGGGGGTCCGTCCACGGCGGGATGTGGGTGAGGACCAGGCGGCGGGCGCCGGCCCGGGCCGCCGTCTCCCCCGCCTCGCGGCCGTTGAGGTGCAGGTCGGGGATGTTCTCCTTGCCGTGCGTGAACGCCGCCTCGCACAGGAACAGGTCGGCGTCCCGGGCGAGTTCGTCCAGGGCCGGGGTCACGCCGGTGTCGCCGGAGTACGTGAGGACCTTGCCGTCGTGTTCGACGCGGATGCCGTACGCCTCCACGGGGTGGGCCACCCGCTCGGTGTGAACCGTGAAGGGGCCGATCTCGAAGGTGGACGGCTTGACCGTGTGGAAGTCGAAGACCTCGCTCATGGACGAGGCGGAGGGGGTGTCCGCGTAGGCGGTGGTCAGCCGGTGTTCCGTGCCCTCGGGTCCGTAGACGGGGAGCGGGTCGCAGCGGCCGCCGTCGTGGCGGTAGTAGCGCGCGACGAAGTACGCGCACATGTCGATGCAGTGGTCGGCGTGCAGGTGGCTGAGGAAGATCGCGTCGAGGTCGTAGAGACCGCAGTGGCGCTGCAGCTCGCCCAGGGCACCGTTGCCCATGTCGAGAAGCAGCCGGAAGCCGTCGGCCTCGACGAGGTAGCTCGAGCAGGCCGATTCCGCGGACGGGAACGACCCCGAGCAGCCGACGACGGTGAGCTTCATGAAGCAGAAACCTCCGCTGGCGGGATAAGTCTGATAGGGGCGTCGGGGGTCGTGCGGTTCGTCGAGCGTAAGGCGCAAAACCTCCGGTAGCTCCTCCGCCAAGGGCTGTTGTGGGCGAACTCACCTGTGCTGTCACCGGTTCGGCTGGCAGGCCCGGGGGTGATCCTCGCGAGGGGGGCGCGCTGGAGGGATGGCGCCGGTAACGTCTCAGTATGGACACGTCCTGGTGGCTGGCGCTCGCCGCGGTGGTACTGCTCGCGCTCGTCGCCACGCTCGTCGACGGCTGGGGGCGCGGTCGGCGGTGGCGGGAGCGGCGGGCCGCGGTGACGGCACCGGGCACGGTGACGGGACGACCGCAGCCGGCGGAGATCTGGTGGGCGGACGTCCCCTACGAGGACGAGGCCCGCACGAAGGACCGGCCCTGCCTGGTGCTGGCGGTGCGCGGCGAGCGGGCCACCGTCGCGAAGATCACCACCCGCTTCCGTGACGCGCGCACCGGCGTCATCCCGCTCCCCCCGGGCTCGGTAGGCGACACGCAGGGCCGCGCGAGCTTCCTCGAGACGGACGAGCTGCGCGAGGTACCGGTGTGGGGCTTCCGGCGGCGGGTCGGGGTGGTGGATCCCGCGCTGTGGGACCAGGTGCGGTACCTGGCGGGGTGAGCAGCAAAAAGGGCTGGGATCGCGGCCCCAGCCCTTCTTGTCGGTTCTCGTCGTCCGCTCTCGCCGCCGGCTACGCCCAGAGCTGGCCCTGGAGCGTCTCGATGGCCTCCTCGGTCGTGGCCGCCGTGTAGACGCCGGTCGACAGGTACTTCCAGCCGCCGTCGGCGACGACGAACACGATGTCGGCGGGCTCCCCGGCCTTCACGGCCTTCCTGCCGACGCCGATCGCGGCGTGCAGCGCGGCGCCCGTCGAAACACCGGCGAAGATGCCCTCCTGCTGGAGCAGTTCGCGGGTACGGGTGACCGCGTCGGCCGAGCCGACCGAGAAGCGGCTGGTGAGGACGGACGCGTCGTACAGCTCGGGCACGAAGCCCTCGTCCAGGTTGCGCAGGCCGTAGACGAGGTCGTCGTAGCGCGGTTCGGCCGCGACGATCTGGATGTCCGGCTTGTGCTCGCGCAGGAAGCGGCCCACGCCCATGAGCGTGCCGGTGGTGCCGAGGCCCGCCACGAAGTGCGTGACGGAGGGCAGGTCGGCGAGGATCTCGGGGCCCGTGGTCGCGTAGTGGGCGCCCGCGTTGTCCGGGTTGCCGTACTGGTAGAGCATCACCCAGTCCGGGTGCTCCGCCGAGAGTTCCTTGGCGACGCGCACGGCGGTGTTGGAGCCGCCCGCGGCCGGGGAGGAGATGATCTCGGCGCCCCACATGGCCAGCAGGTCACGGCGTTCCTGCGAGGTGTTCTCGGGCATCACGCACACGATGCGGTAGCCCTTGAGCTTCGCCGCCATGGCCAGGGAGATGCCGGTGTTGCCCGAGGTGGGCTCCAGGATCGTGCAGCCCGGGGTGAGGCGGCCGTCCTTCTCCGCCTGCTCGATCATGTGCAGGGCCGGGCGGTCCTTGACCGAGCCGGTCGGGTTGCGGTCCTCCAGCTTCGCCCAGATGCGGACGTCGGGGGACGGCGACAGCCGCGGCAGGCGCACCAGGGGGGTGTTGCCGACCGCGGCCAGGGGTGAGTCGTAGCGCATCGGTGATCAGACCATGCCGCCGGCCACGGCCGGCAGGATCGTGACGTTGTCGCCGTCCGACAGCTTGGTGTTGATGCCGTCGAGGAAGCGGACGTCCTCGTCGTTCAGGTAGACGTTGACGAAGCGGCGCAGCTGGTCGCCGTCCACGATGCGGGCCTGGATGCCCGCATGCCGGGTCTCGAGGTCGGTGAACAGCTCGGCGAGGGTGTCCCCGGTGCCCTCCACCGCCTTCTGGCCGTCGGTGTACTGGCGGAGGATGGTCGGGATGCGGACCTCGATGGCCATGGCTCAGGGCTCCTGTCGGAAGGTGTCGTCGGTTGGTGGCGCGCGGCGGCGCGGGCTTGCGTGGTCGTACGCAGAGGGAGCGTTTCGCCGCGGCTCACGGCCGTACGGCGGCAGGGTGCTGCGTCAACAGATGGCGCTGGCGAGCCTGCACAGGTCGACGTGCAGCCGCGCCACGAGCAGATCGCCCGGCGTCTTTTCGCTCACGTCGTGGAAAACCATGGGCTCATCGTATCGATTCCCGGTCGGGCCTCCGGAGTGTGATCCCACACTTCGGACGATATTCATCCGCATGTCGAGATTTCCGGCTCCAGGGCCTGCTCAGTACGTCTCGACGACGGTGACCTCCTCCTCGGTGACCTCGCCCTCGACGATCCGGAAGGAGCGGAACTGGAACTCGCCGGCGCCGTCGGTGTCGGCGGTGGAGACCAGGACGTAGTGCGCGCCGGGCTCGTTCGCGTAGGAGATGTCGGTGCGCGAGGGGTAGGCCTCGGTGGCCGTGTGGGAGTGGTAGATGACCACGGGCTCCTCGTCGCGGTCGTCCATCTCGCGGTAGAGCTTGAGCAGGTCGCCGGAGTCGAACTCGTAGAACGTGGGCGACATGGCCGCGTTCAGCATGGGGATGAAGCGCTCGGGGCGGTCCGAGCCCGCCGGGCCCGCGACGACGCCGCACGCCTCGTCGGGGTGGTCCTTGCGGGCGTGGGCGACGATCTGGTCGACGAGGGCCTGGGTGATGGTCAGCATGCTCGTCAGGATAAGCAGAAGGGCCGTTCCGTACCGAGGGTTGGTACGGAACGGCCCACATGCCGGACGCCCTGAGCGGCAGCCGCAGGGAGTGCCACGAGAACTCCCTGCGGCTGGGCGTCGGCAGGCCCGTCAGCCGACCTTCTCGAACTCCGCGTCGCGGCGCTCGGCGATCTGCGGGTTGCGGCTCTTGAGGACCGCCCAGCCGATGCCGAGGGCGACGGCCCAGCCGGCCGCGACGTACAGGCAGATCCGGGCGTCCTTGTCGTAGGCGATCATGCAGGTCACGCCGACGAGGAAGAGGAGAGCGACCCAGCTGAAGAGCGCTCCGCCGGGGGCGGGGAAGGACGAGGCGCGCAGCCGGCCCGCGTCGACCGCGGCGCGGTAGCGGATGTGGCTGACGAGGATCATCATCCAGGTCCAGATGCCGGCCGCGGTGGCGACGGAGGTGACGTAGAGGAACGCCTTCTCCGGGACGACGTAGTTCAGGACGACGCCGATGCCCATGAGGGCCACGGAGACCGTGATGCCGACGGCGGGCGTCTTGCGGGCGTTGAGCTTGCCGAACGCCTGCGGGGCCTCGCTGTTGGCGGCCAGGTCGCGCAGCATGCGGCCGGTGGAGTACATGCCCGAGTTGCAGGACGACAGGGCCGCGGTGAGCACCACGAAGTTGACGATGCCCGCGGCGAGCGGGATGCCGATCTCGCCGAAGGCGTGGACGAAGGGGCTCTCGCCCGCGGAGAACTCGGTCCACTTCACGACGGAGAGGATCACCAGCAGGGCACCGACGTAGAAGACGATGATGCGCCAGGGCAGGGTGTTGATGGCCTTGGGCAGGGTCTTCTCGGGGTTCTCGGACTCGCCCGCGGTGACGCCGACGAGCTCGACGGCGAGGTAGGCGAACATGACGCCCTGGAGGGTCATCAGGCTGGAGCCGATGCCGTTCGGGAAGAAGCCGTCGTGCGCCCAGAGGTTGGAGACGGTGGCGGTGTCACCGGCGTCGGAGAAGCCGAGGGTGAGCACGCCGAGGCCGATGACGATCATGCCGATGATGGCCGTGACCTTGATCATCGAGAACCAGAACTCGACCTCGCCGAAGATCTTGACGGAGATCAGGTTGACGCCGAAGAGCACCACCAGGAACACCAGGGCGCTGACCCACTGCGGGATCTCCGGGAACCAGAAGTGGATGTAGATCGCGGCGGCCGTGAGCTCGGCCATGCCGGTGACCACCCACATGAGCCAGTACGTCCAGCCCGTGACGAACCCGAAGAACGGGCCGAGGAACTCGCGGGCGTACTCGGCGAAGGAGCCGGAGACGGGCCGGTAGAGGAGCAGTTCGCCCAGGGCCCGCATGATGAAGAAGATGACGACGCCCGCGAGGGCGTACATGAGGATGATGCTGGGGCCTGCCTTGGCGATGTTCGCTCCGGCACCCATGAACAGGCCGACGCCGATGGCGCCGCCGATCGCGATCATCTGGACTTGGCGGCTGCCGAGTCCGCGCTCGTACCCCTCTTCGGGCACGGTGTCCGTGTCGACCTGCGCAGAGGTCATGTGTGGTGCGCCTTTCTCCATGCCGACCCGGGCCTCTCGTCGGCCTCGGATCGGGTCTCGATCCCCCCGGATTGATGGAGCTGAGCGGATCTCGGGAGCCCGCTCGTGCCTGGCCGGCGGTTGCCGGCTCGGTGGCGCACCCGGCCGAACATTCGGGTGGTGCTCGCCGGGCGGTCGTGAAGATTTATCACGGCCGCAATACTGATCACAGAGGCGCGATGTGGCGCACCGCACAGGAAAATTTGGACAAAGCGCACCCGAAGAGGCCATAGAAGGCGGGTGCGGTGACGCGATCGTTATCCGGATTTGAGTGTCCTCTGAGCGAACACCGAAGAGCCACCCGGCGGTCACGAAATCCACACGGATCAGGACATAAGCGTTCCGACCAGCGTCTCCTGGAGTCCACCCAGCCACAGGTAGGCCATCACCATCGGCTTGCGCGGGTCCTCGTCCGGGAGCCGGTACAGGAGGTCGGTGTCCTCCTCGTCGGTGATCTCCAGGCGGGAGCCGATCGCGAGGCGCAGGTCGTTCAGCGCGCCGAGCCACTGCTGGGACTCCGCCGGCGACAGCTTCAGCACCGCTCCGCCCTCGCCGGCCGCGGCCGAGGCGAGCGCGTCCAGGGAGCGGATCACCGCGAGGGCGTTGTCCCGCTTGCCGGCCCGCAGGTCGTTCTCGGTGTAGCGGCGGAACTCGGCGGAGTAGGCCCGCTGCTCCTCGGCGTCCCGGGGCGAGGCGGGCTGCTCGGGGTCGCTGTAGGCGTCCGGGAAGAGCCGCTTGAGCACCGGGTCGGTGGGCGGCTCGCTCGGGCCCTCCGCGAACAGCCCGGCGAGCGGGTCGTCCGGGGCGTCCGCGGCGGGGCCGGGGCCGATCAGCTCCAGGAGCTGGACGGCCAGCGACCGGATGATGGAGATCTCGACGTCGTCGAGGGCGACGGCCGCGCCGCCGCCGGGAAGCGGTTCGAAGGTTCCGGGCATGAACGCCTTTTCACTGCTGGGCGGGCTGCTGGCTACTTGCGGTCCTGCTGGAGGGTGGCCCACAGGCCGTAGCCGTGCATGGCCTGCACATCGCGTTCCATCTCCTCGCGGCTGCCGCTGGAGACGACCGCCCGGCCCTTGTGGTGGACGTCGAGCATGAGCTTGGTGGCCTTGTCCTTGGAGTAGCCGAAGTACGTCTGGAAGACGTACGTCACGTAGCTCATGAGGTTGACCGGGTCGTTGTGGACGATGGTGACCCAGGGGACGTCCGGCTCGGGTACGGCGAAGACCTCCTCCGCCGACTCGGTGCGTTCGATCTCCAGGGGCGCGGGTGACGTCACACTGCCCATGCTGCCACCCGAGGGGGGTAGTCGCACAAACGGGCCTGGCAGTAAGGCGATCGCGTCTCCCGGAGACGCAATCGTCAGATTGACGAAATGGGGGTACGCTCCTCACCATGAACACAGCGGACCTTGGGCTGCCGGTGGATGTTCCCTCGACGGCGCTCTTCACGGACCAGTACGAGCTGACCATGCTGCAAGGCGCCCTCAAGGCGGGCACGGCCGAGCGGCGCAGCGTGTTCGAGGTCTTCACCCGGCGGCTGCCGAACGGGCGCCGCTACGGCGTCGTGGCGGGCACCGGGCGCGTGCTGGACGCGGTGGAGAACTTCCGCTTCGACGCGGGCGTCCTCGACTTCCTGCGCGAGCGGGAGATCGTCGACGAGCAGACCCTGGACTGGCTCGCCGGCTACCGCTTCAGCGGGGACATCTGGGGCTACCCCGAGGGCGAGGTGTACTTCCCGGGCTCGCCGATCATGCGGGTGGAGGGCACCTTCGCCGAGTGCGTGCTGCTGGAGACCGTGATCCTGTCGATCCTCAACCACGACTCGGCGATCGCCGCGGCCGCCTCGCGGATGTCGGCCGCCGCGGGCGACCGGCCGCTGATCGAGATGGGCGCCCGGCGCACCCACGAACTGGCGGCCGTGGCGGCCTCCCGGGCCGCGTACGTCGGTGGCTTCTCCACCACCTCCGACCTCGCCGCCGGCTTCCGCTACGGCATCCCCACCGTCGGCACCTCCGCGCACGCCTTCACCCTGCTGCACGACAGCGAGCGGGACGCCTTCCAGGCGCAGGTGAACACGCTGGGCCGGGGCACCACACTGCTGGTGGACACCTACGACGTCGCCGAGGCGGTCCGGACGGCCGTCGAGGTCGCCGGGACCGAGCTGGGAGCGGTGCGGATCGACTCCGGCGACCTGCTGCTGGTGGCGCACCGGGTGCGGCAGCAGCTGGACGAGCTGGGCGCGACGGACACGAAGATCATCGTGACCTCGGACCTGGACGAGTACGCGATCGCCTCGCTGGCGGCGGCGCCCGTGGACGCCTACGGCGTCGGCACGCAGCTGGTGACCGGCTCCGGCCACCCGACCTCCTCCATGGTCTACAAGCTCGTCGCGCGGGCCGAGTCCGCCGACCCGAAGGCGCCGCTGGTGCCGGTGGCGAAGAAGTCCAGCGGCGGCAAGACGTCGGTGGGCGGGCGCAAGTGGGCCGCGCGGCGGCTGGACTCCTACGGGGTCGCCGAGGCCGAGGTGATCGGCACCGGGCGGGTGCCGGCCGCGCTCGCGGACCGGCAGCTGCTGGTGGAGCTGGTCAAGGGCGGCGAGGTCGTGGCCCGCGAACCGCTGGACGCGGCGCGCGACCGGCACGCGGCGGCGCGCGGGGGCCTGCCGATGTCGGCGACGCAGCTCTCGCGCGGGGAGCCGGTCATTCCGACGGAGTATGTCCAGGAGCCTTCGGGTAGTTAGAGCCTGCCGGACAGCCCCGCACGAACGGGTGTGCAGCGATGCGCCGACCCGTGCCCCTCCCGTCTCCTCCCCCAAGTCAATAGGCTCGGAAGTTCACCGGCCGGGCTTGCCGACCTCATAGCCGAAGGACACCGACCATGCGCCGCGCCTTGATCGTCGTAGACGTGCAGAACGACTTCTGCGAGGGGGGCAGCCTCGCGGTGGCCGGCGGTGCCGATGTGGCCGCCGCCGTCACCGAGCTGATCGGACAGGCGGGCGGGTCCGGCTACCAGCACGTGGTGGCCACCCGCGACCACCACATCGCGCCCGGCGGGCACTTCTCCACCAACCCCGACTACGTCCGCTCCTGGCCCGCGCACTGCGTCGCCGGCACGGAGGGCGTCGGCTTCCATCCCAACTTCGCCCCCGCGGTCGCCTCCGGGTCGATCGACGCGGTGTTCGACAAGGGGGCGTACGCGGCGGCGTACAGCGGTTTCGAGGGCACGGACGAGAACGGCACGAAGCTGGCCGACTGGCTCCGCTCGCGCGAGGTCACCGAGGTCGACGTCGTCGGCATCGCCACGGACCACTGCGTCCGCGCCACGGCCCTGGACGCCGCGAAGGAGGGCTTCCGCACCCACGTCCTGCTCGACCTCACGGCCGGGGTGGCCCAGGAGACCACCGAGCGGGCCCTGGAGGAGCTGCGGGAAGCGGGCGTGGAGCTCTCGGGGAAGCCGGTCGTGCAGTAGGTGTCCGGCGGCCGCCGGGGCCGTGGGCCCGGGGCGACCGCCGGTGACCTTCAGCGACCGTCGGTGACCGCTAGGCGCGGATTCCTCCGATGTTGATGTCGTCGCAGCTCCGCTCGATGAACTCGCCGACGCGGACGCTGGCCTGCTTCGACCTGTCCCGCTCGTCCTCCTCGGGGTGCGCGTACCACTCCAGGAGCCGGTCGAACTCCTCGACGATGCCGCCGGGCGCCATGGCCTGGAGGTCCTGGATGACGTGCCGGCGATCGTGCGGAGTCAGTTCCTCCGCATGGGAGAGGTCGAGCGGCGCGGCCTCCTCGCAGAATTCCGTCGCCGCGGCTGTTTTCCGGAAGGCGTCCACATCGACGCCTTCCCCGCCCGTGCGCATCCAGGTGACCGCGAAGAATGCGGCGGCGGCGACGGCGGCACAGCTGACGACCCACAATACCTTCGACATCACGTACCCGCCTTAATGGCGTTCAGGTCGTGCTGGTCGTAGTACTGCGGCCAGATCTCCACGCGCATGCACGAATTGTTGTCCGTGTCATTGCTCCTGCTGCGGTGGCCGAGGTCCCCGGTGTGGCCGAATTCGTGGCAGCCCAGGCTCTTCCATTGGGACGCCGTCTTGTACTGGTAGGTGTTGAAACGCACCCGCATGATGTCGCAGGACGTCCACAGCGCGTTCCAGTCGGTGCAGTCGGCCTTCCCGTGCCAGCCGTTGTCGCCGTAATTGGAGTCGTAGACCTCGATGTCACCGCCGCCCCACGACGTGGTGATGACACTTCTCTCCAGCTGGCTCTTGCCGTGGTTCATCGCCTTGGTGCCGTTGGTGGTGAGGCTGAACCCCTTGACCGCCTGGTTCCGGTTGTCCGGGTCGGTTCCGTTGTCGTCGTGGCCGGCGTGCGCGGTGAACGGCACGCTCAGGGCGAGGGCCGCGGACACCGCCACGACGGCCATGAGTCTGCGCGAGCTCTTCACGATGTTCTACTCCCTTGCGAGGCGAGACGAGGCGAGGACAGGACCGGGCGGCGTCACGTGGACGACGGGTACGGGGTCGGCTCGGAGCCGTCGTTCGTCGAGTCGTCCGGCACCGGCTCGCTGGCACCGTCGTCGGGCACCTCGTTCTGCTGGTCGCCGTTGGCCGGCACGGGCTGCGGCAGGACGGTGAGCTGCCCGGCGTTGGCCGGGTCGAGCAGCCGCTTGAGCTCCGCGTAGAAGTCCGTGTTGGTCCGCCCCTCGATCAGCGGGAACAGCGGCCCCTCAGGGTCGGCGGAGGACTTCGTGAGCCCGTCCTTGACCAGGACCCTGCCCTGACTGCTCACATACCTCCATGTCGTGAGCATGACATCCTTGTCCAGGAAGAAGTAGCCGGTGTCGCCCACCTGGCTCCAGGTGAGGTGCTCCATCTGGTAGGCGTTGCCGGCCCCGTCCCAGCCCCACTCCTCGACCGTGATGGTCGACGGGACCTCGTAGCCGCTGTTCTTCATCACGGCGTCGACCCGGAGCTTGACGTTGCGCGCCTGGTCGATGCCGCCGTCCTCCGCGCTGCCGACCTTCCGGCCGGGCTCGGCGCTCAGCACCGTCCCGCGCACGAGGACCGGGGACGTTCCCACCAACGCGTTCACGGTGCTGAAGCTGAAGTCCTCCCGGCCGTGCACGACCCGTTCCGGGTGCGCGTCACGGTGCGCGGAGGAGCCCGCCGCGGAGGACGACCCTTCCGCCGAAGCCGAGGACGTGGCGATCCCGGCCGCCACGGCCCCGATCACCGCCGCGGCGGCGAGTGCACGCAGGAATCCCCCTGATTTCACTTTCACAAGCCCCCCACGGAGACAGAAAGAAATCTTTCCCTGACTGTGATCGCGCCGACAGTAGCAGGTGGGGGATCATCGAGGAAGGGGAATATTTTCTATCCGCGCCCCGAGCAGGCGGGGGCATCAGGATTACTGGCTTCCGCTTCCATCCATTCCCACGTCGGCCCGATCTCCCCGCCCGTGAAAAGCAGCGGCACCTCGCCGTCGAACCGCGAGACGCTCACCAGGACTCGCGCTCCCGTTTTATAGGCCGCACCGTCTTCTTGCGGTACCAGGAATTCCGCTTTTTCGGGGCCGGTCGAGGGCTTGAGATATTTCTCGACGTTCAGCCGGATGCGCACCTTTTCGTCACCCGCGGCCTCCGTACCGCTCACCGTGCCCGTCACGATCAGCTTCGAGCAGGCGACGATCCCCGACTGGTCGGGCTTCGCCTCCGTCTCCTCAGGAGAGGACCAGGGGGCCCACAGGGTGAGGAGCAGCGCCGCCGACGCCGCGAGGCCCAGGGACGCCAGGAGCGCGTTGCGGACCCGGTTGCCGCGCCTCGCCGGGGGCGGGGCGGCTGCCGGCTGCTCGTCCTCCTCCAGGAGACCTCCGATGAACCTCAGCTTCTCCCCCATGAGGGCCTCCATCTCCGGGTCTCCCGACCGCGCGTCCTTCACCGCTCCACCACCGCATCCGCTTCGAGACGTTCCCGCATGGCCCGGACAGCCGCGTGCAGACGGCTCTTGACCGTGCCGGCCGGTATGGCCAGCACCTCGGCGATCCGGGGCACGGTCAGGTCCGCGTAGTACCGCAGGATCAGCACCTGCCGCTGGAGCGCGGGCAGCGCGTCGAGGCCCTCGGCGACGGCCAGCGTGAGCAGCTCGTCCTCCGGTCCCGGCACGGTCTCCCGCCACGCGCCCATGGTCTTGAGCCGCTCGCTGACGCGCTCCTGCCGGTTCCTGCCGCGGTGCCAGTCCACCGCGTAGTTGGAGGCCACCGCCACGGCCCACGCGCCCAGGTCCCGGGGCGCCTCGGCCCCCCGGGCGAGCCGTTCGATCAGGCGGAGCCGCACCTGCTGTACGCCGTCGGCGTGATCGTCCCGTGGGACTCCGCCCAGCGCCAGCACCGCCTTGACACGGCGGATCTGCGCGACGCTGAGAAGATCCTGTTCCTCGGCCAGCACAGTCCCCCACCGCATCCCCTAGACGGCACCATCGCTACTGAGACGGAGGAGCAGGGGGAAACGTTCGCCCCGGGGGAGATTTTCCGGCTGCCGGACGCTCTACGCGGGAGTCGCCGGGCGCCGCAGCAGCGACCTGATCGGGCGCCACAGCTCCTGCACCAGGTCCGGGCTGCCGACGACACCGTTGTCGGGGGCCGTGCGCCATATGAGGCCGTCCGGGTGGTGGAGGACCGCGGTGACCTCGTCGGGGGTCGGCGGGGCGGCGTTGCCCCGCAGGTACACCGAGCGCAGGCCGAGGTTGCGGAGCCTGGTCAGGGCTCGGGCGCGGTTCGCGGAATGCACCAGGACGCGGACGGCGCCGGGGCCGTCGGCGGCGGGGCTGGGCAGGTTCAGTGCCACCACCACCGTGCCGTTCGGCAACTTGCAGAAACCTCCTGCGGCCATGTGGTCATACCCCCGTGTCGGTCGGTGTCAATAAGCGAGCCACAGGACGCACCTAAACACGGATCGGCGGTGACCCGCCAGTGGGTCACCGCCGATCATGCCCTGACCTGCTAAAACGCGATCTACTTCACCGCGGGGCCGACCTCGAGCTCGATCGTCGAGCCGTCGCCGGCCTCCTTGAGGATCTTGATTTTGGTGTTGGTGTCAGTGATCTTGACGCCGGCGGCCTCGTTCGACTCGTCGTAGTAGTCGTGGGTGCGGTCGTTGAAGACCGGCACGCCCTTCGACGACGGGATGCGGGTCGCCACGCCCGCCTTGTGCAGCGTCATGCCGTCCGTGCGGAACGTGCTGAACGGCGCGTCGTAGCTCTGGATGCGGTTGCGCATCAGCGTGCCGTCGGCCCACTTCATGGGCGTCGGGTGCGAGTCGACCGGCAGCAGCAGACCGGTGCCCGGGTGCTCGCTGGTGTTGTTGTCCGCCTGGGAGGTGTCCCACTTCCAGATCAGCAGGCCGTTCTGGTACGCGTAGTGCTCCACCCAGTCCGGACGGGTGTCGGTGAAGCCGAAGTTGTACGGGCCGACCTTGAGGGTCTTGTCGTACGACACGTACTGGCGGTTCTCCGCGATGTAGTACTGCGCGTAGTCCTTGGTGAAGGACTCGCCCATGCGGGAGAAGCCCTTCGCCGTCCAGGCCGCGTCCGCGGACTCGGCGTCGTCGGAGAAGACGGTGGCGCCGTCGGCGGTCACGGCGATCCGGTCGGCCGCGAAGCCCTTCATCGCCAGGCCGCCGTCGGTCTGGTAGCGGAAGCGCAGGTCGAACTTCTTGCCCGCGTAGGCGTCCAGGGAGTACGCCAGCTTCTTGTAGCCGTCGACCGCGCCGCTCAGGGCCGGCTTGTCGCTGCCGTCACGCGGGATCGGCTTGCCGTCCACGGTGCCGTCCAGGGCGGTCCAGTTGGCACCGCCGTCGGTCGAGACCTCGGCGTAGAGGTGGTCGTAGTTGGCCTCGATCTCGTACCAGCCGTCGAGGGTCAGCGACGCCGACGTCTTCCCGGTCAGGTCGACGGAACGGGTCAGCGTGTTCTTCAGGTTGTTGCCGCTGCCGCTCCACCACTGGGTGGCGCCCTGGGCCGGGGTGACGAGGCGGGTGGTGACGGGCTTCTTCGGCAGCTCCACCACCAGGGCCTGCTTGTGCTTGGTGTTGTACGCGGCGAGGCCCAGCTTGTGCCAGGAGTTGACGCCCGCCTTGGCGGTGTCGTAGTTCAGCCAGCCCAGCTGGAGCTTGTCCCAGGCGGTCATGTCGCCGGGCAGGTCACCGATCTCGTTCCTGCCGGTGCCGAGCCAGGAGCCGGACGACATCAGCGTCCAGAAACCGGTGGAGTTCTCCCCGCCCGCGGTGTCGTAGTGGTCGGGCAGACCGAGGTCGTGGCCGTACTCGTGGGCGTAGACGCCGAGTCCGCCGTTCTCCGGCTGGACGGTGTAGTCGCCGACCCAGATGCCCGTGTCGCCGATCTTCGCGCCGCCGAGCTTGTTGTCCTCGGGGCCGGTGGCACCGGCGTCGGTGCCGAAGGCGTACCAGCGGTGGGCCCAGATCGCGTCCGTGCCCTGGGCGCCGCCGCCCGCGGACTCGTCCTCACCGGCGTGCACGACCTGGAAGTGGTCGATGTAGCCGTCGGACTCGTTGAAGTCGCCGTCACCGTCGAAGTCGTAGCGGTCCCACTGGTCGTACTGCTTCACGTCCGCCTTGATCTCGGCGTCGGTCTTCCCAGCTGCCTTCTGCTGGGAGACCCACGCGTTCAGACCGTCGCTGACGACGTTCCACACGCTCGGGCAGTTGGTGTCGCCGCAGGCGTTGTTGCCGTAACGGGCCTCGTTGTAGGGGACCTTGACCCAGTCGGAGACCTCGCCCTCGACCGAGTAGCGGCCGGAGGACTGCTTCTCGTAGTACTTCTTCACCGACTCGGTGTTCTTGCCGGTGCCGAAGTAGAGGTCCTCGAAGTACTTGCGGTCGTAGTCGGCCCGCCAGGCCGTGGAGTTGTCCTTCTTGCGGTCCGGCTTGGGTATCTGGTTGTGCAGCGGGCCGGGGGTGCCGCCGTAGCGGCTGTCGATCTGGTCGCCGAACTCGACCAGGATCGTGAAGATCTTGTCGGTCTTCTCGCGGCCGAGCTCGACGTACTTGCTGTCGCCCTTCTTGCTCTTGAGCTGGACGACCTTGGAGCCCTCACGGTTCTTGACCGTGGCCTTGCCGGAGATGACCTGGTTCAGGGCCTCCTGGCGCTGCGCCTCCTGGGTCTTGCTCAGCGGGCCTTCGAGGTCGTGCTCGTCGTGCTGGTGATCCGCCGGGTCGCGACGGTCCACGGTGGTGGGCCGGGGAGCGGAGGTGTCGTCGTCCGCCTGGGCCACGCCGTAGGTCGAGAGGGTGGCGGTGGCCGCCGCGAGCGCCACACCGATGGCAGCCGCTCTGAACGTCCAGGGTCTGCTGGTCACTTGAGTTCCTCCCCCGCGTCCGAGCGCGCGGAAGGAAGGGGTCCCGGTCGTGGAGGGTCCGCGCGCGCGTGATCGACGCGTGTAGTCAAGTGACGACATTTGACTAGAGGTTTAGAAGAAAAGACAGACCTTGACTTGCACAAGACAAGTGCACTATGCGGATCCGAGGTTCGTTTTGCGGACAACCATCGCGTGCCCCGCCGTCCTGTGGGCGCGTACATCTGTCCACCAGGTGGACGCCATGACTCCGTGCGCCCCCCGTGCACCGCCCTTGTTGATTAGGTCACGCTTACCGTTCGTTCCGCTCGGGCACGCTGCCGGTTAGAGTCGCTTGACGGAACGCCCGAAAGCTGGCGGAATGCCAGGCCGACGCCCCCGTGGACCCCCACTTTCGAGGACATGATGGCCATGCCCCGTCCGACTGCCGCACAGCTCGCCTACGGTTCGTGCACCGTGATCCTGTCGACCCTCGCCATGCTGCTGCTGTCACAGACGAGTTCGGGCGTCGGGATCGCGGTCATCACCGTCGCGGCGCTCGCCCTCGGGCTGCTGGTCGCCATGACGGTGCCGCTGCCCGGCAAGCGCCCGGCCGCGGTGGAACAGCCCGCGCCCGTGGAGCCCGTACGGGCCCCGGTCACCGCGCCGGCCCAGGAGCCGGTGCGCGAGCGGGCGGCTTCCTGACCGCTCGTTGCCCTGTTACGTGCTGTTCTGTACGCCAGTTGTTTCCGCTGTGCCTCAATTGGCGCTGACCACGACCGTTTTGGCCGCCTTGTCGTGCAGGCCCTGCTTGTAGGGCTCGTTGAAGAAGCTCCAGCCGCCGCAGACCACGAGCCAGAGGCAGGGGCAGCAGAGAGTGGACGGGAGCCACAGGACCGCCGCGCGCGTCAGCGCGTTCTGCGCGGAGGGCGTGCCGGCGCTGTCGAGGTCGACCACACGCAGGCCCATCAGTTTCTTGCCCAGGGTCTGGCCCGTCCTGGCGGTCAGGACGGTGTCGTAGGCGACGTAGAGGACAGCGGCGACCACGGACCGCCAGAGGGACTTGGCGACGTCGATGCGGTCGGTGTCCACGTCGTACTCGTTGACGTCGAGGCCCCAGGTGACCAGCCACATGACGGCGCCGACCAGGAACAGGTCGATGAGGCGGGCGAGGGTGCGCTTGGCGCCGTCGGCGAGCGGGGGCAGGTCGGAGACAGGGGCGGCGGGATAGGGGCCACCGCCGTACGGGCCACCGCTGTAGGGGCCTCCTCCGTAGGGGCCGTCGCCGGGTGGGCCGCCTCCGGGGCCGCCGTCCTGGCCCACGCCGGAGCCGCGGTCAGGACCCGCACCGGGACCGCCATCCGGGTACGGCGGGGGTTCGCTGCCGTGGGACCCGCCCGTGCCCTCGTCGGGCGGCTCGCTCGGGGGCCGCTTCCTGAGCGGGTCGTCTTCCGGGGGCTGCTGATCGGAGCCGGGGGGCGGTTCGCTGCTCATGGCCCGAGTCGACCGCGAACCCCCTGGCTCCGCATCCGGCGGACGGCCGTCCGAGGCATGGACGCACCGGGTCTGTTCCCCCGTCCGCCGCGATCCGCGGCGGGCCCGTGACGGACCTGCGGTCGCCGCCGCTCAGCCCGCGACGAACGTGTGCGCGGCCTTGTCGTGCCAGCACTGCCGCCACGGCTTGTCGAAGAGGCACCAGGCGACGCCGACCAGGCCGACGGCGAGGAGACCGGGCACGCTGTAGACGAGCCAGCGGCGCAGGGCCGCGCCGAACTCCGGTGCGTCGTGGCCCTCGATGTCCCGTACCTCGAGACCCATGAGCTTCTTGCCCAGGGTGCGGCCCCACTTCGCGGTGGGCAGCACCTCGGAGACGACGCCGGCGAGCAGCAGGACGGCCAGGACGATGCCGAGGTAGACCGACGTGGTGCCGTCGAGCAGCCAGACCGTGACCGTCTCGCCGGAGAGCTTGGCCGCGTCGATCTTCTCGTTGACGTGGTCGATCGCCTTGCTGCCGAGGGGGACTGCGGCCACGGCGGTGACGGCGGCCAGGACGACGGTGTCCAGCAGCCGGGCCGCCAGTCGCTTGCCGAGCCCCGCGGGGCGGGCGGCCGCCTGCCGCCGGGCGGCCGCCTGGAACGGGTCGTCGACCGGCGGCTTCCAGGGCGCGACGGGCTGCTCGTCGCCCCCGCCCGCTCCGGCGAGCCGGTGCACCTGCTGCGCCCAGGAGGACTGACCGCCGCCGGGGCCGGAGCTAAGGGGTGTGGCGGCGGAGCCGAGGGGCGTGGCGGCGGAGCCGGCGGCACCGGCCTGCGGCCCGCCGGACTGCGGAGGGACAGTGGGGGCCGCCTGGGGGCCGGACAGCGCGGTCGAGGCGGCCGCGCCGGCCTGCGCGGCGGCGGCCCGGGCGGCAGCG
>JJOH01000030.1 GCA_000696115.1 Streptomyces olindensis
GCCCCGGCCCCGTCCGCCCCTGCCCCCGGCGCCTGGCCCACCGCCGCCTCGGCGGGCAGCGGCGGCCGTCGACCCGGCGGCTGGCCCACGGCCGCCCCGGGTGCACCCGCCGCGCATACACCCGCACCGGGGACCCCGGCGCCGAACGCTCCCACACCCAGCGCCACCCCCGCCGCCTCATCGGCAGCCCCACCGGCGGCCCCACCGGCAGCCCCGCCGTCGGCTCCCGCCCAGGCCGCCCCTGCCCAGCCCCCGACCGGCGGCCTCGACCCCCGCATGCTCTGGCCGAACATCCTGGAAGCGGTCAAGAACCGCCGCCGCTTCACCTGGATCCTGCTCAGCCAGAACGCCCAGGTGGCCGGCTTCGACGGCACCACCCTCCAACTCGGCTTCGTCAACGCGGGCGCGCGGGACAACTTCCTGAGCAGCGGCAGCGAGGACGTGCTGCGGCAGGCGCTGGGCGAGCAGTTCAACGTCCAATGGAAGATCGAGGCGATCGTCGACCCCTCCGGCGGCTCCGCGCCCCCGGCCCCGGGCGGCCCCTCCGGCTTCGGCGGCGGTGCCCCCGGCGGCTACACCGGCGGCGGTGGCGGCGGCTACAACGCCGGCGGTGGCGGCGCCCCAGGCGGCTACAACGCGAGCGGCTACAACGCGGGCGGCGGCGGTACGGCAACCGCCCAGCGCCCCGCCCCGACCACCCAGTCGGCCTCCCCGTCCGCCCCCGCCCAGCAGTCGAGCAGACCCGCGCCCGCCCCCGCCCCGTCCGCTCCCGTCCCTCAGCCCTCCGCCCCGGAGCCCCGCCACGTCTCCGTGGAGGAGGACATCCCCGAGGACGACGACCCGGACCTCGACGAGTCGGCCCTCTCCGGCCAGGAGCTCATCGTCCGGGAGCTGGGAGCGACGGTGGTGGAGGAGTTCTCCAACGAGTGATCCAACGAGTAACCCGGGCCGGGCAGGGCAGCGCCCAGCCCGGCCTTGGAGGATCCTCCAGCCCGAGATTCCCACACCCTTCGGCAGCCCGCACAAGGGAAACCCGCCGCCTCCCGTTAGGCTGACCCCCGTGAAGGTCCTCGTCATCGGCAGCGGCGCCCGCGAACACGCCCTGTGCCACTCCCTGTCCCACGACCCCGACGTCACCGCGCTGCACTGCGCGCCCGGCAACGCCGGCATCGCCGAGGTGGCCGAGCTGCACCAGGTCGACGCCCTGGACGGCGCGGCTGTCACCGCGCTGGCCACGCAGCTGGGCGCGGAGCTCGTGGTGGTCGGCCCGGAGGCCCCGCTGGTCGCCGGTGTCGCCGACGCCGTGCGCGAGGCGGGCATCCCGGTCTTCGGCCCGTCCGGCCAGGCCGCGCAGCTGGAGGGCTCCAAGGCCTTCGCGAAGGACGTCATGGCGGCGGCCGAGGTGCCCACGGCACGCTCGTACGTCTGCACGACCCCCGAGGAGGTCGACGCGGCCCTCGACGCGTTCGGCGCCCCGTACGTCGTCAAGGACGACGGGCTCGCCGCCGGCAAGGGCGTCGTCGTCACCGACGACCTGGAAGCCGCCCGGGCGCACGCCGCGGCCTGCGAGCGCGTGGTCATCGAGGAGTACCTGGACGGCCCCGAGGTCTCCCTGTTCGCCGTCACCGACGGCGAGACGGTCGTACCGCTCCAGCCCGCCCAGGACTTCAAGCGCGCCCTGGACGGCGACGAGGGCCCGAACACCGGCGGCATGGGGGCGTACTCCCCGCTGCCGTGGGCCGACCCCAAGCTGGTCGACGAGGTGCTGCAGACCGTCCTGCAGCCGACCGTGGACGAGATGCAGCGCCGCGGTACGCCGTTCTCCGGCCTGCTCTACGCCGGTCTCGCGATCACCTCGCGCGGGGTGCGCGTGATCGAGTTCAACGCCCGCTTCGGCGACCCGGAGACGCAGGTCGTCCTTGCCCGGCTGAAGACGCCGCTGGCCGGCCTCCTGATGGCCGCGGCCACCGGCAACCTCGCCCACCTGGAGCCCCTGCGCTGGAGCGACGACGCGGCCGTGACCGTGGTCGTCGCCTCGCACAACTACCCCGGCACCCCGCGCACCGGCGACCCCATCACCGGTCTCGACGAGGTCGCCGCCCAGGACGCCCCGCACGCGTACGTGCTGCACGCCGGCACCAAGCGGGACGGTGACGCGATCGTCAGCGCGGGCGGCCGCGTCCTGTCCGTCACGGCCACCGGCAAGGACCTCACCGAGGCCCGCGACCGCGCCTACACCGCCGTCGGCCGCATCCGCCTCGACGGCTCGCAGCACCGCACGGACATCGCCGCGAAGGCGGCGGCCGGCGCGTAACCGACCCGCGCGGGAAACCACCACGCGGGAAACCGACACCACGCGGGAAACCCCTGCCGCCGATGAACCGCACAGGCCCCGGATCCGTCTCAGGATCCGGGGCCTGAAGTTTTCGGTAGGCGGGGGCCTGACCCTCGCTGTCCGTCATCCACCTCTCCCCAAAGCCATTCCATCGAGTGACCGATGCCCTATCCGGCTGACGGGGGCCGAGGCCCCAACTAGGGTGCCGCGCAAGCGTTCCGGCACTTGGCCCACCGGCATTGCGATGTCGGTGGCGGGTGCCACAGTGGGGGAGTGAGCAAGGAAAGCGTCAGGTCAACGGGGAGGGGGTGAGGTCGGTCGTGACCGGAATGGGTGTGGAGGCGGGCGCGCAGGCGGCCGCGCGGTACCGGGCGCTCGTCGTGCTGCGCATCCGCAGCCGCGCGCTGGCCGTCGCCCTGCTGCCCGCCGCCGTCGCCGTGATCCTGCTCGCGGGCCCCGCCACCGGCCGTCTCACGGGCCCCGGCTGGGACGCCGCCCGCTGGGCCCTGACGCCGGTCGCGGTCCTCGTGCTGCTCGCCGCCGCAGGTGTCGCCCTGGTCGTCGCCCGGGCCCGCCCCGCGATCAGCCCGACCGTCCCGATCACCGAGGAGGCGGCCCCCGACCTGTACCGGATGGTGCGCGACCTCGCCGACCGCCTCGACGTCCCCGCGCCCTCCGCGATAGCGCTCACCCCGGACTGCGACAGCTGGCTGGAGGACCGTACGCACCGGGCTCACGGCCCGCCCCCGGCCGAGGAGCACGACGACATAGCGGGCGCGGGGAAGTACCCGCACCGCCGGCACCCCGTCTCACCGGTCCTCGTCATCGGCTCGCCCTTCCTGTGGTGGATGCGCGTCGGCGAACTGCGGGCGGTCCTCGCACCGGTCGTCGCGGGTACGGGCCCCTCGGCCCACCCGGACATAGCCGCCGCCCGGCGCTTCGTCCGGGGGCTGGACGCCGCGGTGGCCGTGGCCTCGGGGCCGCGCCGCGATCCGGTGTCCCGGGCGGTGCTCGCCGGTGTCGGCTGGGTGGCCCGGCTTCTGTTGCGCAGCTGCCGTGGGCACGCCGCCGAGATGGAGCGGGGCGTGGCGGCCGCGGCCGCGGAGCGTGCACAGGCTGTGGATTACGGCCTGCGGATCGTCGCCCAGGAGCAGGTGGGGCTGGCGTACGCGGGCTGGGACCGGCTGCTGACCAGGGTCGCCCTGCCCGCCTGGCGGATGGGCCGCTGGCCGTCCCGACTGGACGCCGGTGTGGTCGCGGCGCTCACGGAGCTGTCCCGGCGCGACCGCCTGGCCGAGGGGTTCGCGTCCCGGCTGGGGGAGCGGCCGGCCTGTGATCTGCTGGAGGAGCCGGGCGCGGTCGACGAGGCCGCCTCCCTGCTCGCCGCCCGCCTCTTCCACGGCGGCCCTGCCTGGCCCGGGCCCGACTGGTCGCCGGTGGCCTGGAGCGAGTATCCGGAGGAGGTCGTGGACCGCAAGTGGCGCCTGGACGCGGCCCGGCTCCACCGCGTCCTGGACGCGCTGGGCGTCCGCCCCCTCACCGGCCCCACGGCGCCCGCCACCGGCGCCCCGACCCTCGCCCGCGTCCTGGACCACCTGACGGACACCACCCCCGACAGCCCCGCGGTACCAGGCGACGACGCCACCCCGAGAACCGACGGCACCACCAGAACCGACAGCACGACGGCAACCGGACTCGGCCCCGCCACCGGACCCGCAACCGGAGCCGGACCCGCCACCGGACCAGGACCTGCCCACCCCACCTCCTCCTCGTCCGCCGCCGACGACGAAGAAGAAGACCTCTCCGGCACAACGGCCCGCAGCGCCGCTCTCGCCGCCCGCCTCAGCGCCGAACTGTCCCGTGAGGAAAGCCCGACACCCCACCCGTCCCCCACGGCCTCCGACGCCACGACCGCCGACCCCGCCGCCCTCTGGGACGATCGCACGCTCCCCCTCTTCCCCCTCCAGCCCGCGCGCACGGCCCGTGACCTGCTCGCCGACCACCTCACGGCGATGGTCTGCTGCGCCGCCATGGACACCGCCGGCGCGACGCCCGGCCTGGACTGGCTGGACGGCCCGACCCTGCTCCTCGACGGCGCCCGCACGCCGGATCTCGCGCCGAAGGTCCTCGCCCTGATCGAGGACGGCGACGCCACCCCGCTCCGGGCCTGGCTGGCCGACCTGGGGATACGCCCGGAGAAGCCGGTCCGGCTGGCCTGACCCCGGCCGGTCCCCGGCACCCACCAGCCGGAGCACTGCCTTCCCCTTCTGGCCAATTCGAAACGAACAGTGACGAAGTGCGCGCGTTATGTGATGTGCTTGGACCGTTCGCGCATGGCAAAGGCGCGCGACATACGACAAAACCACAGCACCACACAAGACCACACGAGACCACGCGAGGTGCCACAGGGCGTCACCAGGCACCACCGCCACATCAGCAGGCACGACCACGGGGGCGAAGGGGAGGGGAAGCGACCATGGGCCCGGAACAGCTCCGCCGCTGGGAGTCGGGAGCGCTGGCGCACGCCGTGACGGATCCCTTCGGGCTGGGCCCGGTGCCGTGGCTGCGCGGCAACGTGACGTACCTCGACGACACGGGCCGGATCGTCCCCTGGTACGCGGACCAGGACGCGCCCCACGAGCCCCGAAGCGAGGGCAGCCGCTCCGGCGGCCCCCGGGCGGCCGACGACGTCCACCGCCAGATCAAGGGCTTCACCTCCACCGGCGCGGTCGCCCCCGGCGAGGCCATCGACTTCCACGTCACCGTCGACCCGCCCCAGGAGTTCGGCGTCGACATCTACCGCATCGGCCACTACGGCGGTGACGGCGCCGCCAAGATCACCACCAGCCCGCGCCTGTCCGGCATCGTGCAGCCCCCGCCGCTCACCGCGGACCGTACGGTCTCCTGCCACCACTGGTGGCTGTCCTGGCGCCTGCAGGTCCCGTCGTACTGGAACGTCGGCGCGTACGTCGCCGTGCTCACCACCGCCGACGGCTACCGCTCCCACGTGCCGTTCACCGTCCGCCACGACCAGCCCGCCGACCTGCTCCTGGTCCTGCCCGACATCACCTGGCAGGCGTACAACCTCTACCCGGAGGACGGCCGGACCGGCGCCAGCCTCTATCACGCCTGGGACGAGAAGGGCCGGCTCCTCGGCGAGGCCGACGCCGCCACGACGGTCTCCTTCGACCGGCCGTACGCGGGCGCCGGCCTCCCCCTCCACGTCGGCCACGCCTACGACTTCATCCGCTGGGCCGAGCGCTACGGCTACGACGTCGCCTACGCCGACGCGAGTGACCTGCACGCGGGCCGCGTCGACCCCGCCCGCTACCGCGGTCTGGTCTTCCCGGGCCACGACGAGTACTGGTCGGCCGACATGCGCCGGACCGTGGAGGTCGCCCGCGACGCCGGCACCTCGCTCGTCTTCCTCTCCGCCAACTCGATGTACTGGCGGGTGGAGCTGGGCCCTTCCCCGTCCGGCGTCCCCCACCGGCTGCTGACCTGCCGCAAGCGCAGGGGCCCCGGCAAGCCGGTGCTGTGGCGGGAGATCGACCGGGCCGAGCAGCAGCTCCTCGGCATCCAGTACGCGGGGCACGTCCCCGAGCCGCACCCGCTGGTCGTGCGCAACGCCGGGCACTGGCTGTGGGAGGCGACGGGAGCGCACGAGGGCGACGAGATCGAGGGCCTGGTCGCGGGCGAGGCCGACCGCTACTTCCCGCGCACCCCGCTGCCCGAGCACGAGGAGCGCGTGCTGCTCGCCCACTCCCCGTACCCCGACAAGGAGGGCGTCCTCCGCCACCAGGAGACGTCCCTCTACCGCGCCCCCTCCGGTGCCTGGGTCTTCGCATCCGGAACGTTCGCCTGGTCCCCGGCCCTGGACCGCCCCGGCCACGTCGACGCGCGCGTCCAGCGCGCCACGGCCAACCTCCTGGACCGCATCTGCAAACGCGACTGACCCGCTGTCGGTGATCAAGCTCGCATACGGGAGAATCGAGCCACTCGTACAGAACCACGGGGAGGAACCGTGTCCGGATTCGTCGAAAAGCCCGAGCCGCTCCAGGTTCCGGGCCTGGTGCATCTGCACACCGGCAAGGTGCGCGAGCTGTACCAGACCGAGGCGGGCGACCTCGTGATGGTCGCCAGCGACCGCATCTCCGCGTTCGACTGGGTACTGCCGACGGAGATCCCGGACAAGGGCCGGATCCTCACACAGCTCTCCCTGTGGTGGTTCGACCAGCTCGCCGACCTGATCCCGAACCACGTCCTGAGCACGGAACTCCCCGCGGGAGCGCCCGACGACTGGCAGGGCCGCACGCTCATCTGCAAGTCGCTGCAGATGGTCCCCGTGGAGTGCGTGGCCCGCGGCTACCTCACCGGCTCGGGCCTGGTCGAGTACGACGAGTCCCGCACGGTCTGCGGCCTCGCCCTGCCCGAGGGCCTGGTCGACGGCAGCGAACTGCCCGCCCCGATCTTCACCCCCGCCACCAAGGCCGCCGTCGGCGAGCACGACGAGAACGTCTCCTACGAGGAGGTCGCCCGCCAGGTCGGCGCGGACACCGCGGCCCGGCTGCGCCAGGCGACCCTCGCCGTCTACTCCCGGGGCCGGGACATCGCCCGCGACCGGGGCATCATCCTCGCGGACACCAAGTTCGAGTTCGGCTTCGACGGCGACACCCTGGTCCTCGCGGACGAGGTCCTCACAGCCGACTCCTCCCGCTTCTGGCCGGCCGACCAGTGGCAGCCGGGCCGGGCGCAGCCGTCGTACGACAAGCAGTTCGTGCGCGACTGGCTGACCTCGGCGGAGTCCGGCTGGGACAGGAAGAGCGAGCAGCCGCCGCCCCCGCTGCCGCAGCACGTCGTCGACGCCACCCGCGCCAAGTACGTGGAGGCGTACGAGCGCCTGACCGGCACGAGCTGGTCGTAGGAAGAAGCGGGACACAGACAAGCCCCCCGGCCGGAACCGGGGGGCTTCTCATTGGAGCGAACGACGAGGTTCGAACTCGCGACCTCAACCTTGGCAAGGTTGCGCTCTACCAACTGAGCTACGTTCGCATGCGCCGTGGCGCGGGAACCACTATACCCAACCTCGCTCCCGTGCGAGGCGCACCGCGGCATGACGGTTCTCCGCACCGAGCTTCGACACGGCCGACGACAGGTAGTTCCGCACGGTCCCCTGGGACAGCGCGGCCCGCTCGGCGATCTCCGCGACGGGCGCCCCGTCGGCGGCGAGTTCCAGCACCTCGGCCTCCCGGGCGGTCAGCGGCGAGTCCCCGGCGGCGATCGCGTCGGCGGCCAACTCCGGGTCGACGTACCGGTTCCCGGCGTGCACCGTGCGGATGATCTCCGCGAGCCGCTGCGCGCTCACGGTCTTCGGCACGAACCCGCGCACCCCGGCCTCCAGCGCCCGCTTCAGATGCCCGGGCCGGCCGTGGCTGGTGACGATGAGCACCTTGCAGCCGGGCAGTTCGGTCCGCAGGGATGTGGCGACGTTCACACCGTCGGCGCCGGGCATCTGGAGGTCCAGCACGGCGACGTCGGGCTTGTGGGCCCGGGCCATCGCCAGCGCCTCCGGCCCGGTGGCCGCCTCGGCGACGACCATGAGGTCGTCCTCCAGGGAGAGCAGCGCGGCGAGCGCCCCCCGAATGAGGTGCTCGTCGTCGGCGAGCAGCAGCCGCACGGGCTCCACGGCCGTCACGCGGTGACCTCCCTCACGGAACGCACGGCGGCGGCCGGCACGGCGACCGGCGGCAGCGGGATCTCAGCCGTCAGCCGGAACAGCCCCTTCCCCGCGGGCCCGGCCTCCAGCCTCCCGTCGATCTCCGCCAGCCGCTCCCGCAGCCCGGCGAGCCCTGAGCCGGACGAGCCGGATGAGCTGGATGAGTCCGATGAGCTGGATGAGCCCGATGAGCCCGACGAGCCAGACCCGGCCTCCGCAACCCCGTCGTTCTCCACCGTCAACACCACACGCCCCTCCAGCACCCCGAGCCGCACCTCACACCGTTGCGCGTCCCCGTGCCGCAGGACGTTCGTCGCGGCCTCCCGAACCACCCACCCCAGGGCGGACTGCACCCCGGCCGGCAGCCCCACCGGCGTCCCCCCGCTGACCGTGCAGGAGATCCCGGCGGCCGCCAGCACCCCTTGCGCACCGGCCAGTTCCGACGTCAGGTCGGCCTCGCGGTAGCCGCGCACGACCTCGCGCACCTCCCGCTGCGACTCCCGCGCGAGCCGCTGCACCTCGACCATCTGCGCCACGGCCTCCGGCCGCCCCCGCTCGGCCAGCTGCACGGCCAGCTCGCTCTTGAGCGCGATCACGGCGAGGTTCCGCCCCATGACGTCGTGCAGATCCCGCCCGAACCGCAGCCGCTCCTCGGCGACGGCGAGCCGGGCGCGGTTCTCGCGGGCCTCGTCGATCTCGTAGACGGCGTTGAGCAGCCACACGGAGAAGACGGCCGCGAAGGCGAGGAACACGCCCCCGGACAGCACCGACACCGCCGTGAGGATCGCGGCGAGCGCGGGGGCGCCCAGCGCGAGCAGCACGAGGCAGGTGCCCGCCGCGAACGCGCCCGCGATCCCGAACGCCCAACGTGGGCGGACGCCGAGCGCGATGATGCCGGGACCGAAGATCAGGACGACTCCGAAGACCGCGGCCGCGGCGGTGCCGACGCTCTCGTGGTCCGGTCCGCGCTCGGCGATGCCGATCGTGGCGACGGCGACGCCGGCGGTGACGGCGGCCAGGGTCCACAGCAGCCGCACGGGCTGGGGCCGACGGCCACGCGTCCAGTCCAGCGCCCGCGAGACGGTGGCGAAGCAGACGACGGCGTGCACGCCCACCATGAGCAGCACGAGGCCGCCCAGCCGCACTCCCAGCGGTGTCAGGGCCGTGACACCCACGAAGAAGAACTCGACGACCGCGAAGGAGTGGAACGACCACCGCGTGTACGTCTCGACCTTCTCCGGCGTGCTCTTCCGCCGCCACCACCTGCCCGGACCGCGCATCAGCCCGTCACTCCCCCTTCGGTCAGCGCCGCGGTTCCCAGCGGAACCACCGCCGTACAGCAAACACGGCGAGCACCGTCCAGGCCACCGCCGTCGCGACGGCGCCCAGCGCCTCGGCGCCCGAGAGGTCGCCGGTCCAGCCGCCGCGCACCAGGGTGACGACGGGCGTCAGCGGCAGCAGTTCGCAGACGGAGGCCACCCTGTCCGGCAGCAGCTCCAGCGGGACGAACATGCCGGAGCCCATCATCGAGACGAGCAGCAGTGGCATGGGCGTGACCTGGGCGCTCTCGCCGGTCCGGGTGAAGCTCGCGGTGGCCGCGGCGAGGGCGGCGCACAGCACCAGCCCCAAGAGCAGTCCGAGCACGGCCAGATGCGGCGCGGACGGCGCGGACAGGTCCAGCAGCACCGAGCAGCCCGCCGCCAGCAGCAGACACTGCACGAGCCCGGTGAGGGCGGCCGGCAGCGCCGAGCCGGCCAGGATCTCGACGTCCCGCAGCTCGCCGGTGCGCAGCCGCTTGAGGACGAGTTCCTCACGCCGGACGACGAACGAGCCGACGAGCACCGAGTAGACGGCGAACAGCAGGGAGAAGCCGACCGCGGCGGGCAGCACCAGGGTCCCGGTGTTCAGCCCCGCTTCGGCGAGGTCCATCTCCCGGGCCGCCGACCGCACGCTGACCGGCAGCACCAGCGGCACGAACAGCGCGGCGACGAGCGCGCCCCGGGTCCGCCCGAGCAGGGTCAGTTCGGCCCGGGCGAGAGCCGTCATCCGGCTCAGCGGCGTGGTGAGGGCCGCTCCTTTCACGACGGTGCTCATGCCGCGTACTCCTTCGTCGTCGTCCCCGTGGCCCGGCCCGCGGAGGCATCCTCGGCGATCCCGAGGAACGCCTCCTCCAGGGACGCCGACCGCACGTCCAGGCGGCGCAGCTCGACCCGGGCCCGCTCGGCCCACAGCAGCAGCCCGGTGGCGGACCGCTGCAGTTCACGGGTACGCAGCCGGACGGTGCGGCCGTCGGTCTCGTGGCCGGTCACGCCCAGCTCGCCGAGCGGCGGGAGATCGCCGACGAAGTAGCCCTCGGGCAGCTCGAAGGAGATCCGCGACGGCTGCGTGGCGGTCACCTCGGCCGGTGTGCCGGTGACGGCGATCCGTCCCTCGTGCATGATCGCCAGCCGGTCGGCGAGGTTCTCGGCCTCCTCCAGGTAGTGCGTGGTCAGCAGCACCGTCGTACCGCGGTCGCGCAGGGCGCCGACCAACTCCCAGGTGTCCCTGCGGCCTTCGGCGTCCAGGCCGGTGCTCGGCTCGTCCAGGAAGAGCACCTCGGGGTCGCCGAGCAGGGCGAGCGCCAGGTCCAGCCGGCGCCGCTGGCCGCCGGACAGCTGCTTGACCCGGATGCCGGCCTTCGACTCCAGCCCGACCAGCGCCAGGACCTCCGCCGGCGGCCGCGCCCCGCTGACGCACCCCGCCCACATCCGCGCGGTCTCCGCGACGGTCAGCTCGGACGGGAAGCCCCCTTCCTGGAGCATCACGCCGGTGCGGGGGCGTACGAGGGCCCGCTCGGTGTACGGGTCGTGCCCGAGGACGCGTATCCGTCCGCCGGCCGGCGGCGCGAGTCCCTCCAGCAATTCGACGGTCGACGTCTTGCCCGCGCCATTGGTGCCGAGCAGGGCGAAGATCTCCCCGCGTCGTACGGAAAAGCTGATTCCGCTTACTGCCTCGAACCCGCCCCCGTACACGCGCCGCAGGTCAGTGACCTCAATCACGTGTTCGTGTCCGTTGTTCTCCATGCCCCAAGCGTCCCGTCGCCACAGGTCCGGGAGCAGTGCGTGCTGTCATCACTCGGCATGACAAATGTCAGGAGGGTCCTCGGGGAGCACGAAAAGACCCCGGTCCTTCAGGACCGGGGTCTCATTTCCCGAGCGGACGACGAGGCTCGAACTCGCGACCTCAACCTTGGCAAGGTTGCGCTCTACCAACTGAGCTACGTCCGCATTGCTCCCGACCAGCTTTCACTGACCGGTGCGAGCACCAGCCTACCTGATCCACAAGAGTGGTCGGTACGGCGATGCAGAGCGGGTGACAGGAATCGCACACTGCGCCTTCCCCCTGGAAGGGGGATGTTCTACTACTGAACTACACCCGCACGTTCCGTGAGCTGGGCCTTTCGGCCGCGCCCCTCGGCGTGCTCCAGACTCTAGCTGATCAGCGGGGGTGCTGCGCAAGTCGGTTGCCGCGAGGGGCCGGTGACCGGTCGTCGGCGCGGCCCGGGGAGGCCGTCACTGCGCGGCGCTGAACGCCTCGTAGACCTTCTTGGGGATGCGCCCGCGCGCGGGGACCTCCATCTTGTTGGCCTGGGCCCAGGCGCGCACGGCCGAGGGGTCGGGGGCGACCTCCGTCTGCCGGTACGCCCTGCCCGAGCGGGACCGCTTGCGGCCGGCCTCCACGTAGGGCGCGAGCGCCTTCCGCAGTTCTCCGGCGTTGACTTCGCTCAGGTCGATCTCGTACGACTTGCCGTCCAGTCCGAAGGCGATCGTTTCCGTCGCTTCCGAGCCGTCGATGTCGTCAAAGAGAGTGACCACGACCTTCTGCGCCACGAATATCGGTCCCTTCCTGTGGCACTTGCCAATTTATTTGTACAGTGCCCGACAATGCATTGCGAAGCCCGACTAAATCCTTTCGCGTGTCCGAACGCAATAGGTTCCGGGTGTCGATCGCGAATCTTTCCCGGAAATTTTCGTGTGTGTGCTCGTCGATGCCGGATCGTGATGACCGTCACGTAGCTTCCTACAAGTCGACGCGCGTAGAAATTTTGTGCGGGTAGTCTGAAGGAACCTGCTCAGCACCACACACCGGGAGTGCCAGTGGCACGCGTCGTAGTCGACGTCATGCTCAAGCCGGAGATCCTCGACCCCCAGGGCCAGGCGGTGCAGCGCGCACTGCCGCGGCTGGGTTTCGACGGGATCTCGGACGTCCGCCAGGGAAAGCGTTTCGAACTGGAAGTTGACGGGCCGGTCGACGAGGCCGCCCTCGCCCGCATTCACGATCTTGCGGAGTCCTTCCTCGCGAACACCGTGATCGAGGACTTCACCGTCCGGG
Organism: Streptomyces olindensis; assembly: GCA_000696115.1. GTDB lineage: Bacteria > Actinomycetota > Actinomycetes > Streptomycetales > Streptomycetaceae > Streptomyces > Streptomyces olindensis. The sequence goes on from JJOH01000030.1 coordinate 12,423, forward strand.
TCGAGGAAGTCGCGGAGGCCGTGAAGTGACCGCTCGTATTGGCGTCGTCACTTTCCCCGGCAGTCTGGACGACCGGGACACGCAGCGCGCGATCCGTCTCGCGGGCGCCGAGCCGGTCGCCCTGTGGCACAAGGACAAGGACCTCAAGCAGGTCGACGCCGTGGTGCTGTGCGGTGGCTTCTCCTACGGCGACTATCTGCGCGCCGGGGCCATCGCCCGTTTCTCGCCGGTCATGGAGCCGCTGATCGAGCAGGCGAAGGCCGGCCTCCCGGTCCTCGGCATCTGCAACGGCTTCCAGATCCTCACCGAGGCCCACCTGCTGCCCGGCACGATGCTGCGCAACAACCACCTGCACTTCATCTGCCGTGACCAGAAACTGCGGGTGGAGAACGCCGAGACCGCCTGGACGACCGACTACACGGCCGGCCAGGAGATCCACATCCCGCTGAAGAACATCGACGGGCAGTACGTCGCGGACGAGCACACGCTCGACGAGCTGGAGGCCGAGGGCCGGGTCGCTTTCCGGTACGTGGACTTCAACCCGAACGGCTCGCAGCGGGACATCGCCGGCGTCACCAACGCCGCCGGCAACGTGGTGGGCCTCATGCCGCACCCCGAGCACGCCGTCGAGCCGCTGATCGGCAGCGGTCGTACCGACGGCCTCCCGTTCTTCACCTCGATCCTCAAGAAGCTGGTCAACGCATGAGCCGGACGCCTCTGGACACGGTCGAGCACGCGGCCGCGACCCCCGACGTCGAGCTGCCCTGGGCCGAACTGGGCCTGAAGAAGGACGAGTACGAGCGCGTGGTCGAGATCCTCGGCCGCCGGCCCACCGGGGCCGAGCTCGCCATGTACTCGGTGATGTGGTCGGAGCACTGCTCCTACAAGAGCAGCAAGGTGCACCTGCGCCAGTTCGGCGAGAAGGCGCCCGAGAACGACGCCATGCTCGTCGGCATCGGCGAGAACGCCGGCGTGGTGGACGTCGGCCAGGGCTACGCGGTCACCTTCAAGGTCGAGTCGCACAACCACCCGTCGTACGTCGAGCCCTACCAGGGCGCGGCCACCGGTGTCGGCGGCATCGTCCGCGACATCATCGCCATGGGTGCCCGCCCGGTCGCGGTCGTCGACCCGCTGCGCTTCGGCGCCGCCGACCACCCCGACACCAAGCGCGTCCTGCCGGGCGTCGTCGCGGGCATCGGCGGCTACGGCAACTGCCTGGGCCTGCCCAACATCGGCGGCGAGGTCGTCTTCGACGCCTGCTACCAGGGCAACCCGCTGGTCAACGCCGGTGCCATCGGCGTCATGCGGCACGAGGACATCCACCTGGCCAAGGCGTCCGGCGCGGGCAACAAGGTCATCCTCTACGGGGCCCGGACCGGCGGCGACGGCATCGGCGGCGCGTCGATCCTCGCGAGTGAGACCTTCGACGACGCCAAGCCGTCCAAGCGCCCGGCCGTCCAGGTCGGCGACCCCTTCCAGGAGAAGCTCCTCATCGAGTGCACCCTGGAGGCCTTCAAGGAGAAGCTGGTCGTCGGCATCCAGGACCTGGGAGCCGCGGGCCTGTCCTGCGCGACCAGCGAGCTGGCCTCCAACGGCTCCGGCGGCATGCGCGTCACCCTGGACGACGTCCCGCTGCGCGACTCCACGCTCTCGCCCGAGGAGATCCTCATGAGCGAGTCGCAGGAGCGCATGTGCGCGGTCGTCGAGCCGGAGAAGGTCGACCGCTTCCTGGAGATCTGCGAGAAGTGGGACGTCATCGCCACCGTCATCGGTGAGGTGACCGACGGCGACCGCCTGGAGATCTACTGGCACGGCGGCAAGATCGTCGACGTCGACCCGCGCACGGTCGCCCACGAGGGCCCGGTCTACGAGCGCCCCTACGCCCGCCCGTCCTGGCAGGACGAACTCCAGGCCGACGACGCGAACAAGCTGCCCCGGCCGGAGACCTCCGAGGAGCTGAAGGACCAGGTCCTGAAGCTGGTCGGCTCCCCGAACCAGGCCTCCAAGTCCTGGATCACCAGCCAGTACGACCACTTCGTGCAGGGCAACACCGTGCTTGCCCAGCCCGAGGACTCCGGCATGATCCGGATCGACGAGGAGACCGGCCTGGGCGTCGCCATCGCCACCGACGGCAACGGCCGGTACGCCAAGCTCGACCCGTACCACGGCGCCCAGCTGGCCCTGGCGGAGGCGTACCGCAACGTCGCCACCACCGGCGCCAAGCCGCTCGCCGTCTCCGACTGCCTGAACTTCGGCTCGCCCGAGGACCCGGCGGTGATGTGGCAGTTCGCGGAGGCCGTGCGCGGCCTGGCGGACGCCTGCCAGCAGCTCGGCACGCCGGTGACCGGCGGCAACGTCTCCCTCTACAACCAGACGGGCGAGGCGGCCATCCACCCGACCCCGGTCGTCGCGGTCCTGGGCGTCATCGACGACGTCGCCCGCCGCACGCCGGTCGCCTTCCAGGAGGAGGGCCAGCTGCTCTACCTCCTCGGCGACACGCGTGAGGAGTTCGGCGGCTCGGCCTGGTCGCAGGTGATCCACGACCACCTCGGCGGTCTGCCGCCCAAGGTCGACCTGGAGCGCGAGCGGCTGCTCGCCGAGATCCTGATCTCCGCCTCCCGCGACGGCATGATCGACTCGGCGCACGACCTGTCCGACGGCGGCCTGATCCAGGCGGTCGTCGAGTCGGCGCTGCTCGGCGGCAAGGGCGCCCGGCTGATCGTCCCGGACGGTCTGGACGCCTTCACCTTCCTCTTCTCCGAGTCGGCGGGCCGCGCGATCGTGGCGGTCCCGCGCTCCGAGGAGGTCCGCTTCAACGACATGTGCGGTGCCCGGGGCCTCCCGGCCACCCGCATCGGTGTCGTCGACGGTGACACGGTGGAGGTCCAGGGCGAGTTCACGCTCACCCTGTCCGAGCTGCGCGAGGCGCACGAGGGCACGATCCCGGCGCTGCTGGCGTAAACCACCCGCGCCGAAGCCCCTGTCCGGCCGCCGGGCAGGGGCTTCGCCGTGCCTCGGCGAAGGAGCGGGCCCGCCGCCGATCTAGGCTGACCCCCATGCCTCCGGCCAAGAAGCGCACCCGCAGCTACGACCCCGTCAAGATCAGGGCGGCCGTGTTCGCCCAGTTCGGGAACGTGCGGCAGGCCGTGCGCACCCTCACCCCGGAGCAGCTCTCCCTGCCGACCCGGCTCGGCGACTGGACGGTCCGGGAGCTGGCGGCCCACGTGACCATGGCCGTGGAGACCGTCAGCCGCAACCTCGACCGCGAGGAGCCGGCGAAACCGGAGCTCGGCCTCCTCGACTGGCCCTTCGCCACCGCCGCCCGGGCCGCCGACATCGACGACGGCACCCGGCGGCTCGCCGAGGCCGACCCCGACCTCGACGCCCTGTACGCCAGGACCGAGGAGCGCCTCGCCGAGAAGCTCGCGGACGCCCCCGGCAGCCGCGTCCTCGCCGCGCGCACCGGCGCCATGACCCTCGCCGACTACCTCGTCACCCGCACCGTCGAACTCGTCGTCCACACCGACGACCTCAACGCCGCGGTCCCCGGCCTGGACATCCCCCACGACCGTCAGGCCCTCGCCGCCTGCACCCGGCTGCTGGCCGACGCGCTCGCCGTGAAGGCACCCGGCGGCTCGACGGAGGTGCGGGTGCCGCCGTACGCGGTGGTGCAGTGCGTGGAGGGGCCGCGGCACACCCGCGGCACCCCGCCCAACGTCGTCGAGACCGACCCGCTGACCTGGATCCGGCTGGCGACCGGACGGCTGGCCTGGGCGCAGGCCCTCCAGGACGCCAAGGTCAGCGCGAGCGGGGAGCGGGCGGATCTGTCGGCCCACCTGCCGCTGATGGCGTAAACAGGCGGCACACGAAGGAATCGCCGCCCCAAGGGGAACCGATCCCCCCGGGTCCCCCGTCGAAGTGGCATGGACAGGCAGAAGCAGCGCATGACCCTGACGGCCGCCGCCATGCTCGTCCCGCTCCTGGCGGCCTGCGGCAGCGAGAAGGCGGACGGCGGCAGCGCCTCGGTCGGTGCCGGGCAGCCGGTGACCGGCACGCGGTGGACCGTGGACAGCGTCACCGCCGACGGCACCACCCACCAGGCGCCGACCGGCGCCCACGTCACCATCGACCGGGGCCGGGCCGAGGGCAGCCTCGGCTGCAACAACTTCGGCGCCGAGGCCACCGTCGACGGCGACCGCGTCCGGCTCGGCAAGACCATGGCCACCGAGATGGCCTGCGAGAACAAGCCCATGGCGTTCGAGGAGACCCTCTCGCGCACGCTCTCCGACCAGGAGTTCGAGGCCCGGGTGGACGGCGACCGCCTCACCCTCACCACCGAAAAGGGGGACACCGTCCGCCTGACGAAGGCCGCGGACGCCCCGCTGGCCGGCACCAAGTGGACCATCACGACCCCGAGGGCCGACGACCGCGCCCACCTCACCTTCGACGAGAAGAAGGGCACCGTCGCCGGCAGCCTCGGCTGCAACAAGGTCAACGCCGAGGCCACCGTCCGCGACGGCCATATCACCCTCGGCCGCCCTGCCACGACCCGAATGATGTGCGAAGACTCACTCATGGCCGACGAGAAGAAGCTCCTGCGACTTTTCGACGGGACGGCGAAGTACCGAGTCGATCACCAAACTCTCACCCTGACCAGCGAAAACGGCACGAGTGTGCGAGCCGTCGCCGGACGGTGATCCACCGGAAAGTCCGGTATCCCCAATTCGGACCAGTGGACGACCTCGCCTACACTCGGTGGCGTGCCACGTGGTGACGGACGACTCAACCACGACCTGCTCCCCGGTGAGAAGGGCCCCCAGGACGCTTGTGGCGTCTTCGGTGTCTGGGCTCCGGGCGAAGAGGTCGCCAAGCTCACGTACTTCGGGCTCTACGCCCTCCAGCATCGAGGCCAGGAATCCGCGGGAATCGCGGTCAGCAACGGCTCACAGATCCTCGTCTTCAAGGACATGGGCCTGGTCTCCCAGGTCTTCGACGAGACCTCCCTCGGCTCCCTGCAGGGACACATCGCGGTCGGACACGCCCGCTACTCGACCACCGGCGCGTCCGTCTGGGAGAACGCCCAGCCGACGTTCCGCGCCACCGGGCACGGCTCCATCGCGCTCGGCCACAACGGCAACCTCGTCAACACCGCCCAGCTCGCCGAGATGGTCGCCGACCTGCCCAAGCAGGAGGGCGGCCGCACCCCGCGCGTCGCGGCGACCAACGACACCGACCTGCTCACCGCGCTCCTCGCGGCCCAGACGGACGAGGACGGCAAGCCGCTGACCATCGAGGAGGCCGCCCACAGCGTCCTCCCGCAGGTCCGGGGCGCCTTCTCCCTCGTCTTCATGGACGAGCACACCCTGTACGCGGCCCGCGACCCGCAGGGCATCCGCCCCCTGGTCCTCGGCCGGCTGGAGCGCGGCTGGGTCGTCGCCTCCGAGTCCGCCGCCCTCGACATCTGCGGCGCCTCCTACGTCCGCGAGATCGAGCCGGGCGAGTTCGTCGCCATCGACGAGAACGGCCTGCGCACCTCCCGATTCGCTGAAGCGAAGCCCAAGGGGTGCGTCTTCGAGTACGTGTACCTGGCCCGCCCGGACACCGACATCGCCGGCCGGAACGTCTACCTCTCCCGCGTGGAGATGGGCCGCCGCCTGGCGAAGGAGTCCCCGGTCGAGGCCGACCTGGTGATAGCGACCCCGGAGTCCGGCACCCCCGCCGCCATCGGCTACGCGGAGGCCTCGGGCATCCCCTTCGGCAACGGCCTGGTGAAGAACGCCTACGTCGGCCGGACGTTCATCCAGCCCTCGCAGACCATCCGCCAGCTGGGCATCCGCCTGAAGCTGAACCCGCTGAAGGAAGTCATCAAGGGCAAGCGCCTGGTCGTCGTCGACGACTCGATCGTGCGCGGCAACACCCAGCGGGCCCTGGTCCGCATGCTCCGCGAGGCGGGCGCCGCCGAGGTCCACATCCGGATCTCCTCGCCGCCCGTGAAGTGGCCCTGCTTCTTCGGCATCGACTTCGCCACCCGCGCCGAGCTGATCGCCAACGGCATGACGATCGAGGAGATCGGCACCTCCCTGGGCGCCGACTCCCTGGCCTACATCTCCATCGACGGCATGATCGAGGCGACCACCATCGCCAAGCCGAACCTGTGCCGCGCCTGCTTCGACGGCGAGTACCCGATGGAGCTCCCCGACCCCGAGCTGCTCGGCAAGCAGCTGCTGGAGACGGAGCTGGCCGCCGGCCCGGCCGCCACGGCCGCCGCCGACGCGATCCGCCGTCCGTAGACGGCCCGCACTACCTGCTGTACGACACGAAGGTTCTCATTAGCCATGTCTGAGACAACTGGTGCCAGCTACGCAGCCGCGGGCGTCGACATCGAAGCGGGCGACCGCGCCGTCGAGCTGATGAAGGAGTGGGTGAAGAAGGCCCAGCGCCCCGAGGTCCTCGGCGGCCTCGGCGGCTTCGCCGGCCTCTTCGACGCCTCCGCCCTGAAGAACTACGAGCGGCCCCTGCTCGCCTCCGCCACCGACGGCGTGGGCACCAAGGTCGACATCGCCCGGCAGCTGGGCGTCTACGACACCATCGGCCACGACCTGGTCGCCATGGTCATGGACGACATCGTCGTCTGCGGCGCCGAGCCGCTGTTCATGACCGACTACATCTGCGTCGGCAAGGTCCACCCCGAGCGGGTCGCCGCCATCGTCAAGGGCATCGCCGAGGGCTGTGTGCTGGCCGGCTGCGCCCTGGTCGGCGGCGAGACGGCCGAGCACCCGGGCCTGCTGGGCGAGGACGACTTCGACGTCGCCGGCGCCGGTACGGGCGTCGTGGAGGCCGACCGGCTGCTCGGCGCGGATCGTATCCGTACGGGTGACGCGGTGATCGCCATGGCGTCATCCGGTCTTCACTCGAACGGGTACTCCCTCGTCCGGCACGTCCTGCTGAACCAGGCGGGCCTCGCCCTGGACGCGCACATCGAGGAGCTCGGCCGCACCCTCGGCGAGGAACTGCTGGAGCCGACGAAGATCTACTCGCTGGACTGCCTGGCCATGATGCGCACCACCGAGGTGCACGCCTTCAGCCACGTCACCGGCGGCGGACTCGCGGCCAACCTCGCCCGGGTCGTCCCCGACGAGCTGCACGCGATCGTCGACCGCTCCACCTGGACCCCCGGCCCGATCTTCGACCTCGTCGGCCGGACCGGGAACGTGGAGCGGCTGGAGCTGGAGAAGACCCTGAACATGGGCGTGGGCATGATCGCGATCGTGCCGCAGGAGTCCACGGAGGTGGCCCTGGCGACCCTCGCCGACCGCGGCGTGGACGCCTGGGTGGCAGGTGAGATCACGGACCGGGGCGAGCACACCACGGGTGCCGCCCTGATCGGTGACTACGCCGACTGAAGACCCGAAGGCAGCACAGAACCCGGTCGGTGACCGAGGTCACCGACCGGGCAAGTGCTCAGTGCAAGGTCAAGCGCCGCGACGATGCTGCGGGGACTGGTCGTCCTCGTCCTCGTCGTCGTCCTCGTAGAGGTCGGCGTACCGTGCGTACAGGTCGTCGTCGTGCTCATCGTCCTCGAACCGCTCGCCGTTCGGCGGTTGCGGATTCGACGTCGATGCGCCCAGCTCCTCGGCCAGGCGTGAGAGGTCAGTCCCACCGCTGTTGTACTTCAGCTGGCGGGCGACCTTCGTCTGCTTGGCCTTGGCCCGGCCGCGCCCCATGGCTCGACCCCCTCAACGACGGGGCTCGACGGCCCCAGAGTCTTGACACGCGTTCATGGTCCGGCACGGACTCTCCGCAGAGAGACCGGTCCGTAGGGCTTCCACGGTACCTGAGCCCGCGCCCATACGGTACGTCGCCCGCATGACGTGCCCGCGCCCAGGACCTTCGAGGCGCCCCGTCCTCGCTGGTCAACCGCGATTTTAACCACTTATCGGCGGTCGACCCGCCGGTAGAAGTGAGAGTTCTCTCTAACTGCCCACCGACGGGTACCGGCCAAACGTGCGAGTCCGCGGAACGGCGCGGGTCGGCCCGCCGGGTCAGCGCGCCCGGCGCGCCACGGCCGCGTCGTGCATCCGCTGCTCGGCGATCCGGTCGGCCGCGGCAGCCGGCGGAATGCCGTCCTCCTTCGCACGTGCGAATATGGCCAGCGTCGTGTCGTAGATCTTCGCCGCCTTGGCCTTGCACCGCTCGAAGTCGAAGCCGTGCAGCTCGTCGGCGACCTGGATGACTCCGCCGGCGTTCACCACGTAGTCCGGCGCGTAGAGGATCCCGCGGTCGGCGAGGTCCTTCTCCACGCCCGGGTGGGCGAGCTGGTTGTTGGCGGCGCCGCAGACCACGCGCGCGGTCAGCACGGGCACGCTGTCGTCGTTCAGCGCCCCGCCGAGCGCGCAGGGGGCGTAGACGTCCAGGCCCTCGACCCGGATCAGCTCGTCGGTGTCGGCGACCGCCGTCACGCCCTCGGGGTGCCGGTCGAGGATCCGGCGCACGGCCTCCTCGCGCACGTCCGTCACGACGACCTCGGCGCCCTCGTCGCGCAGGTGGTCCACCAGGTGGTGGCCGACCTTGCCGACGCCGGCGACGCCGACCTTGCGGCCGCGCAGGGTGGGGTCGCCCCACAGGTGCTGCGCGGAGGCGCGCATGCCCTGGTAGACGCCGTAGGCGGTGAGGACGGAGGAGTCGCCGGCGCCGCCGTTCTCCGGGGAGCGGCCGGTCGTCCAGCGGCACTCGCGGGCCACGACGTCCATGTCGGCGACGTACGTCCCGACGTCGCAGGCGGTGACGTACCGGCCGCCGAGCGAGGCCACGAAGCGGCCGTACGCCAGCAGCAGCTCCTCGGTCTTGATCCGCTCCGGATCGCCGATGATCACGGCTTTGCCGCCGCCGTGGTCGAGACCGGCCATGGCGTTCTTGTACGACATCCCGCGGGCGAGGTTCAGCGCGTCGGCGACGGCCTCCGCCTCGGTCGCGTACGGGTAGAAGCGCGTACCGCCGAGCGCGGGGCCCAGGGCGGTGGAGTGGAGGGCGATGACGGCCTTGAGGCCGCTCGCGCGATCCTGGCAGAGCACGACTTGCTCATGACCGCCCTGGTCCGAGTGGAACAGGGTGTGCAGTACATCAGCAGGTGCGCCGGTTACGTCGGTCACTGTGGTGACTCCTGAGTAAGTTGCGGCGGGTGGAGACCAGCCTCCGTGCGGGTGGCGGGGACTGTTGAGCATGAGATTAGAGCCTGTTCGGCCCGCCGACCGCACCATGCACAGGATCACCTCCGACCGGAGTACACCCGTGCGACGATTTGCATAGATTTCCCGCGCGATCGTGAGTGGGTTCCGCAGGTTTTCGCGGCGGTGCGCGGGGGAGGGAGCAGGCGTGCCCAAGGTGTCCTCGGTGATCGTCCCCTACGCGACCTATCTGCGCGTGTACGAACCGCTGGCCGCCTTCCCGGAGCCGGAGCGCGGCCACTGGGCCCGCTACGCCCGCCGTCCGGACCGTCCCTCGTACCAGGACGAACTCCGCCGCGCCCTGGCCGACTTGGCGCCCACGCCACCGGTTCCGGTGCCGGTGCACGAGAGCGAGGACGCCTTCGTGCTCGACGTGGACGGCGTCGTCTGCGTCTGCCCCTGGCGCACCCGGCTGCGCGGCTGGCTGGCCCTGGAGGAGCTCTCGGAGGAGCTTCCGCCGCCGGTCCTGGACGCGGTCCTGCCGCCCGTCCTGCGCCGCCAGGCCGCCCAGGACTACGAGCGCTGGCTGGCGATCAACCCGGACGCCCGGCCGTGGATCCGCACGGCGACCTGGCAGGTCCCGATCAACTGGTTCGTGCTCGTCTCCGACGAGGAGCGCGAGTACGACAAGGGCGACAGCGTGGACAGCCCGCCGGTGCTCCGCTACCGCACGCCCATGGTCCAGGCCCGGCGGCGCGTGGCCCGGGGCCTCAGGGCCCTGCGGGAGGCCATGGACGAGGGGCCGCTGATCGACGGCCTGGTGGACGTGGGGCGCTGGCTGGAGGAGTTCCACCCGCGTTCGCTGGTGGAACTGGACTACGGCGGCCTGGTGCACGCCCTGCCGGCCGGTGCCCTGGAGGACGACCACTCGGCGGCGGACGTGGCCGAGGGCATCGCCGCGCTGCGCCGGGGCGACGGCACGGCCGCGGGGGCGGCGTACGCCCGGCTCGTGGAGCGGTGGCGTTCCGTACGGGATCTGCGGTCCGCGAACTGACCTCTGACCTCGCGTTCCGTACGGACCGCTCGTGGTCGGTCACGAACTGACGTTTGACGAACCGCCCGATTTGGGGTTTCGTCCTCGCACCGAGTTCCTGAAGCGGACTGTGCGTTTCCTGAGGCTTCGTCAACAAGGGACGTAGGACCCGATCCGGGCGTACCTCTCAAGTAGGCCAAGCGTGACGGACTACACGTACGTGGCCCTTGCGCCCCTTGCCCCCCCTCATGCCAAAATAGGACAAGGAGTCCGGGGAGGGCTCCTTCCGTCCCTAGTGCTGCACTATGGGCGGAATCTCAGCATTGCACGCTTTGGGGGGTCTGGTGACTCCTGATCGCCCTGTGACTGATCGTCACAGCGGCGTGACTGTCCGCTATGGCATGGTCCATCGGCTTCCGTCGCTGATGAACACCTGGAGGGGCAATTCCATCGGTTTGGCCGACGCGGCTGGACAGATGGTGTAGTTGTAGTGCCGAGGACAAGCCGTTCGTCCTATAACCGACTCGACTCGCGTCCGCCATTTCGGGCAACGCGGGTCAAGGTGCAGAATTTAGAGGAAAGAACCGAGAAGGTTCGGTTCTCCCGAGGAGGCCGCTCATGACCGCTCGCACCCCTGATGCCGAGCCGCTGCTGACCCCGGCTGAGGTCGCCACCATGTTCCGCGTCGACCCCAAGACGGTCACGCGGTGGGCGAAGGCCGGCAAGCTCACGTCGATCCGCACGCTCGGCGGGCATCGGCGCTACCGCGAGGCTGAGGTCCGCGCGCTGCTCGCGGGCATTCCGCAGCAGCGCAGCGAGGCCTGAACAACTGAATAACCGGGCAAACCGGCCGGTCCCCCACTGGCCGTGAGGTCCGGAACCACAGCTCCAAGCGACGCGGGTCCTGCCCCAACAGGCCCCACGCCCAAGCCGGTCAGAGCTTCGTAGGCACGTAACAGGGTGCGTCGTGGATCGCGCTGGACTCCGCCGGGTCCAGCGCGATCTTTTTTGTGTGCCGACTGTGGGCGGGACGGCCTTGCTGTGCGCGGCCTTGTCGGAGTCTGGGGAGGGGTGTCGGATCCCCTGTGTGCGGCGCCCGATGTGGGGTGCAATTGCACATATTAAATTGACCTGTTGTAGGAGGCGGGTAAGTACCGCACTTTCCCGAACTCATGCGGTGACACCCGTCACATACCAAGCGGCTTGTTAGCTCCGGCGCCGGTGCGGTAGAGGGGTCTGCGGCTCCACCATCCCCTGCCCGCGCGGGTGTTGGGACCCTCGGTGGTCACGCGGGCGTGGGGCTCTCGTCCTGGACGGCCTCCTCGGCGGCCGGGGTCGCGGTCCGGGCGGCCCGTGGGGCCGACTCCATCGCGAGCCGCAGCAGGTGGTGGCATATCGGGCAGTGTCGCGTGAGATGCCGGTACGACGACGCGGCCGCCAGGTGCGCGCGGAGCAGGGCCCGCGTCTCGTGCCTAGCCGATGCCGCCATACGCCACCTCCAGGGGGCCGTACGGGGAACGGCCCTGGTTCTGGGGTACCCAGGGAACGAAGGGCCGTCAAGACGGCGTGAGGGGGCCCGAAGGGCTCCCGCGGAGGTCAGGGCGCGCGAAAAAAAGAGCCCGGATCCGAAGATCCGGGCTCTTTTCCTGCGGTCCTGACGGGATTTGAACCCGCGGCCTCCACCTTGACAGGGTGGCGAGCACTCCAAACTGCTCCACAGGACCAGGTTTCGCAGGGCCCGCGCGACGGAGTCGCATAGTGGATTCCGTGTGCGTTGCGCTGCGAGAAGAGACTGTACAGGAGGGTGGGCCCCTGGTCGAACTCACCCTGTGTGCGCACGCCGTTACGGCACGGCCGCGTCGATCGCCTTCACGATCCGCTTGTCGGAGACGGGGTACGCCGTGCCCAGAGCGTGGGCGAAGTAGCTGACCCGGAGCTCCTCCAGCATCCAGCGGATGTCCAGGACCGCGGACGGCACGGGCCGGCCCTGCGGCAGCTGCTCCAGGAGCCAGGCGTACTCGTCCCGCATCTCGTGGACCTTCTGCATACGGGTGGTGTCCCGCTGGACGTTCGTCGGCATCTGCTGCAGCCGCCGGTCGGCGGCCACCAGGTAGCGCATGAGGTCCGGAAGCCGACGCAGCCCGGCCTCCGTCACGAAGCCCGGCTTCACGAGGGCGTCCAGCTGCTCCCGCACGTCCTGGAGGTTCGGCAGCAGCGCGGGGCTGCGTACGGCCTTCAGGCGGCGTTCACAGGCCTGCCAGGCCGCCAGGACCTGCTGCACCTGCCCCACCGTACGGACGGTCGTGTCGACGATCTCGGCGCGCACCTTGTCGTACAGCTTCCGGTACGACTCCTCGTCCCACGCCGGGCCGCCGAAGTCCGCGATCAGCTTGTCGGCGGCGGCCGTGGCGCAGTCGTCGAAGAGGCCCTGGATGGAGCCGTGCGGATTCGCGGACAGGGCCAGCTTCTGGGCGTTCGTCAGCTTCTCGGAGGCGAACTTCGCCGGGTTGACCGGGATGTTGCGCAGGATCAGCCGCCTTGTGCCCTTCCACATCGCCTCGGCCTGCTCGGCCTCGGTGTCGAAGAGGCGGACCGAGACCGTGTCGCCGTCGTCGACCAGCGCCGGGTACGCCTTCACCGGCTGGCCGGCCCGGCGGGTCTCGAAGACGCGCGTGAGGGTGCCGATCGTCCAGTCGGTGAGGCCCTTGCGCTCCAGGGACTCGCCGCCCTGGCGTTCGGCCGTCGCCGCTGCCGCCTGCGAGAGGGCTTTGCGGGCCCTCGGCTTCAGCTTGAGCTTCAGCGCCTCCAGGTCCTTGTCCTCGGCCAGCTTGCGGCGCCGCTCGTCGACGATCCGGAAAGTGATCTTCAGGTGGTCGGGGACCTTGGACCAGTCGAAGTCGTCGGCGTCGAAGGGGACGCCGACCATGAGCCGCAGTTCGCGGGCCATGGTGGTGGTGAGGGGCTCCTGGAGCGGCACCGCCTTGTCCAGGAAGGCCTTCGCGTAGTTCGGCGCGGGGACGTAGTTGCGCCGGATCGGCTTGGGCAGGGAGCGGATCAGCTCCGTGACCAGCTCTTCCCTGAGGCCCGGGATCTGCCAGTCGAAGCCCTCGTCCGTGACCTGGTTGAGGACCTGGAGCGGGATGTGGACGGTCACGCCGTCCGCGTCCGCGCCCGGCTCGAACTGGTAGGTGACGCGGAACTTGAGGTTGCCCTGCCGCCACGAGTCCGGGTAGTCGGCCTTGGTGACCTCGCCCGCCTTCTCGTTGATGAGCATCTCGCGCTCGAAGTCGAGGAAGTCGGGCTGCTCGTGCCGCTTGCGCTTCCACCAGGAGTCGAAGTGCGCGCCGGAGACCACGTGTTCGGGGATCCGCCGGTCGTAGAAGTCGAACAGCGTCTCGTCGTCGACGAGGATGTCCCGGCGGCGGGCGCGGTGCTCCAGCTCCTCGACCTCGGTGAGGAGACGGCGGTTGTCCGAGAAGAACTTGTGGTGCGTGCGCCAGTCGCCCTCGACGAGCGCGTTGCGGATGAACAGCTCGCGGCTGATCTCCGGGTCGATACGCCCGTAGTTGACCTTCCGCTGCGCCACGATCGGCACGCCGTAGAGCGTGACCTTCTCGTACGCCATCACGGCCGCCTGGTCCTTCTCCCAGTGCGGCTCGCTGTAGGTGCGCTTGATCAGGTGCTGGGCGAGGGGCTCGACCCACTCCGGCTCGATCTTCGCGTTGACGCGGGCCCAGAGGCGGGAGGTCTCGACGAGTTCGGCGGACATCACGAAGCGCGGGGGCTTCTTGAAGAGGGCCGAGCCGGGGAAGACCGCGAACTTGGCGTTGCGGGCGCCCAGGTACTCGTTCTTCGCGCCCTCCTTCACGTCCTTCATGCCGATGTGGGACAGCAGGCCGGCGAGGAGGGAGACGTGGATGCGGTCGGCCGGGGCGTCGTCCTCGTTGAGGTGGATGCCCATCTGCTTGGCGACCGTGCGCAACTGCGTGTAGATGTCCTGCCATTCGCGGATGCGAAGGAAGTTGAGGTACTCCTGCTTGCACATCCGGCGGAAGGAGGACGAGCCGCGCTCCTTCTGCTGCTCGCGGATGTACCGCCAGAGGTTGAGGTAGGCCAGGAAGTCGCTGGTCTCGTCCTTGAAGCGGGCGTGCTGCTGGTCGGCCTGGGTCTGCTTGTCGGCGGGGCGTTCGCGCGGGTCCTGGATGGACAGCGCGGCGGCTATGACCATGACCTCGCGGACGCAGCCGTTCCTGTCGGCCTCCAGGACCATGCGGGCCAGGCGCGGGTCGACGGGCAGCTGGGCGAGCTTGCGGCCGGTGTCGGTGAGCCGCTTGCGGGGGTCCTTCTGCGCCGGGTCGAGGGCGCCCAGCTCCTGGAGCAGTTGCACGCCGTCGCGGATGTTGCGGTGGTCCGGCGGGTCGATGAAGGGGAACTTCTCGATGTCGCCGAGGCCGGCCGCGGTCATCTGGAGGATGACGGAGGCGAGGTTCGTCCGGAGGATCTCCGCGTCCGTGAACTCCGCGCGGGCGTTGAAGTCGTCCTCGCTGTAGAGGCGGATGCAGATGCCGTCGGACGTACGGCCGCAGCGGCCCTTGCGCTGGTTGGCGCTGGCCTGCGAGACCGGCTCGATGGGCAGGCGCTGGACCTTGGTGCGGTGGCTGTAGCGCGAGATGCGGGCGAAGCCGGGGTCGATGACGTACTTGATGCCCGGGACGGTCAGGGACGTCTCGGCGACGTTCGTGGCGAGCACGATCCTGCGGCCGGTGTGCGGCTGGAAGACGCGGTGCTGCTCCGCGTGGGAGAGCCGGGCGTAGAGCGGCAGGATCTCCGTGAAGCGGTAGTTCTTCCTGGTCAGCGCGTCCGCGGTGTCGCGGATCTCCCGTTCGCCGGAGAGGAAGACCAGGATGTCGCCCTGGCCCTCTTTCTGGAGTTCCTCGACGGCGTCGATGATCGCGGTGATCTGGTCGCGGTCGGCGTCGTCGCCGTCCTCCTCGAGGAGCGGGCGGTAGCGGACCTCGACCGGGTACGTACGGCCGCTGACCTCGATGATCGGGGCGTCGCCGAAGTGCCGCGAGAAGCGCTCGGGGTCGATCGTCGCCGAGGTGATGACGACCTTCAGGTCGGGGCGCTTGGGCAGCAGCTGGGCGAGGTAGCCGAGCAGGAAGTCGATGTTGAGGGACCGCTCGTGGGCCTCGTCGATGATGATCGTGTCGTAGGCGCGCAGCTCACGGTCGGTCTGGATCTCGGCGAGCAGGATGCCGTCCGTCATGAGCTTGACGAAGGTGGCGTCCGGGTCGACCTGGTCGGTGAAGCGGACCTTCCAGCCGACGGTCTCGCCGAGGGGGGTGTTCAGCTCCTCGGCGACGCGCTCGGCGACGGTCCGGGCGGCGATCCTGCGCGGCTGCGTGTGCCCGATCATGCCGCGCACGCCCCGGCCCAGCTCCATGCAGATCTTGGGGATCTGCGTGGTCTTGCCGGAGCCGGTCTCGCCGGCGACGATCACGACCTGGTGGTCGCGGATCGCGGCCGCGATGTCGTCCTTCTTCTGGCTGACCGGCAGTTGCTCGGGGTACGTGACCTCGGGCACACGGGCCCGGCGGGCGGCCATCCGCTCCTCGCCTTTGGCGATCTCCGCCTCGATCTCGGCGAGCACGGCGGCCCTGGCCTCCGGCTTGCGGATCTTGCGCGCACCTTCGAGCCTGCGCCCGAGCCGGTGCGCGTCGCGCAGGGACAGCTCGGTCAGGCGGGGGGCGAGGGCGCCGAGGGCGGGGGCAGGATGCGTAGACATACGCGATCCAGGATCTCATCCCCGGGAAATCCGTGGCGAACGCTTTTGTCCCGGGGTGCGGGTCGGTGTCCCGGGCGTGGAGGGCGGTGTCCCGGGGGCGGAGCGGCAGGGCGGGCCACTGGGTGGGCCTCGGGGCGGGCCTCTCCGCGTCGGCGCGGAGTGAGGTTTGACCGTTTCTCGTCCGGGCGGGGCTTGCATGGGCGGCGAGGCCGTACGGCAGCCGCACCTGATGGGAGGGCCTCCCGACCCATGCCTGAAGCCACCGACGTGTTGATCGTGGGGGCCGGTCCCACCGGTCTGATGCTCGCGGGAGACCTCGCCGCGGCGGGTGTGTCCGTCACCGTGCTGGAGCGCCGCGCTCAGGAGTCGCTGCTCACCCGTGCCTTCGCGGTCCACGCGCGCACGCTGGAGCTGCTGGACGCCCGGGGCGTCGCCGACGAACTCGTCACCCGCGGCGTCCAGATCGGCAAGCTCCAGATGATCGGGGACGCCCAGCTGGACCTGAAGCGCCTGCCGAGCCGGTTCCCGTACATGCTCCTGACCCCGCAGCACGAGACCGAGGCGGTGCTGGCGAAACGGGCCGTGACGCTCGGCGCCGACGTGCGGCTCGGCGCGGAGGTCACCGGGCTCCGGCAGGACACCGACGGCGTGAGCGTGTCCGTACGCCGGTCCGACGGCACCGCGGACACCTGGCGTGCCCGCTATGTGGTCGGTGCGGACGGCATGAACAGCGTGGTGCGCAGGACGCTGGGCTTTCCGTTCCCCGGCCGGGCCGCGCTGCGCTCGGTGATGCTCGCCGACGTCCGGCTGACCGTGCCGCAGGGCATGCCGCTGGCGAACGCGGTCCGGGAGGGGATCGCCTTCGTCTCCCCGCTGGGCGACGGCTGGCACCGGGTGGTCGCCTGGGACCGCGCCAAGCAGCTGCCCGTGGAGGCCCCGCTCGACCTCGAGGACGTGCGGACGATCACCCGCAAGGCCCTCGGGACCGACTTCGGCATGCACGACCCGCGCTGGCTCTCCCGCTTCCAGACCGATGAACGTCAGGCGCCGCGCTACCGGCTCGGCCGGGTCCTGCTCGCGGGCGACGCCGCGCACGTGCACTCGCCGGCGGGTGGTCAGGGCATGAACACCGGTCTGCAGGACGCCGCCAACCTGGCCTGGCGGCTGGCCGCGGTGGTGCGGGGGCGGGCTCCGGAGACGCTGCTCGACGGGTACCAGACCGAGCGGCACCCGATCGGCCGGAAGGTGATCCGGGACAGCGGCAGGATGATGCGACTGGCGCTGATCCACACGCCCGTGCTGCGCACCGCCATGAACCTGGCCTCGCGCGCCGCCGCCGCGCTGCCACCCCTGGCCGACCGTCTCGCGGCCGAGGCGACGGGGATCTCCATCGCCTATCCGGCTCCGCCCGGCGCGCACCCGTACACGGGCCGGCGCGCCCCCGACCTGCGCCTCGCCCCGGGCGCCGGCACCCCGCGGCGGCTGTACGAGGCCCTGCGCGCCTGCCGCTTCGTCCTCGTCGGCCGGTGCCCCGAGGTGAAGGGCTGGGAAGAGCGGCTGATCACCGTCACCCCGGCGGGTCCCCAGGGACCGGCGCTGCTGCTGGTGCGCCCGGACGGCTATGTCGCGTGGGCCGCGGACGACCACGACCAGGACGCACTGCTGGCCGCCCTGCCCCATTGGGTCGGTCCCCGCTGAGGCCCGCCTGAGAGGATGACGCCGACCATCACACGAAATGGGGGGCGAGCATGCTCGTGCTCATACTGTCCGTTGTCGTTCTGCTCGTCATCGGCGGCTGCGTCTGCGTCTTCTGGGCGGCCCGGGGCGACGCCCCGCGCTGGGCACGGGGTGTGGCCAAGGCGACGCTGCTCGGCAGCGAACTGGCACGCAGCGCGAGCCGGGGATCCCACTCGCAGCAGAGCCGCGGGGACGACTAGTCGGGGAGAGGTTGGCGTAGACGGCACGGAAGAGCCCCTCCCCGATGGTGACGGAGAGGGGCTCAAGCCCTGGTGGGGGCGGTTGTGGCTGGGGCCGGGGTCGAACCGGCGACCTTCCGCTTTTCAGGCGGACGCTCGTACCAACTGAGCTACCCAGCCACGAGGTTTCACGTGAAACCTCAGCGGTCCTGACGGGATTTGAACCCGCGGCCTCCACCTTGACAGGGTGGCGAGCACTCCAAACTGCTCCACAGGACCAAGCTTCGTACGACAGTGTCGCACAGGGTGGTGCGTGCCCCCAACGGGATTCGAACCCGTGCTACCGCCTTGAAAGGGCGGCGTCCTAGGCCGCTAGACGATGAGGGCTATCGGCCCGCCTGGGCGCTTCTCAGCGCGTCGGGGACGTGAGAAGCATATGGGATGGCGGGAGCTATCGCCAAAACGGTTTAGGAGGAGGGCGAGGGGCTGGTCTCCGTGGGGGTGCTCGGGGACGGGGTCGCGCCGGGCTGGTTCTCCTCCGGGAGGTGGCGGCTGACCTCGGCCGTCGTGAGGCCCAGGCCGCCCAGTTCGATCTCGTCCCAGGCCTGGAGATGGCGGGTGTCCCGGTCGAAGTAGAGGATCGACGCCTCGATGGGGTCCGGGTGCTTGCCCTCGATGGCCCGCAGGCCGCTGCCGCCCGTGGAGCCCTCGATGCGGAGCCGGGTGCCGTACTTCAGGACCTCCATCTCGTCGTGGTGGAGGTGGCCGGCCAGGACCAGGGGGACCTCGCCGTCGACCTCGCGGGCGGCCGAGGGCTCGTGGGCGATGGCGACGTCGACCGGGGTGCCCGCCGTGCGCTGGTCGCGCAGGGCCGTGGCCAGGCGGGCGCCGGCCAACTCCTGGGACTGCTCGGCGCCGGGCTGCTTCGAGCGGTCCGGGGTGAACTGGGGGTCGCCGATGCCCGCGAAACGCAGGCCCTTGATCGTCTCGGCCCGGCCGCCGTCCAGCACGTGCACGTTCTTCAGGCCCTCCATGTACCGCTGGGTGATCATCGAGTCGTGGTTGCCACGGACCCACACGTAGGGCGCCCCGAGGTCCTCGATGGGGTCCAGGAAGCCGTTCTCGGCGGCCGTGCCGTGGTCCATCGTGTCGCCCGAATCGACGATCACATCGACCTTGTACTGCTCCACCAGCGAGGCGATGATCTTCCAGCTCGCCGGGTTCAGATGGATGTCGGAGACGTGCAGGACCCGGATGGTGGAGGGGTCGGGCGCATAGGCGGGGAGGGTCGAGGTGGCGTCGTAGAGCTTGGTCACGTTGGTGACCAGACGGGCCAATTCCTTCTGGTAGACGTCGAATTCCGTGACGATGCTGCGCGCGTTGCCGACCAGGGACGGGGCCGAGGTGAGCAGGCCGGAGAACTTCGGCTCCAGGACCGAGTCGGGGCGCCAGGTGGCGTACGCCGTGCCGCCCGAGGCCGCGAGGAGGGTGAGGGCGAGTCCGCCGGCGGCCAGGGCGCGGCGGGGGCGCCGGTAGACCGCGAGGCCGAGGGCAGTCGCGCCGGTGACGACGGCCACGGAGGACCGTACGGCCAGGTCGAGCGTGCCGCGGCCGACGTCCTGGGTGACCTCGTCCTGGAGGCCGGAGAGGCGCTCGGGGTGGTCGACGAGGGCCTGGGAGCGCTCCGGGTCGAGCTGGTCGACGTTGACGTCCAGACGGACCGGGGCGAGGTGGCTGTCCAGCTGGAGGGCGCCCAGGGGCGAGACGTTGATCTTCGTGCCGCCGGTGAAGGAGGGGCGCAGCGCCATCGTGGTGTTCATGGGGCCGACCGGCACCCGGACGTTGCCCACGACCAGCAGGCCCAGCCAGGCGCCGAAGAGGACGACGGCCACGAGTCCCGCCGCGCGGACCCACGGATGGGGCTGCGGCACGAGCTCGATCGTGGTGGGCGCCTGGCGCGAGCGGTAGTGGCGGGCCAGGGCGCGCGGGGCCTTGCGGATCGGGTTCAGGACACTCAGGACTGCGGCGGGGACGCGGGCCATTGGTCCCGTATGCCCAAGTCCCGGGCCGGATATGCGACGCCGGAAGGCTCTCGTACGGCGGGCGCGTGGCCGACAATGGGCCTGTGCTGGAGATGACGCGCGAGGAGTTCGAGGAGCTGGTCGCCGAGGCGCTCGACCGGATCCCGCCGGAGCTGACCCGACTGATGGACAACGTCGCGGTGTTCGTCGAGGACGAGCCGCCGGCGGACGATCCCGAGTTGCTCGGGCTGTACGAGGGGACGCCGCTGACGGACCGGGGCGAGTGGTACGCCGGTGTGCTGCCGGACCGGATCACCATCTACCGGAACCCGACGCTGCGGATGTGCGAGTCGCGGGAGGACGTCGTCGCCGAGACGGAGATCACCGTGGTGCACGAGATCGCGCACCACTTCGGCATCGACGACGCGCGCCTTCACGCCCTGGGTTACGGCTGAGCGGGTTGTGAATGCGGGGCGCGTGTCCTCTTGTGGGCGGCGGGAGTTGGAGGTGTTGACTCCATCACCCTTTTCGGAGGTGGCCCCGTGCGCCCCTTGTTCGTACCCGTCCGTCTGGCCGCCACGGCCGTGGCCGTCGCCGCTGCCGCCGGCTGCATGAGTGTGGGGGACGACGGCACGGGCGGGAGCGCCAAGCCGTCGCACTCCGCCGGGCAGCGGGGCGGGGAGGCGCCCGACGGCGGCTCGGCCGTGTCGGGCGGCGCCGGCGGGTTCGGGGCCGCGGCGGCCGACGGCGAGCGCGAGCGGGGCAAGGGCAAGAAGGGGAAGAAGGGCGAGCGCGGCGGGCCGGGGGAATCGGCGCCCCCCGAGGCGTCACCGACCTCGGACGCGAGCGCGTCCGCGCCCCGGGGCGGCAAGCCGGTGAAGCCGGCCAAGCCGACGCCGAAGCCGCCGGCGCAGCCCACGCCCACCCGGACGACGGAACCGGAGCCCACGCCGACGCCGCCCGAGCCGACGACGTCCCCGGAGCCGACGCCGGAGCCGTCGTCGTCCGCGCACGAGCCGCCGGGGCCGCAGCTGGCCCAGCGGGAGCCGGCGCCGGAGGCGGGCTCACCGGCGTAGCCCTGCGGGGGCGGGGCCGGGGCCGGGGATTCAGCCGGGAACCGTCCGCCGGAGCCGTCCGCCGGGACCGTCCGCCGGGAACAAAAAGCGCCCGGCTCGCCTTATGGAGACAGCCGTACCAGTCCGGTTTGCCTTGCGGGGCCCGGAGTGCGTATGGTGGCAGATCGTTTGATCCCATCTTGCCCGGCGCCACCGCAGAGCGCGCCGTGTGGCGCGTACTCTCCTTTGCCGTGGTGGACCGCATAGAGGCGGTCGTATTGCGAATCGCGAATCACGGAGTTGACGGGCGCGTGCCGACTTGAGACTCCGGAAGGTTTCGCATTCGCATGTCCATCGCCAGTACTGATCACGTCGTCGTGCCCGAGAACGAGGCCGTCGAAGACGCTCCCGAGACCACCTTCGCCGACCTCGGTCTGCCCGAGGGTGTCGTGCGCAAGCTCGCGCAGAACGGCGTGACCACCCCCTTCCCGATCCAGGCCGCGACCATCCCGGACGCCCTGGCCGGCAAGGACATCCTCGGCCGGGGCCGCACCGGCTCCGGCAAGACCCTGTCGTTCGGTCTGCCGACCCTGGCCACGCTCGCCGGCGGCCGGACCGAGAAGCACAAGCCGCGCGCCGTCATCCTCACACCGACCCGTGAGCTCGCCATGCAGGTCGCCGACGCGCTCCAGCCGTACGGCGACGTCCTCGGCCTGAAGATGAAGGTCGTCTGCGGCGGTACGTCCATGGGCAACCAGATCTACGCCCTGGAGAAGGGCGTCGACATCCTGGTCGCCACCCCGGGCCGGCTGCGCGACATCATCAACCGCGGCGCCTGCTCCCTGGAGAACGTGGAGATCGCCGTTCTCGACGAGGCCGACCAGATGTCCGACCTGGGCTTCATGCCCGAGGTCACCGAGCTGCTCGACCAGATCCCGGCGGGCGGCCAGCGGATGCTGTTCTCCGCGACCATGGAGAACGAGATCAAGACCCTGGTCGACCGGTACCTGAACGACCCGGTCAGCCACGAGGTCGACGCCGCGCAGGGCGCCGTGACGACCATGTCGCACCACATCCTCATCGTGAAGCCCAAGGACAAGGCGCCGGTCACCGCGGCCATCGCCTCCCGCAAGGGCCGCACGATCATCTTCGTCCGCACCCAGCTGGGCGCCGACCGTGTCGCCGAGCAGCTGCGCGACTCCGGTGTGAAGGCCGACGCGCTGCACGGCGGCATGACCCAGGGCGCGCGGACGCGGACCCTGGCCGACTTCAAGGACGGGTACGTCAACGTCCTCGTTGCGACCGACGTCGCGGCCCGCGGCATCCACGTCGACGGCATCGACCTGGTGCTGAACGTGGACCCGGCCGGCGACCACAAGGACTACCTGCACCGCGCGGGCCGTACGGCGCGTGCCGGCCGCACGGGCACGGTCGTGTCGCTGTCGCTCCCGCACCAGCGGCGGCAGATCTTCCGGCTGATGGAGGACGCGGGCGTCGACGCCACGCGCCACATCATCCAGGGCGCCGGCGCCTTCGACCCGGAGGTCGCCGAGATCACCGGGGCCCGGTCGATGACCGAGGTCCAGGCCGAGTCGGTGGGCAATGCCGCGCAGCAGGCCGAGCGCGAGGTCGCCCAGCTCACCAAGGAGTTGGAGCGGGCACAGCGGCGGGCGAACGAGCTGCGCGAGGAGGCCGACCGGCTGCTGGCGCGGGTCGCGCGCGAGCGCGGCGAGGAGCCGCAGGCGGCCGGGGAGGCCACGGAGGTTCCGGCCGGTGCCGAGGTGTCGGTGCCGGAGCAGCCGACCGCGCAGGACGTCGAGCGCGAGGAGCGCGGCGGAGCCGGGCGTGACCGGTACGCCGACCGTGACCGGTCCTTCGACCGTGACCGGGGTGGCCGGTCCTTCGACCGGGACCGTGACCGTGGCGGGCGTTCGTTCGAGCGTCGGGACGACCGCGGCGGGTTCAACCGGGACCGCGACCGTGACCGTGACCGGGACCGTGGGGGTCGTTCCTTCGACCGTGACCGTGGCGGCTTCCGCCGGGACGACCGGGCGGACCGGGGCGACCGCGGTGAGCGCGGCGGCTTCCGTCGTGACGACCGGGGCGGCCGTTCCTTCGAGCGTCGTGACGACCGTGGCGGGCGTTCGTTCGAGCGTCGTGACGACCGCGGTGGCTTCAACCGCGACCGTGACCGCGGCGGCTTCCGCCGGGACGAGCGCGGTGGGCACCGGGGCAGCGACCGTCCCTTCAACCGGGACCGCCGCGACGACCGTCCGGGCTTCCGCTCCGGCGGGCACGACCGTCCGTACGGCCGTCGTGACGACCACCGCGGCGGCGGTTCCTTCCAGCGCCGCGAGGACAAGCCGCGCTGGAAGCGCAACGGCTGACACACCCGTGTGACGAGCGCCGTGACCCGCCCCTCTGGGCGGGTCACGGCGCTCCGGCGCCCCCGCGGCACGGCCGGGACCCGATACCCGATCGGGAACTCGGCGTTGTCCGGCTATGCTCGTGGGGGCAACATCGCCTGGGCCCTTAGCTCAATTGGCAGAGCAGTGGACTTTTAATCCATTGGTTGTGGGTTCGAGTCCCACAGGGCCTACCTGAAGGACCCCAGCTCAGAGAAACCTGGGCTGGGGTCCTTTGCGTTTCGTGATGGTTCCATGATCGCTAGCTCCACCCGCGCTCCACCAGGCGGAACGCCACCCAGGACGCCGTATCGATGGCCGCTCGCATCCACCGATGGGTCTACCAACGCGTTGAGGCGGGCGAGGAGTGCCAACTGTCGGCGCTGCTCCGGATCACCTGGGTCTTCGACGGACCGCCGGGCCGTGGAGATCGTGACCGGCGTGACCGGCGTGCGGGCCGGTGACGGGCCGAGGTCGTAGGGGCAGCTGCGGCACTCGTAGGCGAGATGCGGCTTCGAGTGATTCGAACGACCGTTTCCCGGTGGCCGGACAGCGGGGTGGCTGGTTGGGCCTTGTGTGTGCTCCAGGGGGTCACAGGCGGCGGCCGACGGCGATGTCGTCGTTGCCCGCCAGCCTCAGGATCGCCCGCAGCATGATCGGCAGGCGACGGTCGTCGAGGTCCTCCACGGAGGCGAGGGTGGTGATCCCGATGCCCACCATGGACAGCACCAGGTGGAGGAAGGAACGCTGTCCCTCGTCGAGCCCCAGCCCGTATTGGAGCCCGAACGGCCCTCGAAGTGGGCGACCTCGCCGGTATCACCGTCGGTGACCGGGGCGCGGCGCACGGCCGGGACCTCAGAATCGTTCGCTCAACGACGAGCGCCTGGACGGCGGCCCGGACGCGGGACGACTGCTGTCGCCGTACGCGCGTCAGAGATCAGGTCCGGGAGGGACTTCATCACCGCGTCGAACTCGGCGGCGTGGTACTGCGTCCAGCCGTCTGCGATCTGCCCGCGAAGCTTGTCCAGGGTGAAGTCCGGCCCTGGCGGTTCCGGTTCGGGCCCCCAGAGCACAGGCATGATGGCCCGCCGCACGGCCACAAAACGTGGTCCATCGTTCTCGCCAGTCGAGGAGACTGCGGGTGGATCACCCAGGAGAGTGGTCAGTTCCACACCCAGGCCGTTGGCCAAGGCGTGCAGCGTGGGCAATCGCGCCGAGTGCTTAAGCGCTGCTCAAGCTGACGGATCACGTCGACGGAACGCCCGAACGGGCGGCCAGTTCCTCCTGGGTCAGGGAGGCCAGCCGGCGTAGGCGTCGGAGAGTGCGCCCGAGGTCGTCTTTCGCCACGTTGTCACGGTACGCCGCCGGAGCAGCGGGGGAGCGTGAGCCGTCGAGTTGGTCCGAGCCTGCCGGCGAGCCGACGCGTACGGCGTCCTAGGCTCCGCCCAGTACCGCCACGCACGTGTCGTCGCGGACCGGGCGGGCCGCGCTTCCCGCGTCGCGGAGGATCGCCGCGGCCACCACCGCCGGGTCGCGGGTGAGGAGGGTGTCGTCGTCGGGTGGGGTCCAGCGGGTGGGCAGGCCGTCGCTGTGCAGGACGAGCAGGCTGTCGGCGTGCCACGGCTCGCGCTGCACGGGGACGGTCGCCGGGGCCTGCGCGCCCACGATGCCGGGCTGGGACAGCAGCGCCTTCCAGGTGCCGTCGGTGCGCAGCCGGGCGCCGATGTTGCCGATGCCGGAGAAGGTCAAACGGCCGGACGGGAGGTCGAGTTGGGCCACCGCGACGGCTGCGCCCCGGGTGCGGCGCAGGGGCCCGCCGAGGTGGCGCAGGATCTCGGCGGGGGGCCGGTCCGCCAGGTCGCGCAGTTCGGTCACCGCGGCGGTGGAGGCCTCCGCGGCCTTGGCGCCGTGGCCGAGGCCGTCGGCGAGCAGGAGGGTCAGGCGGTCGCCGCGGTGCACCCAGCCCCAGGCGTCGCCGGAGTGTTCGGCCCGGCCGAGCGGGACGTTGACGCCGCCGGCGCGCGGGCGGGGCGGGGACGCGCCCCGGACGGCCGGGTCGTGGTCGATGCGGGCCAGGGCGACGGTGCCCCGGCCGGGGGCGCTGTGCAGGTCGAAGGCGTTCGCTATGCGTCGGCACGTGCCGAGGCCGGCGCCCAGGGAGGCGGCGGTGCTGTAGCCGTCGCGCATGGCCTGCGCGACGTCCGGGATGCCGGGGCCGTGGTCCAGCGACAGGAGCTGCACGGCGGTACGCCGGTCGTCGGTGCGGGCGCTGTCGACGAGGTTGATGAGCACGCGCCCGCCGTCCGCGTGCCGCAGCAGGTTGGTCGCCAGCTCCGTCGCCACGAGCGCGGCGGTCGCGGTGCGGTGCGGTCCCAGGCCGGCGCGGGCGCTGGCCTCCTCGGCCGCCACCCGCACGTCCCGCACCCGGGTCGAGTCGTCCACCGGAACGTCCCACACCTCGCTCATCACGGCGGCCCCGGTCGGGAGGGAGATACGGGTGTGGCCCAGGCCGTGACGGTGACGGTGGTCCCCTCACCCGGCCTGCTGTCCACCTCGAACTCGTGCACCAGCCGCTTGGCGCCGCTCAGGCCCAGTCCGAGCCCGCCGCCGCTGGTGTAGCCGTCGGTCATCGCCTGCTCCAGATCGCGGATGCCGGGGCCGCTGTCGACGAAGTCCAGCCGCAGCCCCTGCGATTGCCCGGTGTCCAGCGGGGTGATCCGTACCTGGCCGCCCCCGCCGTGGACGAGGGTGTTGCGGGCCAGTTCGCTCGCGGCGGTGACGAGCTTGGTCTGCTGCACCAGGCCGAAACCGAGCTCGGCGGCGGCCTGCCGGACCTGCTGCCTGACCCAGGCCAGGTCGGCGTCCGAGCCGATCGGCAGGGTGGCCGGGGCGGCGTGGCGGGCGGCCCGCATCACGGACTCCCCTCACCCGGGCGCGAGGCCGCGCCGAGCAGCTCCATCGCGCGTTCGACGTCCAGGGCCGTCCGCAGTCCGGGCAGGGTGAGGCCCAGCTCGACCAGGGTGATCGCCACCGCCGGACGCATCCCGGCCAGCACCGTACGGGCGGCCAGCAGGCCGGCACCGGCGGCGATCTCGGCGAGGACCCGGCCCAGGAAGGAGTCGACGATCTCCACCCCCGAGATGTCGATCACGACACCGGTCACCCGGGTGTGCGAGATCCGGTCCGTGATGTCCTGCTGGAGCTGCTCGGCCATTCCGTCGTGCAGCTCGCCCTGGAGGGTGACCAGCAGGACGTCGCCGAGCTGCAGGACCGGCACGGTGAAGTGTCCGCCCGCCGGGCCGATCCCCGCGGCCCCGGTCACCGCACGCCCGCGTCGGCCGCCGGGGCCGTGCCGGCCGGCGCCACCGGCCCGATCCCCACGCCCTGCCGGCTGAGCGCGTAGGCCAGCGCGTCCGCCAGGCTCCCGCGCGTGAGGACCGTGCCCAGGTCGATGCCCAGGTGCACTATCGTCTGCGCGATCGCGGGGCGGATGCCGGAGACGATGCACTCGGCGCCCATCAGCCGCGCCGCCGCCACCGTCTTCATCAGGTGCTGGGCGACCAGCGAGTCGACCGTGGGCACGCCGGTGATGTCGAGGATGGCGTACCGGGCGCGCTCGGCGACGATCGCGTCCAGCAGGCTCTCCATGACCACCTGGCTGCGCGCGCTGTCCAGCGTGCCGATCAGCGGGACGGCGACCGTGCTCTCCCACAGCTTGATCACGGGCGTGGCCACCTCGTGCAGTTGTTCGCGCTGCCGGGCGATCAGCTCCTCGCTCGCGCTGACCGCCGTCTCCATCACGACCAGGCGCAGGGTGCCCATGAGGACGGTGAGCGCCACGACGCATTCCAGGGCCTCGGGGCCGTTCGGGTCCTCGAACTCGGCGCGCAGCAGCTCGGCCGCCGGCTCGCGCAGGGCGGCCACCTCGCGTGCCACCCCGTCCGGATCGATCCCCGTCCGGGCGCGGGAGGCCGCCATCCGGCCCAGCTGGTCGCGCACCGCCTCGAATCCGGACGCCCGGATGTCGTCCAGCCGTCCGGAGGCCGCCACCGCGGCCAGCGCGGCCGCGACGGCCCGGCCCGCCTCCACCGCCTCGTCGCGTGAGACGGTGAAGACCGTGCGGAACAGCGCGGCGTCCGCCCACCGTTGGGCGATCTGCTCCCGGCGCCGTTCGAGGAAGGCGCTCACCTGCTGTGCGGCCGGCTCCTGTTCCGCGTTCTCTTCCGACACCGACACCGACACCGACACCGACACCTGCATCGCTCCCTTGCGCGGGCCGGACCGAGGTCGCGCGACGGCGCCTCAGCCGTTACTTGCCATATGACAAACATTAGTGCCGACGTACGACACCACCAAACAACGTCTCTTCCGGGCCCTTGACCTGCGCCTGCCCCGTCCCTCACCGCCCACGCCAGTCCAGGCAGACCACCAGGGCGTCGTCGTCCGGGACGGGTCTGCCGCGGTGGCCGGTCAGCTCGCGCAGGATGGCCCGGGGCACCTCGGCGGCCGGGAGCAGCCGGGTCGACTGGATCGCCCGGGCCAGGGCGGCGTCGCCGTACGCCTCTCCGCGCGGCGAGGCGACGCCGTACACCCCGTCGCTGACGAAGACGAGCCGGTCGCCCGGCTCGACCCGGAACTCCTGGGCCACGTAGTCGGTCTCCTCGAACATGCCGAGCGGCAGCTGTGCCTCGAAGTCCACCCGCCGCACCGCGCCCTGACGCAGCCGCAGCAGTTGCGGGGACCCGGCGTCCACGGCCCGGACCCGGCCGGTGGCCAGTTCGACGTCGAGCATGAGGACGGACAAGTAGCAGCGGCCCCGGTAATGGGCGTACACCGCCTGGTCGGCCAGGGCGGCCTGGTCGGCGAGGGGGAGGCCGGCCCGGCGCGCGTTGCGCAGGGCGTTGATCGCCAGGTTCGTCAGCAGGGAGGCCTCTATGCCCTCGCCCATGCCGTTGGTGACGTAGAGGCTGAGCCGGTCGGCCGTGGCGGACCAGTCGAAGTTGTCGCCGAAGATCGCGTACGCGGGTTCCAGCTGCGCGCCCAGCTCGTACTCGGGGCGGACGCAGGAGCGGCCAGGCAGCAGCTGCCACTGCATCTCGGCCGCGAGGGTGAGCCGGTCCCTGCGGCGGGCCTGGAGGTACAGGTCGGTGTCCCGTTCGGCCACGACCACCTCGTGTCCGAGCACCTGGGCGATCTCGGCCAGTTCGCCCAGGCAGCCCTGGGCGTGCTCGTCGCCCGGCAGGGTCACCGTCAGCACGCCGAGGCGGTCACCGCGCACGGTGACGGGCAGATGCGCGCGCACGAGGTCACCCGGGAGGGTCTCCACGTACGGCTCCTGCGCGCCGAAGGCCCGGCCCGCCGGGCTGTTGTGCACGGGCACCGGCTGGAGGGTGTGCGGCAGCACGGACACCGGCTGAAGCACCGTCAGTCCGTAGTCGGCCAGGAACAGCTCGACGGAGTCCGCCGCGTACTGATCGGTCAGTACACGACGGACCGCGTCCAGCAGTTGATGGGGCGCCGCCGTGCGCAGAGCGCGCTCGGCGGCCACGAATCTGTTCATGATCGCGGTCACGATGGTCGAAACACCAATCCTTGGAGGTCAACGAGTGGAGATCAACGGGCGGGGGCAGCGGGTGGGGGGGCAGGGGCTGCGGGGCGTCCCGTACGGGCCACCGCGGGCGGGGCCTCGCGCGTGCGGCCGACGGCGTGGTGGGCGGTCGCGGGCCGGGGTCCGTGCCGCCCCGGCCGCTCGCGTGCCTAGTACGCTGACGGCCATCCCGGTGCCTGCGAGAGTGTGACTGTGACTTCCCTCCGACCCCGCCCTGAGCCAGCAGAGGTCGCCCGTGTGACCTCCACGGCCGCGGAGTTGCTGGAGGTCCTGTGGGGCAGGGCCTCCACGGCGCCGGCGTCCGCGTCCCAGCTGCGCGTGCTGCTCATCCTGGAGCACCACGAGGGCATCAACCTGCGCACGCTCGCCGACTCCCTCGCCTCCACCCCGCCCTCGACCAGCCGGCTGTGCGACCGGCTCCAGGCGGCCGGGTTCGTCGAACGCGTGGTCAGTGCGGTGGACCGGCGCGAGGTGCGCCTCCAGCTCAGCGGCCGCGGCCGGGCCTTCCTGGCCGACCTGCGGGTGCGCCGGGAGCAGGCGCTGCGCGCGGTGCTGGACCAGATGCCCGCCGCCAAGCGGGTCGCGCTGCTGCAGGGGCTGGAGGCGTTCTGCGACGCGGCGGCGGCCCAGATACACGACGACTCCGACGACTCCCGCGCGTCCGGTACCCGGACGGCCTGAACTGCCCGCCGCGGCACCGGGTCGGTCCTTCCGTTTCCTTCCCCGCACCCTCTCGGCACGGCTACTTTGTTGCCTTGCGACTATAGTTGTCAAACGACAACAGTCCGCTCCGGGAGCCCCTTGGCCTCTTCTTTCCCGTCGCACCGCCCCGCCCTCCTGCCCGTACCGTCACGGCACGCTTGCGGGTACCCCGACACCGCCCCGACCTGCATCGACTGTGGTCAACGTCTCGACAGGGCGAACGCGGGGCATGAGCCGGGCGAGTGCGGGTAGCGGCGGTGGAGGTGGCCTGTCGGGGGATCGGAGCGGGCCGGAACTACGAGGGAGGGCCCGTGACGACGACCATGCGCATCGGCACGACGACGGATTCCGGCACCGACACCGGCGAGGTGCTGCCCCAGATCGCGGAGCCCCAGAAGCTCACCCCGCAGGACGCGCGTGAGCTGACCGGACAGTTCCTCGACCGGCTCGCCGTGCTGGAGGAGGGCACGCCCGAATACCAGTACGCGCGCAACACGCTCATCGAGATGAACATGTCGCTCGTGCGGTTCGCGGCCCGCCGGTTCCGCAGCAGCGGCCAGTCGATGGACGACGTCGTGCAGGTCGGCGTCATCGGGCTGATCAAGGCCATCGACCGGTTCGAGGTCTCCCGCGAGGTGCAGTTCACCAGCTTCGCGGTGCCGTACATCATCGGCGAGATCAAGCGCTTCTTCCGTGACACGTCCTGGGCCGTGCACGTGCCGCGCCGCCTGCAGGAGGCCCGTACGGAACTCGCCAAGGCCACCGAGGAACTGGCCTCCCGCCTCGGCCGCGCGCCGAAGGTCGCGGAACTGGCGGCGCTGATGAACCTGTCGGAGGAGGAGGTCGTCGAGGCCCAGATCGCGGCGAACGGCTACCTGTCCTCGTCCCTGGACGCCGCGGTCAGCGGTGACACGGAGGAGAGCGACGCTTCGCTCTCGGAGTTCATCGGCGAGGAGGACCCCGCCCTGGAACTCGTCGAGGACTTCCACGCGTTGGCCCCGCTGGTCGCCGAACTCGACGAACGCCAGCGGCTGATCCTCCACCTCCGCTTCGTGGAGGAACTCACCCAGGCGGAGATCGGGGCCCGCCTCGGCATCTCCCAGATGCACGTGTCCCGGCTGATCTCGCGGACGGTGGCGCGGTTGCGCTCGGGGATGCTGGCGACGGGCTGAGCCGACCGGCCTCGCTGCGCGGCAGTTACCAGCGGCCGGACCGGCCCCGGCTGCCCGGCTGCCCGGCCGATCCCACCGGCCGCGGCCGGACAAGCCTCAGCCGCCCGGCAGTCCGTCGCTGTCGTCGGCCCGGGGGACCACAGCGCCCCGGGCCGCGAGGAATCCCCGCAAACCCCTGCTCAGGGCCGCGCGTTCGGTCGGTTCCATCGCCGCCAGGGCCGTGGCCAGGGCCGCTGTCCGGCGGTCGGCGACGTCGCCCAGCACGTGCCGGGCGTGCGGGGTGAGCAGCAGTCGCACCTCGCGGCGGGTGTCCGGGTGCGGCACGCGTTCCAGGAGGCCCGCCGCCGCCAGGCGGTCGCAGAGCCGGCTGGCCGTGGGAAGGCCGATGTCCAGCCGGTCCGCCAGGGTCGTGAGGTTCAGACCGGGCGCCGCCTGCACGATGCGCAGCGCTCGCAGCTGGTGCGGGGACAGCCGCAGGGACGCCTCTTGGGCGGCGACCGACCACAGGTCCGTCAGGCTCTCCACGGCAGCGGCGATCTGTGCCGCGACGACCTCCGGGCCGTCGTCCGGTCTCCTCGCCCGGTGGTCGCCGGGGCCGCCGAGATCGGTCACGAAACGATCACTTTCCATAAGCTCCGGGTACAGCTGAGGTCGCTCTCTTTCAAAGGCTGTACCCGATGAGCCCAGGGGCAAGCAGTCCCGTTCAGCGCTCCGGCGGATCAGCCGGCGCTGAGCTCCGTCAGCGCGGCGAGCGGCAGCGTGTGCTGGGTCTGCAGGACCTTGGCGCGCAGGTAGCGGACATTGTGCGCGGTGGTGAAAACGCCGGTGGGGACGCGGTCGCGGACGCCGACGCCCAGCTCGCGCAACTGGCCCGCTTTGTCGGGGTTGTTGGAGAGCAGGTCCAGCTCGCCGATGCCCAGGGCCCGGAGCATCTGGGCCGCCGCGGTGTAGTCGCGGGCGTCCTCCGGCAGCCCCAGGGCCGCGTTCGCCTCGTACGTGTCCAGGCCCTGGTCCTGCAGCGCGTAGGCGTCGAGCTTGTTGTAGAGGCCGATGCCCCGGCCCTCCTGGCGGAGGTAGAGGAGCACGCCGCCGCGCTCGGCGATGCGCTCGACGGCCTCGCGCAGCTGGGGGCCGCAGTCGCAGCGGGCCGAGCCGAACACGTCCCCGGTCAGGCACTCGGAGTGCAGCCGCACCAGCGGGACCGGGCCCGGCTCGCCGAGGACGACGGCCACGTGCTCCTGGCCGTCGGCCAGGCCGTGGAAGGTGACGAGCTCGGCGTCGACCTCGTAACCGTCGTGGAAGCGCAGCGGGACCCGGACGCGGGAGCGCGGGGTGGCGATGACGGCGGGGGTGTCGGGCATGCGGGGCCTCCGGGTTCCGTTTCCTGTTCGGCTGCACAGCCGTACTGCTTCAGATTTGAAGCAGATCCACGACCGGAACCCTACTCTTGCTTTAAATTTGAAGCAACGAAAATACGGCACCGTGTGGCGCGCGTCACGAAGAGGCCTACGGGGTCACGAACAGGCCGACACGGTCTACGAACAGGCCGACGAGGCCCTCCGTCGCCACGGCACGTCGTCCGAGTCCGGCCGGGCCCCCTCCTCCTGGAGCCCCTGGGCGATCGCCGTGGAGATCTCCTCCAGCTGCCCCACCTGCTCCTCGCTGAGCCGGTCGAACAGGAAGCTCCGCACGGTCTCGACATGCCCGGGTGCCGCCCGCTCCAGGACGGCGAAGCCCTCGTCGGTCAGTGCCGCGATGCTGCCCCGCTTGTCGTAGCGGCAGGCCTCGCGCCGCACCATGCCGTCCTTCTCCAGCCGCGTCACCGCGTAGGTCAGCCGACTGCGCGTGATCTTCAGCCGCTCGGCGAGATCGGTCATGCGCAGCCGCCGTTCCGGGGACTCCGACAGGACGGACAGGATGGAGTAGTACAGGTGCGGCATGCCGGCGTCCTGCTGGAGCTGCCGGTCGATCGCGTCCTCCAGGAGCAGCGAGGCGGCGATGTAGGCGCGCCAGGCGCGCTGCTCCTCGGGGGTGAGCCAGCGAGTCGTCATGCCGCCAGTGTAGGTTTGTTTCAAACTTGAACCAAGCCCTGCCCAGTCCGCCGTCCCGACCAGCCGCGGAGCGTCGATGCCCCACCCGTACGTCCTGCTGTCCGCCGCCGTCTCCCTCGACGGCTACCTGGACGACACCGGACCCGAACGCCTGCTCCTGTCCAGCCCGGCCGACTTCGACCGGGTCGACGAGGTGCGGGCGTCCGTCGACGCGATCCTGGTCGGCGCCGGGACGATCCGCGCCGACAACCCGCGGCTCCTGGTCAACTCCGTGGAGCGGCGCGCCGCCCGCACCGCCGCCGGTCTGCCGGAGTACCCCCTCAAGGTCACCGTCAGCGGCACGGGCGAGCTCGACCCGGACGCCCGCTTCTGGCACACCGGCGGCGAGAAGGTCCTCTACACCACCGACCAGGGCGCCGAGCGCGCCCGCGCCCTCGGCCTCGCCACCGACGTCGTGGCCCTCGGCCCCGGCCTCGACTGGCGGCGGCTCCTCACCCATCTGCACGACGTGCGGGGCGTACGGCGGCTCATGGTCGAGGGCGGCGGCCTGATCCACACCCAGCTCCTCACCCAGGGCCTCGCCGACGAACTCCAGCTGGTCCTCGCCCCGCTCTTCGTGGGCGACCCCAATGCGCCCCGCCTCTTCGGCCCCGGCGGCTACCAGCCCGGCCGGCTCCGGCTGCTGGAGACCCGGCGGATCGAGGACGTCGTCCTGATGCGCTACGAA
This sequence comes from Streptomyces olindensis, assembly GCA_000696115.1. Lineage (GTDB taxonomy): Bacteria > Actinomycetota > Actinomycetes > Streptomycetales > Streptomycetaceae > Streptomyces > Streptomyces olindensis. Next base: position 46,065 of record JJOH01000030.1, read on the forward strand.
CCGACCGCCCCGGGCACCGGCCCCCTCCCGGTCGCCGCCGACCACCACTGGCTGGCCCGCGCCTGCGCACTGGCGGAGCAGTGCCCGCCCTCGGACACGGCGTTCAGCGTGGGCGCGGTGGTGGTCGCGGCCGACGGCACCGAACTGGCCCGCGGCCACTCCCGCGAGGGCGGCGACCCGGTCGTGCACGCCGAGGAGGCGGCCCTGGCCAAGATCGACCCGGCCGACCCGCGGCTCCCCGGCGCGACGGTCTACAGCAGCCTGGAGCCGTGCGCCCGCCGCGCCTCCCGTCCCGCACCCTGCGCCCGGCTGATCCTCGACGCGGGCGTACGGCGGGTCGTCACGGCCTGGCGGGAGCCGGACACGTTCGTGGCCGCGGCCGACGGCAGCGGTGTCCTCGCCGCGGGGGGAGTGCAGGTCGTCGTCCTGCCCGAGCACGAGGAGCGGGCCAAGGCCCCGAACCGCCACCTGTCGCCCTGAGTGCGGGCCGATCGGCCCCACAGATCCTGCGCCCGTGCCGCCTCCGGGTCACGCTGCCTCAAAGCCCTTACGACAGAGCGGAGGCAGTGGGCATGCGGGCGACGGGGAGACGACCTTCGGCGGCGTTCCTGCTCGTGCCTCTGCTCACCGCGCTCGCCCTCCTCGTCTCCTCCTGCGGGTCCGCCGGTCCGGACGCCCGCACCATGGGCCCGGCCCTGCCCGCCGACGCCCCCTTCACCCACCCGGCGTCCTCGTCGACAGGGCCCAGCTGGACGCCGTGCGGGAGCACGTCACCGCCGGGAGGCAGCCCTGGCTGAAGGCGTACCTCGACATGCGGGACAGCAGATACGGCTCGTACCGGCACCGGGCGAAGCCGTACAGGACCGTCGTCTGCCCGGCCGGTGACCCGGAGGGCCGCGGCTGAGCGGAGGAGCGCGCGGACGCCCTGGCCGCCTACACGCAGGCCCTCCTCTTCAGCGTCACCGGCCGGCGGCAGCACGCCGAGAAGGCCCGGCAGATCATGGACGCCTGGTCGGGCACGCCGCGCCGGCACACCGGGGCGAACGCCGTGGTGCAGGCCGACTGGACCGGGTCGGTCTGGGCCCGGGCCGGGGAGATCGTCCGGCACACGCGCGGCGGGCGCTGGCCCGCCGCTCGGGTCCAGCGCTTCGAGGGCATGCTGCGCACCGCCCATCTCCCCGAAGTCGCCGCGATGGACCCGGACTTCACCGGGTCCTGGGACCTGGTGGCGACCGACGCGGTCATCGCCATCGCCGTCTTCCTCGACGACCACCGGGCCTTCGGCCACGCACTGGAGCGCTTCCGGGAGCGCGTGCCCGCCTACTTCCACCTGGAGCAGGACGGACCCGCGCCGCTGACCGTGCCGGGCTCCGGCGTCGCCACGCCGCGGCGGATGACGGCGTACTGGCCCGGGCAGGCCACGTACCGGGACGGCGTCGCCCAGGAGACCTGCCGCTCCTTCCGGCACGTCGGCGTCTCCCTCGCCGCCACCGCCCACATCGCCGAGACGGCCTGGCACCAGGGCGTCGACCCCTACGGCGAGGTCAAGGACCGGCTGACGGCCGCGCTCGCCCTGCACGCCCGGCACGAGCTGGGCGCACGCGCACCCGCGTGGCTGTGCGGCGGCCGTGTCGAGCGGAACCTCGGGCCCCATCTGGAGGTCGCCCTCAACCACCTGGAGGGCCGCCTCGGCGCGTCCGTCCCGGCCGCCCGCAAGCCGGCCGGCCGGCACCGACGGCCTGTTCACCGCCTGGGAGACCCTCACCCACGCGGGCCGCCCGGGCGGCTGAGCAGCGGGTGTGCGCGAGCTGTCCCGCGGATGGCGTACACTGGTGTCACAACGACGCGGGGTGGAGCAGCTCGGTAGCTCGCTGGGCTCATAACCCAGAGGTCGCAGGTTCAAATCCTGTCCCCGCTACTGAAGGCCGAGGGCCGGAATCCGAAAGGGTTCCGGCCCTCGGTGCATTTCCCGAAACCTCCCTCACTGTCGGTGAGCGAACCACGTCACTCCGCATAACAACTGACACACCGTCAGAACTCAGTAGTCACTTGCGAGGCGGCCAACTCGCCCGATTTGGGCCGGTCATGACAGGTAAGTCCGCGCGAAAAAGGTTAATGATCAAGCGGAATCGCTGGAATACACACCGCGCCTCCATTAACGTTCGATAACGCAGCGCGGTCGTCCCAGCCGTCACAGAAGGCGGCTCCGTGCGCACGCGCCGAATCCCGAAAGGGAACCGGGGAACCACCACTTGGGGTGAATCGGGCGAATATCGCCGTGGAAGCACGGTTGGTATACGCGCGTAGGAGACCTTCCTGCTCCGAACCCGTCAGCTAACCCGGTAGGCGAGAAGGAAGGAAAGGAGTACGCCCACGTGGCGTCCAACCGGCCTGCCCCCGCGGCCCCGTTCGCGCAGAACCAGCGCGACACCGAAACCTTCGGCTACGGCGGTCAGCGCCCCGACGAGGGCCCGTTCCAGGAGTGGAACCCCACCGCGGAGTCCATCCGTCCCGTCCGCGGCCGGCATCGCGTCACCAAGCAGCGCGGCGGAGGACTCGCCCGCAGCTCCACCGTCCTGGGCGTCGGCGTCATAGCCGCCGTGGGCGCCGGCGGCATGGCCAGCGCCCAGACCGGCAAGCCGCCGGTGTCGATCTCCGTGCCGGACCTTCCCTCGGTGGGTTCCCTCATCTCGGACGACGACACCCCCCAGGGCTCCGCGACTCCGCTCAGCAGCCTCGGCACCGCCACGGCGGACACCGAGCAGGGCGGCGCCGGCGCCGGTGAGGCGCTGCGCGCCCGGATCATGGCCCAGGTCGAGCACCAGCAGGACCAGATCGAGACCAAGGCCGCCGAGGAAGCCGCGGCCGCCGCCGAGAAGGCCGCCAAGGAAGCCGCCGCCAAGGCGGAGGAGGAGGCCAAGGCCAAGGCCGCCGAGGCCAAGCGCAAGGCGGAGGAGGAGGCCCGGAAGAAGGCCGAGGCCGAGCGGCTCGCCGCCCTCGCCAAGCAGTACACGCTGCCCACCTCCTCGTACACCATCACCTCGACCTTCGGACAGGCCGGCGCCTACTGGTCCTCCGGCTACCACACCGGCCTGGACTTCGCCGCGCCCACGGGTACCCCCATCAAGGCGGTGCACAGCGGCACCATCACCGAGGCCGGCTGGAACGGGTCGTACGGCTACAAGACCGTCCTCACCCTCGATGACGGCACGGAGATCTGGTACGCGCACCAGTCCTCCATCGGCGTCAGCGTCGGCCAGAAGGTCAACACGGGCGACGTCATCGGCCGCGTGGGCGCCACCGGCAACGTCACCGGCGCCCACCTCCACCTCGAGGTCCACTCCGGCGGATCCAGCAGCGGGATCGACCCGCTGGCCTGGCTGCGCGGCAAGGGGCTCACCCCCTGACGGGCGACCGCCCCTCGAACACCGGTGGTTTCCGCTTCTCCTGAGCACCGGCGGCCTTGATGACGACCCCCCGACGTCAGGGCTGCCGGTTTCCGGCGGGCGGCGGTGCCGACGGGTGGGGCGCGCGAGGTGTCCGCCCGGTGTTCACGGGGGCTGCGCGTCCGCCTTCTGGGGAGCTTCGCGTCCGCGTTTACGGGAGCTTTGCGTCCGCCGTGGAATGAGCGGCTTCCGCACGGGCGTTGACACGGAGCATGACTTCTCTGCGCAAACTCGGCTCCTCCGACCTCGAGGTCTTCCCGCTCGCCCTCGGCGGCAACGTCTTCGGCTGGACCGCCGACGAGGACCAGTCGTTCGCCGTCCTCGACGCCTACACGGCCGCCGGCGGCAACTTCGTCGACACCGCCGACGTCTACTCCGCCTGGGTCGAGGGCAACCAGGGCGGTGAGTCCGAGACCGTCCTCGGCAAGTGGCTCCGGGCGCGCGGCAACCGCGCGGACGTCGTCGTCGCCACGAAGGTCAGCCAGCACCCCGAGTTCCAGGGCCTGTCCGCCGCCAACATCAAGGCCGCCGCCGACGCCTCCCTGCGCCGCCTCGGCACCGACTACATCGACCTCTACTACACGCACTACGACCGGCCCGACGTGCCGGTGGACGAGATCATCGGCGCCCTCGACGAACTCGTGAAGGCCGGGAAGGTGCGGCACATCGCCGCCTCCAACATCTCGGCGGAGCGGCTGCGGGCGTCCCTGGAGTTCTCCGACCGCGAGGGGCTCGCCCGGTACGTGGCCCTCCAGCCCCACTACAACCTGGTCTCCCGCGACACCTACGAGGGCGAGCTCCAGGACCTCGCCGAGCGGACCGGGCTCGCGGCCGTCCCGTATTACGCGCTCGCGTCCGGCTTCCTCACGGGCAAGTACCGGCCCGGTACGACCGTCGACAGCGCGCGGGCGGGGGGTGCGGCCAAGCACCTGGAGACCGAGCGGGGGCGGCGGGTGCTCGACGCCCTGGACGAGGTCGCCGGGGCGCATGACGTCCCCGTGGCCACGGTGGCTCTGGCCTGGCTCGCCGCGCAGCCGACGGTGGCGGCTCCGATCGCCTCCGCGCGGACGGTGGAGCAACTGCCCGCGCTGCTGGGAGTGGGCGAGCTGACGCTCTCGGACGCGGAGGTGGAACGACTCACGGAGGCTTCCGCCTGAGGCGGGTCGTCGGGCTGCGGGGCCTGGGGCGGGTCGTCGGGCTCTAGGAGCGGTAGGGGTTGTACGCGGGGTACGGCGTCGGCTGGTGGCCGTAGCCGTACGCCCCGTACACCGGCCAGGGCGGGGCCGCCACCGGGACCGGCGGGGCCGTGATCCGGGCCGCGTGATGCAGCGCGGGGCGGGCCGTCTCCCGGCGCCACCACAGTTCGTCGAGGAGTTCCCGCTCCCGGACGACGAAGTCGGCGCCGGCCCGGCCGCGGCGGGCCCGGTGCCGCAGGAACGCCAGGGACGTCGCGTACGCCTCGTACCGCGTCACCTCCCGCGCCGCGGCCTTCCCGGCGTGCCGGCGGGCGTACTGGCGGGCGATCCGCCGGGCCCGCATCGAGCCGAGCGCGTACGGCTCCGCCGGGGTCAGCCACCCGGCCACGGCGTACGCGGGCAGCTCCTCCCGCACGGTCCTGAGCTCCCGCTGCCGCGTCCAGATCACCAGCCAGGTCAGCAGCCCGAAAATGGGCACCATGAACGCCGCGTAGACGGCGAAGAAGCCGTACTCCCCGAACGCCGACGAGCCGTTCCACATCGCGTGCATGCCCATCGCGAGCAGTAGCCCGGAGAGCGGGACGCCGACGCGGCGGACAGGCCCGCGGTCCGCCGAGAGCGCGGCGATGCCGAAGCCGATGCCGGTCAGGACGGTGAAGAGCGGGTGCGCGAACGGCGACATGACGATGCGCACGAAGAAGGTCGCCGCCGTGACGGAGGCGATGCCGGTGTGACCGGCGAGCTGGTCGGTGCCGAAGGCGGTGCCCAGGTAGAGGATGTTCTCCGTGAACGCGAAGCCGGTGGCGGTGACACCGGCTATGACGACTCCGTCGACGATGCCGGTGAAGTCGCGGCGGCGGAAGAGGAAGACCAGTAAGACGGCCGCCGCCTTGGCCGACTCCTCCACCACGGGGGCTATGACGGTCGCGCCGAGGGTGTCCGCGCCGGCCGGGTCCGCGGTCGCCGTCGCTATCCATCTCGTCGCGAAGCTGTTGGCGACGATCGCTATCAGCGCCGCCGCGCAGGCGCCCCAGGCGAAGGAGAACACCAGGTTCCGCCAGGGGCCCGGCTCGACCCGGTCCAGCCAGCGGAACGCGGCTATCAGCAGGGGCACCGGGAGGACGGCCAGCCCGAGCCCCACCAGGAACCCCTCCGTGCCGGTCTCCTCACGGACCAGGGCGAGGATGACGAGGCCGGAGAGCGTGAGGAGCGTGGTCGCCGCGCCGTAGCGCACCCAGGGGCGCTGCCACCAGTGGGCGTGCCGCAGGGTGCCGGCGGTGGGGGCGCCGGCCGTGGGCACGCCGTCGGTGGGGCCGCTGGGGTACGACGGGTGTGGGGGGCAGGTGGCCACGGCATTGACCCTAACGACGGAGGGGCGCTGTCCGCAGGCGGAGACGGCCGGGTGCGGTCAGGCGCCGGTGGGGGGTTGGTCCACGTGCTGTACGCGACGGAACAGGAGGTCGTTCACGACATGTCCCTTGTCCAGTCCCTGGCCCTCGAAACGGGTCAGGGGCCGGAAGTCGGGGCGCGCTGCGAAACCGCCGTCCGCCTGGGTGTTCTCGAAGTCGGGGTGTGCCGTGAGGACGTCGAGCATGTGTTCGGCGTACGGTTCCCAGTCGGTGGCGCAGTGCAGGACGGCGCCGGGCTTGAGGCGGGTGGCGGCCAGCGTCAGGAAGGCCGGCTGGATGAGCCTGCGCTTGTGGTGCCGCTTCTTGGGCCAGGGGTCGGGGAAGTAGACGCGCAGGCCGTCGAGGGAGTCCGGGGCGAGCATCTCGCGGAGCAGGATGATCGCGTCGCCGTTGGCGACCCGGATGTTGGACAGGCCGTTCCGGTCGGCGAGATTGAGCAGGTTGCCCTGGCCGGGGGTGTGGACGTCGACGGCGAGGATGTTGGTGGTGGGGTCGGCGGCGGCCATCTGGGCGGTGGCCTCGCCCATGCCGAAGCCGATCTCCAGGACGACGGGGTTGTCGTTGCCGAACAGCTCGGTCAGGTCGAGGGTGCGGCTGCCGTCGATGTCGAGGCCCCACTTGGGCCACAGCCGCTGCAGGGCGTCGGCCTGACCGGCTGTGACCCGGCTCCGCCGGGGCTGGAAACTCCGGATCCGCCGCTCGAAGTGCGACCCGGCGGGGTCGGCCTTCGGCCCGTCGGGGAAACGCGGCTCTCCCTTGGCCCGGGTGTGCCGGAGGGAGACACCGGGGGTGGGGGGCTGGTGCGGGGTTTCAGGGGTGTTCACGGAGTCAGACACAGTGAGGTCGATTTTACGGCCGGTGGGTGGGGGTGCGCGTAGCGCCTAGTCGCCGGGGGTCGGGGCCGCGCCGGGGGGCGTCCGTCCTCGGAACGGCGCGATGGGGTTGGATACCGACTCGCTGTTCGTTGACGAGCCAACCGCTGCGGGCTCGCTCTGGCTCAGCTGCGGGCAATCGTGCCGCTAAGGGCGGCACGGGTGGGCGGTGGGGGTCCCTCCTGCTCGAGCGAAGGCGAGAGCTTGGGGGAGGCACCCCGTTCCGCCGGGTTGCGGACCCACCCGGCCCCGGCGCCGAGCGCCTGGCATGCTCACAACGCGCTCAACGCCCTGCGTGCCACCTCCCTGCCGATCGGCAAGGACGCCGTAGCGGCAGGAGACGGCGCGTTCAGCACATGCACCGTGCGTGGGCCCTCGCGGATCAGGAAGTCGTCCACCAGCGTGCCGTCCCGCAGGACGGCCTGCGCGCGCACACCCGCCGCCGTCGGCACCAGGTCGTCCTCGGACACTCCGGGCAGCAGCCTGCGCACCGCCTCCGTGAACGCCCCCTTGGACAGGGAGCGGCGCAGCTCGCCCGCCCCGTACCGCCAGTGCCGGCGGGCGATGTGCCAGGAGCCGGGCCAGGTCAGCGTCGACCCGAGCTCCCGCCAGCGGACCGTGCCCCAGCCGTACCCCTCGCGGGCCAGTGCCGGCACCGCGTTGGGACCGATGTGGACACCGCCGTCGATACCGCGCGTGAGGTGCACCCCGAGGAAGGGGAACGCCGGATCGGGGACGGGGTACACCAGCCCCCGGACCAGCTCCGGCCGGGCCAGCTCGTAGTACTCGCCCCGGAACGGCACGATCCGCACCTCCGGCTCGTCCCCGGTGAGCCGGGCGATCTCGTCGCAGTGCAGACCCGCGCAGTTCACCAGGACCCGCCCGCGTACGACGTCCCCGGCGGCCGTGAGCACCGCGACCCCCCGCTCGGGGCGGCGGTCGACGCGGACGACCCGCGTGCCGTACCGGATCTCCGCGCCCGAGCCGTGCGCCAGCTGGCGTGCGACCGCGACGAAGTCGCAGATGCCGGTCGTGCCGACGTGTATCGCGGCGAGGCCCCGCACCTCCGGCTCGTACTCCGCGATCTGGGGCGCGCCCAGCTCCCGCACCGGAATGCCGTTCTCCCGGCCGCGCTGCACGAGCGCGTGCAGCCGGGGCAGCTCGGAGCGGTCGGTCGCGACGATCAGCTTGCCGGTGACCGCGTGCGGGATGCCGTACTCGGCGCAGAACTTGACCATCTCGGCGGCGCCCCGCACGGCGTAGCGCGCCTTGAGGGAGCCGGGGCGGTAGTAGATGCCGCTGTGGATGACGCCGCTGTTGCGGCCGGTCTGGTGCCGGGCCGGGCCCGGTTCCTTCTCCAGGACGGTGACACGTGTGCCCGGTGCGGCGCGTGTGATCGCGTACGCCGTCGACAGGCCGACGATTCCGCCGCCGATCACCAGCACGTCACAGTCGTATGCGGTCCGCACCCGCACCACCTCCCACTACCGATAGTGCACTGCGCCACTGACAGCGCCTTCAAACGCGCGGACGGGCAGGAGGCAGGTACATGCTCAGGCGGGAGCCATCAGCAGCGGCCTGGCGCGCTCGCGGAGCTCCACCACCCGTGGCTCGTCCCCGTACGGTTCCAGCCGGTGGAGGAGGTCCTTCACGTACTCCGTCGTACGGGCCGACGAGATGCGCCCGGCGACCTCCACCGCCCGCACGCCCTGCTCGCACGCCGCGTCCAGGTTGCCCGACTCCAGTTCGGCCACGGCCGACACGACGAGGCGCAGGCCGTGCGAGCGGACGAACTCCTCCGTCGGCTTCGACAGGGCCTGCTCCGTGAAGCGGCGGACCTGGCGGGGTGCCTTCAGGTCGCGGTAGCACTCGGCCGCGTCGGCGGCGAAACGGTCGTAGGAGTAGAAGCCGAGCCAGCTCGGGTCGTTGTCGCCGGGGCGGGCCCGCTCCAGCCAGCTCTCGGCGGCCTTCAGGGCACCCCCGGCCGCCTGGGCGTCACCGGCACGCGCGTGTGCCCGGGCCTCGACGAGGCGGAAGAAGCTCATGGTGCGGGCCGTCGCCAGGCCGCGGTTGCGTTCCAGAGCGGCCTGGGCGAGGTCCACGCCCTCGTCGCCGAAGCCCCGGTAGGTGGCCTGGAGGGACATGGAGGCCAGGACGTAGCCCCCGAGGGGGACGTCCGCCGCCGCGCGGGCCAGGCGCAGGGCCTGGATGTAGTAGCGCTGGGCCGCTTCCTGCTGGCCCGTGTCGAAGGCCATCCAGCCGGCGAGCCGGGTGAGTTCGGCGGAGGCGCCGAAGAGGGCCCGGCCGACCTCGTCCGAGTAGGAGCCGAGCAGGAGCGGGGCGGCCTCCACCCTTAAGCACTCGGGGACCATCGACGAACGCCAGTCGCCGCCGCCGTACTTGGAGTCCCAGCGCCGCGCGTCCTCGGCGGCCTCCCGCAGCTTCTGCACATCACTGTGGCCGACTTTGAGCGGTGCGCCGGAGCCCTCACCGGGGCCCACGTCACGCGCGACCGAACTGTCGGCCGGGGTTATCAGCCATCGCGAGGCGGGCGTCGCGTACGCGCTCACCGCGAACGATCCGGCGAGCGACTGCCAGATGCCGCCGGAACCGGCGCGGCGGCCCGCGAGGTCGAGGCGGTACAGCTCCGTCGCGGACTTCACCGCCTGGCCGACGTCGCGCGGGAAGGCGAGGCCGACCTCGGGCGCGGGGTCGGCGTCCGCCAGGCCGATCTCGTGGAGCGGGACCGGGCGGCCGAGCTTCTGGCCGATGGCGGCGGCGATGAGGTGCGGCGCCGCACCCTGCGGCACCATGCCCTTCGACACCCAGCGCGCCACCGACGTCTTGTCGTAGCGAAGCGTCAGTCCTCGCTGAGCGCCAAGATCGTTGACGCGCCGCGCGAGGCCTGCGTTGCTGATTCCCGCGAGGGCGAGAACGGCGCCGAGTTTTTCGTTCGGCCCGCGTTGCTCCCTGGACATGCGCCACCCCTCGACACAGACGGCTGCCGTGCTGGCATAACCACGCGGCATTCGTAAACCCAGCGTAGTTCGCCGCATCCCAAGCGTTAAGGGGCATTGTTCCGGTTGGCGGGATTGTGGTCCGTACTGAAGTGCGGTTCAGATACAGCCAGTTGCGGCGTGCTCCCGCTGTGTGGCCGTGCGCCTGTCCGTGCGCTCTTCTCCGGCCACCACGGGAGCGGTTCCATGGTCCTGCGTGGGTCGGCCCGCTGTACTGGATCCAGTGGGCTGGGGGACACCGCCGCCTCCATCCCCGCGGGCGGCGGAACGGTCCGGGAGGCGCGCCTCGTCTCCCGGACTGCGCGACCGCGCGGTGGTGGGCGGAGCCTGTACGGAGAGTGTTCGACGCTGCGTGCGTATCAGCGAATTGGCCGAAAATCGACCCCGTCATTGACGGGGTATCAGGGCTCCGACCACGGCAGTTGAGGGCGCATCGGGCGTGCTGGGGGCGCGTTTCGGGGGCGCATTCGCGTCGCAGTCGTACGGGAGACATGTCGCTGGCGGGTCTTGCCTCGTGGCCGGATGGTCGCGTAGTGGTGCCGTGGCCGCGCTCCTCCCCTTTTCCTCTCTTCGGGTCGTCCCGTCCTGTGTCGTACGGGAGTTCGGCGCGGTCCCGGAGGCATGAGCGGCTCCGCCGGGGCGCATTCGGCGGAGCGCAAGCGGCGCGGGCACCCTCTGGAGCGCTTCCTTCATGGCAGCATGGTGAACCGGTTCGTACGGTGCACTGGTTGTCCACAGCCTGTGGAGGCGGCGATGCGGTGGTTGGTGGGATGGAGCAGCACCGCCGCGGGAGCCGTCGCTGCCGGTTCGGCGGGGGCCACCGGGCACGACGGTGAGACGCTGCACCCGGTGGGGTCCCAACTCCTGTGGGGCGACCCCGATCCCCTGTGGGCCGTCGGCGACTGGCGCCCCGACGAGGTGCGGGTCGTGGCGGCCGACGACCGCACCCGTATCGCCGTCCTCGGCATCTGCGGCGCCACCGACGAGCAGCTGCGCGTCGCCCTGTTCGCCGCGCGCGGCGGGGCACTTCGGCACCTGACCGCCTGGTCCGGGAGCTACACCGCGATCGTGCAGGTCGGCAGGAGGATCACCGTCTGCGGTGATCTCGCGGGCGCGCGGCCGGTGTTCTACACGCCCTGGGCCGGCGGCACGGCGTACGCGACGGCCGCGCTGCCGCTGGCCGACCTCATCGAGGCCAACCTCGACTTCGGGCACCTCGCCGCGCTGCTGGCCGCCCCCGACGTGCCCGCCGCGCTCCACGATTCCACGCCGTACGACGGCGTGAAGCGCATTCCGCCGGGGCATGCCCTCATCCTGCGCGCCGGGGCGCGGGAGGTCGCCGGGTACGAGCCCGTCGCCTCGCTGGCGGTCGCCGCTCCGCCGGCCGATCCCGACAGCGCGGTCGACGCCGTGCGCGACGCCCTCGTGGAGGCCGTACGGACGCGGCTGTCCGCGCCGCGGCACGTCCCCGGAGCGGACATCGACCCCGGGCCCGTGCCCGGCATGGGACCCGCCGAGCGGCGTGCCGCGCGCGGGATGCCGGTGCCGGGGATCGGGGCCGACCTGTCCGGCGGGCCGGCCTCGGGGACGCTGGCGCTGCTGGCCGCGGGGCTGCCCGGGATGCCGGGCACCGTGCTGGGCCACGGCACGGGCGCGGGGGAGCGGCTGCTGGCCGTCACGTTCAACGACCTCGCCGTCGCGGGGCGCGAGGCCGAACTGGAGCGGGCCGGGGCGCTGGCGGCGAACCCGCGGCTGCACCACGTGGTCGTGGCGGGCGGCGAGGAGACCCTGCCGTACGCCGACCTCGACGGTCCGCTGACCGACGAACCCGGGCCGTCCCTGGTGTCGGCGGCCCGGCACCGGGCGCGGCTGGCGTCCGGCAGCGCGGACCACTTCACGGGGTACGGCGCGCGCCAGGTCCTGGACGCCCATCCCGCGCGGCTGGCCGACCTGCTCATGGACCGCAAGCGGCGCCATCTGGTCCGGCCGGTCGCCGCGCTGGCCAAGGCGGACGGGTCGGTGCTGGTCCCCGCGCGCGTGTACGCGGCGGCGCGGCGGCTGTCCCGTACGCCGTACCGGGCCGGGCTGGAGTCCCTGGCCGAACGCCTCCTCGACCACCGGTCGGACGACGGCCTCGACGCGCCCGGCGGGGCGGTGGAGGCCTCGCTCGCCGCGCTGACCTGGGGCAGACCCGGGCCGGCGGCGCGCTGGCTGACGGGTGAGGCGCTCGCTGAAGTATCGGTTCGCCTTCAGGCGTCGACGCACCGGTCGGAACTGGTGGGGCCGGGGCAGCGGCCGGGCGACTTCCGCGCGCGGGCGACGCTGGCGCGGCACGCGGCGGACCTGCGGGTGTTGGAGCAGGCCGCGGAGATCCGCTTCCAGCGGCTGCACGCGCCGTTCCTCGACAACCAGGTCGTGCGCGCCGCGCGGGTGCTGCCCGAGGCGTTGCGGGTGCGGCCGGGGGCCCGGGCCGCGATCCTGCGGACGGTGCTGGAGGGGGCCGGAGTCCGGGAGCTGCCGGCCGGGTGGGGCGCGCCGACCCAGGGGATGGCGGCGGCCGCGGCGCGTACGGGGCTGCGGGTGGCGGCGGACTCGCTGGTCACGCTCTTCGACACGCCGCTGCTGGCGGAGGCCGGGCTGGTCGAGGCCCGGGTGGTCCGCAAGGCCCTGCGGGGCGCGGCGGCGGGGGAGCCCCTCCCCCTGGACGGCCTCGCCGACCTGGTCTCCCTGGAGCTGTGGCTCCGCCGCCTGCTGGCCCGCCGCGGCACGTGCTGGACGGGAACACCGGCACGCCAGCGGGCGGTACCGGCGGGGATCGCGCCGCAGCGGGGGGCGTTGGGGGCGTCTGCCTCCGGCGGTTGAGCCGGGGTGCCTGCGGCGGCCCGTGGCTGCTTCGGTGGGGGTGCGCGTTTTCACCCTCTCGCCGGGTGGGGGTCGGGGCCGTGCCGGGGGGTGTCCGTCCTCGGAACGGCGCGATGGGGTTGGGTACCGACTCGCTGTTCGTTGACGCGCCAACCGCTGCGGGCGGACACCCCCCGACACGTCCCCTTGCTTCGTCCGGCGGCTGCGGGTGCGTAGGGCGGGCGGTGCGCCCGTCCCGCCTAGCCGCGGGCAATCGTGCCGCTGGGGCGGCACGGGTGGGCGGTGGGGGTCCCCCCTGCTCGAGCGAAGCCGAGAGCTTGGGGGAGGCACCCCGTTCCGCCGGGCTGCGGACCCACCCGGCCCCAGCACCAACGCCGAGCACCCCTCAACAGGCCCAGGCAACGGCCCCCCAAAAAACCCCGGCCCTCACACCAACCCCGGACACAATGACCCCGTGCGGTACAGAATCCTGGGCATCACCGAGGCACACGACGAGCACGGCAAGGCCGTACCCCTCGGCGGCCCCCGCCTCCGCGCCCTGCTCACCGCCCTCGCCCTGCGCCCCTCCCGGGTCACGACGCCCTGGACCCTGATCGACGAAATCTGGGCCGACGACCCGCCGCAGGACGCCCCCGCCGCACTCCAGGCCCTCATCGGCCGACTCCGCCGAGCCCTCGGCAAGGACGCCGTGTCCTCCGAGACCGGCGGCTACCGCCTCGCGGCCACCCACGACGACATCGACCTCTTCGTCTTCGAACGGCTCGTCCGGCAGGGCACCGACGCTCTCGCCGCAGACGACCCCGCCCGCGCGGAACGGCACCTCGACGCCGCCCTCGCCCTCTGGCGCGGTCCCGCCCTCGCCGACCTGCCCGACCGTTCCGCCGTCACCCGCCCGGAGGCGACCCGGCTGGAGGCGATCCGGGCCCGTGCCGAGGCCAGGCTGCGGCTCGGCCGCGCGCAGGACGTCGTACCGGAACTGCGCGAACTGACCGTCGTCCACCCGTACGACGAACCGCTGCACGCCCTGCTGATCCGCGCCCTGCGCGACTCGGGCCGCGAGGCCGACGCCCTCGCCGCGTACGAGTCCGCCCGCCGCGCCCTCGCCGAGGGCCTCGGCGCCGACCCGGGGCCCGAGTTGCGCGCCCTCCACGCCGGGCTGCTCGGTTCGGACGCGAGGGAGGGGCGACCCGCGCCCGCTCCGCCCGAGCGCACGGGCAACATCCGTCCGCGTCTGACCTCCTTCGTCGGCCGGGAACCCGAGATCGACGCCATCCGTTCCGATCTGCACAGGGCCCGTCTCGTCACCCTCACCGGACCGGGCGGCTCTGGAAAGACCCGTCTCGCCGAGGAAGCCGCCGTCGGGCTTCCGCAGGCGTGGCTGGCCGAGCTCGCCCCGCTCGACCGGCCGGAGGCGGTGCCGGGAGCGGTGGTCAGCGCGCTCGGTCTGCGCGAGACCGTGCTGATGACCAGCGAGCTCACGGCCGTGCAGGACGACCCCGTCGCCCTGCTCGTGGAGTACTGCGCCCCGCGCAGCCAGCTGCTGATCCTTGACAACTGCGAGCATGTCATCGGCGCCGCCGCCCACCTCGCCGAGACCCTGCTGACCCGCTGCCCGGGGCTCACGATCCTCGCCACCAGCAGGGAACCCCTGGGCGTGCCCGGGGAGGTGGTGCGGCCGGTCGAGCCGCTGCGGCCGGACCACGCCCGCCGGCTGTTCGCGGAGCGCGCCGCCGCCGTCCGTCCCGACGCGGACGCCGTGCTCCGCGACGAGCAGGCGGTCGCGGAGATCTGCCGGCGGCTGGACGGCCTGCCCCTCGCCATCGAGCTGGCGGCGGCCCGGCTCCGGCTCCTCACGCCCCGGCAGATCGCCGACCGGCTCGACGACCGCTTCCGCCTCCTCACCTCCGGGAGCCGTACGGTCCTGCCCCGCCAGCAGACCCTGCGCGCCGTCGTCGACTGGTCGTGGGACCTGCTCGACGAGGCCGAGCGCAGCGTGCTGTGCGAGGTGTCGGTGTTCGCGGGCGGCTGGGACCTCGCCGCGGCCGAGGCGGTGTGCGGCGGGCCCGCCGCCGAGCTGCTCGGGGCGCTCGTCGACAAGTCCCTCGTCGTGGCGGCCCCCTGCGCGCGGGACGGCTCGGGCGGCATGCGCTATCGCCTGCTGGAGACCATTCACGAGTACGCCGTCGAGCGCGCCGCCGAGGTCCCGTCGCTGCGCGCCGAGGCCGAGCAGCGGCACCGCGCGTGGGTGCGCGCGCTGGTCGAGCGGGCCGCTCCGCTGCTGCGCTCCGCCGGTCAACTGCCCTGGATCTCCCGCCTGGAGACAGAGCTGGACAACATCCGCGCGGCCCTCGACCGGGCCCTCACCGCCGGGGCCGAGGCGGAGGCCGGTTCCCTCGCCGTGGCCATGGGCTGGTTCTGGTGGCTGCGCAACTACCGGCAGGAGGGCGTGGAGTGGCTGGAGCGGACCCTGCGCCTGGGAGCGGCACTCGACAGCGGCGTTCGCCGGCCGTCCGGGGAGGAGCCGGGCCTGCCCGACCCCGTCGACCATTTCCTCGCCGCGCCGGACGGGGAGGCGGGGCATCCGCTGCACGCCCTGCGGATGGATCTGCGCATGCTGCACCTGTTCTTCCTGGCCGAAGCGGGGCCCCTGCAGGAGTTCCTGGACCGGCGGCGGCCGTACGTGGAGCGGGTGTCGGAGTTCTTCGGAGAGGGCGGACCGCAGGCGGCCCGGATCCCGGGACTCATCTGGCCGATGATCCGCACCTTCGCGAGCGGCCAGGCCGACCAGGGCGTCCTCCGGGGCGTGATGGACACGGCCGTCGCCAACTGCCGCGCCCATGGCGGGGACTGGGAGATCGCCGTCGCCCTGATGTTCCGCACTCACATGGTCGTCGACGCGCCGGGCGACCTGGCCGGCGTCGACGACGACCTGGCGGAGCTGCGGGTCCTCAGCCGCCGCGTCGGTGACCGCTGGCTGCGGGCCCAGGTGTGCAGCGCGGCCGGTGAGGCCGCCATGGCACGCAGCGCTTTCGAGGAGGCCGAGGGGGAGTACGAGGAGGCGCTGCGGCTCGCCTACGAGGTGGGCGCGTACACCGAGTCGCCGTTCCTGATCGCCCGGCTCGCCGAGATCGCCTACCGGGCGGGCGACCGCCCGGCCGCGCTGGCGGCGCTGGACGAGGCGAGTGCCGCGGCCGACCGGTACGGCGTGGCGGACTCCAAGGCGTTCGCCCTGCTGCTGCGCGCCCAGATGGCGTCCGAGGACGGGCACACGGCCCGGGCGCGCGAGCTGTGCGAGGCGGCGCGCGCGGCGGCAGAGCGCGGCACTCCGCCGCCGCAGTTCATGGTGATGCTGCAGCTGATCGACGCAGTGATCACGGCGGACGAGTCGGGCCCGGAGACCGCCCTGCCCAAGCTGGCCGGAGCCCTCCGCGAAGCCGTCGACAAGCGGTGCTCGGACACGATCCGGGCCACGGTCGCGGACGGCGGGGCGGCGCTGCTGGCCGACCTCGGCGACTTCCCGCGCGCGGTCAGGCTGCTCGGCGCCGGCGACCACTGGCGGGCCGGTCGCCCACACCCCATGCCGGAGCGCGCCCAGGCGGAGCGGACGGACGCCGAGGCCCGCGCCGCCCTGGGCGCCGCCCGGTGCGAGGCGGAGCGCGCCCGGGGCACCGCCCTCACGTCGGACGACGTGCTGCGCGAGCTGGCCGAGGCACAGCGCGCGTACACCGCTAGCCGCAGGTGAACTTCGACTCCGCCCAGTCGGCCGTCATCAGGGTGTCCAGGGTGCTGTGCGGCTCGACCACGAGGCCTACGGTGCTGCGGCCGGTGAGGTTCACATGGACGGGGACGGCCGGGTCACCGCCCTCGACGAGCCCGGACCGCCAGAGCCGGGCCCCGTCGGCGTAGACGGAGAAGCGCACCTTGCCGAGGCCCAGGGTCATGTCGTCGACGCCCACGAACGCGTCGTACGAGGAGCAGGAGCGGTTCAGGTCGATGGTGACGGAGGAGCTGCCGCGCACGGTGACGCCGTGCGTGTACCGCCGGTCCGCGACCGTCATGCCGTACCGCTGCCAGACCCAGCTGCTCGCGCCGATCCGGATCTCGGGCTGCGTGCCGTCGCCGCTCACGTCGTACGACAGTTCGCTGAACTGGTAGACGGCCGGGGGCGGTGGTGCCTCGGTAGGTGGGGGCGTGGGCTTGGGTGTCGGAGGCGGTGTCGGCCTCGGCTGCCCGGGGGGCCTCGGCTGCCCGGGGGGCGTCGGCGTCCGGGTGGGCGTCGGTGTCGGCGCCGTGGACGGTGGGGGAGGTGGGGTGGTTCTGGAGGACGGTGTCGGCGCGGGCGTCTCGGCCCCTACGGGCACGATGGCCGGGGGCCGTGGCCCGGGTTCCCGCTCGGAGGGGGGCGTGGGCTCGCCGGGCCGCACCGCCGACGACGTCGGGGAGGGAGGGACGGTCCTCGCCTCCTTCTCGGGCTCCTCGTTGCCGGTCAGGGCCAGGACCACCGCGGCCACGACGCCGACGGCGACCACACCGGCCGCGATACCGGCCATCACCGGCGCGCCGACCCCCTCG
>JJOH01000031.1 GCA_000696115.1 Streptomyces olindensis
AAGGGCTGTCCCTAGTACGAGAGGACCGGGACGGACGAACCTCTGGTGTGCCAGTTGTTCTGCCAAGGGCATGGCTGGTTGGCTACGTTCGGGAGGGATAACCGCTGAAAGCATCTAAGCGGGAAGCCTGCTTCGAGATGAGGACTCCCACCCACTTGATGGGGTAAGGCTCCCAGTAGACGACTGGGTTGATAGGCCGGATATGGAAGCACGGTAACGTGTGGAGTTGACCGGTACTAATAGGCCGAGGGCTTGTCCTCAGTTGCTCGCGTCCACTGTGTTGGTTCTGAAACCACGAACAGCCCCGTCATTGTTGGCGGTGTGGCGTTCACAGTTTCATAGTGTTTCGGTGGTTATAGCGTAGGGGAAACGCCCGGTTACATTCCGAACCCGGAAGCTAAGCCTTACAGCGCCGATGGTACTGCAGGGGGGACCCTGTGGGAGAGTAGGACGCCGCCGAACAATTATTGAGAAAACCCCTGCATCGTTTGATGCGGGGGTTTTCTGCGTTCGGGCCCCTTTCCCGGTCCCTTCTCCGGGGCCCTTCGTTCGTTATAGGCGTCCTGCTGCCTTCAGCGCCAAATACGCGTCCGCCAGTGCCGGTGCGAGGTCGTCCGGTGTGGCGTCCACGACCGTGACGCCATGGCGGCGGAGTTGTTCTGCGATGCGGTGGCGCTCGGATTGGGCCTGGGCGGCTGCGGCGGCCTCATAGACGGCGTCGACGTTTCCGCGGGCTTTCGCCATTTCGGTGATGTGCGGGTCCGCTACCGATGCCAGCAGGACCGTGTGCCGCTGAGTGAGCTGGGCGAGGACCGGGAGCAGGCCCTCTTCGATGGGGGCCGCGTCCAGCGTGGTCAGCAGGACGATCAGGGAGCGTCGGGGGGACGTACGCAGTGCCGTGGCCGTGAGGCCCCGGGCGTCCGTCTCGACGAGCTCGGGTTCGAGCGTGGCCATCGCGTTCACCAGGGACGGCAGGACATCGCCTGCCGTGCGGCCCTGGACGAGGGCGCGGACCTTGCGGTCGTAGGCGAGGAGGTCGACGCGGTCGCCGGCGCGGGACGCGAGGGCCGCCAGGAGCAGAGCCGCGTCCATGGAGGCGTCGAGGCGGGGGGCGTCGCCCACGCGGCCCGCCGAGGTGCGGCCGGTGTCGAGGACCAGGAGGATGTGGCGGTCGCGCTCAGGACGCCATGTACGTACCGCGACGGCGGACTGGCGGGCCGTGGCGCGCCAGTCGATGGAGCGGGTGTCATCGCCGGGGACGTACTCGCGCAGGCTGTCGAACTCGGTGCCCTCGCCGCGGGTGAGCACGCTGGTGCGGCCGTCCAGTTCACGCAGGCGCGCCAGCTTGGAGGGCAGATGCTTGCGGCTGGTGAACGGGGGCAGGACCCGTACCGTCCACGGGGCCCTGTGCGTGCCCTGGCGAGAGAAGAGGCCCAAAGGGCCGTAGGAGCGGATGGTGATCCGGTCGGCCTGGCGGTCGCCTCGGCGGGTGGGGCGCAGGCGGGTCGTCACGCGGCGGCGTTCGCCCGGCGGGACCGTGAGGCGGTGGCGGGAAGCCGTCGTTTCCGTGCCGGGCTGCCAGCTGCTGGGCGGCCAGGCGTCGCGGAGCCGGGCGCGGAGGGGACGGCGGGACGGGTTGATGATCGTGAGGGTCACGTCCGCCGTGTCCCCGAGGCGTACGGAGGTGTCGCCGGAGCGGGTCAGGCCCAGGCGTCGTACGGGGGCGGCCAGGGCGAAGTCGCAGGCGCAGGCCACGACCAGGGGTGCGTTGACCGCCAGGATGCCCGTCCAGCTGGGCTCCCAGATGCCTACGGGGAGGGAGCCCAGGGCCGCGAGGAGGGCGGCGCGTCCGGTGAGTGCCATCAGCGGGGAACGGGGACGTGGGCGAGGATCGCGTTGATGACGGAGTCGGCCGTCACGCCTTCCATTTCGGCCTCCGGGCGGAGCTGGACGCGGTGGCGGAGCGTGGGGAGGGCGAGGGCCTTCACGTCGTCGGGGATGACGTAGTCGCGGCCGGTCAGCCAGGCCCAGGCCCGGGCGGTGGCCAGGAGGGCCGTGGCGCCCCGGGGGGAGACACCCAGGGTCAGGGACGGCGATTCGCGGGTGGCGCGGCAGATGTCGACGACGTAGGCGGTGATCTCCGGGGAGATCGTCGTCCTGGCGACCGCGGCGCGGGCGGCTTCCAGATCGGCCGGGTTCGCCACGGGGCGTACGCCGGCGGCGTGGAGGTCGCGTGGGTTGAAGCCCTCGGCGTGGCGGGTGAGGACGTCGATCTCGTCCTGGCGGGAGGGGAGGGGGATGGTGAGTTTGAGGAGGAAGCGGTCCAGCTGGGCTTCCGGGAGGGGGTAGGTGCCCTCGTACTCGACCGGGTTCTGCGTCGCGGCGACCAGGAACGGGTCGGGGAGGGGGCGGGGGGTGCCGTCGACGGTGACCTGGCGTTCCTCCATGGCCTCCAGGAGGGACGACTGGGTCTTGGGAGGCGTGCGGTTGATCTCGTCCGCGAGGAGGAGGTTGGTGAAGACCGGGCCGGGCTGGAAGGAGAACTCGGCGGTGCGGGTGTCGTACACCAGGGAGCCGGTGACGTCGCTCGGCATGAGGTCGGGGGTGAACTGGACGCGCTTGGTGTCGAGTTCGAGGGCGGAGGCGAGGGCACGGACCAGGAGGGTCTTGGCGACGCCGGGGACGCCTTCGAGGAGGACGTGGCCGCGGCAGAGCAGGGCGACGACGAGGCCGGTGACGGCGGGGTCCTGGCCGACCACGGCCTTGGCGATCTCGGCGCGCAGGGCCTCCAGGGAGGCGCGGGTGGCGCCCGGGTCCCCGGTCTGCCCGGCGTTGTCAGTGGTCGGGTCCATCATGGACGGCGTACCTCTCTTTCGAGGGCGTCGAGTCGGTCGGCGAGTGCGATGAGTGCTGCGTCGTCGCTGGGCGGTGGTCCGAAGAGGAGGGCGTGCAGGTCCTGGCCGTCGCCGTGGAGGTGGGCGGACAGGGCGGGGATCAGGGCCTCGGGTGTGTGCGCCTGGGTGACGGGGACGCCGGTGAGGGGGGCGAGGCGGGTGCGGGTCGTGGAGCGAAGAGCGTTTGCCGCGCGGTCGCGGGCGTCGGCCTTGCGGTAGAGGCGGGCGCGGCCTTCGGCGGTTTCCGAGGCGCGGATCGCGACGGGGAGTTTTTCGGGCACGAGGGGGCCGAGTCGGCGTGCCCTCCAGAGGGCGGCCAGGGCTGCGGCGAAGAAGAGCTGCAGGGTGCCCCAGAGCCAGCCCGAGGGGAGCAGATCGAAGAAGCCGCGTTCGTCGTCGGCGCCGGTGGCCGACGCGTCGGAGAGCGAGGGGAGGTACCAGACCAGATGGGGGCGGGAGCCGAGGAGTTGGAGGGCGAGCGAGGCGTTGCCCTGCTCGTCGAGGCGGTCGTTGAGGAGGATGTCGGGCGCGCCGAGGACGACGGTGTCGCCGTCCCCGCGGTCGGCCGGGATGCGCAGCAGGGTGGACAGGCGCTCGCTGGGGTAGCACTCGTCGGCGTCGAGGTGCGTGGTGGTGTAGCGGACGCCGCCCGTGTCGGCGGTGCCGGCGCGCCGGGCGGCGGGCAGGTCGCAGTCGGGGGAGAGCGTCGAGTCGAGGCTGGTGGCGGGGTCGGCGGTGACGCCGGGGGCGAGTCGTTCGACGGACGCGCTGCCGGAGGCGACCAGGACGGTACGGCCTCCCGCGTCGGTGAAGGCGTCGTGCAGGCGGGACTGCTGACTGCGGGTCAGCAGGTCGGGGACGGCGACCAGGAGGGTCGTGTCGGGGCCGGCCGCGGTGGCGGCCTCGTCCAGGGTGGTGACCACGCGGGTGTCCACGCCCCGGTCCGCGAGGAGCTCGGCGACGGCGCGGCTGCCGTTGGGGTCGACGGAACGCGGGTCGAGTTCCCCGTGCCGGGCGTCGGAGCGGATCACGGCGATGGCGATGGCGCCCGCGAGGAGCACCACGAGAGCGAGCGCGATACCGCGCGCACGGGTCCAGACCTGGCGTGCGGTGGGCGAGGCCGAGGTGGACGGGAGCGTGGCCTCGGTGGTCATTCGGCGGCTCCCTGGCGGGTGTTGGGGGCCGTGTTGGCGCTGCTGGCGGCGAGCTGGGGCTTGGTGCGTTCCAGGTCGCGGTCGAGTTCGGCGATGCGGTGGTACGACTGCTCGGTCGCGGACCGGCCGCCGTATGTGACGTCGTCGAAGTCGCGGGCGGCGGTGCGCAGTCGGTCGGTGTGGGCGGGCAGGGCGCGGCCGGCTTCGGCGGCGGCCTCGTCGGCGGTGCGGCCGGGGCGGGCGTCGAGCAGGGCGCGTTCCTCCAAGGCGCGGACGAGGGCGCGCATGCGTTCCTGGACGGCCTGGTTCCAGTGGCCCTGGGCGGCGTGTGCCTCGGCGGCGGCGCGGTGGTCGGCGGCGCTGCGGGGGCGGTCGTCGAACAGGGCGGCGGACGAGGTGGGTTGGCGGCGCGGGGTGCCCAGGCGCCACCACAGGGCGCCCAGGACCGCGAGGACGGCCAGGATGATGACGGCCAGGCCGAGTGTGCCGCCGGGTGTGGCGGTCGAGGCGGCGTTGAAGAGTTTGTCGAGCCAGTCCCAGAAGGCGTCGAGGGCGCGTTGGAACAGGCTGGGGTCGTCCTCGTGGTACATCCGCTTGGACAGCTCGCGCCGGGCCGCCTCCCGTGCGGGGTCGCGCGGGATGGTGAGCGGCGGCTCGTCGGCGGAGCGGGCCGGCGACAGCACGGAGGTGTCGCCGGCGCGCAGCAGCGTTCGTATGGCGGCGCCGGGCAGCGCCGTTGTGAGCAGTTCCCCCGCCGGGCTCACCGCATCAGCTCCCCGGTGTGGCGCCGGGGGCGGTGGGGCCGTAGCCCTGGACACCGGCGGCGCGGGCCAGTTCGAGGTCGAGGGCCTCGCGGCGGATGCGCTGGTCGATGTAGAGGAGCACGGTGACGCCCGCCGTGATCGGGAACGTGATCATGGAGCCGATCACCGAGCCGATGCCGCTGACGATGAGGAACGTCCAGCCCAGGCTGGCCACGCCGGTGTTGAGCCAGCCGGTGATGCCGTCGCCGCTGAGGGCCGCGGCGAGGAAGGTGAAGGGGATGACGATGATCGAGGCGACGACGTTCGCGATGATCGTGGCGAGCAGCTGGATGCCGAAGATCCGCCACCAGGTGCCCCGGACCAGCTTCGCGGAGCGGCTCATCGCCTTCTTGATGCCCTGCTTCTCCAGCATCAGGGCGGGCGAGGCCAGGGAGAAGCGGATCATCAGCCACAGGGCGACGATGCCGGCGCCGATGACGCCCAGGACGGTCAGGGCGACGCCCGGCCCGGTGCTCCCGGCGGCGGCGATGAGGATGCCGGGCAGGGTGCCCACGGTGACGATGCCGGCGGTGATGAGCAGCAGCAGGCAGATGAGGCCGAACAGTTTGAGAACCTGAGGGCGGGCGTCCCGCCAGGCCTCGCCGATGGTGACCGACTTGCCGAGCACGGCGCGGCTGGTGACGGTGGTGAGCAGGGCGGTCGCGATGACGGTGCCGACCAGGGAGATCACGAAGATCACGCTGGAGTTGAGCAGCGCGTCGCCCATGGCGCGGCTCAGCTCGCTGAGGGTGGCGCTCGGGTCGTCGAGGGCCTCGGTGCTGGAGTCGTCCAGGACGAGGCCCTGGAACAGCACGACGATGACCTCGGTGAGGACGGCGACGGTCAGGGAGATGCCCAGGACCGTGCGCCAGTGGGTGCGCATGGTGGAGACGGCGCCGTCGAGGATCTCGCCGACGCCGAGCGGGCGGAGGGGGATGACGCCGGGCTTGGCGGCCGGCGGGGGGCCGCCCCAGCCGCTTCCCCAGCCGCCGTAGCCACCGGGGTGTCCGTGGTTGCCGGGGCCGTAGCCGCCAGGGCCACCGGGGCCGTACCCGCCGGGCGGCTGGGTGCCCCAGCCCGGGCCGGGCGGCGGGGGCGGGGGAGCCTGGCCGGGGCCGGCCGGGCCGCTCGGGGCGGACCACTGGGCCGGTGGCGGCTGCTCCTTGGACCACTGCGGGCCGGGGCCCTGCGGGGTCTGGCCCGGCTGGCCCGGCTGATCGGCGGGCTGTGCGGGACCGGGGCGGTCTTCGGGCTCGGCAGGGCCGGACGCGTCAGGCTTCTGCCCGTCGGACGGGGCGGATCCGGGCGAGGCCCAGCCCGGAGTGTCGTTCATCGTCGCTCCTTCACGGTGCCCGTCCGCGGTCGCGGCGGCAGGTTGGCAGCCATCGTGCCATGGGGTGGTCTTGGTGTGACCGGCCGCGGTATGGGCTGCGTACCTTCAATTGTCCGCTCGAAAGGGGGCAGACTGACCGCATGGCTGATCAGTACGCGTACAGCGGCGATGACAAGCGGCCGACCGAGATCCCGGCGATCCGCTGGGAAGAGCCACCGGAAGGGCCCGTTCTGGTTCTGCTGGACCAGACGAGGCTGCCCGCGGAGGAGGTCGAACTGGTCTGTACGGACGCGCCCGCGCTGGTGGAGGCGATCCGCTCGCTCGCCGTGCGCGGGGCGCCCCTGCTCGGCATCGCGGGGGCGTACGGCGTCGCGCTCGCCGCCGTGCGGGGCTTCGACGTGGACGAGGCCGCGGCCGCGCTGGCGAGTGCCCGGCCGACCGCGGTGAACCTGGCTGTCGGGGTGCGCCGGGCGCAGGCGGCCCACGAGGCCGCGCTCGCCAAGGGAGGCGACGTCCGGCAGGCGGCCGCGGCGGCGCTGGCCGCGGCGCGGCAGCTGCACCGGGAGGACGCCGAGGCCAGTGGGCGGATGGCCGAGCACGGGCTGGCGCTGCTGGACGAGCTGCTGCCCGGTGGTGGGCACCGGATCCTCACCCACTGCAACACCGGTTCGCTGGTGTCGGGCGGTGAGGGCACGGCGTTCGCGGTGGCGCTCGCCGCGCACCGGGTGGGCCGGCTGCGGCGGCTGTGGGTGGACGAGACGCGTCCGCTGCTGCAGGGCGCGCGTCTGACGGCGTACGAGGCGGCCCGCAGCGGGATGGCGTACACGCTGCTCACCGACAACGCGGCGGGGTCGCTGTTCGCCGCGGGTGAGGTGGACGCGGTGCTGATCGGGGCGGACCGCATCACGGCGGACGGTTCGGTGGCGAACAAGGTCGGGAGTTATCCGCTGGCGGTGCTGGCGCGGTACCACCATGTGCCGTTCATCGTGGTGGCGCCGGTGACGACCGTGGACCTGGACACGGCGGACGGGGCGTCCATCGAGGTGGAGCAGCGTCCTGGGCACGAGGTGACGGAGGTGGTGGCGCCGCAGGTGCCGGTGGCCGGTGCGGAGGCGGGCGGTGGGATTCCGGTGGCGCCGCTGGGGACGCAGGCGTACAACCCGGCGTTCGACGTGACGCCGCCGGAGCTGGTGACGGCGATCGTCACCGAGGAGGGTGCCGTTTCGCCCGTCACGGCCGAGGCGCTCGCCGAGGTGTGTGGCCGGTCGCGCCGGGTGGCGTCGGGCTGAGTCGAGCGGCTGCCGGAGCGTGTGCCCGGGGGGTGCGGGCTCCGGCGTGCCTGCCCGTCATGCCGTGGCCGCGGAGGTCGTCGAAGATCGGCGGCGGCGGGAAGGAGGGCAGACAGTGGCGCTCCCTGCGACTATGGTCACTGGCCGGTGACCTACCTCACCACTGCCTTCGCCACTGTTATGAGAATGGGATGATGTCGTTTATGAAGGGACGAGTCCTTGTCGTCGACGACGACACCGCACTGGCCGAGATGCTCGGCATCGTGCTGCGTGGTGAGGGTTTCGAGCCGTCTTTCGTGGCCGACGGCGACAAGGCGCTGGCCGCCTTCCGCGAGTCCAAGCCCGATCTGGTGCTGCTTGACCTGATGCTGCCCGGCCGGGACGGGATCGAGGTGTGCCGTCTGATCAGGGCGGAGTCCGGGGTGCCGATCGTGATGCTCACGGCGAAGAGCGACACGGTCGACGTCGTCGTGGGCCTGGAGTCGGGCGCGGACGACTACATCGTGAAGCCGTTCAAGCCGAAGGAGCTGGTGGCCCGGATCCGGGCGCGCCTGCGGAGGTCGGAGGAGCCCGCTCCGGAGCAGCTCGCCATCGGTGACCTGGTCATCGACGTGGCCGGGCACTCCGTGAAGCGGGACGGGCAGTCGATCGCGCTGACGCCGCTGGAGTTCGATCTGCTGGTCGCGCTGGCGCGCAAGCCGTGGCAGGTGTTCACGCGCGAGGTGCTGCTGGAGCAGGTGTGGGGTTACCGGCACGCGGCGGACACGCGTCTGGTGAACGTGCACGTGCAGCGGCTGCGCTCCAAGGTCGAGAAGGACCCGGAGAAGCCGGAGATCGTGGTGACGGTCCGTGGTGTCGGGTACAAGGCAGGGCCGAGCTGACATGTCCGGCGACAGTGCCGCTTCGGCGCCCGGCCGGTCCGGGGCCCGCCCGGGGCGGCCTGTCGGGCGGAAGAAGCCCGGCTCCCGCTGGGCGCGGTTCCTGGAGAGCGGGCTGCTGCAGGGCGGCGTCCAGGGCAGTCCGGTCATCCGGCTGTTCATGCGGTGGGTGCGCCGGCCGTTGCTGCCCGTCATGCGGCTGTGGCGGCGCAACATCCAGCTCAAGGTCGTCGTCACCACGCTGCTGATGTCGCTGGGCGTGGTCCTGCTGCTGGGCTTCGTGGTGATCGGGCAGGTGCGCAACGGCCTGCTGGACGCCAAGGTGAAGGCGTCCCAGAGTCAGGCCACGGGCGGGTTCGCGGTGGCCAAGCAGCGGGCCGAAGAGGCGCCGAGCGGCACCGGCGACGATGTGACCACGGTGGACGGCCGTCCCGCGCAGAACGTCATCCAGTGGATGAGCGACCTGGTCTCCTCGCTGTCCAGCGGTGGTCAGGGTGCCTTCGACGTGGTCACGCTCCCGGCCTCCGACGCGGACGGCACGGGCGGGCGCGGGCCGCGTGCCTCCGGTGAGGTCGACTGGAGCAAGAGCGTGCCCGCCGACCTGCGCGAGCGGATCGGCAGCAGTACGACGGCCGCGCAGAGCTACACGCGGATCACCTACAACAACGCGACCAAGGACTCCCAGCCGGGCCTGGTCATCGGCAAGCAGGTCAACGATCCGAACGGCGACCCGTACCAGCTGTACTACCTCTTCCCGCTGACGCAGGAGGAGAAGTCGCTGAGCCTGGTCAAGGGCACGCTGGCGACGGCCGGGTTGTTCGTGGTGGTGCTGCTGGGGGCCATCGCCTGGCTGGTCGTGCGGCAGGTCGTCACGCCGGTGCGGATGGCGGCGGGGATCGCGGAGCGGCTGTCGGCCGGGCGGCTCCAGGAGCGGATGAAGGTCACCGGCGAGGACGACATCGCGCGGCTCGGCGAGGCCTTCAACAAGATGGCGCAGAACCTCCAGCTGAAGATCAGCCAGCTGGAGGACTTGTCGCGGATGCAGCGCCGGTTCGTCTCGGACGTGTCGCACGAGCTGCGCACGCCGCTGACGACGGTGCGGATGGCCGCGGACGTCATCCATGAGGCGCGGGAGGACTTCGACCCGGTGACCGCGCGGTCGGCGGAACTGCTCGCGGACCAGCTGGACCGGTTCGAGTCGCTGCTCGCGGACCTGCTGGAGATCAGCCGTTTCGACGCGGGCGCCGCGGCGCTGGAGGCGGAGCCGATAGACCTCAGAGACGTCGTACGGAGGGTGGTCAGCGGGGCCGAGCCGCTCGCGGAGCGCAAGGGCACGCGGATCCGCGTCCTCGGCGACCAGCAGCCCGTCGTCGCCGAGGCCGACGCCCGGCGCGTGGAGCGCGTGCTGCGCAACCTGGTCGTCAACGCCGTCGAGCACGGCGAGGGCAACGACGTGGTCGTCAAGCTCGCCGCGGCCGGCGGCGCGGTCGCGGTCGCGGTGCGGGACTACGGGGTCGGACTCAAGCCGGGTGAGGCGACCCGGGTGTTCAGCCGCTTCTGGCGGGCCGACCCGGCACGCGCGCGTACCACGGGCGGTACGGGGCTGGGGCTGTCCATCGCCCTGGAGGACGCGCGGCTGCACGGCGGCTGGCTGCAGGCGTGGGGCGAGCCGGGCGGCGGCTCGCAGTTCCGGCTGACGCTGCCCAGGACCGCCGACGAGCCGCTGCGGGGCTCCCCGATACCGCTGGAGCCCAAGGACTCACGGCGGAACCGGGGGCTCGACGACGCGGGACTGCCGTGCGGCGGCGGGGACGGCGAGAAGCGGGCGACCGTGCCGGCGCAGCCCGCGAACGGGCCGGTGCCCCCGCGGGCGAAGCAGGACCCCATACCGCCGCGGGCGGCTGCCGCCGCGGCCGATCCGACGGCCCTGCCGGGCAACGGCGCGCGCGTGGTGCCACGGCCCGCCTCGGGGACGCGACGGCAGGACGACGCGGGGGCGGCGGAGCCGTCGACGCGTGACAGGGATGTGAGTGGTCCGGCGGGGACCGCCGGCGACGGCGTGGCGGGCGACCCGGCCGGCGCCGAACGGGGACCTGTCGTGAACGGGCCCCGGGAAGCGCACCGGGACGAGGAAACCGCAGCCCCGGGCGGGGAGACCGAGCCGGGGGACGCGAAGAGGCAAGGGGAGGCATCACGTGGGCGCTGACCGCGAGGGGCGCGGCAGGCGTACGCCCGCGCGTGTGATGGCGTACGCCGCCGGCGGCGTCCTGCTGCTGGCGGGGTGTGCCTCGATGCCGGACGGCGGGGACCTGCGCAGTGTGGAGTCCACCCCGCGCCAGGAGAGCCAGGTGCGGGTGTTCGCCGTCCCGCCCGGCGAGGACGCGCCCCCCTCGGAGATCGTGCAGGGCTTCCTGGAGGCGCTCACCAGCGACGATCCGGACTACAAGACGGCACGCCAGTACCTGACCGGCGAGGCCGCGAAGACCTGGCGGCCGGAGCTGTCCGCGACGGTGCTGAAGGATGGGCCGGGCGCCAAGCCCGAGGGGACGGGTGGCCGGGAGGACACCGGCGACATCACGTACCGGCTGACCGGTACCAAGGTCGCCACCGTGGACGCGCAGCAGGCGTACGCGCCCGCCACCGGGGAGTACGGCAGGACCGTGCACCTGACGCAGGACGACAAGACCGGGCAGTGGCGGATCGACGTGCTGCCGCAGGGTGTCGTCATGGGCGAGTCGGACTTCCAGCGCAACTACATGTCCGTCGACAAGTACTACCTCGCTTCGAACACCGTTGCGGCCGGGGAGGACTCGCAGCCCACGGCGGTCGCCGACCCCGTCTACGTGCGGCGGCGCGTGGATCCCATGACGCAGACGGTGCGGTCCCTGCTCAACGGGCCCACGCGCTGGCTCGGGCCCGTGGTCCGGTCCAGCTTCCCCACCGGTACGGCGCTGGCCAAGGACGCCGGCACGCTGACGCCCGACGACCGGAACAAGCTGACGGTCCCCCTCAACGACAAGGCCGCGGGCATCGGAACCAACCGGTGCCATGAGATGGCGGCCCAGATGCTGTTCACGCTGCGGGACCTCAGCCCCGCGGTGGACGAGGTGGAGCTGCGGGCCGACGGTACGGAGCTGTGCGCGCTCACGCAGGGGGCGGCCGAGGCGGCGGCCTTCCGCAGCTCGGCACGGCCACCCGACTACCTGTACTTCGTCGACGGCAAGGACCGGCTCGTACGCATCCCCGCGGGCAACAGCGGCACCAAGCCGGACCCCGCGCCGGGGGCGCTCGGCGAGGGCGACACGGCGCTGCGCTCGGTCGCGGTCTCGCGCGACGAGCACACGGCGGCCGGCGTCAGCCTCGACGGCAAGTCGCTCTACGTGGGGTCGCTGGTCTCGGGCGGTTCGCTGGGCGAGCCGGTGCTGCGCAGCCACGGCCGGACCGAGTCGGACCGGCTGACCACCCCCAGCTGGGACGCGGACGACGGCCTGTGGGTGGCCGACCGGGACCCGGAGGATCCCCGGCTGCTGCTGTTCGAGGACGGCAAGGGCGAGCCCCTGGAGGTGCGCACGCCGCACCTGGACGGGCGGATCCAGGCCGTGCGGGTGGCCGCCGACGGGGTGCGGATCGCGCTCGTCGTGGAGAAGGGCGGCAAGAAGACGCTGCTCATCGGGTTGATCGAGCGGGACGAGAAGCCGGGCGAGAAGCCGGCCGTCAGGGTGGTCGAACTGCGCTCCGCGACTCCGGAGCTGGAGAAGGTCACGGCCATGTCGTGGGCCGGGGACAGCCGCCTCGTGGTGGTCGGACGCGAGCACGGGGGCGTGGAGCAGATGCGGTACGTCCAGGTCGACGGCTCCACCCCGGACGTGCCGGCACCCGCGGCCCTGACCGGCGTCAAGGAGGTCACGGCCGCCGAGGACGACCAGCTGCCGCTGGTGGCGTACTCGGTGGACGGGATCGTCCGGCTGCCGTCGGGTGCGCAGTGGCAGAAGGTGACGGAGGGGACGGCGCCGGTCTATCCGGGGTGAGGCGCGGACGCCGGGGGCACCGGATTGGCCCCTGGCAGGACGGCCATCACTCGTGTGAGGGACGGGCGGATCGGCGAGCCGTGACTTGTCCACAGGCGCTCGTCGGTGGTTTTCCACAGGGGTGGTCGGGGCGGGCCCGGGTCGGCACAGTGGTGTCCATGCGGGGGTGGTGGCAGGACCTCACCGACCTGGTGCTGCCGGGGGAGTGCGGGGGCTGTGGGAGGCCTCGTGCGGTGCTCTGCGCTCAGTGCCGTGCGGTGCTGAGCGCAGCCGCGGTGAGTCGCGTGCGGCCAGTGCCGGAGCCGCCCGGGTTGCCGGTGGTGCACGCGGCCGCTCGGTACGCGGACGAGGTCCGGGCGACACTGCTGGCCCACAAGGAGCGGGGCGCCCTGGCACTCGCGGCTCCGCTCGGGGTGGCCCTGGCCGGAGCGGTCATGGCCGGTCTTCAGGGGGCCTCGGCCTCGGTGGGGGCCGGGATGGTGTCGTCGCGGTGGAGCGGGGCTCCCGTGCTGCTCGTGCCGGTGCCGTCCGGGCGGCGGGCGGTGCGGGCCCGGGGACATGATCCGGCGCGGCGGATCGCGCTCGCGGCGGCGGGCCGGCTGCGCGGGAGCGGGATCCCGGCCCGGGTGCTCGGCGTGCTGCGGCAGAAGCGGGCCGTGGCCGACCAGTCGCGGCTCAACTCCAGCCAGCGGCAGGGCAATCTCGCGGGCGCGCTCGCGGTGGCGCCCGGTGCCGCCCGGCTGCTCTGCGAGGGCCCGGTCGTCCTCGTCGACGACGTGATGACCACGGGAGCGTCCCTGGCGGAGGCCGCGCGGGCGGTGCGGGCGGCGGGGCCGATTTCGAACGCTGGGTGGACCGCGGCCGTGTACGAGGGAGAGACATGGGAAAGCGGAGAGGAACAGAACGTCGGATCAACGCGAGAGAGGACGGGCCGGCGGCCCGGCCGGCAGGGAATCGCGGGCGCGGGCGGCGCCGGCGGAGTCGTTGACGTGGTGTGCGCGGCAGTGGTCGCGGCGTCACCGGAGTCTTTCCAAATAAACCGGAACTGACTGAGATCTTGCGTCGTTGCAGGTAACGAGAGGGCCTATTCACCTGAACGGAGGTACGCCGCGGTAGAGGGTGACGACATCCGTCCGGGCGAGATATGTTCGGTTGAGAGGGAAAGCCGCAGGCCACACCTCTCAAATCCGAATGCCGTGCTGCGGGTTTTTCTTCATCACTCGCGCCGGTGGAGTGGAGATCTCGCCCCCGGGGGAGGAGGTGGAAGTCACCGAGTCCGAGGTTCCGGGGTTCACCGGAGCCTGGTGCAAAAAGGGAGATGCTCCGCAGCGAGGCGGAGCGATCCGGGAACGGAGTTCTGCGTGGACATCGTCGTCAAGGGCCGCAAGACCGAGGTGCCCGAGCGGTTCCGGAAGCACGTGGCCGAGAAGCTGAAGCTGGAGAAGATCCAGAAGCTCGATGGCAAGGTGATCAGCCTCGACGTCGAGGTGTCCAAGGAGCCCAACCCGCGGCAGGCCGACCGCTGTGACCGAGTGGAGATCACCCTCCGCTCCCGTGGTCCGGTGATCCGGGCGGAGGCAGCGGCGAGCGATCCGTACGCGGCGCTCGACCTGGCGGCGGAAAAGCTGGAAGCCCGACTGCGCAGGCAGCACGACAAGCGGTTCTCGCGCCGTGGCGCGCGCCGGATTCCGGCCGCCGAGGTCGCCGACCACGTCCCGGGTGTGGCGACGCTCAACGGGAACGGCCTGGTGACGGCCTCCGAGGAAGAGCCGGAAACCGTGCCCACGAAGAAGATCGGCTCGCTGGAAGTACAAGGTGACGGCCCCATCGTCGTCCGCGAGAAGACCCACGTCGCAGCCCCCATGACCCTCGACCAGGCTCTCTACGAGATGGAGCTGGTCGGGCACGACTTCTACCTGTTCGTCGACTCCGAGACCAAGGAACCGAGTGTCGTCTACCGACGGCACGCCTATGACTACGGCGTGATCCATCTCAGCACGGACACGATGGTCACACAGGCGCACTCCCCCGAGGCGGGCGGTGCGCTCGGCGGCTGACCGTGCCGGGTGACAGCGGAGAAGGTGCCCCTGGAGCGCGTGTGCGCCCCCAGGGGCACCCCTGTGCGACCACTTCGCGCCCCGCTCCGTCACCCCGGCGCCGCCCGGGCATGAAATCATGGTGGCCACAGCCCAACCGGTGGGTCGTTGCTCTGGGTTGGCGATGGCTCAGGACCACAGGCCACAGCCTTCAGGGGGAGGAACGATGGCGGACAGCTTCGGACCGATGCGTGACGGGGATGCCGACGACGGCGTCGTCGGCATGGGCCCGGACACGGAGACTCCACGCAAGGAACCCATCAGAGTCCTTGTCGTGGACGACCACGCCCTGTTCCGCCGTGGCCTGGAGATCGTGCTCGCCGCCGAGGAGGACATCCAGGTCGTCGGCGAGGCGGGCGACGGCGCCGAGGCGGTCGAGAAGGCTGCCGATCTGCTGCCCGACATCGTTCTGATGGACGTACGGATGCCCAAGCGCGGTGGCATCGAGGCGTGCACCTCCATCAAGGAGGTGGCACCCAGCGCCAAGATCATCATGCTGACGATCAGCGACGAGGAAGCCGATCTCTACGACGCCATCAAGGCGGGCGCGACCGGTTATCTCCTCAAGGAGATCTCCACGGACGAGGTGGCCACCGCCATTCGCGCGGTCGCCGACGGACAGTCGCAGATCAGCCCGTCCATGGCGTCGAAACTGCTCACCGAGTTCAAGTCGATGATCCAGCGCACGGACGAGCGCCGGCTGGTGCCGGCGCCGCGTCTGACCGACCGTGAACTGGAAGTCCTCAAGCTCGTCGCCACGGGAATGAACAACCGTGACATCGCCAAGGAGTTGTTCATCTCCGAGAACACCGTGAAGAACCACGTGCGCAACATCCTGGAGAAGCTGCAGCTGCACTCCAGGATGGAGGCGGTGGTGTACGCGATGCGGGAGAAGATCCTCGAGATCCGTTAGCTCTCGGTCTCGGTCTCGGTCTCAGCCGAGAATGCCGGCCAGTTCCTTCACGAGGGGTTCGCGCAGGTCCGGGGCGTCGACGCGGTCCACGCGCACGTCCGTGCAGTCGACCCAGGTCGCCGCCTCGGCCAGGGCCTGGGCGACGGACGGGACCGCCTTCGGGCCGTCGAGCGTGACCTGCTTGGCGACCAGCGTGCGGCCCTCGCGGGCGGGATCCACGCGGCCCACGAGCCGGCCGCCAGCCAGGACCGGCATCGCGAAGTAGCCGTGCACCCGCTTCTGCTTGGGGACGTAGGCCTCCAGGCGGTGCGTGAAGCCGAATATCCGCTCCGTGCGCGCCCGCTCCCAGATCAGGGAGTCGAAAGGCGACAGCAGCGTCGTGCGGTGACGGCCGCGCGGGGGTGTCTCCAGAGCCGCGGGATCGGCCCAGGCCGGCTTGGCCCAGCCCTCGACCGTGACCGGGACCAGGCCCGAGTCGGCGATCACCGCGTCGACCTGCTCGCCCTTGAGACGGTGGTAGTCGGCGATGTCCGCGCGGGTGCCGACGCCGAGGGCCTGGCCCGCCAGGCGGACCAGGCGGCGCAGGCACTCGGTGTCGTCCAGCTCGTCGTGCAGCAGGTCGTCCGGGATGGCGCGTTCCGCGAGGTCGTAGATCCGCTTCCAGCCGCGGCGTTCCACGCACACCACCTCGCCGTACATCAGGGCGCGTTCGACGGCGACCTTGGAGCCGGACCAGTCCCACCAGTCGTTCGTCTTCTTCGCGCCGCCCAACTCGGTCGCGGTCAGGGGGCCTTCGGCGCGGAGCTGTGCGATGACCTGGTCGTAGGCGCCGTCCGGGAGTTCGTGGTTCCAGTGCGGGCGGTTGCGGTAGGCGCGGCGGCGGAAGGCGAAGTGGGGCCACTCCTCGATGGGGAGGATGCAGGCCGCGTGGGACCAGTACTCGAAGGAGTGCGTGTCCTTCCAGTACGCGTTCTCCACTGTCTTTCGGCCCACCGCGCCCAGGCGGGCGTACGGGACGAGTTCGTGGGAGCGGGCCAGGACCGAGATCGTGTCGAGCTGTATCGCGCCCAGGTGGCGGAGGACGCCGCGGACGCCGGAGCGGCGGTCGGGGACGCCGAGGAAGCCTTGGGCGCGGAGGGCGATTCTGCGGGCCTCGTCTGCGGTGAGCTCTGCTGTGGGGCGCGGGGTGGTCATGGGTCCGCACGATAGGGGGTGGGACTGACAGTGGGGGGTGCCTGCGGGGTTGGTTCGTGGTGCAGGACGTGGCGGCTGGGGCGGGGTGGGTGCGCGGCCCGGCGCAGCGGGGCGCCGCTGCGCCCACCCGTGCCGCCCTAGCGGCACGATTGCCCGCAGCTAGGGAGCGGGTAGGTACGGTGCCGTCGACGGGAGGCCCAGGTCCGATGGGAGCAAGGAGCCGATCCAGGTGTCTCGGCGTACTCCCTTGTTGTTCGTCGCGGCGCGCAGCGTGCCCTCGATCGTGAAGCCCGCTCGTTCCGCCACCGCGCGCGAGGCCCGGTTGCCCACCTCCGCGCGCCATTCGATGCGGTCGAGCGCGGCGTGGACGAAGGCCCAGCGGCAGGCGGTGAGGGCGGCTTCCGTGATGTAGCCCCGGGAACGGTGCTGCTTCGCGGTCCAGAAGCCGATCTCGCCCATGCCCAGGGCGCGCAGGGTGATGCCGAGCATGCCCGCCAGCTCCCCGGAGGGGAGGAAGACGCCGAAGGTGAACATGGAGCCGTCCGCCCAGCCGTCGGGAGCCAGCTGTTCCGTGAAGCTCTGGGCGTGCTCGCGGAGGTAGGGGGAGGGGATCGTGGTCCAGCGCTGGATGTCGGGGTCCTGACAGGCGTCGTACACCGCGTCGGTGTCCTGGGGTCCCACCGTGCGCAGCAGGAGGCGGTCCGTGGTGAGGGTGACGGGGTCCATCGGCCGATTCTGCTCGGAGGCGGCCATAGGTGCCATGTGTTTGCCCTCGGTGAGGGAGTGATCACGCCTGGTGCAATTCGGTGGCGGGATGCGGCACTATCCGTGGGGCGCGGACGTTGTCCCCTTTGAAGCAGACGTGAATCAGAATGGAAGCAGCGGACGGTCGCCGTCACGGCAGGCCCTCCCGGCGCGGTGGGGTCCTCGCATACCATGGCCGTTGCTCAGTAAGTCAAGTGGTAACCGACCGTCCCAGGCCCGACCGGCAAGGAGACCAACCCCCGTGTCCGTCCTCTCGAAGATCATGCGTGCAGGCGAAGGCAAGATCCTGCGCAAGCTGCACCGCATCGCGGACCAGGTCAACTCCATCGAAGAGGACTTCGTCGACCTCTCCGACGCCGAGCTGCGGGCCCTCACCGATGAGTACAAGCAGCGGTACGCCGACGGTGAGAGCCTGGACGACCTGCTGCCCGAGGCCTTCGCCACCGTCCGCGAGGCCGCCAAGCGCGTCCTGGGCCAGCGTCACTACGACGTGCAGATGATGGGCGGCGCCGCCCTGCACATGGGCTACGTGGCCGAGATGAAGACCGGTGAGGGCAAGACCCTCGTCGGCACGCTGCCGGCGTATCTGAACGCGCTGTCCGGCGAAGGCGTCCACATCATCACGGTCAACGACTACCTGGCCGAGCGCGACTCCGAGATGATGGGCCGCGTCCACCGCTTCCTGGGTCTGAGCGTCGGCTGCATCCTCGCCAACATGACGCCGGCTCAGCGCCGCGAGCAGTACGCCTGCGACATCACGTACGGCACGAACAACGAGTTCGGCTTCGACTACCTGCGCGACAACATGGCGTGGTCCAAGGACGAGCTCGTCCAGCGCGGCCACAACTTCGCCATCGTCGACGAGGTCGACTCCATCCTCATCGACGAGGCCCGTACGCCGCTGATCATCTCCGGCCCGGCCGACCAGGCCACCAAATGGTACGGCGACTTCGCCAAGCTGGTGAAGCGCCTCAAGCGCGGCGAGGCCGGCCAGCCCCTCAAGGGCATCGAGGAGACCGGCGACTACGACGTCGACGAGAAGAAGCGCACGGTCGCCATCCACGAGTCCGGTGTCGCCAAGGTCGAGGACTGGCTGGGCATCGACAACCTCTACGAGTCGGTGAACACCCCTCTGGTGGGCTACCTGAACAACGCCATCAAGGCCAAGGAGCTCTTCAAGAAGGACAAGGACTACGTCATCATCGACGACGAGGTCATGATCGTCGACGAGCACACCGGACGTATCCTCGCCGGCCGCCGTTACAACGAGGGCATGCACCAGGCAATCGAGGCGAAGGAAGGGGTGCCGATCAAGGACGAGAACCAGACGCTCGCCACGATCACCCTCCAGAACTTCTTCCGCCTCTACAAGCGCCACGACCACAACGGCAAGGAACAGCCCGGTCTGTGCGGCATGACCGGTACGGCCATGACCGAGGCCGCCGAGTTCCACCAGATCTACAAGCTCGGCGTGGTGCCGATCCCGACCAACCGGCCGATGATCCGCAAGGACCAGTCGGACCTGATCTACCGGACCGAGGTCGCCAAGTTCGAGGCGGTCGTCGACGACATCGAGGAGAAGCACCGCAAGGGTCAGCCGATCCTCGTCGGAACCACCTCCGTCGAGAAGTCCGAGTACCTCTCGCAGCAGTTGAGCAAGCGCGGCATCCAGCACGAGGTGCTCAACGCCAAGCAGCACGACCGGGAGGCGACGATCGTCGCCCAGGCCGGCCGCAAGGGCGCCGTCACGGTGGCCACGAACATGGCCGGTCGTGGTACGGACATCAAGCTCGGAGGCAACCCCGAGGACCTCGCCGAGGCCGAGCTGCGCCAGCGCGGCCTCGACCCCGAGGAGCACATCGAGGAGTGGGCGCACGCCCTGCCCGAGGCGCTGGAGCGGGCCGAGAAGGCCGTCAAGGCGGAGAAGGATGAGGTCGAGAAGCTCGGCGGGCTCTACGTGCTCGGCACCGAGCGGCACGAGTCGCGGCGGATCGACAACCAGCTGCGCGGTCGTTCCGGCCGTCAGGGCGACCCGGGCGAGTCCCGCTTCTACCTCTCCCTCGGGGACGACCTGATGCGGCTGTTCAAGGCCCAGATGGTAGAGCGCGTGATGTCCATGGCGAACGTGCCGGACGACGTGCCGATCGAGAACAAGATGGTCACGCGCGCGATCGCCTCCGCCCAGTCGCAGGTCGAGCAGCAGAACTTCGAAACGCGTAAGAACGTCCTGAAGTACGACGAGGTCCTCAACCGCCAGCGCGAGGTCATCTACGGCGAGCGCCGTCGCGTCCTGGAGGGCGAGGACCTGCACGAGCAGATCCAGCACTTCATGGACGACACCATCGACGCCTACGTCCAGGCCGAGACCGCGGAGGGCTTCCCGGAGGACTGGGACCTCGACCGGCTGTGGGGCGCCTTCAAGCAGCTCTACCCGTGCAAGGTCACCGTCGAGGAGCTGGAGGAGGCGGCCGGCGACCGGGCCGGGCTGACCGCCGAGTTCATCGGCGACTCCATCAAGGACGACATCCACGAGCAGTACGAGGCGCGTGAGGCGCAGCTCGGCTCCGAGATCATGCGTGAGCTGGAGCGCCGGGTCGTGCTGTCGGTCCTCGACCGCAAGTGGCGTGAGCACCTCTACGAGATGGACTACCTCCAGGAGGGCATCGGCCTGCGCGCGATGGCGCAGAAGGACCCGCTGGTCGAGTACCAGCGTGAGGGCTTCGACATGTTCACCGCCATGATGGAGGGCATCAAGGAGGAGTCCGTCGGCTACCTGTTCAACCTGGAGGTCCAGGTGGAGCAGCAGGTCGAGGAGGTCCCGGTCGAGGACGCCAAGCCCGTGGCCGACCTGGAGAAGCACGACGCCGTGCCGGCGCAGACGGGTGGTCGGCCGGAGATCCGTGCCAAGGGGCTCGACGTCCCGCAGCGGCGCAACCTCCACTTCTCCGCGCCGACCGTCGACGGCGAGGGCGGCACCATCGAGGGCGACTTCACCGAGGACGGCGAGCCGGTGCGTTCCGAGGCCGACGGCCTCACGCGTGCGGAGCGCCGCAAGCAGGCGAAGAGCCGGGGCCGCCGCAAGAAGTGAGTGACGGTGGCTGAGACACCGTAGTGGCTTGAAGGGCCGGACACCCCGAGGGTGTCCGGCCCTTCGGCATGAGGGGACCGGGGCGGTGGCCCCGGGCGGGCCGGAGGATCAGTCGGCCTCGGCGCGGGGTGGGCGGGGGCCGCCCAGTTCCACCGCCGTGCAGCGCCAGCGGAGGTCCTGGCCGAGTTCCAGGCGGAAGGCCATGGCGCGCAGTTGGTCACCGGCGCCGATGCGGGCGAAGGCCTCGATGGCGCCGGGGCGGGGTTCGAAGTAGCCGATGTCCCGGACGACGGGGCGGGCGCCGCGTGTGCGCAGGGGGCCGCGCTCGGCCAGCCAGGCCAGTTCGTCGTAGGCGCGGCCACGGGTGTGGCGGAGCATCGAGTGGACGGGGCGGTGGCCGCTCAGGACGGCGAGGAGGAGGTCGGCGAAGAGGTCGGTGGGCAGGAGGTGGGGGTTCGCGGCGGCTCGGTGGGAGCGGGAGCCCTGCGCCGGAAGGCCGGGGGTGGGCTCTGAGGTGGGCCGGGTGGTGGCTGCCGTGGACGGCGGGGTGGTGCCGGCTGTCGGCCTGCGGGGTGTTGTGCGGGAGCGCGTGAGGGTCGGTGGGCGGGTGTCGGTGGGGCGGGTGTGAGGGCGTGGGGACCGGGAGGTCGCCGGGGGCCGCCCGCCGGCTGCGGCCCGGGTGCGGCCGGAGCCGCCGCCGGGGGTGCGGGGTGGTGCGGCGTTGCCGGAGGTCTGCGGTGGGGTGTCGGCTGCTGCGGCGTTGCCGGAGGTCTGCGGCGGGGTGCCGCCTGCTGTGGCCGGTGGCGTGGCGGAGCGAGGGTTCGCGCCTGCGGCGGCTCGGGGTGGGGTGTGGCCTGCTGCCGTTGGTGGGGTGGTGGTGCGCGGGGTGGGTGGAGTGGTGGTGCGCGGGTTCGGGCTTCCGGCGGCTCCTGGCGGGGCGTGGCCTTCTGTCGCTGGTGGAGTGGAGGCGTTTCCGGTGGCCCGCGCGGAGGTGTTGTCCGTGGCGCGTGGGGTGGTGGCGCCGGGGGTGCGCTGGTCTCGGCGGGACGGTGGGCGGGTGGTCGGGCGGTGTGCCCTGGTCATGACCTTGTGCATGGGGGGTCCCCGTTCCGTGGGCCCGGTTGATACCGGGGAGTAACTTCGAGTTGCTGATCTTGTACGGGGCCGACGGGGGCAGGGGCAAGGGAGCGGGCTTCGGGTTCTGGGCGCCGAAATGTTCACCTATCCGGGTGATACGGGGGACGTGGAGCCCGTCAGTGCCGGGCCGCGCCGGGTGAATTCCGGGCCTGAGGTGGACGCGTTCGGCGTCAGCGGCCGGGACTCGAAAGGGGACGCCCCGCACGTATCCTGAAGGCCGTCCGGA
This sequence comes from Streptomyces olindensis, assembly GCA_000696115.1. GTDB lineage: Bacteria > Actinomycetota > Actinomycetes > Streptomycetales > Streptomycetaceae > Streptomyces > Streptomyces olindensis. The sequence continues at coordinate 21,799 of JJOH01000031.1, forward strand.
GCTCTTGACCTTGAACACCGACCCTGAAACCGACCACGAAAGCGGCCAGCCATGCGTGTCTACGTGCCCCTGACCCTCCCCGGTCTCGCCGAGGCGTACAAGACGGGTGAGCTGGGAGCCGGGCCGTTCGTCGCGTACGCCGTGACGCCCGGGCTGCGCGAGTGGTACCTCTCCGACGACATCGAGGAACTGGAGTACGCCGCGCTGAGCCGGGCCGCGCTGGCCTCGCTGCGGCTGCTGGCGGCCGACCCGGAGGCGCCCCGGCGCCGGGTCGTGGTCGCCGTCGACATCGCCGACCGGGCCGTCGGCGCCGACCCCGACCGGGGGCTCGATCCGGCGGCGCTGGGTGAGGTGCGGGTCGCGGGTGCGGTACCGCTCGCCAAGGCGGCGTCGGTGCACGTCGACGCGGCGGACGCGGAGGCCGACGTGACGGCGGCCGCGGACGCGCTGCCGGCGGCGGACGGCGGGGACGACGACGCGCAGTTCGTCGTGGACGGCGCCGAGGACCACGAGCTGCTGTGGTTCGCCACGCAGGAGATCCCCAACCTGGTGGGCCGCGGGGACTGAGACGCTCCTGACCGGGGGCGCGTTTCGGGGACGCTCCTGACCGGGGGGCGCGTTGAGGTGCCGTTCTCTTGATTGTCAGTGGGGGCGGGTACGTTTTCGGGCATGGGGATGAAGACGGGCGCGCACATTGTCTGGGACTGGAACGGGACGCTGTTCCATGACATCGACGCGATCATCGGGGCGACGAACGCGGCCTTCGCCGAGCTGGGGCTGGAGCCGCTGACGCTGGAGAAGTACCGGGAGCTGTACTGCGTGCCGGTGCCGAAGTTCTACGAGCGGCTGATGGGGCGGCTGCCCACCGAGGCCGAGTGGGAGCTGATGGACGACATCTTCCACAGGTACTACGCGGAGCACCGGGTGACGTGCGGGCTGACGGTGGGCGCCGAGGAGCTGCTGGCCGGGTGGCGGTCGGCCGGGCGCAGCCAGTCGATCCTGAGCATGTACGTGCACGAGGAGCTCGTGCCGTTGGTGCGGGGGTTCGGCATCGAGCCGCACTTCATCCGGGTGGACGGGCGGACCGGGCCGTCCGGGGGCAGCAAGGCCGAGCACATGGTGCGGCATCTGGGGTCGCTGAGTGGGGTGGATCCTGAGCGGACCGTCGTGATCGGGGATGCGGCGGACGACGCGGTGGCCGCGCTGCATGTGGGGGCGCGGGCCGTGCTGTACACCGGGGGGTCGCACAGTCGGGCGAGTCTGGAGGCGGTGGGGGTGCCGGTGGTGGACACGCTGGAGGAGGCGGTCGAAGAGGCGGAGCGGCTGGCGGCGTAGGCAGAGTGCTCGGCGTTGCCGCTGATGCCGGGTGGACGCAGCCAGGTGCATCCGGCATAGCGGCACTGTGCAGAACGTCAAACTTCCACGGCTGGTTTTGTACACATACGGCTCATGACGGGGGCCCTGTAAGGAGCGATAGCCTTGGTGGCGTGATCAGCGCGATAGTTCGCGGGGACGCCGACGTCCCTGCCCTGCGCCCGGAGAGCACGGACGACATCCGTGTCCGGGCGGCGGTCGCTGGTCTTCGCGGGCGGGACGGGGCATCGAGGACGCCCGGGACGCCGAGCACCACCCGGACCCAGGCGTCGCAGAGAGCAGCGTCACACCGGGGGAGCAGCTCAAGAATGGCTCAGACACCCCCGCTCTTCTCACCTTGCGGCATAGCGTCGGAACAGACCGGATACCCCGAGTCACGACGTGACGTCGCAAGCGCAGAGGCCGTACTTCCTTCTACGTCACGCAACGGCGCGCGACAGGAGCCAGAGGACAATGCAGACCAAGCTGGACGAAGCCAAGGCCGAGTTGCTCGAGAGGGCCGCCCGGGTAGCTGAGAACAGCCCGGTCGGGGGGCACCTACCGACCGGGTCGACGGGCGAGGAGACCCCAGACGCCCAGGAAGCTCCGGACCGCGAGTCCCTGCTCACGTTCCTCCAGCGTTACTACCTGCACACGGCCCCGGAGGACCTCACCGACCGCGACCCGGTCGACGTCTTCGGAGCCGCCGTATCGCACTACCGGCTGGCCGAGAACCGCCCCCAGGGCACGGCCAACGTGCGGGTGCACACCCCCACCGTGGAGGAGAACGGGTGGACGTGCAGCCACTCCGTCGTGGAGGTCGTCACCGACGACATGCCCTTCCTCGTCGACTCCGTCACCAATGAGCTGACGCGGCAGGGGCGAGGCATCCACGTCGTCATCCACCCCCAGTTCGTCGTCCGGCGCGATGTCACGGGCAAGCTCATCGAGGTGCTGCCCACGCCCGCGACCGGCGCCGGAGGCCTCCCGCACGACGCGCACGTCGAGTCCTGGATCCACGTCGAGATCGACCGCGAGACCGACCGGGCCGATCTGAAGCAGATCACCGCCGACCTGCTGCGCGTGCTGTCCGACGCCCGCGAGGCCGTCGAGGACTGGGGCAAGATGCGGGACGCGGCCATCCGGCTGGCGGAGGGGCTGCCGGACGAGTCCATCCCCGGCGACCTGCCCGGACCGCAGGTCGAGGAGGCCCGCGAGCTGCTGCGCTGGCTGGCCGACGACCACTTCACGTTCCTCGGCTACCGCGAGTACCAGCTGCGCGACGACGACTCCCTGGCCGCCGTCCCCGGCACCGGCCTCGGCATCCTGCGCGCCGACCCGCACCACTCCGACCAGGAGAGCCACCCGGTCAGCCCGTCCTTCGAGCGGCTGCCCGCCGACGCCCGCGCCAAGGCCCGCGAGCACAAGCTCCTCGTCCTGACCAAGGCGAACAGCCGGGCGACGGTGCACCGGCCGTCGTACCTGGACTACATCGGCGTCAAGAAGTTCGACGCCGACGGCAACGTTGTGGGCGAGCGGCGGTTCCTCGGGCTGTTCTCGTCCGCCGCGTACACCGAGTCCGTGCGCCGCGTCCCGGTCATCCGGCGCAAGGTCGAGGAGGTCCTCGAACAGGCCGGGTTCTCGCCCAACAGCCACGACGGGCGCGACCTGCTGCAGATCCTGGAGACGTACCCGCGCGACGAGCTGTTCCAGACCCCGGTCGACGAGCTGCGGTCCATCGTCACCTCCGTCCTCTACCTCCAGGAACGCCGGCGCCTGCGCCTCTACCTGCGCCAGGACGAGTACGGGCGCTACTACTCCGCCCTCGTCTACCTCCCGCGCGACCGCTACACCACGGCCGTCCGCCTGCGGATCATCGAGATCCTCAAGGAGGAGCTCGGCGGCATCAGCGTCGACTTCACGGCGTGGAACACCGAGTCGATCCTGTCCCGGCTGCACTTCGTGGTCCGGGTCCCGCAGGGCACCGAGCTGCCGGAGCTGTCCGACTCCGACAAGGAGCGCATCGAGGCCCGCCTGGTGGAGGCCGCCCGCTCCTGGGAGGACGCCTTCGCCGACGCGCTCAACGCCGAGCTCGGCGAGGAGCGCGCGGCCGAACTGATGCGCCGGTACGCGCACGCCTTCCCCGAGGGCTACAAGGCCGACCACAACCCGCGCGCCGCGGTCGCCGACCTCGTCCACCTGGAGCAGCTGAACGCCGAGGAGGGCAAGGACTTCGCGCTCAGCCTCTACGAGCCGGTGGGTGCCGCCCCCGAGGAGCGCCGCTTCAAGATCTACCGCACGGGCGACGCGATCTCCCTGTCGGCGGTGCTGCCGGTCCTCAACCGGCTCGGCGTCGAGGTCGTCGACGAGCGGCCGTACGAGCTGCGCTGCTCGGACCGCAGCGTGGCCTGGATCTACGACTTCGGTCTGCGCATGCCCCGCGCGAAGAGCGGCGGGGTGGACTACCTCGGCGACGACGCCCGCGAGCGGTTCCAGGACGCCTTCGCGGCCACCTGGACCGGCCAGGCGGAGAACGACGGCTTCAACGCCCTGGTGCTGAGCGCCGGGCTGAGCTGGCGCCAGGCGATGGTGCTGCGGGCGTACGCGAAGTACCTGCGCCAGGCGGCGTCGACGTTCAGCCAGGACTACATGGAGGACACCCTCCGCAACAACGTCCACACCACCCGGCTGCTCGTCTCCCTGTTCGAGGCGCGGATGTCGCCGGACCGGCAGCGCGCGGGACACGAGATCGTGGACGCGCTGCTGGAGGAGGTCGACGCGGCCCTCGACCAGGTCGCGAGCCTCGACGAGGACCGGATCCTCAGGTCCTTCCTCACCGTCATCAAGGCGACCCTGCGGACGAACTTCTTCCAAGAGGCCGCGGGCGGCAGGCCGCACGAGTACGTCTCCATGAAGTTCGACCCGCAGGCCATCCCCGACCTGCCCGCGCCGCGCCCGGCGTTCGAGATCTGGGTGTACTCGCCCCGGGTCGAGGGCGTGCACCTGCGCTTCGGCAAGGTCGCGCGCGGAGGCCTGCGCTGGTCCGACCGGCGGGAGGACTTCCGCACCGAGATCCTCGGCCTGGTCAAGGCGCAGATGGTGAAGAACACCGTCATCGTGCCGGTCGGCGCGAAGGGCGGCTTCGTCGCCAAGCAGCTGCCGGACCCGGCCGTGGACCGGGACGCCTGGATGGCGGAGGGGATCAGGAGCTACAAGACCTTCATCTCCGCGCTGCTCGACATCACCGACAACATGGTCGCGGGCGAGGTCGTGCCCCCGGCCGACGTCGTCCGGCACGACGAGGACGACACCTACCTCGTCGTCGCCGCCGACAAGGGCACCGCGACCTTCTCCGACATCGCCAACGAGGTCGCCGAGAAGTACAACTTCTGGCTCGGCGACGCCTTCGCCTCCGGCGGCTCCGCCGGCTACGACCACAAGGGCATGGGCATCACCGCCCGCGGCGCCTGGGAGTCCGTCAAGCGGCACTTCCGGGAGCTGGGCGTCGACACCCAGACCGAGGACTTCACGGTCGTCGGCATCGGCGACATGTCCGGTGACGTGTTCGGCAACGGCATGCTGCTCTCCGAGCACATCCGCCTGGTCGCCGCCTTCGACCACCGGCACATCTTCATCGACCCGAACCCGGACGCCGCCATCTCCTACGCCGAGCGCCGCCGCCTGTTCGAGCTGCCCCGCTCCAGCTGGGAGGACTACGACAAGGAGCTGCTGTCGCCCGGCGGCGGGATCTTCCCGCGCACGGCCAAGGCGATCCCGGTCAACGCGCACATCCGCGAGGCCCTCGGCATCGAGGCCAAGGTCACCAAGCTGACCCCGGCCGACCTGATGAAGGCCATCCTCCAGGCACCGGTGGACCTGCTCTGGAACGGCGGCATCGGCACGTACGTCAAGTCCTCGGCCGAGTCCCACGCCGACGTCGGCGACAAGGCCAACGACGCCATCCGCGTCGACGGCAAGGACCTGCGCGTCAAGGTCGTCGGCGAGGGAGGCAACCTCGGCCTCACCCAGCTCGGCCGGATCGAGTTCGCGCTGCACGGCGGCCGGATCAACACCGACGCCATCGACAACAGCGCGGGCGTGGACACCTCCGACCACGAGGTCAACATCAAGATCCTGCTCAACGGCCTGGTCACGGACGGCGACATGACCGTCAAGCAGCGCAACAAGCTGCTCGCCGAGATGACCGACGAGGTCGGCCGCCTGGTCCTGCGCAACAACTACGCGCAGAACACGGCGATCGCCAACGCCCTCGCCCAGTCCAAGGACATGCTCCACGCGCAGCAGCGCTTCATGAAGCACCTGGTCAGGGAGGGCCACCTCGACCGGGCGCTGGAGTTCCTGCCCACCGACCGGCAGATCCGCGAGCGGCTCGCCCAGGGCCAGGGCCTGACCGGGCCGGAGACGGCGGTCCTGCTGGCGTACACGAAGATCACGGTCGCCGAGGAGCTGCTGCACACCTCGCTGCCGGACGACCCGTACCTCAAGGGCCTGCTGCACGCCTACTTCCCGACCGAGCTGCGCGAGCAGTTCCCCGACCGGCTCGACGGCCACCCGCTGCGCCGTGAGATCACCACGACGGTGCTGGTCAACGACACGGTCAACACGGGCGGTACGACGTATCTGCACCGGCTGCGCGAGGAGACCGGGGCGTCGCTGGAGGAGATCGTGCGGGCGCAGACCGCGGCCCGGGCGATCTTCCGCCAGTCCCCGGTGTGGGACGGGGTCGAGGCGCTCGACAACAAGGTCGAGGCCGAGGTCCAGACCCGTATCCGGCTGCACGCCCGCCGCCTGGTGGAGCGCGGCACGCGCTGGCTGCTCAACAACCGGCCGCAGCCGCTGGAGCTCGCCGGGACCGTCGACTTCTTCGCCGAGCGGGTCGAGCAGGTCTGGTCGCAGCTGCCGAAGCTGCTGCGCGGCGCCGACCTGGAGTGGTACCAGAAGATCTACGACGAGCTGACGGGCGCCGGCGTCCCGGACGAGCTGGCCACGCGGGTGGCCGGCTTCTCCTCGGCCTTCCCGACGCTCGACATCGTCTCGGTCGCGGACCGCATGGGCCGGGAGCCGCTGGACGTCGCCGAGGTCTACTACGACCTGGCCGACCGGCTGCGCATCACCCAGCTGATGGACCGCATCATCGAGCTGCCCCGCGCGGACCGCTGGCAGTCCATGGCCCGCGCGGCGATCCGCGAGGACCTGTACGCGGCGCACGCGGCGCTGACCGCCGACGTCCTGGCGGTGGGCAACGGCACCTCGACGCCCGAGCAGCGCTACAAGGCGTGGGAGCAGAAGAACGCGGCGATCCTCGGCCGGGCCCGGACGACGCTGGAGGAGATCCAGAGCTCGGACGCGTTCGACCTCGCCAACCTGTCCGTGGCGATGCGCACGATGAGGACGCTGCTGCGCACGCACTCGTAGGGCGTACGGCATGGTGAGCGCCCCGGGCCGGCTGCCGGCCCGGGGCGCTCGTTCTTGGCCCGCCTTAGGGCGATTCGAGTGGAGGACTTACCGAATCCGGCTAAGGCTTGAGGCGTGACTGTGAACCTGTCCGAGGAGCGAGCGGCCGCTCCCGCCCTCCCCGTCAAGCGCGTCGTCCTCGAAGTGGTGAACTTCGCGGTGGTCGGCGGCAGCGGCGTCGCGGTGAACTTCCTGGTGTTCAACGTGCTCCTGCACGGGCTGCACTGGGCCGCCATGGTGGCGACCGTGCTGGCCAGCCTGGTCGCCATGGGCGGCAACTACCTCGGTTTCCGGTACTTCACCTACCGCGACAGGGCGTCGCGGACGAGGCAGCAGATCGCGCTGTTCTTCGTCTTCAGCGGGATCGGCGTCGCCCTGGAGAGCGGGCTGTTCTACGCCGGCTACCACGGGCTCGGGCTGGCCGGGCCCGTGGAGTCGAACCTGGTCAAGGCGGTTTCCATCGTGCTGGCGTCGGCCTTCCGGTTCCTCGTCTACCGCACCTGGGTGTTCCAGCACGATGCGCGCCGCGCCTAGACCGGCCGTCCTCGCCGCGCAGGCCGCCGCCGCGGTGGCCGTCCTGCTGCTGCTTCTCGTGATCGTCCGGCTGCCGTGGGCCGGGGACCTCGGGATGCACGCCGCCACCGTCCAGCGGCTGCGGCACGATCTCGTCGACCCGGGCAATCCGCTCGTCGACGCGGACACGCCGAGCCCGTACTACTCGCCCTGGATGCTGGTGCTCGGATGCGTCGCGCGGGTGAGCCGGCTGTCGGTCTTCGTGGTGCTGCGGCTGGGGGCGCTGGCCGGTCTCGGGCTGCTGGTGACGGGGGTGTGGCGGTACGTACGGACCCTCGACGGCCATCGCGCCGCGCCCGCCCTGGCCGTGCTGAGCCTGCTGTTCCTGTGGGGGACGGCCCTGTTCAACTGGAGCGGCTTCCACGGGCTCAACTCGCTCGCGCTGACGGTGTCGTATCCGAGCGTGTTCGCGCTGGGCCTGGCGTTCCACCTCTGGGCGTGGCTGGGGCGGGCGGTGCGTCGGGACGCGGGGTGGAGGACGTGGCTGGGGCTGGGGGCGCTGTGGGCCGTGATTCTGCTGTGCCATCAGTTCTCCGGCGTGGTGGCCTCGCTGGGGGCGGTCGCGACGGTGCTCGCGGCGCGGCCGGGGCGGGGCACGTGGCTGCGGCTCGGGGGCGGGGTCGCGGTGGCGCTCGGGGTGCTGCTGCTGTGGCCGTACTACGACTTCTTCGCGCTGTTCGGAGCGGGGGACGGGCTGGAGGCGGTGCACCGGCCGCTGTACGAGGACCTGCTCGGGCGGTACTGGCTGGTGCTGCTCGGGGTGGTGGCCCTGGGGATGCGGTGGCGGCGGGACCGGTGGGATCCCCTGGTGCTGTTCTTCCTGCTGGGGGTGGTCGTGGTCGCGGCGGGCGGGCTGAGCGGGCACTACGCGTGGGGCCGGGCGCTGCCGGCCGCGCTGATCCCGGCGCAGCTCGCGGCGGCGCTGGAGGCGGTGACGGCCGGGCGGCGTGCGGTGCGGGCCGGGTGGGCGTGCGTGCTGGGCGCGGCGCTGGCCGCGGGGGCGTGGACGCAGGCCGGGACGCTCGGGTACGTGGTGCCGCGGGGGGAACTGCCGGAGGCCGTCGCGGAGAAGTACCGGCAGCCGTGGGCCGGGTACCACTGGATGACGCCGTGGGTGAGGTACGGGGACGTGGTGATGGCGCGGGCCGGGCGGCCGGCCCGGCAGATCCCGGCGTACGGGGCGTACACCGTGGCGCCCGGCTATCCCGACTTCTTCCTGCCGGACGAGGGGCGACGGGCGGAGGCCGTGCGCCGGTACTTCGCGGAGGGGACGCCGGACGGGGAGCGGGGGGAGATCCTGCGGGCGTACGGCGTGCGGTGGGTCGTGGCGGGGGCCTGGCTGGGGGAGGGTGCGCGGGGCGCCGGCTTGCGGGAGGTGGCTCGGGGGCCCGGAGGACAGGTGCTCTACGCCGTGGTGCGGTGACGCGTACGGCGGCGGTGGTACGACAGCGTGACGGCGGCGAGGAGCGGCCCCCACAGGACCAGGGGCTGGTAGAGGATGCCGACGACCAGGTGGCCGGTGTCCGTCATGCCGTCGTGCGGGTACGTCCACCACCAGGGGATGCCGGCCCAGAGCGCGGTGAGGGCCAAGGCGCCGAGGCCGGCCGTGACGACGACGGGCCGGGTGGGGACCGCGCGTCCGCCGACGTACGGGACCCAGCGGGGCAGGGTTTCGCCCCAGGGGCGGACCAGGCCGATCGTCAGCAGGGCGAGGAGCTCGCTGACGACGCTGAGGACGACGAGCCAGAGTCTGGCGTCGGGTGACTGGAAGTCCGCGAAGCCTTCGGCCGTGTAGCCGGCGGGGTGGCCCAGGGCCAGGGCGATGCGCCAAAGGCCGCTGGGGAGTACGAGGAGGGCGGTGGCATGGGCCGCCCGGACGGCCCAGCGGGGTGGGGTGGTCGAGGTGGTCGGCGGTGGGGTCATGCGGATGATGCTGCCGAGTCGCGTGCCCTCGGTGCGTCCGCCTGGTGGGCGGGCCCGGCAGCCGGGGGGCGGAGGGGCGGGCGGGGTTCTCGTCCCTGGGGAGGAGCCGCAGGACCCCAGCCGGGAGTCGCAGGACCGAAACTAGGCGCTACTTCAGCGCGCTCGCCACCAGCCGCGCCGCCCTCTTCACCCGGGGCCGGGCCAGGTGGCGTACCGCGGGGCGGATCAGAGTCGCCGTCACGCCCGTCGGCTCCCAGCGGACCTGGAGGCGGCCGGGGCCGTGGCCCTCGGGTTCGAGGGTGAGGCGGTGGTGGGGGACGTGAGTGGTCAGGGTGGGGAACGTCAGGGGGGCCAGGAGGAGGCCCGTGTTGGTCAGGCCCTGGTGGTGCAGGCGGAGCAGGGGGTGGCGGATCCCGGTGAAGCCCTGGAGGGGGAGGGACGCCGCCGCCAGGTCCAGGTGGGCATGGCCCTCGAAGACGCCGGGGCGGACGGGCGAGAGGCGGAGGTCCACGCGGAGCCGACGGCCGCCCGGGGCGATGAGGAGTGTGGCCCGCTGGGGCCCTACGGGGAGGCGCAGGGCCGGGTCGTAGGTGCGGATCGTGAGGTCGATCGAGGCGCCGGGGCCCCGGGTGATCTCCGTGATCTCGTGGCGGAACTGGGCGCTCGGGAAGGGCCGCGTCTCCAGTTCCAGGTCCGAGATGTCGAGTTCGCGGCGGGACCAGGCGGAGGAGGGGATCCGGTCGCCCCAGTAGGTGCGGCCCTCCGCGTCCGTCGTCACCCGCCTGGGGGCGACCCCGTGGCCCAGCCCTCGGGCCGCCAGCGTGGCTTCCCGCAGGCGGCGGTCGCGGATCAGCTGGATCACCACGCGTTCGGCGCGCGGGAGGCGGGCGAACGCGCCGGGGGTGAGCGTGTCGAGGTAGGGGGTGACGAGGTCCGCGAAGGACGTCAGCCAGGCGTCGTCCCGGTAGGGCAGGTCACCGGCGTACATCCGGAAGTCGTGCTTGAGGAACTTGTGGTCCTTGTCCTCGCGGAGCGACTCGTGGCCGCTCTCGGCCAGGAACCTGTCGATGAGGTGCTGGACGTGGATCCGGTCGCGGACGTTGGCGAGCTTGTGCCGCTGGTTGGATATCGAGGCCGCGTCGGAGGACGCGTACGGCGCCACGTACCAGCGGTAGACCGGCTCCGGGATGATCGTGAAGCGCTTGGCCAGGCAGTACGCCTGCGCCGAGAACAGCTGGTCCTCGTAGTGGATGCCCTCCGGGAAGCGCAGGCCGTGCCGGTCGAGGAAGGAGCGGGCGTACATCTTGCTCGTCGACAGGTGCTCGAAGAGCAGACGCGGGTCGGCCTCGATGCCGTCGAGGGTGCGGCGCTCGGCGACCAGGTGCGGCATCCAGGTCGAGCGGCGGCCGCTGTCCGCCCGGATCCGCTGCACCGCGCCCATCGCGAAGTCGATCTCGCGCTCGCGGTGCGCGGCGAGCAGCAGTTCGACGGCGTCGACGGGGAGTTCGTCGTCGCTGTCGAGGAACATCAGATACGGCGCCCGGGCGATCTCCAGGGCGCGGTTGCGCGGGGCGCTGCAGCCGCCGCTGTTGCGCTCCAGGCGGAGGTGGCGGATGCGGGGGTCCTCGGCCGCCAGCCGCTGGGCCACCGCCGGGGTCGCGTCGGTGGAGTGGTCGTCGCTGATGACGATCTCGATGTTCGCGTGAGTCTGGCGGCGGACCGACTCGACCGCGCGGGGGAGGCGCTCGGCGTCGTTGTAGACGATGACCGTCACGGTGACGTCGGGGGTGCTCATGACGTCCTGGGTGCTCATGCGGTCGCCTCCTGCGGGGTCGGGGCCGGGGTGCGCTCCTCGATCGGCAGGACCGGAGGCAGCTCCTTCTCGTCCTGGCCGAGGAAGACCCGGCGGACGACGCGCTCGGCGGCGCGTCCGTCGTCGTACTCGCAGAACCGGCGCCGGAAGACGGCCCGGGCCTTCGCCGCGCCCTCGTCGTGCCAGGCGTCGGTGGTGAGGATCTCCGTCAGCTCCTCCTGGGTGCGGGCCACCGGGCCGGGGGCCTCGGCCATCAGGTCGAAGTAGACGCCGCGGGTGGTGCGGTACGTCTCCCAGTCGTCGGCGTGGATCACCAGCGGCCGGTCGAGGTTGGCGTAGTCGAACATGATCGAGGAGTAGTCCGTGACCAGGGCGTCCGCCGCCAGGCACAGCTCCTCGACCGGGTCGTAGGAGGAGACGTCGATGATGCGGCCCGTGCGGCGCAGGTTGGTGAGCGGGGAGGCCGCGCCGCCGTAGAAGTAGTGGCCGCGGACGAGGAGGACCGTGTCCTCGCCGAGCCGGTCGGCGAGGGCGGCGAGGTCCAGGCGCGGCGTCCAGCCGGCCTCGTAGTCGCGGTGGGTGGGCGCGTAGAGGACGGCCCGGCGGCCGGGCGCGATGCCGAGGCGGTCGCGGATCGCCCGGATGTCGGCGGCACCGGCCGTGTAGTACACGTCGTTGCGCGGATAGCCGTGGTCCAGCGAGACGTAGTGCGAGGGGTACGCGCGCTGCCACATGCGGGTGGTGTGGCTGTTGGACGAGACGCTGAAGTCCCACTTGTCGATGCGCTCCAGCAGCGCCTGGAAGTCCAGTCCCTGCGCGGCGGCCGGGTACGCCATCTGGTCGATGCCCATGCGCTTCAGGGGCGTGCCGTGGTGGGTCTGGACGTGGATCGCGTCGGGGCGCTTGACCACCGCGTTGGGGAAGTTGACGTTGTTGACGAGGTACTTGGCCGTCGCCAGCACCTCCCAGTAGCGGCGGCTGCCGGGCACGACGTGGTCGGTGCCGGGCGGCAGCAGGGCCGCGTTCTCCTCGGACACCACCCACACGGCGTGGATCTGCGGGGCGAGTTCGGCGAGCTTCGCGGCGATCGCGGCGGGATTGCAGGCGACGCCGCGGTTCCAGTACGCCGAGAACACCGCCAGGTTGGGGTTGACCGGGCGGCCCAGCGCCCTGCGGTACTGGTGGTCGCGGAGCTTGGCGCCGACCTGGCGCCTGCGGGTCCGTACGGCCGACCTGGCGGTGCGGCGCGTGCGGTTGACGGCCTGGAAGGCCCGGTACTTGGCGTACGCGCCCTCTTCGAGCAGGGAGCGGCGGACGCCTTCCAGACCGGCCGGGCGCCGGTAGTCCTCGGGGCGGCGGCGCAGGGCGGCCAGGGACGCCCGGCGGAAGAACTCCCGCGCGACCTCCTCCGGCATGCCGCCCCGGGTGAAGGTGCGCAGGCAGTCGCGGACCATCACGTCGTAGAGGACGGTGTGGGCGGCGCGGCGGTCGCGGGCGAGGTCGATGAGTGACTCGTAGCGCTCGACGAGGCCGTAGCGCTGCTCGGGCGTGACGGGGGGCAGGCTGGCGGGGCGCAGCCTGCGGTCCTCGTAGGCGACGTGCGGCAGGCAGGCGACGCGGTCGGCGAGCAGCAGGGCGGCCAGGGCGGCGTACGGCTCGTCGTCGGTGGTGAGCCGTGGCTCGTGCGCCCGCCAGAAGTCCGCGCGCAGGACGCGGGTGCCGAGCAGCGGGGTCAGCCGCAGCAGGGGCGCGCAGTCGTCCAGGGCGACGTCGGCCCGGCCCGCCCGGGCGAGCAGCGAGCCGTCCGGGGAGGGCATGCCGGAGGTGTGCCAGGTGCTGCGGACGTGGTCGAGGAGCAGGACGTCGACCTCGCCGGGCAGTTCCGCCACCCGCTCGGCGACCGTGCGCGGGGCACCGGCGGGCAGGCCGTCCTTGGCGTGGACGAAGTGCAGCCACCGCCCGGAGGCCCGTGCCGCGCCCGCCGCCCGGGCCGCGGCGTCGCCCGTGCCGTCCGGCAGCGGCAGCACCTGAACGTCCGGGGTGTGGTGCTCGGCGGTCTCCCGGGCCCAGTCGCCGACCGCGGCCACGATCACCTCGGCGTCCGGGAGGGGATGGGCGGCGAGGGAGTCGAGGAGTTCCGTCAGATGGTCCTGCACGTTCGGCCCGTGGACGATGACGCTGAGCTCGGCCATCACGGGGACTCCTTCTCGCGGCTGCACCTATGCGGTCATGGTGCCATCAATGAGACAAAACGGCCGATCGAGTGGGCCTCACGAGGGAACCGCCGCCTTGGGCTTGGGCTTCGGGGACTTGTCCCCGGTGAACGCCTCGTACTCCTTCAGGACGTCCTCCGTCGGCCCGTCCATGCGCAGCTCCCCGCGCTCCAGCCACAGCACGCGGTCGCAGGTGTCGCGGATCGACTTGTTGTTGTGGCTGACCAGGAAGACCGTGCCCGCGTGCTTGCGCAGCTCCCGGATGCGGTCCTCGGAGCGCTTCTGGAAGGAGCGGTCGCCGGTGGCCAGGGCCTCGTCGATGAGCAGGACGTCGTGGTCCTTGGCGGCGGCGATGGAGAAGCGGAGCCGGGCGGCCATGCCGGAGGAGTACGTCCGCATCGGCAGCGTGATGAAGTCGCCCTTCTCGTTGATGCCCGAGAAGTCGACGATCTCCTGGTAGCGCTCCTTGATCTGCTCCCGGGACATGCCCATGGCGAGACCGCCGAGGTGGACGTTGCGCTCGCCGGTGAGGTCGTTCATCAGGGCCGCGTTGACGCCGAGGAGGGAGGGCTGGCCGTCGGTGTAGATGTGGCCGTTCTCCACGGGGAGGAGACCCGCGACGGCTTTGAGCAGGGTGGACTTGCCGGAGCCGTTGGTGCCGATCAGGCCGATCGCCTCGCCCCGGTGGGCGACGAAGGACACGTTCTTCACGGCGTGCACCCGGCGCACGCCCGCCGCCTTCTCGGTCTGCTTGCGGCGCAGCATGCGGTTGAGGGCGGCGGTCGCGGAGCCGCGTCCCGCGCCGGTGCCGTTGACGCGGTAGACGATGTCGACGCCGTCGGCGACGACGGTGGGGATCTTCTCGCTCGGGTGCTCAGCCACGGCCGTACGTCTCCTCAGCCTTCCAGAAGTAGATGAAGCCGCCCACGCCGGCGACCAGCGCCCAGCCGGCCGCGATCGCCCACACGTGGGCGGGGAGCTGGCTCGCGTGGAAGCTGTCGATCAGGGCGAAGCGCATCAGGTCGATGTAGACGGCGGCCGGGTTGGCCGCCAGGGCGACCGTCACCACGTGGGGCAGGCTGTCCTTCTGCGCCAGCTTGTCGATGCTCCACATGACACCCGAGACATACATCCAGGTGCGCAGCACGAACGGCATCAGCTGGGCGATGTCGGGGGTCTTGGCACCCATCCGGGCCATGACCATGGAGACGCCCGCGTTGAACGTGAACTGCAGGAACAGCGCCGGCACCGCCAGCAGCCAGGACGCGCCGACCGGCACCCCGAAGCAGAGCAGGATCACCACCAGGGCGCCCATCGAGAACAGCAGCTGCTGGAGCTGCTGGAGGCAGAACGACAGCGGCAGCGCGGCGCGCGGGAAGTGCAGGGCGCGCACCAGGCCGAGGTTGCCGGAGATGGCGCGGGTGCCCGCCATGATCGAGCTCTGCGTGAACGTCCAGATGAACACGCCCGTGACCAGGAACGGGATGTAGTCGGGCACGCCGTGCTTGGTGCCGAGCAGCACGCCGAAGATGAAGTAGTAGACCGCCGCGTTCAGCAACGGGGTCATCACCTGCCAGACCTGGCCGAGCTTCGCCTGGCTGTACTGGGCGGTGAGCTTGGCGGTGGCGAACGCGGTGATGAAGTGGCGGCGGGCCCACAGCTGGCGGACGTACTCGGGCAGGGAGGGGCGGGCGCCGCTGACGGAGAGGCCGTGGCGGGCGGCGAGGGCCGCGAGGTCGTGTTCGGCCGGGGCCGGGTTCTGGCTCCGGGGCTGGGGCGGTGTGTGGAGGACCTGGCTCACATCCGCTGCTTTCGCTCGGGGGGAGGGGTGGGGCCTGAGGGGTCACAGGGGCCGGAACGGGTGGTCTTTACCGGACCCTGGACGACTCTTTACGTCGGGACGGGACCGTATCGTCGTGACGTGAGCGTAAGCCGTTTGAGCGTCGGAACGCAACCGTTTCGTCGTGACGCCCTATGCTGTCCGGCATGACGACGAAGCCCGACGAGCCCCAGCCCCCGCGCCGCCGGGCCCCCGCGGGGGCGGCCGTACTGCGGGAGGACGTGACGGAAGCCATCCGGGCGGCCGTCTTCGAGGAGCTCGCGGCCGTCGGCTACGCGCGGATGTCCATCGAGGGGATCGCGCGCCGGGCGGGCGTCGGGAAGACGGCGGTCTACCGCCGCTGGCGCTCGAAGCTGCACCTGGTCCTGGACATCGTCTCGGCGCTCGCCGTGCAGGGCCTGCCCGCGCCGGACACCGGCTCCCTGGAGGGCGACCTGCGGCTGCTGTACGAGGTGACGTCCCGTGCCCTGCGTCACCCCGTCGCCTCGCAGATCATCCCGGACCTCCAGGCCGAGGCGGCCCGCAACCCCGACATCGCCGAGGCCCTGCAGAAGGCCCTGCGCGAGGGGCAGGACGGCGTCGCCACCGGCATCGTCACGGCGGCGGAACGCCGCGGCGAACTCCGCGAGGGCCTCGACCACGACCTGGCCCTCGACCTGATCTCGGGCCCGCTCTACTGGCGCTCGGTGGTGATCCGCAGCCCGAAGCTGCCCAAGGGATACCTGGGATCCCTGGCCCGGGCCACGTCGGCGGCGCTGCGGGCACTGTAGGAGCCGTCACCCCCGGGGGGCCCTGCGGAAGCGGAGCGTCAGCCGCGTTCCGCCGTCGCCCGCAGCGCGAGCAGCTCCGGCGCGAGCAGCTCGATCCGGCCGTCCGCCGCCGGCCCGACGAGGCCGTCGCGCCGCAGCCGGGACAGGGCGCGGTTGACCGTCACCCGGGTGACGCCCAGCAGGTCGGCGAGCTCCTGCTGCGACCCGGGCAGGGACACCACCCGCCCGCCGTCCGCCGCCGCGTGGAGCAGCCAGGCCGCGAGACGCGCCTCGCACGGCAGGGCGACGGTGTCCGTCAGCCGTTCCTGCTGGGCACGGGCCTGGGCGGCCAGCAGGCGCAGGACATGCGCGCGGACCGCCGCCGAGTCGTCGAGCAGAGCCATGAAGCGGGCCCGCGGCACGGCCCGCACCGCGCACCGTCCGACCGCCGTGTACGTCGCCGTGTGGCCCGCCCGGTCGAGCAGCGCCACCTTGTCCAGGGCGCACGGCCCGCTCCACGTGCCGAACCGCACCACCCGCCCGTTCGCCGTCGCCGCGGACGCCGCCGTGCTCCCGCTCAGCAGCACCAGCAGGTGATCGGCCGGCGCGCCCTGCACCCGCAGGACCTCACCGGCGGCGTAGCGGCGCGGCACCGACCCGTCCCACAGGGCGATCAGACCGGCGTCCGGCAACCGCGCGAACAGCGGTACGTCCCGCAGCCGCCGCCATCCCTGCGTGTCCACCCCGACTCCCGTCTGTATCGCGCGATACAGCAGCATCCGGCGCGCCGAGCCTAACCTCACCGCCGTCCCCGCACACCGGCTTGGAAAGGACCCCCGTGTTCGTCGTCGAACTCGCCTTCACACCCGCCCCGGAGCGCCTCGCCGCCCGCCCCGCCCACCGCGCGACCCTGGCCCGTCTGCACGCCGAGGGGGCGCTCGCCGCCGCCGGTCCCTGGGCCGACGACACCGGCGCCCTCCTGATCTTCACGGTCGGCCGGGCGCGGCTGGACGAGATCCTCCACGAGGACCCGTACTACCGGCGCACCCCCGGCGTCGAGGTCCGCTCGGTGCGCGAGTGGTCCCCGCTCGTCAGCCCCGCCTCGCCTCCGGGTGCAGCCGCACCCACCCCTCCCACGCCGAGGTGATCATGTCCTGGACGTCGTGCCGGGCCTTCCAGCCCAGCTCGGCGGCGGCGCGGTCGGCGGAGGCGACGACGCGGGCCGGGTCGCCCGGGCGGCGGGGCGTGACCGTGGGCGGCCGGTCGTAGCCGGTGACGGCGTTGATGCGGTCGATCATCTCGCGGACGGAGACGCCCTCGCCCCGGCCGATGTTGACGGTGACGTCCCGGCCGGGGGAGGAGCGCAGCGCCCGGGCCGCCGCGACATGGGCCTCGGCCAGGTCGACGACGTGGATGTAGTCGCGCACGCAGGTGCCGTCCGGAGTCGGGTAGTCGGCACCGAAGATCCGCGGCGGCGCGTTCTCCGTGAGCTTCTCGAAGACCATCGGGACGAGGTTGAAGACGCCGACGTCCGCCAGCTCCGGGCTCGCCGCCCCGGCCACGTTGAAGTAGCGCAGGGACGCGGTCGACAGCCCGGTCGCCCGGCCCGTCGCGCGGACCAGCCACTCGCCGGTGAGCTTCGTCTCGCCGTACGGCGACATCGGCACGCAGGGCGTCTCCTCGGTGACCAGGTCCACGTCCGGCATGCCGTAGACCGCCGCCGAGGAGGAGAAGACGAAGGACGGCACCCCGGCCGCCGTCACGGCGTCCAGGAGGATCCGCAGGCCCTCGACGTTCTCCCGGTAGTAGCGCAGCGGCTGCTCGACCGACTCGCCGACCTGCTTCTTCGCCGCGAGGTGGACGACACCGGTGACCGCGTGGTCCGCGAGGGTGCGCGCGAGCCGCTCGGCGTCCAGCGTCGAGCCCACCACCAGCGGCACCCCGTCGGGCACGCGTTCGGCGATGCCGGTGGACAGGTCGTCGTACACCACCGCCTGTTCGCCCGCCGCGGTCATCGCCCGTACGACGTGCGCTCCGATGTAGCCGGCGCCGCCGGTGATCAACCAGGTCATGTGCGGCCGTCCCCTCGTCAGTTGGCCCGTGGTGGTGCCCATGGTGGTGCCTGTGGTGATACGTCGTGGTGCGTCGTGCTCGTCGTGCTCTCAGTGAAGCAGGCGGCGCAGTCTCCCGCGTGCGACCGACAGCACCCCGCGTACGCCGGGGGCCACCCGCAGCGCCAGCGCGCCGGAGTGGGTGGTGTACGGCTGTACGAGTACCACGCCGTACCGGGCGCTCGGGACGGCGCTGCGGCGCAGCAGACCGGCGCCCGTGAGGGCGTGCGCCGTGACGTCGCGGCTCACGCCGTCGCGGAAGCGCAGCCGAAGGCGCAGGTCCCAGGTGCCCGCGCCGGGCGCGGCCAGGGCGGGGAGGTCCACGGCCGTCTCCGCCGACCAGGCGCCCGCGGCCGGCACGAGCGGGGTGGCACGGCAGGCGACGACGGTCCCGTCGTCCCGGTGCCGCCACTCCGCCTCCACCGTCTCCGGCCCCGCCTGTGCCACCCGCCCGTACAGCTCGTGCAGGCGCAGCCGCAGCCGGGTGCCACGCGCGCGTGGCCGCAGCGCCGCGTCGACGGCCAGGGGCAGCTCCCGCACGGGCCGGGTCAGCAGGGGTTCCAGGGAGATCTGCGGGAGGTCCTCCGACCAGACGGGCGTGCCGTCGGCGGCCCGGGCGTACGGCGGGCGGAGCCGGGCCGGCCGGGCCGCCAGCTCCCGCAGCCGGGGCAGGTCGCGCGGCTCCGGGCTGGCCAGGACGACCCGCCCGGCCAGCCGGCCGGGAGCGGCCGGGTCGCGCGCCCAGTCGTCCGCGTCGTACTCCGCGAGATACGCCCGCGTGAGCTCCCACCACGCGCGCTGGTAGGAGGCGTCGCGCAACCCCAGTTCACGCAGGTACATCCGCAGGTCGTGGTCGAGGAACTTGGCGCGCGCGGCCCGCGCGAGTTCCTTCCGCCCGGCGCCCAGCAGGATCTCGTACGCCTGCCGGCACGCCTCCGTGCGGGCCCGCCAGTTGACGACGCCGGCTCGGTCCAGCGAGATCGACAGCCGCTCGGCGGACCGGCGCACGTGCCAGACGTAGACCCGGTCCGGGACCAGGGCGATCCGCGGGTCGGCGGCCAGCACGCGGGCGGTGAAGACGACGTCCTCGTACGGGAAGCGGCCCTCGGGGAAGCGGATGCCGTGCTCGCGCAGGAAGCCGGTGCGGTAGAGCTTGTTGACGCAGAGCGTGTCGTGGACCAGGCGCGGCCGCCGCGCCGGGTGCGGTACGACGGCGTGCAGCGCGTAGAGGCGCGGCTGCCAGGGGACTTCGCGCCCCGAGGGCAGTTCCCGGCGTACGCACAGCCCGCCCGTGACCTCCGCGCGCGCCCCCGCGGCCGCCGCGAGCAGCGCGTCGACCGCGCCCGGTGGCAGGACGTCGTCGCTGTCCAGGAACATGACGTACGGGGAGGTCACCGCGTCGAGCCCGGTGTTGCGCGGGGTGCCGCAGCCGCCGCTGTTGACCCGGCGCCGGATCACCTTCAGACGGGGCTCCGACGCGGCGAGCCGGTCGAGCAGCCCGGCGGTGCCGTCCGCCGAGCCGTCGTCGACGGCCACGACCTCGCGCACGGCCGGGCCCTGGGCGAGCGCCGAGCGCACGGCGTCCGCCACATGCGCGGCGTCGTCGTAGCCGATGACCACGACGGCGACCTGAGGGGCAGGCATCACGGCATTCATCGCGGCATTCATCACGGCGGATCTTAATCCGGGCGAATGACACGAAAGTGATAACACACCATCAAACGACTCTAACGCCTGCGCAGCGGCACAGAATCGGCACGTGACGATCCGACATCCGGGGGGCACGGGCCCGGTGCCCGTGGCGGTTCCCATGGCGGCGATGCTCGGGATCGGGCTGTGGGGCCTGGACCGCGGCGGCATGTGGGGCGACGAGAGCGTCACCTTCCAGGTCGCCCGGCGCACGGTCCCGCAGATCTGGCGGCTGCTGCACGACGTGGACGCGGTGCACGGCCTGTACTACCTGTTCATGCACGCCGTCCTGGCGGTCCACCCGGGCGAGGTCGTGCTGCGCCTGCCGTCGGTGTGCGCGGCGACCGTGACCGCCGGCCTGGTCGCGGCCCTGGGCGTGCGGCTGGCCGGACCGCGGATCGGCCTGTGGGCCGGTCTCCTCTACGCCATCACGCCGATGACCGGCCACTACGCCCAGGAGGGGCGGTCCTACGCGCTGGTCGCGGCGGGCGTGGCCGGGGCGACGCTGCTGCTCCTGAGGGCCGTGGACGCGGCGACCGCGCGGGCCTGGTGGCCGTACGGCACGGTCGTCGCCCTGACCTGTCTGCTGCACGAGCTGGCGGTGCTGGTGCTCTGCGCGCACGCGGTGACGCTGGCCCTGACGCGGGTGCCGCGGCGGGTGTGGTCCGGCTGGGGGTGCGCGGCGGCGGCCGTGGTGCTGCTCCTGCTGCCGCTGGTGTGGGTGTCGCAGGGGCAGGCCGGGCAGGTGGCGTGGCTGGCGCCGCCGGGGTGGGACCGGGTGGAGCGGCTGGCACGGAACTTCTCGCCCGGCCCGGACGGGGCGGTGTTCTGGGGATCGTTGCTGCTGATGGCCCTGGGGCTCCGGGAGCGGCGCCTGGCGGCGGTCGCGCTGCCGCTGCTGCTCGTGCCGCCGGGGATCCTGATGATGGTCTCGCAGGTCCGGCCGCTCTACCACGACCGGTACGTGCTCTACGCGCTGGCGGGAGGGCCGCTGCTGGTGGCGGCCGGGGCCGGGCGGGTGGCCGGGGCGCTGGGGCGGATGCGGTTCGCCGGGCGGCGGGTGCGGATCGCCGGTCGGCGGGTGCGGATCGGCAGGCGGCGCGTGCGGATCGGCGGGCGGCGCGTGCGGATCGGCGGGCGGCGCGTGCACGCCCTGCTGGGCGTCACCGGCGTCCTCGCCCTCACCGTCACCTTCCTGCACCACCTCCCGGTGCACCGCCAGGACCGCTCGGCCGCCCAGCGCCCCGACAACCTCGCAGTCGTCTCCGCGCTCGCCGTCCGCCAGATGCGCCCCGGCGACCCGGTGCTGTTCGTGCCGTCGGTCGGCCGGCTCGCCGCGCTGGCCTACCCGAAGGGGTTCCGGCGGGTGCGGGACATCGCGCTGCGGGAGTCGGCGCCCCGGTCCGGGACGCTGTGGGGCCGTGAGGCGACCCCCGGGGAGCTGCGGCAGCGGCTCGCCTCGGTGGACCGCGTCTGGGTCGTCGCCGAGCGCGACGCGCTGGACCCGCGCCGGCCCCCGTCCGACCCGGTCGAGCGCACCAAGCTCGCCGTCCTGGCGGAGGAGTTCACGGTCCGGGAGGAACACGCGCGGGACGGAGTGACCCTCCGCCTCTACGTCCGCCCGTCGGCCGGGGACGTGCCGCCCGGCACCGCTACGACCGCGCGTCTGCCGGAGAGCCGCCCGGCGTCTCCGACAGCGCGGCCGCGTCCAGCGCGGTGGTGAGGTCGTCGAGGCGGGCGCGCAGGGCGCGGATCTCGGCGGCCCCGAAGCCCGTCGAGGCGGCGATCCGGCGCGGCACCTGAAGCGCCCGCCGCCGCAGCTCGGTGCCCTCCTCGGTCAGCCGCACCTGGACCGACCGCTCGTCGCGCGCACTGCGCTCCCGCGTCACGAGGCCGGCCGCCTCCAGCCGCTTGAGCAGCGGCGACAGCGTGCCGGAGTCGAGCCGCAGATGCTCCCCGAGCTTCTTCACGGGCAGCTCGCCGTGCTCCCACAGCACCAGCATCACCAGGTACTGCGGGTAGGTGAGCCCCAGGTCCTTGAGGATCACGCGGTAGACGCCGTTGAAGGCGCGCGAGGCCGCGTGCAGGGAGAAGCAGATCTGCTGGTCCAGGCGGAGCCAGTCGTCGTCGGGCGTGTCCATGGTTCCAGGGTAGCTCGCGCCCGCCATTCAATTGTGCGCAACTTAATTGTGTGCTCTAATTCTGGGTGTCAGGCGGCCCGGAAGCGGGCCGCCGAACGTTGACGTGAGAGGGAAGGACTTCCATGGACGCGCTCTACACCGCTGTCGCCACCGCCACCCATGGCCGCGAGGGCCGGGCCGTCAGCTCCGACGGCGTGCTGGACCTGGCGCTGGGCATGCCGCAGGCACTGGGCGGCAACGGCCAGGGCACCAACCCCGAGCAGCTCTTCGCCGCCGGTTACGCCGCGTGCTTCGGCAGCGCCCTCGGCCTCGTCGGCCGCACGGCGAAGGTCGACGTCAGCGACGCCGCCGTGACCGCCGAGGTCTCCATAGGCAAGCAGGGCGAGGGCTTCGGGCTCGCCGTCACCCTCCGCGTGGAGCTCCCCGACAGCGTGGACGAGGCGACCGGCCGCAAGCTGGTCGAGCAGGCCCACCAGGTCTGCCCGTACTCCAACGCCACCCGCGGCAACATCGACGTCGACCTGGTCATCGAGTAACCACCAGGACGTCACCCCCCGACCCGCGCCAGCACCTCCCCGGTCCGCCTGCTCCACGCCACCACCACCGCCTCCTCGGGCACCGGGTGCCAGCGCGTCAGCAGCAGCCAGCGCACGTGGTAGCGGCGGACCACGGCGGCCCGCCCGGCGCGGGTCGAGTCAGGGGCGAGGTAGGCGCGCACGTCGGCCGCCCGGCGCTTGCGCTCCGCCTCGTCCAGGGCCGGGTCGGGCCAGATGGGCGCGGCGAGGTTGGGCCCGTACCCGGCGATGGCGTGACTGGCGAAGTACCCGTCGGTGATCACCACCTCGCCCGGCCCGATGTGCCGCGCCGCCCAGTCGTACGACGGCCAGCGCGTCGGCTGCGCGAACCCCACCGGGTCGACCGAGCGCGGCACGACGGCTCCGGCGTGCACGGTGACGAACCCGACGCACACCCCGACCGCCGCCGCCCCGCCCAGCACCCGCCGCGCCCGCCCCCAGGGCCGGGCCGCCGCCAGCTCCACCGCCAGGGCGAACTGCGGCGGCACCAGTACGGCCCACAGCGCCCGGGCGTACGTGTAGTGCCCGCTGAGCCAGCCGTACGCCACCAGCAGGCACTCCAGCAGGAACAGCAGCACCAGCGGATCACGCGCCGAGCGGCGGGACCGCACCCACAGCGCGGGCAGGCCGAGCAGCGCCAGCCAGGAGTTGGCGAGCATCCGCTCGTACAACTGCCGGTGCATCGCGTCCATACCGGTGTCGCCCACCAGCGTCAGCACTTCGTAGTACGGCCAGGTCAGGGCGACCGTCGCGCAGGCCGCCCCGGTGACCGCCCAGCGCGTCACCACCGGCCGGCGCCAGCCGCGCTGCCGGGACGCCACGATCGCCACCGCCCCCGTGAGCGCCGAGGCGGCCGTGACGGGATGCGTGAGCAGGATCAGCCCGTACAGGGCGCCGATCCCGGCGTACCCCCACCAGCCGCCGAGCCCGCTCGGTCCGACGAACCGCACGGCCGGGGCGTCCTCACCGGCGCGGGTGCTCGTCCAGGCCCACGCCCAGAAGGTCAGGCCGATGGCGAGGGCGGACGGATACCCCAGGTTCGTCGTCATCGACATCAGCCCGAGGTAGCCGCTCCACAGGATCCGTGCCGTGCCCCACAGCAGCGTCATGAACAGGAGGGCCAGCACCGGCGCCCAGGGGCGTGCCGTGAGGGTCCTGACGAAACGGCCGACCCCCGTCAGCAGCACCAGCAGGTGCACCGGCCCGGCGAGCTTCACGACCTCCCAGCCGGACAGCCCCGTCAGCCGCGCCAGCACGCCCTGCGCGACGGCGTACGGGCCGTAGTAGGGGCTGCCCTCGCCCGGCAGGTCTGCCATGGTGTGGGCCGGGTGCAGCAGGTCGTCCTTGAGGCGCTCGATCACCGCCGCGTGCTGTCCGGCGTCGCAGCACAGCGGGACCCGCCAGAACGCCAGCGTCATCACCAGCCAGAACAGGGCGCCGTAGAACTGGTACGGGGTGGGCCGCCCCACCCGGCCGCCGCGCAGCGCCGTCGCACCGCGCACGGCCCGCCGGACGAGGACCGGGGCGCTCACAGGGGAGGGGGAAGGGTCTGGGGCATGCGCCGAATGTTCCCGGCCCTCCGCACGTCCTGACCCCGGGTCACTTCATCGGGTGAGGCGGCTACGCCCACCTGCCGTCAGGTCAGTCGCACAGCGCCTTCTCGGCCGCCGCCGGCCAGCGTGCGAACCGGAACCGCGTCCGCTCGAAGGCCCCGGTGAGGTTGTGCCAGAACCGCTCGGCGGTGAGCGGCGCGCGCACCGACTCCCTCAGCTCCGCGAGCGCGCCGCAGCCCAGCGCGGCCCGGGCCGCCTCGACCGCCTCCCGCGAGGCCCCGGCCCGCAGCAGGTCGCGGTGCGGCGGGTGGTCCATCGCCCACTCCGCGAAGATCCAGTGGTTGCGCAGGAACTTCTCGTGGCCCGGCCAGCTCCACCGCTCCAGCGCGAGGTGCGCGCCGATGGGACTGGCCAGGCCCCAGGCGTCGTTGACGTAGGCGTCGAGCGGGGCGGCGGCCCCCGTGACGCCGAGATGCCGTCCCACGATGACGACGTGGTACGGGGAGTCCGGGCGCATCGGCGTGGCGTGCAGCCGCCGCTCGGCGTCGAAGTAGAGCAGCGTCGGACGGTCCGCGCGCTCGGCCTTCGCCAGCATGGCGCGGCCCTCCGGCAGGGCGGGCCAGCGGTCCACCCAGGTCGCGGTGCGCACCGGGTTGTGGTCGCCGAGGCCCTCCACGTCGGAGCTGCGCACGTTGAACGAGCCGGGCGTGCTGCGCACGTCGAACGGCGTCCGCAGCGGACTGACCGCCGCGCACAGCCACACCACCAGCAGCGCGCCCGCCACGCCGGTGACCCGGTTCGCGGGCACGACCAGCAGCGGCAGGAGCAGCAGCAGGAGCGCGGGGAGGATCATGCGGGCGTGCATGTAGTCGCCGCCGACGCGGACGACGTACCCGGCGAGCAGCGCACCGGCCGCGAGGGGCGCCAGCAGCACCGCGAGCGAGGCCCGGCCCGGGGCCCGGTCCCGCCGCTGCCGCCGGGTGCGGCGCACCAGCAGGGCGGCCAGCGCGCCGAGCACGGGGACGACCGGCCACAGCCAGTACGGCCCGAGTGTCTCGTGCACGTACCCGGCGCCCCGGCCCCAGTCGCTGGCGCTCGCCTCTTTGGCGATGGCGGGCAGCGGCACCAGGATCCCGTAGTACCCGGCCCGGAACACCTCGTACGCCAGCGGCGCGGCCCCCGCCGAGGCCAGCAGCGCCGCGACGCCCCGCCGGGACGGGCGCAGCACCCACCACTGCGCCGCCAGGAAGCACCCGGTGACCACCGCGAGGTCGGGCCGGACCAGCGGCCCCAGCCCGAACACGAACGCCGCGAGGTACGTCTCCCGGGCCTCCTGACCACGCCGGACGCGGGTCAGCAGCCACCACGACAGCCCGGTCCAGAAGGCGCCGAGCCCGCTCTCCAGGCCCGAGGTCATGTACGACCAGAACGGCGGCACGGCCAGCAGCACGAACACCCCCGCCGGGAGCAGGAGCCCCGCGCTCCGGTGCAGCCGGCAGGTCGCGTACAGGGCGAACGCGAACCCGGCCGTGCTCAGCAGCAGGCCCAGCCCGACCGCGAGGAACGCCGGGTCCTCGCCGGTGACCCAGGTCGCGAGCGCGAGCAGCCACTGCCACAGGGTGCCGGTCGAACTCTCCGCCCGTTCCCCGACGTTGAAGACGGGCCCGTTGCCCGCCAGGATCTGCCGCACCGGGCGCAGGTAGATCAGCCCGTCGTCGCAGATCCAGCGGCGCCGGTAGCCCAGCACGAACAGGGCCGCGGTGGGCACGGCGACCAGGGCCGCGTGCCACCAGTGCACCGGCCGTGGCCGCTCGTCGGCCGCCGGGGGCCGCGCCGAGGAGGCCCGCTGGCCGGGCAGGGAGGGGACGGCCTCGGGACCGACGGGGGTTCTCATCGCTCGACCAGCGCCTCGGAACGGTCGCGGACGCCCTCGGTCCGGCGGGCCGCGGGCAGCAGCGCACCACCCCGCTCGCCCAGCATCAGCAGCCGCACGACCCGCTCGGCGGCCCGCCCGTCCTCGAACTCGCAGTACCGCTCCCGGAAGCCGGACCGCAGCCGCGCCGCCTCCGCGTCCCGCCAGGTGCCCGACGCGAACAGCCAGGCCAGCTCCCGGTACGAGCGCGACACATGGCCGGGCGCGTCGGCGGTGATGTCGAAGTAGGCCCCCCGGCTCGCCGCGAACGCGCCCCAGTCGTCGGCGTGGATCACGATCGGCCGGTCCAGCAGCACGTAGTCGAACATCAGAGCGGAGTAGTCGGTGACCAGGACGTCGGACGCCAGCAGCACGTCCTCGACGTGCGGCTCGTCCGTCGCGTCCACCACCACGCCCCGCCGGTGCAGGTCGGACAGGCCGAGACCACGCGCCACCCCTGCCGCCAGCGACGGGTGCAGCCGGACGACGAGGGTGTGGCCGGGGCCGAGGTCCGCCGCCAACCGGGCCAGGTCGAAGCGGTCGACGTGGCCGCCCCGCCGGTAGTCGCGGCGCGTCGGCGCGTACAGCACCACCGTGTGGTCGGCCGGGATGCCGAGCCGCTCGCGCACCGCCCGGCCCCGCTCCGGCCCGGCCCCGACCAGTACGTCGTTGCGCGGACTGCCGGTCCGCAGCGAGGTGAAGTGACACGGGTACGCCCGCTCCCAGGCCCGCTCCGCGTGCCGTCCGGCGACCAGGCTGTAGTCCCAGCGGTCGGCCCGGCGCAGCATCTGCGGCACGTCGAAGCCGTGCCGGGCGCCCGGCTTGGTCAGCAGGTCGGCGCCCATGTACTTCAGCGGGGTGCCCTGGTGGGTGTGGATGTGGACGCTGCCGGGCCGCTTGGCGAGGGTGCCGGGCCAGTTGACGTTGTTCACCCAGTACGTGGCCCGCGCCATGACCTCGTGGTAACGCCGCGAACCCGGCGTCACATGGTCGACGCCGGGCGGCAGCGCGTCCACCGCGTCCTCCCGCACCACCCACACGCCCCGGATGTGCGGGGCGATCTCGCGCGCCTTCTCGTAGATCGCGGCCGGGTCGCCGGACACCCCGCGGTGGTGGGTCGCCGAGTAGACGGCGAGGTGCGGATCGAGCGGGCGCTTCGACTGGACCCCGTACCAGCCGCGCAGGGCGGTCTCCGAGGCCTTCCGCGCCACCCGCCGCCGCCCGGCCAGGGCCGCCGCGCGCAGCTCCCGCATCCCCCGTGCCACGGCGTACGACGCGTAGGGCGCCGACGCCAGCAGCCGCATCTCGACCCCGCGCCAGCCGTCCGGCTCCCGGAAGCCGCCCTCGGGGAGGTGCCGCCGGTGGAAGGAACGGATCTCCCGGTAGAAGTCGCCCCGGTCCGCCGGTCGCACCCGGTCCTCACGGGCCAGCACGAACAGCATGTGGTCCAGGGCCCGCTCCAGCAGCAGCGGCCGCGCCCAGTCCAGGTCGGGGCGCTGCTCCAGGAACGCGAACAGGCCCTCGTACTGCGGGAAGATCTCGAAGTGCCGGCGCCCCGGCGTCTTGGTGATCGCGCCCTGCCGGCGCTGCCGGTACTCCACGCCGATCCGGTCCAGACAGGCGATGCGCTCCGCCAGCACCATCGACCGGTAGGTGACCGGCGCGTCCTCGTACAGCCCCGGCGCGTACCGCAGGCCGTGCTCCTGGAAGAAGGTTCGCCGGTACGCCTTGTTCCAGGCGACCAGGAACAGGTTCAGGTACTGCGGGCTCTCCCGGACGGAGAACGTCTCCAGGCCCGCCGCCGCCAGCAGGTCCGCCGCCTCGCTGCGCCCGCCCCGGCCCCACCAGTGGGTGCGCACATGGTCGAAGACCAGGATGTCCGGGTCGCCGGTCGTCTCCAGGCGCGCGGCGACGGCCGCCAGCAGGCCGGGCGTGTAGCGGTCGTCGCTGTCGAGGAACAGGACGTAGTCGCCGACCGCCTCCTCCAGACCGGCGTTGCGGGCCCGGCCCAGGCCCACGTTCTCCGGCAGGTGCAGCACCCGCACCCGGGCGTCGCGGGCGGCATACTCGTCGAGGATCTGTCCGCTGCCGTCCGGCGAGCGGTCGTCCACAGCGATCACCTCGAAGTCGCCGTAGGACTGGCCGAGCACCGAGTCGAGGCACTCGCGCAGGAAGCCCTGCACCTTGTAGACGGGGACGATGATGCTGAAGCGGGGCACTTCTTCGGTCAGCTCCTTACGAGGGTGGCGGCCGCGGGGGCCGGGACGCGCTCCGCGAGCGGGATCACGGGCGGGATCGACTCGGGCGGCTCCCCCAGCAGCACCCGGCGCACGACGCGCTCGGCGGCCCGACCGTCGTCGAACTGGCAGAAGCGCTCCCGGAACGCGGCGCGCAGGGCCGTGGCGGACGCGTCGGCGTACGTGCCGTCGCGGAAGACGGACGCCAGCTCCTCCGGCGTACGGGCGACCCGGCCGGGCGGGGACTCCATCAGGTCGAAGTAGACGCCCCGGGTCTCCCGGTAGACGTCCCAGTCGTCGGCGTACACGACGATCGGCCGGTCCAGGTTGGCGTAGTCGAACATGATCGACGAGTAGTCGGTGATCAGCGCGTCCGCCGCCAGGCACACGTCCTCCGACGAGCGGTGCCCGGTGACGTCGATGATCCGGCCGCCGCCCCGGGACGCGCCCCGGTCGTAGAAGTAGTGGGCGCGCAGCAGGACGACGTACTCGTCGCCGATCGCCTCGCAGAACTCCGCCAGGTCCGGGCCGGAGGCGAAACCGGTGGCGTAGTCGCGGTGCGTGGGGGCGTAGAGCAGGGCCTTCTTGCCGTCCGGGACGCCGAGTTCCTTGCGGACCCGGGCCACGTCCTCCGCGGACGCCGTGCAGTAGACGTCGTTGCGCGGATAGCCGTACTCCAGTGTCTCGTGCGCGCCGGGGAACGCCCGCTCCCACATCTCGGTGGAGTGGCGGTTGGAGGTGAGGTTGTAGTCCCAGCGGTCCACCCGGGCCAGCAGTTTGGTGAAGCTTCCGGTCGCCGCGGCCACGACCGGGTACGTCGACTGGTCGGCGCCCATCGTCTTCAGCGGCGTGCCGTGCTGCGTCTGCAGGTGCACGCTGCCCCGGCGCTTGACGACGGCGTCCGCGAAGTTGGCGTTGTTGACCAGGTACTTCGCCCGGGCCAGCACCTCCCAGTACTTCCGGCTGCCGATCACCGCGTACTCCACGTCCGGCGGCATGCTGTCCACCGCGTCCGGCTCGACCAGGAACACCGCACGCAGGTGCGGGGCGAGTGCGCGGGCCTTGGCGTGGATCGCGGCCGGGTTGCAGGCGTAGCCGCGGCCCCAGTACGCGCAGTACACGACGAGGTTCCGGTCGAGGGGCAGGCGCAGGTGCGCCGCGTAGCGCAGCCGGGTGCACAGCCCGCGCGGGCGGGGCAGCAGCGCGGCGGCCCGCAGCGCTCCCCGGTTCGCGGCACGCAGGGCCCGGAACGCCGCGTACGAGCCGGACGCCAGCAGGCGGTGCTGGACGCCGAGGCTGCCGCCGGGCGCCTGGTACCCGGCGGGGCGGTGCCGCCGGTAGAGCGCGCTCGCCCGCCGGAAGAAGGCCCGCCGCCCGGCCGGCAGCCGCCGCGGGTGCGCGGCCGTCTTCAGCACGGCGGCGAAGAGCTGCTCGAACAGCGGCTTCAGCCGGTCCGTCGGCAGCCCCTCCTCGGCGGCCCGGGTCAGCACCAGCTCGGTCTGGTCGAGCAGTTCGGTGTGGTGCCCGCCCGGCAGGTTCAGCCGGTTGCCCTGCCGGCGCAGCAGATGCCGGACGACGACCGTGCGCAGGGCCGCCACCCGCTCCGCCCGCAGGGCGACCAGCCCCCCGAACCCGACATCGGTGAAGTGGTCCCCGGGGAACGCGATGTCCCTCTCGGTGAGGAAGGCCCGCCGGTAGACCGCGCTCCACGCCGGGAGCGCCACGCCCGTCAGCTGCGGGGCCTCGCCGGGGGCGAAGGCCCGGTCCGGGGTCCTGGCCAGCAGCGGGGCCGCCGGGTTGGTCGGCTCGCCCTCCCACCAGGGGGTGCGCTCGTGCTCGAAGTACAGGACGTCCACGTCACCGGTCTCGCCCAGCCGGGCGTCCAACGCCGCCAGCGCCCCCGGGGCCAGGACGTCGTCGCCGTCGAGGAACAGCACGTGGCCGCCGACCGCCGACCGCAGCCCGGTGTTGCGCGCCCCGGCCAGACCGGCCGACGGCGGCGAGTGCACCGGCGTCACCCGGCAGTCCCGCTCGGCGTACCCGGCGACGACGTCCGCCGCCGGTGCGTCGGGTGCGTCGCACACCGGGATCAGCTCGAAGTCGCCGAACGACTGGGCGAGGATCGAGTCCAGCGCCTGGGACAGCCGGCCCGCGACCCCATGGGACGGGACGACGATGCTGAAGCGGGGCATTCTGCTCTTTCTGTCGAGGGCCTTCAGGAGCGGGTCTGGCGGGTCCGTCGCGGGCGGGCCCCGCACGCGGCAGGCCGCCTCATGCGGTGCGACGGCGTCGGGGCCGCCCGGACGGGCGCCAGGACGGCGGCCGGCTGGGTGTCGGCCGCGACGGGCTGGAGGGCATGTGGACTCCCCGGAGTGAGAACCGTGTTCAGAGGCGGTCGGTGACGGCCGCGGAACCGGCCGGCTGCGGCACCGTGGCGAGCGGCTCCCGCGTCAGCGAGGCCGCCGCCGACGGCACCGGGCGGCGCTCGTCCAGCGGGACGACCGGCGGCAGGTCCGACTCCCCGAGGACCACCCGGCGCACGACCCGCTCGGCGGCCCGGCCGTCGTCGTAGGTGCAGAACCGTTCGCGGAACGCCGCCCGCAGCTGGGCCGACCGGGAGCCGCGCCAGTGGCCGGTGGCGAAGATGTCGATCAGCTCGTCCTCGCCCCGCGCGATCGCGCCGGGCGGGAAGGAGCGCAGGTCGAAGTAGGTGCCGCGGGCCGCCTCATAGGCCTCCCAGTCGTCGGCGTGGATCACGATCGGCCGGTCCAGGTTGGCGTAGTCGAACATCAGCGACGAGTAGTCCGTGACCAGGGCGTCCGAGGCCAGGCAGAGCGACTCCACGCTCGGGTGGTCACTGACGTCGACGACCCGGCCGCAGGTCGTGGTCAGCGGGCCGCCGTAGGCGTGGTGGGCGCGGGCCAGGACGACGAAGCGCGGGCCCAGGCGGCGCACGATCCGCTGGAGATCGAGGGGGTGGCGCGGGGAGCGGCGGTAGTCGCGGCGGGTCGGCGCGTACAGGATCGCCACCGCGCCCTCGGGGACGCCGAGCGAGGCGCGCAGCCGGGCCACGTCCGCCTCGGTCGCCGTGCGGAACACGTCGTTGCGGGGGTAGCCGTACTCCAGCGTGGTGTAGCGGCCGGGGTGGACGCGCTCGTGGGTCAGGGTGGTGTGGCGGTTGGCGGACAGCACGTAGTCCCACTGGTCGACGCCCTTGAGGAGCCGGGCGAAGTCCCGGCCGCGGGCCGCCGCCGGGCGCTCCTGGAGGTCCAGCCCGAGGTGACCGAGCGGGGTGCCGTGCCCGGTCTGGATCAGCACCTGGCCCCGGCGCTTGACCAGGCGGTCGTCGAAGTCGGTGTTGTTGACCAGGTACCGGGAGCGGGCGAGCGCCGTCCAGTAGGCGGCCGTGCCGGGGACGAGCCGGCGCGGGCCGGGCGGGATCGTGTGGTGGTGCTCGGGACGGGCGACCCACGCCGTGCGGATGTGCGGCGCCAGGTCGCGGAACGCGCTCTCCAGCGCGCCCGGGTTGCAGCTGTGGCCGCGGCCGTCGTACGCGGTGAAGACGGCACGGTCGGCGCGCAGCGGGAGGCAGCGCTGCACGCGGTAGTGGGCCCGGAGCGCGGCGGCCCGCAGCCCGCGCCCGAGCCTGCCGGTGATCCGGCCGACGGAGCGGTGCGCCGCCGACGCCAGCTTCAGGGCGCGGTAGGTGCGGTGCAGGCCGAAGCGGATCAGCGTGTGGTGCACCCGGGCGCGCAGGGGACCGGGCGCGCCGGGGGTGCGGTAGCGGCGGTAGTGGGCCCGGGCCCGGCGCAGGAAGGCCGCGCGCGAACCCCGGGGCAGCCGGTCCCGGCGCGAGTACACGATCGCCAGGTGGTGCACCATGCGCCGGAACAACACCGGCCGCCACCGCGCCAGTTCGGGCCGCTCGTCGAGGAACGCGAAGACCCGGTCGTACTGCTGGAAGACGTCGAAGTGCCGTTCGCTGGTGGTGCGCAGGATGCTGCCCTGCCGCCGCTGCCGGTAGTGCACGCAGACCCGGTCGAGCGTCGCGATCGACTCCGCGGTCATCAGCACCGGGTACGTCCACGGCGTGTCCTCGTACCAACCGGGCGGGAAGGCGAACCCCTTCTCCTCGACGAACTCCCGCCGGTACGCCTTGTTCCAGGCCACCATCAGCAGCCGCAGCAGCCCCGGCCGGTCCTCCAGACGGAACGGGGCCGGGCCCTCCTCGGTGAGCTGCAGGGCCGCCTGGTTGCGGACCGCCTCGCCCGTCCAGTAGGTGCGCGCGTAGTCGAAGACCAGGACGTCCGGATCGCCGGTCTCCTTCAGCCGGTCCGCGATCGAGCGCAGCGCGTCCGGCGTGAGGGTGTCGTCGCTGTCGAGGAACAGCAGGTAGTCGCCGCTCGCGTGCGCCACGCCGGCGTTGCGGGCGCGGCCCAGGCCGACGTTCTGGGGCAGGTGAACGGGGAGCACGCGCGCGTCGCGGGCGGCGAACTCGTCGATGATCGCCCCGCACGCGTCCGGCGAGCAGTCGTCGACGACGATCAGTTCCAGATCGGGACAGGACTGGGAGAGCACCGATTCGAGGCACTCGTGCAGGTACGCCTGAACCTGGTACGCGGGGACAATGACACTGAACCTGGGCAAGAGGCCATCCATCGGTCGGCGCGGGCGTTCGGCCCGGGAACGGCCGGTGGGGTGAGTTGGTTACGGCGGCTACGGCATCCGGGGGATCGCCGGAGGGGCGGACCGCTCCCGGCCCGCCCCTCCAACTCCCTTTCTCTGCGCGCTACTTGACGGCCCCTGCCATCACGCCGGACACGAACTGCCGCTGGAACGCGAAGAACACGGCCAGCGGGACCACCATCGAGATGAACGCGCCGGGGGCCAGCACGTCGATGTTGTTGCCGAACTGCCGTACCTGCGTCTGGAGCGCGACCGTGATCGGCTGGCTCCCGGAGTCCGAGAAGATCAGCGCGACCAGCATGTCGTTCCACACCCACAGGAACTGGAAGATGCCCAGCGAGGCGATCGCCGGAGCGCCCAGCGGCATCACGACACGGAAGAACAGGCGCAGTTCGCCCGCCCCGTCCAGCCGCGCGGCCTCCAGCAGCTCCCGGGGGATCTCCGCGAAGAAGTTCCGCAGCAGGAACACCGCGAACGGCAGGCCGAAGCCGACGTGGAAGAGCACCACGCCGGTCACCGAGCCGAAGATGCCGATGTTGCCGAAGAGTTCGGCGATCGGGATCAGCGCGACCTGCACGGGCACGACCAACAGGCCGACCACGCCCAGAAACCACCAGTCGCGCCCCGGGAACTCCATCCAGGCGAAGGCGTAGCCCGCCAGCGAGCCGATGATCACGACCAGCAGCGTCGCCGGGACGGTGATCCACACCGTGTTGAGCAGGCTGCTGGTGATGTCGTCGTTCTCCAGCAGCTTGGAGTAGCTGTCGAAGGTGATCTGCGACGGCTCGGTGAACACCTTCCACCAGCCGCTCGCCGCGATGTCCTCCGGCGAGCGGAGACTGGCCAGCAGCAGACCGATCGTCGGCACCAGCCAGAACAGGCCGACCACGATGAGGAACACCCGCACGAGCCCGCCGCTGACCCCCTCGACCAGCCGGGACCCCAGCGAGCGCCTCGCCTTCACCGAGCCGGTGGGCCGCGCCGCCTTGCCGGGCAGTCTGCCCGCGTCCGCGGTCATCGCCGCACCTCCCGCCTCAGCCGCCGTACGTTGAACCACATCACCGGGATCACGAGCAGCAGCAGGAACACCGAGATGGCGCTGGCGATGCCCGGCTGGTCCTCGGAGAAGCCCTTGCGGTACAGCTCCAGGGCGAGCACGTTCGCGTCGTCCTGCGCGGAGCCCGGGGCGATGATGAAGACCAGGTCGAAGATCTTCAGCACGTTGATCATCAGGGTGACGGTGACGACCGCGAGGACCGGCGCCAGCAGCGGCACCGTGACCCGTCTGAACACCTGCCACTCGCTCGCGCCGTCGACCCGGGCGGCCTCCAGCAGTTCCCGGGGCACGCCCGCGAGCCCGGCCGCGATCAGCACCATCGCGAAGCCCGCCCACATCCAGATGTACGCGCCGATGATGGACGGGGTGACCAGGGACGGGCCGAGCCAGTCCAGGCCGTTGTACGGCTCCTTGAAGTTGCTCGCCGGAAGCCGGAGTTGGGCACCGTCGGCAGAGGCCGGGAGGGTGAAGGTGCCGTCGCCCGCGGCCGTCGTCGAGGCCACGACCCTGCCGTCCTTCACGGCCTCGATCCGCATGCCCGCATAGCCCAGTTCGGACGTGTCGACGCTGTTGAGCGTGCCCACGCCCTTGCCGCGGGTGAAGTCCTGCCAGGTCGTGCCGGTGACCTTGTCCGGCTCGGCCTTCGGCGCCACGGCCGCCTTCGCGTCGTCCGGCATCAGGTCCGGCGCCACACCCACCAGGGGCAGCGAGACGGTCTCGCCGGCGCGGACGGGCGACTTCGTGATGAACGCGCCCCCGCCCGCCGCCTGAAGCGGCGACTCACGGCCCGGGTGGGCCTTCGGGAACGCCGACGACTGGGCGAAGGTGTCGTGCACGCCCACCCACACCGCGTTCGCCACGCCCTTGTCCGGGTCCTGGTCGTACACCAGGCGGAAGATGATGCCCGCCGCCAGCATCGAGATCGCCATCGGCATGAAGACGACCAGCTTGAACGCCGTTCCCCAGCGCACCCGTTCGGTCAGCACCGCGAAGATCAGGCCGAGCGCCGTCGCGACCGTCGGCGCGAACACCACCCAGAACACGTTGTTCTTCAGCGCGGTGCGGATGCCCTCGTCGGTAAAGAGGGCCTGGTAGTTGTCGACTCCGGCGAAGCCGTCGCCGGACTGGTCGTAGAAGCTGCGGACCACCGAGTACCCGATCGGGTACACCACGAGCGCGCCGAGCAGGACGATCGCGGGCAGCAGGAACAGCGCCGCGACCATCCTGCGGGTGCCGGTCACACTCTTGCGCGACTTGGGAGCGGCAGGGGGCTTGACGCCCCCTGCCGCCGTGGCCGACGTCATGCCGTCAGCCTCCGTAGGCCGCGGCCGCTTCGGCCTCCAGCTTCTGCTGCGTGCCCGCCACGTCCTTCGGGTTCTTCAGGAAGTCCTGGAGGATCTTCCACTCACCCTTGCCGGGCGTGCCGCCGAAGGCCTGCGGGGCCTGGTCGGACATGTCGAAGCGGAAGTCGTCACCGGCGTCGATGAGCGCCTTGGCGATCCGCTGCTGCACCGCGTTCGGGTACGCGGAGTTCGGCACGTTCTTGTTCGGCGACAGGTAGCCGCCCAGCTTGGCCTGGATCTCGGCCGCGTCCGGCGAGGCGAGCCAGGTGGCCAGGGCCTGCGCCCCCTTCGAGTCCTCCAGGATCACGGCCGCGTCACCGGCCGAGACCACCGGTCCCGTGTCACCCACCGCGGGGAACGGGAACACCTTCGCGTCGGTCCCGACCTTCATGTCCTTCGGGATGTTGACCTGCGCGAAGTCGCCCGCCGCGACCATGGCCGCCTTGGGCTGGTCCCCGCCGGTGAAGACCTGCGTGACGGAGGCCGGGAAGTCGGTCTGCAACGCCCCGGTCGCGATGTAGTCGGCCTTGCCCCAGACCTGCGCGAGGGTGGTCAGCGCGTCCTTCACGGACGGGTCCGTCCACTTGATCTCGTGCTTGGCCAGCTGGTCGTACTTCTCCGGCCCGGCCTGGGAGAGGTAGACGTTCTCGAACCAGTCGGTCAGCGTCCAGCCCTCGGCGCCGCCGACGGAGAACGGGGTGACGCCGGAGTCGTAGACCGTCTGTGCCGTCTTCAGCAGGTCCGGCCAGGTCTCGGGCTCACTCGCCCCGGCGTTCTCGAAGACCTGGTTGTTGTACCAGATCAGGGACTTGTTGGCGGCCTTGTAGTAGACGCCGTACTGCTTGTCGCCCACCTTGCCGATGTCCTGCCAGCCCTGCGAGTAGTTCTCGCCGAGCTCCTTGAGGGCCTCGGCGCCGAGCGGCTTGGCCCAGCCGCGGTCGACGGCCTGTTTGATGGCGCCCGGCTGCGGCAGCATCGCGATGTCCGGCGGCTGCCCGCCGGCCACCTTCGAACCGATGAAGTTGATGATCGGGTCCTGGGCGGGCACGAACGTGACCTTGGCGCCCGTGCGCTTCTCGAACTCCGCCAGGACCTTCTTGAAGTTGGCCTGTTCCGCGCCGGTCCACACGGCGGCGATCTCCAGGCTCGTCCCCTCCAGCTTGGGAAGGGTGACGTTGTTGCCGGTCTCCTCGGTGTTGCCCTGGGTTCCACTGTTCCCGTCGTCGTCGCCCCCGCAGGCGGTGAGCGAGAGCGCGAGCGCTCCCGCGGCGACGGCTGCCGCGGCCTTGGCGGCTCTGCGGTGCTGGGGGGTCGCCTTGTCCCGCTCGGGCGACCAGCGTTTCCGGATGGTGCTGCTCGTCATGCGCATGACTGCCCCGTTCTTCGTTCCTCGTCGAACGTCGAGCGCGCTCCCGTGCGATCTGGTCTACGCCCGGGTGTGCGGGGGCGGCAAGATGGCGTCGGCTGTCAAGCGGGGGATCGTGACTCCCTCGTGACCAGGGGCGCGGCCCCCGTGACGCCGGGTGCGGCCGGGCGGCCGTCCCGTGTCACAGAAGGGACGGCACCTTCGCAGCCGAGACCTCCCGCGCCGCCCTTTCCAGCGCGCTGGCCAACAGTGCCAGGTCGGTCGGGCCGTTTCCGAGCTCCCGCACCGGACGCCGGGCCGGAGGGTCACCCATGCGGTGCCATTCCAGGGGGACGACCGTGGGGCGCAGCGTCGCCGTCCGGGGGATGCGGCCGGTGACACGACCGCCCTGGAACGGGGTCGTCCGCCCGTCCGCGGACGTGAGGCTGCCCCGGCCGGGCGCCGGCTCGTCCGGGCCGGGGGCCGGGGTGTCGAGCGTCACGCGCAGGGTGGCCCGGCGCGCCGGTTCCGTCTCCGCCGTGCGGGGGCAGGGCCCGGTGGCCGCCACCAGGTGCACGCCGAGCCGCTCGCCCTCCCGGGCCACGGCCTCCAGGGCGCGCATCACCGACCCGGCCGCGGGGCGCCCGGTCGAGCCGAGCGCGGGGGAGACCAGCGCGTCCAGGTCGTCGACGACCACGACGAGCCCGGGGGAGCGGGGGCGCCGCCGCCTCCGTCTGCCGCCGGGCCCCGCCGGGCCGCAGCCGCAGGGTGGAGCTGGGCGGGCTGTCGAGGTCCCCGGCCCCGGCCTCGGCCGGCGCGCCGCCCCGGGCGGTGGCCGTGCGCTGGGCGACCATACGGCCCGACAGCTCGCGCCCGGTGTGCCACTCGGCGAAGTCGGACCGCCCCAGCAGCTCGGCGCGCCGCTTCAGCTCGGCGGTCAGGGACTGCGCGAACTCGCGCATCCGCACCGGGTCGTGCGCCGTGAGGTGCGTGGTGACATGCGGTACGTCCGTGCAGATCCGCAAGCCCTCGCCGTGCCCGCCGCCCGCGCCCGGGCCGCCCCGGCCGTCGACCAGCACGATGCCCAGGCGATCCGGCCGCTCGGCGGCGGCCAGCGAGGCGACGACCGCCCGCAGCAGCTCCGTACGGCCGCTGCCCGGCGGGCCCTCGATCAGCAGGTGCGGTCCCTGGACCGCGAGGTCCGCGCAGACCGGGCCGCGCGGCCCGGCGCCCAGCACCGCGCGCACCCGTCCGCCCAGCGCGTCGGTGTCGTCGGCGGCGTCCGCCCAGCGCGCCATCAGCGAGGCCGGGGTGGCCCGGGCGAGGCCCAGCTCGTCCAGCAACCGGGCCGCCTGGGGCAGCGGTGCGGAGACGCGCGGCTGGCGGTCGCTCGCCGTGCCGTCCGTGCGCAGCGGCGCCAGCGCCCGGGCGAACCGCTCGGCCCAGGCGGGGGAGACGGCGTCGACGGTGGCGATGGTGCCGTGGCCGACGGGGCCGGCCGGCGAGCCGTCGCCGCCGGCACGGGCCACGCGCATCAGCCGCAGGGCCGTCGCCACGTCACCGCTGAGCAGCGCGACGGCACCGCACTGCCGGAACGTGGGCGCCACGGAGCAGGCCGCCTCGTAGGTGTCCGTCACGGGGGAGGCCGGGGAGGCGGCGGCGGTCTCGGCCAGGCAGACGACGTGGATCCCGGCCCGGGGGCCCTCCAGCGCCAGCCGCGCGACGGCGTCCCGCAGGCCGGCCCCGCCCGGGTCGCCGTCCACGACGAGGACGGTGTAGGGCCCGGGGAACGCGGTGGTCGGGTCGGGGGCGTCGTCCCGGACGGCCCAGGACGGGCGGTGGGCTCGCGGGGGAACGGGGGCGTCACCCCCACGGGGGCCGGTCACCGGGGTGCTCGCCGCTGAGGCCGGGGCGCTCGGCGCCGCGGCCAGGGTGCTCGGCGCCGTGCCCGAGGTGGCGGCGACCGGGCCGTTACTCCCCGCTCCCGCATCGGCCAGCTGGTCCTCCAGGCGGCGCAGCAGCTCGTCGGTGCGGGCCGCGGCCTGTTCGCGGTCGTGGGCGAGGAGCAGCCGGCAGTCCTGGCCGTGTCCCGGGCGGACATGCGGGAGCCAGCCCAGCCAGGACCACTCGGCGGTGCGCTCCTCCAGGGGACGGGAGCGGTCCGCTGCGATCAGGACGATCTCCAGCGTGTCGGGGGAGTGCAGCGCCGCGAGCTGCGCCAGCACGGCACGGGCCAGCCCGGCGAGCCGCGTCCGCGGCCC
>JJOH01000032.1 GCA_000696115.1 Streptomyces olindensis
GGACGAGGATGCGGTGGGCGGTGGAGGCGGCGATGCCGCAGCGGGCGGCCAGCCGTAGCGGTCCGATGCGATGCTCACGCCGCAGGCGCACGACCCGTTGCTCAAGAGTGTCCGGGGTGCGGCGGGGCTGGTGGTGAGGTCGGCTGGAGCGGTCTTGCATCCCGGCGGGCCCGTGCTTGCGGTAGCGGCCTGCCCAGCGGGCAGCGGTGGTGTGGCTGACCTGGAAGCGTTCCGCGGCCCGCCGCAGCGGCCAGCCGTCGTCGACGACACACCGGGCCAGACGCAGCCTGCCGGTCGCGGTCAGCGGGGCGTTACGGTGGAACAACGAGGGCCTCCTGGGCGTCGGTGCAGACTTCGCAATCCACACCGAACCCAGAGGCCCTCGCCTCGTTCAAGGACCGCTCAAGGCCTGTCGCCTGTCACCAACGTCCCGGGACAGCACACCTAGGACCGTGAGCGGTCAGCGGACCACCACGACCTTGCGGCCGATCGTCGCGAACGTCCACATCGCGTCGCCGTCCGCGCGGGACTCGCGGATGCCGCCGGTGCGCACCTTCGGGTCGGGTGCGGCGGTCGAGCCGTCCACGGCCGCGCTGAAGCCGATGACCACGCCGTCCACGCTGGTGAAGCGCACGACGTGCTCGACCGGGACGCCGTCGGAGCCGGTGACCGCGTTCGAGCGGGACGTGACCGTGTAGCTGCCCGGGGCCGGATCCACCACGCTCGGGTCGACCTCGAACGTCCGCGTCACCGTCTCGTCCCCGCCGACCAGCCACACGCGGTCGCCGCGCAGCGAGTACACCACCCGCGCGCCCTTGCCGGACCCCGGGGGCAGCGCGGCGGGGTCCCGCTTCACCTGGGGCGCCTTCGGGGCGCCGACCGCCGGTGAGACGCCCGCCTGTGCCCGGCCGAGACCGGCCGGCACGGTCTCCGCGGCCCGGTGGGCGAGGTAGCCGACCGTCGCGAGGGCCGCGGCGGTGAGCCCGGCCACGATTCCCGAGCTGCTGACTGCCACCGGCACCCACCTCACGTCGTACGTCCCTGTCGTGACGGAAGGTGACGGTAGCAGCAGGTGACGGCCCGGCAGGTACGTCCGACACGGGCCCCGGGGAGCCGTAGGCTGTTTGCGTGCTCTTGCTCGCTCTGGATACCGCCACACCCGCTGTCACCGTCGCCCTGCACGACGGCGAGGACGTCATCGCCTCGTCGAGTCAGGTGGACGCGCGGCGGCACGGGGAACTGTTGCTGCCGGCGATCGACCGGGTCCTCGCCGAGGCAGGCCTGCGGCTGGACGCCGTCACGGGCATCGTCGCCGGGATCGGTCCGGGCCCCTACACCGGGCTGCGGGTCGGTCTGATGACCGCGGACACCTTCGGGCTCGCGCTCGGCGTCCCCGTGCACGGCGTGTGCACGCTGGACGGCCTCGCCTACGCCGCCGACCTGGAGGGCCCGTTCGTCGTCGCGACCGACGCCCGCCGCAAGGAGGTGTACTGGGCCCGCTACGCCGACTCCCGCACCCGTGTCACCGATCCGGCCGTCGACCGGCCCGCCGACATCGCCGAGCAGGTCGCGGGCCTGCCCGCGGTCGGCGCGGGCGCGCTGCTCTACCCGGACACCTTCCCGAAGGCGCACGAGCCCGAGCACGTGTCCGCCGCGGCCCTGGCCCGGCTGGCCGCGGAGCGGCTCGCGGCCGGCGAGGAGCTGCCCGCGCCGCGGCCGCTCTACCTGCGCCGCCCCGACGCCCAGGTCCCCAAGAACTACAAGGTGGTCACCCCCAAGTGACCGAGCCCGTGACCGATCCCGAGACGTGCGTGCTGCGCGAGATGCGCTGGTGGGACATCGACCCCGTGCTGGAGCTGGAGCGGGACCTGTTCCCCGACGACGCCTGGTCGCGGGGCATGTTCTGGTCCGAGCTGGCCCATGCGCGCGGGCCCGAGGCCAATCGGCGGTACGTGGTCGCCGAGGCCGGCTCCCGGATCGTCGGGTACGCCGGTCTGGTCTCCTCCGGTGAGCAGGCCGACGTGCAGACCATCGCCGTCGCCCGCGACCTGTGGGGCACCGGCCTCGGCGCGCGGCTGCTCGCCGAACTGCTGCGCGCGGCCACCGCCTTCGAGTGCGCCGAGGTGATGCTGGAGTGCCGCGTGGACAACGTGCGCGCGCAGAAGCTGTACGAGCGCTTCGGCTTCGAGCCCATCGGGGTCCGGCGGGGGTACTACCAGCCGGGCAACGTGGACGCCCTGGTGATGCGCCTGACCGCCCCCGAGAACTCCGTACAAGGAACCGAGATCCATGGCTGACGAACCCCTCGTTCTGGGGATCGAGACCTCCTGCGACGAGACCGGCGTCGGCATCGTCCGCGGCACCACGCTGCTGGCCGACGCCGTCGCCTCCAGCGTCGACGAACACGCCCGCTTCGGCGGCGTCGTCCCGGAGGTCGCGAGCCGCGCCCACCTGGAGGCGATGGTCCCCACCATCGACCGTGCGCTGAA
Source organism: Streptomyces olindensis (assembly GCA_000696115.1). Classification (GTDB taxonomy): domain Bacteria; phylum Actinomycetota; class Actinomycetes; order Streptomycetales; family Streptomycetaceae; genus Streptomyces; species Streptomyces olindensis. The sequence goes on from JJOH01000032.1 coordinate 2,490, forward strand.
GGAGGCCGGGGTCAGCGCCCGCGACCTCGACGGCATCGCGGTCACCGCCGGTCCCGGTCTCGCCGGGGCCCTGCTCGTCGGCGTCTCCGCGGCGAAGGCGTACGCGTACGCGCTGGGCAAGCCCCTCTTCGGCGTGAACCACCTCGCCTCCCACATCTGCGTGGACCAGCTGGAGCACGGCCCGCTGCCCGAGCCGACGATGGCGCTGCTGGTCTCCGGCGGCCACTCCTCGCTGCTGCTCTCCTCGGACATCACCTCCGACGTCCGCCCGATGGGCGCCACCATCGACGACGCGGCCGGCGAGGCCTTCGACAAGATCGCCCGGGTGCTGAACCTCGGCTTCCCCGGCGGCCCGGTCATCGACCGGTACGCGAAGGAGGGCGACCCGAACTCGATCGCGTTCCCGCGCGGCCTGACCGGCCCGCGCGACCCGGCCTACGACTTCTCCTTCTCGGGGCTGAAGACGGCCGTGGCGCGCTGGATCGAGGCCAAGCGGGCGGCGGGGGAGGAGGTGCCGGTGCGGGACGTGGCGGCCTCCTTCCAGGAGGCGGTCGTGGACGTGCTGACCCGCAAGGCCGTCCGGGCCTGCAAGGACGAGGGCGTCGACCACCTGATGATCGGCGGCGGCGTGGCCGCCAACTCCCGGCTGCGCGCCCTGGCCCAGGAGCGCTGCGAGGCGGCCGGGATCCGGCTGCGGGTGCCGCGGCCCAAGCTGTGCACGGACAACGGCGCGATGGTCGCCGCGCTCGGCGCCGAGATGGTCGCGCGCAACCGCGCCGCGTCGGGCTGGGACCTGCCGGCGGACTCCTCGCTGCCGGTGACGGAGCCGCACGTGCCGGGACACGACCACGTGCACGAGGTCAGCAAGGAGAACCTCTACTCGTGACCGTCGCGCTGATGTGGGAGGCGCGGGCCGTGCCCGGGCGGGGCGAGGAACTGCTGGCCTGGGCCCGCGCCCAGGACCTCCCGGCCGAGCCGCTGCGCCGGGAGACCCTGCGCGCTCCGCAGGACCGGGTCCTCGTCATCACCTGGTGGGACGCGCCCTACGACGCGGAGCTGCCCGAGCTGCCGGAGCCGGACGGGGAGCTGGTCACGCGGGCCGTGCACCGGTGGCGGTTCGAGTCGCTGGGCGTCGGCTGACCGAGAGCTCCCACGGCCTGCTGCCGACGTGGCCCCGCCACAGCAGCAGGCCGTTGCGGCGCTCCCAGTGGGCGACCAGCGCGGCCTGGCCCAGCCACTCCAGGGGCGACCACAGGAGCACTCCCAACGCCCAGGGTTCCCAGAAGGACACGGGCAGCGCGAAGACCAGGTAGAGCCCGAAGATCCCCGGGCTGAACGGCCGGTCGCGCAGGAAGCGGTCGGTGGGCACGACGACGTCGAGGTCCTCGGTGGGGACGGCCTTCTCGAACTCCCGTACATGGCCGAGCCACTTGATCCGGGTCGCCTTCAGGAGGGTCCACACGACCAGGAGGGCGAGCAGGGCGCCGACGTACAGCGCCAGGGCGCCGGGCCTGTCCGGTGCGGAGAACCCGCGCACGAGACCCAGTACCGTCAGGGCAACGGCAAGAGCCGCCAGGACCGACAGCACGGCCCGCACCTCGTGGTGCACCAGCCTGTCCACCGCCACCCCCTGAGGGTCACCCCACCCCCGACACCTCCGCCTCGCACCGCAGCCGCCGGTCGCCCCCGGTGACCCGGACCGGGCCCGTGAGCGTGAGGTGCGCCGTGTGGCGTACGTCCGTGCTGGACGCGGCCAACCGTAGTTCCAGGGCGCCCGGTTCGACCACCTTGCGACCTGTACGGTCGGTGAACGCCGAGAGGTCCGCGTGGAACCGGAACGTCACCCGGCTCGCCTCGCCCGGCGCCTGCTCCACGCGCTGGTAGCCGATCAGGCGCACATCGGGCCGGGTCACGGAGGCCACCGGGTCGTGCAGGTACAGCTGGACGACCTCCGCGCCCGCGCGGTCGCCCGTGTTGCGGACGGTCACGGAGAGGTCGTACGTGCCGTCCGTGCCGATCTCCGTGCGCTCGCCGCCGGTGAAGTCCTCCCAGGCGAACGTCGTGTACGAGCGGCCGTGGCCGAAGGGGTACAGCGGCGTCGGGTCGAGGTTGCTGACCTCGCCCGCGAGACCGAGGGGCGGCTGGAGGTACGTCCAGGGCTGGCCGCCGGGCTCCCGCGGCACGCTCACCGGGAGGCGGCCCGCGGGGTTCACGCGGCCCGACAGCACTCCCGCGACCGCCGGGCCGCCCTCCTCCCCGGGGAAGAAGGCCTGGACGGCCGCGCCGAGCCGGCCGTGCCAGCGGCCGAGGGCGTACGGGCGGCCGGTCAGCAGCACCAGCACCACGGGGACGCCGGTCGCGACCAGCGCGTCCAGCAGCTCGCCCTGGACGCCCGGCAGGGCCAGGTCCGTCGCGTCGCAGCCCTCGCCCGAGGTGCCGCGGCCGAACAGGCCCGCCCGGTCGCCGAGGACCGCCACGCACACGTCCGCCTCGGCGGTGCGGGCGATGGCCTCCTCGAAGCCCGAGGTGTCCGGGTCCGTCACGTCGCAGCCCTGCGCGAACGTCACCTTGGCGTCGGGGAGTTCGATGCGCAGGGCGTCCAGGACGGTCGGGATCTCGATGCCCGTCGGAACCTCGGGGTGGTGGGTGAGGACGTGGGACGGGAAGGAGTAGCAGCCCAGCATGGCCAGGGCGTCGGCCGCCCTCGGGCCGACCACCGCGATCCGGGTGTCGGGGGCCAGCGGGAGCAGGGCGTCGGGGTTGTCGAGCAGGACCACCGACTCCTCGGCCAGGCGGCGGGCCAGGATCCGGTTGCCCGTGGAGTCCAGGTCGACCTTCGCGGCCGGCTCGGGGTTCCAGTCCTCGTCGAGCAGGCCCAGTTCGCACTTCTGGAGCAGCACGCGGCGGGCCGCCCGGTCCACGAGTTCCTCGGGGACCTGCCCCGCGCGGACGGCGTCCAGCAGCGGCGGGCCGTAGCACTTGACCGTGGGCAGTTCGACGTCGATGCCGGCCGCGAGCGCCGCGTGGGCCGCCTCGGCCGGGGTGCCGGCGACGCGGTGGAGGGTGTGCAGGAAGCCGATGCCGAAGTAGTCGGCGACGACCGTGCCGGTGAAGCCCCACTCCTCGCGCAGGAGCCGGGTGAGCAGCTCGGGGTCGGCGGAGGCCGGGACGCCGTCCGTCTCGGTGTACGCGGCCATCACCGAGCGGGGTCCGGCCTCGCGCACCGCCATCTCGAACGGCGGCAGCGTGACGTCCGCGAACTCGCGGACACCGGCCCGTACGGGGGCGAGGTTGCGGGCTCCGGCCGAGGAGGCGTACCCGGCGAAGTGCTTGAGCGTGGCGACGATCCCGGCCGACTCCAGGCCCCGCACATAGGCCGTGGCGATCGTGCCGACCAGGTACGGGTCCTCGCCGATGGTCTCCTCCACCCGGCCCCAGCGCGGATCGCGCACGACGTCCAGGACCGGCGCGAGGCCCTGGTGGACGCCGACCGCGCGCAGGTCGTCGCCGATGCGCCGGGCCATCTCCTCGACCAGCGGCGGATCCCAGGTCGCGCCCCAGGCCAGCGGGACCGGGTAGGCCGTCGCCCGCCAGGCGGTGAAGCCGGCCAGGCACTCCTCGTGCGCGATCGCCGGGATGCCGAAGCGGCCGGCCTCGGTGATACGGCGCTGGGCGCGGGCCAGGGCCTGCGCGCCCAGCGCCGGGTCCACGGGGGCGGTGCCGAAGGAGCGCGTGAGCTGCCCCAGGCCGTGGGTGATCAGCTCGTCCCAGTCGTACTCGACGGTCATGTCGTGCTGGTGCGGAGCGACTCCGCCGCCGTCCGCCGAGGCGCCCACCCACACGCCGTACAGCTGGGCGGTCTTCTCCTCCAGGGTCATCCGGGAGAGCAGGTCGTCGACGCGGGCGGCGGCGGGCAGCGCGGGGTCACGCCAGGGCGCGGTGGTCATGAAGCTCCTGTCGGTGGACGGACGGCCCTCTCACGAACGGTGCTGACGAGCGCGTGAACCGTGCCGACGGCCGCTTCCCGCACCCGCTTCTTCGAATGTTTCGATATGTATGTCGAATGTTCCGGGAACCTATGGGGCTACGAGGACTTCGTCAAGGGGGCCCGCAGGGATACGATCGCCGCCATGACATCCCCGGAGCCGGTTGAAAGCCGGACGGAAACCCGGACGCAGGGGCGCACCGCGCAGACCGCGACGCTCGCCGAGATCGCCCGTGAGGCCGGCGTGTCGGCGCCGACTGTTTCGAAGGTCCTGAACGGCCGGGCCGACGTCGCCCCGGCCACCCGGGCCCGCGTCGAGGAACTGCTGCGCGCCCACGGCTACCGGCGGCGGCGTGCGGAGGCGACCCGCTCGCCGCTGATCGACCTGGTCTTCCACGAGCTGGAGAGCGCCTGGGCGCTGGAGGTCATCCGGGGTGTGGAGAACGTGGCCCGGGACGCCGGGCTGAGTGTCGTGCTGTCGGAGAGCGCCGGGCGCCTCACCCCCGGGCGGACCTGGGCCGACCAGGTCGCCGCGCGCCGGCCGCACGGCGTCGTCCTGGTCCTGTCGGGGCTCGACGAGTCCCAGCGCGCGCTGCTGACCAGCCGCTCCATCCCGTTCGTGGTGATGGACCCGGCCGGTGACCCCGGGGCGGACGTGCCGTCGATCGGCGCCACCAACTGGCAGGGCGGTCTCGCGGCCACCCGGCACCTGGTCGAGCTGGGGCACCGCAGGATCGGCGCGATCAGCGGGCCGTCGCAGATGATGTGCAGCCGCGCCCGCATCGACGGCTACCGGGCCGCGCTGGAGACGGCCGGGCTGCCGGTGGACCCGGCGCTGATCGCGGGCGGCGACTTCCACCACGAGGCCGGCTACCGGCTGGGCCTGGAACTGCTGCGCCGCCCGGACCGGCCGACCGCCGTCTTCGCCGGGAACGACCTCCAGGCGCTCGGACTGTACGAGGCCGCGCGCGAGCTGGGGCTGCGCATCCCCGAGGACCTGAGCGTGGTCGGCTTCGACGACCTGCCGGTGGCCCCGCTGGTCGGGCCGCCGCTGACGACCGTGCGGCAGCCGCTGACCGAGATGGCCGAGGCGGCTGCCCGGCTGGTCCTGGACCTGGGGCGGGACGAGAACGCCCCCGCGGCGACCCGGGTGGAACTGGCGACGAGCCTGGTGGTGCGCAGCAGCACGGCGACCCCCGCGTGAAAGGCCTGTTGCTGTATTGACGGGTGGTGCGAGCCCCTCCACACTGCACCGAAGTCAATCGGTTACACCCCCGAAACTTTCGGGGCCGGGCGGCCCTGGGGCGGCCGAGGTCGGGAAGTCTGAGAATTTCCGAAGAAAATCGGCCGGGGGAGCCTGCTCGTAATAATTCGGACTTATGTTCCTGTCCGTGACGGGACTCGACGGGAACGGGGACGAGGGCAGGGAGGCGGGCCGGCGGACGAGAGCCCTGAGGATCGCCGGCCTCGCCCTGGCGGGTGCGCTGGTGCTGGGCCTCGGGACGGCGGGCTGGGCCTACTGGCATCTCAACGACAACATCACCGGCGTCGACATCGACAACGCGCTGGGCGACAACCGCCCGCCGAGGCCGCTGAGCATGCCGTCGCCCTCGGCCCCGGCGCTGCCCGGCGAAGCCCTCAACATCCTGGTCCTGGGCTCGGACTCGCGCAGCGGCAGGGAGAACCAGCGGCTCGGCGGCGGCGACAGCGCCGGCGCCCGCTCGGACACGGCGATGGTCGTCCACCTCGACGCCGGGCGGACCAGCGCGACGGTGGTGAGCATCCCGCGCGACACCCTCGTCACCCGCCCGTCCTGCCCGCGCCCGTCCGGCGGGTCGACGGCGGTCGCCCACCACTCCATGTTCAACAGCGCGTACGCGGTGGGCGGTCCGGTCTGCGCGGTGAAGACGGTCGAGTCGATGACGAACGTCCGCATGGACCACTACCTGGAGATCGACTTCTCCGGTTTCGCGAAGCTGGTCGACGCGCTCGGCGGCGTCACCGTCACCACGGACGAGGACATCGCCGACGAGGACAGCCATCTGCGCCTGAAGGCCGGCACCCACCACCTGGACGGCACCCAGGCCCTCGCCCTGGCCCGCACCCGCCACGGCATAGGCGACGGCAGCGACCTCGGCCGCATAGGGCTCCAGCAGAAACTGGTGAAGGCCCTGCTGGAGCAGATCGCCGCCCAGGACCTGCTCACCGACCCGGCGAAGCTCTACCGGGTCGCCGACGCGGTGACCGCCGGCCTCACCACCGACACGGGCCTGGACTCCCTGAGCGAGCTGACCCGGTTCGGGCAGAGCCTGCGAGGACTGTCCGCGAGCAGCGTGACGACGGTGACCATGCCGGTGGTGCGGGCGCCGTCGGACCCCAACCGGGTGGTGGCGGAGCAGCCGGAAGCCCGGAAACTGTGGGAGTCGCTGCGCTGACCTGCGCAGATGCCCGCCGGAAAAATATCCGGGAAAAAGTCCGGCGAGCGTGTCGATCCGGAGATCTCCCGATCGACGCAGGGGTGAGAGCGGGGAGAAACCCGCTCCGCAGACCCGAGGAGTCACCATGCCGCGCTTTCTCACCCTGATCCGCATCGACGAGAAGAACGCCCCCGCCGAGGGCCCGAGCCCCGAGCTCCAGGAGCGCATGGGCAAGCTGCTGGAGGAGATCACCAAGGCCGGGGTCATGCTCGATACGGCCGGGCTCACGCCGACCTCGGACGGCACCCGGGTGACCTGGGAGGGCGGGCAGCTGTCCGTCACCGACGGGCCGTTCACCGAGACCAAGGAGGTCATCGGCGGCTACTCGATCAGCCAGTGCAAGGACAAGGCCGAGGCGATCGAGTGGACCAAGCGGTTCCTGTCCCTGCACGAGGACTACTGGACGATCACCGCAGAGGTCCGGCAGATCGCCGAGGGCTGACCGGCCCCGCTTGGCGGGGAGGTGCCAGGGGTGTCTGATGGTGGGCTGTGACACCGCAGCCCACCGCCGGCCCCGGCACCTCCCGGACCGCCCAGGCCATCGAGACCGTCTTCCGCATGGAGTCGCCCCGGATCATCGCCGGCGTCACCCGTGTCGTCCGGGACGTCGGCATCGCCGAGGAACTCGCGCAGGACGCCCTCGTCGCGGCGCTGGAGCAGTGGCCGCGCGACGGCGTGCCCGACAACCCGGGTGCCTGGCTCATGGCCACCGCTCGCAACCGGGCCGTCGACCTGGTCCGCCGCCGCGAGAACTACGCCCGCAAGCTGGCGGAGATCGGCCGGGCCCTGCCGGACACGGCCCCGCCGCAGGAACCCGCCGATCCGGACGACATCGACGACGACCTGCTCCGCCTGGTCTTCACCGCCTGCCACCCGGTGCTGTCCACCGAGGCCCGCACCGCCCTCACCCTGCGTCTCCTGGGCGGCCTCACCACGGCCGAGATCGCCCGCGCCTTCCTCGTCCCGGAGGCGACGGTGGCCCAGCGCATCGTGCGCGCCAAACGCACCCTGGCGACCCGCAACATCGCCTTCGAGGTCCCCTACGGCCCCGACCGCGAGACCCGCCTCGGCTCGGTCCTCGACGTCATCTACCTCATCTTCAACGAGGGCTACGCCGCCACGGCCGGCGACGACTGGCTCCGCCCGGGCCTGTGCGAGGACGCCCTGCGGCTGGCCCGGGTGCTCTCGGCCCTGATGCCGAAGGAACCCGAGGTGCACGGCCTGACCGCGCTCCTGGAGCTCCAGGCGTCCCGCACGGCCGCCCGCACGGGCCCCTCCGGCGAACCGGTCCTCCTCAAGGACCAGAACCGCTCCCGCTGGAACCGCATGCTCATCGCCCGCGGGATCGCCGCACTGGGCCGGGCCGAGGCCACCGCCTCCGGCGCCCCGGGGCCGTACACCCTCCAGGCCGCCATCGCCGCCTGCCACGCGCACGCCCACACGTACGAGGAGACCGACTGGTCCCGCATCGCCACCCTCTACGGCCTCCTGGCCGCCCGCTCCCCGTCCCCGGTCGTGGAACTGAACCGCGCGGTCGCCGTCTCCATGTCCGAGGGCCCGGGCCCGGCCCTGACGCTCGTCGACGCCCTCGCCACGGAGCCCGCCCTGCGCGACTACCACCTGCTCCCCAGCGTGCGCGGCGACCTCCTCGCCCGCCTCGGCCGCACGACGGAGGCCCGCGCGGAGTTCGCACGGGCGGCGTCACTGACGAGGAACGAGAGGGAGAGGGAGCTGTTGCTGCGGCGGGCCGCGGAACAGCCCTGAACGTCAGGCCGGGTGCCCGATCAGCATCGCCGGTGCCCCCGCCACCCGGGTCAGGAACACCGTCGCCGCGTTCGGGCCCTGCGGCTTGACCTTCTTGCGGAGTTCCTCCGGCTCGACCGCCGAGCCCCGCTTCTTCACCGTCAGCGTGCCGACCTGCCGCTCCCGCAGCAGGGCCTTCAGCTTCTTGACGTTGAAGGGGAGGTGGTCGGTGATCTCGTAGGCCGTGGCGTACGGCGTCGGGCGCGACGCGTCGGCCGTCACGTACGCGATGGTCGCGTCGAGCAGGCCGCCGTCGACCTGGTCGGCGACCTCGGCGACCAGGTGGGCGCGGATGACGGCGCCGTCGGGCTCGTAGAGGTAGCGGCCGGGCGGGCGGACCGGGGGATCGGGCAGGGCGCGGGAGAGCAGGGTGCGGGGGCCGGGCAGCAGGGTGGCGCGTACCGCGCCCGGCTCGGTGCCGAACCACAGCACCGCCTCCTTCACGTCGCCGCCGTCGGAGATCCACTCCGCCTCGGCGTCCTCGGGGACCGCCTCGTGCGGGATGCCCGGGGCGATCTTCAGCGCGGCGTGAGGGGCCCGGCGGGCGGCGGACACCGCCCAGGACAGCGGGGGCGAGTACGCCTCGGGGTCGAAGATCCGGCCGCGGCCGCCGCGCCGGGCCGGGTCGACGAAGACGGCGTCGTAGCCGGCCGTGTCCACCTCCGTGACGTCCGCCTCCCGCACCTCGATCAAGCCGGCCAGCCCCAGCGCGTCGGCGTTCGCCCGCGCCGCCGCGGCCGCGAGCGGGTCCCGGTCCACGGCGAGTACCCGGATCCCGGCCCGCGCCAGCGCGATCGCGTCCCCACCGATGCCGCAGCACAGGTCGGCCACCGAGGTCACGCCCGAGTCGGCCATGCGCCGGGCCCGGTAGGCCGCCACGCTCGCCCGGGTCGACTGCTCCACCCCGTTCGGCGTGAAGAACATCCGCCCCGCGTCCTCGGCCCCGAACTTCACCGCCGCCCGCTGCCGCAGCCGCGCCTGGCCGAGCGCCGCCGACACCAGCTCGGCGGGGTGCTCGCGGCGCAGCCGGGTCGCGACGGCCAGCTCCCGCGCCGGGTCGGTGTCGCGCACCTCGTCGAGGAGGGCGCGGCCTTCTGGGGTGAGGAGGAGGGCGAGGTCGTTCACCGGTTCATTGTCGGCCACGGCGGCACGGGGGAGGCGTGTGGGCCAGTCGGTGGATGGTGGGCCGCCGGCCGCGGTGTCGGGGCGGGTTCGCCGGGCCCGGCTGCGAGGATCCGGCACCATGCGAGCAGTCGTACTAAATGACAAAAGCCGGGCATCTGGCCGTGTGCGGGCCGGTCTCGCCGTGCTCGCCCTCGCCGCCATCGCCTCCGGGTGCGCGCAGGGCGGCAGCGACCAGGTCACCCCGGCCGGCGGACAGCAGCCCCTCGACGCGCCCCCGGCCCGCGCGCTCGACTCGTACGCCTCCGAACTGGGCGCCGCGCACGCCGCGCGGGTCGCCGCCGCGCACCGCTGGGGGCTGAGGAACGTCCCGCTGACCGCTTCGCGACCCCCCGAGAGCAAGCCCAGGATCAGGACCCGCGAGGGCTTCGAGGTGGCAGGCCACCGGGAGTCGGACCTCCCGCCCGTGTTCACCAGGATCCCCACCCGGGACAAGGTCGTCTTCCTCACCATCGACGACGGCGCCGAGAAGGACCGGGCGTTCCTGCGGATGATGAGCGACCTGGACGTCCCGTACACCGCGTTCCTCAGCGGCTACCTGGTGAAGGACAACCCCCGCTACTTCCGGAAGATGCAGGCCAGGGGCGTCGTGCTGAACAACCACACGCTCCACCACCCCTATCTCCCGGGCCTGTCGTACCGGGCGCAGAAGCGCGAGATCTGCGGCATGCAGCGCTACATGGAGAAGCGGTTCGGCAAGCGCCCCCGCCTCTTCCGCCCGCCCTACGGCAGCTACGACCGGGCTACCCTGCGCGCCGCCAAGGCCTGCGGCATCACCCACGTCCCGCTCTGGAACGAGGAGGTCTTCGCCGACCGCTGGGAGTACCGCGAGGCGGACCGGGAGCTGCGCCCGGGCGACATCGTCCTCACCCACTTCCGGGGCCCCGAGCAGTGGAAGGGCACGATGCCGGACATGGTCCGCCGCTTCCTGAACAAGGTCACGGCCGAGGGATACGCGGTGGGACGGCTGGAGGACTACCTGTGAGGCGGCGACCGGCCGCCGCCGCCCTGTGCGCGGGCGTCATCCTGCTGGCCGGCTGCGCCGGCGCGGCGGACCAGCGCCCGGGCACCGCCGACGGCCGGGCTCAGGACCCGCTCCCCGCGGCGAGCCATCCCCTCCCGCCCGTCGTGGACCACGTCCCCACCCGCGACCCGGTCGTCTTCCTCACCTACGACGACGGCGCCGAACGCGACCCCCGCTTCGTCGGCCTCGTCCGCGAACGGCGGCTCCCGGTCAGCATGTTCCTCACGGACAGCGTCGTCGGACCCGGCTACGGCCACTTCGCCCGGCTGCGCGCGGTCGGCGCGTCCGTCCAGAACCACACCCTCGACCACCCCGCCCTGCGCGGCCTGCCCTACGCCGGCCAGCGCGCCGAGATCTGCGGCCAGCAGCACAAGCTCCACTCCCGCTTCGGCATCCGCCCCCGCCTCTTCCGCCCGCCCTACGGCACCTACGACGCCACGACCCTGCGCGCCGCTGCCGACTGCGGCATCACGACGGTCGTGCTCTGGCGGGCCTCCCTGGGCGCCGACGGCGACCTGACCTACCGGCGGGGCGGGCCCGGTCTGCGCCCCGGCGACATCGTCTCCGTGCCGTCCGGCGACGCGTCCCTGACCCTGACGGAACGGACGGTGCGGTTGCTGCGGGAGATCGAGGGGAAGGGCCTGCGGGTGGGACGGCTGGAGGACTACCTGTAGGCGGCCGCGGACCCCGCGCGGAGAACTCACCTGGCCGACGCGCCGTCGGCAATTAGCAGTCCGCTTGACCGAGTGCTAATCACGGTCATAGTCTCGGCTCTGGCACTCGACGAAGGAGAGTGCCAACACAGCGACGGGCAGGTCCGGCACCCGCGACGACGGATCCACCTGGTCGCCACCTCAGACAGTTAACCCCGTGAGATCTCCGAAGGGGGAGGTCGGATCGTGACGACCGCCAGCAAGGTTGCCATCAAGCCGCTCGAGGACCGCATCGTGGTCCAGCCGCTGGACGCCGAGCAGACCACGGCCTCGGGCCTGGTCATTCCGGACACCGCCAAGGAGAAGCCCCAGGAGGGCGTCGTCCTGGCCGTGGGCCCGGGCCGCATCGAGGACGGCAAGCGCGTCGAGCTCGACGTCAAGGTCGGCGACGTCGTGCTCTACAGCAAGTACGGCGGCACCGAGGTGAAGTACAACAACGAGGAGTACCTCGTCCTCTCGGCCCGCGACGTCCTCGCGATCGTCGAGAAGTAATTCACCCCAGCACACTGCTTTGAGCTGCGCCCCTGGCCCCCCGCGACACATAAGAAGCCGGGCGCCCGGGGCGCAGTGCCTTTGACTCAGATTCCGGAAGAGGGCTCACGCTCCCATGGCGAAGATCCTGAAGTTCGACGAGGACGCCCGTCGCGCCCTCGAGCGCGGCGTCAACAAGCTTGCCGACACGGTCAAGGTGACGATCGGCCCCAAGGGCCGCAACGTCGTCATCGACAAGAAGTTCGGCGCCCCCACCATCACCAACGACGGTGTGACCATCGCCCGCGAGGTCGAGGTCGAGGACCCGTACGAGAACCTCGGTGCCCAGCTGGTCAAGGAGGTGGCGACCAAGACCAACGACATCGCGGGTGACGGTACGACCACCGCGACCGTGCTCGCCCAGGCGCTCGTGCGCGAGGGCCTGAAGAACGTCGCCGCCGGCGCTTCCCCGGCCGCCCTGAAGAAGGGCATCGACGCCGCCGTCGCCGCGGTCTCCGAGGACCTGCTCGCCTCGGCCCGCCCGATCGACGAGAAGTCCGACATCGCCGCCGTCGCCGCGCTGTCCGCCCAGGACCAGCAGGTCGGCGAGCTCATCGCCGAGGCGATGGACAAGGTCGGCAAGGACGGTGTCATCACCGTCGAGGAGTCCAACACCTTCGGCCTGGAGCTGGACTTCACCGAGGGCATGGCCTTCGACAAGGGCTACCTGTCGCCGTACTTCGTGACGGACCAGGAGCGCATGGAAGCCGTCCTGGACGACCCCTACATCCTCATCACGCAGGGCAAGATCTCCGCCATCGCGGACCTCCTGCCGCTGCTGGAGAAGGTCATCCAGTCCAACTCCTCCAAGCCGCTGCTGATCATCGCCGAGGACGTCGAGGGCGAGGCCCTGTCCACCCTCGTCGTCAACAAGATCCGCGGCACCTTCAACGCCGTCGCGGTGAAGGCCCCCGGCTTCGGCGACCGCCGCAAGGCGATGCTGCAGGACATGGCCGTCCTCACCGGCGCCACGGTCGTCTCCGAGGAGGTCGGCCTCAAGCTCGACCAGGTCGGCCTGGACGTCCTGGGCTCCGCCCGCCGCGTCACCGTCACCAAGGACGACACCACCATCGTCGACGGCGCCGGCAAGAAGGACGACGTGCAGGGCCGCGTCGCCCAGATCAAGGCCGAGATCGAGACCACGGACTCCGACTGGGACCGCGAGAAGCTCCAGGAGCGCCTCGCGAAGCTGGCCGGCGGCGTGTGCGTCATCCGTGTGGGTGCCGCCACCGAGGTCGAGCTCAAGGAGCGCAAGCACCGTCTGGAGGACGCCATCTCCGCGACCCGCGCCGCGGTCGAGGAGGGCATCGTCTCCGGTGGTGGCTCCGCCCTGGTCCACGCCGTCAAGGTCCTGGAGGGCAACCTCGACAAGACCGGCGACGAGGCCACCGGTGTCTCCGTGGTCCGCAAGGCCGCCGTCGAGCCGCTGCGCTGGATCGCCGAGAACGCCGGCCTGGAGGGCTACGTCATCGTCTCCAAGGTCGCCGAGCTCGACAAGGGCAACGGCTACAACGCCGCCACCGGCGAGTACGGCGACCTGATCAAGGCCGGCGTCATCGACCCGGTCAAGGTCACCCGCTCCGCCCTGGAGAACGCCGCCTCCATCGCCTCCCTCCTCCTCACGACCGAGACCCTGGTCGTCGAGAAGAAGGAGGAGGAGGAGCCGGCCGCCGCCGCGGGCCACGGCCACGGCCACGCCCACTGAGGCACCGACCTCTGCCGGAAGCCCCCGTCCCGCCTCGCGCGGAACGGGGGCTTTCCTCGTGCCCGGGCAGGGTCACAGCTCCAGCGGATCCAGCGCCCCGAGCTGCTGCATCAGCCCCAGCCGGTCGTACTGCCACCACCCCTCGGCGATCTTCCCGTCCGGCGTGCAGCGGTGGATGACCGTCCCGGTCATGGTGACGTCCTTCCCGGTCGGCGGGATCCCGAGGAACTCGCCCTTGTGGTGGCCCCGCCAGGTCCACCGGGTGCACACCCGGTCACCCTGCGCCACCTGGTCCTCGACCGTGAACGAGAAGTCGAACCCGCCCCGCCAGACCTCCAGCTCGCGCCGCACCGCGTCCAGCCCGATGACGTCCTGCACGTTCGCGGGGTCGTGGTCGTGGTAACCCTCGATGAACACGTCGTTCAACGGGGGCGCGTCGCCCCGGCCGGGCGCCAGCTCGAAGAACCGGCGCGCGGTGGCCGCGTTGAGCTGCTCGTCCCGCACCACGTCCAGATCCGTGAAGGTGGGCTCCTCGTCGCAGAGCGCCACCATCTCCTGGAAGATCCGGTCGGTCTCCGGCAGCCCGGAGTTCCGCATGGCCTCCTCGTACGACGGGAACTCCACGATCTCCACGATGTGCGAGGCGTCGGCCCGGTCCTTCGCCACCACACTGTGCGTCGCGGTCCGCTTCCCCTTGGTCTGCTCGACCCACCGGTCCATCAGCCGGTTCATCTCGTCGAGCCGACTGGTCCTGCATTCGATGAGCTGTACGAAGGTCATGGCCTCGCCTCCGGCTCCCCTGGGTCCGGCTGAACAGCACCATTGTCCCAACGGGAGCCGCTCGTCGCCTCCCGGCCCTTTGGCATCATGACGGGATGCGGTGGCGGGGGAAGCGGTCGGTGACCGTCACGGGGAACGTCGGCGCCGCCGTCACGGGGGACGGAAACCAGGTCGTCAACCAGTTCCTCCTCGCATCGCCCCCGCGCTCGGCGTACTGGGAGCACATCCGCGAGATCGTGCCGACCGAACTGGTCGGTCGCGAACGCGAGCTGGCCGAGTTGGCCGCCTTCTGCACCGCCGCTTCGGGCCCGGCGTACGCCTGGTGGAGAGCCGAGGCCTGGGCGGGCAAGAGCGCCCTCATGTCCTGGTTCGCACTCCATCCGCCCCCCGGCGTACGTGTCGTCGCCTTCTTCGTCACGGCCCGCGACGGCGGGTACAACCATGTCGGCCCGTATGCCGTCAATGTGCTGGAGCAGCTGGCCGACCTGGTCGGTGAAGGTCTGCCGCAGCTCACGGAGGAGACACGGCGCGGCCATCTGCTCCGCCTGTACCGGGAAGCGGCCCGGGCCTGCGCGCGACGCGGGGAGCGCCTCGTCCTCCTGCTCGACGGTCTCGACGAGGACCGCGGTGTCACCACGGGTTCCGCGGCGCACAGCATCGCCGCCCTGTTGCCCTCCCGGCCGGAGGCCGGAATGCGGGTACTGGTCACCGGCCGCCTGAACCCACCGTTGCCGAGCGACGTCCCCCCGCAGCATCCGCTCCGTCAGGCCGTCGTACGGAGGTTGGATCCCTCGCCGTACGCCCAGCTGGTGCGTGCTGAGGCGGAACGCGAGCTGAAGCGGCTGCGGGAGACCGGGGGACTGGCGTACGAGCTGCTGGCGCTGGTGACGGCGGCGGACGGTGGCCTGACGACGGAGGACCTGACGGAACTCACCGGAGCTGCTCGCTACGACGTGCGGGACACACTGAGCACGTATGCGGGAAGGACCTTCCGCATCCGGGCGCACACGTGGCTGCTCGCGCACGAGGGCCTGCAGTCCCGGGCCCTGGAGATGCTCGGTGACACCGAACTGGCCCGCTTCCGAGGCAGGTTGGACGTCTGGGCCGACGGCTGGCGCGCACGGGGCTGGCCGCCGGAGACCCCCGACTACCTGCTGCGCGGATACCTCCAGAGGGTGCTGGATCTCGGCGACCTCACCCGCGCGGTGCGCTGCGCGCTCGACACCACCCGTCACGACCGGATGCTCGCCGTGACGGGTGCGGACGGTGCGGCACTGGAGGAGATCGATGCCGCGGAGCGGCTGCTCGCCGAAGCGATCACCTCCGGAGCCGTCCCGGAGACCGGGGACGCCGCGGCTCCCCCCGCCCCGGGACTTGTTCTCTCCCTGTTCAAGCTGTGCCTTCACAGGGACGCGATCAAGGGCCGAAGCCACGATTTCACCTCGGCCTTCGCCTGGGCCTGGGCCGCCCTCGGGCAGCCGTCCCGTGCGGAGGCCGTGGCCCGCGGTCTGGCGCCGATGCACCGGACGCCGGCGCTGGCCCTGGTGGCGCACGAGTTGGCGCAACAGGGTCTGACCGAACAGGCGAGGGAACTGGCGGGCGCGGCGGAGACGGCACTGAGCAGGGAGGCGTCCTGGCATCTCGCGACCGAGCGCTCCGTCGTCGTGCACCGGGCCCTCGTCGCCGTCGGCCTGAGCGAACGGGCGGACGCCCTGCGGATCAGTGCCCACCCGTTCTCCGACGCCCAGCCGGCGCCGCGCATCGTCCGGACCTGGGTGGAGCACGGGGACCACGAGCGGGCACGGGCGGTGGTCGTCGCACAGACGAACCCGTCGCACCGGTCGGCCTGCCTGCGGTCACTCGTCACCTCGTCGCTCGCGCGAGGACAGATCGAGGCGGCTTACGACGCTGTGCGGGAGGCCGGGGACGAGGCACCGAGCAGCACGGTGCTGCGCCTCGCTCTCGCCTTGTGGGACGCCGGCCGGCCGGCGGAAGCGGAGGCACTGCTGGACAACGCTCCCGCGCCCGGGTCGGGCTTCGCGGGCGGGGCCGCCGGCCTCGCCGAAGCCGCCGCGGACGCCGACGACTATCTCTGCGCACTGGTGGAGGGGGGACGGTGGGACGTACTCAGCGACTGGCTCCAGATCCCCGATGACAAGGGGGTTCTCCGGAAGCGGATCGGCCGTGCTCTGGCCACTGGGCTGGTCCGGCGGGGTGACCTCGACCACGCGGAAGCGATACTGAAGGGCCAGTCCGGCGACGAGATCTCCGAGGCCGCCTGCCTCCTGGCGGACGCGCTCGCCCGCCGTGGCGAAGTCGATCGAGTGCGGCGTTTCGCCGACGGTGTCGGCTCGGCGACCACCTGTGCGAAGGTGCTGGCTTCGGCGGCAGAGGGCTGCGCCGCGACCGGGCGACTGAGGGAGGCGGAGTCCCTCGCGGAGTCGAGCGGTTCCCATGACCAGCTCGACTCGCTCGCGCGCGGCGCCGTCGCCCGGGCGCGGTCCGGGCACCGGGAGGAGGCGGCGGCTTTCCTGGCCCGGGTCGAGGACCGGGCTCGCCGGGAGGCCATGGCGCGGCGTTCCGTGTCGGACCGCGCCCGTGTGGCCCGTGCCCTGGCCGACGCCGGCTTCACCGCTGCCGCTCGCGAGGTCCTGGCCGGCATCGAGGACGCGCCGACAGCGGCTCCCTCGACCGCTGAACCGGACAGCGGGTACGGATACGACGAAGAGCTCGGCGATGTCGTGCTCGCGTTGGTGCGGGCCGGCGAGACCAAGCGTGCCGACGCCCTGCTCCGTGCGTCCGGGCCGCCCGGACGGGCCGGGGTGGAGGCATGGGCGGCGGTCACGCGAGCCTGGGTGGAAGCGGGTCAGGACGACCGGGCCGCCAAGCTGGTACGGGCCGCGAGGGGTGGTCCCTACGAGGACGACCTCTTGGCGGAGATGGCGGTAGCGCTGGCCGGGCGCGGTGATGCGACCAGGGCGGCGGACCACGCGTCCGCCGTACGGCACGGTCCCTCGCGGATCTCCGCGCGGGCGAGGACCGCCCGTGCCCTGGCCCTGAACGGACGCGAGGACGAGGCGCGCGCCCTGCTGGCCGATCTCCCACGGGCAAACGGAAGCCCCGCCCTGGGGGAGGCGCCCTCGTCGGCCTTGGTCCTGGTGGAGGTGTCAGGGGCCTGGGCCGCTCTCGGGGAGCGGGGCCCAGCCCGAGCCGTGGCCCGTGAGGCGCTGCGTCGTCGCGAGGTCGGTACCGCCATCATCACCGGTTGGCGCATGGTGCGCGCTCTCGTGGACGCGGGGCTGTACGACGAGGCCAGGTGGTTCGTGCGTAGCATCCCGAAGGGCGATGCCCATGAGGCGGCCCGCAGAGAACTCGCCCAGGCCTTCGCCGAAGCCGGCGAAACCGCGGCCGCCCTGAACTGGGTCAGGCCACTCGACGACTACGCCGAAACCGCCGTGGCCCTCGTCCCCGTGGTCGATCCGTCCCGAGGTCGCGTTCTCGCCGTCCACGCACTCCGGCACGGAGGGTGGCAGGAGGCTCTCCCCGCCGTGCTGCATCTCGAGCCCTCAGCCGTGCCGTTCCTCGTCGATGCCTTCCGTCCCGCGCCTACTGCGGCCCGTACTTCCGCCCCGTCTTAGAGGAAACCGCCCCCAGCACCCCCCGCGGCACCAGCTTCGCCGCCCCCATCAGTGCCTTGTACCGCGGGTCCGGGATCGACAGCGTCTTGCCGCGCGCCAGGTCGTGCAGCGCCGCCGCCACCAGCTTGTCCGCGTCGAGCCACATCCAGCTCGGGATGTTGTCCGTGCCCATGCCGGCCCGCTCGTGGAACTCGGTGCGGACGAAACCGGGGCAGAGCGCCATCAGGCGGACGCCGCTGCCGGCCAGGTCGCGGGCCGCGCCCTGGGTGAACTGCACGACCCAGGCCTTGGAGGCGCCGTAGGTGCCGCGCGGCACGAACGCGGCCACCGAGGCGACGTTGACGACGCCGCCGCGGCCGCGCTCCCGCATGGCCTCCGTCGCCGCCGACGTCAGCCGCAGCACCGCCTCGCAGTGCACCTTCAGCATCCGCAGCTCGTCGGCCATGGGGACCTCGAGATAACGGCCCTTGTTGCCGAAGCCGGCGTTGTTGACCAGCAGGTCGACGGGGTTCTTGCGGTCGCCCAGGCGGTCGGCCACCGCCTCGATGCCCTTGTCCTCGGCGAGGTCGGCCGTCAGCACCTCCGCCTCGATGCCGTGCCGGTCGTGCAGCTCGGTCGCCTGTTCCCTCAGCCGCTTGGTGTCGCGGGCGACCAGCACCAGGTTGTGCCCGTCGGCCGCCAGTCGCCGCGCGAACGCGGCTCCGATGCCTGCCGTCGATCCCGTAATCAGAGCCGTTGTCATGGCAGAAGGTTAGTGACCTGGACTGTGCAGGTCCGCTTCCCAGAGGGGCCGCCCGTGGTGAAGGGTCCGTGGAGACCGGCGTGGTGAGCCGCCGTCAGGCCCCGTACTACTCCTCGTACTCCCGCGCGGTCCTCAGCAGCTCCGGATGGAGCGCCTCGCCCGCCGCCAGCAGCCGCGGCAGCAGCGTCCGCTCCGTCGTCACCGCCCGGAACTGCAGGGCCACCGTCACGTCGTGGTCCGGCCGGTGGACGATCTCGACCGGGTCGCCCGCGCGGATCTCACCGGGCTCGATCACCCGCAGGTACGCCCCCGGCGCACCCCGCCGCGTGAACCGCTTCACCCAGCCCTTCTCACCCAGATGGCCCTGGAACGTACGGCACGGGATCCGCCCGGAGGTGACCTCCAGCACCACCTCGGGCCCGATGCGCCAGCGCTCGCCGATCAGCGCGCCGGACACGTCCAGGCCCGACGTCGTGAGGTTCTCGCCGAACGCGCCGTCGGGCAGGGGCCGGCCCAGCTCGCGTTCCCACTCGTCCATGTCCTCGCGGGCCATCGCGTACACCGCCTGGTCGTCGCCGCCGTGGTGCTCCAGCTTGCACACCGCGTCCCCGGCCAGTCCGCTGCCGCCGATGCCCTTGGGCCCGGGCGCCGACACCCGCACGGGCCCTGCCACCGGCTGCTTGTCGATCCCGGTCACACCCTCCGGATTGTCCGTGTACGGCACAGCCTTGGCACGGCCCAGATTCACCGACAGAAGCTTCATGTCCGCACGGTAAGGGACCGGACCTCAAAGCGTCGACGCATTATTCGGAACATCGCCAAAGGGTCACTTATCCTCGAAGCGTGATCGAAGCTCGTCACCTCCGCGTCCTGCGCGCCGTCGCGGCCACCGGCTCCTTCTCCGCTGCGGGCCGCGAGCTGGGCTGCACCCAGCCCGCCGTCAGCCAGCAGATGAAGGCCCTGGAAACGTCCGTCGGTACCCCTCTGCTGATCCGCACCGGACGTGAGATGCGCCTGACCCAGGCCGGCGAGGCCCTGGTCCGGCACGCCGCCGGGATCCTCGCCGGGCTCACGGCCGCGGAGGAGGAGGTCGCCGCCATCGCCGGGCTGCGCGCGGGCCGGGTCCGGCTCGTCTCCTTCCCCAGCGGCAGCTCCACGCTCGTGCCCACGGCCCTCGCCGCCCTGCGCGCGGCGCACCCCGGCACCCGCGTCTCCCTGGAGGAGGCCGAGCCCCCCGCCTCGGTCGGCCTGCTGCGCGAGGGCGACTGCGACGTGGCACTCGCCTTCCGCTACGAGGGGGCGGCGGGCGCCGGGGAGTGGGACGACCTCGTCGTACGGCCCCTGCTGACCGACCGGCTCGTCGCGCTCGTGCCGGAACGGCATCGGCTGGCGGGCGCGGAGTCCGTCGCCATCGGGGAACTGGCCGAGGAGTCGTGGATCGCGGGCTGCCCGCGCTGCCGGGGGCAGCTGGTCGAGGTGTGCGCGGCGGCCGGGTTCACCCCGCGCATCGACTTCGCCACCGACGACTACCCGGCGGTCGTCGGCCTCGTCGGGGCCGGACTCGGCGTGGCCGTACTGCCCCAGCTGGCCGTCGAGTCGGTACGGCCCCGGGGCGCACGCACGGTGACGCTGGAGCCGGCGGTGCGGCGGGAGATCGTCGCGCTCACCCTGCCCGACCTCGCGCAGGTCCCGGCGGTGGCGGCGACCCTGGACCAGCTGACACGGGCCGCCCGTCGCTAGCAGCGGCTCAGCCACGCCGAAAACCGCACGCCAAAAACCAAGGGCACGCGTGCGCGTGCCTGTCTCGCAGAAACGTTCCTTCAGTTGTTCGAGGCGGCGTGCCCGCCGGATGTCGACGCCGACACCAGCCGGTTGCGCGCCCGCCCCATCAGCTCTTCGCGCTCGTCCTCGGTCAGTCCGCCCCACACGCCGTACGGCTCACGCACCGCCAGCGCGTGGGCAGCGCACTCGGCACGCACCGGGCACCTCATGCAGACCTCTTTGGCCGAGTTCTCGCGAGCACTCCGAGCCGCACCGCGCTCGCCCTCCGGATGGAAGAAGAGCGAGCTGTCCACCCCACGACAGGCAGCCAGCAGCTGCCAGTCCCACAGGTCCGCGTTCGGTCCGGGAAGGCGGGAGAAATCTGCCATTACGTGACCCCTTGTAGCCGTTCTTGGCGGATCCGGTGTCCATGACCGTACAACTACGATCTAAGGAGATGAAAATATGACTCATTGCGAATCTAGCTCCAGACACTGCCAAAGCGGAAGAAAAGGGTCTGAATGGGGCATAGGTTGTGATGAAAGTTCGAGGGTCTGTTGCGCATGTCTGCACCGTGTCCGCCCCCTCACGTAGAGTGCCGAAGATGGCAGCCGGCCCCGTAACTCTTTCGAGTGACCGTCGTTGAGAGTGCGAGGCGGTTGAAGGAACAAGCGCTCGGGCAGGCGTCCGAGACGGTCGACCGCACAGGTGACGATTTCGTACCAGCCTGGAGGCTCAAGGTGACGCGCATCAGCTGCGGAGGGCGGCCATGACTTCCGTCCTCGTCTGCGACGACTCCCCGCTTGCCCGAGAGGCGCTCCGCCGCGCGGTCGCGACCGTGCCCGGCGTCGAGCGCGTGACGACGGCGGCCAACGGCGAGGAAGTCCTCCGCCGCTGGGGGGCCGACCGCTCGGACCTGATTCTGATGGACGTACGCATGCCCGGACTGGGCGGCGTCGAGACGGTCCGGCGGCTGCTGTCCGCCGACCCCGGTGCGCGCATCATCATGCTCACCGTCGCCGAGGACCTGGACGGCGTGGCCCTCGCGGTCGCGGCCGGGGCCCGCGGCTATCTGCACAAGGACGCCTCCCGCGCGGAACTCCGCGCGACGGTGACGCAGGCCCTGGCCGACCCGACCTGGCGGCTCGCCCCGCGTCGGCTGCGCTCGGCCGAGATGGGCGCCGCGCCCACGCTCACGGCGCGTGAGATCCAGGTGCTCGAAGGCATGAGCCACGGCCGTTCGAACGCGGAGATCGGCCGCGAGCTGTTCCTCTCCGAGGACACCGTCAAGACGCACGCCCGGCGCCTGTTCAAGAAGCTCGGCGCCTCGGACCGGGCGCACGCCGTGGCGCTCGGCTTCCGGTGGGGTCTGGTGCGCTAGGGCCTGTCGTTTGGATCGGGCCGGTTTCGGCACGCGGCATCCGGCGCGGGCCGGAGAGCGGGGGCACGCGGATGCCCCCGCGCGAGCCGTACGCGCGTGTGCGGAAGCCGGCGGCCGACGGCACCGCCGGTGGGGTCCCGTCCCCGCCCGGGCGAGGTCGAGAGCCCGGGAGGGTGCGGCTGACGACCCACGCCCCCGAGATGATCCGAACGGCAGGCCCCATGGGCGACCGCGCAGGTCGTGGCGGTCGCGGTGAGGGCACGGAAAGCCAGGTGGGCGGGGTCGGGCCGGGGGTCCGTCGGGTGCCCGCTGCTCGTTTCGCCGAGGATGCCGCATCCTTGAGGGTGTGGAGTTCCTCGGGGACGAGTCGGTCGAGCGGAAGGGGAGGGCGCAGGGGATGAGTTCCGGCGCACCTGCTCATAACGCTTCGGTGCACAACAGCGGGCGCGGTGCCACGGACCCGGCGGCCGCAAGGCACCATGGACCGATGCGCGACGACGAGGCGGTCAATGCCCAAGGGGCGATCGGCGCGCTCGTCCACCGCGCCGTCGACGGGGACGAGCAGGCCACGCATGATCTGCTCGCCCATGTCCACCCCTTGGCGCTGCGCTACTGCCGCACCCGCCTGTCCCGCCTCCCGGGCGACGCCCGGCACTTCGTGGAGGACCTCGCCCAGGAGGTCTGCGTGGCGGTGCTCCTCGCACTGCCCCGCTACCGGGACACCGGGCGCCCCTTCGAGGCGTTCGTCTTCGCCATCGCCGCCCACAAGGTCGCCGACCTCCAGCGCGCGGCGATGCGCCACCCCGGCTCGACGGCCGTCCCGTCCGACGAGATGCCCGAGCGGCCGGACGACTCCCTGGGCCCGGAGGAGCGCGCCCTGCTCAGCAGCGACGCGGAGTGGGCCAAGAAACTCCTGGCCAACCTGCCCGAGAACCAGCGGGAGCTGCTGCTGCTGCGGATCGCGGTGGGGCTCACGGCCGAGGAGACGGGCCAGATGTTGGGAATGTCACCCGGGGCGGTCCGGGTGGCGCAGCACAGGGCACTGAGCCGGCTGCGGGCGCTGGCCGAGCAGTAGCCCCTTCATTGAACAGGCGGTGCGCCGCTTCCGTACGAACATACGAAGCCCGGTGCGGGCCGGAACCGTGGAATGAGACAGCCCTGCTTCCCGTTAGCATGGACATCCGCACCGATCAAGGCCATTTGGGGAAGGTGTCATGACTGCCAACGTCGACGGAGTGCCCGGTAAATTCGCGACACTCGGGCTGACCTACGACGACGTGCTGCTGCTGCCGGGCGCATCCGAGGTGCTGCCCAACGCGGTCGACACCTCGTCCCGCATCTCCCGCAACGTCCGGGTGAACATCCCCCTGCTGTCCGCCGCCATGGACAAGGTCACCGAGTCGCGCATGGCGATCGCGATGGCCCGTCTGGGCGGCGTCGGCGTCCTGCACCGCAACCTCTCCGTGGAGGACCAGGTCAACCAGGTCGACCTGGTGAAGCGGTCCGAGTCCGGCATGGTCACCGACCCGATCACGGTGCACCCGGAGGCCACGCTCGCCGAGGCGGACGCCCTGTGCGCCAAGTTCCGCATCAGCGGCGTCCCGGTCACCGACCCGGCCGGCAAGCTGCTCGGCATCGTCACCAACCGGGACATGGCCTTCGAGACGGACCGCTCCCGTCAGGTGCGCGAGGTCATGACCCCGATGCCGCTGGTCACCGGCAAGGTCGGCATCTCCGGCGTCGAGGCCATGGAGCTGCTGCGCAAGCACAAGATCGAGAAGCTGCCGCTGGTCGACGACGCGGGCGTCCTCAAGGGCCTCATCACCGTCAAGGACTTCGTCAAGGCGGAGAA
This sequence comes from Streptomyces olindensis, assembly GCA_000696115.1. Lineage (GTDB taxonomy): Bacteria > Actinomycetota > Actinomycetes > Streptomycetales > Streptomycetaceae > Streptomyces > Streptomyces olindensis. The sequence goes on from JJOH01000032.1 coordinate 26,064, forward strand.
GTACCCGAACGCCGCCAAGGACGCCGAGGGCCGGCTGCTCGTCGGTGCTGCGGTGGGCGCCAGCCCCGAGGCCATGGAGCGCGCCCAGGCCCTCGCCGAGGCCGGGGTGGACTTCCTGGTCGTCGACACCTCCCACGGCCACAACAGCAACGCCCTCAGCTGGATGTCGAAGATCAAGTCGAGCGTCTCCGTCGACGTGATCGGCGGCAACGTCGCCACGCGCGACGGCGCGCAGGCCCTCATCGACGCCGGTGTCGACGGCATCAAGGTGGGCGTCGGCCCCGGCTCGATCTGCACGACCCGCGTGGTCGCCGGCATCGGCGTCCCCCAGGTCACCGCCATCTACGAGGCGTCCCTCGCTGCCCGTCCGGCGGGCATCCCGCTGATCGGCGACGGCGGCCTGCAGTACTCCGGCGACATCGGCAAGGCGCTCGCCGCCGGCGCCGACACGGTCATGCTGGGCAGCCTCCTCGCGGGCTGTGAGGAGTCGCCGGGCGAGCTGCTCTTCATCAACGGCAAGCAGTTCAAGTCGTACCGCGGCATGGGCTCGCTCGGTGCCATGCAGTCCCGCGGCCAGGGCCGGTCGTACTCGAAGGACCGCTACTTCCAGGCGGAGGTCGCCTCCGACGACAAGCTCGTGCCCGAGGGCGTCGAGGGCCAGGTGCCCTACCGCGGTCCGCTGGCCAACGTGCTGCACCAGCTCGTCGGCGGTCTGCGCCAGACCATGGGCTACGTGGGCGCCGCCACCATCGGGGAGATGGAGTCCAAGGGCCGCTTCGTCCGGATCACCTCCGCGGGCCTCAAGGAGAGCCACCCGCACGACATCCAGATGACGGTCGAGGCGCCGAACTACAGCACCAAGTGACGCGCACGCGCGCGTGAGGCGTACCCGAGGGCGGTCCCGGAGCATCCGGGGCCGCCCTCGTCGTGCCCGTCGGCGATACTGGAAGACGCTGAAACGCATCAGGGAAAGGCCACAGACGTGACTGAGATCGAGATCGGGCGCGGCAAGCGCGGCCGCCGGGCGTACGCCTTCGACGACATCGCCGTCGTCCCCAGCCGCCGTACGCGGGACCCGAAGGAGGTCTCGATCGCCTGGCAGATCGACGCCTACCGCTTCGAGCTGCCGTTCCTGGCCGCCCCCATGGACTCGGTCGTCTCCCCGGCTACCGCCATCCGCATCGGCGAGCTCGGCGGCCTCGGCGTGCTGAACCTCGAGGGCCTGTGGACGCGGTACGAGGACCCGCAGCCGCTGCTCGACGAGATCACCGAGCTGCCCGCCGAGGCGGCGACCCGGCGCCTGCAGGAGATCTACGCGGCCCCCATCAAGGAGGAGCTGATCGGGCAGCGCATCAAGGAAGTGCGCGACTCCGGCGTCGTCACCGCCGCCGCGCTCTCCCCGCAGCGCACCGCCCAGTTCTCCAAGGCGGTCGTGGACGCGGGCGTGGACATCTTCGTCATCCGCGGTACGACGGTCTCGGCGGAGCACGTCTCCGGTTCGCACGAGCCGCTGAACCTGAAGCAGTTCATCTACGAGCTGGACGTCCCGGTGATCGTCGGCGGCTGCGCCACGTACACCGCGGCCCTGCACCTGATGCGCACCGGCGCGGCCGGTGTGCTGGTCGGCTTCGGCGGCGGCGCCGCGCACACCACGCGCAACGTGCTCGGCATCCAGGTCCCCATGGCCACGGCGGTCGCGGACGTGGCCGCCGCCCGCCGCGACTACATGGACGAGTCCGGCGGCCGGTACGTGCACGTGATCGCGGACGGCGGTGTCGGCTGGTCCGGCGACCTGCCCAAGGCGATCGCCTGCGGCGCGGACGCGGTGATGATGGGCTCCCCGCTGGCCCGTGCGACGGACGGTCCGGGCAAGGGCCACCACTGGGGCATGGAGGCCGTGAACGAGGAGCTGCCCCGCGGCAAGAAGGTCGCCCTCGGCACGGTCGGCACGCTGGAGGAGATCCTGACGGGTCCGTCCCACACGCCCGACGGCTCGATGAACCTCTTCGGCGCGCTGCGGCGAGCTATGGCCACGACCGGCTACAGCGAGCTCAAGGAGTTCCAGCGGGTCGAGGTGACGGTGGCGGACTCGCAGCACCGGCGGTAATCGGTCCCGACGCGGAGAAGGGCCTGGTCACTCGGGGGAGTGGCCGGGCCCTTTTTGCTGGCCCAACTGGCGTTGGTGGGGCGCGTGTTGCCACGGGGGGAAATGGGCGGCGTCGTGGAAGGGGGCGCCCATGGGACGCCACCGCAAGCCCACCCGCTGGGACCGACTCCGTCTTCGGATGGTGCAGTGCCGGAGGAGGTGGATCTTGCGGATTTTCGGATGGTGAGCGGCCGCCCCCAAGAGGGACTAGGGGCGGACACTCCGTGATCCATCCAGGAGCCTGCCGCAGCGACCACTGCGGTGGGCTCCACCTTGTTTCCGTAAGGTACCCGGGCCGTGCTCGCATGCCACCAGCCCATGGGGGCACGCACCTCACGCGCCCCCTTTCACAACCGATGCGCCGCCCCCATGGGTGCCGCCCCCCGCGTGTCCAGCAGCAGCTGGGCCTTCACCGACAGGCCCTGGAGGTCGTACGTGCGGTGCTGCTGGAGCAGGATGGTCAGGTCCGCGTCGGCGGCGGCCTCGTAGAGGGAGTCCGCGCGGGGGACGGGGCGGTCGAGGACGCTCCAGGCGGGGACGTGGGGGTCGTGGTAGCTGACCGAGGCGCCCAGTTCCATCAGGCGCAGGGCGATCTCTTGGGCCGGGGTGCCCTCCAGGTCGGCGAGGTCGGGCTTGTAGGTGACGCCGAGGAGCAGCACGCGCGCGGCCCGGGCCGACTTGCCGTGTTCGTTCAGGAGCGTGGCCGCGCGCTGGACGACGTAGCCGGGCATGCGGCTGTTGACCTGCTGGGCCAGCTCCACCATGCGCAGACCGCGGCCGCCGCGCGCGGTCAGGTCCTGGGGGACCGAGTGGCCGCCCACACCGGGGCCGGGGCGGAAGGCCTGGAAGCCGAACGGCTTGGTCTCCGCGCAGCGGATGACGTCCCACAGGTCGACGCCCAGGTCGTGGCAGAGGACCGCCATCTCGTTGACGAGGGCGATGTTCACATGCCGGTAGTTGGTCTCCAGGAGCTGCACGGTCTCCGCTTCCCTGAGTCCACGCGCGCGTACCACCTTGTCGGTCAGCCTGCCGTAGAACGCGGCGGCCGACTCCGTGCAGGCCGGGGTGAGGCCGCCGATGACCTTCGGGGTGGTGGCGGGCGTGACGTCGCGGTTGCCGGGGTCGACGCGGCTGGGGGAGTACGCGAGGTGGAAGTCACGGCCCGCGCGCAGGCCGGAACCCTCTTCGAGCAGCGGACGGAGGAATTCCTCCGTCGTCCCCGGGTACACAGGGGACTCGAGGATCACGGTGGTGTGCGGGCGCAGGTGCTCGGCCAGGGTCCGGGCGGCGGCCTCCAGGCGGCTCAGGTCCAGGTCACCGTCCGCACCCGGCGGGGTCGGCGCGCAGATGACCGCCGTGCGCACCCGGCCCAGCTCGGCCGGAGTGGTGGTCGGCCGGAAGCCCCCCGAGAGCATCCGGCGCAGTTCGGCGGGGCTGAGCGAGCCGGCCTCGGGGCCGGTGCGGTACCCCAGGGTGGGGATGCCGGCGGCGACGGCGGCCTGGGCCAGGGGCAGGCCGTACGGGCCGAGTCCGATGACGGCGAGATCTGCGGGCATGGCGTGGCCGTCCTTCCCGATAGCCGAAGTGGGACAGGTGCGCAAGCCCTGTGGACAGGACGGGCGAGCGCAATGTCAGACTAGGAGTAAATATGACCGATATGCGGGATTGGCTGGCCGAGTTTCGGTGAGTGTTCCGTGACCGTTGTCCACAGGCTGAGGGCCCGTGGTGGCTGAAGTCGGGCAACCCGGTCAGAATTTGGGCATGGGGGATACGGACGGGGCTGCGCCCGCAGGGTGCGGCCGGCGCGACCGATGAGCGGGAGGCAGCGGTGAGGACAGCGACACTCGGGCCGGCGCAGCGCGCCGAGTCACTCGCATCGATGGCCGAGCGCGAGCTGGACGTGCTGGTCGTGGGTGCCGGCGTGGTCGGTGCGGGCACCGCGCTCGACGCCGTGACCAGGGGCCTGTCCACAGGCCTGGTCGAGGCGCGGGACTGGGCGTCCGGCACCTCCAGCCGGTCCAGCAAGCTCATCCACGGCGGCCTGCGCTATCTGGAGATGCTCGACTTCGCGCTCGTCCGCGAGGCCCTGAAGGAGCGCGGCCTGCTGCTGGAGCGGCTCGCCCCGCACCTGGTGAAGCCGGTGCCGTTCCTGTACCCGTTGCAGCACAAGGGCTGGGAGCGGCTGTACGCGGGGTCGGGCGTCGCGATGTACGACGCCATGTCCATGGCGCGCGGGCACGGCCGGGGCCTGCCGATGCACCGCCACCTGACGCGCAATCACGCTCTGCGGGTGGCGCCCTGCTTGAAGAAGGACGCGCTGGTGGGGGCGTTGCAGTACTACGACGCCCAGATGGACGACGCCCGATACGTGGCGACCCTGGTGCGCACGGCGGTGGCGTACGGCGCGAAGGCCGCCAACCGCGCGCGGGTGACGGGCTTCCTGCGCGAGGGCGAGCGGGTCGTCGGCGCGAAGGTGCAGGACGTCGAGGGGGGCGGCGAGTACGAGATCCGCGCCAAGCAGGTCGTCAACGCCACCGGCGTGTGGACGGACGACACGCAGGCCATGGTCGGGGAGCGCGGCCAGTTCCACGTCCGGGCGTCCAAGGGCATCCACCTGGTCGTGCCGCGCGACCGGATCCACTCCACGACCGGGCTGATCCTGCGCACGGAGAAGTCCGTGCTGTTCGTCATCCCCTGGGGCCGGCACTGGATCGTCGGCACCACGGACACCGACTGGGACCTCGACAAGGCCCACCCGGCCGCCTCCAGCGCGGACATCGACTATCTGCTGGAACATGTGAACTCGGTCCTCGCGGTGCCGCTCACCAGGGACGACGTCCAGGGCGTCTACGCGGGCCTTCGACCGCTGCTCGCCGGCGAGTCGGACGCCACCAGCAAGCTGTCGCGCGAGCACACCGTCGCCCATCCCGTGCCCGGCCTGGTCGTCGTGGCGGGCGGCAAGTACACGACGTACCGGGTCATGGCCAAGGACGCGGTGGACGCGGCGGTGCACGGCCTCGACATGCGGGTCGCCGAGTGCGTCACCGAGGAGGTGCCGCTGCTCGGCGCCGAGGGCTACCGTGCGCTGTGGAACGCGCGGGCCCGGATCGCCGCCCGGACCGGACTGCACGTGGTGCGCGTGGAGCACCTGCTCAACCGGTACGGGGCGATGGCCGAGGAACTCCTCGACCTCATCGCCGAGAACCCGTCGCTGGGCGAGCCGCTGCCGGCGGCCGACGACTACCTGCGCGCGGAGATCGTCTACGCGGCCTCGCACGAGGGGGCGCGGCATCTGGACGACGTGCTGACCCGGCGGACGCGCATCTCCATCGAGACCTTCGACCGCGGCACGCGCAGCGCGCGCGACGCCGCCGAGCTGATGGCGCCGGTGCTCGGCTGGGACAAGGACCAGATCGAGCGCGAGGTCCAGCACTACGAGAAGCGGGTGGAGGCCGAGCGGGAGTCGCAGCGGCAGCCGGACGACCTGACGGCGGACGCGGCACGGCTGGGGGCGCCGGACATCGTGCCGTTGTAGGCGGCTGTGGGGGCCCTGTCGGCTCGTTCCCTATGTCACTCGAACGGGTGTAGGGAAGCGGGATCTTCGTTCGGGGCCCGGTCGTTCTACGAGACGCGGGGGCAGAACTCGGCCGCGAGCAACGCGGGTTCGAGGCCGGGATCTGCGATCGCGTCCGTGTTCACGCGGAAGGTGAGGACACGCCGGCCGTCGGCACTGGCGGCGGCGCGCACATAGCTGCCGGATATGTGCCCGTTGTGCCCCCACACGGTCGTGCCGCACGGAAGCTTCTCGGGGAACAGCCCCATGCCGTACGCGCCGTGTGCGGCACGGGTGTCGAGCATCTCGCGCAGCCAGCGCGGGGACAGCAGCCGCCCCCCGAGCAGGGCCCCGTAGAAGGTGTCCACGTCGGCGAGCGTGGTCACCAACTCACCCGCGGCTCCGGCCACCCGCGGGTCGAGATCGGTGACGTCGGTTCCGTCGGAGGCATAGGCGTGGCCGTGCGGAGCGGGCAGCGAGGAGCGGGAGCCAGGGAAGGAGGTGCCTGTCAGGCCCAGTGGAGTGATGATGCGGCGTTCGGCCTCGGTGGCGTACGGGTGACCGGTGACCTGCTGGATGACCAGGCCGAGCAGGACGTAGTTGGTGTTCGAGTAGGAGAAGCGGCCGCGTGCGGCCGGAGGGTGGGTGAGTGCGATGCGGAGGGCCTGACGGGCGGTCACGGGCGCGGTGCCGTCGGTGGCCGCGGTGAAGTCGTAGAGGCCGCTGGTGTGGGTGAGCAGGGAACGCAGGGTCAGCGCGCGGCCGTCGTTGCCCGCTCCCCGGACCAGGCCCGGCAGGTGCCGCTCCACGGTGTCGGACAGCGACAGCCGGTGCTCGGCGGCCAGTTGCAGCACGACCGTGGCGATGAACGTCTTGGTGATGCTGCCCGCGCGGAAGTGGTCCGACCGGGCGATTCCCGACCCGGCGTGGGCATAGTGGGTGAGGGTTCCCTCCCGGGCCAGCAGGGCCGCGGCGGGGACCCTGCCCTCGGTCACGAGCAGCGGCAGCACGGAGTCCGTGGGCGGCGCCGAGAGAGCCGAGGAGTCGGCCGGGGGCAGGCCGAGGAGGGCTACGGACACAGGCAGGGCCAGCAAGGTCCGAAACGGCGGCATGCGGGCTCCTCCCTGATCGGGGCCCATCATGCAAGGCGGCGCGCGGCGGGCCGCACCCGGGTTCCGGGCGGGCGGGCCGGTGCCCGCCCGCCAGGGGCCCCCTGGGCGCTGGGCACTTGTCGGGTGAGAGACAATGGAGGCTCTGTCAGGGCGGGTTGTATGAGGGGACGCATGTCGGAGGCGGAGCGGGCGGGCACATCTCGTCAGGACACTCGTCAGGACAACAGGGAGCGTCTCCTCGCGGGGCGTTACCGGCTGGGCAAGGTGCTCGGCCGCGGCGGCATGGGCACGGTCTGGCGGGCCGAGGACGAGACGCTGGGGCGGACGGTCGCCGTCAAGGAGCTGCGGTTCCCGTCGAACATCGACGAGGACGAGAAGCGGCGGCTCATCACGCGGACGCTGCGCGAGGCCAAGGCGATCGCGCGGATCCGCAACAACAGCGCGGTGACCGTCTTCGACGTGGTCCAGGAGGACGACCGGCCCTGGATCGTGATGGAGCTCGTCGAGGGCAAGTCGCTCGCCGAGGTCATCCGGGAGGACGGCCTCCTCGAGCCCAAGCGCGCCGCGGAGGTCGGGCTCGCCGTCCTGGACGTGCTGCGGTCGGCGCACCGCGAGGGCATCCTGCACCGCGACGTGAAGCCGTCGAACGTGCTGATCGCCGAGGACGGCCGGGTCGTGCTCACCGACTTCGGCATCGCCCAGGTCGAGGGCGACCCGTCCATCACCTCGACCGGCATGCTCGTCGGCGCGCCCTCCTACATCTCCCCGGAGCGGGCGCGCGGGCACAAGCCCGGGCCGGCGGCCGACCTGTGGTCGCTCGGCGGGCTGCTGTACGCGGCGGTGGAGGGCACCCCGCCGTACGACAAGGGGTCGGCCATAGCGACCCTCACCGCCGTGATGACCGAGCCGCTGGAGGAGCCGAAGAACGCGGGCCCGCTGAAGGACGTCATCCACGGGCTGCTCACCAAGGACCCGGCCAAGAGGCTCGACGACGCGGGCGCCCGGGCGTTGCTGAACGCGGTCATCCACGCGCCGGAGCCGTCCGAGGCGGAGCCGTTGGACGCGACGAAGGTCGTGCCGCTGCCGGCGCAGCCGGGCGGGTCCTCGGGCAGGAAGGGCTCGGGTTCCGCGGGCAAGCGGGGCGAGGAGGCCGGGGAGCGGTTGCGCGGGGCGCTGCGTTCCGTGCGCAAGGCCGCGGCGGGAACGGCCGCCGCCTCCGCCGAGTCCGAGGCCGGATCGAGCACTTCCGGCCCGGCCTCTTCCCGCCCGGCCTCTTCCGGCTCGGCCTCTGCTGGTTCGGCTTCTTCGGGCTCGGGCTCCTTCGGCTCGAAGGGCGGGGCGGCGCGGAGCGGGACCGCGGAGGCGTCCGGGGCGCAGTCGGGTGCGGCGGCGGCCTCGGGTGCCGCGGCCGGGGCCGGCGAGCGGGGTGCCCAGGGAGCGAAGACGCCGACCGGTGGCCGTAGTTCGGGGTGGCCCGTGATGCCGCCGCCGGACCTGCCGCCCCGGCCCGTGCCCAGGGCGCCGCTCACCGACGTGGTGCCGCGGCGGACCCTGATGATCATCGCGGTGGTCGTGGTGCTCGCCGTCATCGGGACCGTCCTGGCCATCGCGCTCAGCGGGGACGACAACGGCTCGAAGGGAGCGGCCGGCGGGAGCGGCGGCAGGACCGCCGCCACCGCGTCCGGCAGCGCCGACACCAAGGGCGACGAGAAGGACGGCACACGCACGGACGGTGCGGCGACCCAGCCGGCGCCCTCGGGACCTGCCTCGAACAGCACGCCGAGCGGCTCGTCCGGCGCCGGAGCCGGCTCCGGCGGTTCGGGCGGCTCCGGTGGTGGGGGCACCTCGGAGGTGTCGACCCATCAGGGCAAGCAGGGGTACTCGATCGGGCTGCCGAAGGGGTGGAAGTACCGCTCCACGGGCGCGGCCGGAGACCGGTTCACCGGGCCCGACGGGCAGAAGCTGCTCATCGCCTGGACGTCCTCGCCCAAGGGCGACCCGGTGGCGGACTGGAAGAACCAGGAGCGCTACATGCAGCGCGCCCAGTACAAGCGGATCCGAATAGAGCAGGTGGACTACCGCGGCTGGAACACGGCCGACTGGGAGTTCACCTACGTCGAGAGCGGCACCGAGTACCGGACCATCGACCGTGGTTTCGTCGTCGACGACCGGCAGGGCTACGCGCTGATGTACACGGCGAAGGCGGCCGACTGGGACGGCGAGCTGCGCAAGGGGACTTGGCGGACGCTGACCAAGACCTTCGAACCCAAGTCCTGAGCATGAGCCGCCCCGGGTTTGGGGAGTGAGATCTGGCATCCCCACGATGCGGGTTGCCTGCGGCACGTATCGTAAATGTTTGCGGACCGTACGCAGCCGGAACGGACCGTGGGGCGAACGGATGTGACCGACCAGGCTGCCGGGGGAGGCAACGTGGACGACTATGCGGGACGGGTACTCGCCGACCGCTACCGCCTGCCGCTGCCGCCGTCCGACGAGTACGAACTCACCGAGACCCGGGCCTTCGACACCTACAGCGGGCAGGAAGTCCTGGTCAGGCAGGTCCCGTTGCCGGAGGTGGTCGAGGCGGAGGTCCTCGACGCGGAGGGCCTGCCCGACGGCTTCACGGCACGGGACGGGGGCGCGCGGCGGCCCGGCGCGCGGCGGCCCACGGATCCGGTGGTGCGACGCGCGGTCGAGGCGGCGCAGGCCGCGGCGGCCATCCCCGACCATCCCCGGCTCGACCAGGTCTTCGACGTGTTCGCCGAGGGCGGTTCGCTGTGGATCGTCAGTGAGCTGGTGGCCGCGCGCCCGCTGGCGGCGCTGCTCGCCGAGAAGCCGCTGACGCCGTACCGGGCGGCCGAGGTGGCCTCCGACGTGCTGATGGCGCTGCGGGTGCTGCACGCCCACGGCTGGGTGCACCGGAACATCACCGCGCGGACGGTGCTCGTCTGCGACGACGGCCGGGTGATGCTGACCGGGCTGGCGGTGGGAGCGGCGGAAGAGGCGCTGTGCGGGTACGACCCGGTGCCGCCTCCCGCCTTCGAGGAGTCCGAGCAAGAGGAGGAACCGGCCGGGGGCCCGGGGCGGTCCGGTGGTTCCGCCGGACTGGTCAACGGCGTGGGCGGTCCGGCCGGCGGGCGTGGTCCGGCCGGGTTCGGCGGGCCCGGCGGTCCGGCCGATGTCGGTGGCCCTGGCGGGATCGGTGGCCCTGGCGGGATCGGTGGCTCGGGGGATCCCGAGGCCGCGCGACGGGCCGCCATAGAAGCACGGGAGGCCAGGGGGCTGCCGGCGGCCGGAGCCGACACCGGCGGGGGACCGGCCGTTCCGGCGCGTCGCAGCGTGGACGACAGCGGGGACCCGCGGGCCGCGCGCGCCGGGGCGATCGCCGCCTACCGGGCGGGTGCCCGGGCTGCCGCCCGGGTCCAGGAGGCGCAGCAGAACGGCCGGGCGGCGCTGCCCGGCGCCCGCCCCGCCCCGGACGGCGGGCCCGCGCCGCACGGCAACGGCTCGGCGCAGTCCCCGTACATCCCCGGTCAGGGCACGGGACCCGAGGCGGCCCCGCCGGGGCGGATAGCCGACCCCTACGGCGTGGGCGGCAGCCCCCGGACGACGGCCTGGCACGGCGCCACGCCACGCGGCGGAACGGGCGACGCGCCCCCGGCGCAGGACCGGGAGCAAGCGGCCCTCCCCCCGGCCTCGGACAGCTCCGCGACCACCCGGTGGGACGACCTGGTCGCCCACACCCCCGCCCCCCGGCGCGGTCCGGCCACGGCCCTGGCCGCCGAGCGGGCCCGGCAGGCGCGGATGGCGGTCGTCGGGCCGGTGACCGAGCGCTGGGCGCCGGAGCAGGCCGGACCCGTCCACGAGAACTGGCAGCTGGCCGCTCCGATCGGCCCGGCGACCGACCTGTGGGCGCTCGGCGCGCTGCTCTTCCGGGCCGTGCAGGGGCACGCGCCCTACCCGGAGGAGTCGACGGCCGAGCTGGTGCAGATGGTGTGCGCGGAACCGCCCGCGTACGCCGAGGAGTGCGGGCCGCTCAGGCCGGTCGTGGAGTCGCTGCTGCGTCAGGACCCGACCGAGCGACTCGACTTCGAGGAACTGCGCGGCTGGCTGCGGTCGCTGGTGCGCTCGGCGCCGGAGCCGGAGGCCGGGCTGCACGTGGTCCCGGCGCCCCCCGCCGACGCCAGCCGACTGCCCGTCGTACGCCGCCGGGGCGAGCTCGTGCGCAGGCGGCGGGCCGGGCTGCCCGCGCATCACGGGCGGCACAAGCGGGCCAAGGAGTCCCGCTCGCCGCACCGCCTCGGCCGCACCCTGCTCCTGCTGGTCCTGCTCGCGATGGCCGCCGCGATCGCCTACGCCGCGCTCTTCATGCCCAAGTCGGGAACCGGCGGCGCGGAGGGCGCGGACCGCACCGGTGCCGCCGGCGAGGTCAGCCAGGCGCCCGAGCCGGACGCCAGTAGCGAGCCCCGCCCCGACCAGACGTCGCCCGGGCCGGAGAAGAGCCCGTCGACGTCGGCCGGTTCCAGCGAGACCCAGACCACTGGTCCAGACGTCGGCGACGGCTTCACCCTCCGCAAGGACCCGGCCGGTTTCCAGGTCGCCGTGGCCAAGGGCTGGGACCGCACGCCGGGGAACGGAAACGGCCAGGTCGTCTACGCGAAGGGCGACTTCGAGCTCATCGTCGTACCGGGCCGGGACAGCGCGTCGGAGTACGGCAGCGACCCGATGGCCTACCAGCGGGAGCGGCAGCGCGAGTTGCAGCCGTACCGCGACTCCAGCTGGGCCACCTCCACGGGCCTGAAGACGATCGAGGTCGGTGGCCGGACCATGGCCGAGGGGCAGTTCACCTGGACCGGCGAGGACGGGGGCGAGCTGTATGTGCGCAATCTCGCGATGCTGGTCGACGGGCGGTACCACGTGGTCCAGGTGCGCGGACCGGAGTCCGAGCGGGACGAGGTGACGCGGCTGTACGAGCAGGCGGCGGCGACGTACCGGGCGACGAAATGATCTAAATGATCTTCTGAGGTGTCCGTCGGGCGCCGACGTTCGCCTCACTGTTCCCTGCTGTCCCACAGGGCACAACCGTCACAGTGCGGTCACCGTGGTACCCCGCTTGTTCCCTGAGGAGGAGCGGGTCCTTACGCTGACCCTGTCAAGACCATTGCGGGGCAACGTGAATCAGATGCAGGGCCTGCTCGTCGCGGGCCGCTACCGGCTGGCCGACTCCATCGGCAGTGGCGGCATGGGTCGGGTATGGCGTGCACATGACGAGGTGCTGCACCGGTCCGTGGCCATCAAGGAATTGACGGCCGCCCTCTACGTCTCCGAGAGCGAGCAGGCGATCCTGCTGGCGCGGACCCGGGCGGAGGCCAGGGCGGCCGCGCGGATCAGCCACACCGCCGTCGTCACCGTGCACGACGTGCTGGAGCACGACGGCCGCCCGTGGATCGTGATGGAGCTGGTCGAGGGCCGCTCGCTGGCCGACGCGGTCAAGGAGGAGGGGCGCGTCGAGCCGCGCGAGGCGGCGCGCATCGGCCTCTGGGTGCTGCGGGCCCTGCGCGCCGCGCACACCGCCGGTGTCCTGCACCGTGACGTCAAGCCGGGCAACGTCCTGCTCGGCCGCGACGGACGGGTCCTGCTCACCGACTTCGGCATCGCCCAGATCGAGGGCGACACCACCATCACCCGGACCGGAGAGGTCGTCGGCTCGGTCGACTACCTGGCCCCCGAGCGCGTGCGCGGCCACGACCCGGGCCCGTCCTCCGACCTGTGGGCGCTCGGCGCGACGCTCTACACGGCGGTGGAGGGCCGGTCCCCGTTCCGCCGCACCACCCCGCTGACCACCATGCAGGCGGTGGTCGAGGAGGAGGCCGCCGAACTCCGGCACGCCGGTCCGCTCGCGCCCGTCATCACCGCCCTGCTCCGCAAGGATCCCGCGAGCCGGCCCGACCCCTCCGAGGCCGAGCGGATGCTCGCCGAGGCGGCGGAGGGACGACGGCCGAACGCGGCGCAGGCCTACGTCCCGACGCAGTACGGAGGGACGTCGCCGTACCAGGAGGCCCACAGCGGCACCGGCCCGGCCGGCTCCCACTCGGCGTCCCACACCCGCACGCCGCTCCCGCCGCTGGCCGGCACCCCGGCCGCCGGGACACCCACGGCCGGCACTCCGGCGGGCCACCCCACCCTGGCCGCCCCGACGGCGACCGGGCCGCGGCCCGGCGGCCCGGGACGGCGCCGCCGACTGCGCACGCTCGCCCTCGTCGTGGCGCTCGCGGCCATCATCGGCGGAGGCACGGCCGTGGTGCTGCAGCAGTGGCACGAGGGCCGGCAGACACCGGGCGCCGAGTCCGGCTCGACCGTCGCCCCGCAGAGCACGGCACACCCCGGCGGATCCGTGCCCGCCGGCTGGACCCGCCGCGACGACCCCGCCGGTTTCAGCCTCTACCTGCCGAAGGGCTGGAAGCGCCAGCCCTTCGGACCGCAGGGCGAGCTCAAGCAGATCGACTACACGCCCGACGGCGGGCGGCACTTCGTCCGGATCGCCGTGGACACCTCCCCGGACTTCGGCGACCCGTACGCCCACCAGCTCGACCTGGAACAGCAGCTCAAGGATCTGGTCCACTACCAGCGCCTCACGCTGAAGCGCAGCATCTACCGGGACCGGGAGAGCGCCGTGTGGGAGTACACCTGGACCGCGCAGGCGAAGGACACGAAGTTCCCCGGGCCGCGCCGCGCCATCGAGGAGACGTACATCGCCCGCGACGGCACCGAGTACGCCCTCTACATGTCCGCGCCGGCGTCGGACTGGGCGAAGGCGCGCAAGCAGTTCACCTCGCTGCTGCAGGGCTGGCAGGAGAAGACCTCCTGACGCGGCCGGGATTCTGACCCGGGGCCGTCGGTTTCGGCCACCCGCAGGTCGCCGCCCCGGAGCGGTCCCGTCCGGTGGGGCATGATGGCCGTATGGGGACCGAGGGGCACAACATGCGTGTCATCGCGGGCCGTTACCGGCTCGAGGAGAGGCTCGGGCGCGGTGGCATGGGCGTGGTCTGGCGGGCGACCGACCAACTGCTGGGCCGGGGCGTGGCCGTCAAGGAACTCCCCTACGACGAGACGCTCTCGGCGGCCGAGGCACGCCGGCAGCGGGACCGCACGCTGCGCGAGGCCCGGGCGGTCGCCCAGCTGAGCCATCCGCACATCATCGTCGTCCACGACGTCGTGGAACACGAGGAACGCCCGTACATCGTCATGGAGTTGATCGAGGGCGGTTCGCTCGCCGACCGGCTCGCCGGCAGCGGCCCGGTCGACGCCGCCGAGGCCGCGCGCATCGGCATCGCCCTGCTCGGCGCGCTGCGGGCCGCCCACGCGTCCGGGGTCCTGCACCGCGACCTCAAACCGGACAACGTCCTGCTGGAGACCGGCACCGACCGGGTCGTCCTCACCGACTTCGGCATCGCCCAGGTGCAGGGCGCCCCCACGCTCACCGAGAACGGCTCCTTCGTCGGCTCGCCCGAGTACACCGCGCCCGAGCGGATGTCCGGGGCCCGGACCGGGCCCGAGTCCGACCTGTGGTCGCTGGGCGCGCTGCTGTGCGCGGCCCTGAGCGGGGAATCGCCGTTCCACCGCGACTCGCTCGGCGGCATCCTGCACGCGGTCGTGGTCGGCGACATCCAGCCGCCCGCGCAGGCCGGGCCGCTCCTGCCCGTCGTACGCGGTCTGCTCGAACGCGATCCGGACCGGCGGCTGGACGCGGACCGGGCGGAGCGGATGCTGCGGGCCTTCCGCGACACGGGTCGTACGCCGCAGGCGCCGCCGCCCGGGTACGCGCCGACGGACGCGCCGCGCGCACGGTCCTTCGCACCGCCGCAGGACAGCGCGGACCGGCAACCGGCCGGGTCGGCGGCGGACGGGCCCGTCCCGGGAGACCCGCGGGAGGAGCCGTTCCTCCGGCAGCCCACGCGGCGGGTGCTCGTCGCCGCGCTGCTGGTCGCCGCGATGGCCGGGGCGGGGGTCTCCGCGGCGGCGCTGCTCAGGGGCGAGGGCGACGGCGACGGCGGCCCCGTGCCCACGAGTTCGGCACCCGAGACACCCGCGACCCGGTCCGCCACCCCCAGCACCTCCGGGCGCGGATAGGCGGCCTCCGAAGTCACGGGTCTGTGACTGCTCGCGTCCGTGGTGGAAACGGAAGCGCTTGGCGCGATAGGGATGAGCCCATGAGCAGCGATGGGGGAGCCCGAGCCGAGGCCGACGAGCCGACGAGTTTTGTTCTGCAACCGCCGAAGGCGCCGGAACCGGTACCCGGTAATCCGTACGCGACACCCACCCAGGTCGTGCCGCCCCAGCCGGCCGCGGCGGTGGCGACCGCCACGGATCCCGGGGCCGGGCGCCTCATCGCCGGGCGTTACCGGCTGATCGCCAAGCTCGGACACGGCGGCATGGGCACGGTGTGGCGGGCCAAGGACGAGACGGTGGACCGGGAGGTCGCCGTCAAGGAGCCCCGCGTCCCCGAGCACCTTCCCGAGCGCGAACGTGCCAACGCCTTCGAGCGGATGCGCCGCGAGGCGCGTGCCGCGGCCCGGCTCGATCACCCGGCCGTGGTCGGCGTCCACGACGTCGCGGTCGTCGACGACCGGCCCTGGATCGTGATGGAGCTCGTGCGGGGCCGCTCGCTGGGCGACGCGCTCCAGGAGGGCACCCTGCCCGCCCGCGAGGCGGCCCGGATCGGCCTGGAGGTGCTCGGCGCGCTGGAGGCCGCGCACGCCGCGGGCATTCTGCACCGCGACGTGAAACCGGACAACGTGCTGCTCGGCCGGCACGGCCGGGTCGTCCTCACGGACTTCGGCATCGCCCAGATCGAGGGCGAGAGCAGTCTCACCGACACCGGCGGCTTCGTCGGTTCGCCCGAGTACATCGCGCCCGAGCGCGTGCTGGGCCAGCGCCCGGGCCCGGCGGGCGACCTGTGGTCCCTGGGCGTGGTGCTGTACGCGGCGACCGAGGGCGTCTCACCGTTCCGCCGCAGCAACACCCCCGCCACGCTCCAGTCCGTCCTCAACGCCACGCCCGCTCCGCCCATGTCCGCCCGGGGCCCGCTCGCCGAGGCCATCAACGGCCTGCTGCACAAGGACCCGGCCCGCAGACCGGACGCCGCGCAGGTGCGTGCCCTGCTGGAAGCGGCCGCCAACCCGCCCGCCGAGCCGCCCACCCAGGCCGCACAGGCCGACCGGGCACCCGGCGCGGGCGGTGGCGGACGGGGCGTCCGGCTCGGCCGCCCGGCGTGGGCGGGGCTCGCCGCGGCGGTCGTCGCCGCCGCGGTGACGGCGTACCTGGTGGTCGCGGACCCGTTCGCCGGGCCGCTGCCCGAGGGCTGGAAGGTCCGCCAGGAGAAGGACCTCGCCGCGTCGCTGGCGGTCCCCGACGGCTACCAGCGGACCGTGCCCGACCGGCAGACGGACCAGGGGCACTGGGTCACGTACACCGACTGGAGCGGCAGCATCTGGATCGGCCTCACCCTGGACAGGAAGGCGGAGGACACCGGCAGCGCCATCGCGGGCTCCGCGGCCGCCGAGATGTACGACGACGACAGCAAGTTCAAGGACAGCGGCAACTACAACCTGGACATGCCGGAGAACCCGGACACGGACCCCAAGGTGACCACCTACCGGGGGAAGAAGGCCGCCGAGAACACCGTCGTCTACGACACCGACGACACCGAGAACCCCCGCCCCCGCGAGCTGCGGATGTTCTACTACCGGACCTCCGGCGGCGACATGTACAAACTCACCGTCAGCTACCCGGGGAAGGGCGACTTCACGGACCGCGGGCGCGAGGTGGCGCGGACGGCGATCGCGAACCTGGACATCGACGGGACCTGAACCGGCGCCCGGGCACCGCCCCGCGTCGACAAGCCCCTGCTTCGCAGGGTACTGATGGGGCATGAGCAACGACGGGGGCGGGCTGGGCGCCCAGGGCCGGCTGGTCGGCGGGCGGTACCGGCTGATCGAGCGCATCGGCTCCGGCGGGATGGGCACCGTCTGGCGGGCCCGTGACGAGCTCGTCCAGCGCGAAGTCGCCGTCAAACAGCCCCGGTTGCCCGGGGAACCGGAGGGCGAGAACCACCGGAGGGCCGCCCACCGCCTCCACCGCGAGGCCCGCGCCGCCGCCCGCGTCGACCATCCCTCGGCCGTCACCATCCACGACGTGGTCGTCGAGGCGGAGCGGCCGGACGACCGCCCGCGGCCCACGGGCCCCGACGAACTCGACGCGGCCGAGGCGCTCGACGGACTCCCCTGGATCGTCATGGAGCTGGTCCGGGGCGAGTCCCTGCACGAGACGCTCCGGCGCGGCCCCGTCGAGGTGCCCGAAGCCGCCCGTATCGGCCTCGCGGTCCTCGGCGCCCTGCGCGCCGCGCACTCCGTCGGCATCGTGCACCGGGACGTCAAGCCCGCCAACGTGCTGCTGGGCCCGCACCGGCGCGTCGTCCTCACCGACTTCGGCATCGCCCATGTGCAGGGCGAGGACTCCCTGACGGCCAGTGGGGAGTCCGTCGGCTCGCTGGAGTTCGTCGCCCCCGAGCGGGTGTCCGGCCGGATCGCCGGGCCCGCCTCCGACCTGTGGTCCCTGGGCGTCCTGCTGTACGCCGCCGTGGAGGGCGCGTCCCCGTTCCGCCGGACCACGCCGGAGGCCACGCTCGCCGCGATCCTCGCCGCCGAGCCGCCCGAACCGGAGCAGGCCGGACCGCTCGGGCCGCTGATCGTACGGCTGCTGGCGCGGGACCCCGAACAGCGGCCGGACGCCGAGGAGGTCGCGAAGGCGCTGGAGGCCGTGACGGGGCGGCGGTCGGAGACGGAGCGGGAGCCGGGGCGGCGGCCCGTGACGGAGCCGGTGCCGGGGCGGCGGCCGGAGACGGAGTCGGTGACGGGGCGTTGGCCCGTGACGGAGTCGGTGACGGGGCGGCGGTCGGAGACGGAGTCGGTGACGGGGCGTTGGCCCGTGACGGAGCCGGTGCCGGGGCGGCGGCCGGAGACGGAGTCGGTGACGGGGCGTTGGCCCGAGACCGAGCCGGTGCCGGAGTGGCGTTCCGTGACCGAGCCGGTGCCGGAGCGGGTCCAGGAGGCCGAGGACATACCGGAGTCGGCGGAGGACACCGGCACGCCGCGACTCGCGGACGGAACGACGGCACAGGCGAAGCACCACCACCTCCTCCGCCCCGGCCCCCTCGCCCTGCTGAGCGCCCTGCTCGTCGGTGGCCTCGGGACGGCCACCCACCTCGCCGACACCAGCAGCGCGGACACCACCGAACACCCCGCCGGCACCACGCCGGCCCCCACCGCCCCCGGCCCCGGCGGCCCGTGGACCGCGCACCGCGAGCCGGACCTGTCGGCGGTGCTCCACCTCCCCGCCGACTACCGTCGGCTCGCCGAAGCCGGCAGCGCGACCGACCAGCCCCGCATGGCCCTCTACGGCGACGCGCGGGGCGGCACCGTCCAGGTCCGCCTCCTCCTCTGGGACCGGGCCCCGGGCTCCCCGATGGACGAGGCCCGGAAGGCGCACGCCACCTGGGGCGAGAAGGCCCGCACGCAGTACACCCGCACCAGCGTCCAGGCCTACGACGCCGCCATCGCCGACACCACCTACCAGCAGGACGAGGACACCCGGCGGGTCATGCAGGTCATGATCCGCACCGACGACGACCGCATGTACGAACTGCGCGTCGACATGCCCAAGGGCACGCCGGAGGAGCAGGAGGGCACCTCGCTGTTCCAGGGCGCCCGGGACCGCCTCGGAATCGTCGAAGGCTGAATCACACCGGCCTGTCACCGCCCCACGCCCTGATCAGCACGTTTGTTGCCAGCAGCCACTGGCGTCGTGTGTGCAGTCAGTGAAGCCGTATTACCGACGGGTACCCAAAGGCTCCGCCGCGGCATACCCTGCGCCTCATGACGGACGCGCAGGCCGCCGAGAAGACGGCAGAGACCGGCACGGCACAGACCGGTACGAACCCCCTCGCCCCCGCCCCGGAGGGCGCCCGCACCGCCGCCGACGTGGTGACGCCCGAGCTGGTCGCCCAGCTCACCAAGGGCGTGGTGGGCTCCGGTCGTACCGCCAATCACACGCCGTTCACCGGTGAGAAGCTGGCCGACCTCCCCGAGTCGACGCCCGAGGACGTGGCGAGGGCCTTCGAACTGGCCCGCGCCGCCCAGGCCGTGTGGGCGCAGACCCCGGTGCGGCAGCGCGCCGCCGTCCTGCTCCGCTTCCACGACCTGGTGCTGGAGCGCCAGGCCGAGGTGCTCGACCTGATCCAGCTGGAGACCGGCAAGGCCCGTCTGCACGCCCACGAGGAGGTCCAGGCCGTCACGGTCGCCGCCCGGCACTACGGACGCAGGGCCTCCGCCTACCTCCGGCCGAAGCGGCACGCCGGTGCCATGCCCACCCTCACGAAGGTCACCGAACTGCGCCACCCCCGTGGCGTGGTCGGCCAGATAGCCCCCTGGAACTACCCCTTGGAGCTGTCGGTCGGCGACGCGCTCCCCGCGTTCGTCGCGGGCAACGCGGTCGTCATGAAGCCCGACACGGAGACCTGCCTGACCGCCCTCTGGGCCCGTGACCTGCTGATCGAGGCCGGCCTGCCCGCCGACGTCTTCCAGGTCGTGCTCGGCGAGGGCCCGGTCGTCGGCCCCGAGGTCGTCCGGCACGCCGACTACGTCTCCTTCACCGGCTCCACCCGCACCGGCCGCGAGGTCGCCCAGGGCGCCGCCGCCCGGCTGGTCGGCGTCTCCCTCGAACTCGGCGGCAAGAACGCCATGCTGGTGCTGGAGGACGCCGACATCGAGAAGGCCGCGGCCGGAGCCGTGCGCGCCTGCTTCTCCTCCGCCGGCCAACTCTGCATCTCCATCGAGCGGCTCTACGTCCACGAGTCGATCGCGGACGCCTTCCTGCAGCGCTTCGCCGCCCGCACCAAGGCGATGCGCCTCGGCAGGTCCCTGGCGTACGGCGCCGACATGGGCTCCCTGGTCGGCGAACGCCAACTGGAGACCGTGACCCGGCACGTGGAGGAGGCCGTCGCCAAGGGAGCGACAGTCGTCGCGGGCGGTGTGGCACGCCCGGACATCGGCCCGTACTTCTTCGAGCCCACGATCCTCGACGGCGTCGCCACGGACATGTCCGTCTGCACGGAGGAGACCTTCGGCCCGGTCGTCTCCGTCTACCGCTTCAAGAGCGAGGACGAGGCCATCGAGCGCGCCAACGCCACGGCGTACGGCCTGAACTCCTCGGTCTGGACGAAGGACGCCAGGCGCGGCCATGAGGTCGCCGCCCGCCTGCGCACCGGCACGGTCAACATCAACGAGGGCTACGCCCCCGCGTACGGCAGCGCCCAGTCGCCCATGGGCGGCATGAAGGACTCCGGCCTCGGCCGCCGCCACGGCTCCGAGGGCATCCTCAAGTACACCGAGGCCCAGACGGTCGCCCACCAGCGGGTCCTTCCGATGGCCCCCTCCCTGGGCATGGACGACGAGAAGTACGCCCGGTTCATGAGCAGGAGCCTCCGCCTGATGAAGGCGTTCGGGTTCCGGTAGACGCCCTTCCTCCACCACCGGCCCGCACGGACACTCGACGAGGAGAACACGTGCCTCAGGACGCTTACGACTACGACGTCATCGTCGTGGGTTCCGGCTTCGGCGGCTCCGTGACCGCCCTGCGCCTCACGGAGAAGGGCTACAAGGTAGGCGTCCTCGAAGCCGGCCGCCGCTTCACCCGCGAGACCCTCCCCAGGAACTCCTGGGACCTCAAGAACTACCTCTGGGCTCCGAAACTCGGCATGTACGGCATCCAGCGCATCCACCTGCTGGGCAACGTCATGGTCCTGGCGGGCGCGGGCGTCGGCGGCGGCTCCCTCAACTACGCCAACACCCTCTACGTCCCGCCGAAACCGTTCTTCGAGGACCCGCAGTGGCGTGACATCACGGACTGGCAGGAGGAGCTGAAGCCGTACTACGACCAGGCCCGGCGCATGCTCGGCGTACGGCTCAACCCGACCATGACCCCGTCCGACGTCCATCTGAAGGCGGCCGCCGAGCGGATGGGCTGCGGCGACTCCTTCCACCTCGCGCCCGTCGGCGTCTTCTTCGGCGACGGCGAGGACGCCGACGGCACGGTGAAGGCCGAGCCGGGACAGGAGGTGCCCGACCCGTACTTCGGCGGGGCGGGACCGGCCCGCAGGGCCTGCGCGGAGTGCGGCGAGTGCATGACCGGCTGCCGCCACGGCGCGAAGAACACCCTCAACGAGAACTACCTGTACCTCGCCGAGAAGGCCGGCGCGGTCGTCCACCCCCTGACGACGGTCGTCTCGGTCACCGACGACTCGCGCGGCGGGTACGCGGTCGCCACCCTCCCCACCGACGACCGCCGCAAGGGCAAGGGCCGCACCTACACGGCCCGCCGGGTCGTCCTGGCCGCCGGCACCTACGGCACCCAGACCCTGCTGCACCGCATGAAGGCGGGCGGCCAGCTGCCGTACATCTCGGACCGGCTGGGCGAGCTGACCCGCACCAACTCCGAGGCCCTGGTCGGCGCCCAGACCGACGACCGGCGCTACCGCAAGGCCCACGGCGCGCCGAAGGTCGACTTCACGCGGGGCGTGGCCATCACGTCCTCCATCCACCCCGACGCCAGCACCCACATCGAGCCGGTCCGCTACGGCAAGGGCTCCAACTCGATGGGCGGCCTGTCCATCCTCCAGGTCCCCTACGCCGGGACGAACTCGGGCACCTCACGGGTCCTGGGCTTCCTCGCCCACGCGGCGAAACACCCCTGGCTGGTGCTGCGCTCCCTGTCCAACCGCCGCTGGTCGGAGCGGACCATCATCGGCCTGGTGATGCAGTCGCTGGACAACTCCCTGACGACGTACCTGAAGCCGTCGGGTGCCGGCCGCGGCCTGCTCACCGCCCGCCAGGGCCACGGCGCCCCCAACCCGAAGCAGATCAAGGCCGCCACGGAGAGCGCGTCGGCGCTGGCCGCCGAGATCAACGGCTTCGCCGGCTCCAACGTCGGTGAACTGATGGGTACCCCGCTCACGGCCCACTTCCTCGGCGGCTGCCCGATCGGCTCCTCCCGCGAGACCGGC
The DNA here is from genome assembly GCA_000696115.1 of Streptomyces olindensis. Classification (GTDB taxonomy): domain Bacteria; phylum Actinomycetota; class Actinomycetes; order Streptomycetales; family Streptomycetaceae; genus Streptomyces; species Streptomyces olindensis. The sequence continues at coordinate 47,993 of JJOH01000032.1, forward strand.
GTGATCGATCCGTACCACCGCCTCTACGGCCACCCCGGCATCTCGGTCGTCGACGGCGCCGCGGTCTCCGCCAACCTGGGCGTCAACCCGTCCCTGACCATCACGGCCCAGGCCGAACGGGCGATGTCGTACTGGCCCAACAAGGGCGAGCCCGACCCGCGGCCGAAGCAGGGCGCCGCCTACGAGCGTCTGCAGCCGGTCGAGCCGAAGTCCCCGGCGGTCCCGGCGGAGGCGTTCGGCGCGCTGCGGCTGCCGTTCCTGGGCCTGCCGTCGGTGCCGCCGAAGAACTGACCGGCGGCGGACGGCGGAAGCCGAGGAACTGACCGTCGGCGGACAGCAGAAGAGGGACCTGCACCCCCCTCCGAGCGCAGGTCCCTCTTCTGCTTGGCGTCGCCCCTTGCGGGGGCGCTGCGTCTTACGCCTCCGCGCCGGCCTTGCGGCGACGCACCACGAAGATCGCGCCGGCACCGGCGACGACCGCGGCACCGCCGACGAGGCTGATCATCGGCAGGGCGGAGCTGGAGCCGGTCTCGGCGAGGCTGCCGGTGACCTCCGGCGTGTTGCCGCTCGGCTTCTCGTCGGTGACGGGCGCCTTGCCGCCTTCCTGCGGCTTGGTGCCGTCGGTGTCCGTGCCGGCGGCGACGATCTGGAACTTGTACGACACGTCGCCGAAGCCGGTGCACTCGGCGTCGTTGTCGCCGTAGATCGTCGCGCCGAGCGAGAAGCCGGCGCCGACCGGGGCGGACTTGCTGACGTTGAGGCGCAGCGGAATGTTGACCTCGTAGTCGGGCTTCAGCTCGTCGGTGTAACCGACGTAGCCGACCGCGTAGCCACCCTCGTTGAGGTCGACCCAGATCTTGTCCTGGGGGTCCCAGGCCTGGAGCTGGACCTGCTTGCTGGAGAACAGCTCCTCGCCGTTCTTGTCGGGGGAGGCCCCGGCGAAGAAGTCGAGGTCGTTCAGCGTCGAGTCGGAGTTGTTGAGCACGTTCAGCGAGAACTTGTGCCAGCCGCTGCCCGCCGCGATCTTGCCGGGCAGACCGGAGATGCTGACGTCGACCTTGGTGTCCTCACAGATCGAGGGCTCGGGGTCCGGGGACTCCGACTCCTCGGGCTCCGACGCGGAGGGCGACGGGGAGGACTCGGTCGCGGACGCGCTCGGCGAGGGAGACGTCTCGGGAGCGGACTCGCTCGCGGACGCGCTCGGCGACGGCGACGTCTCCGGAGCGGACTCGCTCACCGACGGCGAGGGAGACGTCTCGGGAGCGGACTCGCTCACCGACGCGCTCGGCGTGGGCGTCGTTTCGTCGGTCGCGTACGCGGCCGGTGCCGCGAGCAGTGCCACCGGGGCTATGACCGCCGTGGCGGCCGCTGCTGCCATGGCGCGGCGAAGCTTCATGAAGACCTCGGAAAGTCCGGCGTACCGCGGGGTGCGGTACGAACGTTGGGGGAGGCCTCCGCGTGTGGGGCGCGGGTGTGGCCCTTGGTTCGCGAGGTTTGATCCGTGAAACCTGTGAATGGTTGCGCTGACATTCACAGAATTCTTATGTGGGCTGAGTCACACTCAAGACCTTCTTGTGAAGGCGCTTGCCACCGGCTTAGATCTGGACCCCGTGTCTGAAAAGCCGTCCGACGATCAGCCGTCGGCCTCGCAGATCCCCGACGACGTCTGGGAGCAGTTCACCCGCGACACCGAGCGCGACATCCGTTCTTCCGCCCCGAAGGAGCCGTCCGCGCGGGCGCGCATGGTGACCGAGCGGATGCGCGGGCAGCAGGCCCGGGGCGAGGTGCCTCACGGGTGGCGTACCGGCCCCGCCTGGCAGGAGATCAACGGCCGTGCGGCCCGGCGGCGCAAGCTGTGGACGGCCCTCGGTGTGACCGTCGCCGTCGCCGTGGCGGTGGTGGCCCTGAAGCCGTCGCTGCTGCCCGGCGACCCTTTCGGCACCGGGGAGTCCCAGGCCGCCGAGGCCTCGCCCCTGCCCGCCGAGACCACGGCGCCGACCGCCCCGCCCGCGGGGCCGGACCCCGAGACCCCCACCCTGGACGAGCCGTTCGCGGGTTCCCCAGCCCTGCGCTGGGCCGACGGCGAGGCCGGCATCGTCCTGCCCGCGGCGAAGGCCGTCGGCTCGGTCCCCGCGGACCGCGTGGAACAGGCGCTGAAGCTGACGAAGAAGCTGCTGGTCGGCGCCAACCTCGACCCGAAGACGGTGCGGGGCGGACGCCCCGGGCCCGCGCTGGCCGTGCTCGACCCCAAGCAGCCGAAGCTCCTCGACGAACTCGACACCGCCCTGCGTTCCCCGAGCCGCGAGCACGACCCGGTGACGCTGTTCAGCCGCTTCGACCCCGACGAGGTGCGACCCGTCGGCGACGTGATCAAGACGCGCGGGCGCATGACGTTCGAGAAGGGAACGCACGGGGGTGTGGCGGTGCGCGCCGACTACACCTTCGTCTACCCCGTCGTGCGGGCGGACGGCCCCACCGAGGTCACCCGCACCATCGTGCGCCGGGTCGTCGAGGTCGAACTCGCCGACCCGGCGCGGTACCAGGTCACCCAGGGCCGACTGCTGCTCCTGGAGTACGACCAGGAGATCGGCAACTCGTCCTGCTTCGTCTACGACGGTTACCTGCACCCGGAGTTCTCGTCGCGCACCCCGACGGGCGCGGACCCGAGCGGTCCGGCGACGGACCCGTACGACCGGAGCAAGGACATCGACGACGGCGACGACGGCGACTGCGGGAGGGTGACCCGCACCTGAGCAAGCGAAGGGCTCGGTGAGCAGAGCGAGGGGCTCGGTGAGCAGAGCGAAGGGCCCCGCGGGGTGGAGCCGCGGGGCCCTTCTTCTCGTCAGCACCGACGTCAGGGCAGCGCCGGTGCCTGGAAGCGGCGCCGGGGGGTTGCGCCGCTGGTCTCGACCTCTGGCAGTCGGGCAATGCGGGTGCCCGCCGAGGGACTTGGGCTGTGTACGCATCGTGCTGGATGAACGCGGCGCCCGCAACCGTTTGACCCAGCCTTGTGCATTTTTGCAAGGTCCGCCGGTCGGCCCCGGGCGTACCCGGAGCCGACCGTTCTCTTGGGTGACCGGGCTGCTGTCCCCTGCCGTCCGGTCACATCCCTGGAGCGAGGTCCCACGACGCACGGCACGATCCGTACGTCTCATCGCTCCAGTGAGCCACGCGTGGTTCTCTCGGCCCGCGCCTGGCTGGCACGGACACCGGGACCAGCGAGGCGGCCCGGGGGGGGGCGGTCACGCGCCGTACAGGTGAGGGCGGTACGGAGGTGTGTCCCGCGAACGCGGATTCCCCGGGCGGCGCGCGGTCAGATCTTGCCGCGGCACAGCTCCAGCAGCGTCATCGCCAGCGCCGTGCCCGGCTTGCCCAGCGCCTCCCTGTAGCGGCCGAGCACCTCCATCTCGCGGGAGAGGTTCACGCGCCGGCCGCCGGAGGCGATCCGGGCCTCCTGGATGACGGCGGAGACGGCCACCCGTTCCTGGATCAGGCCGATGATCCGGTCGTCGAGCGCGTCGATCCGCTCGCGCGCGCCGGTGATCACGTCGGCGGCCTCGGGGGTACGGGCGCCGGTCACGTCGATGGCGGTCATGGGTAGGGGCTCCTCGTCGTCAAGGGGTGCCCCGAGGCGACAGGGCCCGGACGACGACAGGCGCCCCGGGCCTTGTCGGCCCGGGGCGCCTGGGAAGTCGCTTGTCAGTTGCTCAAGCAGCACGACCATGGCAGCCGGCGGGCCGGGTGCCATAGGTAAAGCGGAAGGTCGGGTGCGTGAGCATGGGGCTCAGTATGCCCGGGGCCGGTGCGGTGTCCAAACGGGTTCGCATGGTGAGACGCCGGGGGCCGGAACGGGGCCGGAGCCCGGACGATCCGTGGCCGGGACGCTGCCCACGAGCACCTCGGTAGAATCGGGTGGCACAAGACCCCCGCCCCACCGCCGGAAGGCACCTCGTGTCATCAGCGTCTCCCGCTGCCAACGCCGCCGACACCGTCCTGGTCGTCGACTTCGGCGCGCAGTACGCCCAGCTCATCGCCCGTCGCGTCCGCGAGGCGCGGGTCTACAGCGAGATCGTGCCGAGCACCATGCCGGTCCAGGAGATCCTCGCCAAGAACCCCGCGGCGATCATCCTCTCCGGCGGCCCCTCGTCGGTCTACGAGGAGGGCGCCCCCCGCCTCGACCGCGAGCTCTTCGAGGCCGGCGTCCCCGTCTTCGGCATGTGCTACGGCTTCCAGCTGATGGCGCAGACCCTCGGCGGCACCGTCGACAACACCGGCGCCCGCGAGTACGGCCGCACCGACCTGCACGTGGCCAAGTCCTCCTCCACCCTCTTCGAGGGCACCCCGGCCGAGCAGGCCGTCTGGATGTCCCACGGCGACGCCTGCTCCGCCGCCCCTGAGGGCTTCTCCGTCACGGCCTCCACGGACGTCGTCCCGGTCGCCGCCTTCGAGAACGACGAGAAGAAGCTCTACGGCGTCCAGTACCACCCCGAGGTGATGCACTCCACGCACGGGCAGCAGGTGCTGGAGCACTTCCTCTACCGGGGCGCGGGCCTCACCCCGTCCTGGACCACGGGCAACGTGATCGAGGAGCAGGTCGCCGCCATCCGCGAGCAGGTCGGCGACCGGCGCGCCATCTGCGGCCTGTCCGGCGGCGTGGACTCCGCCGTCGCCGCTGCCCTCGTGCAGAAGGCCATCGGCTCCCAGCTGACCTGCGTGTACGTCGACCACGGCCTGATGCGCAAGGGCGAGACCGAGCAGGTCGAGAAGGACTTCGTCGCCGCGACCGGCGTGCAGCTGAAGGTCGTGGACGCCGAGGAGCGGTTCCTCAAGGCGCTGGCCGGGGTCTCCGACCCCGAGGAGAAGCGGAAGATCATCGGCCGCGAGTTCATCCGCGTCTTCGAGCAGGCCCAGGCCGAGATCATCGCCGACCAGGGCCCCGCGGTGGAGTTCCTCGTCCAGGGCACGCTCTACCCGGACGTCGTCGAGTCCGGCGGCGGCACCGGCACCGCCAACATCAAGTCCCACCACAACGTGGGCGGCCTGCCCGAGGACCTCGAGTTCAAGCTGATCGAGCCGCTGCGCAAGCTGTTCAAGGACGAGGTCCGCATGGTCGGCCAGGAACTCGGCCTGCCGGAGGAGATCGTCCAGCGCCAGCCGTTCCCCGGCCCCGGCCTCGGCATCCGCATCGTCGGCGAGGTCACCAAGGAGCGCCTGGACCTGCTGCGCGAGGCCGACGCCATCGCCCGCGAGGAGCTGACGGCGGCCGGCCTCGACCGGGACATCTGGCAGTGCCCGGTGGTCCTCCTCGCGGACGTCCGCAGCGTCGGCGTCCAGGGCGACGGCCGCACCTACGGCCACCCGATCGTCCTGCGCCCCGTCTCGTCCGAGGACGCCATGACGGCCGACTGGTCGCGCCTGCCGTACGACGTCCTCGCCCGGATCTCCACCCGCATCACGAACGAGGTGCGCGACGTCAACCGCGTCGTCCTCGACGTGACGTCGAAGCCGCCGGGGACGATCGAGTGGGAGTGACCCTCTGGGTCGCCGCTAGGTGCGCTTGATCGTGCGCAAGGGCTCGCCGGGCTTCCAGATCTGGACGACGAGGTAGGTGTCGTCCTCGATGGAGGTCCTCACGACCTCCGTCAGCTCGGTGCGGAAGAGGTGGAACGGCTCCGGCGGTTCCACCTCTTCGACGTATCCCGCCTTCGTCTCCACGTCGTCGACCTCGTACGCCCGGCCGCTGATCCGGACGTCGCCGCCGCCCATGCCGGTGCCCTCCCCGGGGTTCGTCTGGAGCGCGAAGCGCGGGTCGCGGCGCAGGTCGAGCGCCTTCAGGGAGTTCGGCATCATGCCGAGCCACAGCTCGCCGCCGAGGAACCGCACCTCCAGACCGCTCGTCCGGGGCGAGCCGTCCTTGCGGAGCGTGGCGAGGATGTGGTGCGTGTAGGCGCCGAAGCGCTTCTCGACGGTACTGGCCAGGTCCGGTTCGGCGGTGGCGAAAGCCGCCCAGTTCGCTGTCATACGGAGAGTCTGGCGCCGAAACCGGACATCTTCTGTCGGCTATTCGTGGGGTCGGGGAGCCCGGGGGCACAAGGGAGTGTGCAGGGTGCTCGGAGGGGCGCTCGTTTCGTCTTTACGAAACGGTTCTGTCCTTCGCGGGCCGACCGGCGGTAGCTTCCGCCCCGTTACGAAGAACCAGCGCTGGAGGACCTATGCACGGGCCCACCCCGCCCCTGCCGCTGCCCACCGACCGACTGCGGTTCGCGATGCCGCCGATGCACGAGTCGGTCGAGGACGAGCGCCGGCACCGCAAGGAGCGGCTCGCCGGCGCCCTCAGGATCTTCGGGCGGCTCGGCTTCGAGGACGGCGTGTCCGGGCACATCACCGCCCGCGACCCGGAGTACAGCGACTGCTTCTGGGTCAACCCGTTCGGAATGCCCTTCCGGCACGTCACCGTGAGCGACCTGGTGCTCGCCAACCAGGACGGCCAGGTCGTCGAGGGCGGCTACCACGTCAACCAGGCGGCGTTCACCGTGCACGCCCAGGTCCACGCCGCCCGCCCCGACGTGGTCGCCGTCGCCCACTGCCACTCCGTGCACGGCCGGGCGCTCGCGGCCCTCGGCGACCTGCTGGAGCCGATCACCCAGGAGAGCTGCGCCTTCTACGAGGACCACGCCCTCTACGACACCTACACCGGCGTCGCCGTCGACGCCGAGGAGGGGCGGCGCATCGCGGCCGTGCTCGGCTCCCGCAAGGCGCTCGTGCTGCGCAACCACGGGCTGCTGACCGTCGGCGACTCGGTGGACGCGGCGGCCTGGTGGTTCGTGTCCATGGAGCGGTCCTGCCAGGTGCAGCTGACGGCGCAGGCGGCCGGTCGGCCGGTCCGCATCGACCACCGGATGGCGGCGGCGACGCGCGAGCAGCTGGGTGGCGACCTGGTGGCGTGGATCAACTACCAGCCGATGTGGCAGGACGTCTGCCGGAGTGAGCCGGACCTGCTGGGATAGGGCCCGTCGTTCGGATCAAGTCGCGGGGAAGGGACAGTGCTGTCCGGTGCCGGCGGAGTCAGAAGCCGCGCAGCACCACGGCCTTCGTCCGTGCGAACTCCTCGTCCGTGAGCACGCCGTCCCGGTGCAACTCGCCCAACTCACGCAGGCGACGGAGCAGCACGTCGTGGTGGTCGGCGGTGCGGGGCAGGGCGGGTGCCGGGCGGGAGGCGTGACCGCTCGCGTCGCTCTCTGCCGGGGCCCGGGACGACGGGTGCGGCAGCCGGGCCGTGACCGCCGTGGCGACGAGCGCCGTGAGCAGATCGCGGCGGGTGCTGCCCCACAGGTCCAGGGCGTACGGGTCCTTCTCCGGGGGCAGCTTCGAGAACACCGTCTCACGCGTCACGAAGCGCAGGAAACCGTCCTCGTGGCCGGAGTTCGGCAGCCACTCGACCCGCACCAGGTCGCCCAGGTCGATGATGCGCGGGCCGGTGGCGCGCTTGACCCGCTCGGAGGTGTCGCTCCAGTCGATCCGCACCTGTGAGCCGTCGAAGGAGACCGTCCCGTCCGAGGAGCGCACCGAGACCGGAACCGGCGGGCCGGGCAGCAGATACGCCTGCGCCGGTTCCTTCGGTATCCGCTCCAGGAGCAGCGCGCGGCGGATCTCCTCGGCGACGTACTCGGCCACCCCCGTCCGGTCGACCTCCACCGACAGCCGGTAGGGATCCGCCGCGTCCGGCAGCCGACCGCCCGTGGCCTGGAGCAGTGGGTCGGCGCCCTCGCGCAGCCGCAACCGGAGCCGGCCACGCCTGCGTTCGGGTTCCAGGACGACCCCCGCGACCGCCTCCAGCGGCACCGCGACCTCGCCGTACGTCTGCCGGAACAGCGGCACGGACCGGTGCAGACCGGGCGTGATCCGGACCGTGCTGCCGTCGAAGGCCCAGGTCCCGTCACGCTGGATGATCTCGGCCATAGGGGAATTCTCGCAGCCAGGTCAACACGGCACGCCGAACTTCACCCGTGTTGGCCAGAGGGGGCGGACGCGGACTGGGTGGTATAGGGCACAATTCGTCCTCGTCGCACGGGAGTTGCACAGCGGTGTTTCCGGGGTCCGGAAGACCGGCGGTGGTTGGGTCGCGGGAAGGCGGGCGTCGGGCGTGGCGGTGCGCGAGACGGGGCAGGGCGGCGGGGATGCGGGTGTGTACGCGGGTGCGCGTGCCGGTGGTTATGCGGGCGGGTACACGGGCGGCTACGCCGCAGGTCACGTGCCTGGCCACGGGGGTGGTCACGCGTCCGGCCACGGCGTCGGCCCGGGTGAATCCCACGAGGGCGGGTGCGCCTGCGGGGACTGCCCGCACGGGGCGCGCGAGGGGCATCGGCGCGCCGTCGCCGCGTTCCTGCGTCGCCGTGACGAGTTCGCGGCCGGGCAGGGGCTGCCCGCCGCCGTGGCCCACTCCGCCTCCGCCTCCCGCCAGTGGGTGTCGGAGGAACTCGCGCAGTCCGCGGAACTCGTCGCCGAACGCGGACGGGCCGAGGGCCAGGCCTGGCTGACCGGCCTGTGGCGTCGCACGGCGGGTGTGGTGTGGGCCGTCGTGGTGCTGTTGCTGCTCGGGCAGGCCCTCACCGCGGTCGGCGCGGGCTGGACGTCGGCGCGGACGGCCGGGTTGGCCGCGGCGCTGGTGGTGGCGGGTGCGCTGACCGCGGCGTCGTGGTTCCACCGGGCGAAGGGCGGTGCGCTGGCGCCCGTGATCGGTGAGGACAACCGTCTGTCCACCTCCCGTACGGTCGCCGCCGCATGGGTGCTCTTCGTGGCGTACTCGGTGCTCGTGCTGGCCGGGCGGCTCGCCGCCGTCTCCCGGCACCGGGAACGGGACGCGCTGATCTCCGGGCTGGAACTCGCCCGCGGCGCCGGGGTCGTGACCGTGCTCGCCGTGGTGTGCGGGATCGCCGTCCTCGTGCGGCGGGTGGTCGGGCTGCGGGTCCTGGGGCAGCGGCTGCAGAAGGTGCGTGCCGACCGGCCCCGCGCCGCCGACCTGCTGACCGACGACTCCGGGCGGGGCACCTTCGCCGACATCCAGTACGTCGTGATCAGCGGGGTCGCCCTGGTCTTCGCGGCGGTACGGCTGGCCAGGCGGCCGGACCAGTTGCCGGACCTGCCGTGGGGGCTGGCGGTGGTGGTGCTGGTGTCGGCGGCGACGTACCTGGCGGGCAAGTACGCGGAGGGCGGGCGCCCGGTCATCCTCTCCGTCGTGCGGGCGCGGGAGGCGGGGGACCTGGACGCCCCGATCCGTACGGGGGACGACATCGAGATCCGGGGTGCGGGCTTTGTGCCGCCGGGGGCGCAGGCGGCCGATCGGCTGGCCCGGATGGTCGTGCGGGTGGGGCCGGTGCATGTTCATGTGCCTCTGGTGCCGGTGCCCGGCGGTTTCCGCAATCCGACGGACACGTTGCTGACGGTGCCGGTGCCGGCGGATGTGGAGCCGGGGCGGGTGGAGGTGCAGGTCGTTACCGCGGCGGGGGTCGAGACGAACCGGTACGTGGTGGATGTGACGGAGTGACGGGTGCCTCCGGTGGTGGGGCGGGACGCCTGCGGCGGCCCGTGGCTGCTTCGGTTGGGGTGCGCGTCTTCGCCTGCGCCGGGCTGTGGGTCGGGGCCGCGCCGAAGGGTGTCCGTCCTCGGAACGGCGCGATGAGGTCGGACGCCGAGACTGTTCGTTGACGCGCCAACCGCTGCGGGCGGACACCCCCCGACACGTCCCCTTGCGCCGTCCCGCGGCGTGCGGGCGCGTCTCGCTCAGCTGTGAACACCCGGTGCGCTTCGGAAAAGCTGGGACGCACAGGATTGAGCCGGGTCGGTTTGTCGTACGTATGGTCTGTTGAGGGGGTCTCGGCACCGGCGGGCGAGAGGCGGCTACGCAGCGATGACTCACAGCATGAGAACGGACACGCACACCCCCCACTCCGGCGGCGGAGGAGACTGGCGGGACACGGCCGTCCGCTACGCCCTCCTTCCCCTCCGCATCTTCCTCGGCGTCACCTTCATCTACGCCGGCCTGGACAAGATCACTGACAGTGCCTTCATGAAGGAGGCCGGGTCCGGATCGATCGGCGACATGATGCGTGCCGTCCGCGACTCCTCCGCCATTCCCGCCCTGGTCGACCTCTCCCTGAAGAACCCCGTCGGCTTCGGCTACGCCATCGCCTTCGGAGAACTGGCCGTCGGCATCGGCACCCTCCTCGGCCTGCTCGCCCGGCTGGCCGCACTCGGCGGCGCGCTGATCTCCCTCAGCCTGTGGCTGACGGTGAGCTGGGCCTCCGACCCGTACTACTACGGCAACGACCTCGCCTACCTCATGGCCTGGATCCCCCTCATCCTGGCGGGGGCCCCTCTGCTGTCCCTGGACGCCGCCTTGCGGGCCCGGCGACGGCAACGAAGGGCCGGGTACCGGTAGCGCGATGGGCTGCGGCTCGCCCTGCCTCACCGTTACGTGGCCGCGCCCGGGCTACGACGCCAGGTCCGGGCCGGGTCCGTCCGTGGTGCGGCCCGCCCCGCGGCGTCGGCGTACACGGCCCGTCACGAACGCCACCACGCCCGCCAGGCACAGTCCGCCTGTGACGAGGGGGATCGCCACGAACCACGGCGTCTCCCAGGCGCCGCCCGCGTCACCGGCATAGAGGACGCCCGCCAGGATGAGGACGGCCCCGGTGACCAGCTTCCCGGGCTGGAACTCATGACGCAGCACGGGTCACCTCCGCCTGTCCCATACCGACCTGGAGGTCCAGGTCGATGGTGCCGGACTTCTTGACGCCCTTGGCGGGGGAGAGGGTTATCTGCTTGTGCTGGCCCGGCTTCACGTCCACGTCCTTCTTGTCGTCACCCGGCAGCTGGAGGTCGCCCACGCCCACGTCGACGCTGAGCCGCACCGTCACGTCCTCCGGCACGAGCACCTTGACCTGGCCCACGCCCACGTCGGCGCGCGTCGTCACCGTCTGTCTCTCGGGCACGTCCAGCCGGGTCAGGTCCAGGGTGCCCACTCCGGCGCCCAGCTCGTACTGCTCCCGCACGTCCGCCATCGCGGTGGGCTGCCAGGTCGTGCGCGTCCAGTGCGTGCCGATGTCCTTGGGCAGGGCCGCCGAGCCGGCGAGCAGGCCGGCCGTGATGATCGCCAGGAAGATGGAGCCCGCCCCCGTCCGCCCCAGGAAGGCGCTGACCGCTATGCCCAGGCCCAGGACGGCGAGCGCGCAGGACAGGCCCGTCTGGAGGCTGGTGCCGAGCGGGTGCCCGTCCCAGGTCCGGCTCGTGCCCAGGGCGCCCGCGAGCAGGGCCAGGAGGAAGACCCAGCCGCCGATCCAGCGAGGGCCGCGCGGCTTGGGCGGCCTGGTGTGCGGGGCGGGTATGTCCTCGCGGGCGCCCGGCTGGGTGCCGAGGCTGATGTTGATGGCCGCCGCCACGTCGAGGTCGCGGGAGTCACGGGGGCCCCAGAGGTAGCCCGTGCCGCCGATGTGGGTGCCGTCCTTGACGATGGGGTCGCGCCACCAGGAGGGGAAGGCGGCGGGCACCGGCGGGGCCTGGGGCTCCGGTGGGGCGTCGGCGGCCGCCTGGGCGGCGAGGGGGTCGGGGCTGGGGGCGCCGCGCTGGCGCGACCAGTAGCCGGCGCCCGCGAGGAGGAGGGAGAGGACGACGGCGAAGGTCAGCACCCCGCCGTTGTTCAGCATGGTCAGGAAGACGCCGCAGCCGACCAGCGCGAACAGCACGGCCGTCAGGGCCTGACCGTCGACCCGGCCGGTGAGGAGCTTGCGCACCTCGTTCTGCTCTTCGTCGTCGTAGGGGACGAAGAGCCAGGCGAAGCCGTAGAAGAGGAGGCCGAGACCGCCGGTGGCGGAGAGCACGGCGAGGGTGATGCGGAAGATCACCGGGTCCATGTCGCACTGCCGCCCGAGTCCGGCGCAGACGCCGGCCAGGGTCTTGTGGCGGCGGTCGCGGCGGAACCGGTGGGGAGGGCCGGCCGGGGCGGCCTCCGCGGCGGGGCCGGCAGCGGGGTCGGCCGCGTCGGGTGCGTCCGGTGCTCCTCCTTGTTCTCCCGCGTCCGCATGCCC
>JJOH01000033.1 GCA_000696115.1 Streptomyces olindensis
CCCCCGACCTCCCGCCCTCCTGGCCGCGCCGGGAGGACCGCTCGGGCGCGGTGGCGGAACCGTCCGAGAGGGCCGCGCCGCCGTCGGATGCCGCCAGGCACGGCACGGGCGCGTTCCCGGCGGCCGCCGGCCCACCGCCCGCGACACCGCCCCCTCACCCCTGGCCCTCCACCCGCCCCCACCGAGCCCCCGTCCGACCGCCCGGCCCCCGGATCGAGCCGCCCGCGACCGGCCCCCGGCCCCGCGGGTACGTCGGCTCCCGGCCCCCACCTACGACGCCGAACCCACCGCCCTGCCCCCCGCGGACCCCGACGATCTCGACGACCTCGTCGCGGACACCGTGCTCGACGGAGCCCGGTACGGGGCCTGCACCCTGCGCGCCGTGTCGCTGCGAGGCGACTCCGCCCGCTACCGGGGGGAGCCCCGCCGGGACTCGCTGCTCACCGCCCGCTTCGGCACGGGCGAGCAGGCGTTGCTGCTGGTGGCGATGGCCACCGGGGCCCGCGCCACGCCGGGCGCGCACCGGGCGGCCGCCGAGGCCTGCCACTGGATCGGGCGGGCCGTCGGACGCAGTCACCCCCGGCTCGTCGAGGACATAAGGGCCGGCCGGCGCGGCGACCTCAAGTCCGGCCTGCACCGCCTCACCGACCGCAGCCTCGGCAAACTCCGCGCCAGCGCCGCCGAACAGGGCGTCGACCCGGAGGAGTACGCGGCCGGCCTGCGCTGCCTGCTGCTGCCGGCCGACCCCGAGTGCCGTACGCGCGTCTTCTTCGGCGTCGGACCCGGCGGACTGTTCCGGCTGCGCGAAGGCGAATGGCAGGACATCGAACCGCAGGTCACCGACATCAAGGGCGAACCGGTCCTGGGCTTCGGCTCGCCGCCCGCCGAGACCCCCGAGGGCGACCGGCTCACCATGGACCTGGGCATCCCGACCCCGCCGAGCCCCTACGAACCGGCCCCGGAACCACCCCGCGAACCCTTCCGCTTCCGCACCTCCGTCGCCCGCCCGGGGGACACGCTCCTGATGTGCAGCAGCGGCCTCGCCGACCCGCTGCGCGGCGAACCCGAACTGTGCGAGTACCTCGCCGACCGGTGGTCCCGCCCCGAACCGCCCGGGCTCGCGGCCTTCCTCGCCGACGCCCAGGTACGGGTCAAGGGATATGCCGACGACCGTACGGCCGCGGCCGTTTGGGAGGCGTGACCGCGCCCGGTGTGACTTGATGGAACCCGGAGGGATCCCAGGAGACCGAAGGGGCAGACGAGAACCATGGCCAAACAGAACGTCGCGGAACAGTTCGTCGACATCCTGACCCGCGCCGGCGTCAAACGCCTCTACGGCGTCGTCGGCGACAGCCTCAACCCCGTCGTCGACGCCGTCCGCCGCAACTCAGCCATCGACTGGATCCACGTCCGGCACGAGGAGACCGCCGCCTTCGCCGCCAGTGCCGAGGCCCAGATCACCGGCTCCCTCGCCGCCTGCGCCGGCTCCTGCGGACCCGGCAACCTCCACCTCATCAACGGCCTCTACGACGCCCACCGGTCCATGGCCCCCGTCCTCGCGCTCGCCTCGCACATCCCCTCCAGCGAGATCGGCCTCGGCTACTTCCAGGAGACCCACCCCGACCGGCTGTTCGCCGAGTGCAGCCACTACAGCGAGATGATCTCCAGCCCGCAGCAGATGCCGCGGCTGCTGCAGACCGCCATCCAGAACGCCGTCGGCCGCAGCGGCGTCAGCGTCGTCACCCTGCCCGGGGACATCGCCGACCGGCCCGCCCCGGAGAAGGCCGCGGAATCCGCCCTCGTCACCTCCCGGCCCACGGTCCGCCCCGGCGACGCCGAGATCGACCGGCTCGTCGAGATGATCGACGAGGCCGGCAAGGTCACCCTCTTCTGCGGCAGCGGCACGGCCGGGGCGCACGCCGAGGTCATGGAGTTCGCCGGGAAGATCAAGTCCCCGGTGGGGCACGCCCTGCGCGGCAAGGAGTGGATCCAGTACGACAACCCCTTCGACGTCGGCATGAGCGGACTGCTCGGTTACGGCGCCGCCTACGAGGCCACCCACGAGTGCGACCTGCTGATCCTGCTCGGCACGGACTTCCCCTACAACGCGTTCCTCCCCGACGACGTCAAGATCGCCCAGATCGACGTCCGGCCCGAACACCTCGGCCGCCGCTCGAAACTGGACCTCGCCGTGTGGGGCGACGTACGGGAGACGCTGCGCTGCCTCATCCCGCGCGTCCAGGAGAAGAAGAACCGCCGCTTCCTCGACCGGATGCTGAAGAAGCACGCCGACGCGCTGGAAGGCGTGGTGAAGGCCTACACCCGCAAGGTGGAGAAGCACACGCCGATCCACCCCGAGTACGTGGCGTCCGTGCTCGACGAAGTCGCCTCCGACGACGCCGTGTTCACCGTCGACACCGGCATGTGCAACGTCTGGGCCGCCCGCTACATCTCGCCCAACGGCCGCCGCCGCGTCATCGGTTCCTTCTCCCACGGCTCGATGGCGAACGCCCTGCCCATGGCGATCGGCGCGCAGTTCACCGACCGGGGGCGGCAGGTCGTGTCGATGTCCGGCGACGGCGGCTTCTCCATGCTGATGGGCGACTTCCTGACGCTGGTGCAGTACGACCTCCCGGTCAAGGTCGTCCTCTTCAACAACTCCTCCCTCGGCATGGTCGAGTTGGAGATGCTGGTCGCCGGGCTGCCGTCCTACGGCACCGCCAACAAGAACCCCGACTTCGCCGCCGTCGCCCGCGCCTGCGGCGCCTACGGCGTGCGCGTCGAGAAGCCCAAGGACCTCGCCGGGGCGCTGAAGGACGCGTTCAAGCACAAGGGCCCTGCCCTCGTCGACGTCGTCACCGACCCCAACGCCCTGTCCATCCCACCGAAGATCAAGGCCGAGATGGTGACCGGCTTCGCCCTTTCCGCCTCCAAGATCGTCCTGGACGGCGGCGTGGGCCGCATGCTCCAGATGGCCCGCTCCAACCTGCGCAACGTGCCGCGACCGTAGGGGCCCGGTCATGGCGCCGCATACGGTGGGCGAGCCTGCGACCCCAGTCCTAGTCTCGCCAGGGCGGCCAGGGCGCGCCGCCCGGGGCTCTCCGCGTCGAGTCTGTCCTCGATGCGGGTGATGTCGTACAGCGAGGCGGTCAGCTGTACGGCGCCCACTGCCGGGCGGACGTGTCGTACAGGTAGCGGGGCAGGCCCCGGATGCCGCTGGTGCGGAACGGGTGGCCGTCGTCGTCGATGCGGATCGTGCCCCGGCGGCCCTGGGAGGACCAGTCCAGCTCCAGGTACCAGCGGCAGTCGCAGCCCTCCGTCCGGGCGGTGACCAGTAGCACCTCGGGGTCCTGTGCCGAGACGCGGTACGGCATGCGCACGGCCGGGATCGGCGTGCCGGTGTCGTTCCCGGGGACCGCGTGGGCGAGGGGGCGGTCCTTGTCCAGGTTCACGGCGAAGTGGCGCGGGGTGACGGCGCCGCCGCAGCCCTGGTTCATGGCGTAGGCGTTGCCCTGGACGGGTGCCGCGCGCCCCACCACGCGCACGCGCAGCGCGTGCAGCACCACGGCCGTGTCGGACCGCCCCTGCACCGACAGTTCGACGATCGTCTCGCCGCCGTGCACCGCGCCGTGGGCCGCCGCCCAGGTGCCGGCGTCCTGCGGGGGTGGGGGCGGGGCGACCCGGCTCGGCGGCCTGGCGATGACGTAGTCGTGACCGCAGCCGAGATTCCAGGCCTGGGAGTCGACGGACCAGGTGAGGGGAGTGCCGGAGGGCGTTCCGCCGGTGGGCGGGGTGGTGCGGGAGGAGGGCCCCGGGGAGGGCTCCTTCTTTTTCTCCTTCTCCTTGGGGGTGGCGGACGGTGAAGGCCGTTTGCCGGTGGGCGAGTTCTCCGGGGTGGGCGAGGCGGTGCGGCGGTCCGGTGCCTCGGCCTCCGGCGTGCCGTTCGCGGACGGGCCGGCGGCACGGGCACGGTCGTCGGCGGGCGTCCGACGGCTGTCCGGCAGCGCGGAGAGGCTGCCGAGGGTCGCGAGCAGTGCGCAGGCGGCCGCCAGCCCGACCGCGACGCGTCTGCGGCGGTACCAGCGACTTGTGGTGTTCGCTGCGCCGGCAGTGTCGGTCGTACCTGCGGTGTTGGCCGCGCCTGCCGTGTCCGTCGTGTCCGTCGTGGCTGGTGGCTCTTCCTCCCCCGCGTCGGATACCGCGCCCTCCGCCGTGCCGGCGGTACTCGTGGTACTCGCCGTGCGTGGCCGTCGGCGGGCCTCCACCGCCAGGAGCCAGCGGCGGTGGAGTTCCAGGCGTTCCTCGGGGGAGGCCCCGCAGAGGGCCGCGAAACGTTCCACCGGGGCGAAGTCGAGCGGGACCGCCTCGCCCGCGCAGTAGCGGTGCAGGGTCGAGGTGTTCATGGCCAGACGGCGGGCCAGCGAGCCGTAACTGCGGTCCGTGCGGTCCTTCAGCTCCCGCAACCGCGCCGCGAACTCCTCGACGTCGTCGACCTCTTCGTGTGCCGGCACCGTTCCCCCGCCCTCGTGTGGTCCGCCCCCGCCCGGGACGGCATCCCAGGCACCCATGTACCTGCACGTCAGAGGGGCTGGGATGGTTCCACCGTGCCGGATCGGATGCGGGCGGTTGCATCCGGGCCGTGGGACGGCTGATGCTCTTGGTGCCGCACCGACCAGGCCCGGGCCGACCAGCCGGACCGGCCGCGGCATCCACATCCACGCACTCTTCCACGGGGGAAACACCCATGCCCATGCGCATGCGAGCAAGCGCTCTCACCGCTCTCACCGCCGCCGCCCTCGCGGCGGGCACAGTCCTCACGGCACCGGCCGCCGGCGCCGCACCGAAGGCCGCCGCGCCCAAGTTCCTCTCGGCGTCCCAGCTGCCGCCGCACCCGACCTCGACCTGGACGGCCGGCCCGGTCACCGAGGGATTCCCGCAGGGACTCGGCTCCTGCGTGGACACGGAGGGCGTGACCTCCTACGACTACCGGTACCGGGAGTTCCGGACCGACGTGGACGCGAGCGCCGTGCAGCTGACCGTCGTGGCGGACACGCCCGCCCTGGCCAAGGCCCTGGCGAAGCACTACGACGACCTGATCCGCACCTGCGCCGACCGCATCGAGAAGAACGACCCGGACGTCGTCGAGGCCGAGGGCCGGGACTACGGTTCGCTGCCCGTCGAGGAAGGGGCGCGCGTTCGCGGCGTGTACACCGAGACGTCCTGGGGCGCCACGGACATCTCTCTGCTGTCCGTCGGACGGGACGGCAGGACCGTCACCGTCGTGTCGTGGGGCCAGATGGGCTTCTTCGACAGCGCTCCCGTGGAGGCCTTCAAGAAGACGACGACCACCGCCGTCAACAAGCTGTACTGACCGCGCGTCCGCCGGAAGACCGGGGCCGTCCTCCCGCCACGGGGGTGGGGAGGGCGGCCCCGTCCTGCTCGTGGCGGCCGTGCGGACCGTCGTACTTCGGCCAACTTCACCGCGGCGCCGTGCACTCCGCCCCGTCGCCCCAGCCCTTCACCGCGTACGCAGGGATCGGCAGCCGGCCGTCGGCCCATCGTCCGATCTCGGGCGGTCAGGATCCGCCCGGGGACCCGGACCGGCTACCCTCTTGTCCCTCTCTCCGTCTCTGCCGTGCCGTTCAGCGGCCCGCCGCCCGGGCCGCCCGCCCCGTTCCGGTGGCCGAACACCTGGTCGTTGACAATTCGACATGACTGTCGCGTGTCCGACGGGGCATGGATCCCCGTGAACGTGTTCGAGCAGGAGGGGAACCGACATCGGCGCGCGGGCGGGGGTCATGGAGAGGCAGGCACGAGGGGGCGGTCCCGTAGCGATAGGGGCCTTCTCGGCGAAGACGGTGGAGGACAAGGCCGACGACGTCACGGAGCGGGTGCCGGCGCCACAGCTGCGGCGCAGACTCGGGCGGGCGGACCTCAGGGCCGTACCGGAAGCCCGGAAGGCCCTGCGGGAGTTGCTCCGGCAGTGCGGCAGGCCGGGGCGGTCCGATCTTCCCGACATAGCGGAACTGCTCACCAGCGAACTCATCACCAACGCGATCGTCCACACCGACCACGACGCGGTCCTGACGGCCACCGTCGGCCCCCGCGGACTGCACGTGGAGGTACGAGACTTCGTGGCCCGCAGACCCCGGCTGCGCCTGCCGGTCACCGACGACGGCACGAACGGCAGGGGCCTGTTCCTCGTGCAGTCCCTCGCGGACGCCTGGGGGGTCAGGGCCCACGGGGTGGGCAAGGCCGTCTGGTTCGAGCTGGCGGCCGAGGCGGCGTGAACGCCGAAGGGGGCGCGGCCCGCAGGCCACGCCCCCTCGTCCTGTGCTGCGGCTCGCTCAGCCGAACTGCTGCTCCAGGTCCTTGAGCTTGCGCTCCAGGGAGTCGAGACGCGGCAGCGCCATGGTGTCGTCCTCCGCGGTGAGGTCGACGGTCACCGGGTCAGCCCCGTGGCGAACGGGCTGCAGGGAGGGACGCGAGCGGACGGGCAGTTGTTCCGGCGCGGATATGGCAGGCTCCGCGGAGACCTGCGAGGAGCCGCGCTCCACCTGCACCTCCAGCTGCCGGCCGCCTCGGCCGAGGTAGCCGCGGTGACCGCGGCTGATCGCCTTCAACTGGGCGCGCTCCACGCGCTGCTGGTCGCGGCGCCGCTGCCGGTCCGCGTCCTTCTTGCGCTTGTCCTCGCGGACCTCGTCGACCGCCTCGTCGAGGCTGCGCACACCCTCCAGCAGCATCAGCGACCAGGCCTTGTACGTCTCCCGGGGGGCCCGCAGCCAGCGCACGATACGGATCTGCGGCAGCGGGCGGGGCACCAGGCCCTGCTCGCGCAGGGCGGCCCGGCGGGTCTGCTTCAGCGCGCGGTCGAACAGGACCGCCGCGGAGAGGGACATGCCGGCGAAGAAGTGGGGGGCGCCGTCGTGGCCGACGCCCCTGGGCGCGTGCACCCAGTTGAACCAGGCCGCGGCGAGCGCGAACGTCCAGACCAGTATCCGGGAGCCGAGCGCGGCGTCACCATGGCTGGCCTCGCGCACCGCGAGCACGGAGCAGAACATCGCCGCGCCGTCCAAGCCGAACGGGACGAGGTACTGCCAGCCGCCGGACAGGCCGAGGTTCTGCTCGCCGAAGCCGACCAGGCCGTGGAAGGAGAGGGCGGCGGCGACGGCCGCGCAGCAGAACAGAAGGACGTAGGAGACGGTGCCGTAGACGGCCTCCTTGCGTCTGCGGCGTTCCTCGCTGCGCTCCCAGGAATCGTCCGCGCTCGTGTCCTTGACCGAGGAGCGCTTGCCGCGCGCGAGCACCGCCACCGCCGCCAGCATGCCCAGGAGAAGCACGGCGCCCGGAAGCAGCCAGTTCAGCGATATGTCGGTCAGTCTCATGTGGGTGGTCCCTTGCATGGGGATAGGGCGTAACGCCCGCCATAGTGGCCCAATCCCACCGGCCCTCAGGGGGTTTCGGGGCAAGAGGCCGCCAAGGAAGTGCAAGGGAATGCCCAGGGCGGCGTTCTGCTCGAACTGCCGCTTGAGGGGCGGGAGTTGAGTTCGAGCAAGAGTACCCGTACGGGTGGTTCTCCGGAAAGTTCCCGTGACAGGTGAGAAAGTTGTGAATCGCCTGTGGGCGTGTGGGTGTCCGGTTCCGTGATGATCCTACGGGACGGGGGGAGGCGCGTTGTCCGACAGTGCGTCAACTGGCCGTGGCCAGCAGCTTGCTGACCCGGTCCGCGTCGCAGGTGCGCGGGCAGGTGGCGCAGGTGTCCTCCGGGCGCAGGGTGTAGAACATGCAGCAGCTCGCACGGTCCCGGGTGCGCAGGGGCTCGCCGCCCGGGCCGGTCAGCTCCCGGAACGCGGCCGTGCCCACGTACGGCTTCGTCGCGCCCGGCAGGAGCAGCTCCAGCTCGCGCGTCGCACGCCGCTCCTCGATCCCGCCCAGCAACTGGGCGACGTACCACAGGCCCTCGACGATCTCGTCGGTCGCCATGCCCCACAGGGCCCGGCCGCGGCGCCGCATCCGGGGGCCGAAGCCGGTCAGGACCGGCTCCAGGTGCTCGGCGACCGCCGACCGCACCTCGGCCCGCAGCGCCTCCTCGTCCGGGACGGCCCGGGCGCCGGGCAGTGCGGCGGCCTCGTCGTCGGGCAGGCAGGCGAAACCGGCCGGCCGGACCGCCATGTGGCCGAGGGCGTGGCCGGGGTCGGTGCGGTCGTACGAGACGTGCGTCACGGGGTAGCGGGGGACCCTGCGGTGCAGGAACCAGGGCGCGGTGATCAGGAGGCAGGCGGGCCACGCGTAGCGGTGCAGGCCGAAGCTGGCGACGACGTCGGGGCGGGCCCGCTGGTCGTAGTCGCGTTCGATCTGGGCGTCGTCCCAGGCCAGGAACGTGTCCAGGGCGGGGCCGGCGGCCGCGAGGTCGGCGGCCGTGACCCAGCCGCCGCCGCGCGGGGTCTCCTCTTCGGGGGTCAGTTCGGTGATGGCGAGCCCCGGGAGGATCTCGGCCAGGCGGGCGTAGGCGCCGGAGACGGCCGAACGGGGCACGGGCATGCGATCACCGATCCACGTCTGATGTGCAGGGCGTTTAAAGGTAAGCCTTACCTTACCCAAGATCGCCGGGATTTGAACTGACGGTCGGTGCGCTTATGGTGCTTGACGGGCGAGTAACAAGCCGCCGTAATGACCCCAAGTACTGATACGTCCGGAGGAGGACCCTTGAAGCAGGGCGCGCAGGGCTCCGCCGGGACGGGGGTTTCGTGGGGGGCTGGGGCCTCGGAGGGGGCCGCTACGGGGGCTGGGCCCGGGGCCGGGGCTGGGGCCGGTGTGGGTGCCGGGGTGTCGGGCGGGCAGGCCCGGGTGCCGGAGCAGGCGGGGGCCGTGCGGGGGGAGCACACGCACAGTGAGCCCTCCGCGCCGTGCGCTCCGCGGGTTCGGGCCGTCGTCCAGCGGGCTTCCGTGCGCGGGCAGATCGTGGACGCGCTGCGGGCCGCGCTGGTGGCGGGGGACCTGAGGCCCGGGGAGGTGTATTCGGCGCCGGTGCTGGGCGAGCGGTTCGGGGTCTCCGCGACGCCCGTGCGGGAGGCGATGCAGCAGCTGGCCCTGGAGGGGGCCGTCGAGGTCGTGCCGAACCGTGGGTTCCGGGTGGTCGAGCGGGGGGCGCGGGAGCTGGCGGAACTGGCCGAGGTGCGGGCGCTGATCGAGGTCCCGGTGATGCTGCGGCTGGCCCGCACGGTGCCCGCCGAGCGCTGGGCCGAGCTGCGCCCCCTCGCCGAGGCGACGGTCCGGGCGGCGTCCACCGGCTGCCGGGCGACGTACGCGGAGTCCGACCGGGGGTTCCACCGGGCCGTGCTGTCCCTCTCCGGGAACGAGCAGCTGGTCCAGATCGCGGAGGATCTGCACCGCAGGGCGCAGTGGCCGCTGGTCGGGGGTGGGCCGGGGGCGCGGGGGCGGGCGGACCTGGTGGCGGACGCGCATGAGCACACGGCGTTGCTGGACGCGTTGATCGCCCGGGATCTGGAAGTGGTGCGGGTGCTGGTGGGCGAGCATTTCGCGGGTGCGGCGGGGGGCTGAGCGGGGGGGTGCCTGCGGCGGCCTGTGGCTGTTCGGTGGGGGTGCGCGTAGCGCCTGCCGCCGGGTGGTGGGTCGGGGCCGCGCCGGGGGGTGTCCGTCCTCGGAACGGCGCGATGGGGTGAGACACCGACTTGCCGGCGTTGACGCGCCAACCGCTGCGGGCGGACACCCCCCGACACGTCCCCTTGCGTGATCCGGCGGCTGCGGGTGCGTCGTGGCTGCCGCCCTAGCTGCGGGCAGTCGTGCCGCTGGGGCGGCACGGGTGGGCGGTGGGGGTCCCCCCTGCTCGAGCGAAGCCGAGAGCTTGGGGGAGGCACCTCGTCGCGCCGAGCTGCGCACCCACCCCGCCTCAGCGGCAACGCCGAGCACCTTGGAGCCCGCTCAAGCCCTCACGCCGTCGCCGCCCCCGCCGCCGGCGGCATCGGTGACAGCTGCCGTGCCAGCCACGTCGGCACACCCCCGAGCAACCGGAACAACCGCCGTGCCTCCTCCCGAAGCCGGGACGCCTCCGGTTCCGTCTCCGTGTCGGCCAGGGACACCAGCGCGGGGGCCGTACCCACCAGGTAGCCCAGCTCCTCACGGATCCGCAGGGACTCGGTGAAACCGTGCCGTGCCTCCGCCAACTCCCCGTCCCGGAGGGCGAGTCCCGCCAGGTGCCGCCACGTGAAGGAGAGCAGCAGCGGGTCGGAGTGGGCCGTCGCCCCTGCGTGGGCGCGGCGGTAGGCGGCGCGCGCGGCCTGGGGCGAGCGGGTCAGGTTCTCCGCCAGGAGCCCGCGCCGGAAGTCCAGCAGGGCCCGCGCGGGAGCCCCCGGAGGGATGAGCGCCGCGGCCCGGCCCAGCGCGGCCCGCGCCTCGTCGGCCCGGTCCCGGACCGCCAGCAGGGTCGCCGCGTAGGCCAAGTACCCGCGTTCACAAGCGGCCGCGCCCCGCTCGTCGTCGCTGTGCGCCAGCGCCTCGGCCGTGCGCAGCGCGTCCTCGGCCTCCTCCCAGCCCTGCTCGGTGTAGAGACACCGCTCCACCAGCAGGGAAGCGCGTTGCAGCGCCGCCGCGGGGGTGTCCGGCAGCAGCAGGGCGGCCGCGTCGGCCCAGCACCCGCGGGAGCGCAGCCGCCATACCGCGGTCTGGAGGGGATCGTCACCGGCGGTCGTTCCGTTACCAGACATGGCGGTATGCGCCACGTTGCCCTCCCCGAGCACGCCATCGAGCTGTTGAGTGGTGGCGGCATCTCAGCATGAATCGGCGGGCCGGGCCAAGAGGGTGGGTGAAGGATTTCACAAAGTCGTGGGACTCCGGGGCGCCCGGTGTTCGGGCCGGGACGCCCCTTGTCTCAGCTCATCCGCAGGGCCAGGAAGAAGTCCAGCTTGTCCTCCAGCCGTGACAGGTCACGGCTCGTCAACTGCTCGATCCGGCCCACCCGGTAGCGCAGCGTGTTGACGTGCAGGTGGAGGCGGGTGGCGCAGCGGGTCCAGGAGCCGTCGCAGTCGAGGAACGCTTCCAGGGTGGGGATGAGTTCGGCGCGGTGGCGGCGGTCGTAGTCCCGCAGGGGGTCGAGGAGCCTCGCGGTGAAGGCGCGGCGGACGTCGTCGGGGACGAAGGGGAGCAGCAGGACGTGGGAGGCCAGTTCCTGGTGGCCCGCGGCGCAGACCCGGCCCGGGCGGGCCGCGGCGACGCGGCGGGCGTGCCGGGCCTCCTCCAGGGCGCCGCGCAGGCCCTCCGCGGAGTGGACCGCCGCGCTGACGCCGAGGGTGAGGCGGCCGTCGCCGTCGAGGCCGGCCGTGAGGGGGTCCCGTACGGACTCCAGGAGGGCGTCCGCGAGGACGCCGGTCTCCGAGCCGTCGTGCTCCGCGGAGACGGCGGGGAGGGGGACCAGGGCGATGGCCTCGTCGCCGGTGTGGGAGACCGCGATGCGGTCGGAGTGTTCCGGCCCGGCGGAGCGGGGGTCGACCAGGACCTCCTCCAGCAGGGCCTGGGCGACCGGACCGCCCTCGATCTCGCCGCCGTCCCAGTCGACACGGGCCACGACCACCTGCCAGTGCGGCGCCGCGCCGAGGCCGGGCAGCAGGACCGGGGCGGCCACGCGCAGGCGCGCGGCGATCTCGGCGGGGGCCGCGCCCGTCTGGACCAGTTCCAGGACCTCCTGGGCGAGGCGGCGGCGGACCGTGCGGGCCGCGTCGCGGCGGTCCCGCTCGACGGCGATCAGCTGGGTGACGCCGTGCAGCAGGTCGAGGCGCTCCTCGGCCCAGTCGCCGGCGTCCGCCTCGACGGCCAGCAGCCAGTCGGACAGGACGGTCTCGCGGGCGTCCCGGGCGGTCTGCGGGGAGCGGCCCGTCGAGCGGACCGGGAAGAGGGAGTAGGTGGTGGCGCCCAGGATGACGCGGTGGGGGCCGCGGCGGCCCGTGCGGGTCGCGGTCAGGTGCTCCGCCGCGAGCCGGCCGCAGGCCTCGGGGGGCAGGGCCGGGCCCGACGTCTTCGGGCCCGCGATCAGGCGGCCGGTCGGGGAGAGGACCCAGGCGCGCAGGTCCAGGTCCGAGCCGAGGAGATCGAGCACCACGTCGGGGCCGCCGCCCGCCGGGCCCGAGGTCATCATCCGGCGGTGCCGGTCGACCACCGCCGCGAGATCACCGGCCCGCTCGCCGGAGACCTGCCGCACGACGTGCTCGGTGATCGTCGCGAAGGCCACCGACTCGTGCACCGCGAAGAGCGGGAGGCGGTGGCGGGCGCAGGCCGCGACCAGGTCCTCCGGCACGTCGCCGAGCTCCGCCTCGCCCGCCGCGAGGGCCGCCACCCCCGCCTGCACCAGGATGCGGACGAACGGCTCCGAGTCCGCGGCGTCCCGGCGCCAGGCCAGGCCCGTGAGCACCAGTTCGCCGCCCGAGAGGTAGCGGCTGGGGTCGCGCAGGTCGGTGGTCATCACACCCCGCACGGCGCGGTCCAGCTCGTCCTCGCCGCCGAGCAGCTTGAGGCCCAGCGCGTCCGTGTCCAGCAGTGCGCGCAGCCGCATTCTCGTCGCCGCCGTTCTTTGTCTCGAAATCAATGGTGGGTCTTGGTGGGGTGCGGGATGAACGCCTGTTCGGAGGGCTGGTGAGCCAGGCTCGCCGTCCCGGAACGGCGTCCCGGCTGTGTCCCAGGTCACGCGGTTGTGTCGCGCGTTTCCACAGGAAAACGAGGAGGTTTCCGATGGCCTCCGTTCATACGAATCTACAAGATGCCTCTCCTGGCCAGCCAACTCCTTCATGGTTTCCGTGACTGACCCCGTCGGAGCACCGCGCTGTGTACTGAGTCCATTACGCGTTAACAGCACATGAACGAGCCGGGACCGCCGCACACGGATTGGCTCAATCTGAACGCCCCACGAGAAGACGAAGAAGAGAGCCGGTCATGGACTTCCTTCGCCCCGCCAGCTGGGAGGAGGCGCTCGCCGCGAAAGCCGAGCACCCCACCGCTGTGCCGATTGCGGGTGGCACCGACGTGATGGTCGAGATCAACTTCGACCACCGCCGGCCCGAGTACCTCATGGACCTGAACCGCATCGGCGACCTCTCCGAGTGGGAGGTCGGCGAGGAGAGCGTGCGGCTGGGTGCCTCCGTGCCGTACACGCGGATCATGGAGAACCTCCGCGCCGAACTGCCGGGGCTCGCCCTCGCCTCGCACACGGTCGCCTCCCCGCAGATCCGCAACCGCGGCGGCGTCGGCGGCAACCTCGGTACCGCCTCCCCGGCCGGCGACGCCCACCCCGCGCTGCTCGCCGCGGGCGCCGAGGTGGAGGTCGCGTCGGTGCGCGGCTCGCGCCGCATCCCGATCGACGACTTCTACACGGGTGTGAAGCGCAACGCGCTGGAGCCCGACGAGCTGATCCGGGCCGTGCACGTGAAGAAGGCCGACGGGCCGCAGCAGTTCTCCAAGGTGGGCACCCGGAACGCGATGGTGATCGCCGTGTGCGCCTTCGGGCTGGCCTTGCACCCGCGGACGCGGACCGTGCGGACGGGCATCGGTTCCGCGGCCCCGACGCCCATCCGGGCCAAGGCGGCCGAGGAGTTCCTGAACGCCGCGCTGGAGGAGGGCGGCTTCTGGGAGAACGGGAAGATCATCACCCCGTCGGTCGCCAAGCAGTTCGCGGACCTGTGCTCCGCCGCCTGCAACCCGATCGACGACGTCCGGGGCACCGCGAGCTACCGCCGCCACGCGGTCGGCGTCATGGCCCGCCGGACGCTGACCTGGACCTGGGAGTCCTACCGCGGCGCCCGCCGCGTCACCGAGGGAGCTGCGTAATGCGCGTCAACTTCACGGTCAACGGCCGTCCGCAGGAAGCCGACGACGTGTGGGAGGGCGAGTCCCTGCTGTACGTGCTGAGGGAGCGGCTCGGGCTGCCGGGGTCGAAGAACGCCTGCGAGCAGGGCGAGTGCGGCTCGTGCACGGTCCGGCTGGACGGTGTCCCGGTGTGCTCGTGCCTGGTCGCCGCCGGGCAGGTGGAGGGCCGCGAGGTCGTCACCGTCGAGGGGCTCGCGGAGTACGCCAGGCAGCGCGCCGAGGGCGGCTGCGCCACCGGCGCCTGCGGTACGTCCCTGCAGAACGCGCAGCAGTGGGAGGCGAAGGGGACCGACTCGCAGACCGGCGAGGGCACCGAACTCTCCCCGATCCAGCAGGCGTTCATCGACGCCGGCGCCGTCCAGTGCGGCTTCTGCACGCCCGGCCTGCTGGTCGCCGCCGACGAGATGCTGGAGCGCAACCCCAACCCGACCGACGCGGACATCCGCGAGGCGCTGTCGGGCAACCTGTGCCGCTGCACCGGCTACGAGAAGATCATGGACGCGGTCCGTCTGGCGGCCGCCCGGCAGGGAGAGGCGGTCTGAGCATGTCTTCCCCCAACGGAACCCCCACCAAGATCACCCAGGGCTCGCAGACCAAGGGCGGCATCGGCGAGTCCACGCTCCGCCCGGACGGCACCCTCAAGGTCACCGGCGAGTTCGCGTACTCCTCCGACATGTGGCACGAGGACATGCTGTGGGGGCAGATCCTCCGGTCGACCGTCGCGCACGCCGAGATCCTGTCCATCGACACGAGCGAGGCGCTCGCCCTGCCGGGCGTGTACGCCGTGCTGACGTACGACGACCTGCCGACCGAGGTGAAGAACTACGGCCTGGAGATCCAGGACACCCCGGTCCTCGCCCACGGCAAGGTCCGCCACCACGGCGAGCCGGTCGCGATCGTCGCCGCCGACCACCCGGAGACCGCGCGCCGCGCCGCCGCCAAGATCAAGGTCGACTACCGCGAGCTGCCCGTCATCACCGACGAGGCCTCCGCCACCGCCCCGGACGCGATCCTCGTCCACGAGAACCGCGACGACCACCACGCCGGGCACGTCCCGCACCCCAACATCGTGCACCGGCAGCCGATCGTCCGCGGTGACGTGGCGGCCGCCCGGGAGCGCGCCGACGTGATCGTCGAGAGCGAGTACACCTTCGGCATGCAGGACCAGGCCTTCCTCGGCCCCGAGTCCGGCCTCGCCGTGCCGGAGGAGGACGGCGGCGTCCACCTCTACATCGCCACCCAGTGGCTGCACAGCGACCTGCGCCAGATCGCGCCCGTGCTCGGCCTGCCCGAGGACAAGGTGCGGATGACGCTGTCCGGCGTCGGCGGCGCGTTCGGCGGCCGCGAGGACCTGTCGATGCAGATCCACGCCTGCCTGCTGGCGCTGCGCACCGGCAAGCCCGTCAAGATCGTCTACAACCGCTTCGAGTCCTTCTTCGGGCACGTCCACCGCCACCCCGCGAAGCTCCACTACGAGCACGGCGCCACCAAGGACGGCAAGCTCACGCACATGAAGTGCCGGATCGTCCTGGACGGCGGCGCCTACGCCTCCGCCTCCCCGGCGGTCGTCGGCAACGCCTCCTCCCTGTCCGTCGGCCCGTACGTGATCGACGACGTGGACATCGAGGCCATCGCCCTCTACACCAACAACCCGCCGTGCGGCGCCATGCGCGGCTTCGGCGCGGTCCAGGCGTGCTTCGCCTACGAGGCGCAGATGGACAAGCTCGCGGCGCGGCTCGGCATGGACCCGGTCGAGTTCCGGCAGCTGAACGCCATGGAGCAGGGCACCATCATGCCCACCGGGCAGCCGGTCGACTCCCCGGCCCCCGTCGCCGAACTGCTGCGCCGCGTCAAGGCGATGCCGATGCCGCCGGAGCGCCAGTGGGAGTCCAGCGAGGGCGCCGACGTACGGCAGCTGCCGGGCGGCCTGTCCAACACCACGCACGGCGAGGGCGTCGTCCGCGGGGTCGGCTACGCGGTCGGCATCAAGAACGTCGGCTTCTCCGAGGGCTTCGACGACTACTCCACCGCCAAGGTCCGCATGGAGGTGGTGGGCGGCGAGCCCGTCGCCACCGTCCACACGGCCATGGCGGAGGTCGGGCAGGGCGGTGTCACCGTCCACGCGCAGATCGCCCGTACCGAGCTGGGCGTCACGCAGGTGACCATCCACCCGGCCGACACCCAGGTGGGCAGCGCCGGTTCGACGTCGGCCTCGCGGCAGACGTACGTCACCGGCGGCGCGGTGAAGAACGCCTGCGAGCTCGTGCGCGCGAAGGTCCTGGAGATCGGCCGCCGCAAGTTCGGCTCCTACCACCCGGCCTGGGCCACGGCGGAACTCCTCCTGGAGGGCGGCAAGGTCGTCACCGACGGCGGTGAGGTCCTCGGCGACCTGGCCGACGTCCTCGAGGACGAGGTCGTGGAGGTCGAGGAGGAGTGGCGGCACCGGCCGACCGAGCCCTTCGACCTGCGCACCGGCCAGGGCAACGGGCACGTGCAGTACTCCTTCGCCGCGCACCGGGCCGTCGTCGAGGTCGACACCGAGCTCGGCCTGGTCAAGGTGATCGAGCTGGCCTGCGCCCAGGACGTCGGCAAGGCGCTCAACCCGCTCTCCGTCATCGGCCAGATCCAGGGCGGCACCACGCAGGGCCTGGGCGTGGCGGTCATGGAGGAGATCGTCGTCGATCCCAAGACGGCGAAGGTGAAGAACCCGTCCTTCACCGACTACCTGATCCCCACCATCCTCGACACGCCGACCATCCCCGTCGACGTGCTCGAACTCGCCGACGAGCACGCCCCGTACGGGCTGCGCGGCATCGGCGAGGCACCCACCCTGTCGTCGACGCCGGCCGTGCTCGCGGCGATCCGCGACGCGACCGGACTCGAGCTGAACCGGACCCCGGTACGGCCCGAGCACCTGACGGGTACGCAGCTCTCCGAGGGCTGAGCAGTCGAGTAGGCCTGGGGGACGTCGTCCCCCGGGCCCCAGTTCGTCTCGGGCCGTCCCCCGGGTCGTGAACGTCCCAACCCCCTTTGAAACTTGGGAGCAGGCCCACATGACCCAGCAGTCAGTAGAGCCGAGGACCACAGCCGACGACGCGGGCGAAGGCACCCGCGTCCCGGCCGGGCGGTCCTGGCTCGACCGGTACTTCCACATATCCCACAGAGGGTCCACGGTCGCCCGCGAAGTGCGCGGCGGCGTCACGACCTTCATGGCGATGGCGTACATCCTCCTGCTCAACCCCCTGATCCTGTCCGGCAAGGACGTGGCCGGGGCCACGCTCGGCCAGCAGGCGCTGATCACCGCGACCGCGTTCGCGGCGGCCCTCACCACCCTGTTGATGGGCTTCGTCGGCAAGGTGCCGCTCGCCCTCGCCGCGGGACTCTCCGTCTCCGGGGTCCTCGCCTCCCAGGTCGCGCCCGAGATGACCTGGCCGCAGGCGATGGGCATGTGCGTGATGTACGGCGTCGTCATCATGCTGCTGGTCGTCACCGGCCTGCGCGAGATGATCATGAACGCGATCCCGCTCGCGCTCAAGCACGCCATCACCATGGGCATCGGCCTGTTCATCGCCCTCATCGGGTTCTACAAGTCCGGCTTCGTGCACCAGGGCGAGGCCACCCCCGTCACCCTCGGCCCGGCGGGCGAACTGGCCGGCTGGCCGGTCCTGCTCTTCGCCGGAACCCTGCTGCTGATCTTCATGCTGCAGGCCCGGAACATCCCGGGCGCCATCCTCATCGGCATCGTCGGCGGCACGGTCGTGGCCGCGGTCCTGAACGCCGCCGGGGTCGTCGACCCCAAGCAGTGGGCGGCCGGCGCACCCGAGCTGCACGGCAGCGCGGTGTCCATGCCCGACTTCTCGCTCTTCGGCGACGTCGAGTTCGGCGGCTGGGGCGAGGTCGGCGCGATGACCGTCGGCATGATCGTCTTCACGCTGGTGCTCGCCGGGTTCTTCGACGCGATGGCCACCATCATCGGCGTCGGCACGGAAGCGAAGCTCGCCGACGACAAGGGCCGCATGCCGGGCCTGTCCAAGGCGCTGTTCGTCGACGGGGCCGGCGGCGCCATCGGCGGTGTGTCGGGCGGCTCCGGCCAGACGGTGTTCATCGAGTCGGCGACGGGGGTCGGCGAGGGCGCGCGCACGGGCCTCGCCTCGGTCGTCACCGGACTGTTCTTCGCGGCCTGCCTGTTCTTCACCCCGCTCACCGCGATCGTGCCGCAGGAGGTCGCCTCCGCCGCCCTCGTCGTCATCGGCGCCATGATGCTGATGAACGCCCGGCACGTGGACTGGGCCGACCGCGCCACCGCCATCCCGGTGTTCCTGACGGTCGTGCTGATGCCGTTCACGTACACCATCACCACCGGTGTCGCCGCGGGTGTCATCTCCTACGTCGCCATCAAGACCGCCCAGGGCAAGTGGCGCGAGATCGGCGCCTTCATGTGGGTCCTCACGGCGGTGTTCCTCGTGTACTTCGCCCTCAACCCGATCGAGAGCTGGCTGGGCGTCCACTGACGCCGTCCCTCCCACAACCCCGAGGAGACCGAGACAGATGCTGGACATCGCCGAGGAGCTGAACCGGTGGGTCGGGCAGGGCCGTGACTTCGCCGTGGCCACCGTGGTGGCCGTCGGCGGCAGCGCGCCCCGGCAACCCGGCGCCGCGCTCGCGGTGGACGCCGACGGCACCGCCATCGGCTCGGTCTCCGGCGGCTGCGTGGAAGGCGCGGTCTACGAGCTGTGCGAGCAGGCGCTGCGGGACGGCGAGACCGTCCTGGAGCGCTTCGGCTACAGCGACGACGACGCCTTCGCCGTGGGCCTGACCTGCGGCGGCGTCATCGACATCCTGGTCACCCCGGTGCGGGCCGGCGATCCGGTCCGCCCGGTGGTCCGGGCAGCGCTCACCGCCGCCGCGCGAGGGGAGGCGGCGGCGGTGGCGCGGATCGTGTCGGGCCCGGCCGAACTGACGGGCCGCGCCCTCCTGGTCCGCCCCGACGGCTCCTGGGAGGGCGGTTTCGGCGGCCACCCGGAACTGGACCGCACGGTCGCGGCCGAGGCGGGCGCCTTCCTGGACGCCGGCCGCACCGGCATCCTGGAGATCGGGGAGCAGGGCTCGCGCTGCGGAGCACCGCTCACGGTCCTGGTCGAGTCCTCGGTGCCCGCGCCCCGCATGATCGTGTTCGGCGCGATCGACTTCGCCTCCGCCCTGGTCCGCGTCGGCAAGTTCCTCGGCTACCACGTGACGGTGTGCGACGCGCGGCCCGTCTTCGCGACCCGAGCGCGCTTCCCCGAGGCCGACGAGATCGTCGTCGAGTGGCCGCACCGCTACCTGGAGCGCACCGACGTCGACGCCCGCACGGTGCTGTGCGTGCTGACCCACGACGCCAAGTTCGACGTCCCCCTGCTGCGGCTCGCGCTGCGGCTGCCGGTGGCGTACGTCGGCGCCATGGGCTCCCGGCGCACCCACCTGGACCGCAACGCCCGCCTGCGTGATGTGGGCGTCACGGAGAGCGAGTTGAGCCGGCTGCACTCGCCGATCGGCCTCGACCTCGGGGCCCGTACGCCCGAGGAGACGGCCCTGTCGATCGCGGCGGAGATCGTCGCGGGCCGGCGCGGCGGCAGCGGCGTGTCACTGACCGGGGCCCACACGCCGATCCACCACGACCAGGAGTCCCGGGCGGTCGGGCGGATCGGGTCGGTGGCCTGACCTGGCCTGTCACGGCCTGACAGCGCGTCAGTCCGCCGCGGCGGCCTCCAGGAGCGAGAACGGCTCGGCCTCCGGGAGCGGGGTGACCGAGAGCAGCGCGAGGCCGGCGGCCCGGCACAGGTCCTCGAAGTCCCGGCGGGTGCGTTCCCTGCCGCCCACGTTCACCAGCATGTTGAGGTCGCTGAGATACGTGCTCGCGTCACCGTCGGCCCCGACCGCCTCGGGCAGCACCGGTTCCAGGATCAGGACCCGTCCGCCGGACGGCAGTGCCGCGCGGCAGTGGCGCAGGATCGTGACCGCCCGGTCGTCCGGCCAGTCGTGCAGGATGCTCTTCACGAGGTAGAGGTCCGAGCCCTTGGGCACCGAGTGGAAGAAGTCCCCGGCGACCAGGGAGCAGCGGTCGGCGAGTCCGTGCCGGCGCAGGGTCCCGGGCGCCTGGGCGAGGCCGTCGGCCGGGTCGAGGACGACCCCCTTGAGACCCGGGAACGCGGCGAGTACGGCGGCCAGGAGGGTGCCGTCTCCGCCGCCGACGTCCGTGACCGTGCCGAACCGGCCGAAGTCGAAGGCGCGCGGCAGGACGGCCGCGGCCTCCTCGGTGGCCTGGCTCATCGCCGCGTTGAACTCGGCGGACAGCTCGGGCCGCCGGGCGAGGTGAGTGAAGAAGTCCGTGCCGAAGACGGCGTCGAACGCGACGTCGCCGGTGCGGACGCTGTCGTCCAGGTGCTCCCAGGCCCGGGTGATCTCCGGCTCGGTGAACATCCGCACGAACGACGTGAGGGAGCCGGGACGGGCCGGGTCGAGGAGGGCGCCCGCCGGGGCCACCGCGAAGGTGCCGAAGCTGTGTTCCCTCAGCAGGCCGAGGCCGGCCAGGGCGCGCAACAGGCGGGTCATGGGCTGGGGTTCGGCTCCGGCGTCGTTGGCGACGTCGGCGGCCGGGCGGGGCGTGTCGCCGATCAGTTCGACGATCCTCAGCCGGACGGCCGCGCGTACGGTCTGCGCGGCCATGCTGCCGAAGACGAGGCGTACCAGCAGGTCGCGGTCGGTCATGTCCGGTGCCGGGGCAGGGGTGTTCGCCACGGGGCTCCTCCTGTGGTGTGGGATCCGATCAGCCGGCGGTGGTGGGCCGGCCAGGGCGGCGGTCCGGTCAGCCGGCCGTGGTGGGGCGGCCGGCCAGGGCGGTGGGCGTGCATCCGGCGAACGCCAGGACGTCACGGTGGAGATGGGGCTGGTCGACGTAGCCGCACGCCAGGGCCACGTCGGCGGGGTGGGCGCCCGCGCTGAGCGCACGGGCGGCGTGGTCGAAGCGGACCAGCATGGCGGCGCGCTTCGGGGTGAGGCCGATCTGGTCGCTGAACCGTGCCCACAGCCGCTTGCGGCTCCAGCCGCAGGAGGCGGCGAGATCGGCGACCCGTACCCGGCCGCGCCGGGCCACGATGGTGTTCCAGGCGGCGGCGACCTCGGGCGCCATCACCGGTGCGCGGGCGGCCCGTTCGGCGAGGAAGCCGTCCACCAGTGTGAGGCGTTCCTGCCAGGTCGGGGCGTCGGCCAGCCGCTCGCGCAGCCGCCGCTCGTCCCGGCCCCAGAGCTCCTCCAGGTCGGTGACGGACCCGTCCAGCTCGCGCGGGCCCACGCCCAGCAGGGCGTAGGCGGCCCGGGGCGACAGACGCATCTCGACGCACTCGACGCCCTCGCCCCGGATCCGGGCCGCCCCCGGTGACAGCCCGGCGACGAGGCTCCGCAGGGGCCGCCGGCCGGTGCCGCCCTCGACGGAGAGCGGCTCCTCCCCGAACCCGAGGACGACGATCACCGCCGGCTGCGGGAGCACGTGCAGGTCCAGTCCGACGGCGGCCCGATCCCGGAACCCCGCCATCCGGACGCCGCCGAGCGACGTGCCGTCCAGGGGGAGGGCGACTTCCCAGCCGAGCCGGGCCTCCGTTTCTTCACTGCGCATGCCTCTACGTTCGCCGACTTCGGCGGCCCTGTCTTGGAAGAAAGTTCCGCCCGGGCGGCCGCCGGGGCGTCACGCCTGTCTGAGCAGCCGGTTCAGTGCCCGCCCGAACACATACCGGGCGGATCGCCGCAGCAGGCCGTCGAAGAGGGAGGGCAGCGGACGGACCCGGATCTCCTCCCGCCACACCACGCGGGCCCGGCCCCCCGGCCCCGGGCGCACCTCCAGCTCCGCCCAGCCCAGTACGACCCGCCCCCGCTTCTCCAGCCGGCACCGCCCCGCGGCCCCGTCCTGCGGCGGCTGCCAGACCGTGACCTCCATCGGATCGTCGAAGGCCAGCGGCCCGACACCCGAACGGGCCACGACGAGCGTGCCCCTCCGGGTCGGCGCGGGCGGCTCCACCCTGACCGCCGTCAGCGGCACCACGTCCCCGTGCCGCCGCCACTGCGTGACCCGCCGCCATGCCTCGTCGAGGGGCAGCGGGACCGTACGTTCAAGCAGGATGTCCACCACGCCACGATCGTAGGGAACCGGTTGAACGGCCGGTGTGCCTAGGGAGCCACCCGGGCCACCGCTCCCGCCTCCAGGGCCACCCAGAGCGCGCCGTCGGGGCCCACCGTGATGCCGTGGGGTTCGGAGGCCGGGGACGGCAGGGCGTGTTCGGTGAGGGTGCCGTCCGGGGCGCGGTGGGCGACGCGGTCGGCGGCCCACAGGGTGAACCAGCAGTCCCCGGGGCCGGTGGTGGTGAGGGCGTGGGGGCGGGACGCGGGGTCGGGGAGGGGGAACTCCTCGACCCGGCCGGCCGGTGAGATGCGGCCCAGCCGGCCCGCGGCGATCTCCACGAACCACAGGTCCGTGCCGTCGCTCGTGATGCCGACCGGTGCGGCGCCCGGGGTGGGCAGGGGGTGCAGGACGACGGTGCCCTCGACGGTGATGCGGCCGATGGCGTCGGCCTGGTTGAGGGTGAACCACAGCGCGCCGTCCGGGCCGGTGGTGAGGGCCGAGGGGTAGGCGCCCGTCACCGGGAGGGCGAACTCGGTGAACGCGCCCTCCGGCGTCACCCGCCCGATGCGGTCCGTGTTCATCTGCGTGAACCACAGCGCGCCGTCCGGGCCCGCCGTGATGCCGTACGGGCCGCAGTCGGGTGTCGGCGGCCGGAACGACTCGGTTTCGCCGTCGACCGTGACGCGCCCGATCCGGTGGTCCCCGAGGCGGGTGAACCACAGGGCCCCGTCCGGGCCGGGCGTGATGACCGCGGGGCGGCAGGACGGCGAGTCCAGCGGGTACTCCGTGAGCTCGCCGTCCGGGGTGAGGCGTCCGATCCGGCCGCCGTGCACGAAGGTCAGCCACAGGGCCCCGTCGGGCCCGGTCGTGATGCCGTACGGGCCGGCGTCCCGGTCCGCGACGGCGACCTCCTGGACGGCGGGGATGTCGGACACGGGGTCTCCCTTCGACGCCCTCGCACCCTCCCCGCGCGCGACGGCGGACGCAACTCCTTTTCGGCGCCGAAGCGTCGGTCGTCGTGCGGTTTATACACGCTGTTCATAGTGTCTCGGCGCCCCCTCTGGTTACTCGCGCCGTCACGCAAGTGAAAGCGAGTGGAGGGAGAGCCCCATGGGCGGACAAGCGTGGCGCCGGGCGCTGGTGACCGGTGGCGCCGGATTCGTGGGGTCCCATCTGTGCGCGCGGCTGCTCGACACCGGCACGGACGTCGTGTGCCTGGACAACCTGGCCACCGGCTCCCGCGCCAACGTGGCCGAACTGGAGCAGCGGCCCGGCTTCCGTTTCGTGCCCGGCGACGCCACCGACCCGGCGGTCTGGCGGGCCCTGCCCGGCCGGTACGACCTCGTGCTGCACTTCGCCTGCCCCGCCTCGCCCGCCGACTACCTCCGGCTGCCGCTGGAGACCCTCGACGTCGGCAGCACGGGCACCCGCCTGGCGCTGGACCGGGCCCGCGCCGACGGCGCCCGCCTCGTCCTCGCCTCCACCTCCGAGGTCTACGGCGACCCGCTGGAGCACCCGCAGCACGAGGGCTACTGGGGCAACGTCAACCCGGTCGGGCCGCGCAGCGTCTACGACGAGTCCAAGCGCTTCGCGGAGGCCCTGGTCACCGCCCACCGCGGCGTCCACGGCACCGACGCCGCCATCGTCCGCATCTTCAACACCTACGGGCCCCGCATGCGCACCGGCGACGGCCGCGCCGTGCCCACCTTCATCGCGCAGGCCCTCGACGGCATGCCCCTGACCGTCGCCGGCGACGGCGCGCAGACCCGCTCCCTGTGCTACGTCGACGACACCGTGGAGGGCGTGCTCGCGCTGGCCGCCGCCGACGAGACCGGGCCCGTGAACATCGGGGGCGGCGACGAGATCACCATGCTGGAGCTGGCCCGCAGGATCGTCGAGCTCACCGGCTCCGCCTCCCGCATCCGGTTCGTGGACCGCCCGGTCGACGACCCCGGTCGGCGCCGCCCCGACACGCGGCTGGCCCGGGAACGGCTCGGCTGGCACCCCCGTGTCGGCTGGAGCGAAGGGCTGGAGCGCACCATTGGCTGGTTCTCGCGGTCCGTCGCGGCCTGAGCCGGTCACAGAGCGGTCATCGTCAACCGACAGAAAGTAAAAAATCCGGCTTTGTGCCGACAGTTGGCTCCAAGTGTTTGAGACAGCTGCACCGCGGCACTCGCCAGCACCGTAGTCGTCACACGCCGCTCGGGACGGAGCACACCCCCCATGCGCATCCTTGGTATCAACGCCCTGTTCCACGACCCGGCCGCCGCTCTCGTCGTCGACGGCCACACGGTGGCGGCCGCCGAGGAGGAGCGCTTCAGCCGCCGCAAGCACGGCAAGCGCCCGCTGCCGTTCTCCGCGTGGGAGCTGCCCGAGCTGTCCGCCCGCTGGTGCCTGGAGCACGCGGGACTGCGACCCGAGGACCTGGACGCCGTCACCTACTCCTTCGACCCGGCGCTCGCCCGCCCCGCCCGCGACATGGGCCTCGACGACCCCTGGGATCCGCTGCGCCTGGAGTACGCCCGCCGCGCCCCCGAGTTCCTCGCCGAGGCCCTGCCCGGCCTGGACCCCGAGCGGGTCGTCTTCGTGCCCCACCACGTCGCCCACGCCGCCTCCGCCGGGCCCGCCTCCCCCCACCCCGACAGCGCCGTCCTCGTCCTCGACGGCCGCGGCGAGGCCGCCTCCCACCTGGCCGGCCGCTA
Source organism: Streptomyces olindensis (assembly GCA_000696115.1). Classification (GTDB taxonomy): domain Bacteria; phylum Actinomycetota; class Actinomycetes; order Streptomycetales; family Streptomycetaceae; genus Streptomyces; species Streptomyces olindensis. The sequence continues at coordinate 24,724 of JJOH01000033.1, forward strand.
CCACGACGGCACGCTCGACACCCTCGCCACCCAGGCGCTGCCCGACTCGCTGGGACTGGTCTACGAGGAGCTGACGGAGCACCTCGGCTTCCTGCGCAGCAGCGACGAGTACAAGGTGATGGCCCTCGCCTCCTACGGCACCCCGCGCTTCCTGCCCGGACTGCGCCAGTACGTCCACCCCACCGGCCACGGCGGCTTCCGCGCCCACGGCGTCGACTGGGCGTCCTTCGCCCCGCCCCGCGCCCCGGGCGAGGCATGGACGCAAGGCCACGCCGACCTCGCCGCCAGCACCCAGGCCGTCCTGGAGGAGGTCCTGCTGGAGCTCGTCGACTGGCTGCACCGCGAGGCGGGCGGCGAGGCACTGGCGATGGCCGGGGGAGTCGCCCTCAACTGCGTCGCCAACTCCAAGATCGCCGCCAAGGGGCCCTACCGGGACGTCTGGGTGCAGCCCGCCGCCGGTGACGCCGGCACCGCCCTCGGCGGCGCCCTGCACCACGCCGCGGCGCACACCGGACGGCCCGCCCCCATGCCCGGCGCCGACCTCGGCCGCGGCTGGAGCGACGACGAACTGCGCGCCCGCCTCGACACCGCCGCCGTCCCCTACGAGGAGCCCGACGACATCGCCGAGACCGTCGCCGAAGTGCTCGCCCAGGACGGTGTCGTCGCCTGGTTCCAGGGCCGCAGCGAGTACGGCCCGCGCGCCCTCGGGCACCGCTCCCTGCTCGCCCACCCCGGCCGCGCCGAGAACCTGGAACGCCTCAACCACGTCAAGGGACGCGAGGAGTTCCGGCCCGTCGCCCCCATGGTGCTGGCCGACCGCGCCGCCGAACTGTTCTCCGGCGGCCCGCTGCCCAGCCCGTACATGCTGTTCGTGCACGACGTCGCCGAGCGGTGGCGCGAGCGCATCCCGGCCGTGGTGCACGTGGACGGCACCGCCCGCATCCAGACCGTCGAGGAACGCCGCGAACCGCTCGTGGCGCGGATGCTGCGCGCCTTCGAACGACGCACCGGGCTGCCCGTGGTCGTCAACACCAGCCTCAACACCGCCGGCCGGCCCATGGTCGACGACCCGCGCGACGCCCTGGAGTGCTTCGGGTCCGCGCCCGTCGACCTGCTGGCCATCGGGCCGTACGCGGTCCGCCGCTCTCGCGCGTACGACGGAGGGAGGACCGCCGCATGACCCCGTACGCCGTGGTGATCCCCACCCTCGTGCGGGACACCCTCGCCGACTGCCTCGCGGCCCTCGCCGCCGCGACCGGGCCGCGCCCCGAGGAGATCGTCCTCGTCGACGACCGGCCCTCCCCCGAACCCGGGAAGCTGGAGCACCCGTTGAGCGTCCTCGGCGATCTGCGGGAGCGCACCACCGTGCTGGGCGGCGGCGGTCGTGGGCCCGCCGCCGCCCGCAACACCGGGCTGCGGGCCGTGACCGCGCCGTGGACCGTGTTCCTCGACGACGACGTCCAGGTGGGGCCCCACTGGTGCGACCAGCTGGCCGAGGACCTCGCCGAGGCGGCCCCCGACATCGCGGGCGTCCAGGGCGTCATCGCCGTGCCCCTGCCCGGCGAACGCCGCCCCACCGACTGGGAACGCGGCACCGCCGGACTCGCCCGGGCCCACTGGATCACCGCCGACATGGCCTACCGCACCGAGGCCCTCAAACAGGTCGGCGGCTTCGACGAACGCTTCCGGCGCGCCTTCCGCGAGGACGCCGACCTCGCGCTGCGCGTCCTCGACGCGGGCTGGCGCATCCGCCAGGGCCGGCGCACCACCCGCCACCCCGTGCGCCCCGCCGACCGCTGGGTGTCCGTACGGCAGCAGCGCGGCAACGCCGACGACGCCCTCATGCGGCATCTGCACGGACGCGACTGGTGGGACAAGGCGGTCGCGCCGCGCGGCCGGATCCGCAAGCACGCCGCGATCACCACCGCGGGCGTCGCCGCGTGCGCCCTCGCCGCCACCGGGCACGCCCGGGCCGCCACGGCCTGCGCGCTCGGCTGGGCCGCCGGCACCGCTGAGTTCGCCCGGGCCCGCATCGCCCCCGGACCGCGCACCCGCCGCGAGGTGACGACGATGCTGGCGACCAGCGTGCTCATCCCGCCCGCCGCGACCTGGCACCGGCTGACCGGCGAATGGCGCCACCGCCACGCCCACGCCTGGCAGGAGGTGGCACGATGAGCCCGGTCAAGGCCGTGCTGTTCGACCGCGACGGCACCCTCGTCGAGGACGTCCCCTACAACGCCGACCCCGACCGCGTCCGCCCTGTCGACGGCGCCCGCGAGGCCCTCGCCCTGCTGCGCGCGCGCGGCATCCGCACCGGCGTCGTCACCAACCAGTCCGGCGTCGCCCGCGGCCTGCTCACCGACGCCGACGTGCGGAACGTCAACCACCGCGTCGACGAACTCCTCGGCCCCTTCGACGTGTTCGCCGTCTGCCCGCACGGCCCCGACGACGGCTGCCACTGCCGCAAACCCGAGCCCGGCATGGTGCTGTGGGCGGCCGGACGGATCTGCACCGCCCCCGCCGACCTCGTCGTCATCGGCGACATCGGCGCCGACGTGGAGGCCGCCCGCCGGGCCGGCGCCCACGGCATCCTCGTCCCCACCGCGCAGACCCGCCCCGAGGAGACCGCGGCGGCCGACCACGTCGCCCCCGACCTGCTCACCGCCGTCCGCGCGGTGCTCGACGGACCGCCCCGGGGCCGCGTCCTCGCCGACGAACGCCCCATCCAGGAGGCCTTCACCACCGGCCCGGGCCAGGGGAGGTGCCGGTGAAAGCCCTCGTGACCCGCCTCGACAGCTTCGGCGACGTGCTGCTCGCCGGACCCGCGATCCGCGCGGTCGCCGCCCGCGCCGACACCGTCACCCTGTTGTGCGGACCGCGCGGCGCCCCCGCCGCCCGCCTGCTGCCCGGCGTCGACGACATCCTCGTCTGGGACGCCCCCTGGGTGGGCTTCGATCCCCCGCCCGTCGGCCGCGGCGAGGTCGAGCAGCTCATCGACACCATCGACGCCGACACCGCGCTCATCCTCACCTCCTTCCACCAGTCCCCGCTGCCCGCCGCCCTGCTGCTGCGCCTGGCCGGCGTCGGCTGCATCGCCGCCGACAGCGAGGACTACCCCGGCTCCCTCCTCGACGTACGGCACCACCGCGCCCCGCACGCCCACGAGGCCGAGGCCGCCCTCGACCTCGCCGGGGCCGCCGGATTCCCGCCCGCCGACGACACCCGGCTCCGGGTGCTGCCGCCGCCCGCCACCGCCGGGCTCACCGGCCCCGGACCGTACGTCGTCCTGCACCCCGGCGCCAGCGTCCCCGCCCGCGCCTGGAGCCCGGAGCGCTGCGCCGAGGCGGTGCGCGAACTGGCCGCCGCCGGACACCGGGTGGTGGTGACCGGCAGCGCGGGGGAGAGGGACCTGACCGCGTACGTCGCGGGGGAGCACGCCCTCGACCTCGGCGGCCGCACCGGCGCGGCGGAACTGTCCGGCGTCCTCGCGGGCGCCGACGCCGTCGTCACCGGCAACACCGGCCCCGCCCACCTCGCCGCCGCCGTCGGCACCCCCGTCGTGTCCCTGTTCGCGCCGGTCGTGCCGGCCGAACGCTGGCGGCCGTACGGCGTGCCGTACGTGCTGCTCGGCGACCAGGACGCGCCGTGCGCGGACAGCAGGGCCAGGGAGTGCCCCGTGCCCGGCCACCCCTGCCTGGACACCGTGACCGCGCACGACGTGGTGACCGCCGTCGAGAAGCTGCGGGGGGAGACATGAGGATCCTGCTCTGGCACGTGCACGGATCGTGGACCACCGCCTTCGTGCAGGGCCCGCACACGTACGTCGTCCCCGTCACCCCCGACCGCGGACCCGACGGCCTCGGCCGCGCCCGCACCTGGGACTGGCCCGACTCCGTCGTCGAGGTGCCGCCCGAGCGGCTGCGCGACGAGCACATCGACGCCGTCGTGCTGCAGCGCCCGCACGAACTCGCCCTGGTCGACCGGTGGCTGGGCCGCCGCCCGCCGCTGGTGTACCTGGAGCACAACGCCCCGCACGGCGACGTGCCCGACACCCGGCACCCCGCCGCGGACATCCCCGGCGCCACCCTCGTCCACGTCACGCACTTCAACCGGCTGATGTGGGACGCCGGTGCCACCCCCAGCACCGTCATCGAACACGGCATCATCGACCCCGGCCCGCTGTGGACCGGGGAACTGGAACGCGCCGCCGTCGCCGTCAATGAGCCCCTGCGGCGCGGCCGCACCACCGGCACCGACCTGCTGCCCGCCTTCGCCGAGGCCGCCCCGCTGGACGTCTTCGGCATGAACACCGAGGGGCTCGCGGACCGGCTCGGCATCCTCGCCGAGCGCTGCCGCAGCCACGAACTCGTCCAGGCGGAGCTGCACGCGGCGATGGCCCGCCGCCGCGTCTACGTCCACCCCGTGCGCTGGACCTCCCTCGGCCTGTCCCTGCTGGAGGCGATGCACCTGGGCATGCCCGTGGTCGCGCTCGCCACCACCGAGGTCACCGAGGCCGTACCCGCCGGCGCCGGAGTGGTCTCCAACCGGATCGAGGAACTTACCGACGCCGTACGGGACTTCCTCGCCGACCCGCTGCACGCGCGGATGGTCGGCGAGGGCGCGCGGGCGGCGGCGCTCGCCCGCTATGGGCTGTCCCGCTTCCTGGACGACTGGGAGCGGTTGCTGAAGGAGGTGGCCCGATGAGGATCGCCATGGTGTCCGAGCACGCGAGCCCGCTCGCCGCGCTCGGCGGCGTCGACGCCGGCGGCCAGAACGTGTACGTGGCGCGCCTGAGCGAGGAACTGGCCCGCCGCGGCCACGACGTCACGGTCTACACCCGCCGTGACGCGCCCGACCTGCCCGACCGCGTGCCGCTGCCCGGCGGCGCCCTCGTCGAGCACGTGCCCGCCGGGCCGGCCACCCCCGTACCCAAGGACGACCTCTTCCCGCACATGCCCGCCTTCGGCGCCTGGCTGGCCCGGGCCTGGGCCCGCGAGCGTCCCGACGTCGTGCACGCCCACTTCTGGATGTCCGGCATGGCCTCCCGGATCGGCGCCCACCCGCACGGCGTGCCCGTCGTGCAGACCTTCCACGCCCTGGGCACCGTCAAGCGCCGCCACCAGGGCCGGCGCGACACCAGTCCGCCCGAACGGGTCGGCATCGAGCGGCAGATCGGCCGCGGCTGCGCCCGCGTCCTGGCCACCTGCGGCGACGAGGTGCACGAACTGGCCGAGCTGGGCGTGCCGCGCTCGCGGGTCTCGGTGGTGCCCTGCGGGGTGGACGCGGACCAGTTCCGGCCCGGGGCCCCGCCCGACGGCGTCCCCGCCCGCCGACGGCCGCACCGGCTCCTCGCCTGCGGCCGCCTCGTCCCGCGCAAGGGCTACGACCAGGCCGTCCGGGCCCTCGCCCGCGTCCCCGACGCCGAACTCCTGATCGCGGGCGGCCCCGCGGCCGGCCTGCTGGACGACGACCCGGAGGCCCGGCGGCTGCGCCGCCTCGCGGAACGCACCGGCGTCGCCGACCGGGTGCGGCTGCTCGGCGCGGTCGACCCGGCCGCCATGCCCGCCCTGATCGGCAGCGCCGACCTGGTGCTGTGCACCCCGGTCTACGAGCCGTTCGGGATCGTGCCGCTGGAGGCCATGGCCTGCGGCGTGCCCGTCGTCGCCACCGACGTCGGCGGCCACCGCGACAGCGTCGCCGACGGCACCACGGGCCGGCTCGTCCCGCCGCAGGACCCCGAGTCGGTCGCCGCCGCCGTACGCGAACTCCTCACCGACGACGCACTGCGCCGCCGCTACGGCACCGCCGGCCGCGAACGCGTCCTGACCCACTACACCTGGCGGCGCGTCGCCGACGGCGTCGAGCAGGTCCACCGTCAGGTCCTCGCCGGACACGCACAGCAGAAGGAGGTGGCGTGATGACCGTGCACCCGCCCGTCACCGGGCACTGCGACGAACTCCAGGACGCCCTGACCGCGTTCCGCGCCTCGGCGCACATCACCGAGCGGTGGGGCGAGCGCCTGGCCGCGGTCCTCACCGGCGGCGGCCGGCTGCTCGCCGCGGGCAACGGCGGCAGCGCCGCCCAGGCCCAGCACCTGACCGCCGAACTCGTCGGCCGCTACCGCGACGACCGGCCGCCGTTCTCCGCGCTGGCCCTGCACGCCGACACCTCCAGCACGACCGCCATCGCCAACGACTACGGCGTGGACGAGGTGTTCGCCCGCCAGGTCCGCGCCCACGGCCGCCGCGGCGACGTCCTGATGCTGCTGTCCACCTCCGGCGCCAGCGCCAACCTGCTGTCCGCGGCCGACGCGGCCCGCGCGGCCGGGGTCCGCGTGTGGGCGCTCACCGGACCCGCGCCGAACCCGCTGCTCGCGGGCAGCGACGAGTCGCTGTGCGTCGAGGCGCCGACGGCCGCCACCGTCCAGGAACTCCACCTGGTCGCCGTGCACATGGTGTGCGCGGCGTTCGACGCGGCGGTGGAACGCGGCACCTGGCGCACCGGCGACGGCGGGAGGTGACATGAACGGCAAGGCACCCCTGGTCGTCGTCGGTGACGCCCTGCTGGACCGGGACCTGACCGGCCGCGCCGAACGCCTCGCGCCCGACGCGCCCGTGCCGGTCGTCGACGACTGCGGGGAGCGGACCCGGCCCGGCGGCGCCGCCCTCACCGCCTACCTCGCGGCCCGCGACGGCCGGGACGTCACGCTCGTGGCGGGCATGGGCGACGACCCCGCGAGCCGTGAACTGCGCCGCCTCCTGGACCCCTGGCTCACCCTCGTCCCGCTGCCCCTGACCGGACCCCTGCCCGAGAAGACCCGGGTCCTCGCGCACGACCGTCCGGTGGTCCGCCTGGACCGGGGAGCCGGCCGCACCCGCGCGGCCACGGACGCCGCCCGCGAGGCCGTCCGCGCCGCGCCCGCCGTCCTGGTCTCCGACTACGGCCGCGGCGCCGCCGACGCCCTCCGCGACGACCTCAACGCCCGCCCGCCCCTGGTCTGGGACCCGCACCCGCGCGGCGGCCCGCCCGTGCCGGGCACCCGGCTGGTCACCCCGGCGGAGAAGGAGGCCCACGCCCTCGCCCCGCAGGACGGCACACCCCGCCGGGACCTGCGCGCCGCCGCCCACAGCGCCGCCGTCCTCGTCCGGCACTGGCGGGCCGCGGCCGTCGCCGTCACGCTCGGCGCGCGCGGCGCCCTGCTGTCCTACGGCGAGCACCCGCTGCTCGTCCCCGCGCCCGCCGCGCACCCCGGTGACAGCTGCGGGGCCGGCGACCGGTTCGCCGCCACGGCGGCCGGGCTGCTCGCCCGACGGCGTCCTGGTCGCCGAGGCCGTCGAGGGGCGCCGTGGCGCCGCGACCGGCTTCGTCGCGGCGGGCGGTGCGGCGGCGGTGCCGAGCGCGGACGCCCCGCCGGAACGTCCGCCCCGACGACGGACGACCCGCACGCCCTGGCCGCCCGGGTCCGCGCCGCGCACGGCACCGTCGTCGCCGCCGGCGGCTGCTTCGACCTGCTGCACGCCGGCCACGTCGGCCTCCTCCAGGCGGCCCGGCGGCTCGGGGACTGCCTCGTCGTCTGCGTCAACTCCGACGCCTCGGTACGGCGCCGCAAGGGCGGCGGCCGCCCGGTGAACCCGCTGGCCGACCGGATCCGCGTGCTGCGCGCCCTGGCCTGCGTCGACGCGGTCGCCGTCTTCGACGAGGACACCCCCGAACGGCTCCTCGCCGACCTGCGTCCCGACGTCTGGGTCAAGGGCGGCGACTACGCGGCCGCCGACCTCCCCGAAGCGGCCCTCCTCCAGGAGTGGGGCGGCCAGGCGGTCCTGCTCCCGTACCTCGACGGCCGTTCCTCGACGGCCCTGATGGAAAGGGCTGCGGAAGGAGCACGATGACGCACCCGATGAGCCCGGTCGCGGGGGCGGACACCGAGGGCAGGCGGCAGTCTGCTGCCATGACACCGGACACGGCACCCCACGCCATGGCATCCCACGCCACGGCGCCCGACGCCACGGCACCCCACGCCACCGCACCCCGCCTCCTCGTCCTGCGCGCCCTGGGCCTCGGCGACCTGCTCGCCGGGGTCCCCGCCCTGCGGGCCCTGCGGCGGGCCTACCCGGGGCACGAACTCGTGCTGGCCGCGCCCGCCGAACTGGAGCCGGTCGCCGCGGTGACGGGGGCTGTGGACCGCCTGCTGCCCGCCGCCGCGCCCGGACGGGCCGTACCGCGGTCGCTCGACTGGACCGGCCCGCCGCCGGACGTCGCCGTCGACCTGCACGGCAACGGCCCGCCCAGCCACCGGCTGCTCATGGAGCTGCGCCCGCTGAAGCTGCTCGCCTTCGCCCACCCCGACACACCGGAGGTCGACGGCCCGCCCTGGTACGCGGAGGAACACGAACGCGACCGCTGGTGCCGCCTGCTCCAGGCGTACGGCATCGACGCCGACCCCGCCGACCTGCTCCTGCCCCGCCCGCGCACCGCCTCCCCGGCCCCCGGCGCCGCCGTGCTCCACCCCGGCGCGGGATCCCCGGCCCGCTGCTGGCCCGTCGAGCGCTACGCGGACGTCGCGGCCGGACTGCGCGCCCGGGGCCTGCGGGTCGTGGTGACCGGCGGCGCCGACGAGGGCGACCTCGTGGCCCGGCTCGCCAAGCAGGCCGCCCTGCCCGACACCGACGTGTTCGGCGGCGGCCTCCCCTTCGGCCGGCTGTCCGCGCTCGTCGCCGACGCCCAGGTCGTGATCAGCGGCGACACCGGCATCGCCCATCTGGCGGTCGCCCACGCCACGCGCTCCGTCACCCTCTTCGGCCCGGTCCCCCCGAGCCGCTGGGGCCCACCGCCCGGCCCGCGCCACCGCGCCCTGTGGTACGGCCCGGAGGGCGACCCGCACGGCCGCCGCCCGGACCCCGCGCTGCTGCGCATCACCCCCGACGACGTCCTGCGCGCCGTCGACGAACTGCCCGGCATCCGACACCAGTGAGGGAGGCACCCGCCCGATGACCGTCCCGAACCCGGACCCGAGCCCCGTCGGCATCGTCATCGCCACCCGCAACCGCTCCGCCGCCCTCGCCGGAGCCCTGCGGCACCTGCGCAACCTGCCCGAACGCCCCCAGATCCTCGTCGCCGACAACGCCTCCACCGACGACACGCGCGCCATGCTCGCCCGCGACTTCCCGCAGGTCCGCGTCCTGGCGCTGCCGTTCAACCACGGCGCCCTCGCCCGCACCTACGGCGCCCGGGCCCTGGACACCCCGTACGTGGCGTTCAGCGACGACGACTCCTGGTGGGCACCCGGCGCCCTGAGCACGGCGGCCCGCCTGTTCGAGGAACACCCGCGGCTCGGCCTCATCTCCGCCCGCACCCTGGTCGGCCCGACCGCGGACCCCGACCCGCTCAACGAGGTGCTCGCCGACTCGCCGCTCGGCCGGGTCGGCGACCTGCCCGGAACCCAGGTCCTGGGCTTCCTCGCCTGCGCCTCCGTCGTCCGCCGCAGCGCCTACCTCGACGCGGGCGGCTTCCACCGGCTGCTGTTCTTCGGCGGCGAGGAGACCCTCCTCGCCTACGACCTGGCCGCCCGCGGCTGGGGCGTCACCCACTGCCCGGACGTCATCGCCCACCACCACCCGGCGCCCGCGCCGCGCAGCGGCCGCAACGCCGTCCAGCGCCGCAACGAACTGCTCACCGCCTGGCTGCGCCGCCCCGTGCCCTACGCGCTGGCCCGCACCCGCGCCCTGGCCTCCGAGGCCCGGCACGACGACCACGCCCGGCGCGCCCTGCGCGGGACGCTGGCCCGCCTGCCCGCCGCCCTGCGCGCCCGCCGGCCCCTGCCCCCGCACGTGGAGCGGGCCGCGCGCCTGCTGGAGGGAGCGTCCACGTGACCGACCGCCGCACGACCGTCGTCGTCATCACCCACAACCGGCGCCGGGAACTCCTGCGCACCCTCGACCGCCTCGCCGAACTGCCGGAGGACCCGCCGGTGATCGTCACCGACAACGGCTCCACGGACGGCACCGCCGAGGCCGTCGCCCAGCACCATCCGCGGGTGAAGCTGCTGCGGCCCGGCCGCAACCTCGGCGCCGTCGGCCGCAACCTGGCGATCCGGCAGGTCGACACGCCCTACATCGCCTTCTGCGACGACGACTCCTGGTGGGCACCCGGATCGCTGACCGGGGCCGCCGACCTGCTGGACCGGCATCCGGCCCTGGGCTCGGTCACGGCCCGGATCGTCGTCGAACCCGACGGCGGCGACGACCCGATCGTCGACGAGCTGCGCAACTCGCCCGTCCCCGGACCGGATTGGCTGCCCGGACCGGCTCTGGGCTCGTTCCTGGCGGCGGCGACCGTGCTGCGCACCGACGCCTTCCGGGCCGCGGGCGGCTTCCATCCGCGGCTGTGGCTGGGCGGCGAGGAGGAGCTGCTCGCCGCGGACCTCGCGGCCGACGGCTGGTGGCTGACGTACGCCGACCACCTGGCGGTGCACCACCACCCGTCCGTCGCCCGGGACGCCACCCTGCGCCGGACCCACGGCATCCGCAACACCCTGTGGTTCACCTGGCTGCGCCGCCCGGCCGGTCCCGCGCTGCGCCGGACCGTGAACCTGGCCCGCACGGTCCCGCGCGACACCGCGTCCCTGCGCGCCTTCGCCGAGGCGGCGGCCGCCCTCCCCTGGGTGCTGCGCGAACGCCGGGTCCTGCCGCACGAGGTGGAGTCCCGGCTGCGCCTGCTCGAACCGGCCCAGCGGACCTCGAAGGCCCGCCGCTACACGGGCTGACGCTCAGCTGCCGCACCAGCGGCACATCAGCCGGAACACCGCGAACAGGGTCAGCGGCCACAGGGCGGCGAACGCCCAGATGACGCCCGGCTCGGAGGTGACCATGCCGGCCACCATCAGGGCGACCGAAACCGCGAGCAGGACCAGGACGGTCCGGCCCCGGGGACGGTAGGAGCCCAACCGGGCCAGGACGCCGGCCGGATCGGGGCGGCGGCTCAGCCGCAGGGTGCGCAGCCGGCGGTCGAGGCGGCGGTCGCGGCGCAGGGCGCGTTCCATCTCGTCGAGGATGCGCTGCTCGTTCTCGGGAAGTCGGCCGATGGACACGCTGTCTCCTTCCGGACGGCCGGACCGTCTCTCCTTCCGGGGGGAGGGGGACGTAAGAGCGGGTGCCCCGTGGTGCCCCTGTGCTAACCGGGGACCGGCCGCGCCAGCGCCTCCACGAGCCGGTCCGCGCTGTCCGGCACGGTGCCCTCGCGGAACCCGTCGCGGATCTGCCGGGCGGTCACCCGGCCGCCGGTCAGGCACCAGTCCCACCAGCGGTCCAACTGCCGCACGTCCAGCCGCTCGGCGGGCACCAGCGCGGGCCAGCCGCAGGCGCGGGCCTGCGCTGTCATCTTCGCGCCGCCCTCGACGGGGTCGACGGCCAGCACCGGGGTGCCGACCCGCAGCGCGATCACCAGCCCGTGCAGCCGGTCGGTGACGACGAGGTCCAGCCGGGCCAGCACGGACTGCAACTGCGCGGGCGTGGCGCTCAGATGCCAGTCGTGCGTGTCGAGCCGTGTCTCCAGCTCCAGCCGGGCGCAGTCCTTCCCGGCGAGCCAGCGCGTCACCTCCTCGGCGACCTGCCCGTGCCGCCGCAGCTGCCCGTACTCCTCCTGCCCGTGCGTGAGGATCACCCCGACGACCGGCCGGGCCGGGACCTCCGGGGCGCGGGCCGCGAGGTCCTCCACCGGCTCGCTGTCCGGCGCGTCGCGGGGCAGTACCCGGTGGAAGCCGGTCACGGCCGCGCTGCCGGGGTCGATCACCGAGGTGCCGACGGCGATCCGCACGCAGTGCGCGAACCGCCGGTGCAGCTCCTCGACCTGCGGCCCGTGCAGCGGGCCGCACACGAACACCAGGTGGGAGTAGTCCTCGGGCCACAGTCGGTCCAGATGCAGCGCCTCCGGACGGAAGCCGGGGCTCCAGGCGATGTCGTAGGGGATGCCCGTCCCCCGCAGTACGTCCTCCACCCGGCGCAGGGCCAGCACGTCCCCGGCGGTCGCCTCCCCGTCCCGGAAGCTGAACCACCCGGTCAGCAGCACCCTGCGCGGTCGTATGCCCTCTCGTGTCTGCACATGCCCTGAGTGCCCGCCCACCGGGAAGACAATCAGGGCATTACGTGCATTTACTCGGTGGTCACTGGGCGTGGAAGGTGGCGTCCGCCCGGTCCGTGGCCGTGCTCACCGCCTGCACGTTCAGCAGGTACTCCCAGTGGCGGACGTATCGCCCCGGGTAGTTGTACGACTCGTACGAGACCCCCGCCGAGTCGGCCAGCCCGGCGCGCCGGTGGAAGGTGGCGTCGGCGGCGAACTGCGCGCTGCCGTCGTTGCGCTCCAGCCACACCTCGAAGTTCTTGTGCCGCAGGTAGTAACCGGGGAAGTTGGCGGACTCCAGCGAGACGGTGCCGCTGCCGGCCAGGCCGGGCACGACGCGGAACTGCGAGTCGGCGAGCTTGGTGACGTCGGCCTCGATCCGGGCCCGGTAGTCCCAGTGGCGTATGAACCGGTCCGGGAAGTTGGACGAGGAGAAGCGCTGCGGGGTGACCCCGTCGGCGACCGGGATGCCGAAGTTCGGGGTGCCGTCGGCGTTCCAGTAGACCTTCTGCACGCGGGTGCGGCGGTTGGGATCGTTGAGCGGGTCGCCGCTGATGTCCTTGTAGCTGCGGTCGTGGTAGACGAGGATGTCGCTCTTCCCGTCCTCGGAGACCGTGAAGGAGTTGTGGCCCGGCCCGTACTGGCTGGTCGCGGCGCTGCTCGCGAACACGGGGGTGGCGCTCTTGCTCCAGGACGCCTGGCTCAGCAGGTTCGCGCTCGCGGAGGCGGTGAGCATGCCCAGGCAGTAGTTGCTGTCGGTGGCGCTCGCCGAGTACGTCATGAACACCTTGCCGCCGCGCTGGATGACGGCCGGTCCCTCGTTGACCTTGTAGCCGACGGTCTCCCAGGAGTAGGTGGGCCGCGACAGCATCACCGGCGTGCCGGTGATCGTCCAGGGGTTGGCCATCCTCGCCAGGTAGATGTCCGTGTTGTTGTTCACGGACGGGTCGCGCTGCGCCCAGGCCAGATAGCGTACGCCGTTCACCACGAAGGTGGTGGCGTCCAGGGAGAAGCTCTCCCACTGGGTCCTGATCTGCCCCTTCTCCGTCCAGGCGGCGGTGAGCGGGTTGGCGCCGGTGCCCTCCAGGACGTACATCCGGATCGCCCAGACGTCGTTCGTGGCGCCGGCGGCGAAGTACACGTACCACTTGCCGTCGATGAAGTGGATCTCCGGCGCCCAGATGTGCGCGCCCATCACGCCGCTGGCGTGCTTGGTCCAGATGGTGGTCTCGGGCGCCGTCCTCAGCCCCTGGATGGTGGTCGCCCGGCGCAGCACGATGCGGTCGTACTCGGGGACGGTCGCGGTGAAGTAGTAGTAGCCGTCGGTGTGCTTGAAGATGTGCGGGTCGGCCCGCTTCTCCGCGAGCGGGTTGGTGTACGTGACGGCGGGGGAGTCGGGTACGGCCGCCTGCGCGGGCGCGCTCGCGAGGCAGGTCGCCAGGGCGACGAGGACGGCCATGAGCAGCCGTACGGCATTGCGTCTCAAGGGAGGTCTCCGGAGGGGGTCGGGGGGTGGGGGCGAGCCGCCTCTGTCCGTGAATGCGCGTCCGTGATTTCGAACGCAGTTCGTGAATTCGGCCATGAATTCGGTCAGAAGATAAGTGGGGCTCTTACCCTCGTCAACGGTTCGGACAGACGGGGCACTTGAGAGGGCCGGGTCGCGCATCGACGTGAAAACCATGTTCATCTAGCATGGTGGGCCGACACACGCGCCGGCCGAGCGAGGAGTCCCCTGATGGGCGAAGCGGAGGAGGGCCCGGCGGCGGGGCGTGTCCCCGCGCCGGGCCTGCGCAGCACCCGGCAGCGCCGGGCCGTGCTCGACGCCCTGGGCCGCTGCCGGGAGTTCGTCTCCGCGCAGGAACTGCACGCCCTGCTGGCCGACTCCGGCAGCACCGTCGGCCTCACCACCGTCTACCGCACCCTGCGCGAACTGGACCGCGCCGGGCGCGTCGACGTCGTACGCGACGAGGGCGGTGAGCGGCTGTACCTGGGAAGGTCGGCCGGCGAGCACCGCCACCACCTCATCTGCCGCCGCTGCGGGCGCAGCCGGCCCGTGGACGCGGAGGCCGTCGAGGAGTGGGCCGCCCGGCTCGCCGGGATCACGGGCTTCACGGAACTGGAGCACACCCTCGAACTCACCGGCGTCTGCGGCCCCTGCGGACAGGAGCCGGCCCCGGCCGCCTGCCGGCCGCGCCGCCCGGCCCGCTCGACAGCGGAAGCGGCCCGCCGTGAGCCGGGCACCGAACTCGGCGCGCACCCGCTCGACGGCCACCGGTGACAGCCCGGCGAACACCCCGCGCGGACGCCGCCGTCGGCCGGGAGCCGGACCGTCCCCGGGATCAGCGGCTTCGCTCTCGCCCGAGTCCAGGCCGGTGCGTCCGGAGAGTCCTGGCAGGACGTCCGTCCAGGCACGGCGATCGCCGTCAGGGCGACGGCATCCCCGGCCGCCGTCAGGGCGACGGCGGCCGGGGATCCGGCGCGCTCCGCGGGGCGGGAGGCGGCGCGGTCGTGGCGCGGGGGATCACCTGGGTCGGCAGCACGAGGTGGCGCTCGCGGTCCGCGCCCGGGTCGTTGATGAGCGACAGGGCGAGCTCGCCGGCCTCCCGGCCGATCCGTGAGGGCGACTGCGCCACGGTCGTCAGATCGAACCACTGCGCCACCGGCTGGTCGTCGAAGCCGACGACCGACACCTGCCCGGGCACCTCGATCCGCGTCGCCCGCAGGGTCCAGATCACGGCGACCGCCACCTCGTCCTGCTCGGCGAAGACCGCGGTCGGCGGCTCCCGCAGCCCCAGCAGCCTGCCGACCGCCTCGGCGGCACCCCGCTTGTCGCCCGCCGGGGTGGCGACCACCAGGTCCTCGTCCAACGGGATGCCCGCCTCGGTGAGGGCCTGCCGGTAAC
Organism: Streptomyces olindensis; assembly: GCA_000696115.1. GTDB lineage: Bacteria > Actinomycetota > Actinomycetes > Streptomycetales > Streptomycetaceae > Streptomyces > Streptomyces olindensis. The sequence goes on from JJOH01000033.1 coordinate 39,740, forward strand.
CGACCAGCCGCTCCTGCGAGCTGAAGGAGAAACCGCCGGTGCCCACCGTCTGCACGTAGGCGATCCGGCGGTGGCCGAGGTTGAGCAGGTGCCGGGTGCCGCGCAGCGCGCCGGCCACGTCGTCGACGTAGACGCTCGGGCGTCCGTCGACGTGCTGGCTGACGTAGACCACCGGCATGGCGAGCTTGTCCAGCCGCCCGGTCTCCTCCTCGGTGAGGTCGAAGGAGAACACCAGCAGCGCGTCCGCGTTGCGCCGGGCGGGGAGATGCTCGAAGAACGCCCTGCGCTCCGCCATGTCCGGGATCACATACACCGTCAGTTCCAGGCCGGCCGCCCGCAGGACGAGACCCAGACCCGACAGGGCCGCGCCGACGAACCACGAAGCGAGCGTCGGCACCAGCACCGCGACGTTGCCCGTCCGGCCCGTCACCAGGCTCGCCGCATGCCGTGAGGCCGCGAAGTCCAGCTCCCGCGCCGCCCGTTCGACCCGGGCACGGACCTCCGGCGAGACGGTGGTCAGACCGCGCAGGGTGCGCGAGACGGTGGAGACGGAGACCCCGGCCCGTTCGGCGACGTCGGCCATCGTGGGGTGCCGCTGACCTGGTGGCATGCGCCGGACGCTAGCACAGCAACCCCGCGCCGAGCGGCCGCCCCGACAGCGCTGTCTCACCTGATTCTTGCCTTCTTGAGGCGTTGGGGCGCATTGACTTCCCGACAGGGCGCTCCTAGCGTGCAAGCGTTGTCTCGACAGGATCGAAGTCGCCCCGGAGGGACGCCTCTTACCCGCTGCGACCTGTGGTTTTTATCAGCGGAATGCCGTGGCAACGCAATCTCATGACCAAAGCCATTCCGGGGGAACAGTCACGACTTCGGTACGTCACGACCAGGAGAGACAGTGAAGACCAGCACCGCCAGAGCGATCCAGTGTTCCGCAGCGCTCGCCGCCGCCGGACTCCTCCTCACCGCCTGCGGCTCCTCCGGCGGCAGCGGCTCCACGCAGGCCGCCCCGGCGACGGCCTTCAAGGGCCGCGGCCCCATCACCTACGTCGCGGGCAAGGACACCACCGGCACCGTCCAGACCATCATCGACCGCTGGAACAAGGCCCACCCCAAGGAGAAGGTCACCTTCATCCAGTTGCCCACGGACGCCGACTCGCAGCGACAGCAGATGATCCAGAACGCGGAGACGAAGTCCGACGCCTACACGGTCCTCGCCACCGACGTCGTGTGGACGTCGGAGTTCGCCGCCCACCAGTGGATCGAGCCGCTGCCCGCACAGCAGTTCCCGCTCGGCAGGATGCTCCAGCCGGTCGTGCAGACCGGCACGTACCGCGGCAGGCTCTACGCCGTCCCCGCCAGCTCCAACGGCGGCCTGCTGTTCTACCGCACCGACCTGCTGAAGAAGGCGGGGATCACGAAACCCCCCACCACCTGGGCGCAGATGACCGCCGACTGTGCCGAGGTGCTCAAGCTCCCCGAGGCGAAGAACATGTCCTGCTACGCCGGGCAGTTCCAGAAGTACGAGGGCCTCACGGTGAACTTCGCCGAGGCCGTGAACTCCGCGGGCGGCCGGATCACCGACGCCAACGGCAAGCCCGACGTCGACACCCCTCAGGCGAAGAAGGGCCTCGACTTCCTCGTCACGTCCTTCAAGGACGGCACGATCCCCAAGGAGGCCATCACCTACCAGGAGGAGGACGGCCGGCAGGCCTTCCAGTCCGGCAAGCTCGTCTTCCTCAACAACTGGCCCTACGTGTACTCCCTGGCCCAGAAGAGCGCCATCAAGGGCAAGTTCGCCGTCGCGCCCCTGCCCGGCCTCAACGGCCCCGGCGCCTCCAGCCTGGGCGGCTCCGACCTGGCGCTGTCGTCCTTCGCCAAGAACAAGGCCACCGCCCTGGACTTCATGAAGTACTTCACCAGCGAGGAGAGCGCCACCTACTTCCTGAAGAACGCCTCCCTCGCCCCGCCCTACGCCGACCTGTACGACAACGCGGCACTGGACAAGCAGTATCCGTACCTGCCCGACCTCAAGCAGTCCATCACCAAGGCCGTCCCGCGCCCCCGCGTCGTGCAGTACGGCGACGTCACCGCCGCGATCCAGAACGAGGTCTACGCCGCGCTCACCGGCAAGAAGAGCAGCGCCCGGGCGCTCAAGGACCTCCAGGCCGACCTGCGGAAGCTGACGGCCCAGTAGGGCGCGGACCATGGCCGACACCACCATCCCGCGCAACGACACCGCGGCCCGTCCCGGGACGGCGGCCACCCGCCGCCCCGGCCGGTCCCCGGCGGCCGGGAGCCCGCGCTCCCGCGCCACCGCCGGCTCCGGACGGCTGGCCGCACTGCTGGTCTCCCCGACCCTGCTCGTCCTGACGATCGTCGTCCTCTACCCGACGCTCATGGCACTCGACGAGTCCCTGTACGGGCCCAAGGGACTGGACCCCACAACCGGATTCATCAGCACCACCGAGCCGTTCGTCGGCCTGAAGAACTACACCGACATCTTCACCCAGGCCGGCGCCCGCTTCTGGAACGCCTTCTGGAACACCACGTTCTTCACCGTCGTCACCGTGTCGCTGGAGACCGTGATCGGCGTGGCCATGGCGCTCATCATGCACAAGGCGTTCCGCGGCCGCGGCCTGGTGCGGGCGAGCATCCTCGTCCCCTGGGCGATCCCCACGGCCATCTCCGGACTGCTCTGGAAGTGGATCTTCAACGCCGACGGCATCGCCAACGTCCTCCTCGGACACCAGGTGCTGTGGACCGCCGACGGCTTCTCCGCGAAGATCGCGGTCGTCATCGCCGACGTGTGGAAGACCGCCCCCTTCATCGGACTGCTCGTCCTGGCCGGCCTCCAGGTCGTCCCGAAGGAGGTCTACGAGGCGGCCCGGCTCGACGGGGCGAGCGCCCGCCAGCAGTTCTGGCGGATCACCCTGCCGCTGGTGAAACCCGCGCTGCTGGTGGCGGTGCTGTTCCGCTGCCTCGACGCGCTGCGGATGTTCGACCTGCCCTACATCCTCATCGGCGCGCAGAAGGGCTCCGTGGAGACCCTGTCCATGCTCGCCCAGAACGAGGCGTCCAACGTCCGCTTCGGACCGGCCTCCGCCTACGCCGTCCTCCTCTTCCTCTACGTCTTCCTCATCGCGCTCGCCTTCGTCCGACTGCTCGGCGCCGACCTCGTCGGAGACGTCGGCGGCACCGGGAAGAGCAGGCCGCGCCGGGCCGGGGCGGCACGCCGCCGGGCACAGGAGGTGACGGCGTGATCCTCACCGCCAAGTGGCGGCAGTGGCTGCCGTATCTGGGCATCGCCGCGGTGGTGGCCTACTGCCTCGCCCCGTTCTACTGGATGCTGGTCTCCAGCCTCCGCCGCACCAGCGACATCTTCAGCACGTCGCTGCTGCCCTCCCCGCTGTCCTTCGAGAACTACCGCTCGGTCTTCAGCCCGGCCCAGGGCTTCACCAGGGCGCTGTTCAACAGCCTGATCGTCGCGGGCGTCACCACCGCGCTGTCCCTGCTGCTGGCGACCTTCACCGCGTACGCGATGGCCCGGCTGGAGTTCCGGTTCAAGCGGCTGGTCCTCACCCTGATCATCGCCACCTCGATGTTCCCGGTGGTGTCGATCGTCGTGCCGCTGCTGAAGCTGTTCACGGACATCGGCTGGATCAACACCTACCAGGCGATGATCGTGCCCAGCATGTCCTTCACGCTGCCGCTGGCGGTGTGGAACCTGACCACGTTCTTCCGGCAGATGCCGGACGAGCTGGAGCAGGCCGCCATGGTCGACGGCTGCACCCGCGGCCAGGCGTTCCGCAAGGTCATCGTGCCGCTCGCCGCGCCGGGCATCTTCACCACCGCGATCATCACGTTCATCGCCGCCTGGAACGAGTTCCTCATCGCCCTGTCGATGACCAACAAGCCCGGCATGCAGACCGCGACCGTCGCCATCTCCAAGTTCTCCGGCGCCACCACCTACCAGACGCCGTTCGGCAGCCAGATGGCCGCGGGCGTCGTCGTGACCATCCCGCTGGTGGTGATGGTGCTGCTCTTCCAGCGCCGGATCGTCGCCGGCCTCACCGCCGGCGCCGCCAAGTAGCCACCGCCCCCGTCCTCTTCGAGGAGTGACATGCCCCGTTCCGCACCCTGGTGGCGCAGTGCCGTCATCTACCAGGTGTACATCCGCAGCTTCGCCGACGGCGACGGTGACGGCGTCGGCGACATCGCCGGCCTCCGCGCCCGCCTGCCCCATCTGAAGGCGCTGGGCGTGGACGCCATATGGATCAACCCCTGGTACCGGTCGCCCATGGCCGACCACGGCTACGACGTCGCCGACTTCCGGGACATCGACCCGCTGTTCGGCACCCTCGCCGACGCCGAGCGGCTCATCGAGGAAGCGCACGCGCACGGGATCCGCGTCATCCCCGACATCGTGCCCAACCACACCTCCGACCAGCACGCCTGGTTCCGGGCGGCGCTGGCGGCCGGACCCGGCAGCCCCGAACGCGAGCGCTACGTCTTCCGCCCCGGGCGCGGCCCCGACGGGGCACAGCCCCCCAACGACTGGGTCTCCTGCTTCGGCGGCCCGGCCTGGACCCGGCTGCCCGACGGCGACTGGTACCTCCACCTCTTCGCACCCCAGCAGCCCGACCTCAACTGGCGGCACCCCGAGGTCCGGGCCGAGTTCGAGTCGATCCTGCGGTTCTGGTTCGGCCGGGGCGTCGACGGCTTCCGCATCGACGTCGCCCACGGCCTGATCAAGCACCCGGAGCTGCCCGACCTCCCGCCCCGCGCGGAACCGGCGGTGGCGGGACCGCTCACCCGCCGCGACGAGGTACGCCGGCACCTGGACCATCCGCACTGGGACCGGGACGAGGTGCACGAGATCTACCGCGCCTGGCGCAAGGTCGCCGACGAGTTCCCCGGCGACCGCTCCTTCGTGGCCGAGGCCTGGGCGGACACCCCCGAACGCCTCGCCGCCTACGTCCGCCGGGACGGCCTGCACACCGCCTTCAACTTCGACTTCCTCATGTGCGGCTGGGACGCCAAGGACCTGCGCGCCGTCATCGACGACTCCCTCGCCATGCTCGGCGCGGTGGGCGCACCCGCCACCTGGGTCCTGTCCAACCACGACGTGATGCGCCACCCCAGCCGCTACGGCCGCAGCGCCGCGCGGAGCTGGCTCGCCAACGCGCGGTACGAACCCGAGGGCCCGCTCGACCTCGCGCTCGGCACCCGGCGCGCCCGCGCCGCCGCCCTGCTGATGCTCGCCCTGCCCGGCGGCGCCTACGTCTACCAGGGCGAGGAGCTCGGCCTGCCCGAGGTCGAGGACCTGCCCGAGTCCGCCCTCCAGGACCCGATCTGGGAACGCTCCGGCCACACCGACCGCGGCCGCGACGGCTGCCGCGTCCCGATCCCCTGGTCCGGCCAGGCACCCCCGTACGGCTTCGGCCCCGCCGACGCCACCCCCTGGCTGCCCCAGCCGGCCGACTGGGCCGGGCTGAGCGTCGAGGCCCAGACCGGCGACCCGGCCTCCATGCTGGAGCTGTACCGCACGGCCCTGCGCATCCGCCGCGACCACGCCGCCCTCGGCGACGGCACCATGACCTGGCGGGACGCCCCGGAGGGCATCCTGTCCTTCAGCCGGGACCCGGGCTTCGCGTGCGTGGTCAACCTCTCGGCCGAGCCGTACGCACTGCCCGGCCACTCCGCCGTCCTCCTCTCCAGCGGCCCCCTGGCGAACGGCGTGCTGGAGCCGGACCAGGCGGTGTGGCTGGCGGTGGACGACACCCCCGACACCCCCTAGGAGGAGCCCGTGCGTCTCGGTTCGTAGGAGAGCTGCTTGATGCGGCGCAGCGTCAGCGCCGTCTCGACGGACTGGACGCCCTCGAGGGCGCCGATCTTCTCGCTCAGGTACGTGTACAGGTCCCCGGCGCTGCGGTGCAGGCTCGCGGCGCAGATGTTGGCCTGCCCGGTGACGGCCGCGGCGAAGGGGACCTGCGGATGTCCGGCGAGGACGCGGCCGACGGAGGCGAGGGAGGCCGGGGCCACCGTGAGCCACAGCACGGCCTCCACCTCGTGGCCGAGCACACCGGCGTCGTGCTGGACGTCGAAGTAGAGCACGCCGGTCGACCGCAGCCACTCCAGGCGGCGCTTGACCACGGACTCCGACTGGCCGGTGGCCGACTGCAGTTCGGTGAGCGTGGCGCGGCCGTCGTGCCGCAGGACGTCGATCAGCGACTCGTCGTCCGCGTCCAGGACGACCGGGTCCGCGGGCGCCGCGACGGGCGGCGGACGCAACGCCGCCTGCTCGTCGGGGGAGAGGGCGTCGGCCTTGTTCAGCCAGCCGAGCGCGCCGCCGTAGAAGGGGTGCAGGACGCAGTGGGCGCTGACCGACGTGACGCGCGGGGTGCGCTGCAGCCGGTCGAGGAGGAGTTCGTCGCGGGCCTCCCGGCTGCGCGGCTTCATCGTGCACATCACCTCCGTGCCACCGGAGTTGAGGCTGACGTACGAGGTGTCCCGGCGCCGGGCGAGCGCGCCCGCCAGCTTCTCGGCCACGTCCGGGGTGCAGCGCAGCCGGACGATCCAGCTGCTGCGGCCGAGGCGGTTCTCGTCGGTCACGCCGAGCACCTTCAGCCGGGCCCGGGTGCGCAGCCGCCGGTACCGCCGGGCGACGGTCTGGTCGGAGACGCCGAGCACCTGGGCGATCCGGCTGAACGGCGCCCGCCCGTCCAGCTGGAGCGCCTGCAGCAGCTTCAGATCGAGCGGATCGAGGGCGGCGCCCGGTTCCATCGCTGTCTCCTCCTCGGCTCGTGATCATGCACGGACTGCAAGGAGACCACGTCGGCGGGTGCCGTGTCGTACCCCGGCCGTAGGCTGGACGCATGGCACGCACGGGCGGTCCCGCGACCGGTGGTCCGGCGGCGCCGGGCGCCCTCGCCGGGGAGCGGCCCGTCGCCCTCACGGTCCGGCCGGCGGCCCCCGCGCTCGGCCCGCTGATCGGCGCCCTGGGCTATGTCGAGGGGCGGTTCCCGCACTCCGCCGAGCTGGCCCTGCCGACGGGCGGGGCGCAGCTGCTGGTGAACCTGGACGGGGACGCCCTGTCCTCGTCCCCGCTCAGGGGCACGGACCGGCGTACCGGGGGAGCGGCCGTCCAGGGACCGTACAGCGAGCCCGCCCTGATCGACCCGGCGCAGCAGCGCGCCGTCGTGTGGGTGGCGTTCCGCCCGGCGGGCGCGTACCCCTTCCTCCCCGCCCCGGTCTCCGCCGTCCGCGACCAGCTCGTCGGACTCGACGAACTGTGGGGCACGGACGGCGCGGTGCTGCGCGAGCGGCTGCTCACGGCCAGGGCCGCCGACGGCCCGCGCGCCTGCCTGCGCGAGCTGGAGCGGACCCTGCTGCGGCAGGCCGGACGCCCCCTGGAACCCGACCCGGCGGTCCGCCTCGCCGCGGCGCTGCTCGACCGCGGCACCCCCGTGGGCGAGGTCGCCGACCGGCTCGGCCGGACCCCCCGGCGGCTGTCCCGCGACTGCGCCGAGCAGCTCGGGCTCACGCCCAAGCGGTACGCCCGCGTCCGCCGCTTCCAGCGGCTGCTGCGGCGCGTGAACACCGGGCGCGGGGCGCCGGACTGGGCGGCCCTCGCCGCGGACTGCGGCTACCACGACCAGGCGCATCTGATCCACGAGTTCCGCGCGCTGGCCGGGATCACCCCGAGCGCCTACGCGCCGCGCTCGCCGCTCGAACGCAACCACGTGCCGCTCGCCGGGTGACGTTCCTCGCCCGGCCGACCGATTTCTACAATCCCCGGCCTCCCGGACGCGCGACCGTGGGGGCATGACGAACACCAGTGACGAACCAGCCATCACCCGCCTCTACGCCCGCCTCGTGGTCTCGGACGGGCCCCGCGCCATCGCGTTCTACCGCGCCGCGCTCGGCGCGGAGGAGATCGAGCGGTACACCGACCCCGACGGGAGGATCGTGCACGCGATGCTGCGGCTCGGCGGCACGGTCATCGCGGTCAAGGACGCCGACGACGGCGATCCGGCGCCGCCCACCCTCGGCGGCAGCCCCGTGATCATGGCCCTGGACGTGTCGGACGCCGACGCCGTGGCCGAGGCCATGCTGCGCCGCGGGGCGACGGTGGTGTATCCCGTCGCCGACCAGCACTACGGGCAGCGCGGCGGCCGTCTCGCCGATCCCTTCGGCCATCTCTGGATGATCTCGCAGACGATCGAGGAGCTGACCCCGCGCGAGATCCAGCAGCGGACGACCGACTTGTTCACGCGCTGAGACGCACGGCACCGGCTGCCATACCCGCGAGTGCCTCCTCCGGCAACCCCTCGGCGGTGTGAGGACGACCTCCTCGGCCATGTGACCACGGCCCGCCACCAATACCGCGTCGAGCGTGCAGGATGCGGGCACCGATGGAGGACAGGCACTCGAACGACGGGAGAGGCAGACGATGGTCCCAGCGGAACCGGAACCCCAGCGGATCGGCATACCGGCCGAGTCCACTGCGGGCGAGACCAGGGTGGCGGCCACGCCGGCCACCGTGGGGAGACTTGCCGCACTCGGGTACGACGTGGTGGTCGAACCGGGAGCGGGGGCCTCGTCCCGCTTCTCCGACACGGCCTACGAGGAGGCGGGAGCCCGGCTCGGCGACCCGTGGCAGGCGGAGATCGTGCTCAAGGTCAACGGGCCCTCCAGCGAGGAGATCGGGCGGCTGCGCGACGGGGCGACACTGATCGCGCTGATCAGCCCCGCGCTCAACCCGGAACTGGTCGAGGAGCTGGCCCGGCGGCCGATCACCGTGCTCGCCATGGACGCCGTGCCGCGCATCTCCCGCGCCCAGTCCCTGGACGTGCTCAGCTCGATGGCGAACATCGCCGGCTACCGGGCCGTGGTGGAGGCCGCGCACGCCTTCGGCCGCTTCTTCACCGGGCAGGTCACCGCCGCCGGCAAGGTGCCGCCCGCCAAGGTCCTGGTGGCCGGCGCGGGCGTGGCCGGGCTCGCGGCCATCGGCGCGGCCCGCAGCCTCGGCGCCGTGGTCCGCGCCACCGACCCCCGGCCCGAGGTCGCCGAGCAGGTCCGCTCCCTGGGCGGCGAGTTCCTCACGGTCTCCGCCGAGCAGGAGGTGAGCACCGACGGCTACGCCAAGGCCACCTCCGACGACTACAACCGGCTCGCCGCGCGGCTCTACGCCGAGCAGGCCGCCGACGTCGACATCATCATCACCACCGCGCTCATCCCGGGCCGCCCCGCGCCGCGGCTGATCACCGCCGAGCACGTGGCGCGCATGAAGCCCGGCAGCGTCATCGTCGACATGGCCGCCGCCCAGGGCGGCAACGTCGAGGGCACGGTCGCCGGGAAGGCCGTCGTCACCGACAACGACGTGACGATCATCGGCTACACCGACCTGCCCGGCCGGCTCCCCGCCCAGGCCTCGCAGCTGTACGGCACCAACATCGTCAACCTGATGAAGCTGCTCACCCCCGGCAAGGACGGCCGGCTCGTCCTCGACTTCGACGACGTGGTGCAGCGCTCGATCACCGTGGTCCGCGAGGGCGAGAAGACCTGGCCGCCGCCCCCGGTCCAGGTGTCCGCCGCACCCGCGCCCACCGCCGGCAAGGAGCCCGCCGCGCCCTCCGCCGAACCACCGGCGAAGCCCGCCCGCCCCGCGTGGGCCTCCTACGCCCTGGTCGCCGCCGGGGCGCTCGCGCTGTTCCTGGTGACGGCCTTCTCCCCGAGCGAACTCCTCGGCCACTTCACGGTGTTCGTGCTGGCGATCGTCATCGGCTTCTACGTCATCGGCAACGTTCACCACGCCCTGCACACCCCGCTGATGTCGGTCACCAACGCCATCTCCGGCATCGTCGTGGTCGGCGCGCTGCTGCAGATCGGGCACGGGAACACCGCCGTCACCGTGCTGTCGTTCGCCGCGATCCTGCTGGCGAGCATCAACATCTTCGGCGGATTCGCCGTCACCCGCCGCATGCTCGGCATGTTCTCGAAGGGCTGATCAGGGATGACCACAGACACGGCCGCCCAGGCCGCCTACGTCGTCGCCGCGCTGCTGTTCATCCTCAGCCTCGCCGGCCTCTCGCAGCACCGCACCTCCCGCTCCGGGGTCGTCTGGGGCATCGCCGGGATGGTCGTCGCCCTGGCCGCCACGGTCGGGCTCGCGTCCCGCAGCATCTCCGCCACCGGACTGGTGCTGATCGTCGTCGCCACCGCCGTCGGCGCGGGCATCGGGCTCTGGCGGGCCAAGGTGGTCGAGATGACGGGCATGCCCGAGCTGATCGCCATCATGCACAGCCTCGTCGGCCTCGCCGCCGCCTTCGTCGGCTGGAACGGCTATCTGGACGTCGACGCCGAGCTGTCCGGCTCGCTGCTCGGCATCCACCACGCCGAGGTGTTCATCGGCGTGTTCATCGGCGCCGTCACCTTCACCGGCTCGGTCGTCGCCTACCTGAAGCTCTCGGCGCGCATCGCCTCCCGCCCGCTGACGCTGCCCGGCAAGCACGTGCTGAACATCGGCGCTCTGGTCGCCTTCGTGGGGCTGACCATCGCGTTCGTGGCGAGCCCGAACATGGGCCTGCTCATCGCCGTCACCGTCATCGCCCTCGCCCTCGGCGCCCACCTGGTCGCCTCCATCGGCGGTGGCGACATGCCGGTGGTCGTCTCCATGCTGAACAGCTACTCGGGCTGGGCGGCGGCCGCCTCGGGCTTCCTGCTCGCCAACAACCTGCTCATCGTCACCGGCGCGCTCGTCGGCTCCTCCGGTGCCTACCTGTCGTACATCATGTGCAAGGCGATGAACCGGTCCTTCATCTCGGTGATCGCGGGCGGCTTCGGCACTCCCGCCGCCGCGGCCGACGACGGCGAACAGGGCGAGCACCGCGAGATCAGCGCCGAGGAGACCGCGGAACTCCTGCGCGACGCCTCCTCGGTGATCATCACCCCGGGCTACGGCATGGCCGTCGCCCAGGCCCAGTACCCGGTCGCCGAACTGGCCCGGAAGCTGCGCGAGCGGGGCGTCGAGGTCCGCTTCGGCATCCACCCGGTCGCCGGCCGGCTGCCCGGGCACATGAACGTGCTGCTCGCCGAGGCGAACGTGCCGTACGACATCGTCCTCGAAATGGACGAGATCAACGACGACTTCGCCGCGACCTCGGTCGTCCTGGTCATCGGCGCCAACGACACGGTCAACCCGGCCGCCACGGACAATCCGTCCAGCCCCATCGCCGGGATGCCGGTGCTGCACGTGTGGGAGGCGGCGAACGTGGTCGTCTTCAAGCGGTCGATGGCCGCCGGGTACGCGGGCGTGCAGAACCCGCTGTTCTTCCGCGAGAACACCCAGATGCTCTTCGGCGACGCCAAGCAGCGGGTGGAGGACATCCTGCGCGGCCTGGACGCCCTGGACGCGCCGGTGCCGGAGATGGCGGGCTCGTCCCGCTGAGCGACCGGGCGGCGACAGCGGGAAGGCCGACTCGACGGTGTCGAGCCGGCCTTCCCTGTCCCGTCGTGCGGTCAGTCGGTGCCCGACTCCATCGCCGCGCGGTCCAGCCAGGCGTCCTGGTCGGAGACCTCGCCGCGGGAGGCGATGGCCTCGGCGCCGCCCTGGGGCAGCTCCGGCATCGTGCCGATGAGCCCGGTCGCGGCGGCCTGGGAGGCGCCGATGGTGGGGCTGCCGGTGCCGATCAGGCCGATGCCGGCGTACTGCTCCAGCTTGGCGCGCGAGTCGGCGATGTCCAGGTTGCGCATGGTGAGCTGGCCGATCCGGTCCACCGGGCCGAACGCGGAGTCCTCGGTGCGCTCCATGGAGAGCTTGTCCGGGTGGTAGCTGAACGCCGGGCCGGTGGTGTCGAGGATCGAGTAGTCCTCGCCGCGCCGCAGCCGCAGCGTCACCTCGCCGGTGACGGCGGCGCCGACCCAGCGCTGCAGCGACTCGCGGATCATCAGCGCCTGCGGGTCCAGCCAGCGGCCCTCGTACATCAGCCGCCCGAGGCGCCGGCCCTCGGTGTGGTACTGGGCGAGGGTGTCCTCGTTGTGGATGGCGTTGACCAGCCGCTCGTAGGCGGCGTGCAGCAGGGCCATGCCCGGGGCCTCGTAGATGCCGCGGGACTTCGCCTCGATGATGCGGTTCTCGATCTGGTCGGACATGCCGAGGCCGTGCCGGCCGCCGATGGCGTTGGCCTCCATGACCAGGTCGACGGCGGAGGCGAACTCCTTGCCGTTGATCGTCACGGGGCGGCCCTGGTCGAAGCCGATCGTCACGTCCTCGGTGGCGATCTCGACCTCGGGGTCCCAGAACTTCACACCCATGATGGGCTCGACCGTCTCGATGCCGGTGTCCAGGTGCTCCAGGGTCTTGGCCTCGTGGGTGGCGCCCCAGATGTTGGCGTCGGTGGAGTACGCCTTCTCCGTGCTGTCGCGGTAGGGGAGGCCGTGGGCGAGCAGCCACTCCGACATCTCCTTGCGGCCGCCCAGCTCCGTCACGAAGGCCGCGTCCAGCCAGGGCTTGTAGATCCTGAGGTGCGGGTTGGCGAGCAGGCCGTAGCGGTAGAACCGCTCGATGTCGTTGCCCTTGAAGGTCGAGCCGTCGCCCCAGATCTGGACGTCGTCCTCCAGCATCGCCCGCACCAGGAGCGTGCCGGTGACGGCGCGGCCCAGGGGAGTGGTGTTGAAGTACGCCCGCCCGCCCGAGCGGATGTGGAACGCGCCGCAGGTCAGCGCGGCCAGGCCCTCCTCGACCAGCGCCGCGCGGCAGTCGACCAGGCGCGCGATCTCCGCGCCGTAGGTCTTGGCACGGCCGGGCACCGAGGCGATGTCGGGCTCGTCGTACTGGCCGATGTCGGCGGTGTAGGTGCACGGGACGGCGCCCTTGTCGCGCATCCACGCGACCGCGACGGAGGTGTCGAGACCGCCCGAGAAGGCGATGCCGACGCGTTCGCCGGCGGGCAGGGAGGTGAGGACCTTGGACATAGAAAGAGTATGTCTCACTTTGCATAGTCATGCAAGCGAGCTGTGCGAAAACGCCGTCCCCGCTGGTCGGGGCTCAGGAATGCGCCGTTCCGGAACCGCCGAGCGCGCCCAGGATCCGCTCGGCCGCCAGGGTCGGGGTCAGCTCGCCCTCCCGGACCTGCTGCTCCAGCACCGGCGCCAGGGCCCGTACCGCCGGGTCGGCCTGCAGCCGGCCGAGGAGTTCGTCGCGGACCATGGACCAGGTCCAGTCGACCTGCTGGTCACGGCGCTTGGCGGTGAGCCGTCCGGTGGAGTCCAGCAGCGCGCGGTGCTGCTCCAGGCGCTCCCACACCGTGTCCAGGCCGGTCGACTCGCGGGCGCTGCAGTGCAGCACCGGCGGTGTCCAGAAGGCGTCCTTGCCGTGCATCAGCCGCAGCGCGCCCGCCAGTTCCCGCGCGGCGGCCCGGGCGTCGCGCTCGTGCGGCCCGTCCGCCTTGTTGACGGCGATCACGTCGGCCAGCTCCAGCACGCCCTTCTTGATGCCCTGGAGCTGGTCGCCGGTGCGGGCGAGGGTGAGCAGCAGGAAGGTGTCGACCATGTCCGCGACGGCGGTCTCGGACTGCCCGACGCCGACCGTCTCGACGAGGACCACGTCGTAACCGGCCGCCTCCATCACCACGATCGACTCGCGGGTGGCCTTGGCGACTCCGCCGAGCGTGCCCGCGGTGGGGGAGGGGCGCACGAACGCCGCCGGATCCACGGCCAGACGCTCCATCCGGGTCTTGTCGCCCAGGATGGAGCCGCCGGTGCGGCTGGAGGACGGGTCGACGGCCAGGACCGCCACCCGGTGCCCGAGCGACGTCAGCAGCGTGCCGAAGGCGTCGATGAACGTCGACTTGCCCACCCCGGGTACCCCGCTGATCCCGATCCGCCGGGCCCGGCCGCTGTGCGGCAGCAGCGCGGTCAGCACCTCCTGGGCCAGCGCGCGGTGCTGCGGCCGGGTCGACTCGACGAGCGTGATGGCCCGGGCGACGATCGCCCGCTTCCCGTCGAGCACTCCCTTCACATACGCGTCGACATCGATCACAGGTCGTGCCCGAGCTCGCCCGACAGCCGCCTGACCAGGTCGTACGCCGCGTCCGGGATCACCGTCCCGGGCGGGAAGACGGCCGCCGCGCCCATCTGAAGCAGCGTCGGCACGTCCTGCGGCGGGATCACGCCGCCGACCACGATCATGATGTCCTCGCGGCCCTCCTCGGCCAGCGCCTCGCGCAGCGCCGGGACGAGGGTGAGGTGACCGGCCGCCAGCGACGAGACGCCGACGATGTGCACGTCCGCCTCCACGGCCTGCCGGGCCACCTCGGCGGGCGTCTGGAACAGCGGGCCGACGTCCACGTCGAAGCCGAGGTCGGCGAAGGCGGTGGCGATCACCTTCTGGCCGCGGTCGTGGCCGTCCTGGCCCATCTTGGCGACCAGGATGCGCGGGCGGCGGCCCTCGGCCTCCTCGAAGTCGGACACCAGGGTGCGGGTGCGGTCCACGCTCGGGGAGTCTCCGGTCTCGTTGCGGTACACACCGGTGATCGTACGGATCTGGCTCGCGTGCCGGCCGTACACCTTCTCCAGGGCGTCCGAGATCTCCCCGACCGTGGCCTTGGCGCGGGCCGCGTGCACGGCCAGCTCCAGCAGGTTGCCCTCGCCCGCGGCGGCCCGGGTCAGCGCGTCCAGCGCGTCCCGGCAGGCCGTCTCGTCGCGCTCGGCGCGCAGCCGCCGCAGCTTCTCGATCTGCTGGGCGCGCACGGAGGAGTTGTCGACCTTGAGCACGTCGATCTGCTCGTCGGACTCCACGCGGTACTTGTTGACGCCGATGACCGGCTGGCGGCCCGAGTCGATCCGGGCCTGCGTGCGGGCCGCGGCCTCCTCGATGCGCAGCTTCGGGATGCCCGCGTCGATGGCCTTGGCCATGCCGCCCGCGGCCTCGACCTCCTGGATGTGCTGCCACGCCCGGCGCGCCAGGTCGTACGTCAGTTTCTCCACGTACGCGCTGCCGCCCCACGGGTCGATGACCCGGGTCGTGCCGGACTCCTGCTGGAGGAGCAGCTGCGTGTTGCGGGCGATCCGCGCCGAGAAGTCGGTCGGCAGGGCGAGTGCCTCGTCGAGGGCGTTGGTGTGCAGCGACTGGGTGTGGCCCTGCGTGGCCGCCATCGCCTCGACACACGTGCGCGTGACGTTGTTGAACACGTCCTGCGCGGTGAGCGACCAGCCCGAGGTCTGCGAATGCGTGCGCAGCGACAGCGACTTGGCATTCCGCGGGTCGAACTGCTTCACCAGCTTCGCCCACAGCAGGCGCGCCGCGCGCAGCTTGGCGACCTCCATGAAGAAGTTCATGCCGATCGCCCAGAAGAACGACAGCCGGGGCGCGAACGCGTCCACGTCCAGGCCCGCTTCACGGCCCGCCCGGATGTACTCCACGCCGTCCGCGAGGGTGTACGCCAGCTCCAGGTCGGCCGTGGCACCGGCCTCCTGGATGTGGTAGCCGGAGATGGAGATGGAGTTGTAGCGCGGCATCCGCTGCGAGGTGTAGGCGAAGATGTCGGAGATGATCCGCATCGACGGCTTCGGCGGATAGATGTAGGTGTTGCGGACCATGAACTCCTTGAGGATGTCGTTCTGAATGGTCCCCGCCAGCTTCTCCGGCGGCACGCCCTGCTCTTCGGCGGCGACGATGTACAGCGCCAGCACGGGCAGCACGGCACCGTTCATCGTCATCGACACGGTCATCCTGTCCAGCGGGATCCCGTCGAACAGCTGCCGCATGTCGTAGATCGAGTCGATGGCCACGCCCGCCATGCCGACGTCACCGGTCACGCGCGGGTGGTCGCTGTCGTAGCCGCGGTGCGTGGGCAGGTCGAAGGCGACCGACAGGCCCTTCTGCCCGGCCGCGAGGTTGCGGCGGTAGAACGCGTTGGACTCCTCGGCCGTGGAGAAACCGGCGTACTGGCGGATCGTCCAGGGCTGGTTGACGTACATCGTCGGGTACGGGCCGCGCAGGTACGGCGCCGCGCCCGGGTACGTCTCCAGGAAGTCCAGGCCCTCCAGGTCGCGGCCGGTGTACAGCGGCTTGACCGCGATGCCCTCCGGGGTCTCCCACAGCAGGTCGTCCCCGCCGGAGGCGTTCTTGACGGCCGAACGCCACTCGTCGGGGCTGCCGTCGGCGGCCGGGACGCCCAGGTCGATCCCGGAGAAGTCGGGGACGGACGGGCCGGAAGGGGCGGTCATCGGGACACTCCCATGCGGTCGAGGGTCGCGGAGAGCACGGCCACGGCGTCGCAGCCCGCGAAGACGTACGCGTCGACACCCGGGTACTCCCCGGGCCGCCCGGCCAGAAACACGTGCGAGGCACCGTCCGCGCGCAACTCCGCTGCCTTCTCGGCCGCCTGCTCCTCGTACAGGGCGTCGCTGGAGCACAGCACGGCCTCCGTCGCGCCGCTCTCCGCGAACGTGCCCTGGGTGACGGGCTCGATGCCGCCCGCCTGGAACAGGTTCGAGGCGAACGTGAGGCGCGCGGTGTGCGCGGCGGCCGGGCCGAGCGCCGCGAGGAAGACGCGGGGCCGGGAGCCGGTCGCGGCGAGATGCGCGTCCGAGCGGGCCCGCAGCGCCTCGAAGGCCTCGTCGCGGCGCACCCGCGGCAGCCCGCCGGACGGCTGCTCGGGCGCGCTCTCGCGCACGACCGGCTTCTCCGCCAGGAACGGGAACTCGCTGACGCCGGTGATGGGTTCGCGCCGCTTGGCCAGCCTGGCGGTCCGCGCCCGCCACGTCTCGGCGAGGTCCCGCTCGACGTCCCCGGAGCGCAGGGCGGCCGCCATGCCGCCGAGCCTCTCGATCCGCTGGAAGAACTCCCAGCCCGCGTGGGCGAGTTCGTCCGTGAGCCGCTCCACGTACCAGGAGCCGCCCGCAGGGTCGATCACCCGGGCCAGGTGCGACTCCTCGATGAGGATCGTGGAGGTGTTGCGGGCGATACGGCGCGCGAACGCGTCCGGCAGGCCGAGGGCGTGGTCGAAGGGCAGCACGGTCACCGCGTCGGCCCCGCCCGCCCCGGCGGCGAGCGTGGCGATGGTCGTGCGCAGCATGTTCACCCACGGGTCGCGCCGCGTCATCATCACGGGCGAGGTGACGACGTGCTGCCGCTGCGCCCCGGCGCGCGGGGCGCCGCAGACCTCGGCCACCCGCGCCCACAGCCGGCGCGCCGCCCGCAGCTTGGCGATGGTGAGGAACTGGTCGGCGGTCGCCGCGTAGCGGAACTCCAGCTGTCCACAGGCCTGTTCGACGCTCAGGCCCGCCTCGGTCAGCTCCCGCAGATACGCCACCGCCGTGGCCAGCGAGGCACCCAGCTCCTGGGCGGCCGAGCCACCGGCCTCGTGGAAGGGCAGCGCGTCCACGGTCAGGGCCCGCAGCCCCGGGTACTCCGCGGCGCACAGCCGCGCGAGCTCCGTGGCCGACGCGACGTCACCCCGCTGCCCGGTCCGGGCCTCGTACCCCAGGGGATCCGCGCCCAGGTTGCCGCGCGCCGCGTCCCGGGCGACCCCCCGCTCCTCGTGCAGCCGCAGCAACTCCCGTGCGGCGGGCTCGGTTTCGCGTCCCGCGTCGAGGACGACGGGGGCCAGGTCGAGGTAGACACCGTCGAGGACCCGGCCGAGCTCCGCGACCGGGATGCCGTCGTCCCCGACCGTCAGCCAGATGGACGTGACACCGTTCTCCAGGTCCGCGAGCACCGTGTCGCGGTCGGCCGTCGTGTGCCGCTGCCGTACGTCCCAGCCGCCGACCGTGTTCCCCTCGGCCCGGGCGCCCCGCACAAAGGGCGCGAACCCGGGGAGCCCCGGCTCGGGCGCGGTGTCGTGCGAGGTGTAGAGGGGCCGGGTGCGCAACCCGTCCTCCAACGCGGTGGACAGGGCTTCCTCGGCCTCGGTCCCCTCGACGTCCTTGCCCGATTTGCGCAGTACACCCGCCACAAGGCGCTGCCACTGCTCATGGGGCACATCAGGGAACTCGCCGGCCAGCTCAAGCCCGTCGTCAGGCAGGACCGTCATGCTCGGATGCTAGGACACGAGCACGAAGGAGCAGCAGAGGGCACGGCTGTGACGTTTCCCTCGCCCTGACTGTGACCTCGCCGACAACACCGGCGGGGCGGCGCACGCCGACGTGGTGTCGGGGTGCGCCGCCCTCGGGCGGGGAGCGGTCGGTGCTGCCATGACGGTCACTTCGGGTCGCTGTTGAACTTCGAGGTCGACCAGAGGTAGCCGAGCACGGCCAGCCCCACGCACCAGGCCACGGCCAGCCATCCGTTGTGGCCGATCCCGGTGCCGAGCAGCAGGCCCCGCAGCGTCTCGATGGCCGGGGTGAACGGCTGGTACTCGGCGATCGGCCGGAACCAGCCGGGCATCGTGTCGACCGGGACGAAGGCGCTGGACAGCAGCGGCAGCAGGATCAGCGGCATCGCGTTGTTGCTGGCGGCTTCGGCGTTCGGGCTGGACAGGCCCATGCCGACCGCGATCCAGGTGAGCGCCAGGGCGAAGAGCACGAGCAGCCCGAACGCCGCCAGCCACTCCAGGACGGTGGCGTCGGTGGAGCGGAAGCCGATGGCCACGGCGACGGCGCCGACGAGGACGACGCTCATGACCGACTGGAGCACGCTGCCGACGACGTGCCCGACGAGGACCGAGGGGCGGTGGATCGCCATCGTGCGGAAGCGGGCGATGATGCCCTCGGTCATGTCGTTGGAGACGGAGACCGCGGTGCCGATCGTGGTGCTGCCGATGGTCATCAGGAGCAGGCCGGGGACGATGTAGGCGATGTAGTCGGAGCGGTCCCCGCCGCCGATGCCCGCGCTCATGGTGTCGCCGAAGATGTAGACGAACAGCAGCAACAGCATGATCGGCGTGAGCAGCAGGTTCAGTGTGAGGGACGGGTAGCGGCGGGCGTGCAGCAGGTTGCGGCGCAGCATCGTGGACGAGTCGCGCACGGCGAGGGAGATCCGGGCCGGGCGGGCGGGTGCCGGGGGTGTGCTCATCGGGCGGCCTCCGTGAGGGCGAAGAAGACGTCGTCGAGGTCGGGGGTGTGCAGGGTGAGTTCGTCGGCCTCGATGCCGGCGGCGTCGAGCCAGTCGAGCAGGGAGCGCAGTTCGCGCTGGCTGCCGTCGCTGGGCAGGTGCAGGGTGAGGGCGTCGTCGTCGCCGGTGGCCTCGCGCAGGGCGGTGGCGGCGGTGCGGTAGGCGGCGGGGTCGGTGAAGCGGAGCCGGACGTGTCCGCCGGGGACGAGCCGCTTGAGTTCCTCGGCGGTGCCCTCGGCGGCGATCCTGCCGTCGTGCAGGACGGCGATGCGGTCGGCGAGCTGGTCGGCCTCCTCCAGGTACTGGGTGGTGAGGAAGACGGTCACGCCGCCGGTGACCAGTTCGCGGATGATTTGCCACATGGTGTGGCGGGAGCGGGGGTCCAGGCCGGTGGTGGGTTCGTCGAGGAAGATGACGCGCGGGCCGCCGACCAGGGTCATGGCGATGTCCAGGCGGCGTTTCATGCCGCCGGAGTAGGTGGAGGCGGGCTTCTTCGCGGCCTCGGTGAGGTCGAAGCGGTCCAGCAACTCGGCCGCGATGCGCCGTCCTTCGTGTGTGGGCAGGTGGTGCAGGTCGGCCATGAGGAGCATGTTCTCCTCGCCGGTGATCAGTCCGTCGACGGCGGAGAACTGTCCGGTGACCCCGATCGCGGCGCGTACGGCCTGGGCCTGGGTGGTCAGGTCGTGGCCGGCGACCCGGGCCTGTCCGGCGTCGGCGGTGATGAGGGTGGAGAGGATCTTCACGGCGGTGGTCTTGCCGGCCCCGTTCGGACCCAGCAGCGCGAACACGGAACCGGTCGGGATGTGCAGGTCGATGCCGTCGAGGACGGTCTTGTCGCCGTAGGACTTGCGCAGCCCGTTCGCCGCGATGCCCAGGTTCGTCATGACGGATGCTCCTCAGAGGCTGCGGGCGGTGATGTCGCCGTAGGCGGTGGTCGCGCGGATGGTCAGGGCGGCGGCGCCTTCGGCGTTCCGGAGGGCGTTGTGGATCCGGCCGTAGGTGGTGCCGGCGTCCAGGGCGGCGGAGACCCCGGCGGCCGCGCCGACCGACACGTCGCCGGCCTGGGTGGTCAGCACGACCGTGCCGCTCACGGCCTCGGCGACCCGGATGTCGCCCTTTCCGGTGTTGATCTCCCCGGGGCCGCCCAGGCGGCCGACCGAGACGTCGCCGGCGACGGTGGTGAGGCGGGCGCTCGCGGTCTCGTCGAGCTTGATCTCGCCGTGCGCGCTCTCGACGGAGACGTCGCCGAGCCGCCCGACGCCCCGAAGCTCGGCGCTGGCCGCCTTCACCTCGACCCGCGAGCCGGCGGGCAGCTGGACCGTCACCTCGATGGCACCGGAGGGGCCGAGGTACTGGTTCTTCGCCGGGGCCTCGATCCGCAGGGCGCCGTCGCCGTACGCGACCGCGGTCTGCTCCGCCGCCTTCACGTCACGGCTCTTCGAGGCGTCGGCCGGCAGGACCTCGACCGTGGTGTCGGCCCGGTCCGCGGCGATGAACCGGACGCGCCCGGCGGGGATGTCCAGGACGGCGGAGATCGGGGCGGGGGTGTGGAACGTCTGCATGATGCTCTCCTGGTTCGGCCGTTTGTTTCTGACATCGGAAACGCTACGTTGCGTTCGAGGGGTAGACAACTCTCCCGTTGCGCTGTGACGGCGTTTTACCAGGTAGGGACGGCATAATCATTGCAATGGGTCTGCCGAGTAATGCAACAGGACACCCTTGATCGTTGCAATGGAATGACGTTGAACGCTACTCTCGACCCGTCAGGGAAGCGTGAAGGGAGAACGCGGTGCCGGGAGGCAGGCTCACTCAGCAGGAACGCCAGCAGATCGCGACGGGACTGGCCGACGGCCTGGCCTACGCGGAGATCGCCAGGCGCCTCGACCGTCCGACGTCGACGATCACCCGTGAGGTGATGCGGAACGGCGGCCCCACGGCCTACCGCGCCGACCTGGCCCACCGCGCCACGGAACGCCGCGCCCACCGGCGCAGGCAGGCCGCTCCCCGCGCGGCGGAGGCGCCCCCGCAGCCCCACGGACGGGACGCCGAGGCCGTGCGCGAGTACGAGGAGACGCTGACCACCGTCTTCATGCAGTCGGGCACGCCCAAGATGATGGCCAGGGTGATGGCCTGCCTCTGCATCAGCGACACCGGCAGCCTCACCGCGTCCGAGCTCGTCCAGCGCCTCCAGGTCAGCCCGGCGTCCATCTCCAAGGCGGTCGCGTACCTCGACGGTCAGGGCCTCGTCCGCCGGGAACGCGACGAACGCCGCCGCGAGCGCTACATCGTCGACGACGACGTCTGGTACCAGTCGATGATGGCCAGCGCCCGGGCCATCGCCCAGATCGTCGAGACCGCACAGCAAGGTGTCGGCATCCTCGGCGCGGGCACCCCGGCCGGCGCGCGCATGGAGAACATCGCCCGCTTCCTCGACTTCGTCTCCGAAAGCACCGCACGCGCCGCGGACCAGGCGCGCGACATCCTCCACGCGAAGCCCGCGACGACCACGGGCGCCGCCGCCGAGCAGCCCCCGGCGAGCGGCTGAACCGCCGCGGGGCAGCGACCCAGCTCCCTGCCCCGCTCCCGAGGCCCCCTTTTTCTTACGAATCCCGGACGTCGGAGGTCGGCGACGCCCTCGGGAACCGCACCGCGGCCCGGTGGTGCCAGGCTGGAGGCATGCAGCAGCCGTACGAGCCCCTCAGGTCGCCGGACACGTCCCCGCGGGTCCTGGTCGTCGACGACGATCCGACCGTCGCCGAGATCGTCGCCGGGTATCTGGACCGCGCCGGTTACGCCGTCGACCGCGCCGACGACGGCCCCACCGCCCTCACCCGCGCCGAGGCGCACCGGCCGGACCTGGTCGTGCTCGACCTGATGCTGCCCGGCATGGACGGCCTGGAGGTGTGCCGCCGGATCCGCGGCCAGGGCCCCGTGCCGGTCATCATGCTCACCGCCCGCGGCGACGAGGAGGACCGCATCCTGGGCCTGGAGGTCGGCGCCGACGACTACGTCACCAAGCCCTTCAGCCCCCGCGAGCTGGTCCTGCGCGTCGAGTCGGTCCTGCGCCGCAGCAGGCCCGCCGCCGACACCGGACGGCACCGGCTGGGCGCGGCCGGTCTCACCGTCGACCCGGAGGCCCGCCGGGCCACGAAGAACGACACCGAACTCGCCCTCACCCTCCGCGAGTTCGACCTGCTGTCCTTCTTCCTGCGGCACCCGGGGCGGGCGTTCAGCCGCGAGGACCTGATGCGCGAGGTGTGGGGCTGGGACTTCGGCGACCTGTCGACCGTCACGGTCCACGTCCGCCGTCTGCGGGGCAAGGTCGAGGACGACCCGGCCCGGCCCCGCCTGATCCAGACCGTGTGGGGCGTGGGCTACCGCTTCGACCCGACGGGAGGGGAGGACTGACCATGCGCGACACCCTCCTCATCGCCCTGTACGCCTTCGCCGGTGCCGCCGTCACGGGCCTGGCCGGAGCGGGCGTCCTGCGCCTGATCCGGCGCCGCTCGCTGACCGCCTCGCTCACCGTCGTCGCGGCGGTCGGGATCGTCGCGATGCTCGCGGGCACGCTCGCCGTCGCCTGGGCGATGTTCCTCTCCCCGCACGACCTGACCGTCGTCACGACGGTCGTCGCCATGGCGGCCGTCGTCTCCCTGGCCACCGCGCTGCTGCTGGGCCGCTGGGTCGTCGCCCGCAGCCGCGCCCTCACCCTGGCCGCGCGCTCCTTCGGCGACGGCGGGGACTTCGCCGCCCCCGACGGCCCGACGACTGCCGAACTGGAGTCGCTGAGCCGCGAGTTGGCCGCCACCAGCGCCCGGCTCGCCGAATCGCGGGAACGGGAACGCGCGCTGGAGACCTCCCGGCGCGAACTCGTCGCCTGGATCTCGCACGACCTGCGCACCCCGCTGGCCGGTCTGCGCGCCATGTCGGAGGCCCTGGAGGACGGCGTCGCCGCCGACCCCGGCCGCTATCTGCAACAGATCCGCACCGAGGTCGAACGCCTCAACGACATGGTCGGGGACCTCTTCGAACTCTCCCGCATCCACGCCGGCACGCTGTCCCTGGCGCCCACCCGGATGTCCCTGTACGACCTGGTCGGCGACGCGCTGGCGGGAGTCGACCCGCTCGCCCGGGAGCACGGCGTGCGGCTGGTGGGGGACCGGATCGAGCCGGTGCCGGTGGAGGTGGACGGCAGGGAGATGAGCCGCGTCCTGGGCAACCTGCTGGTCAACGCGATCCGCCGGACCCCGGCCGACGGCACCGTCGCGATCGCCGCCGAGCGGTCCGCCGAGGGCGTCGTGCTGTCGGTGACGGACGGCTGCGGCGGCATCCCCGAGGAGGACCTGCCGCGCGTCTTCGACACCGGCTGGCGCGGCACGCACGCCCGGACGCCCCCGGCCGGCGCGGGCCTGGGCCTCGCCATCGTCCGGGGGATCGTGGAGGCACACCAGGGCCGGGCCACCGTGCACAACATCCCCGGCGGTTGCCGCTTCGAGGTGCTGCTGCCCGCCGCCGCGCCCTGAGCCGGGCAGCACCACCGCTCGTGCCGCGCGTGCCCCCGCCCGCGCGAACGGGGGCGGACGTAAGGGTTTCGTCATCGGCCGGGCGGCCCATGACACCGGATACGCCCGTTGAATGGGAGTGAGACAAGAACTCCCAGGAGGTGGGCGGTATGGGACGGGGACGAGCGGTGCGGATCCGACCGTGGCTGGTGGGCGTGCTCGTGGTGGTGATCGCCGGAGCGGGTTTCGGGCTGTACTGGTTCCAGCCGTGGAAGCTGTGGCAGGACGAGACGGTGCGGGAGGCGCTGCCCGGGACCGCGGTCTCCCCGACGGCCCCTGCCGGGACACCGCCGGACGCGTCCCCCGCCCCGTCCCCGGCCGTGCCGGTGACCGTGGCGACCGGCGAGCTGATCAGCCACGAGCACGCGACGTCCGGCACCGTGAAACTCGTACGGCTGGCCGACGGCAGCCATGTGGTGCGCCTGGAGGGGCTCGACACCAGCAACGGCCCCGACCTGCGCGTCTGGCTCACCGACGCGCCGGTGAGGGAGGGACGAGCCGGCTGGCACGTGTTCGACGACGGGGCCTACACCAGCCTCGGCAGGCTCAAGGGCAACAAGGGCAGCCAGAACTACACCGTGCCCGACGACGTCGACGTGACCCGGTACAGCAGCGTCAGCATCTGGTGCGACCGCTTCGACGTCTCCTTCGGCGCCGCGAAACTGGCCCGCGCCTGAGGAGCTAGCCGTTGATGTCGAGCGCCGTTCCGTACAACCGGTCCACCTTCAACCGGATGACCAGCCGGCGCTCGGCCACCAGCTGCTCCAGGAACGTGTCTTCGTCCTCCGGCTTCGCGTCCTGCGGGATCAACGCGAGCAGTTCCCGGCCGACCGCGTCGCCGGGAACCGTCGTGATCTCGGAGACCTCGGCCTCGCCTTCGGCGACGGCGAACGACCACACGTCACCGCCCTGCACATGCAGCGCAGCGCGCGGCTCGCGCCGCAGGTGCGACACCTTGACGCGGTCGGCCGTCGTCGAGAACCGCAGCGTGCGGGCCTCGGGGTCCCAGCTGTACAGCATGGTGGTCAGGTGGGGGTGGCCACTGCGCTTCACGGTGGCGAGCGTGCCGAACCGCTGCTTGCCGAGCAGCTCGGAGAGGGCGTCGTCGGACAGGGGGAGCGGCGCTGGTCTTTGAGTCATGTCCTGATCAACGTCCGTGACTGCCAGGGAATTTCACGAACGCCGGGACTCATGCCCTCGCTTGCCCGGCGTCCCGCATAAAGTGATCGAATGCTGAAGTTCACCGATGTCATCCTCGACTGCCCCGACCCCTGGAAGCTGGCCGAGTTCTACGCCGCGTTGCTGGGCTGGGAGATCAACACCGACATCAGCACGGAGGACTGGGTCAACCTGCGCAACGACGGCGTCGAGCTGTCGTTCCAGCGGGTGGCGGACTACCAGCCGCCCAGCTGGCCGGGCCAGGAGCATCCGCAGCAGTTCCACCTCGACTTCGAAGTGGACGAGTTCGAGCCCGAGCGGCGCCGGGTGACCGAGCTGGGCGCCACCTTCCAGAAGAGCTTCGTCGGCGAGAAAGGCTACGGCTGGCAGGTCTACACCGACCCGGCCGGGCATCCCTTCTGCCTGTGCCGCAATCAGTCCCCGTCCTGACACGAGTTTCTCCGGCCGCCCCTGAGCCCACTCCGCGCCGGGATCAACCCTGGAGCCGGTCGTCGATGAGGGCCTTGAACTCCTCGTAGGAGCCCGGATTGGGGATCTTCTCCCCGTCGAGGAAGAAGGTCGGGGTGCCCTGGACGCCGAGGCCGAGGCCGTCGCGCTGGTCGGCCTGGACCCGCCCGGCGACCTCCGGGTCGGCGAGGGCCGCGTCGAACTCGCCCATGTCCAGGCCGAGGTCCTCGGCGTAACCGCGGAAGACGTCCTGCTTCCACTCCTGCGACTCACCCCACTCCTTCTGGGTGGTGAAGAGTTTGCTGTACATCTCCTCGAACTTGCCCTGCCGAGCCGCGGCCTCGGCGGTACGGGCGGCGAGTTCGCCGTTGCGGTGGCCCGGCATGGGGAAGTAGCGGGCGGCGAAGGTGACCCGGTCGCCGTACTCCTCGCGGAGCTTCTCCACGGCCGGGTAGTACGCGCCGCACGCCTCGCACTCGAAGTCCAGGAACTCGACGACCGTCAGCTCGCTCTTCTCCGGTGCGGTGAGGCGGTGGCTGTCGGCACGCACGGGCATCGCCCGCACGGAGGGTCGTGCCTCCGCGCCGTCGCTGCCGCGGTCGTCCGGCCTGAGCAGCAGGAAGGAGGTCAGGGCGGCGGCGAAGCCGGCGACGAGCACGGCTGCGACATACAGATGCTTCTTGAACTTGCTCATGAATCCTCGGTGGGCAAGGCTCCGGCGGGGTCGGCGGGGCGTCGGTCGCGGGAGGGGGCAGGCTCGTGCGTGGGGGCGGAACTCGCCCACCGGAGCGCCAGATTGATCGTGGTGACGAGAAGAGGGGATGCCTCCGAGCCCAGCCCACCAGCCGTCGCCGACCAGGACGCGCAGCTCATCGGGGAGCGGCCCGTCGCAACCGGTCCTCGTACCGTGCCCGTCAGGGCAGGCGGGGACCACCGATCGGCAGGGGCCGGAACAGGGCGAGCGGACGGACCCCGCCCCGCGGCGGCCCCCGGCCCTCGATCAACCGCACCAGCACCGCCGACCTGAGCGGTGCGGCACTCTCCCGGACAGTGACCCGCGGGCCCGTTCCATGCACCCGGCCGAACAGCGGCCGGACGAACAGCAGCACCCGCCGTACGGCCGCCAGCAGCGGCCGGCCCTGCCACAGCAGCCGCTCCGTGACACCCAGCAGCCGCGCGGCGAGCAGCACACTCACCAGGTGCCCGGCCAGGAGCACCCCGGTCGGCGCCCCGGCGGCCGTGTCGTGCCCGACCGGCCAGGACAGCACGCCGCAGGCCTCGGCACCCCGGGCCGTGACGGCCGCGCAGGTGCCGGGCAGCGAGTAGGCGGCGTGGTGGGCCAGTTGCGCCGCGACGAGAACGCCGAGCACCTGGGCGTCGGAGAGCCGACGCCGCGTCAGGAGGACCGCTCCCGGCACGGCCACCGCGGCCGTCGCCGCCACCACGACCCAGCCCGGACAGTGGCTCCGGGACAGCACGTGCCCGGCCACCGGCAGCAGCACCCCCAGGACCGCCAGCACACCCGCCCGCAGCCCGCGCAACACCCCGGCCGCCGGGGAGGCGGAGTCCGTGGGGCGAAGGGAGGACATCGGTCGGGCTTTCTCCGAGGGGCGGGCGCGGTCGTCCGGCGACCGCGCCGCAGGGGGCCACGGCAGCGTACCCGCCCACCCGGACGAACGCCGCCCCGCCCCAGAGCCGGTCAGAGCCAGTCCCGCCGCTTGAAGATCACGTACAGACTGACGCAGACCACCCCCATCAGGCCGATGGCGAAGGGGTATCCGAAGCTCCAGTCCAGCTCCGGCGTGCGACTTGCCGTGGTCACGCAGAGTCAGGGCAGCAGAAACTGACCGTGGCTCCGCGAACCACGGCAAGGTCCCGTCGAACGCGAAGGTTACGACGTCGACGTCGGTGTGCTGAATCTAAATGAACAGGTGCCAGGTGACGAGGACTTCGTCTTCGATGGCGCACCCGAGCACCTGGGAGGGCACTGTAAGGCTCAGTCGAGGTCTACCGCCGTGGCGACGGCTGGCGGCTGAGTGCCGTGGGGCAGGGCTGCGACCATGGCCTGGCCGACCTGGCCCGGGTTACGGCGTAGACGTCAGTGAATGACCTTGCGGGCCCCGCGTTGTGTATGGGTTGGGGGCCCGAAATGTGCAGCGGATGCCGGACACCGCCCCGTGCTCAGACTCGTCTGACGAACTGGGCGCGGGGCGGAGCTGGTTCACATGGGTCAGGTTGTCTTGGGCTGGGAGTCGGCGAGGTCGTTCAGGACCGCGTTGACCACAGGCCAGCACATGTTCAGTGTGTCGCGGTCCGGGGCATGAGCCTCGCGAAACTCGGCGCGTGGATGGACGAAATTGCGGTACTTGCGCAGTTCGTGGCAGAAGCGCTCGACGTCGGAGCCGATCCATCCGGCCTCGTGGCAGGTCTTGATCAGGGTGTCCAGGCTGACGTTGTCCGGTGACTTGTTGCCGAGCAGGGATGCGTCGCGTTCCTGGGCCACGTGGACCAGGACGCCTTCGAGGAGGCTGCCGAGCATGATGATGGCCGCTACATGGGCGCCGTTGGCGTAGCAGGTGCGTGCCTCGTCCATGGCTGCCCTGAGTTCGACCGGGCCCTGGTTGCCCGGGTGGGCGAGTGAGGGGTCGCAGGCGGTGAGGCGGGGACGGCCGCCGGGGTTCTCCAGGCGTACGCCCTCGTGGATGAGGAAGGCGTTAACGGCGGAGACGACGGCGGGGAGCTGCTCGGGTTCGTCGAGGTACTCGCGTGGGTCGGCGAGCCGGAGCAAGACCTTCGCCAACTCCGTGGGGTCGTCCCGGCGTTCGGTCAGGCGGGCCAAGTCCAGTCCATGCGGTAACCGTCGTACTCCGGAACCTGCTGCCAGCCGGCACGTTCCAGGAACTGCGCGATTTCATAGCGCTTGCGGTAGTAGAGGTGGTCGTCGCCGCAGATGACGCGGGCCATCTCCTGCAGCGTGTTGGCGTCCAGGACGCCGAGTGGGGACTGCGTGGTCATGCCGACCCTTCCGTACTGGGGATTTCGGTTTCGTCGTCTTCTGCCATGTCGAGGGCAGCGATCGGATCGGCTGAGTCCGGGCCATCGGAGGATTCCGGCATGCGTCACGCCGGCGTCGCGCCGTAGCTGCTTGGAACGTGCCGAGTCACAGCTCACAGAAGCTCGGCGAGTCCTCGAAGACCGTCTGCCCGCGATGCCGTTGGAGAGTGAACCCGGCGGGTGGTGTGAGGGGGAGAGACCCTTGAGGAACGGTTTTCCGCTCTGCAACGGATCTGCTGGCACGGGGGTACCTGCCAGATGGAGTCTCGCCTGGGCATGATCAATCCATGTCGCGGTCACGGGACTCTTCGAGGAGGCGGCTCGCGAGGTCGTCGGCCCACTCCACGGCCCAGGCGCGCAGAGCGGTGATGGTGGCCTCGTCGAGGCCGTAGGCGGTGAAGGCTTCGTCGTCAGTCCACTCGGCACCGGTCAGGTTCGCCTGGAGGTCCTCGCGCTCGAAGCGGCCGCGGGCGTGACGTCGGCCGAACTCCTCCAACTCGGCATTTGTCCAGCGGCGGGACGCGGCGAACACGTCGATCAGGTCGCGTGGCGCTCCGCGGTCGGCGAGGGCACGCACCTTGGTCCCGATCACGTCCTCCTCGGCGAGGACAGGCCCGTACGGGCTCTGGGCGACGGGCCGCCAGAAGATTTCTTTGAGGATGTCGACCTCGCACTCCTGCCCGGTCGCAGGGTCCGTCACGGTGAAGCGAGCGGACAGCGGGGCAGTCTCCAGCGCCTGCACCTTCCAGCCCCGGGCTGTCAGGCCGCTGCAGAGCGCGGCTGCGATGTCGGCCATGGGTGCCGGGCTCTCGGTGGCGACATCAAGGTCCTGGCTGGGGCGGTTCACGAGGCGGTGCGCCCGCACGGCGTACCCGCCGGTGAGGACCAGGGGATACGGGGAGCCGAGCGCGATCACATCCGCCAGGAGCCGCGTGTGCAGCTCCGGCATGTCCGTCACGCGGCTGCCCGGGTGCGGGAGGCGAGATCGCGGAAGGCGTCCTCCCACACAGTGCGCACGGTGCGACCGACGAGGGTGCGCAGCACGGGCCACAGCTCGAGGAGCAGATCGCGGTTGAGGTAGCGGGGCAGGTCGTCGTGCAGGCCCTCGTGCAGGACGGTGCGGTACAGGCCCATGCGCTGGCGAGGTTTGTCCAGGTCGTACGAGGTCATCCCGGACCATGCCAGGTGCAGCGGCAGCTCCACGATGCCGTGGGCCGGTCCGCGCAGCTCGTCCAGTGACTCCGGCAGACGGCGCCGGAACTTTTCCCGGTACAGCGCGAGGTCCTCGGCGTCTGCGCCCGAGAGGTTCCTCGGCCCGGGTCCGGTGTGCTGCGGGTGGGAGGCCATGCCTCCATTATGGCGGCCGCACAGGGTCGGGGGCTGGTGGCTTCAGCCAAGAGGGCAATGTCACGGTCCGTGTCCGCTTCAGAAGGGGGCAACGGCGCTCGGCGGCAGGCTTTGCGGGGAACGGGATAAGGATGGAGTCGCTGGCGCAGGGCCCGTGCCGTCGGCTGATTCTCCCCGGATTTCTCCCCAGTGGCTTCACGAGGTAAAAGGGCTGGTCAGGGGCGCTATGGAGGCAGGTAGAGGAGATCACCCGCATCACTTCTCCCCAGAGACTCCCGAGGGCTGATTTCGCCCCGATCCCTGACCGGTGCGGGAGCAAAGGCCGCGTAAGAGCTGAGCTCGGCAAGAGGGACTCAGAGCCAGTCCCGTCGCTTGAAAATAACGTACAAACTCACGCAAACCACCCCCATCAGGCCGATCGCAAAGGGGTATCCGAAGCTCCAGCCCAACTCAGGCATGTCTTCGAAGTTCATGCCGTAGATAGTTCCAACCAGCGTCGGCGCGAACAGGATCGCCGCCCACGACGAGATCTTCTTGATCTCCTCGTTCTGCTCGAAGCCTGCCTCCGCCAGGGCCCGCATCTCCGTGTTCTGCTGCTGTGTGACCAGCGTGGCGTTCACCGTGAGGATCTCCGTCAGGGCCTGGCGGAAGGTGTCGACGCGCTCGCTGGTGTGGGTGACGTGGTCGGCCACGTCCCGCAGGTACCGCTGCAGTTCCTCGTCGGTGCCGTACTTGGCGAAACCCGCCATCAGCCCGTGCAGCATGCCGACCAGGGGGCGGGTGGCGCGCTGGAACTCGACCATCTCGCGGGAGAGTTCGTAGATGCGGCGGGAGACCTCGGGGTCGCCGCGGAACACCTCGGTCTCGATCTCGTCGATGTCGTTCTGCACCCCGGCGACCACCGGCGCGTAGCCGTCGACGACCGCGTCGAGTATCGCGTACAGCACCGCCTCCGGGCCGAGCTTCAGCAGCTCCGGCGACTCCTCCATGCGGCGGCGCACGGCCGACAGGTCCGGCGCCGCGCCGTGCCGGACGGTGATCACGAAGTCGGGGCCGACGAACACGTGCAGTTCCCCGAACTCGACCTCCTCGGGCGCGTCGAGGTAGCGCGCGGCCCGCAGGACGACGAACAGCGTGTCGCCGTAGCGCTCCAGTTTCGGGCGCTGGTGGGCCTCCATCGCGTCCTCGACGGCGAGCGGGTGCAGGTCGAACTCCGCGGCCAGGGAGTGGAGTTCACCGTCCGTGGGGCGGGCCAGGCCGATCCACGCCATGCCGGCGGGCTGCTCGCGCAGCTCGCGGTAGGTGTCGGCCAGGGTGGCGGGGGAGGAGACGCGGACGCCGTCGCGGTAGAGGGCCGCCTCGACGACACTGGCCACCTCGGCCGGTTCCTGCCGGTCCGGTGGGGCGTCGGCGCCGGGGGGCTGCGGCCCGGGCGGCTGCACCGGGGGCAGGGCCCGGCGCCAGACCGACCTGCGGGGCGTGTGGTTCGCCGGCCGTGGCGGCCGGGCCGGCTGGTCCTTGTCGACGGGGCGGGCGCGTCGCTGGGGCATCGCGGATGCCTCTCGGTCGAGCGTACGTACGGATGATCACGCAGCGGGACACGAGCAGCATACGCGCCGGACGACGACGCCCCTCGCCCGTCGCGGCCAGAAGCTGTCCGCAAGTCCCGCTACCGTCCCCTCATGACGAACACCAAGCGGAGCGTCACACATTCGGCCCCCCGGCTCGGCACCCGGGCCCTCAACCGCGCCACCCTCGACCGGCAGCTGCTCCTGCGCCCCGCCCGGATGTCCGTCGCGGCGGCCGTCGAGCACCTGGTCGGCCTCCAGGCGCAGAACGTCAAGCCGCCGTACTACGCGCTCGCCGCCCGCCTCGACGGATTCGCCCCCGAGGCGCTGTCGCGGCCGATGGCCGACCGGGACGTGGTCCGTATCGTCACGATGCGGTCCACCATCCACACCCACACCGCGGACGACTGCCTCACCCTGCGTCCGCTGGTGCAGCCCGCCCGGGACCGGGAGCTGGTGAACTTCCGCAAGGGGCTGGCCGGTGTCGACCTGGACCGGCTCGCCGTCCTCGCCCGCGACCTCGTCGAGGCCGAGCCCCGCACCATGAAGCAGCTGCGCGAGGCCCTGCTCCGCGAGTGGCCCGACGCCGATCCGCAGGCCCTGGCCGTCGCCGCCCGCTGCCGCCTCCCGCTCGTGCAGGTGACCCCGCGCGGACTGTGGGGCCGCAGCGGCCAGGTCTGTCTCACGACCGCCGAGCACTGGCTCGGCCGGCCCGCCGAACCGGCCCCCGCGCCCGACGCGGTCGTCCTGCGCTACCTCGCCGCCTTCGGCCCGGCCTCCGTGCGGGACATGCAGACCTGGGCCGGACTGACCCGGTTGCGCGACGCCTTCGAGCGCCTCCGACCACGGCTCGTGACCTTCCGGGACGACAACGGCACCGAGCTCTTCGACCTCCCGGACGCCCCCCGCCCCGACCCGGACACCCCCGCCCCGCCCCGCTTCCTGCCCGAGTTCGACAACCTGCTGCTGTCCCACGCCGACCGCACCCGCGTCGTCCCGCCCGAGTACCGGGGCCGCTCCTGGCAGGGGAACATCGCCCACCGCACCCTCCTCGTCGACGGGTTCCTCGCGGGACTGTGGCGGCTGGCGGAGGGCGCGCTCGTGATCGAGCCCTTCGGCCGCCTCACCCGGGCCCAGCGCGAGGACGTCACCGCGGAGGGGGAGCGGATGCTGCGGGTGATGCACCCGGAGGCGTCGTACGACATCCGGTTCGGCGCCGTACGCACGTGACCCGAGCGGCGGCTCAGTCCGCCCGGCCCGTCACCGCCACCGTCACGCCCAGGCCGATCATCGTGCAGCCGCCCGCTCCGCCGATCAGGGACAGACGGCGGTCGGAGCGGGCGAACCAGGAGCGGGCCGCCGACGCGGTCAGGCCCCACAGCGTGTCCGTGACCAGGCCGATCGAGATCGGTACCAGGCCCAACAGGAGCATCTGCAAGGGCACATGGCCCGCCGCGTGGTCCACGAACTGCGGTAGGACGGCGGCGAAGAGCACCACGCCCTTCGGGTTGGTGACCCCGACGAGGATCCCGTCCAGAACAGTGCGGAGATCGCCTCGGGCCGGTCCCGTGGGTCGCGCGCCGAGCTGCGACGCCTTCAGATCGGCCCGGTGCCGGAAGGCCTGCACGCCCAGGAACACAAGATATGTAGCACCCGCCAGCTTCACCGCCAGGTACACCGTCACCGACCGCTCGACCAGCGATCCGACGCCGACGGCCACCGCCACGACGAGGAGGTAGGAGCCGACGACATTGCCGAGGGCCGTCGCCACGGCGCTGCGTCGGCCGTGCGCGAGGGCTCGGCCGATGACGAACAGCACGCTGGGGCCGGGGATCACGATGACCAACAGTGACATCACGGCGAAGGCGAGGAGACGGTCGGCGGAGACCACGGGCATCACTCCCATCCGCCGCCCATTGAAGCAGTCCGCGACCGGGGCCGGACATGGAGAGGGGGCGTTGCGGGCCGCTCGTGGAGGCCCGCAACGCCCCCTGGCATGTCACCTGAGGGGTACTCAGGAGCTAGTGGCAGATCACGAGTTGACCTGCGTCGTCACCAGGTTCGAGAAGGTGGTCAGCCGGGTGTAGACACCCGGGTAACCGGCCTGGGCGCAGCCCTCGCCCCAGGAAGTGATGCCTGCCAGGACGCCCCCGATGAGCAGGGGGCCGCCGCTGTCGCCCTGGCAGGTGTCCACGCCGCCGGCGGTGTATCCGGCGCACACCATGTCGCTCTGCACGAAGTCGGAGCCGTAGGAGCTGCCGCAACTGGAGTCGGACACGGTCGGTACGGTCGCGGTGCGCAGCTGGTTGGAGCTGCTGCCGTTCGAGGCGGTGGTGCCCCAGCCGAGGATGCGGGCCGTGGTGCCGGCCGCGTACACCGAGGTCTGGGAGGAGGAGACGTACTTCGCGGGGGTGTAGGGCATCGACGTCGACAGCGTCAGCACGGCCACGTCGTCGCCGTTGGTGGCGTCGGTGTAGCTCGGGTGGATCCATATCCTGCTGACTCTGCTGACGGTGCCGTTGGTGCCGTTGCGGTAGGTGCGGCCACCGACCACGCGGACGCTGCTGGTGGTCTCGCCGACCATGCAGTGCGCGGCGGTGACGACCTTGGTGGGCGAGACGAGCGTGCCGCCGCAGAACTGGTTCTGCGAGGCGTCCGTGATCTGCATGACGAACGGGTACGCGGTCGTCGTGGTCGTGGTCCCGCCGACGATCGGCTGGGGCGCGGCGACGGCGGCGGGAGCGGCGAGCAGCGCGGTCGCGGCGGCGGCAGCGGTCGCGGTGGCCAGAGCGGCGGCCTTCTTGGCACGGTTGAGCCCGAACATGGGTCTCCTCTGGGGAGTTGCCGGTGGGGGGTCGCGCGGGTGGGTGGTGCACCGGGGACCCTGACGCCGTTGTTCGGATCTCCGTGTGCCCGGCGAGCGGCACGCCCCAAAGCTAGAGCCCGGCCGTGAGGGCTCCCAATGAGGGAACCCCCTAAGGGAGTTGGGGCAGGGAAAACCCTCGGTCGGCCCCGTGAGACGAGGTGGGGTCAGGTCGTGCGGCGGCCCGCGGCCAGCCGGACGATGTCCACCCGCGAGCGGATTCCCAGCTTCCGGTAGACCCGGGTGAGGGTCGCCTCGACGGTCTTGACGCTGATGAACAGGCGTGCCGCGATCTCCCGGTTGGTCGCGCCCTCCATCACGAGCGAGGCGACCTGACGCTCCATCGAGGCGAGCCCCTCCAGCGCGTCGCGCACCACCGGCGCCGCGACCGGGGCCGGCTCCACCACCGCGGCACCGGCCGTGGCGGCCGCGTCGACCTGCCGCAGCCAGGGCAGCGCCCGGCAGCGCCGGAAGAGCCGGGCGGCCTCGTCGTACGACGCCGGCCCTGGCAGGGGAGCGCCGCCGGCGCGCGGGAACGCGGCGGCCTGGGCGCGCAGGCGGGCCAGCGCGAAGGCGGCCCGCGCCTCCTCCAGGCCGTAGCCGAGCCCGCCGAGCCGGTCCCGCACGGACGCCAGCCGGACGGCGGCCGCCTCGTGTTCGCCGCGCGCCGCCCGTACCAGGGCCTCGGCCCGGTCCAGCACGGCGAGCACGCTCTCCCGGCCCAGCCGCAGCGCGTGCACCCGTGCCGTGTCGATCACGTCCTGGGCCTCGACCGGTTCGCCGATGCGGACCAGGGCCTCGGCCAGGTCGCCGTGCCAGCGGCCGCGCGCCGGGTCGGTGATGCCGAGGCTCTGCTCCAGCTCCCGCACCCGGCGCAGCGAACGGACCGTGGCCGCCGGGTCCCCGGCCACCAACTGGGCGTAGCCCAGCGCCGCCAGCGCCCGCGACAGGTACATCTGGTCGCCGTCGACCTCGGCGTGGTCCGCCGCCTCCCGGGCGAGGGCCAGGGCCCGGTCGACGTCCCCGGCGGAGGCCTCCGCGAGGGAGGTGAGCATGGCGGAGGCGCCCTCGCCGATCCCCGAGTCCCGGGCGAGCCGCAGGCTCTCGCGGGCCAGGTCCAGAGCCCGGCCGCAGTGCCCGGAGCGCAGTTCGGTCTCGGCGAGGAAACGCAGGAAGTGCACCTCGCTCTCGACCATGCCGCGCCGCCGCACCTCGCGCAGCAGCGCGGTGATGGTCGCCCGTGCCTGGGGCAGCTGATCGCTCATGATCAGCCAGCGGAACCGGGCCGAGCCGGCGCCGTTGTGGTGGCAGGCCACGTACGGGTCCTGGGGTTCCCTGAGCGCCCGTTTGACGGTCGCGGGGGCGTCCGGGTGGCCCATCAGGGTCTCGGTGGAGGCCTGGAAGGACAGCGCCATCAGCTCCGTGCGCCGGTCCCCGCCACGGGCGGCCAGCTCCGCCGCGTGCGCGGCCTCCTGCCGGGCCTCGGCGAAGTCGCCCTCCACCACCAGACCGCGCCAGGCCAGCTGGTAGTGGACCAGGGCGAGCAGCCGCGGGTCGTCGCCCGCGTCGGCCAGGGCCTGCGGGAAGACGGCGTCGACGTCGCCGAGCGCCTGCCCGGCCGCCTCGATGACCACCATCCAGGCCCGCACGCGCTCCGCGGGCACGGTGGCACGCGTCAGGACGTCGCGGGCGATGTCCCGGGCGAGGTCGGCCTCGCCGGCGGTGATCGCGTCCTCCGCGGCCTGCAGCCGCCGCTCGTCCGGACCCGGCAGCCGCCGCTCGTCCGGACCCGGTGCACTGTCCGCCGGGGTGTGCCGGGCGGCGAGCAGCCCGAGCGAGGCGGCCACGGACGGCGCCCCGCGGTCCCGGGCCAGCGCAGCGGCCTCGGCGAGCCGGGCCGCCACCTCCGGGTCCGTCCCGGTGGTCGCCAGGGCCAGGTGCCGGGCCCGCTCGATCGGGTCGGACGCCGCCGTGGACAGCGCGGTGTGCACGGCCCGCCGCTCCGCCGCCGGCGCCTCCGCGTACAGCGCGGCCGAGATCAGCGGATGCGCGAACCGCACGGCGGGGCCCTCCGCCTCGGTCGCCAGCAGGCCCAGCGCCGCCGCCTGGGCGGTCTCGGCCTCGGCGTTCTCCCGCCCGGCCGCGTGCAGCAGCGCCAGTGTGGGACGCGCACCGGCGCTGGCCACCAGCAGGGTGCGGCGCGCCTCGTCCGACAGCATCTCCAGCCGGCTCAGTACCAGGGCCCGCAGCGAGGTGGGCACCGGCAGGGGCTCTCCGGGCCGGGGCCGGGCCGGGCTCTCCGCCAGGGCGCGGCCCAGCTCCAGGGCGAACAGCGGGTTCCCCCCGCTGGTGCGGTGGATGTCGCGGATCGTGGAGCGGGACAGGGGGGTGTAGCCGCGGTGGTCGAGCAGCGCCGAGACCTGGGTACGGGTCAGGGGGCCCAGCCGGACGGCGAGCGTGTCGGGCGGAGACGCGCGTAGATGGCGGTCGTACTCCTGGCCCTCGGTCCGCACCGCGCACAGCATCTGCACGGGCGTGTCGCCCAGCCGGCGGGCGGCGAAGCCGAGCAGTTCGGCACTGGCGGCATCCAGCCACTGGAGGTCGTCGGCGACGACGAGCACCGGCCCCTCGGCGGCCAGGGCCCGCAGCGCCGACAGCACGGCGAGGCGCAGCGCGAGCCCGTCCCGCTGGAGCGTGGACTCGCCGCGGCCGGTGAGCGCCGACTCCAGGGCCGTGCGCTGGGCGGCGGGCAGCCGGCCGGAGACCTTGTCCAGGACCAGGCCGAAGAGGTCGGCCAGGGCCAGGAAGGGCAGGTGGGATTCGGACTCGGTGGCCGAGCAGCGCAACACGGTCCGGGCCGCACCGCCGTAATCCGCGGCCAGCGCGCGCAGGACCGTCGACTTTCCTATTCCGGCGGGGCCGTGGAGCAGCACGCTGCCGCCCCGGCCGAGCTGCTCACGCGCCGACGTGAACAGGTCCTCCCGGCCGATGACCAGGTCGGGGCGGCTCCTGGCAGGCTCCTGGAAGTCCCGTCGCACGGTCACCGCTTCCCTCCGTGTGTCGTGTCCTGGCCAATATTAGGCAACAGCTCATTGAATTTCGGACGGACGCTGTGGTGAGGGAAATAACAGCGCGCCTCGACGGGCGAATTCATCGGCCTGTCGAAAGCGGCGGAACACGACGTCGGCGCCCGGTCGGGAACGCTTCGGCCCGTCGAACGGACCGACATATCAGAAAGCATCACAAACCTACGGCAACCATCCCGCCCGGCGCGCGGCCACCACGGCCTCGCCCCGGGTCCCGGCCCGCAGCTTCCGCATGGCCGAGCGCAGATATCCCTTGACGGTCTCGGGCGTCACCCCCAGCCGCTCCGCGGCGACCGCGTTCGTGGCGCCCGCGGCGACGCACGCCAGCACGTCGACCTCGCGTGGCGCGAGCCGGACCCGGGGCGAGGGTTCCGACCCGCCGGATTCGGCCGCGAGCAGCGCGCACGCGGCGAGCAGCTCGGCCCGCAGCCCCGGGTCCGCGATCCGTGGCGCCAGCGCCCGCAGCGCCGCGTGCGCCTCCCGCACCTGTTCCCAGCCCGCGCCCGCCCCGGCCCCGGCGGCCAGCGCCCGGGCCTCGTCACGCACGGCCAGCGCCCGCTCCACGTCCCGCGCCGCCTCCACGGCCGCGTCCAGCATGCGCCCGCCCAAAGGCCGGGCGGTGCGCAGTGCCCCGTACAGCACCCCGCGCACCCGGTGCCGTACGACCACCGGCACGGCCAGCACCGAGCGCAGCCCCTCCACGGCCACCGCGGCGTCGTACTCATGGCTGATCTGCCGCGACGCCGAGTAGTCCGTCACCACGCACGGCCGGGCGAGCGCCACCGTCTTGCCGCCCAGCCCGGTCCCGGACGTCACGACCAGCGACCGCAGCGCGTGCGTCGCCGTGCCGTCCAGTTCGCTGATGCGCATCCGCTGCCCGGCCTCCAGCAGGCCGCCGAAGGCGACCGGAAGGCCGGTGGCGCGCCGCAGGCGCAGCAGCGCGTTCCGTATCTCGACCGCGTCGGACGCGTCTGCTGTCACCTGTTCGCCCCTTCACTACGGCTGCCGCGCGGGCGCACCCCCCGTTCGGGGGTAGTGAGACCTGCATCACGGATTACACGATGGCTCGGAGCCGCCCGGCAATGGTCCGGCACCCAGGAGGACAGATGACATCGGCGACGGAGTTGTTCCGCAGCGCGCGGGACTTCCTGCTGGCACACCGCGAGGACTACGCCACCGCCTACGGGGGCTTCCGCTGGCCCCGTCCCGAGTACTTCAACTGGGCGCTCGACTGGTTCGACGAGATCGCCGACGGCAACGCCCGCACGGCCCTGCACATCGTCGAGGAGGACGGCCGCGAGACGCGGCTGTCCTTCGGGGAGCTGTCGGTGCGGTCGGCCCAGTTCGCCTCCTGGCTGCGCGCCCGGGGCGTGCGCGCCGAGGACCGGATCCTCGTCATGCTCGGCAACCAGGCCGAACTGTGGATCATCGCGCTCGCGGCGATGAAGTTGCGCGCGGTGGTCATCCCGGCCACCCCGCTGCTCGGCCCCGCCGACCTGCGCGACCGCGTCGACCGCGGCCGGGTCCGGCACGTCGTCGCGCGCCCCGCCGACACCGGCAAGTTCGCCGAGGTCCCCGGTGAGTACACGCGCGTCGCCGCCTGCGCCGCCGAGGACGCGCCGGACGGCTGGCTGCCGCTGGACGACGCCTACGGCGCCTCCGCCGACTTCACGCCCGACGGCCCGACCCGGGCCGACGACCCGCTGATGCTCTACTTCACCTCGGGCACCACCGCCCGGCCCAAACTCGTCGAGCACACCCACACCTCGTACCCGATCGGCCACCTGTCGACGATGTACTGGATCGGCCTGAAGCCGGGCGACGTGCACCTGAACATCTCCTCTCCGGGCTGGGCCAAGCACGCCTGGTCCAACCTCTTCGCCCCCTGGAACGCCGAGGCGACGGTCTTCCTGCACAACTACACGCGTTTCGACGCCGCCCGTCTCATGGCCGAGATGGACCGGGCGGGCGTCACCACCTTCTGCGCCCCGCCGACCGTGTGGCGCATGCTCATCCAGGCCGACCTCACCCAGCTGCGCACCCCGCCCCGCGAGGTCGTCGCCGCCGGCGAGCCGCTCAACCCGGAGGTCATCGAGCAGGTCCGCCGGGCCTGGGGCGTCACCATCCGGGACGGTTTCGGCCAGACCGAGACGGCCGTGCAGGTCGCCAACAGCCCCGGCCAGCCCCTCAAGACCGGTTCGATGGGCCGCCCGAGCCCCGGCTACCGCGTCGCACTCCTCGACCCCGTCTCGGGCGCGCCGGGCGCCGCGGAGGGCGAGATCGCCCTCGACCTGTCGGAGCGCCCCGTCGGCCTGATGACCGGCTACCACGGCGACGCGGACCGGACGGCGGAGGCGATGGCGGGCGGCTACTACCGCACCGGGGACGTCGCCTCCCGGGACGAGGACGGATACCTGACCTACATCGGGCGCAGCGACGACGTCTTCAAGGCCTCCGACTACAAGATCAGCCCCTTCGAGCTGGAGAGCGCGCTGCTGGAGCACGAGGCGGTCGCCGAGGCGGCGGTCGTTCCCGCCCCGGACGAACTGCGGCTCGCCGTCCCGAAGGCGTACGTCGTGCTGGCCGACGGCTGGGAGCCCGGCCCCGACACGGCCAAGGTGCTGTTCGAGCACTCGCGGGAGACCCTCGCCCCCTACAAGCGCGTCCGCCGCCTGGAGTTCGGCGAGCTGCCCAAGACCGTCTCCGGCAAGATCCGCCGGATCGAACTGCGCGAGGCCACGGCGGCCGGCTCGGACGCCGAGTACCGCGAGGAGGACTTCCGGTGAACTCCTACACCCACGGAACCGGCGGCACGGCGCTGCTCGGCGACACCATCGGGGCCAACCTGGACCGGGCGGTGGCCACCTGGCCGGACCGCGAGGCGCTGGTGGACGTGCCGTCCGGCCGGCGCTGGACGTACGCGCAGTTCGGCGCGGCGGTGGACGAACTGGCCTCCGCCCTGCTGGCGTCCGGTGTCGCCAAGGGCGACCGGGTGGGCATCTGGGCCGTCAACTGCCCCGAGTGGGTGCTCGTCCAGTACGCCACCGCCCGCCTCGGCGCGATCATGGTGAACATCAACCCGGCGTACCGCACCCACGAGGTCGAGTACGTCCTCAACCAGGCCGGCGTGTCCCTGCTGTTCGCGTCCCTGAGCCACAAGACCAGCGACTACCGGGCGATGGTGGAGCAGGTGCGGGGCCGCTGCCCCGGCCTGCGCGAGGTCGTGTACTTCGGCGACCCGAGCTGGGAGACGCTGCTCGGGCGGGCGACGCCCGGCGCGACGTACGAGGAACTCTCGTGCGACGACCCCATCAACAT
This sequence comes from Streptomyces olindensis, assembly GCA_000696115.1. Classification (GTDB taxonomy): domain Bacteria; phylum Actinomycetota; class Actinomycetes; order Streptomycetales; family Streptomycetaceae; genus Streptomyces; species Streptomyces olindensis. The sequence continues at coordinate 80,221 of JJOH01000033.1, forward strand.
CCAGTACACATCGGGCACGACGGGCTTCCCCAAGGGCGCGACCCTCTCGCACCACAACATCCTCAACAACGGCTACTTCGTGGGGGAGTTGATCGCCTACACCGAACAGGACCGGATCTGCGTCCCGGTGCCCTTCTACCACTGCTTCGGCATGGTCATGGGCAACCTCGCCGCCACCTCGCACGGCGCCTGCGTGGTCATCCCGGCCCCGTCCTTCGACCCGAAGGCGACCCTGGACGCGGTCCAGCAGGAGCGCTGCACCTCGCTCTACGGCGTCCCGACCATGTTCATCGCGGAGCTGAACCTGCCGGACTTCGCCTCCTACGACCTGTCCTCCCTGCGCACGGGCATCATGGCGGGCTCGCCCTGCCCGGTGGAGGTGATGAAGCGGGTCGTCGCCGAGATGCACATGGCGGAGGTCTCCATCTGCTACGGCATGACCGAGACGTCCCCGGTCTCCCTCCAGACCCGCCGGGACGACGACCTGGAGCACCGCACGGGCACGGTCGGACGGGTCCTGCCGCACATCGAGGTCAAGGTCGTCGACCCGGTGACGGGGGTGACGCAACCCCGGGACATGCCGGGCGAGTTGTGCACCCGCGGGTACAGCGTGATGCTCGGCTACTGGAACGAGCCGGAGAAGACGGCCGAGGCCATCGACGCGGGCCGCTGGATGCACACCGGCGACCTCGCCGTGATGCGCGAGGACGGCTACGTCGAGATCGTCGGCCGCATCAAGGACATGATCATCCGGGGCGGGGAGAACATCTACCCCCGCGAGATCGAGGAGTTCCTCCACGCCCACCCCGGGATCCAGGACGTCCAGGTCGTGGGTGTCCCGCACGAGCACTACGGCGAGGAGGTCCTGGCCTGCGTCATCGCCCGCGACCCGGGCGCCCCGCCCACCCTGGAGGAACTGCGCGCCTTCTGCGACGGGCGGTTGGCGCACTACAAGATCCCGAGCCGGCTCGAGATCCTCGACTCGTTCCCGATGACGGTGTCCGGGAAGGTGCGGAAGGTGGAACTGCGCGAGCGCTACACCGTCTGAACGACCGCAGGGGCGTTCGGTCGTACGGGGGCCACGACCCGTAAGATCGACGCCCTTGGGGGTGACACATGGTCAAGCGGCGTCCGGGTACGACGCCCACGCTGGAGCAGGTGGCCGCGCTCGCCGGCGTCGGACGGGGCACGGTCTCCCGCGTCATCAACAACGAGGCGGGCGTCCGGGAGTCCACCCGCCGTGCGGTGCAGCGGGCCATCGCCGAACTCGGCTACGTGCCCAACCTGGCGGCGCGCTCGCTGGCCGGGCGGCGGGCCGACGCCGTGGCGCTGGTCATCACGGAACGGGACTGGCGGCTGTTCGGCGAGCCGTTCTTCTCGGAGACGGTCACGGCCGTCGGCGACGCACTCGCCGAGACATCGGTGCAACTGCTGCTCACGCTGGTCCGCACCGACGCCGAGCGGCAGCGGTTCGTCGAGTACGCGCGCGGCGGCCGGGTCGACGGCGTCCTGCTGATGTCGGTGCGCGCCGAGGACCGGCTGCCGGACATGCTCGCCGACGCGGGCCTGCCCACCGTCCTGCTGGGCCGCCGCTCCGGCGACGAGCAGATCACCTACGTCGACGCGGACAACGTCGGCGGCGCCCGGGAGGCGGTGTCCCACCTGCTGCGCGGCGGCCGACGCGCGATCGCGGCGATCACCGGGCCGCTCGACATGTACGTCGCCCAGTGCCGCCTGCGCGGCTACCAGCAGGCCATGGAGCGGGCGGGGCTGCCCGCTCCCGCCTCCTGGACCGTCGAGGGCGACTTCACCGAGGCGAGCGGGCGCCGGGCGATGGCCGAACTCCTCGATCGTCACCCGGACGTGGACGCGGTCCTCGCCGCCTCCGACACCATGGCCACCGGGGCCCTCGCCGTGCTGCGCGCGGCGGGGCGCCGGGTACCCGACGACGTGGCGGTGGTCGGCTTCGACGACTTCGAACTCGCCCGGCACACCGACCCACCGCTGACCACCGTCCGCCAGCCGCTGGAGCAGATCGGCCGGACGATGGTGCGGCTGCTGCTGGAGGAGATGGACCAGCCGGAAGTGGCGTGGCGGCACGTGATCCTGCGGACGCAGCTGGTGGTGCGGGAGTCGGCGTGAAGCCGCCCGGGAGCGCTCCCAACCGCTGGGTGCCGCCCGCGCGTTGCGAGGACCGGTCGAGGCGCTCAGGCTGACCTGGGACTTCGAAATACATTCGACGGATTCCCTCCTAACGGGTTGTCAGGGACATGGGAGGCTCCTACAGTCACCACCGAAACCGGTGAGGTGGGAGCGCTCCCATCCATGGGGAGGTGGGAGCGCTCCCGAACCCCGAGCCGCAGCACCCTCCGTTCGAATCCGGTTCCCACGGAGAGAGGCCCCCGCATGCGATCGTCACCGCACCGCCTCCGCACCGTCCGCGTCCTGTGCGGCGCGCTGCTCACCGCGCTCGCCACCGTGGCGGCACTCCTCGCCGCCACCACGCCCGCCCGGGCCGACACGCTTGTCTGCGAGCCCTATGGATCGACCGTGATCCAGGGCCGCTACGTGGTCCAGAACAACCGCTGGGGCTCCAGCTCCCCCCAGTGCGTCACGGCGACCGACACCGGCTTCCGGGTCACCCAGGCCGACGGTTCGGTGCCCACGAACGGCGCGCCGAAGTCGTACCCCTCGGTCTTCAACGGCTGCCACTACACGAACTGTTCGCCGGGGACCAACCTGCCGGCGCGGCTCAGTGCCATCTCCAGCGCGCCCAGCAGCATCTCGTACGGCTACGTCTCGGGCGCCGTCTACAACGCCTCGTACGACATCTGGCTGGACCCGACGCCGCGCACCGACGGCGTCAACCGTACGGAGATCATGATCTGGTTCAACCGGGTCGGCCCGATCCAGCCGATCGGCTCCCAGGTCGGCACCGCCTCGGTCGGCGGGCGCGGCTGGGAGGTGTGGACCGGCAGCAACGGGTCCAACGACGTGATCTCCTTCGTCGCCCCGTCGGCGATCTCCAGTTGGAGCTTCGACGTCATGGACTTCGTCGACCAGGCCGTGGCCCGGGGTCTGGCGCGGAGCGACTGGTACCTGACCAGCGTCCAGGCCGGCTTCGAGCCGTGGCAGAACGGCGCCGGGCTCGCGGTGAACTCCTTCTCCTCCGCCGTCAACACCGGCGGCGGCGACCCGGGCGGCCCCGGTGGCCCGGCGGCCGCCTGCCAGGTGACGTACGGGGCGAATGTCTGGCAGGGCGGCTTCACCGCCGACGTGACCGTGAAGAACACCGGATCCGCCGCGGTCGACGGGTGGCGGCTCGGCTTCACGCTGCCGTCCGGGCAGCGGGTCACAAGCGCCTGGAACGCGACTCTGTCCGGCACCTCGGGCGCCGTCACCGCGAGTCCCGTCGCGCACAACGCGCGGATCGCGGCGGGCGGCACCCAGACCTTCGGCTTCCAGGGCACCTACAGCGGTGCCTTCGCCGAGCCGGCCGGCTTCACCCTGAACGGCACGCCCTGCTCCGTCGCCTGACCCGCGGCGCACCGACCCGCTCCGGGCTCCGCCCTGCGCCGAGAGGGCGGACCCCGGAGCGTTCCACCCGCCGTCGCGTCCCGGGAGGTACGGCAGTGGATGGCGACCTGTGGCGCGTACCGCGTGCCGGGCGCAGGTCTGTATCACCGGCCGTGCTCGGGCGCACCGCAGTGGCATGCGCAGCACGCGCCGCCCCGCAGCACTCGCCGCCCCAGCGGCCCGCACCGCCCCCGCCCCTCCGGCCCGCATCCGGAAAGGCTCCGCCATGACCCCGCTCGTCCCCGAAGCCCGAGTCCGCCGCTCCGCCCGCCCCGTCACCCGTCGGCCCGCGTTCGTCGCCGCCCTGTGTGCCGCCGCGCTCGCCGTCACCGGGCTCACCGCCGCCGCCCCGCCCGAGCGGGAGGTCGCGCGGGCCGCCGCCGCGCTGCCGTACCAGGACCCGGCCCTGCCGGTGCCCCAGCGTGTCGAGGACCTGCTGGGCCGGATGACGCTCGACGACAAGCTCGGCCAGATGACCCAGATCGAGAAGGACGCCCTGGTCCCGCGCTCCGACCTCGCCACCTACCGCATCGGCTCGGTGCTCTCCGGCGGCGACTCCACGGTCAGCCCCAACAACGCGCAGACCTGGGCCGACACCTACGACTCCCTCCAGCGCACGGCCCTGTCCACCCCGCTGGGCATCCCGATGATCTACGGCATCGACGCAGTGCACGGCCACAACGCGGTGCGCGGCGCCACGCTCTTCCCGCACAACATCGGCCTGGGCGCCACCCGGGACCCCGCCCTGGTGCGGCGTATCGGGCGCGCGGTCGCCGAGGAGGTCGCCGGTACCGGCATCGACTGGTCCTTCGCGCCCTGCCTGTGCGTGGCCCGCAACGACCGTTGGGGGCGTACGTACGAGTCCTTCGGTGAGACGCCCGAACTGCCCACCGCCATGACCTCGTTCATCACCGGCCTGCAGGGCGACGCCCTCGGCGGCGACCCGGCGTCCGTGCTCGCCACCGCCAAGCACTACCTCGGCGACGGCGGCACCACCGGCGGCGTCGACCAGGGCGACACCCGGCTCTCCGAGGCGGAGTTGCGCGCCATCCACCTGCCGCCGTTCAGGGAGGCCGTCGAGCGCGGCGTGGGCTCGGTGATGCTCTCCTACAGCAGCTGGAACGGCGTACGGTCGCACGCCCACAAGTACCTCGTCACCGACGTCCTCAAGGGGGAGCTGGGCTTCACCGGGTTCGTCGTGTCCGACTGGGCGGCGGTCGACCAGCTCGACGGGCAGACCGGCTTCACCGGCGCCGAGATCGCCACCGCCGTCAACGCGGGCGTCGACATGGTGATGGTCCCGCACGACTACAGGAAGTTCCTGAGCCTGCTGCGCGGCGAGGTGGGCGCGGGCCGGATCCCCCTGGCCCGCGTCGACGACGCCAACCGGCGCATCCTGACGAAGAAGTTCCGACTCGGGTTGTTCGAGCGGCCGTTGACCGACCGCTCCTACACCTCCACGGTCGGCTCGGCGGCCCACCGCACCCTCGCCCGGCAGGCGGTGCGCGCCTCGCAGGTGCTGCTGAAGAACGAGGGCGGCGTGCTGCCGCTGCCGAAGACGGGGCGGCTGTTCGTCGCCGGGAAGTCCGCCGACGACATCGGCAACCAGAGCGGCGGCTGGACCGTCGGCTGGCAGGGCCGCAGCGGACCCGTCACCGAGGGCACCACCGTCCTCCAGGGCATCCGCGCCGCCGTCGCCGACCCGTCCAGAGTGACCTACGACCGCTACGGCAACGGCATCGACGGCGGTTACACGGCGGCCGTGGCCGTCGTCGGCGAGACCCCGTACGCCGAGATGCGCGGCGACCGGCCGGGGGACATGGGCCTCGACCAGGAGGATCTCCAGACCCTGGCCCGACTCGAGGCGAGCGGCGTGCCGGTCGTGGTGGTGCTGGTCTCCGGCCGCCCGCTGGACATCGCCGACCGGCTGCCCGACTGGAAGGCCCTGCTGGCTGCCTGGCTGCCCGGCACCGAGGGCGGCGGCGTCGCGGACGTGCTCTTCGGCGACCACGCGCCGACCGGCAAGCTGCCCATGACCTGGATGCGCGGCGCCTCCCAGCAGCCCGTCAACGACGGCGACGGCAAGAGCCCGCTCTTCCCCTACGGTCACGGCCTGACCTACGGCACGGAACCCGGCCCGGATCCGGACCCCGAGCCGAGCCCCGCGAAGGCCTGCACCGCCACCCACAGGACGGTCACCTCCTGGCCCGGCGGCCACCAGGCCGAGGTCACCGTCAAGAACACCGGTACCGGCCCGCTCACCGGCTGGACGATCGACTGGGACCTGGGCGGCGCCGCCGTCACGAGCCTGTGGAACGGCACCCACTCCGTGGCGAACGGCCGGATCACGGTCCGCAACACCTCCACGAACGGCACCCTCGCCGCCGGCGCCACCACCACGTTCGGCTACACCGCGAACGGCGGTCCGGGCACCCCCGCCCCGCGCTGCACCCCCGCCTAGCCCACCCGGATCCCTCCGATCCGGCCCCTGGTTCTCCCCACCGGTTCATCCCGCGGACGACCCCACCACCCTCACCCGCACCCCCGTACCGAGGAGAGCGCATGACACACCGGACCAGACGCGTCGCGGACGCCCGACCGCGCCGACCGCACCGCAGGCGCGCGGCGGCGCTGGCCACCGCGCTGACCACCGTGCTGCTGGGAGCGGCGGCCCAGCTGTCCGCCCCCGAGGCGTCCGCCGCGGAGGCCCATGTCGACAACCCGTTCGCCGGCGCCTCGTTCTACGTCAACCCGGACTACGCCCGCCTGGTCGACGGCTCCGTCGCCCGCACCACCGACGCGTCCCTCAAGGCCAGGATGGAGAAGGTCAAGAGCTATCCGACGGCCGTCTGGCTGGACCGCATCGCCGCCATCCACGGCGGCGAGGTCAACGCGGGCCGCAAGAGCCTCGCCGACCACCTGGACCTGGCGCTCGCGCAGAAGCAGCCCGGCCGCCCGATCGTGGCGACCTTCGTGGTGTACGACCTGCCGGGCCGCGACTGCTCCGCCCTGGCCTCCAACGGCGAACTCCCCCTCACCGCCGCCGGACTGGCGCGCTACAAGAGCGAGTACATCGACGAGATCGCCGAGGTCTTCGCCGACCCCAAGTACCAGGACATCCGCATCACCACCGTGATCGAGCCGGACGGCCTGCCCAACCTGGTCACCAACCTCTCCGACCCCGAGTGCGCCCAGGCCAAGAGCAGCGGCATCCAGGTCGACGCCATCCGCTACGCCCTGAACAAGCTGCACGCCGTCCCGAACGTCTACACCTACCTGGACTTCGCCCACTCCGGCTGGCTCGGCTGGGACAACAACCTCGCCCAGACGACCCGGCTGTACACGGACGTCGTCAAGGGCACCACGGCCGGCCTCGGCAGCGTCGACGGCCTGGTCACCAACGTCGCCAACTACACGCCGTTGACCGAGCCGTTCCTCACCGACCCGAACAGGACGGTCGGCGGCAACATGATCAAGTCGGGCAAGTACTACGAGTGGAATCCCAACTTCGACGAGTCGGACTTCACCCGGGCCGTGCATGCCGCGCTCGTCGCCCAGGGCTGGCCCGCCTCCACCGGCATGGTCGTCGACACCTCCCGCAACGGCTGGGGCGGCAGCGCCCGCCCGACCGCCGAGTCCACGAGCACCGTCCTCGACACCTACATCAGTCAGTCCAAGGTGGACCGGCGGACCCACCGCGGCCTGTGGTGCAACGTCAACGGCGCGGGCCTCGGGCAGCCGCCGCAGGCCTCACCCGCCGGGCACCCGGACTCGCACCTCGACGCCTTCCTGTGGGTCAAGCCGCCGGGGGAGTCGGACGGCGCGAGCAAGGACATCCCGAACGACGAGGGCAAGCGCCCGGACCCGATGTGCAACCCCACCTACACGGCGCCCAACGCGGGCGGCAACCCGACCGGCGCGATGCCGGACGCCCCGCTCGCCGGGCACTGGTTCCACGAGCAGTTCTCGATGCTGGTGCGCAACGCGTACCCGGCGGTGCAGGCGGGCGATCCCGGCCCGGCGGACACCACGGCCCCGACCGTGCCGACCGGCCTGAGGGCCACCGCGAAGACCGCGACCAGCGTCTCCCTGGCGTGGACGGCGGCCACCGACGACGTGGGCGTCACCGGCTACGACGTGTACCGCGACGGCACGAAGGTCGGCGCGGCGCCGGTCACCGGGACCACGTTCACCGACACCGGGCTGAGCGCCTCGACGGCGTACGGCTACACGGTCCGCGCCCGTGACGCCGCCGGGAACGTCTCCGCCGCCTCCGCCGCGCTGAGCGTCACCACGGAGGCGGGTGGCGGCGGACCCGACCCGGCCGGCGGCCTGAAGGTCACCTACCGGAACAACGACACCTCGGCCACCGACAACGCCATCCGCCCCGGCCTGCGGATCGCCAACACCGGCAGTACCTCCGTGGACCTGACCGAGGTCACCGCCCGCTACTACTTCAGCCGGGACGGCGGTTCGTCGACCGTGAACGCGTTCTGCGACCACGCGGCGGTCGGCTGCGGCAACGTCACCCTGCGGGTGGTGCCGCTGACCACCCCGGTCGCGGGCGCCGACGCCTACCTGGAGGTCGCGTTCAGGAGCGGCACCCTGGCCGCCGGCCAGGACACCGGCGAACTCCAGCTGCGCCTGGCCAAGTCGGACTGGTCCGCCTTCGACGAGACCGGCGACTACAGCCGTACGGCCGCCACGTCCTACGCGGAGGCCCCGAGGATCCCCGCCTACCGCGGCGGCGCCCTGGCATGGGGCACCCCGCCGGCCTGATCCGCCCGGAATCTCCGGGGAGACACCCAACCCCACCACCCCCACAGGAGAGACGAATGGCCCGAAGCACCAGACGCCCCCTGTCCTTACTCGCGGTCCTGGTCACCCTGCTCGGCGGGCTCGGTCTGGCCCTGATCGGCCAGAACAGCGCGCAGGCGCACGGCGTGACGATGATGCCGGGATCGCGGACCTACCTCTGCTACCTGGACGCCAAGACGAACACGGGCGCGCTCGACCCCACGAACCCCGCGTGCAAGGCCGCGCTCGCCGAGAGCGGCGCGAACGCGCTGTACAACTGGTTCGCCGTGCTCGACTCCAACGCCGGCGGACGCGGCCCGGGTTACGTCCCGGACGGCAAGCTGTGCAGCGCCGGCGACCGCTCCCCGTACAACTTCACCGGCTACAACGCCGCCCGCGCGGACTGGCCCCGGACGCACCTGACCTCCGGGGCGACGATCCGGATCAAGCACAGCAACTGGGCGCACCATCCGGGCGACTTCCGGGTGTACGTCTCCAAGCCCGGCTACTCGCCCACCAAGCCGCTGGGCTGGGGCGACCTGGAGCTGATCCAGACCGTCACCAACCCGCCGCAGTCCGGCTCGGTGGGCAGCGAGTCCGGTCACTACTACTGGGACCTGAAGCTGCCCTCGGGCCGCTCGGGTGACGCGATGATGTTCATCCAGTGGGTGCGCTCGGACAGCCAGGAGAACTTCTTCTCCTGCTCCGACATCGTCTTCGACGGCGGCAACGGCGAGGTGACCGGCATCCGCGGCTCGGGCGGCACCCCGAACCCGACGCCCACGCCGACCCCCACCCCCACGCCCACCGACCCGCACACCGGGTGCATGGCCCTCTACAAGGTGACGAACTCCTGGAGCGGCGGCTTCCAGGGGTCCGTCGAGGTGATGAACCACAACACCACCGCGCGTGACGGCTGGGCCGTGCGCTGGCAGCCGGGTGCCGGAACCCGGATCAGCCAGGTCTGGAACGGCAGCCTGAGCACGGGCACCGACGGCACGGTGACGGTCAGGCACGTGGACCACAACCGCACGATCCCGCCGGACGGCACGGTGACGTTCGGCTTCACCGCCACGTCGACCGGGAACAACCTGCCGGTCGGCTCGATCACCTGCGTCAACCCGTAATACCGCGCACGGCGGCGCCGGCTCCCGCACCCGGGGGCCGGCGCCTCGCCGTGCCGGCGGGTCAGGCGGCGAACGCCTCGGCCGGCTCGTTCACCGGCCGCGGGGTGCCCGTCGGGTCGAGCACGAACAGCGGCACGCCCAGGGCGTCGGCGCGGGCGCGGGCCTCCTCGCCGTACCCGGCGAGGGAGAAGTAGACGCAGGCCGCCGACTCCGTCATCGCGGTCAGCCACAGGCACTCCACGTCCCGCGCGTCCGCCGGGCGCACGGTCGGATCCACCTGGGCCAGCACGCCGGGGGCGGCGAGCCCGATGCCGGAGGGCGGGCGCTGGTCGGCGCGCCGCACCTCCCCGTGGCCGAGCCAGCGCAGATAGAGGACGACGGCGGTGACCGCGTCGCGCGCGGTGCGCAGGGGCACCGGCCGGAAGGCGGGGCGCGCGGGCGGCGGCGGGATGTCCGGCGGGGCGCCGCGCGTGCCCGCCACCGGGAGTCGCAGCACCGTCCCGCAGGGGCAGCCCAGCTCCGGGTGCGGCCACGAGGACGGACGGTCGCAGGCGCCGCAGTGCAGGGTCACCCACTCCTCGTCCCAGGACCGGTGGGTGACGGCGGCCGGCAGCGCGCGGGGATCGAGCGGCGGCGCGACGGGCGCTCCGCAGGCGCACGGATAGGACGGCACAGCGAACTGATGGGCGCGCCCACAGGCCGGACAGCGCACCGACACGCTCTCGGACATGCCCCCCATCGTCCACCCGCGGGCCCTCGCCTGTCCGTTGCTCGGCCCCGCCGGCTCCGGGCATCTCTTGACGGCTTTCCCGCGCCCCCCTACATTGCTTCCAGATAGCAGAATTAAGTTTCCGCATTGCGGAAGGTGCTCACGGCGGGGCGCGACGGGAGTGCGTATCCGACAGCCGAACCAGGAGTAGTCCCATGGCTCGTATGACCGCTGCCCGCGCGGCAGTCGAGATCCTCAAGCGCGAGGGCGTCACCGACGCGTTCGGTGTCCCGGGCGCGGCGATCAACCCCTTCTACGCGGCGCTCAAGGCCTCCGGCGGCATCGCCCACACCCTCGCCCGGCACGTCGAGGGCGCCTCGCACATGGCCGAGGGCTACACCCGCACCCACCCGGGCAACATCGGCGTCTGCATCGGCACCTCCGGCCCGGCCGGCACCGACATGATCACGGGGCTGTACTCCGCGACCGGCGACTCCATCCCGATCCTGTGCATCACGGGCCAGGCCCCGACCGCCGTGATCCACAAGGAGGACTTCCAGGCCGTCGACATCGCCGCCATCGCCAAGCCGGTCACCAAGATGGCCGTGACCGTGCTGGAGGCCGCGCAGGTCCCGGGCGTCTTCCAGCAGGCGTTCCACCTGATGCGCTCCGGCCGCCCCGGCCCGGTCCTCATCGACCTGCCGATCGACGTCCAGCTCACGGAGATCGAGTTCGACCCGGAGACGTACGAGCCGCTCCCGGTCTACAAGCCCGCCGCGACCCGCGCCCAGATCGAGAAGGCGATCGGGATGCTGAACGCCTCCGAACGGCCGCTGATCGTCGCCGGCGGCGGCATCATCAACGCCGACGCCTCCGCGCTGCTCGTCGAGTTCGCCGAGCTGACCGGCACGCCCGTCGTCCCCACCCTGATGGGCTGGGGCGTCCTCCCCGACGACCACGAGCTGAACGCCGGCATGGTCGGCCTGCAGACCTCGCACCGCTACGGCAACGCGACCTTCCTGGAGTCCGACTTCGTCCTCGGCATCGGCAACCGCTGGGCCAACCGCCACACCGGCAAACTGGACGTCTACACGGCCGGGCGGACCTTCGTCCACGTCGACATCGAGCCCACCCAGATCGGCCGGATCTTCGCCCCCGACTACGGCATCGCCTCCGACGCCAAGGCCGCCCTGGAGCTGTTCATCGAGGTGGCGCGCGAGCTGAAGGCGGCCGGCCGGCTGCCCGACCGCTCCGCCTGGGCCGTCGCCGCGCAGGAGAAGAAGGCCACCCTCCAGCGCCGTACGCACTTCGACGACATCCCCATCAAGCCGCAGCGCGTCTACGAGGAGATGAACAAGGCCTTCGGCCCGGAGACCCGGTACGTCTCCACGATCGGCCTCTCGCAGATCGCCGGCGCCCAGATGCTGCACGTCTACCGGCCCCGGCACTGGATCAACTGCGGCCAGGCCGGCCCGCTCGGCTGGACCGTCCCGGCCGCGCTCGGCGTCGCCAAGGCCGATCCGGAGGCCTCCGTCGTCGCGCTCTCCGGCGACTACGACTTCCAGTTCATGATCGAGGAGCTGGCCGTCGGCGCGCAGCACCGGATCCCGTACGTCCACGTCCTCGTGAACAACGCCTACCTGGGCCTGATCCGCCAGGCGCAGCGGGCCTTCGACATCGACTTCCAGGTCAAGCTGGAGTTCGAGAACATCAACGCGCCCGAGCTCGGCGTCTACGGCGTCGACCACGTCAAGGTCGCCGAGGGCCTCGGCTGCAAGGCGCTCCGGGTGACCGACCCGGCCGAGCTGGGCGCCGCGTTCGAGCACGCCAAGAAGCTCGCCGCGGAGTACCGGGTGCCGGTCGTCGTCGAGGCGATCCTGGAGCGCGTCACCAACATCTCCATGTCGACGACCAACGACATCGGCAACGTCGTGGAGTTCGAGGAGATCGCCACCGAGCCGTTCCACGCCCCGACCTCGATCAGGACGCTGAAGGTCTGAGAGACGCCGGAGAGGGGCGGTCCGTCCGTGAGGACGGGCCGCCCCTCACGCATGCGCGGTCGCGAGATCGCTACGCATGGGCGGTCGCGAGGATCACTCCCCGCCGCCGCCTCCCCCGCCGCCCCCGCCGCAGTAGGCATGGCCCCCGTAGCCGCCGCCCGTGCCGTGGGGCGAGTGCTTGAGGAGGGGCGTGCCGCCCACCTCGGCCCGGCGGACCAGGCCCGCCCGCAGGGCGAAGCGGGGCACCAGGAGCCGCAGCGCGGACTCGCCGTGCAGGGCGACGGCCAGCAGCCGGTCGTGGTGGCTCAGGCCGCGCCTGCCCTCCGGCAGGGGGTGGGCGTGCCGCAGCTCCCGGACGTGCCGGCGGGCTGCGCGGGTCGGGCCGAGCAGCGGGTAGCGCAGCAGCCCGGCGTCCGCGAGCGGGATGCGCATCAGCGCGACCGCCAGCCGGATGTCGGGGTCCTTCACCAGGGTCTTCAGCCCGGCGGGCTCACGCAGGCACGTGTGCACCGCCGTCGCCAGGGGAGACGGCGGCCGCTCCCCGGGCACGGCGTCCCCGATACCCCTGCGCATCGTCCCGGGCAGGTCGGCCTCCAGCAGGCCCCGCAGATGCAGGTCCACCACGGCGACGGTGACGGCGGCCCGCGGGCCGTCCCCCAGCAGTGCGATCTCGTGCGGCTCCAGCCGGACCGCCGTACCGTCGCCCATGGCTTCACCCCCGTGCCGGGGCCCGCCGCCCCCGTGCCGGCGGGCCCCGTGTGTCGAGAATGTGCCCGGCCCCGGGGGCTGTTGAAGCCCCCCGGGGCCGGGTTCAGAGGTTGATTTGAGGGTGCCGTACGGGGAGTACGACCCGTGCCGTACGCGCTCAGGTGCCGTGGTGCTCCGAGAGCCCCGGCCAGTCGTCCGGGCCGCCGCCCTGCCACTCGACGAGGTCGTTCTCCTCGACGTCCGTCACGTAGAGGTCGGCCAGCCGCAGGATCTCCGCCACGTCGTCGACGTGCGTGGCGATGCCCAGGGGCTCGTCGCCCAGCGTGACCCGCCGCGATCCGTCCAGGGCGGGAGCGTGGACCACGACGTGCGGGTGCTCGGTTGGATGTGCCATGCCTTCAGGCTGCTGCCGCGCGGGCGGTTCCGCACCCTGGAACGGGCTGGCCGTCCGGCGGCGCGAGGCTGGGCGCGACAGGACATTCGCGCCGCCGGACGGGGTCTGGGAGGCAGGTACTGGGACCGCGGCGGGTGTGACGGAGCCCGGAGCGGACTTCCCTCGGGTCGAGAAGCCGGTCCCGGCACCTTCACCACCGCACTGGCTCACACGCCCCCGAGTTCTCGACTTCGCTCGAACAGGGGGGACCCCCACCGCGGTCCGCGCCCTGCCCGCGTCCGTGCCCGGGGCGACCACCCCTCATCCGGGTCGCCCCGGGCGGTCGGACGCGGTCAGGGAGTTCAGTCCTCGCGCAGCGCGCGGACCGCCTTCTCCACGCGGCGCCCGTACTCGGGGTCGGCGGCGTGGAAGTGCGCGAGGTTCTTTTCGATCACGTCGTCGCGGGAGACCTGGGACAGGCCGCCGGCGATGTTCGCGACCAGGCGGGACTTCTCCTCGGCGGACATCAGCCGGTACAGCTCGCCCGCCTGGAAGAAGTCGTCGTCCTTGGTGTGCGGGGGCGCCGCGTGGGTGCCCGTGTGGCCGTGCACCGCGAGCGGGGCCGACAGCGGGCGGCCGGTCTCGACCGGGCCGTCGTAGGAGTTCGGCTCGTAGTTCTTCGCGTACCGGCCCTGCGGGTTGGACGCCATGAAGCCGCCCCGGCCGTAGTTCACGGCGGTCGTGGCCCGGGGCGCGTTGACGGCCAGCTGCGTGTGGTTGACGCCCAGGCGGTAGCGGTGGGCGTCCGCGTAGGCGAACAGACGGCCCTGGAGCATCTTGTCGGGCGAGGGGCCGATGCCCGGCAGGAGTTGTTCGGGGAGAAGGCGGCCTGCTCGACCTCGGCGAAGACGTTGTCCGGGGCCTGGAGCAGGTCCGTCTGGTGCGAGTTCGGGTCCTTGCCCGCGAGCTCGGCGGCCTGCTCGCTGCTCAGGCAGCGGATGCCCTGGTTCGTCTTGAAGTGGTACTTGACGAAGAAGGCCTCGCCCGCGCTGTTCGTCCACTGGTAGGTGTGCGGGCCGTAGCCGTTCATGTGCCGGTACGAGGCCGGGATGCCGCGGTCGCCCATCAGCCAGGTCACCTGGTGCGTGGCCTCGGGGGAGTGGGCCCAGAAGTCCCAGACGTTGTCGGGCTCCTGACGGCCCGATGGGGGCACCTGCCCACGCCTTTCGGGCAGTGGGGGAGGGTCCCGCTTCTGCGAGTGGATGAAGTCCGGGAACTTGACGGGGTCCTTGATGAAGAAGACCGGGGTGTTGTTCCCGACGAGGTCGTAGTTGCCCTCCTCGGTGTAGAACTTCATCGCGAAACCGCGCGGGTCGCGGACCGCGTCCGCGCCGCCCAGCGAGTCGGCCACGGTGGAGAAGCGGACGAACACCTCGGTGCGCCTGCCGACCGAGCTCAGGAAGTCGGCGTGCGTGAAGTCCGTGACGTCGTCGGTGACTTCGAAGCGGCCGTACGCGCCCGAGCCGCGGGCGTGCACCACACTCCCCCACTGCCTTAAGGGCGTGGGAGGTGCCCCCACCGGGATGCGCTCGCGGTTGAAGCGCGCGAGCTTCTCCAGCAGGTGCTGGTCCTGGAGCAGGAGCGGGCCGCCGACGCCGGCGGTGGCGGAGTTCTGGTTGTCGGCGACGGGGGCGCCGGACTCGGTGGTGAGCACGCGCTGCGACATCGTGACCTTCCGTACGAGAGGGCAGCGGAAAAGTGTTTCCGCTTTGTGGAGCCTAGGGTCGGGGCGATCGGAGCGTCAACACTTTGTTGAAGTAGTGGGCATGGCTGAGCCGGGCGGCGCCGCCCCTCTGGGCGCGACAGGACAGGTGTCAGCGGCGACGCCGCCCGGGGTAGCGGGGACCCTCGGGATTTACGAGAGTCAGACCTCGGCGCCGGACAGCCGCTCCACGGCCCGCAGCAGCGCCGAGTGGTCCAGGCCGCCGTCACCCTGGGCGCGCAGGGACGCGACCAGCTGGGCGACCACGGCGCCGACGGGCAGGGCCGCGCCGACGGTGCGGGCGGCGTCCGTGACGATGCCCATGTCCTTGTGGTGCAGGTCGATGCGGAAGCCCGGCTTGAAGTCGCGGTTCAGGAAGTTGTCCTTCTTCCGCGTCAGCACGGTGGAGCCCGCGAGCCCGCCGTTGAGGACGTCCAGGGCCGCCTTCAGGTCCACGCCGGACTTCTCCAGGAAGACCACGGCCTCGGCGCACGCCTGGATGTTCACGGCGACGATCAGCTGGTTGGCGGCCTTCACGGTCTGGCCGGAGCCGTGCGGGCCGCACAGCACGATGGTTCTGCCGAGCGCCTCGAAGATCGGCTCGGCCTCGTCGAAGTCGGCCTGCTCGCCGCCGACCATGATGGACAGCACGGCCTCGATCGCTCCGGCCTCACCGCCGGAGACGGGGGCGTCCAGTACGCGGATGCCCTTGTCCGCCGCGGCCTTGGCGAGGTCGACCGACGTCTGCGGGGTGATCGAGGACATGTCGATCAGCAGGGCACCGGACCGCGCGTTCTCCAGGATGCCGTCGGGGCCGTAGGCGATGGCCTCGACCTGCGGGGAGGCCGGCACCATCGTGATGACGACGTCGGCGTCCCGGACGGCCTCGGCGATCGAACCGGCGGCCGTGCCGCCGGCGGCGGCCAGGCGGTCCAGCTTGTCCTGCTCCAGCGTGTAGCCGGTGACCTGGTAGCCCGCCTTGATCAGGTTCTCGGACATGGGGGAGCCCATGATGCCGAGGCCGATCCAGGCGATCTTGGGGAGGTTGCTCATGACGGGGGTGCCTTTCAGGTGGATGAGGGTCAGCGGGGCAGCCAGTCGAAGGCCTCGGCGCTCGGGCGGTCGCCCGGCTTGTACTCGAGTCCGACCCAGCCGTCGTAACCCGCCTTGGCCAGCTGGTCGAGGAGGTCTTCGAGGGGCAGTGAGCCCGTCCCCGGCGCGCCGCGGCCCGGGTTGTCGGCGATCTGGACGTGGCCGGTCTTCGCGGCGTACCGCTCGATCACCGCCGGCAGGTCCTCGCCGTTCATGGACAGGTGGTAGAGGTCCATGAGGAAGCGGGCGTTGCCCAGCCCCGTCGCCTCGTTGACCTGGTCGACGACGCCCACGGCCGCCGGGGCCGACACCAGCGGGTACAGCGGCGACTCGGGCTCGTTCAGCGCCTCGATCAGCAGGACCGCGCCGATCCGGTCGGCCGCCCGCGCCGCCAGGGCCAGGTTCTCCAGGGCGAGCGCGTCCTGCTCGGCCGGGTCCACGCCCTCGACGCGGTTGCCGTACAGGGCGTTGAGCGCCGTGCAGCCCAGGGAGGCAGCGAAGTCGGCGGCCACGTCGATGTTGGCGCGGAACCGCTCCGACTCCGCGCCCGGGACCGACAGGGCGCCGCGGTCCGGGCCCGGGAGCTGCCCGGCGTAGAAGTTCAGGCCGGTGAGCCGGACGCCCGCGTCCTCGATCGCCCGCTTCAGGGAGTCGAGCTCGGACCGCTCGGGCGTGGGCGAGTCCACCCAGGGCCACCACAGCTCGACCGCGGTGAAGCCGGCCGCGGCGGCGGCCGCCGGGCGCTCCAGGAGCGGGAGTTCCGTGAAGAGGATCGACAGGTTGACGTTGAAGCGCTGGTCTGCGAATCCCATCGGGGGCGGCGCTCCCTTCCTGGTGGTTCAGTTCCTGGCGGCTCGATAATTCCGTATCGCGGAATCGTGTTTCTGCTTAATGGAAGATTGCCTGTGGCCGGGAAGGGCTGTCAAGAGCCCACGCGAAAAAGCGCCCCCGCGCGGGGGCGCGGGGGCGCATCGGCGGGGGCGGTTCACAGCGCGTCGACGGCGCTCACCTTCCAGCCCTCGGAGGTGCGGGTCAGGGTCATGCGCACCCGGTTCAGGTCCACCCGGGACCCCGTGACCTGGGTGCTTCGGGTGACCTGGTTGACGAAGAGCAGGACGACGGCCCGGTCCGCCGAGGCCGACACGACGGAGGCCGCCGGGTCGCCGCCGCCCGCCGGTTCCGCGACCGTCGCCCTCACCACCCCGTGGTACTTCCGCGCGGTCGGCCCGACCACCGCCTTCGTGGTCCTGCGGTACTCCTCGGCGAACTTCCCGGTCAGATGGGTGCGCGCCCGGGCGAAGTCGCGCTCCAGGTGCCGGTAGTCGTACGACAGGACGACCGGTGCCGCCGTCCGGGCCGCCGCGAGGGCCTGCTGCCGGGCCTGCCCGGCCTGCCGTCCGTCCAGGTACTGCCGGCCGAGCACGGCACCCGCGACCAGGCCCGCCAGGAGCAGGACGGCGAGCACGAGAGCGAGCGGCCTCCGCCACAGGCGCGACACTCCCGCACCCCGGTCGGCCACGGCAGTGCGCTCGGCAACGGCAGTGCGCTCGGCCGCGTCGGTGGGTTCTGCCGGTTCCGTGGGCTCGGACGGCCCGGTGGGCTCGGCCGGTTCGGCCGCCGCCACGGCCTCGGCGAACTCCGGTGACGGCTCGGGCGGGTCGTCCCAGCCGTTGTCCGGCGCCTCGACGAGCACGGTCCGTCCGGACCGCTGCCGCTCCGGCACCACGCGCTCGGTGCGGTCCGTGTGCTCCCCACGCCGCGTGCGCTTGGCCGCCGCGCGGGCGGCCGCGGTCATGGTGCGGCGGGCGGGGGAGCCGGCGCCACGGCCTCGGGTGGTCGGGTTCGCCACGGTCTGTCTCCTCGGGGCCTCGATGCGGGACGGGTGGTCAGCCGACGAACTCGACGTCGGAGGTCAGCCATCGGCCGCCCTCCAGGACGAGGTCGAGCTGCAGGCGGTACGTGCGTGCCTCCCCCTTGGGCACGGCGGTGTTGGTCACCTTGCTGTCGGCGACCACCAGGACCCGGGCCGTCCGCGCGCCGGAGCGCACGAGGCCCGCTTCGAGGACCTGGCCCTCGGACACCGACTTGTTCCGGGCGACGAGCTCGGTCAGCTCCTTGGTCTGCGCGGCGAACTGCTTCTTGAAGTCGCCCGTGGCGCCCTTCAGCACGTTGCCGCTGTCGCGGTCGTAGCGCCGGTAGTCGAGCGACGTGAAGTTCAGCGCCGACTGCCGGGCCGCCGCCAGGATGTCCTGGCGGCGCTGCTCGGCCGCCCGCTGCTCCTGCACCTGCAAGCCCAGCCAGAGCGCCGACGCCGTGGTCACGACCGTCGCCGCGGCGAGT
>JJOH01000034.1 GCA_000696115.1 Streptomyces olindensis
CCGCTCCTCGGAGACCCCGGGCGGGAGCAGGCGGCGCAGGCGCTGGTTGACGGCGGACAGGGCCGTGCGGTCGCCCGCGGCGACGGCCCGGCGGCCGTCGGCGATCGCGCCGTCCGCCTGGGCGCGGGAGGTCATCTCGTCGCGCAGTTCGACCAGGGAGTGGAAGACGAGGAAGTCCCACTGGTCGCTGCGGCGGAGCAGATCGACCTGGAAGTCGCGCACCCGGTCGGCGAGGCGGCGCAGCCCGGTCGGGCTGCCGTCCTCGCCGGCGCTGGTCGCGCGGGCGCGCAGGCTCTCCAGTTCGCGGCGCTCGGCCGGCCCGCCGCCGACCTGTTCGATGAGGTCCTCGCAGCTGTTGAGGAGGTCCCACAGTTCGTGCTGGAGGCCGGGGATGTCGATGGCCTCCTCGACGTCGTCGAGCTGGGCCTCCAGGTCGCGGATGCGCCGGTCGCTGGTGCCGGCGGCGCCCGTGTCGACGGCCGCCGCGTCGACCTCCTTGCGCAGGTGGGTGAGCGCCTTCTGCTCGGTCAGTTCGTCGAGCCGGGACAGGGCCTGCTCGGAGTGGACGTCCTCCGCGCGTTCGCGCAGCGCGTGGGCGCGCTGCTCCAGGTCGTGCAGCCGGTCGGCGAGTTCGTCGTGGGTGGGTGCCACCAGCTGCGAGCGGTCGATGGTCGCCTCGAACTGCGCGTCGGCGACGGGGATGTCCGCGGTGACGGTGACTTCCCGGTTGGTGGCGTTGATCTCGAAGGTCACCTCGACGGGTGTCTGCGCGGGCAGGTCGAAGCGGACGTCCCGGGGCCGGATCTCCAGCAGGCCGACGCGGGTGTTGCGGTCGGCGCGGCGGCGTTCGCCCTCCAGCAGCGGGATGCGGATGACGGCGTCCGGCTGGGAGCGGCGCAGCGGGATGGACGTCTCGAACGTCTTGGTGATCGAGGTCGGCAGGGCGGTGCCCTTGCGCAGCATCGGCGCGAAGGAGCCGTCGGCCTTGCCGATGCCGAGGGTGCTGGTGAGCACGGCGTCGCCGGGCAGGACCTGGGCGTGGGTGATCGACAGGGTGTCCGGAAGGAGGGTCTGCCGGGTGCCGGAGTCGTCGGAGAGCTCCACGGTGAAGTGGGACCGGGTGCCGGAGTCGATGGTCACCTCGGTGTAGAAGGCGCCGTCGGGGGTGAGGGTGGTGCGCGGTCCGCGGAAGGGCGGGCGGCCCTCGGGGTTGGTCAGGGTGACGGTGTAGCGGGTCCAGTCGGGGACGGCGGTGCCACCGGTGACCCGGCCCGAGACGGGGATGCCGGTGGTCTCCAGCGACTGGGGTTCGTAGTGGAGTTCCACGGTGAACTCGCCCGGTGCCGCCGTGCGGGGCTTGCTCGGTGTGCGGACGGTGCGGGCGAAGACGGCGGCGCCGCGTGCGACCACGGTGGTGGGGTCCTGGGTGTGGTCGAGCTGGATGCCGAGGCCCTCGACGGGGTCGGCCAGCAGCTCGCGCAGTCCCGGGGCGAGGGTGGCGCCGCCGACGAGCAGCAGCCGGTCGATGTGGTCGGGCCGCAGGGAGCTGTCGGCGAGCGCGTCCCGGCACAGCTTGATCGCGCGGGCGTAGAAGGGCTGGGCGAGGTCGTCGAGGGCGCCCCGGGTGAGGGTGTACTCGAAGGGCGCCGTACCGCCGTCGCCGTCGGCGAGGTCGAGGACGATGTCGTAGGAGCCGCGCCGGGACAGTTCGATCTTGGCGTCCTCGGCGGCCAGTTTGAGCTTGGCGAAGTTGGCCCGCCACCGGTGGTTGCGCCGGGCGAAGTCGGGCAGCCGGAGGTCGTGGCGGACGGCGGGGGCGAGGAGTTCCTCGACGATCGCCCAGTCGATGAGCTTGCCGCCGAGGTGCGGGTCGCCGGCGTGCTGGAGCAGTTGCAGCTCGCCGTCGCGCTTGCTCATCACGGCCGCGTCGAAGGTGCCGCCGCCCAGGTCGAACACCATCCAGTGGGTGGACTCGGAGGCGTCCTGCACGCCGTAGGCGAAGGCCGCCGCGGTCGGTTCCTGGACCAGCGGGCAGTGTTCGCCGAGCCCGGCGAGGGCCGCGGCGGCGGAGGTGGCGCTGTTCTGGTGCAGCGCGAAGGAGGCGGGCACGGTGATCACCGCCGCCTCCGGCGGGCCGCCGGTGTCGTGGGCGGCGTCCTGGCGCAGGGACTTGAGGACCTCGGCGGAGAGCTGCTCGGGGGTGAGGGCCGTCCCGGCGCGGGCGAAGCGCCGCAGGGCGCCCGCCACGCCCATCTCCAGCTTGAACTCGGCGTGGGCGTCGTCGGGTTGGGTGTCGGTGCGCTCCCGGGCGCGGCGGCCCACGTGGATCACGTCCGGCTTGGGCATCCACACGGCGGACGGGGTGTAGTCCCAGCCGTCGTTGTTCTTGATGACGCGCACGCCGTCGTCGTCCGCCACGGCGATGGCGCTGTTGGTGGTGCCGAGGTCGATGCCGAAGTCGATGGTCTCGCGCATGTGCGGTCGTCTCCTTGGTCGTTCAGGTGCCGGGTGCGGGCCGGCCGACGACGACCTGCCCCATCTGGATCCGCTCGCCGCGGTAGTAGACGCTGGGCCGGAGGGTCTCCAGCACCACCTCGCGGGTCAGGCCCGGTTCGTCCTGGAAGGCGAGGACTTCGAGGGACTGGCCGGGGTCGAAGGGCTCCCCGTCGTGCTCCTGGATCTCCAGGCCGCCGTCGGCGAGGGCCTGCCGGCCGGCCTGGACGTAGCGGCGCACCTGCCTCAGGTCGGCGGCGGACAGGTCGCCGGCGCGCTGGTTCAGCTTGCGCTGGGCGCGCCAGAGGCCGGTGGCGGCGGCGAGCAGAGTGCCGGCGTCGGCCCCTCGCGCACGGTCCGCGTCGGGGTCCTCGGCCGTGGCGGTCCGGACGTCGTCGAGGACGGCCGTGACCCAGTGGGTCTGTCCGGTGTCCAGGAACGGCGGCGGGACGCGGAACTCGGGCGGGTGCCGCAACTGGCCGAGCGCGGCGAGCAACCGGCCGGTCCGGTCGCCCCGGCGGGAGTGGAGGCTCATGGTCTTCTCCGTCCGTCGCGTACGCCGCCCGCCAGCCACGCCAGGAACCGCACGATGTAGCCGACGACACCGAGGACGGCGACTCCGATGAAGAGCACGGGGAGGAAGCCGTAGATCTCGACCAGGGCGGAGAGCGAGCCTCCGACGACGGCGAGCACCAGGAGGAATCCGAACCAGGGGAACCGTCTCCTGGCGCGTGCGGGGCGGCGGCCGGTGCCCGTGACGTGGTCGTAGATGGTCTCCCAGTTCTCCTTCAGTCCGTCCGAGTCGCGGTCCGGGCCGATCTCGTAGGCCTTCTCGGCGAGCCAGACCATCTCCTCGCGCCGGGAGGGGCTCGGCGGGCGGTACACGGAGACGCCGAGGAGTGCGACCGCGAGGTTGTTCAGCCCGACGGCGACGACATGGGCGATCTCGTCGTAGCGCCAGTCGGAGACGAACGGCCGGAGCGGGGCCAGGTCCTCGAAGCCGGGCACGACCCGGTCGCGCAGCAGCAGGAACGCCTCGCGGTAGTGGTGGGCCTCGCGCTCCCGCTCCGCCGTCAGCAGGTCGGCGTGGATCTTCTCGTACGCGTCCTCCACCGCGCGCTCGAACAGCTCGGAGAACAGGCCCGCGAAGGGCGGGAAGGCGGTCCAGGCCGAGCAGACCTGAGTCAGCCGGGCCGCGGTGGCCCGGTCGGCGAAGAGCTGGGGGAAGGGGGACACGAGCAGCTTGGGCAGCCCGGCCAGGAGGTCGTCGGCCGCGTCCTCGTGGAGCCGGGGATCGCCGAGCGCCCGGATGCGGTGCCGCACATGCTGCCGCAGTGCCCCGTCGGCCAGCAGGTGGCCCCAGGCGGACACCGCGTGCTCCCACAGGGACGCCCGCTGGTCGACGGGCACTTCCACGTCCCCGGTCTCCGCGCGCAGCGCCCGGGAGTGCAACACCACGGCGCTGTCGTGCAGTTCGTGCACGTCCGCGGGGCAGCCGCAGTCCGAGTCCTGGGCGCCCCACAGCCACAGCACCTCGTCGACCATGCGCCGGCGCGGGTCCTGGAGGCCCTCGAAGGCGGCGCGCACCTCGTCCTTGCCGTAGCCGCCGGCCGGGGCCACGTCCCGGGCTCCGGGCCAGTGGTCCTCGACGGCGAGGCGTGCCTCCAGTTTCTGCCGGTGCCGTCGCACGGCCGGGCCGCTCGCCCCGGTGGGCAGGCCGGTGACGGCGAAGACGTTCCTGCGGTACAGCTGTGTGCCCGCCAGTTCCTCGAATCGGTCGAACTCCCGCACCGGCGTGGTCACATGATCACCCCCCGGCGCCAGGTCATGAGCCGTGTCAGATGCCTCTCCCGCAGCAGCGGATAGCGGCTGATGGTCTCCTCCAGCAGATCGGCGGCCTCGCCGAGCCTCCCGGGCACCCGGGAGAGTTCGGTGGCCTCCCGCACCAGCGCGTCGGCGGATGCGGCCGGCTCGGCCGGGTCCGCCGGGTCGGGGCCGGGCGACGGGTGCAGGCCGGCGGCGCGGTCGGCGACCGCCCGGGCCGTGGCGGGCCGCTCGGCCGGGTCGATCCGCAGCATGTCGGTGACCAGCCGGTCCAGTTCGGGGCCCACGTCGTCGTTGAAGGCGCGGGGCGGCTGGAGCGGCCGGGTGAACCGCTCCAGGGAGAAGGACTGCACCGGGTCGCCGCCGTCGTACGGGAAGTGCCCGGTGAGCAGGAAGTAGACGATGGTGCCGAGGGCCCAGACGTCCCCGGGGCAGCCGTAGCCCTTGCCGCGGCGCAGCACCTCGGGCGGCATGTAGGCGACCGTGCCCTGGGCGCTGGCCGCCATGGTGCCGGGGTCGGTCTCCTTGGCGAGGCCGAAGTCGCTCACCTTCACGCGCAGCCCGGTCTCGTCGTAGCCGACGAGCACGTTGGCGAGGGAGAGGTCGCGGTGGACGATCGGATGCGGGCGTTCATGGGCGACGGCGAGTCCCTCGGCGGCCTGTTGGAGCACGGCGGTCACCTCGCCGACGGGCACCACGCCCGCGTGGGAGTCCATCAGCCGCTCCAGGCTGCCGCCGGCCACGTACTCCATGGTGATGTAGCCGCGTACGCCCTCGGAGGTCTGCACGGTGCCGGCGTCGAAGACCCGGATGATGTTGGGGTGTCCCAGGGTGGACAGGATCCGGGCCTCGTCGAGCATCCGGGACGTCGCCTCCAGCGAGGCCACGTGCTTGAACAGCTTCAGCGCCTGCCAGCCGAGGATGTGGTGCCGTACCCGGTACACCTCGGCGAAGGCGCCCTCCCCCAGCCGGCGGTCCACGACGAGTGCCGAGTTGATCCGCTGCCCCTGCCGGAGCAGGGCGTTGCCGACGCCCGTCGCCGTGTCCCGCGTGCCGTCGAGCACGTGCGCACGCACCTCCCCCCACTGGTGGAACCGCCCGCGACGACGCCGGCCGGATGCGCCCGGCCGCGCCCTGCCGCGGCGCGGGCCGCCATGCTAGGGAGACCCCGCCGGGACCGGTCCCGACGCCGTCTCCAGGTTCTCCCGCACGTCCCCACCACCCGTACGACCACGCCCGGAGTCGGCCGTTCGACGGATGCCGCCGTCTCGCGCCCGGCGCGCGCCACGCGTCCGGTCCGTGATCCGCTTCACACCCGCGCGAGGGCAGGCCTGGGCCTTACAGGGCGTAAAGCGACCGAAGAATGGATATGGGTCATACGGCGAAACGCGGGGAGTGTCCGACGTGCCCGGATGGGCGCCGGACACGTCGGCTACAGGGGAAGGAGTGCGCATGGACGACCGGCCCTTGTATCTCGAACCGCGGCTGGAGCCACGGCTGAGGTCGCTCGTGGCGGCGCACGGCACACTGCACTCGCTCACCGACGCGCTCGGCTCGCCCCTGCACGTCGTGGTGCCGGACCAACTCGCCGAGAACCTGGAGCGGTTCCGGTCCGTGTACCGCGCGCACCATCTGTCGGGGCAGGTCTTCTACGCCCACAAGGCCAACCGGTCCAGCGCGCTGCTGCGCCGGCTCGCCGCCACCGACGCGGGCGTGGACGTCGCGTCGCTGGGCGAGTTGCAGCACGCGCTGGGGGCCGGTTTCACCGCCGACCGGATCACGGCCACGGGGCCGAAGAACCCCGAGTTCCTGTGGCTCGCGGCCCGTACGGGCGTCACGGTCGGCGTGGACTCCGTCGGGGAGCTGGACCAGCTCGCCGCACTCGTGCGCAAGCACGCGCTCGCCCCGGTGCGGGTGCTGCTGCGGCTGTCGGGGTTCGAGACGTCGGGGGTGAAGGTGCTGAGTCGGCGCAGCCGGTTCGGCACGCCCGTACGGGAGTTGGAGCGGCTGCTGGAGGCGGTCGAGCGGCACGGCGACGTGGTCGAGCCGGTGGGGGCGGCCTTCCACCTGGACACGACGAGCGTCACGGAGAAGGCGACCGCCCTCGAAGGCTGCCTGGCGGCTCTGGAGGCGTGCCGGAGCCGGGGGCTGCGGCCCCGGGCGGTGGACGTGGGCGGCGGGTTCGGCGTCAGCTACCTCGCCGAGCGGGAGCAGTGGGAGGCGTACACGACCGCGCTGACGGCCGCCGTGCTCGGCCGGCGCCCGCCGCTGACCTGGGGCGGGCACGGCTACGGGCTGCGCAACGAGTCCGGCACCCTGCGCGGCAGCCTCGGCCTCTACCCCGCCCACCGCTCCGTCGCCGGCGCGGCCTACCTGGACGAGCTGCTGGCCCAGCCCGCCCCCTCGCTGGGCGGCCGTCCGCTGGCCGCGCTGCTGCTGGAGCACCTGTACGACCTGTACACCGAGCCGGGCCGGGCCCTGCTGGACCAGTGCGGGCTGACGCTGGCGAGGGTGCTGGAGGTGCGCGCACAGGGGCCCGGTGAGGAACTGCTCGTCCGGCTGGCGGCGAAGGCGGACGACATCGCCCTGGAGGACCACGGCGTGCTGGTCGACCCGGTCGTCGTCCCCGCGCGGGGAGCCGGTCCCGGCGAGGGGCCCGTCGCCGTGCACCTCTTCGGCGGCCTGTGCCTGGAGACCGACCTGATCACCCGGCGCACGGTGTTCCTGCCGCGCCGCCCGGCCCCCGGCGACCTGCTGGTCTTCGCCAACACCGCCGGCTACGCCATGGACTTCCACGCCACCCGCGCCCAGCACCAGCCGGCCGCCCGCAAGGTCGCCGCCTGGCAGGACGGCGAGGAGTGGCGCTGGTGCCTGGACGACCAGTTCTGGCCGATCACGCCCTCGAGGGGAGCCCAGTGAGGTACGACAGCATCACCGAGGCGATAGGCAACACCCCTCTGGTGCGGATAGACCCAGCGGTGCACGGCCTGCGCAACATCGACCTGTACGCCAAGCTCGAAATGCTCAACCCCTTCGGCTCGGTCAAGGACCGGGCCGCGTGGAACATGGCCCGTCCCCTGCTGCCCGAGGCGGTCGAACGGGGCAGCCAGGTGGTGGAGTTGTCCAGCGGCAACACGGCGAAGGCCCTGGCGGTCGTCGCGGGCATGCACGGCCTGGGCTTCAAGAGCGTCACCAACCGGATGCGGGTCCCGGAGATCAAGGACCTCCTGCTGTTGCTCGGCGCGGAGATCGAGGAGCTCCCGGGCCAGAGCGAGTGCCTGGACCCGACCGCGACGGACGACCCGCTGACGCTCTTCCACCGGACGCTGTCCGCCTCCGGCGGCGCCTATCTGCACACCGACCAGTACTTCAACCCGCGCAACACCGAGGCCCATCTCACCGGCACCGGCCCGGAGATCGTCAAGGACCTGGACGGCCGGGTCCCGGACTGGTTCGTGGCCTGCGTGGGCACGGCCGGCTCCTCCACGGGCGTGGCCCGCGCGCTGCGCGAGGAGGACCCCTCGGTACGGGTGGTCGGGCTGGTCGCGGCCAAGTCCGACTTCATCCCCGGGATCCGCACCATCGACGAGGTGCAGGAGGTCGGCCTGTTCGCCCCGGAGACGTACGACACGATGGAATCGGTCGGCGCCGACGAGGCGATCGAGGGCATGCTGACCCTGAACCGCCGCTGCGGCATCCTGGGCGGGCCCACCGGAGGGGCCGCCTACTTCGGGGCCGTCCGTCATCTGCGGCCGCTCGACGAGGAGTTGACCGAGCGGCGGACGGCGGTGTTCATCGTCTGCGACCGCGTCGAGAGCTATCTGAGCTACGTCCGGCAGCGGCGGCCCGACCTGCTGGGCCGGCCGCCCCGGAAGAACTCGCCGGCCGACCTCTCCGAGGCGGAGGTCGGCCGCGCCCCGTCGGTCACGGTGGCCGAGGCCCGGCACTGGATCGACACCGAGCAGCCGCTCGTGGTGGACCTGCGCAGCCCGTACGCGTACGCGGCGCTGCACATCGACGGGTCGGTCAACATCGTCGACGAGCTGTTCGCCGAGCTCGTCCAGGGCGGGCTGCCGTTCAGCCGGAGCCGACCGGTGCTGCTGGCGTGTCCCGTGGGCGAGCAGTCCGCCCGGTACGCCGCGCTGCTCACGCGGATGGGCCACCCGGACGTGCGCAGTCTCGCCGGCGGCATCATCGCCTGGCGGGACGCGGGCGCGCCCCTGGTGCGGGACTGACCGCCATGACCGCACCCGCCACCGTCGACGACCTGCACCCGTGGCAGCGGGAGCTGCGCGCCCAGTTCCCCATCGTCACCGGGCACCCCGAGCTGGCCTACCTGGACAGCGCGGCCACGGCACAGAAGCCGCGGGCCGTCCTGGACGCCGTGCAGACGTACCTCACCACGTCCAACGCCAACGCCTCGCGCGGCACGTACACCTGGGCCAACCGGACCACGGAACTGGTCGAGCGGACCCGAGAGCGCGTCGCGCGGTTCCTCGGGGACACCGAACCGGACCGCTCCGCCGTGCACTTCACCAGCGGCACGACCGAGGGGCTGCGCACGATCGCCCGCGACTGGCTGCCGGACTTCCTGCGGGACGGCGACGAGATCGTCGTGCCCGAGGCCGACCACCAGGCCAACATCGCGCCCTGGCTGGAGGCCCGGCGGCTGCTCGCCCGGCAGGGCGTGCACGTGCGGGTGGTGCCGATGCCGTACCAGAGCGGTTCCGGGGACTACGACCACCGGGCGCTGGCCGAACGGGCCGGGCCGCGCACGCGGTTCGTCGCCACCACCCATGTGCACCACGTGTACGGCGGCGACATGAACGTGCAACGGATCCGCCGGGCCGTGGGCCCGGACGCGGTGATCTGTCTGGACGCGGCCCAGAGCGTCGGCCATCTGCCGGTGTCCGTGGCCGAGTTGGACGTCGACTTCGTGGTCTTCTCCGGGCACAAGGCCCTCGCCCTGCCGGGGTCCGGGGCGGTGTGGGCCCGGCAGGAGCGGGGCCCCGCGTTCGCGCCCGGCGGGTGGAGCGGCACCCCGAACACCGTGGGCATCGCCTCCCTGGAGGCGGCCCTGGACTGGCTGGACGCCGCCGGGGTCGAGCGCATCGAGCGCTGGACGGTCGCCCTCGCCTCGCGGCTCACCGACGGGCTGCGCCGGCTGGACGCCTACGAGGTCCTCGGCTGCCCGCTCAGCCTGGCCGCCGACACGGCCGTGCAGCGGCGCCAGGGCATCGTGACGCTGCGGCACCGCGCCATCGACTCGGGCGACCTGGGCTTCATCCTGTTCAGCCACGGTTTCATGGTCCGCTCCGACCACCACTGCCAGGGCGACGCGGGCGAGAAGACCGGTTCGGTGCGGGTGAGTCTGCACGTGTACAACACCGTTGAGGAGATCGACCAGCTGCTGTCCGTTCTCGCGTCACTCACCTGACTCCCCCCGCTAGGCGTAATGAGAACCGTTTCCACCTGTAGGCTCGGACGGGCAGGAGTCAGGTGCGAGACGGCGAGGTGGCGCGACCGGATGGGGCTGAGTCTGGCGACGGCGGAGCGATGGGTGGAGCGCTGGGAGCTCCAGCAGCAGCGGTACGCAGTCGACCGCGAGGAGCGGTTCACGGTGATCGCCGATGTCGTCGAACACGTCACGGCGGGGCGCGGAGCCCGGCCGCTCGTCGTCGATCTGGGCTGCGGGCCCGGCTCGCTCGCGGCCCGGCTGGTCAGGCGGCTGCCGGAGGCGGAGATCGTGGCCGTGGACCGGGACCCCCTCCTGCTGGAGCTGGGCCGGACCCACCACCCGGACGCGGCCCGTTACGTGGACGCGGAGATCGGCGCACCGGGCTGGACCGGGACGCTGGGCCTGGACCGGCCGCTGGACGCGGCCGTCTCCACGACGGCCCTGCACTACCTCGACCGCGACACCCTGCTGCGCACCTACCGGCAGCTCGCCGCGCTGCTGCGGCCCGGCGGTGTCCTCGTCAACGGCGACCACCTCCCGCAGGACGAGACGGGCCCAGCCGCGATCGCCGCCCACGTGGGGCAGTGCCGGGCCGACCGGCAGCGGGCGTTCGCCCATGAGGACTGGGGGTCCTGGTGGGCCGCGGTCGCCGACGACCCGGAACTGGCCGACCTCCTCGCCGAGCGCCGTGACCGCGAGGCCTCCCCGGACACCGGCAGCCCGGCCGAACTCCCCCTCTCCGCGCATCTGGACCTGCTCCGGCAGGCGGGCTTCCGCACGGCGGGCCCGGTCTGGCAGTACGGGGACAGCTGCGTCGTCGTGGCGGTCCGCTAGCGCGGCGTTCACCCGTGCGCCCCCGCCGGATGGCGGGGCGCGCCGGAGCCCCGGACAATACATGCAGGAATCACTATATGTTAATGTCGCCATGCACTCCCCGGCCGAAGGGCCGCTGGACGTCACGAGCACACGCAAGGAGCCCCACATGACCACCGCCGAGCACCTCACCCACCAGGACCACGCGCACGCCCACGGCGACGACTGCGGCCACGTCGCCTTCACCCACGGCGACCACACCGACTACGCCCACGACGGCCACATCCACCGGATGCACGAGGACCACGTCGACGAGTGCGCGAACGGCGGCCACACGGTGCACCAGAACCACGACCACCAGCACGGCGACGACTGCGGCCACCTGGCCGTCCGGCACGGCGACCACACCGACTACGTCCACGACGGCCACCGGCACGCCGCCCACGAGGGACACTGGGACGACCACTGACGGGTTCGCCGCACAACGGCGAACCGAGGTGGAAACCGTTGTCATATGCTAATGTGCGCATATGACAACGACGCCCTCTCCCCCGACGGACGACCCGGACCGGACGCTGCAGGCGGCCAGCGAGCTGCTGCGCGCCCTGGCCTCGCCCGTACGGCTGGGCATCGTGCGCGAGTTGTCCGCCGGGGGAAGGTACGTCCACGAACTGGTGACGGCCCTGGGCGTGAGCCAGCCCCTCGTCTCCCAGCACCTGAGGGTGCTGCGCACCTCCCGGATCGTCACCGCGCGGCGTCAGGCCCGTGAGACGCGGTACACCCTCACCGACGACCATGTGGCGCACATCGTGCTGGACGCCATCCGGCACGCCCAGGAGTAGCCCGTCTCAGGACAGGCCGTCCCAGTGGACGACGCGGTCGCACCAGCGCTCGAGCAGCGTGCGGTCGTGGCCGACGGCCAGCAGGGCGGCGCCGGTCGCGGCACGGTAGTCCTCGACGGCCGCCACGAGAGCCGCGGCCGTCGAGGCGTCGAGCATGGCGGTCATCTCGTCGCACACCAGCATGCGGGGGCGCAGCACCAGGGCGCGGGCGAGGCAGGCGCGTTGCAGCTGGCCGTCGCTGACCTCGTGCGGCCGCCTGGTCAGCAGGTCCGGGGTGAGGCCGACCGCGGGGGCCAGCTCGGCGACCCGGTCCGGGGCGTCCTCGCCGCGGCCGGTGGCGCGCAGCGGCTCGGCGATCAGGTCGGAGAGCGGCAGCCGGGGGTCCGCCGAGAGTCTGGCCTGCTGGAAGACGACCCCGAAGGCGGTGCGCTGGTCGCGCGGGGCGCGGTGGCGCCAGTGCCGTACGGGCGCGCCGTCGAGGAGCAGGGTGCCGGAGTCGGGCCGGTGCAGCAGCGCGGCGACGCGGGCCAGGGTGGACTTGCCGCAGCCGCTCGGGCCGAGCAGGCCGACGGACTCGCCCGCCGCCACGGTCAGGGAGACGCCCCGGACGACCGGGGCGTCTCTGGTGTATCCGGCGGTGATGGAGCGCAGTTCAAGCACGGACGTCCTCCGGCACGTGCGGGTGGTGGCAGGCGACCGTGCCGGGCGGCGGCTGGGTGGCGCAGGCGTCGGTGACCCGGTCGCAGCGGGCGGCGAAGGCGCAGCCGTCGGGGAGGTCGCCGAGTTCGGGCGGCATGCCGGGGATCGGGGTGAAGGCGCGGTCGGGGAGGGCCTGGAGCAGGCCGCGGCCGTAGGGGTGGCGGGGGCCGGGGTCGCCGAAGAAGGCCGTGGCGTCGGCGAGTTCGACGATCCGGCCCGCGTACATGACCGCGATCCGGTCGGCGATGCGTGCGGCGGCGGCCAGGTCGTGGGTGATCATCAGCAGGGCCCGCCCGCCGGGGTGCGCCGTGCTCGGTTCGTCGACGTGCCGCCGGAGTTCGTCGACCGTACGGTCCACCAGGTCGCGGTCGAGTCCGGTCGTCGGCTCGTCGGCGAGCAGCAGGGGTGCGTCGCCGACCAGGGCGAGGGCGGTGGCCGCGCGCTGGGCGAGGCCTCCGGACAGCTCGTGGGGGTGGCGGTCGAGGTGGTCCGCGGGGAACGCGGCCCGTGCGGCGGCGGCCTCGGCGGCGGTGCGCAGGGCGGCGCGTGACCGGGTCGCCGTCAGCGCGGCGACGGTCTCCTCCAGTTGGGAGCGGACGGTGCGCACGGGCGTGAGGTGGGCGGCGGGGCTCTGCGGCACGAGTCCGACGAGCCGACCCCGCACGGTGCGGGCGAGGGTCCGCTCGTCGGCGGCGAGCAGGTCCAGGTCGCCGAGCAGGGCCGAGCCGGCGGTCTGCGCGTTGCCGGGGAGCAGCCCGAGCAGGGCGGAGGCCAGCACGGACTTGCCGCAGCCGCTCTCCCCGATCAGCGCCAGGCACTCCCCGGCCGCCACGTCGAACCGGGCACCGGTGACGGCTGCGACCCGCCGCCCGCCGGGCATGAGGAAGCGCACGGACAGGCCGCGCACGGACAGCACGGGGGGCAGGTGATCCATGCCGGCGCTCACAGCATCAGCTCCGATCGGTGACGGGGGTTGATCCGCTCCCGCCAGGCACCGGCGAGACCGGCGAGGGCGAGGGTCGGGACGATGAGGAACAGCCCCGGGAAGAGGGTCGGCCACCACTGGCCGGCGAGCAGCGAGCCGCGGGCGCTCTGGACCAGAGTGCCGAGGCTCGCGGTGTGTGTCGGCAGCCCGAGACCGAGGAAGGACAACGCCGACTCGTGCCACATGGCGTGCGGCACCATCAGGACGGCCGCGAGGGCCGCCTGGGGAAGCACGGCGGGCAGCAGGTGCCGTACGGCCACCCGCCACCGGGACGCCCCGCCGGACACGGCGGCGTCGACGTAGGGCCGCGACCGCAGCGACAGCACCTCGGCGCGGACGATCCGCGCGGTGGACAGCCAGTGGGTGAGCGCCACGGAGATCACCACGGGCCACACCCCGGGCCGGAACATGGCGACGATGAAGATGCCGAGCAGCAGGTGCGGCACGGACGAGAACGTGTCGACCACCCGCATCAGTGCCCGGTCGGCCCAGCCTCCCAGGGCGCCGGCCGCCGCGCCCACGGCCGTGCCGACCACGGTCGCCGCCAGCGCCGCCGCCACCCCGACGAGCAGCGAGACGCGCAGTCCGTAGACACAGCGCAGCAGCAGGTCGCGGCCGACGTCGTCGGTGCCGAAGGGATGTGCCCAGGAGGGCGGTTCCAGCTTGGCCGCGAGGTCGACGGCCTGCTGGTCGAGCTGGACCAGCGGTGGTACGAGCAGCACGGCCAGCACGGTCGCGGCCACCAGCGCGGCGGAGGTGCGCACGCGCAGGGCGCGGGTGGAGCGGCGCCTCGGCCCGTGCGACCGCCACGCGCTCTCGGCCGGGGCGCCGGCGGGCGCCGGTGCGTCACATGTCACTGAGCTTCACCCTCGGGTCGAACAGTCCGTAGAGCAGGTCGGCGAGCAGGTTGCCGGCGAGGACGGCGGCGGTGGCCAGCGTCGTCAGGGCGGCGAGCAGCGGGAAGTCGACGGCGGTGGCCGCCTCGACGGTGGCCGCGGCGATGCCCGGCCAGCTGAAGACGCTCTCCACCAGCAGCGCCCCCGTGATGAGTTCGGGCACGCGGGAGCCGATGAGCGTGAGCACCGGCAGCAGTCCGGAGCGCAGGGCGTGCCCCAGCAGGACGGTGCGTTCGCTCAGACCGCGCGCACGGGCCCCGCGGACGGGGTCCTCGGCGAGGGCGTCGCCCACGCCTTGGCGGACGTACAGCGTGAACCACGGCAGCTGGGAGACCGCCAGGACCCCGGCGGGCAGCACGAGGTGGCTGGTGACCTGCCCGAACGTGACGTGTTCGCTGCCGGTGTCGGTGAGGCCGCCGGCCGGCAGGACGTCCCACTGGAGGGCGAACAGCCAGACGGCGAGCAGCGCGATCCAGAAGACCGGGGCCGCCTCCAGGGTGTAGGCGAGGGAGGTGACGGCCCGGTCGACGGCCGAGCCGGGGCGGCGGGCGGCGAGCACGCCGAGCAGCGTGCCCAGCAGCACGGCGACGGCGAAGGCGACCGCGCACAGCAGCGCGGACCACACGAGCCGTTCGCCGATCACCTGCGCGACCGGCTGCCGCAGCACGCTGGAGTGGCCGAGGTCGCCGGTGAGCGCGGAGGTCAGCCAGTCCCACCAGCGGACGGCGAACGGCCGGTCCACGCCGAGGTTCTCGCGCAGCCGGTCCAGGGTCTCCTGGTCGGCGCCGAGCGCGGCGGT
Source organism: Streptomyces olindensis (assembly GCA_000696115.1). Classification (GTDB taxonomy): domain Bacteria; phylum Actinomycetota; class Actinomycetes; order Streptomycetales; family Streptomycetaceae; genus Streptomyces; species Streptomyces olindensis. The sequence continues at coordinate 14,810 of JJOH01000034.1, forward strand.
GCCGGCGTAGGCCTTGACGGGGTCGAAGGGGGAGGCGGCGGCGATGGCGAACACGCCGAAGGTGACGACGAGCAGGACGGGCACGGCGAACAGGGCCCGCCGCCCCGCCAGCCGTGCCATCGCTCCCCAGGGCGGGCGGGTCACTTCTTGAGCTGCCAGTCCTCGATGTTCCACCAGGGGCCGCTGGCGAAGCCGTGCTCGTGCGGCTCCAGCTGGGTGGTCAGGCCGTCCCAGCGGTCGGCCAGCACGTAGAGGTGGTCGATGTGGGTGAGGAAGGTGTAGCCGGGGTTCTTCACCAGGGCGCGCTGCACCGTGTCGTAGGCGGCCTTGCGGGCGGCCGTGTCCTGGCTGCGGCGGCCCTCGTCGAGGGCGCGGTCGACGGCCGGGTCGGCGTAGCGGGCCATGTTGTTGAAGCCGTCGCCGGCGAGGGAGGAGTGCAGCAGGGTGTAGAGGCCGAAGTCGGGGTCGCCGGTGCTGCCGAAGCCGGCGAGGACGGCGGTGTCCTTCATGCGCGGCTCGATGACCTCCCAGGTGGCGCTCTCCACCTTCACCTCGATGCCGGCCTTCTTGACGTCGGAGGCGTAGGCGAGGGCGTGGTCCTGGCGGACCTTGTCACCGGAGGGGTAGAGGAGGCTGAAGGAGGCGCGCTGTCCGTCCTTGGCGCGGATGCCGTCCTTGCCGGGCTTCCAGCCGGCCTCGTCCAGGATCCTGCCGGCCTCGGCGAGGTCCTTGCCGCGTTCGATGCCCCTCGTGAAGGCCGGGTCGTCGACGGGCAGCGGCCCGTAGGCCGGGCGGCCCGCGCCGTCGAGGATCTTGTCGACCATGGCTTCGCGGTCCACGGCGGCGTCCAGTGCCCGGCGGACGGCGCGGTCGCCGGTGACCTGGTGCGCGGTGGGGAGGGTGACGGCCCGGAAGTCGTAGGACCGGGCCTCGTGGGTGCGCTTGGCGTCGTCGCGCCGGAACGTGGCGGCGAGGTTGGGCGGCAGGACCGCGCCGTCGAGGTCGCCGGAGCGCAGCCGGGTCGCGCGGACGTCGTCGTCGGCGATGACCGCCATGGTGAAGGCCTTCACCTTCGGCTCGCCGCCCCAGTACCGGGGGTTGGCCTTGAAGGTGAGCTTCTCGCCCTTGCTCCAGCCGCTGAGGACGTACGGCCCGGTGCCGACCGGCTTGGTGTTGAAGGAGCCGGTGTTGGGGTCCTGCTCGGCCGCGACGTGCTCGGGGACGATGGGCAGGACCGTGCGGGCGGCGAAGGGGGCGTAGGGGTACTTGAGGGTGAAGACGACCTTGTCGTCGCCGCTCGCCCGGACCTCCTTCACGGCGTCCAGCTCGCTCTTGAAGGTGTTGTTGGTCTTCGGGTCGAGCACGGTCCGGTACGTGTAGACGACGTCGGCGGCCGTGAGGGGCTCGCCGTCGCTGAACTCGACGCCGTCGCGCAGGGTGTAGGTGTACGTGCGGCCGCCGTCGGTGATCTCGGGCAGCGCGGCCGCCAGCGCCGGCTTCAGCTTCAGGTCGGCCTCGCGGGCGAGCAGCCCGTCGAAGATCTTGGAGTTGCCGTCCTTGCCGTAGCCGAGCAGCGGGCTGAGGGTGTCGGGCTCGGAGGCCACCCCGATCACCACGGAGGCGGCGGACTTGGCGTCGCCCGACCCGCCGCTGCCGGGAGCGGAGCAGGCGGTGACCGCCGCGGCCAGCGCCGCCGTGGCGGCGGCCCCTCGTATCCGACGGGTCGACATGTGACCTCACACCCTTGTTGCTCTAGTCAGGTTGTTGCACAGACCTCGCAATTAAACAGTCAAGGAGGAGGGTCGCGCACCATCGCGGTGTGAAAAGCCCAGGTCGTCGGGTCGGCCGGGACCGGCGGGCGGCCGGATTCGACCTGCCCGCCGGTCCGTTGACGGCCCTGGCTCAGCTCTGCACCAGGGTGATCTCCTGCCCCGAGGTGGCGTGGAAGCTGGGCAGCGGCAGGCCGCTGGAGGTGCGCAGCTCCATGAGGGTGGCCTCGACGTGGGCGGCGCCGGGCGTGAGCGCGCCGGGCATGGGGCGGCCCGTGTTCACCCAGCGGTGCACCGCGCCGTCGCACACGGCACGGGTGCCGCCGATGCCGTAGCGGGTGGTGGAGACGCCCTGGCTCACGGAGGAGCTGACGAAGACGGGGCCGCTGGAGCCGACGCAGCGGTAGGTGCCGGACAGGGTGACGGTGCCGTCGGCGGCGATCCGGCCCACCGCGTCGACCGTCACGGACTCGGAGGGGGCGAGGACGGACGCGGCGGCGGGCGTCGCCCCGGCGCCGGTCAGGAACAGCAGCGCGGCACCGGCCGCCGCGCCGAGAAGGGGACGTACACGCATGAGGGGAACCTCCCGGGAGGAGTGAAATGGCGTTTCCACTCGTACCGGCCCTCCGGGCCGCCGCCCGTGATCCTCACCCCTTCGGTGGCGAGTCCACCGCCCTCCTCACGGCAGCACGGCGAACCCGTCCAGTTCCACCAGCGCCTCCTCGTCCCACAGCCGGACCACCTGGACGACCGCCATGGCCGGGTAGTCGCGGCCGGCCAGTGAGCGCCATCGGCGGCCCAGTTCCCGGGCGTGGGCGCGGTACGCGGCGATGTCCGTGGCGTAGACGGTGACGCGGGCCAGGTCGGCCGGGGTGCCGCCGGCGGCCGTGAGGGCGGCCAGCAGGTTGGCGAGGGCCCGCTCGAACTGCTCGGGCAGGGTCCGCCCCACCACCTTGCCGTCGGCGTCGAGGGCGGTCTGTCCCGCCAGGAACACCACGCGGGAGCCGGAGACGACCACGGCGTGGGAGAAGCCGGCGGGCGGGGACAGGTCGGGCGGGTTGACGCGTTCGGGGGTCACCGTGCCTCCTGCCGGGCGTACAACTCCTTGGCGATGATGCCGCGTTGGACCTCGCTGGCGCCCTCGTAGATGCGGGGGGCACGCACCTCGCGGTAGAGGTGCTCGAGCAGGTGGCCGCGGCGCAGCGCCCGGGCGCCGTGCAACTGGACGGCCGTGTCGACGACGTACTGGGCGGTCTCGGTGGCGAGCAGTTTCGCCATGGCGGAGCGCCGGGGGACGTCCGGTGCGCCCGCGTCGTACGCCGTGGCCGCCGCGTACACCATCAGGCGGGCCGCCTCCGTGCGCAGGGCCATCTCGGCGACCTGGTGGGAGACGGCCTGGAGGTCCCGCAGTGTGCCGCCGAAGGCGTCGCGGCGGGCGGTGTGGGCGAGGGTCGCGTCGAGGGCCGCCTGCGCCATGCCGACGGCGAAGGCGCCGACGCTGGGCCGGAACAGGGTGAGCGTCCCCATGGCGACCCGGAAGCCGCGGTCGACCTCGCCGAGCACGTCGTCGGCCGTCACCGGTACGCCGTCGAAGTCGAGTGCGCCGATGGGGTGCGGCGAGAGCATGTCGAGCCCGCGTCCGGTCAGTCCGGGGCGGTCGGCGGGCAGGAGGAACGCCGTGACCCCGCGGGCGCCGGCACCGGGGGTGGTGCGCGCGAAGACGGTGTAGAAGTCCGCCTCGGGGGCGTTGGAGATCCAGCACTTCTCGCCGGAGAGGCGCCAGCGGGCGGGGCCGTCGGGGTGGGCGGTCAGTTCCAGCGCCGCCGCGTCCGAGCCCGCCCCGGGCTCGCTCAGGGCGAAGGCCGCGACGGCCGTGCCGTCGGCCACCCCCGGGAGCCAGCGGGCCCGTTGGGCCTCGGTGCCGTGCGTGTGGACCGGGTGGGCGCCGAGGCCCTGGAGGGCGAGGGCCGTCTCGGCCTCCGTGCAGCCGTACGCGAGGGACTCGCGCATCAGGCACAGGTCCAGCGCACCCGAGGTGAACAGGCGTGCGAGCAGCCCCAGTCGGCCGAGTTCGGCGACCAGGGCCCGGTTCACCCGCCCGGACTCGCCCTTCTCGGCCAACGGGCGCAACCGCTCCGCGGCCAGCGTGCGCAGCTCGGCGCACCAGGCGAGTTGTGCCGGTTCGAGCGAGAATGCGGTCATCGCCGGTCCCTTCTCCGCCGCCCTGCTTCCGGCCGGGCACTCCGAGGATATCGCGGACCGTTGACTGTCGTCATCAACACGATACGCTCCAGGGGCGAGCCCACCACGCCAAGGGGGCGAACCGTATGAATCCAGGGGGCACGGCCCACGTCGACACCTTCGCCCGCGACCAGCTGCCACCTCCGGCCCAATGGCCCGAGCTCCGTTTCGACCTGCCGGAGCTGCGCTACCCCGAACGGCTCAACTGCGCCGCCGAACTGCTCGGCGGCCCGCCCGACGACCGCCCGGCGTTCCTCACCCCCGCCGGCGAGCCGTGGACGTACGGCGACCTGCGCGCCCGGGTGGACCGCGTCGCGCACCTGCTCACCGGCGAACTCGGCGTCGTCCCCGGCAACCGGGTGCTGCTGCGCGGCCCCACCACACCGTGGCTCGCGGCCTGCTGGCTGGCCGTGCTGAAGGCGGGCGCCGTCGCGGTCACCGTGCTCGCCCAGCAGCGTCCGCACGAGCTGAGCACCATGTGCGAGATCGCCCGGGTGCGGCACGCGCTGTGCGACATCCGCGCCGTCGACGACCTCGCCAAGGCCGAGATCCCGGACCTGCGGATCACGACCTACGGCGGGGACGCGCCGGACGACCTCCTCAACCGCCCGGCACCCCGGGCCCCGTTCGAGGCCGTCGCGACCGCGGCCGACGACGTGGCCCTGATCGCCTTCACCTCCGGCACCACCGGCCGGCCCAAGGGCTGCATGCACTTCCACCGGGACGTCCTCGCCATCGCCGACACCTTCTCCCGGCACGTCCTGCGGCCCCGCGCCGACGACGTCTTCACGGGCAGCCCCCCGCTCGGCTTCACCTTCGGCCTCGGCGGGCTGGTCGTCTTCCCGCTGCGCGCCGGGGCGAGCGCGCTGCTGCTGGAGCAGGCGGGACCGCGACAGCTGCTGCCGGCCATCGCCCGGCACCGGGTCTCCGTGCTGTTCACCGCCCCCACCGCCTACCGCGCGATGCTCGACGACCTCGACGGCCACGACGTCTCGTCCCTGCGGCGCTGCGTCTCGGCCGGGGAGAACCTGCCCGCGGCCACCTGGCAGGCCTGGCACGAGCGCACGGGCCTGCGCGTCATCAACGGCATCGGCGCCACCGAGCTGCTGCACATCTTCATCTCCGCCGCGGACGACCGGATCAGGCCCGGGACGACGGGCGTGCCCGTACCGGGCTGGCAGGCGCGCGTGCAGGACGAGGACGGCGAGCCCGTGCCCGACGGACAGCCGGGACTGCTGGCGGTGCGCGGACCGGTCGGCTGCCGCTACCTCGCCGACCCGCGGCAGCGGGAGTACGTGCGGGGCGGCTGGAACATCACCGGCGACACCTACGTCCGCGAACCCGACGGCTACTTCCGCTACGTCGCCCGCGCCGACGACATGATCATCTCGGCCGGGTACAACATCGCGGGCCCCGAGGTCGAGGACGCGCTGCTGCGTCACCCGGACGTGGTGGAAGCGGCGGTCGTCGGGCAGCCCGACGAGGCACGCGGCCAGCTCGTGGTCGCCTTCGCCGTCCTGAAGGAGGGCGCCGAACGGGACGCCGGGGCGCTGCGCGCCTTCGTCAAGACGGAACTCGCGCCGTACAAGTGCCCCCGCGAGATCGTCTTCCTCGACGCGCTGCCGCGCACGGCCACCGGCAAGCTCCAGCGGTTCCGACTCCGCACCGCGGGCGGCCGGGACTGATCCGCACGACCTAAGATGATCAACGTGTCCGACCAGCATGCACCACGGTCTCTCATCGTCACGCTCTACGGCGCGTACGGTCGCTTCGTGCCGGGCCCCGTGCCCGTCGCCGAACTGATCCGGCTGCTGGCCGCGGTCGGCGTGGACGCCCCGTCCGTACGCTCCTCCGTGTCACGGCTCAAGAGACGCGGACTGCTCGTGCCCGCCCGCACCGCGCAGGGGGCGGCCGGGTACGCGCTGTCCCCGGACGCCCGCCAGTTGCTCGACGACGGCGACCGGCGCATCTACGCCACCGCACCGCCCGAGGACGAGGGCTGGGTGCTCGCGGTGTTCTCCGTGCCGGAGTCGGAGCGGCAGAAGCGGCACGTGCTGCGCTCCCGGCTGGCCGGCCTCGGCTTCGGCACGGCCGCCCCGGGCGTGTGGATCGCGCCCGCACGGCTGTACGAGGAGACCCGGCACACGCTCCAGCGGCTGCGGCTCGACACGTACGTCGACTTCTTCCGCGGCGACCACCTCGGCTTCGCGCCGACCGCGGAGGCCGTCGCCCGCTGGTGGGACCTGGCCGCCATCGCCAAGGAGCACGAGGCGTTCCTCGACCGCCACGAACGCGTCCTGCACGACTGGGAGAAGCGGGACGACACCCCGCCCGAGGAGGCCTACCGCGACTACCTCCTCGCCCTGGACTCCTGGCGCCACCTTCCCTACACCGACCCCGGCCTCCCCTCCGAGCTGCTCCCCGGGGACTGGCCGGGGGCCCGCTCGTCGGCGGTGTTCCGGGGGCTGCACGAGCGGCTGCGGGAGGCGGGGGCCCGGTTCGTGGGGTTGTGACACCGCCCCCGGCGTTCCCACGACGAGGAGCGTCCCGTCGGGTGCTACTCCCAGGGACTGGGGTCCTCGGCCACGGGGCGCGGCGAAGCCGGTGCCGTGGTCTCGACCCGCAGCAACGAGCCGTCGTCGAGTCTGATGCTGGTGATGGCCGTCATCGGTGGCTGCCTGTCCCTTGCCGCCGTAGTGAGCGGATGACGACAGAGCGTAGTGACCCGGTGGCGGCGCCACGTGGGTAACCCCCGCCTTTCACCCCGCGGTTCGGCGCGGACCCGCCGTCACCTCACAGGCTCAGCCGCGGCTTCGGGGCGTCCGTGCGGCCCGTCCGGGGGCGGCGGCTGCCCGCGCGGTACGGGGCCGGCCAGGTCGCGCCCGGGCCCCTGTAGCCCTGTTCGGCCGCCGCGTGCAGGGTCCAGTGCGGGTCGTAGAGGTGCGGGCGGGCCAGGGCGCACAGGTCCGTTCGGCCCGCGAGGATCAGGGAGTTGACGTCGTCCCAGGAGGAGATGGCGCCGACCGCGATCACGGGGACGCCGGTGCTGTGGCGGATGCGGTCCGCGAACGGCGTCTGGTAGGAGCGGCCGTACTCGGGCCGCTCGTCCGCCACGACCTGCCCGGTGGAGACGTCGATGGCGTCGGCGCCGTGCGCGGCGAAGGCCCGGGCGATCTCCACGGCGTCCTCGGTGGTGGTCCCGCCCTCGGCCCAGTCGGTGGCGGAGATCCGGACCGTCATGGGCCGCTCCCCCGGCCAGACGTTCCGTACGGCGTCGAAGACCTCCAGCGGGAAGCGGAGCCGCTTCTCCAGGGTGCCGCCGTAGGCGTCGGTGCGCCGGTTGGTCAGCGGGGAGAGGAAGCCGGAGAGCAGGTAGCCGTGGGCGCAGTGCAGTTCCAGCAGGTCGAACCCGGCCCGGGCGGCACGGCAGGCAGCGGCGGCGAACTGCTCGCGCAGATCGGTGAGCTGGGCGCGGGAGAGTTCACGCGGCGTCTGGCCGGACGGCTTGTACGGCAGCGGCGACGCGGCCACGAGCGGCCAGTTGCCCTCCGGGAGCGGCTCGTCCATGCCCTCCCACATCAGTTTCGTCGACCCCTTGCGGCCGCTGTGGCCGAGTTGCACGCCGATCGCCGTGCCGGGGGCCTGCGCGCGCACGAAGTTCGTGATCCGCTTCCAGGCCTCCGCCTGCCGTCCGGACCAGAGGCCGGCGCAGCCGGGCGTGATCCGGCCCTCCTCGCTGACGCACACCATCTCCGTCATCACCAGCCCGGCCCCGCCGAGTGCCCGGGCGCCGAGGTGGACGAGGTGGAAGTCGCCGGGGACGCCGTCGACCGCCGAGTACATGTCCATGGGTGAGACGACGACCCGGTTGCGCAGGGTCAGGCCGCGCAGCCGGAACGGGGTGAACATGGGGGGTGTGCCGGGCGGGCAGCCGAACTCGCGCTCCACCTCCTCCGTGAACCGGGCGTCGCGCAGGCGGAGGTTGTCGTGGGTGACGCGGCGGCTGCGGGTGAGCAGGTTGAAGGCGAACTGGCGGGGCGGCTGGTCCAGGTAGAGGGCGAGGTTCTCGAACCACTCCAGGCTGGCGCGTGCCGCGCGCTGCGTGGAGGCGACGACGGGCCGCCGCTCCGCCTCGTACGCGGCCAGGGCATCCGGCAGGGAGTCCTGCTCCTCCAGGCAGGCCGCCAGGGCCAGGGCGTCCTCGACGGCGAGCTTGGTGCCGGAGCCGATGGAGAAGTGGGCGGTGTGGGCGGCGTCGCCGAGGAGGACGACGTTGCCGTGCGACCAGCACTCGTTGACGACCGTGCGGAAGGTCGTCCAGGTGGAGTTGTTCGACGTCAGGGGGCGGCCCTGGAGTGCCTCGGTGAAGATCTTGGCGCAGCGTTCGATCGATTCCGCCTCGTCGAGCTCGTCGAAGCCGGCCGCGCGCCAGACCTCTTCGCGCATCTCGATGATCACCGTCGACGCGTCGGGGGCGTAGGGGTAGCCGTGGAGCTGCATCACGCCGTGTTCGGTCTCGGCGATCTCGAAGCGGAAGGAGTCGAAGGGGAAGTCGGCGGCGAGCCAGATGTAGCGGCAGCGGTGTGCCGTGACCCGCGGGCGGAAGACGTCCGCGTAGGTCTCGCGGGTCGTGCTGTGGACGCCGTCCGCGGCGATGACCAGGTCGTGGGTCCGCGGGAGGTCCTTCGGGGCCTCGGTGTGGAAGCGGAGGTCCACGCCGAGTTCGCGGCAGCGGTCGTGGAGGATCTCCAGCAGGCGGTGGCGGCCGAGCGCGGCGAAGCCGTGGCCGCCGGAAGTGTGGCGGACGCCGCGGTGGACGATGTCGATGTCGTCCCAGCGGACGAAGTCCCGCTGGAGGGCCTGGTAGACCGTGGGGTCGGCGTGCTCTATGCCGCCGAGGGTCTCGTCGGAGAGGACCACGCCGAAGCCGAAGGTGTCGTCGGGGGCGTTGCGTTCCCAGACGGTGATGTCGCGTCGTGGATCAAGGTGCTTGAGGAGGGCGGCGGCGTAGAGGCCGCCGGGGCCGCCGCCGATGACCGCGACGCGCAGGGGGTGGCCGGGACGGGTGTGCGGGTGCGGGTGGTGTGCGGTTGCTCGCGCAGTTCCCCGCGCCCCTGAGGGTGTTGCCGTCACCGTCCGCTCCATTTGGGAGGGCGCTTCTCCGTGAACGCCGCGTGGAATTCGGCGTAGTCCTCTCCGGTCATGAGGAGGGCCTGGGTCGAGGCGTCGAGTTCGATCGAGGCCGCCAGGGGCATGTCCAGCTCGGACGTCAGGAGAGCCTTGGTCTGGGCGTGGGCCAGGGCCGGGCCCCCCGCCAGGCGGTGGGCCAGTTGCCGCGCGGTCTCGTCCGCCCGGCCTTCCTCCGTCAGGTCGCTGATCAGGCCGATGCGCTCGGCCTCGGGGGCGCGGACCGGGTCGCCCAGCATCAGCAGGCGGGTCGCGTGGCCGAGGCCGACGACCCGGGGCAGCAGGTAGGCCGCGCCCATGTCGCCGCCGGAGAGGCCGACGCGGGTGAAGAGGAAGGCGAAGCGGGTGGTGGGGTCGGCGACGCGGAAGTCTGCGGCCAGGGCGAGGACCGCTCCGGCGCCCGCCGCCACGCCGTGCAGCGAGGCGATCACCGGGAACGGGCACTCGCGGATCGCGCGGACCACCTGGCCGGTCATCCGGTTGAAGTCGAGGAGCTGGGCGGTGTCCATGGCGAGCGTGGCGCCGATGATCTCGTCGACGTCGCCGCCGGAGCAGAAGCCGCGTCCCTCGCCGGCCAGCACCAGGGCCCGTACGGACCGCTCGCGGGACAGCTCGGCGAGCAGGTCGCGCAGGTCGGCGTAGGCGCCGAAGGTGAGCGCGTTGAGCTTGGCGGGGCGGGCCAGGGTGACGGTCGCGACGCCGTCGGCGAGGTCGACGCGCAGATGCTCCCAGCCGGGGGTACGGGCGGCGGAGCCGGTGAAGGGACTCATGACGGGCGGCCTCCTCGGGCGGGCACGGCCTCACTGAGCTCTACCCCACGAAGCTATCACTCATTCGTGACTGTCGTCATGAGTGCGTGATAGGCCGTCCGGGTAGGACTCCGGTGTGGGTCCGGCGTGACCCGGGCCGGTCACATCCGTCACAGATCGTCCACGCCGACGTAACGGCGGGAGCAGCTGCGCGCGGCACGGCGTTCACCTGGGTAAGCCGTCGGCAAGGGGGCGAAGGCGCCTCCCGACGGTGCCCCTGGGACGCCTCGGAAGAGGGGCGCCGTACCATTCATCAGGTTGAAAGCAGGACGTCCTGCTCCATGAACGGACCCGCCTTGTACGAACTCCCCTCAGCCCCCGCCTCCTGGCGCATCGCGCTGCCGCACACCGCGGCGGCGGTGCCCGTGGCCCGTGCCCTGGTCCGTACGGCGCTGGCCGAGCTGGAGCACGGGGCGGACTGCGACACCGCCGAGCTGCTCACGGCGGAGCTGGTGGCGAACGCCGTGGAGCACACCCCGGGCGAGACGCCGATAGAGCTGGTCGTGGAGCTGATGCCGTCGGGCTGCCAGGTGGAGGTGCACGACACCGACCCGGCGCCGCCCGGCGACCTGACCTGTCCGGCCGGCGGGCCGCCCGACCCCTGGCAGGAGCACGGGCGCGGACTGCTGCTGATCCGCGCCCTGAGCTCGTCCTGCGGCCACCGGCCGACCGAGTCCGGCAAGGCCGTGTGGTTCAGACTGCCCGCGGTACCGGCTCAGCGGCGTCCGTCGGCCTGAGGCCCGCCGGGTTCATCCGAGCGTCGCGACCAGGACCGCCTTGATGGTGTGCATGCGGTTCTCCGCCTCGTCGAAGACCACCGAGTGGGCCGACTCGAAGACCTCGTCGGAGACCTCCAGGTACTGCAGGCCGTGCGAGGCGTGGATCTCGCGGCCGACCTTGGTGCCGAGGTCGTGGAAGGCGGGCAGGCAGTGCAGGAACTTCACGTCCGGGTTGCCGGTGGCGCGCAGGACGTCCATGGTCACGGCGTACGGGGCGAGGGCGGCGATGCGCTCGTCCCAGACCTCCTTCGGCTCGCCCATGGAGACCCAGACGTCCGTGGCGACGAAGTCGGCGCCGCGGACACCCTCGTCCAGGGTCTCGGTGAGCGTGATGCGGGCGCCGCTGCCCTCGGCGAGCGCGCGGGCCCGGTCGACGACCTCCTCGGCCGGCCAGTAGGCCTTCGGGGCGACGAGCCGTACGTCCATGCCGAGCAGGGCGCCGGTCACCAGGTAGGAGTTGCCCATGTTGAAGCGGGCGTCGCCCAGGTAGGCGAAGGTCGTCCCGGTGAGCGGCTTGGCGCAGTGCTCGGTCATGGTCAGCACGTCGGCGAGCATCTGCGTCGGGTGCCAGTCGTCGGTGAGCCCGTTGTAGACGGGGACCCCGGCGAACGCCGCCAGCTCCTCGACCTTCTGATGGCTGTCGCCCCGGTACTCGATCGCGTCGTACATCCGGCCCAGCACCCGCGCGGTGTCCTTGACCGACTCCTTGTGCCCGATCTGCGAGCCGGAGGGGTCGAGGTACGTCGTCGAGGCGCCCTGGTCGGCGGCCGCGACCTCGAAGGCGCAGCGGGTGCGGGTGGAGGTCTTCTCGAAGATCAGGGCGATGTTCCGGCCGCGCAGGTACGGCGTCTCCGTCCCGGCCTTCTTGGCGGCCTTCAGCTCGGCGGCCAGCTCGACCAGGCCGCGGAACTCCTCCTGCGTGAAGTCCAGCTCCTTGAGGAAGTGGCGGCCGGCGAGGGCGGTCGGGACTGTCGCCATGGGGGCGCTCCAGGGATACGGGGACACAGACTCCTGGAATACTATACGAAGCTCAGCATGTATATACGGGACGCCGGCCCGGGACCGGAGGCCGCTACACCGCCTCCCGTTCCACGGGGCAGCTCATGCACCGCGGCCCGCCCCTCCCCCGCCCCAGCTCACTGCCCGGGATCTCTATCACCTCGATGCCCTGTTTGCGCAGGTGGGTGTTGGTGGTGGCGTTCCGCTCGTAGGCGACCACGACGCCCGGCTCGACGGCCAGGACGTTGCAGCCGTCGTCCCACTGCTCGCGCTCGGCCGCGTGCACGTCCTGGGTGGCGGTCAGCACCCGGATCTCGTTCAGGCCGAGCGCGGCGGCGATCGCGCGGTGCATGTGCTCCGGCGGATGGTCGGTGACCTTCAGCTCCTTCTCGCCGACGCCCGGCTCGATGGTGTACGAGCGGAGCATGCCGAGACCCGCGTACTGGGTGAAGGTGTCGCCGTCGACCATCGTCATCACGGTGTCGAGGTGCATGAAGGCGCGCCGCTTGGGCATGTCCAGGGCCACGATCGTCTCGGCGGAACCGGCCGCGAACAGCTTGTGCGCGAGCATCTCGACGGCCTGGGGCGTGGTGCGCTCGCTCATGCCGATGAGCACCGCCCCGTTGCCGATGACGAGGACGTCCCCGCCCTCGATGGTCGACGGGTAGTCGGGCTGCCCCTCGGACCAGACGTGGAAGTCCTCGTCCCGGAACAGCGGGTGGTGCCGGTAGATCGCCTCGAAGTGCACGGTCTCGCGCTGCCGGGCGGGCCAGCGCATGGCGTTGATGGAGACGCCGTCGTAGATCCAGGCGGAGGTGTCGCGGGTGAAGAGGTGGTTGGGCAGGGGGCCCAGCAGGAAGTCGTCCAGTTCCATGACGTGGAAGCGCACGGAGGTCGGCTCCGGGTGGACGTCCAGGAACTCGCGTTTCGTCATGCCGCCGACCAGCACCTCGGCCAGGTCGCGGGCGGGCAGCGTCTCGAAGGCGGCTCTCAGGTGGTCGGTGGCGAGGGGGCCGTACTCCTTCTCGTCGAAGACCCGGTCCAGGACGAGGGATCTGGCCTCCGGGACCTCGAGCGTCTCGGCCAGCAGGTCACCGAAGAGGTGGACGGTGACGCCCCGGTCGCGCAGCACGTCGGCGAACCCGTCGTGCTCGGCGCGGGCCCTGCGCACCCACAGCACGTCGTCGAAGAGCAGCGAGGTCTTGTTGCTGGGGGTGAGCCTTTTGAGCTCGAGATCGGGCCGGTGCAGGATGACACGGCGCAGCCGCCCGGCCTCGGAGTGGACGTGGTATGCCATGCCTCCATCCTGACCACCTCGGGCCGACTTGACTCGCTGGTCGCCCGTTTCCGCCCGACTCTTGTTCGTGTCTGTCTGACGACAATCGGTCGGCTTCCGGGTCATCCGCTGGGCAGCGGCTGGAGCAGCTCCGGCCGTGCCAGCATGCGCCGCGTCTCCCGCCCCGGGTCGAGCACGGCCCGGGCGACGATCCACCCGGCGAGGGCGTGCGGCTCGGCGGGGTCGGCGGCCAGCCGCTCGGCGTAGCGGGCGAGCGCGGCGGCCGCGTCCCCGGCGGCGAGGTGCTCGTCGGCGGTGTGCGGGGCGCGGGAGCGCGCGGCGAAGGCGTGGGTGCGGACGTCGGGCCAGGGGGCGCGGTCGCGGCGGAAGCGAGGGCCGTCCGACGGCGGCTCGACCGCGGGGTCGACGTTGCGCAGGCGCCACTCGGTGCGGTGCAGGGCCGCGGCCGTGCGGGCCCGGGTCAGGGCGGCGGGCGGCACCGGTTCGCGCAGCCAGGTGTCGAGCGTGCGGGCCAGCCCGGACACCAGAGCCCGGCCGGGCATGGTCAGCCGGCCGCTGGTCAGCAGGGTGCGCACGGCCAGACGGCTCTGCAGGCGGCGCAGGGCGAAGAAGTAGGCGGCCCGCTCGGCCGCCTCGCCCCCCTCCGCCTCGGCCAGCCGGTCCCGCCAGAAGCCCGCGACACCGGTGAAGGCGTAGGCGCCGTGCAGCAGGCCGGTGAGGTGGCGGGGGTCGGTGCGCCAGGGGGCGTAGTAGCGCTCGGCACGGTCGTCCTCCAGCAGCGGGAACAGGTGGAGGAGGGCGGCCAGCTTGCTGTGCTGGAGTTCGTGCACCAGGGTTTCGGCGAGGGCGAGCGCGGAGGCCGGGCGGACGATGAGCATGCCGCCGAAGGAGTCGCCGCTGGAGGCCGACACCTGGACGAACGGCAGCGCCGGCGGGCTGACCGCGGTGCGTCCGAAGGGCACGATCGCCCGGATCATGCCCGGGTCGACCCGGCCCGGCCCCGGCGGCCCCGGGCGGGCGAGGATCCGCACGGCCTCGCCGAACAGCCGCTGCCACTCCCGTGCCTCGTCCTCGTCGAGCCGGGCGGGGGGCAGGTGGTCGTCGAGATCGCGGTAGGGGTCGAGGTCTTCGAGCACCACCGTGGCGGCTTCGCCGTCGGGGCGGGTGTGGGTGAGGGTGCGCAGCGGGAGCCAGGTGTCCCCGTCGGCGGCGGTGCGCTGCCGCAGCGGACGGCAGGTCACCCGCACCGAGCCGTTCGTACGGCCCGGCCCGGTGACCGTCAGCTCTCCCCCGGCGGTCGTGGCCCGGCCGACCGCCAGGCCCCTTCTGGCATCGGGGAGTCGGACCATCCCGAGCCCGGGCAGGTGCAGCCGGCCGCTGGTCAGCGGAACACCGAGCGCCGTCTCGGTGCCCCCGTGCACGGAGGCCGACAGGGCCAGCGCGCTCAGGTGGCCCGCCTCCGCCCACAGCGGCGGCCCGCTCGCCGTGCCGTGCACCCGGCGCAGCATGTGGGACATCCAGCCACCGGTCGCCGGGGCCAGCAGCAGGCGTTCGACCGGCTCGGGTGACTTCTCGGCCGCTTCCTTGAGCACCCGCCAGGCCTCGGTGACCGGGGTGAGGGGTGTGGGCAGGGCGCCGAGATGGTCGAGGAGGGTGCGCAGGAGCAGCAAGCGCCGGGCGCGCTCGGCTCGTTCGAGGAAGGCGACGGCCGCCGCCGAGCCACCTCCGGCGGCCAGCTCCGCGAAGAGCCGGTCCGGCATGCGGAGTGGAGCGAGGTGCTGCTCGCTGGTCATCGTCGCGGGCCTCCGGTCGCTTGGCGGACATGCACGGGACCCGGTGCGCGTGCGGGTGTCGCACCGGGGGCTGCCGTCGGGACGGTCGGCGGCTAGTCTGCTCGGGCGCCTGAGCCCTCACCGCTCCTCATGCTGCTGCGGGCGCGCAGTACCTCGGTCAGCAGGCGCGTGCCGGGGGGCAGGGCGGGGAGACCGTCCACGGCGCTCAGGGGCAGCGCCGCCAGGTCCGCCAGATCGGATTCCCAGACATCGGTCCCCGAGGTGGCGACGACCGGATCGGGTGCGGCGGCTCCGGCGTGGTGCAGAACGGGCGGCTGGTCCAAGGTGCTCCCCCTTCTCGCACGGTGGCACGCGATGCCCCGTGTTTTTCCATCATGGCCATTTACCCCGGGGGCGAAAACCGTACGATCACGCCACTGATCACTGGCGATCAAGCCGACGCGCCGATGCGGGTGCCAACTCGGCCAGCGCAGCCGCGAGTTCGGCCTTCAGTTCCGGGTCGTCGTCGACGGACACCACGGCGTCGAACAGGTCCCACAGTGCCTCCGGGTTCCGCCGGGCGAGCCCGCTGACGATGTTGACGACATCGGTGCGCGCCCTGCTGTGACGGCGCAGCACGGCTGTGACACGGGAGTTCAGCGCGGAGACGACCGTCTGGCGTTCCTCGGGGTCGGTCATCAGGGGATAGGCGAGGAGGGCTTCCACGACCCGCTGCATCGCTGTGAGGGGGCGCGGCACGATGGGCGGCACGGCCGGGGGCAGGGTCTCGACGCGATCCGGGCCCTGGAGCCGGATCTCGGGATGCTGAAGAGTACGGCCCTCTTCCCTGAGGGCCGCGATGCGCGCCCGAACGGCCGGAAACAATTCCTCCGGATCGGGCGGGGCGGGCAGAACGGCCGCCCGATCGGCCAGCAGACCCAGCAGGACGTCGGAGAACAGGCCGGTGGCACGGACCGGGTCGTTGGCCGCCGCCCTGCCCCTGCCCGCGGCGCGCAGCACGGTCTGCCGGTGCGCATGGGTGGGCCGGCCCACGGGCAGGGCGTCGGCGGGCAGCGCCTCCCGGAAGGCGAGGTCCTCCTCGAAGGTCTCGCAGGCGTCCACGATCCACATCTGTTCACGCAGTCCCGGCACGGCGTCACCCGCGTACCGGGCGAGCGCGGAGTCCAGGTCGATGCCCACCTTGTCGGTGACGCCCGCGTCCGCGCAGAACAGCCGGAGCCGCCCGGCCCGGTCCAGCACACCGTGGCCGCCCCACCAGACCCACAGCACGTCCCCTTCGGCCAGGGAGAGTTCACGGACGAGGACCCGGCGCAGGGTCGCCTGGTCCGCACGCTCGTACGGGACCTGCGGGTCGTACGACGGCAGAGGTGCCAGGTGCAGCCGGAGTCGGGACTCCGGCACCCCGGCGTCCCGCAGCAGCCGCCGGAATCGCACGGCGTCCCGGGCGGGCCCGGGCAGCCGCCAGGTGTCACCGGCCTCGTAGGCCTCGATGCCGACGATCAGGGCGTGCACCCGGGCCGGGTCGAGGGGCGGCATGGGCCCGGTCACGGCAGGTGGTCCACGATGTGGCGGTACACGGCCGGGTTGGTCCAGTAGGCACTGTGCGCGGCGGGGAACGGCTGACCGCTGTCGACGGGGACGTCGGTGACCCGCCCCGGGAAGAGTTCCGCGCCGAGATGGCCGAGCAGGTCGCGCGGGTCGTACAGGTTCAGCCAGGCGGGGACGTGCGGCGGCAGGGGCTCGGGGTGCTCGAGCGACGGCAGGGAGCCCGACTCGTAGAGGAACGGCCCCTGGGATCCGGCCGTCACCAGGAGGCCGACCTGGGGCAGCGGGGCGGAGATCAGTGTGTCCAGGGCGATGATGCCGCCGAGACTGTGACCGACCACGGCGACGGGCGGCTCCAGGCCGGCGACCAGGGCGCGCAGGCCGGCCCGGAAGGCCGCGCCCCGGCTCAGGTAGCGCAGGATGTCACCGGCGGCGGGGTGGGCGGCCTCGGTGAGGGCCCGGCGGCGGCGTTCGACGGCCCGCGAGGCCGCCGCTCCCGCCGTCCGCAGCAGCCAGGTGCGCACTCCCCGCTCCGTACCCCGGGGCGGCGCGCCGAGGGCCTCGGCGATCCGGTCGGTGACGGCGTCCCGCGTCTCACCGACCGGTACGAGCGGGGAGTCGGCTTCGAGGGCGTCGGATATGAGGCGCGCGGTCAGGGAGCGGGCCGCGACGACGGCGAGGTCCGCCGGGTCGAGGGCGTCGGCGGCGGGACCGAGCAGGGGGTGTGCGGCCAGGCCGGTGGCGGCCCGGGCCAGTCCGGGGCCCGCCTCGGCTCCCGGTTCGTCGCCCCGGGCGGCGAGTGCGGTGAGCAGCGCGCGGATGTGCTGCTGCGGCGGTACGGTGCCGGGCGGACGTTCGACGACCGGGCCGGCCTCGGCGGCCACCGAGGCCAGTTCGGCGTACGGGTCGGCGTAGAGGACGGCCCACGCCGTGGTCGTCTCGTCCCCCGGGTCCGAACCGGGACCGCGCGTGGTGCCGGACCGGGGCGGCAGGCTGGCGCCGCCGGCCGCGAGTCTGGCACCGTGTGCCGCGCCCCAGTCGTAAGGCACGACCTCCAGCCCGCCGCGCTGTGCGGCCAGCCCGGCCGCGACGCGCCCCACCAGCGCCGAGAATCCGGGTTCACGCACCCCGGTTCCGTGAACGAAGACGACCGCCGTCATGCGCCCCCCGTGACGTGATGACCTTTGCTGCCTCAACCTCCTTTCACCATAGGGAGGTTGAGGACAGTCAGACAGACGCGGCCCGTGTCACATGGGCATGGGGACCACATCACACTCGATGCGCCGGCGCTGGCGGGCGGCCTGGAGCCAGGGGTGGTCGTTGCGCAGCACCGCGGCAAAGCCCTCCACCGCCTTGCGCTGAAGCACGTCCGCCTCGTCGGCCCGGCCGAGTCCCCGCAGATCCAGGGAGAGGTTGGAGGTGCACGAGAGGGTGAGCGGGTGGTCCGCGCCCGCCACCTCTGTCAGCAGCGGCAGGTTGGCGGAGTCGATGGCGTGCGCCCGCTCGAAGTCGAGTCGCGCGTATGCGGTGTTGGCCTGACCGATGCCCACGGTGAGGGCGATCATGTGACGTGCCCCGACCGTGTCGGCGAGTCGGCGCGCCACGTCGTCCTCCACCTCCTGCGCGGTGTCCAGCGAGCCCACGGCGCGCAGGGTGGCCGCCAGGTTCGCCCGGGTCACCAGGGTGTGCGCGTGGTCTTCGCCGAGGCGCCGCACGAGCCGGGCCACGGTGGACTCCGCGATCCGGAGCGACCCTTCCAGGTCCCCTGACAGTCGCCGGTCGACGCAGACGTTGGTCGCCGTGGTGAGCGAGTCGAGGTGCTCGTCGCCGTAACGCGACTTGAAGTTGCGCAGGGTCTCCTCGGTGAGTTTGGCGCCCTCGGCCAGATCCCCGTCCCGGCGGCGGCAGACGCCGAGGGAGCGGGCGATCCGCAGGGTCAGGGGGTGCTTTTCGCCCAGCGCGGTGAACGCTTGGCGGTAGACGTCCTCCTGCCAGTCCCGGGCGTCGGAGTAGCGGCCCGCCTCACGCATGTCGATGCCGACGCAGTGCATGGTGTTGAGCGTGAAGAAGCTGGCACCGCCGAGCAGCAGGTCGCGCTGGCGGGCGGTCTCCTGGTCCAGCGACAGCGCTTCCGTGAACTCCCCGCACAGTCTCAGGTCGACGCCCCAGCTGTGGCTGGCCCGCAGCGTGGCCGGGTCGTCGGGCCCGAACAGTGAGCGAGCCAGTTCGGTGGCCTCCTTGCCCAGGTCCCGCGCCTCCTGGAAGCGGCCCTGGTAGCGGTGGGCGTCGGACATCTCGCACAGGGAGTCGATGAGTTCCTCCGGTTCCACCTCCATCCGGCGAGACACTTCCAGCGCCTTCTCGGTGAGCGGGATCGACTCGGCGATCTGTCCGATCTGGCGCAGGAGGAAGGCGAAGCCCTTGGTCATCCGGACGACGTAGATGTCCTCCTCGCCCGAGGCGGCGAGCCAGGCGCTCCACGCCTGCCGGCCGAAGGACGCGGCACCCTCGTGGTCACCCCAGTAGTAGAGGAACCACATGGTGTCGTAGACGAGGTCGCGCACATATGGGTCGGTGCTGGTGACCGCCTGGGAGGCGAGGACGTGCGGCAGCAGCGCCTGGTAGTCGCGCCATTCCTGGGAGGAACCGAACGGGCCGCGGTTGGCCGCGGACAGCAGCTGGTGGGCCGCGTCCCGCATCCGCTCGCGTTCCTCCTCGCTCAGCTTGGCGAGGAGCACGGTCTGGAGCAGGCGGTGCATCTGGAGGGTGCCCGCGCGCGGGTCCACCTTGATCAGGGAGAACTGGCTGAGGTCGCGGATCGCCCGGTTCAGTCTGATCGGCTCGCGCAGCATCGGGTCGATCTGCGGCGTGATGTTGACGCCCCGGCTGCTGCGCAGGATCGACCTCGGGATCGGCTCGGGGGCCATGCTGGCGCAGATGTCCAGCAGTTGGCGGGCTCCCGGGTTGTTCTGCCTGATCCGCTCCAGGGAGATGTCCCAGGCGGCGGCGACGGAGACCGGGTAGTCGGGGCTCTGCTCGATCTCCAGGATCTCCGGGCTGCGCTGGGCGAGGAGTTCGAGGTACTCGTCGACCTCCATGCCGGTGACCCCGAGCCAGGCGCCCGCCTGCTCCACGGCCAGCGGCAGGTCGCCGAGGGCCTCGGCCAGCCGGTCGGCGTCCTCCCGGGGGAGGTCCTTGGCGCGCTTCTGGAGCAGCTCGATGGACTCGTCACGCTCGAAGACGTTCACCGGCAGGGAGGTGGCCACCCGCTCCCAGCCCCGGTTCCGGGAGGTGACGATGACCTTGCCCGGCCCGTTGTGCGGGAAGTAGCCGCGCACCGCCTCGATGTCCTCGGCGTTGTCGAACACCAGCAGCCAGTTGTCGTAGGGCGTTCCGGTGCGCAGCGCCTCCAGTACGGCGGGCACGGCGGTGTTGGCCGCGGCGGCGCCGAGGCTGTCCTGGCCGGCCGGGGCGACGCCCAGCTGGGAAGCGAGGGAGGAGAGCGCGGCCAGGATGAGGCTCTCGCGCTCGGCGGGGATCCAGCAGATGATCCGGTAGTCGCGCTGGTGGGTGTAGATGTACTCCAGTGCCAGCTGCGACTTGCCCACACCACCGAGACCGTGCAGGGCGTTGGGCAGCACGGCGGCGGTGTCCTGGGCGGCGAGCTGCTCCTCCACGGCCCTCAGCAGCGCCTGGCGGCCGACGAACGATGTGTTGCGCATGGGCACGTTCACCAGTAGGGCCGGCGTTGCGGTCGTGGTGCGCTGCATGAGCGGCTCTGCCTCCGGGGTCTGTTGTGGGTCGAGGCCGGCCGTCGGCGACGGCGCGGATTCTCCGGTCGGATCGGACACAGCCGAATCCGGGTTGATGTCCACTGGGCTGGATGGAGTCGTTTCGCCCGGATTATTCACCTGTGGGGGTGGCTGGGCAGGCGGGCTGTTCTCCACCCGTTCCGCCGCGGCGGCGGGCGGATTCCTGGACAGATTCGGTTCGATGCGCCTGGCGCGGTCGGCGTAGGGCCCCGACAGGGCGCGCATCACGGCGAGTTCGCTGCGCGCCCAGCCGTGTTCGGCGGGGTCGGGGAGCCTGGTCCGCAGCGGGTCGTGGAGGGCGGCGCGCAGGGCGACGCCCCGCTCCCCGGCGGCGGGCAGCTCGCCCACCACGCTGACGGTGTGGGCGAGTTGGCTGCGCGTGGTGGTCGCGAGCAGGGCCTCGCGCACGCCCTCGGCGAACTCGGGGCGCCCCTGGCCGCCGCCCTCCCAGTCGATCAGCCCGCCCATGAGGATCTCGGCGAGGTGATCCGGACCGGTCTCCGGCATGACGCGCCGCCGCAGCTGCTCGACGAGGTCGAAGTCGAAGGGCACGGCCGCCAGTTGGGTGGCGAGCCGACGGGCGGAGGGGGTGGCGAGGCTGAAGAAGCGCCGTACGGCGGCGGTGGCGGCCCGGGGCAGGCGCGGGGCGCGCAGTCCGGGGGCGGGCGCGCCCTTGCTGAGGGCACCGGCCAGCACCACGGGCAGTGAACGCCGGACGCCCCGCCCGCCGGTGACCAGGTCGGACCAGGCGGCGAGGGAGGCGGGTTTGAGGGACAGCACCGGGACGGCGACGGAGTCGTCGCCCGCGTCGGGCAGGGGTCGCATGGGATCGGGGCCGCCGGGCGGCGCCCAGTGCCCGAGGCTGCCGTTGGGGGCGCCGAACCCCCCTGCCTCCAGGACGGCCGGGTAGGGGTAGAGCGAGGAGCGGTGGCGCAGGTGCGGCGGGAGCAGGTGGACGAGGGCGGTGGGGCCGGCGTGGGCGAGGCGGCCGAGGAGGTCGTCGGCGGCGGTGGCGGCCCAGCCGTGGGCGAGTCCGTCGGTGACGACGAGGAAGATCCGGCTGCCCCGGCCGTCGAGCAGTTCGGCGGGGTCGGCGACGGCCCGGCCCGTGGACCAGCGCAGGGTGGCGGTGCCGGTGCGCGGGACGGTCACCCGGAGCGTGCGCACGCCGCGGAAGGCACCGCTGTGCTCGGCGGCGCGGGCCAGGCGCGCGGCGCTCTCCTCCCAGATCCGCATGGTGGGCGCGTCGTCGAGCAGCAGCACCAGTTCGAAGGCGGAGACGCGGGAGGGACGCAGGAACGGCATCCACAACCCGTCGACGAGGCCCTGTTCGGCCGTGGTCTCCTCGTCCAGCTCCAGGCTGTCGCGGGACGGGACGCGGCGGGCCAGCTGGTGCAGGGCGCGCGCGAGCAGGGCCGTGAAGCGGCCGGGGCCCGACGGATCCGGTTCGGCGCGGGGCAGCAGCGGTGGCCCGAGGTGCAGGGTGAAGCGGCCCTCGGGGTGGGGTAAGACGCGATCGCCGGGCCGGGTGGCCGGCCGACCGTCGGCGAGGTTCGACACGGCGGGGGTGCGGTGTGCGGGCGGGGGCTGGGCGGGGACGTCCCCGTCGGGCTCGGGGCGGTCGGGGAGTTCGGCTTCGTCCGCTGGTGGCCGGGGCGGTGGTCCGGCCTCGGAATCCTGGGGAAGCACGGCCTGCGCGGCGGGTGCCTCCTGGGCCGCTTCGCCGGGGCCGCCGTACCGGTTCCGGTGCGCGGCGAGCCATACGGCGTCGGCGAACTCCTGCCAGCGCGGCACGAAGGGTTCGGGAGCGGCGGGGACCCGGTCTCCGCGCTCGCTCGCCTGCGCGAGCGGCTCGGGGTACACCGAAGGAGGCGGCGGTCCCGATGCGGGATCCCCGTCGCCCGGTCCGGATGCGCGCTCCCGGGTCATCAGCGGCCCTTCGCGAGGTCGCGGAGCAGCAATTCGACGAGCTTACGCCCGTCACCGTCAGCCTGGAAACCACCCGCGGTAGTCATCTGGACAGCGTTGAGCAACTGGTCGAGGGAGTGCACGCCGCCCGCCTGGACCCGTTGAACGAACAGGTCGACGAGGTCTTCGGTGCCGCGCGGCCTGCGGCCCAGGTGCCCTTCCACCATGGCCAGTAGTTGCTCCCGGGTGGGGGTGTGCATCTCCATCGGCAGGCAGCGGCGGCGGAAGGCGGCGGGAAACTCCCGCTCCCCGTTGCTGGTGATCACCACGACCGGGAACTCCCGGCACTCGACACGTCCGTCGCGCACCACGGCCCGGCCTCCCGGATCGCTGGTGTGCACGTGCGCCGCGTCGGCGGCGTCGCGCACCAGCTCGGGAACCTCATAACTTCCATTCTCCAGAACGTGCAACAGGTCGTTCGGCAGGTCGATGTCGCTCTTGTCGAGTTCGTCGACGAGAAGCACCCGGGGCCGTTCATAGGGCAGCAGGGCGGTACCCAGCGGTCCCAGTGTAATGAACTCGCCGATTACCGGCGCAAGTTGACGATCCTTTGACAGAGGCGAGGAGTTGACGGCCTGTTCGCCTTCGTCTTCGAACACCGGCTCCGCCCGGGCCGTGTCGCGCAGCCCCGCCTGCCAGGCGGCGATGGCCTGGGCGCGGCCCATGGCGTCGTGGACGTACAGGCCGTCGCGCAGGCTCGTACGGCTCACGATGTTCCATTCGAGTACCCGGCCGAGGCCCAGCTCACGCGAGATCAGATAGGCCAGCGTCGACTTGCCGACACCGGGCGGGCCGGTGATCAGGAGGGGGCGGCGCAGCAGCAGGGCGGCGTTGACCGTCTCGATCTGCTCGTCGTCGAGCTGGGGTGTGAGGCCGCCGGGGCCGAGGCGGCGCAGCGCGGCCTCGGCGTCGTCCGGGGGCGGGGCCTGGGCCGGGCCGCCGCGGAACCGCCGCCAGGGCGGTGGGTCCGGCAGCACGGGTGGGGCGTCCTGCGGGCGTCCGGTGGCGTGGAAGACCCGCCAGTCGTCCGCGGCCGTCCGTTCCTGTGCGCTCATGCCGAAGCCTCCTCACTCAGCTGGCGAGATCGCCGGGGTCGGGGGCCTGGACGTCGACGACCCGCGTGGGGTCGTCCCACAGGAATCCGACGTTCCGGGCCAGGTACTGAACCGCGTCCGCCGCGCCGCTCTCGGCGTTCAGACGCATGCGGTGCATGACGGAGGGGAGCTGTACGGGCAGCGCGACGGCGGCGAAGACGGCGGTCACCACTTCGCGTCTCTCCTCCATGAACACGCCTCTGCGGTCCCAGACGGCCAGCCCGATCCCCTCCGCGATCGCCGCTTTGAGTGCCTCCAGGGCCGGCGGCCCGGTCGGCGCGTCCAACAGCACTGCCGTACTTCTTGTTTCCCCCGCGAGAGCGATCTGCCACGCGCGCTGCCGCCGGGCGTCCGCTTCTCTCCAGGGGTGCACCGCGATCCCATGGTGCTTCAGCGCCGCCCAGCGCCGCTGCCACTGCTGGCGGACCACGGCGTTGTCCGTACGCATGCGTTCCAGGCTGCGTAGGTGCACCCCGTACCGCAGACCGAGCGGAGTGGGCTCACCGTCGCCGATGGCGAACGTCAACCCCGCCACATCGTGGTTCATCAGGTCGTACGGAAGGAGGAACTCTATGTACGCAGGCGGCTCCTTGAGTCCGCCCGCGTCCGGTTCACGGGGCACCAGCCAGAGCTGGGTGCCGCGCCGGAGCGCCTGGTCGACCGCTCGTCCGAGGTCGTCCAGGGGGATGGTGTCCGGTTCGCCGGGGCGGGGGTCCCAGCGGCCCGGGGTGGCGTTCGTCCAGGTCCGCACGGTCACGTCGGTGCTGCCGTCCCGGGCCGGTTCGACGGCGACGACGAGGGTGCGGGGGATGTCCGGCGACCACACCACCGCGGCGCGCCTGTCCCGGCGCGCCACCACCTCGGCGGTCAGGCCGGCGCGTGCGGCCCAGTCGTCGACCCATGCGGTCAGCGCGTGGCGGTGGTCGAGGGTGCGGGCGAGGCGGGCCGCGTGATCGACGAGGAGGACGGCGGGCGGCAGGCCGTCCTGCTGCACGTTCCATTCGAGGAGGTGCGTGAAGAGCTGATCGGGGGTGAGTCCGTCGGGCAGGTCGAGACCGGTGAGTTCCTCGGCCAGCCCGTCCCGTAAGCGTGCGGCGGGCAGGTCGCCGCGGGAGAGGGCGACGCGGGCGCTCTTCTCGTCCTCCTTGGACAGCGGGCCGGTCAGGGCGGGGGCAGGCGTGATCAGCCGTTCGAGCTCGTCCCCGGCCGGGGCGCCTTCGAGGATGCGGACCACCCCGACCAGTACGTGTTCGCCGCCCGGCACGCTCAACGCGGCGGTCACCAGGCTCACCACGTCCTCACGGAGCCGCACCCCACGCAGGTCGACCGGCCGGCGGAGCTGGCCCGCGAGCAGACTGGCGAACTGCACCCGGCTCGGCGCGTCCTCGACGCAGCCCAGCTCGCACAGGACCTCGGTGAGCTGTAACAGCAGCTCGAAATACGGCTGTTGTCCTAATTCGCCGCCGGACACGCCGGGCGCCGCACCTGTCTGCACCGACTTTCCCCCTGAGTCGGTTCACCTGCCTAGACCGACCAGCGAAGTTAGCACGGCAACCCACGGTTCACCAGGGACGGTTGGGGTCGGAACGCCGATGTCCGGCCGGTGCGCGCCGGGGTGGCGCGAACCGGCCGGAGGCCGCCGTGCGGGGTCACAGCCGCGGGTCGACCGGCTCCGACTCCAGTGCCAGCACCCCGAACACCGCCTCGTGCACCCGCCACAGCGGCTCGCCCTCGGCCAGGCGGTCCAGGGCCTCCAGGCCGAGCGCGTACTCGCGGATCGCCAGGGAGCGCTTGTGGTTGAGGAACCGGGAGCGCAGGCGGGCCAGGTTCTCCGGGCGGGTGTACTCGGGGCCGTAGATGATCCGCAGGTACTCCCGGCCGCGGCACTTGATGCCGGGCTGGACCAGGCGGCCCTGGCCGTCGCGGACGATCGCGCCGACCGGCTTGACGACCATGCCCTCGCCGCCGCGGCCGGTCATCTCCAGCCACCAGTCGACGCCGGCCCGGACCGACTCGGGGTCGGCGGTGTCGACGTAGAGCCGGCGGGTGGTCTGGAGCAGGCCGCTGCCGTCGTGCTCGACGAGCCGGTCGACGAGGGCCAGCTGCTCGTCGTGCGGCAGGCCGGCCAGGCTGCGGCCCTGGACCGCGAGGATCTGGAACGGTGCCAGGCGGACGCCGTCCAGTCCGTCGGTGGTCCAGCAGTAGCGGCGGTAGGCGTCGGTGAACGCGGCGGCGTCGGCCGCGCGTTCACCGGTGCGGGCCAGCAGGGCGGACACGTCGACTCCCCGGTCCGCCGCGCCCCGCAGCGCCGCCAGTGCCCCGGGGAGCACCGCGCCGGACGCGGCGCCCACGGCGGCGTACTGCGACCGCAGCAGCCCGGACGCCTTCAGCGACCAGGGCATCAGCTCGGCGTCGAGCAGCAGCCAGTCCGTCTCCAGTTCGTCCCACAGGCCCGCCTCGCCGATCGTCGTGCGCAGCCGGTCGAGGATCGCCTCGGTGAGGGAGTCGTCGTCGAGGAACGGGCGGCCGGTGCGGGTGTAGAGGGACCCGGTCGGCCCTCCCCCACTCTCGGCTGCGCTCGAGCGGGAGGTGCCCCCATCGCCGAAGCGCTTGCGGGCCGCCTCCGCGTCCCGGCACACCAGGGCCACCGCTCGCGAGCCCATGTGCTTCTCCTCGCACACGACCCGCGCGACACCGTCCGCCGCGTACTGGGCGAAGGCCTCCGCCGGGTGCTCCAGGTAGCCGTCGAGGTGACTCGTGGCCGTCGGGGCCATCGTCGGCGGGAGGTACGGCAGCAGCCGCGGGTCGACCGCGAAGCGGCTCATGACCTCCAGGGCCGCCGCCGCGTTCTCCTCACGGATCGAGATCCGGCCCTGGTACCGGGTCTCCACGACCCGGCGGCCCTGTACGTCGGCCAGGTCCAGCGGGCGGCCGTCCTGCCCGCCGGGGGCCTCGGTGCGCAGCGGCTTCAGCGGCTCGTACCAGACCCGCTCGGCCGGTACGTCGACCAGCTCGCGCTCCGGCCAGCGCAGCGCGGTGAGCTTGCCGCCGAAGACCGCGCCGGTGTCCAGGCAGATGGTGTTGTTCAGCCAGGTGGCCTCCGGGACCGGGGTGTGGCCGTACACGACCGCCGCGCGGCCGCGGTACTCCTCCGCCCACGGGTAGCGCACCGGCAGGCCGAACTCGTCGGTCTCCCCGGTCGTGTCACCGTACAGGGCGTGGCTGCGGACCCGGCCGGAGGTGCGGCCGTGGTACTTCTCGGGCAGACCGGCGTGGCAGACGACCAGCCGGCCGCCGTCGAGGACGTAGTGGCTGACGAGTCCGTCGAGGAACTCCCGCACCTCGGCGACGAACTCCTCGCTCTCGCCCGCCATCTGCTCGATGGTCTCGGCGAGGCCGTGGGTGTGCTGGACCTTGCGGCCGCGCAGGTGACGGCCGTACTTGTTCTCGTGGTTGCCGGGGACGCACAGCGCGTTGCCGGACTTCACCATGGACATCACGCGGCGCAGCACGCCCGGGCTGTCGGGGCCGCGGTCGACGAGGTCGCCGACGAAGACGGCCGTGCGGCCCTCGGGGTGGACGCCGTCGACGTAGCCCAGCTTGCCGAGCAGCGTCTCCAGTTCGGCGGCGCAGCCGTGGATGTCGCCGATGATGTCGAACGGGCCGGTGAGGTGGGTCAGGTCGTTGAAGCGCTTCTCGGTGACGACCGTGGCCTGCTCCACCTCCGCCACGCCGCGCAGGACGTGCACCTTGCGGAAGCCCTCGCGCTCCAGGTGCCGGAGGGAGCGGCGCAGTTCGCGGGTGTGGCGCTGGATGACCCGGCGGGGCATGTCGGCGCGGTCGGTGCGGGCCGCGTTGCGCTCGGCGCACACGTCCTCGGGCACGTCGAGCACGATGGCGATGGGCAGCACGTCGTACGTGCGGGCCAGGTCGATCAGCTGGCGGCGGGCCTCGGACTGCACGCTGGTCGCGTCCACGACCGTGCGGCGGCCGGCGGCCAGGCGCTTGCCGGCTATGTAGTGCAGGACGTCGAAGGCGTCCTTGGTGGCGCTCTGGTCGTTCTCGTCGTCCGAGACGAGACCGCGGCAGAAGTCGGACGAGATGATCTCGGTCGGCTTGAAGTGCCTGCGGGCGAAGGTGGACTTGCCGGAGCCGGAGGCGCCCACGAGCACCACCAGGGACAGGTCGGTGACGGGCAGCACGCGCCCCTTCTGTACGTCGGTCATGCCGCCTTCGCCTCCTTCGGGCTGGTCATCGTGAACAGGGCCATCTGGGTGGGCGGCCCCACCTCCGGGTCGTCGGGGCCCACGGGGACGAACTCGACGCCGTAGCCGTGGCGTTCGGCCACCGCCTCCGCCCAGGCCCGGAACTCCGCCCGGGTCCACTCGAAGCGGTGGTCGCCGTGCCGGACGTGGCCGGCCGGGAGGCTCTCCCAGCGCACGTTGTACTCGACGTTCGGGGTCGTCACGAGGACCGTGCGCGGACGGGCCGAGCCGAACACGGCGTACTCCAGGGCGGGCAGCCGGGGCAGGTCGAGGTGCTCGATCACCTCGCTCAGCACGGCGGCGTCGTAGCCCTTGAGCCGGGCGTCGGTGTAGGCGAGCGAGCCCTGGAAGAGCCTGACGCGGGACGCCTGCCGCTCGCCCATGCGGTCCAGCTTCAGCCGCCGGGACGCGATGGTGAGCGCGCGCATCGACACGTCGACGCCGACGATCTCGGTGAACGCCGGGTCCTTGAGCAGCGTCTGCACCAACTGGCCCTGGCCGCAGCCGAGATCGAGGACCCGGGCGGCCCCCGAGCGCCGCAGCGCCGTGACGATCGCCTCGCGGCGCTGCACGGCCAGCGGGGTCGGCTTCTCCTCGGTCTCGGTCTCCGCCTCGACCGCGTTGTCGATCTCCTCGACCTCGCTGTCGTCGGCCTCGGCGAGCCGCACCAGCTCCAGGCGTTCCGTCGCCGCGCGGGTCAGGGACCAGCGGCGCGAGAGGTAGCGGCTGGTGATCAGCTTCTGCTCCGGGTGGCCGGGCAGCCAGCCCTCACCGGCGCGCAGCAGCTTGTCGACCTCGTCGGGGGCGACCCAGTAGTGCTTGGCGTCGTCCAGGACCGGCAGGAGGACGTAGAGGTGGCGCAGGGCCTCGGCGAGGGTGAGCGCGCCGGATTCGAGGACGAGGCGCACGTACCGCGAGTCGCCCCACTCGGGGAACTCGGTGTCCAGCGGTACGGGCTCGGCGCTCACCGTCCAGCCGAGCGGCTCGAACAGCTTTCGTACGAGGTCGGGGCCGCCGCGGGCGGGCAGCGCGGGCACCTCGACCCGCAGGGGCCTGGCCTGGCCGGGGAGCTCCGGCCGGGCGTTGCAGACGCCCTTCATCGCGCTGGAGAAGACGCTGCTCAGCGCAACGGCGAGCAGGGAGGAGGCCGCGTACGGGCGGTCGTTGACGTACTGCGCCAGGGCCGCGTCCGGGGCGCCGCCGCGGCCCTTGCCCTTGCCGCGCCGGACCAGTGCCACCGCGTCCACCTCCAGCAGCAGCGCCGCCGTGCAGCGCTCGGCGTCGGCCTCGGGGTAGAGGACGTGGGCCGTGCCGTAAGAGGTGGAGAACGCCTGGGCCTTGTCGGGATGCTTGTGCAGCAGGTAGCCGAGGTCGGTCGCGGGGCGCTCCGGCGTGCCGGTGGTGGTAAGGGTCAGGAACACGGTGGGTCGACCTCGATCAGTGGTCTGAACTGCGGATACGCCCACCGTACAGAGCGGGCCCCGACAGCACCCGGGAATTTTCGCTAGCCTCCCGATCGACCGGGCGTTCGAGGGGGAATCGGATGAGCGCCCACGCACGCACAGATGCGGAGGCCTCACGTGACAGACGCCGGGCGAAGCACGGACCAACTCGACACCGGCAAGCCCCACTCGGCGCGCATGTACGACTACTTCCTCGGCGGGAAGGACAACTACCCGGTCGACGCGGAAGCGGCCGAGCAGGTGATATCCCTCTTCCCCGCCGTGCGGGACATGGCGCGGACCAACCGCCGGTTCATGCACCGCGCCGTCCGGCTGCTGGCGGAGCGGGGCGTCAGCCAGTTCCTCGACATCGGAACCGGCATACCGACCGAGCCCAACCTGCACCAGATCGTCCAGGGGGTCGTCCCGCACGCCCGGGTGGTGTACGCGGACAACGACCCGATCGTCCTCCGCCACGCCGAGGCCCTGCTGCACAGCACGCGCGAAGGCAGGACCGCCTACGTCGCCGGCGATGTGCGGGATCCGGGGAAGATCATCGCCGCGGCGCGGGAGACCCTGGACTTCAGCCGGCCGATCGCGCTGTCCCTCGTGGCGCTGCTGCACCTGGTCGGGGACGAGGACGAGCCCGGCCGGATCGTCCGCGAGCTTCTCGAATCCCTGTCGTCCGGAAGCTACTTGACGCTCTCGCACGCGACCGGGGACTTCGACCCGGAGACCTGGGAGCGGGTCGTGGAGGTGTATCGCAAGGGCGGGACGGCGGCGCAGGTGCGCTCCCGCTCGGAGTTCACGGAGTTCTTCACGGGGCTCGAACTGGTGGAGCCCGGCGTGGTGCTGGCCGCGCAGTGGCACCCCGAACTCGGCGAACGGGGGGAGGGCGGGGACGGCGACGGCCTGGCGGAGGAGATGCCCCTCTACGTGGCGGTCGGCCGCAAGCCGTGACGGCCGGTCCGGCGGATCGCGCAACGGCCCGATCCGCCGGACGGTGATGTCACGCGGCTGCCGCCGTCACGACAGCTGCGACTGCACCTGCGAGGAGATCAGCTCCAGGTGGTCCAGGTCGTCCAGGTCGAGGACTTGGAGGTAGATGCGGCGGGAGCCGATCTCGGCGTAGCGGCCGATCTTGTCGACGACCTCGGCCGGGGAGCCGGCCAGGCCGTTGAGCTTCAGCTCGTCGACCTTGCGGCCGATCGCGTCGGCCCGGCGGGCGACCTCCGCGTCGTCCCGGCCGACGCAGACGACGAGGGCGTTGGAGTACGTCAGCTCGTCGCCGCGGCCCGCCTCCTCGGCGGCGGCGCGCACCCGGGCGAACTGGCGCTCGCTGTCCTCGACGGAGCCGAAGGGCATGTTGAACTCGTCGGCGTACCGCGCGGCGAGGCGCGGCGTGCGGGTCGGGCCGTGACCGCCGACGAGCACGGGGATCTTGTCCTGCGCGGGCTTGGGCAGCGCGGGCGAGTCCGTGAGTTCGTAGTAGGTGCCCTGGAAGTCGAAGGTCTTGCCGGCCTCCGTCGCCCACAGGCCGGTGACGATCTCCAGCTGCTCTTCGAGGCGGGCGAACTTCTCCTTGGGGAAGGGGATGCCGTAGGCCTTGTGCTCCTCCTCGAACCAGCCGGCGCCGAGACCGAGCTCGACGCGGCCGCCGGACATCTGGTCGACCTGGGCGACCTGGATGGCGAGCACGCCGGGCAGCCGGAAGGTGCCGGCGGTCATCAGGGTGCCGAGCCGGATGCGCTTGGTCTCGCGGGCGAGGCCGGCCAGGGTGATCCAGGCGTCGGTGGGGCCGGGCAGGCCGTCCACGTTGCCCATGCGGAGGTAGTGGTCGGAGCGGAAGAAGGCGTCGAATCCGAGGTCTTCGGTGGCCTTGGCGACGGTGAGCAGAGTGTCGTAGGTGGCGCCCTGCTGGGGCTCGGTGAAGATGCGAAGATCCATGGTTCCATCCTGCACGCCGGGTCGCGGCTCGACGAGATCGGTCCCCCGTCCCGTCTGGTCCCCGGTCGGGTGAAATTACGTCAATACCGCGCGTCCCGCGTGACCGGGCCAGTGACCGGCCCCGGTGGTGATCGTTGGCTCGGGCGGAGCCGGAGCCCCCGGCTTCCGCACCGGCCGGTGACCGCCGGGGCGCCACCCGCGTCGGCCTCCCCGGGGGGCCAGGGGCCGAGGAGGCCGTCATGTCCGAAGAGACCGTGCCGCAGCAGGGCGGGACCGGGCAGCCGAAAGGGCTGTTGCAGCAGATGGAGGAGCTGATGGCGGCGTTGAACGCGGACCTGTCGGCGTTGGACGCGGACCTTCAGGCGGCGGGGAACGCCGGCCGCGCGGCGGGCGAGGAGGGCGGCCAGGCCGGCTGACGGCCGGCTCCAGGGCTTGGGGGGTCGGGGGGCTTGGGGCAGGGCCGACGGGGGGTACCAGTCGGTGGTGCCCGGCATGCGGGGCACGGTCCGGTGATGAGCACAGGCGGTGGCGCGGGACGCTCGGACGTGGCGGGCCGAATCCACCCCGCCACACTCGGACACCAGATGCCCCGCAGCCAGTACGGGCACCCGCGGCGACCGCTCTACCCCGCCTCCCGCTCCGGTAACGCCTGTTCCCGGTCCGCGAGTCTGCGGAGCATCTCCAGGACGCGGTCGCGGGACTCGTCCGCCGCGTCGATGGCCTCCATGCACTGCCAGTAGGTGCCCTCGTCGGCCGCGGCGCAGGCCAGGCCGACGAGGGCGATGCCGACCTCGCCGAGGAGGCCGCCGAGGCACATCAGCGTGTGGCGGGCGTCGCCCAACTCCGTGAGCTGGCCCGCCCGCAGCTCGCCGGGGGCCAGTTCGGGCGGGTCGAGGACACCGCAGCCCCGGCCCGCCAGCTCCGTCAACCCCAGTGCCTCGCCGCGCAGTTCGGGTGGGCCGACGACCGCGAGGCGACTGCCTATCGCCTGCGCGAGGGCCTGCGCCTGCCACACCTCTGCCATGATCTCCCGCACCTCGCCGCCCGCGGCCAGGGACCGCCTGCTCGTCACGATGAGCCGCACCGCGTCCATGCGCTGCCCCCGTCTTGTCCGACGCGCCCCGCGCGTCCGCCTGCCCGAACTCCCTTGTTCACTACCCAGAGTGAAGGCGCGTGAGACGAAAAGCCAGAGGAAGACGGAAATTAGCGGACAACAATTCGGATTCGGGCCGCATTTCGATTACGCAGCGTACAAGTGGACTTTGCGACTCCTGGCGGCCGGGCGTCGCGCTAGGGCGCTGGGAACCTCCGCTCGTTCCGGTCGATCTTCGCGTCCAGCGCGGCCAGCGGGTCGATGCCGAGCACCTCGCACAGTTGCAGGAGGTACGCGAGCACGTCGGCGACCTCGTCGGTGACGCGGTGCGCGGTGTCCGGGTCGGACATGACCCGGGCCGACTCCTCGGGCGTCAACCACTGGAAGATCTCGACGAGTTCGGACGCCTCCACGCTGAGGGCGGCGACCAGGTTCTTGGGGGTGTGGTACTGCTGCCAGTTCCGCGCGGCGGCGAAGTCGGCCAGCCGGCGTTGCAGTGTCGCCACGTCCAGGGGATCAGTCACGGTTCAGGTGTACCACCGTGACGCCCGCGGTCCCGGCGGCCCAGGAGGCGTCGCTCACCGCGCCGACGAGCCGGATGTGCCCCCGCTCGCACATCCGGGCCGCGAGTCCCAGCAGTTCCCGCCGCTGCCGCGGGTCCAGCGCGCGGTCGAGTCCGTCGGCGAGGACGGTGAGCGTCTGGAGCGCGGCGGGCACCTCGCCGACCGGGTCGACCTCCAGGACACCGGGTCCGGTGAGCAGGACCAGGGCCAGGGCGAGGTAGCGGAGTTCGCCGTCGCCCAGCCGCCCCAGGTCCGTGCGGACGCCGTCGCCGCGGTCGAGTGCCGCGCGGACGGCCCGGGTGGCGTCCGGCCGGGCGAGCACGTCCACGCCCCGCGGAGCGGACCCGTCGATGACCGGCGGGGCCAGGGCGTCCGTCACCGGCTGCGCGAGCACGTCCGCCACCGGCCCGGCGCATCCCGCCCGCACCGCCGCCACGAACTGGGCGTGCCGCCGTCCGCACTCGGCGCGGGTGCGCCACAGCACGTCGGCGAGGTTGCCGCAGCCGCCGAGCAGGCGCCCGGAACCGGCCGGGACGGGGCGGCGCATCCGGGCGGGCTCGGGATCGCAGGCGAAGGCGGAGCGCAGGGCGACGACCATCTGCTCGGCGGCGGCCAGCACCCTGCGCTGCCCGGGCGTCCGGCCGGCGACGCGCAGCGGCAGCAGGGGGGTGCCGAGCAGGTCGTCGGGCAGCGGGCCGCGGGTCACCGGTGTGGGCCCGGCCGTGTGCCAGGCGGCCTGCACGGCGCGCTTCCCGGGGTCGCGCAGGGCGGTCTCCAGGAGGACCAGTCCGCCGGTCGTCAACCGCTCGCCCACCACCCGCAGTTCGGGCTCGGCCTGCACGGCGACGTCGAGCCGGACCGGCCCGGCGGGTCCGTCCGCCGTGCAGCCGATGCGGAAGCCGCGGCGGCGCTGCGCGTCGGGCCGGGCCCGCTCCGGCACGCAGGCGGCGGGGTCGGGGAACGCCTCGGCGAGCCGGGCGCCGCCCCCGAGCCGGGCGAGGGCCTCGTACGCCCGCAGGGCGCTGGTCTTGCCGGAGCCGCTGGGGCCGGCGAGGAGGGTGAGCCGCTCCAGCGGGAGGACGGCGCGGCGGAGGCCCGCGAACGCGGCCAGGCGCAGTTCGGTGATGCGGGGGCGGTCGGGGTGCGTGAGGGCGGCGGGAGCGGAGGGCTCGGTCATGTCCGGACGGTAGGACTCCGCACACGGGACGAACCGTTCCGTCCCCGGGGCGTTCCTACGATCGGGCGACGGTCACGCCCCGGGGAGCCCCACCCCCTCCATCAGCCCCGTCACCTCGGTCCCGGCCGGGGTCAGCAGGAACACGTTGCGGTCCACGCGGTGCATGCCGCTCGCCAGGCCGAAGACGACGCCCGTGCTGAAGTCGAGGACGCGCTTGGCGACCTCCGTCTCCGCGCCGGTCAGGTCGAGCAGGACCGGGACGCCCGCCATCAGGGTCTCGGCGACGTCGCGGGCGTCGGCGAAGACGTTCACGCGCAGGACGACGAAGCGGCGCCGCGCCTCCGTCTCGGCCTCGGGTATGGACCGGTGGTCGACGGAGGAAGGCCAGGCGTCCCGGCCCCGCAGCGGCACGACCTGGGCGAGCCCCTCCCACTGTTCGTCGGTGACATCGTGGCTGTTCACCGGCATGCTCCGTCCTGGCTCGCACTGGCTGTCTGCATCGGCCAATTGTGGCGCACGGTCACCCGTTCAGCCCAACAGCGACACGCTCCGCGACCTCAATGCACCTCACAACGGCCGGAAGGCCGCTGTGTGACGGGCGTAACCCCTCATGATCGGGCGAAGTGACAACGGTGTAACGGGCGGTCCGTACCGTCGGGGGTATGACCACGACCCACGGGACCCGGCAGGAGACGCGGCAGGTGCGCACCGTCTGCTCGTACTGCGGTGTGGGCTGCGGCCTGGTGCTCGACGTCGGGACCGGGCCGGACGGGCGGCGCACGGTCCTGAAGGCGTCCGGCGACAAGGCGCACCCGGCGAACGCGGGCCGGCTGTGCACCAAGGGCGCGACCACGGCCGACATGCTCGCCGCGCCCGGACGGCTGACCGCCGCGCTGGTGCGGGACGACCGGGGCGACGAGGCGGTCCCGGCACCGGTGGCCGACGCGATCGCCGAGACGGCCGCCCGGCTGCGCTCGATCGTCGACGAGCACGGACCGGACGCGGTCGCCTTCTACGTGTCCGGGCAGATGAGCCTGGAGGCGCAGTACCTCGCGAACAAGCTGGCCAAGGGGTTCGTGGGGACGAACCAGATCGAGTCGAACTCGCGGCTGTGCATGGCGAGCGCGGGCACCGGCTACAAGCTGTCGCTGGGCGCGGACGGGCCGCCCGGCTCGTACGAGGACTTCGACCGGGCGGATCTGTTCCTCGTCATCGGGTCGAACATGGCCGACTGCCATCCGATCCTCTTCCTGCGGATGATGGAGCGGGTCAAGGCGGGGGCCCGGTTGATCGTCGTGGATCCGCGGCGGACCGCCACCGCGGCCAAGGCCGACCTGTTCCTCCAGGTCAGGCCGGGCACCGACCTCGCGCTGCTGAACGGCCTGCTGCACCTGCTGCACGCGGACGGGCACACCGACGACGCGTTCGTCGCCGCCCACACCGAGGGCTGGGAGGCCCTGCCGGAGTTCCTCGCCGACTACACCCCGGCGGCGGTCGCCGAGATCACCGGGCTCGCCGAGGACGACCTGCGCGAGGCGGCCCGGCTGATCGGTGCGGCCGGCCGGCGGTGGATGAGCTGCTGGACCATGGGGCTCAACCAGTCCACGCACGGCACCTGGAACACGAACGCCCTGGTCAACCTGCACCTGGCGACGGGGGCGATCTGCCGCCCGGGCGCCGGGCCGTTCTCCCTCACCGGCCAGCCCAACGCCATGGGCGGGCGCGAGATGGGCTACATGGGGCCCGGGCTGCCGGGGCAGCGGTCGGTGCTCGTGGCCGAGGAGCGGGCCTTCGCCGAGGAGGTGTGGGAGCTGCCGCCGGGGACGCTGCGGGCCGACGGGGTCGGCAAGGGCACCGTCGAGATGTTCCGGAAGATGGCCGACGGCGAGATCAAGGCCTGCTGGATCATCTGCACCAACCCGGTCGCCTCGGTCGCCAACCGCCGTACGGTCATCGAGGGCCTGGAGGCCGCCGAGTTCGTGGTCACGCAGGACGTGTTCGCGGACACCGAGACGAACGCCTACGCCGATGTCGTCCTGCCGGGCGCGATGTGGACCGAGGCGGAGGGCGTCTTCGTCAACAGCGAGCGCGATCTCACGCTGACCCGGCCGGCCGCGGACCCGCCCGGGGAGGCGATGGCCGACTGGCGGATCATCGCGGAGATCGCCCGCGCGATGGGGTACGAGAAGGGGTTCTCGTACGACAGCGCCGAGCAGGTCTTCGAGGAGATCCGCCGGTTCCACAACCCCAGGACCGGGTGGGACCTGCGCGGGGTGTCGTACGAGCGGCTGCGCGAGACGCCCGTGCAGTGGCCGGCCGCACGGGAGGACGGGCCCGCGCGCAACCCCGTCCGGTACGTCGGCGAGGACGGGCTGCGCTTCCCGACCGCTTCCGGGCGGGCGGCGTTCTTCGCGCGCCCGCACCTGCCCGCCGCCGAACTGCCGGACGACGACTATCCGTTCGTGCTGAACACCGGCCGGGTGCAGCACCAGTGGCACACGCTGACGAAGACCGGGAAGGTCGCCAAGCTCAACAAGCTGAACTCCGGGCCGTTCGTGGAACTCCACCCGGAGGACGCCTCACGGCTCGGTGTCGCCGAGGGCGATCTCGTCGAGGTCGCCTCGCGGCGCGGGCGGGCCGTGCTGCCGGCGGTGGTGACGGACCGGGTGCGGCCGGGGTGCTGCTTCGCGCCGTTCCACTGGAACGACCTGTTCGGCGAGTACCTGAGCATCAACGCGGTGACCAGCGACGCGGTGGATCCGCTGTCGTTCCAGCCGGAGTTCAAGGTGTGCGCCGTGTCGCTGGCGAAGGTGGCGACGCCCGTGCGCGAGGAACCGGTTGCGGCGCTGACGCCGACGGCCGTCACGCCCGGCGGCCCCGGTCCCTTCGGCCTGGAGCCCACCCCTCCCCCGGTGCTGTCCGCCCAGGAACGCCAGTACCTCACCGGCTTCCTCGCCGGGCTCGGCTCGGGCGCGCCCGGCGTTCCGGTGCTCCCGCCGGACGCGCCGTTCTCGCCCGAGCACGCCCTGTGGGTGAACGGGGTCCTGGCCGGCATGTACTCGCGTTCGGCGCCGCCGGCCGCCCCCACGCGGGAGCCGTCCGGCCGGGAGGTCGTCGTGCTGTGGGCCTCGCAGACGGGCAACGCCGAGGAGTTCGCCGCCGCCACCGCCGAGCGGCTGGCCGCGACCGGGCACCGTACGACCCTCGTCGGCATGGACGAGGCCGATGTCGCCGCGCTCGCCCGCACGGCGGACCTGCTCTTCATCACCAGCACCTTCGGGGACGGCGACGCACCCGACAACGGCTCGGGCTTCTGGGACGCGCTCTCCGGCGACCGGGCCCCGCGGCTGGACGGGGTGCGGTACGCGGTGCTCGCCTTCGGCGACTCCTCGTACGACGACTTCTGCGGGCACGGGCGGCGGCTGGACGCGCGGCTCGACGAGCTGGGCGGGGTGCGGCTGGCCCCGCGCACGGACTGCGAGCCGGACTACGAGCCGTCCGCCGGGAAGTGGCTCGACCAGGTCCTCTCGGCGCTGGGCGGCACCGTCATGGAGGAGCCGAAGCCGGCGGGTCGGGCCAAGGCCCCGGTCGGCACGGCCCGGCTCGTCGGCAACCGGCTGCTGAGCAAGCCGGGCGCGGGCAAGGAGGTGCGGCGGTTCACCTTCGACACGAGCGGCACGGACCTGGCGTACGAGGCCGGGGACGCCCTGGGCGTGCGGCCGGTGAACGCGCCCGCGCTGGTGGACGAGTGGCTGGCGGTGACGGGCCTGGACGCCTCGACGGCCGTCGCGGTCGACGGGGTCGGTGACGTCCCCTTCGGCGAGGCCCTGCACCGGCACCTGGACATCACGCGGATCACCCCCGACCTGCTCCGCTTCGTCGCCGAGCGCGCCCGGGACGACCATGAGCTGCGCAGGCTGCTGCGGCCCGACAACAAGGACGGCCTGGCGCAGTGGAGTTGGGGGCGGCAGGCCGTGGACGTGGTCGCCGAGTACGCGGTGCGGGCGAGCGCCGCGGAGTGGGCCGGGGTGTTCAGGAAGCTCCAGCCGCGCCTGTACTCCATATCGTCCAGCCCACTGGTGGACCCGCACCTGGTGTCGCTGACGGTGTCCGTGGTGCGGTTCGAGAACCTGCGCGGCCGGGCGCGCGGCGGGGTCTGCTCGCCGTTCCTCGCCGACGCCGAGCCGGACACCGAGGTACCGGTGTTCGTGCAGCGCTCGCCGCACTTCCGGCCCCCGGCCGACGCCTCGACGCCGATGGTCATGGTCGGGCCCGGCACCGGCGTCGCGCCCTTCGTCGGCTTCCTCCAGGAGCGGCGGGCGCTCGGACATCACGCCCCCAACTGGCTGTTCTTCGGCGAGCAGCACCGCGCGACGGACTTCTACTACGAGGACGAGCTGACCGCCCTGCGCGACGAGGGCACCCTGACCCGCCTGGACACCGCGTTCTCCCGCGACCAGCGCAACAAGGTGTACGTGCAGGACCGGATGCGCGAGCACGGGCCGGAGCTGTGGCACTGGCTGCGCGACGGGGCCCGCTTCTACGTCTGCGGCGACGCCTCCCGCATGGCCAAGGACGTGGACCGGGCGCTGCGGGACATCGCGGTGGCGCACGGCGGGATGAGCGAGGCGGAGGCCGCCGCGTACGTGAAGCAGCTCGCGGCGGACAAGCGGTACGTGCGGGACGTGTACTGACCGGCCTTACCGGCCTCACACCGGACTCTTCACCTCCGCCCGGGCCCCGCTCACCGGTGGCGATTAGCGTCCTGCGGCGTGTACTCGGCAGAAACCACACGGGTGGTGCCCGGCCCGCGCACGCAGTCGGCGGTGTCCGTGCCGCCCCCTCCCCCGGCCCAGTGGCACCGGGTCCTGACCCTGCTCGCCGACATCAGCCTGCTGATCGGTACGCGCTCGGTGTGGACGGCGGCGGCCAGTCACCGGCCGGCCGTGGCCGCGGTGATCTCGGTGTGCTACGCCTCGATCCTGGCGTGCGGGGTGCTGGCCCTGGTCGTCCGCCGGGCGCGGTCGCTGGCGCGGGTGGACCTGTGCGTGCTGGTGACGGGCGTGACGCTGGTCCTGTGCGCGTGGGTCATGCTGCACCACGGCTCCGACGAGGCGCTGCTGACCACCCAGGCGGCGCGGGAACTGGCCGCGGGGCGCCCGGTGTACGGGCAGCCGTGGCCCTGGCTCTTCGGCCACGGCGTGGCCCTGACCCCGACGGTGACCGGCGGCTACGACCTCACCTACGGCTATCCGCCGCTGGCGCCGCTGCTGGCCGTGCCGCTGCTGTGGCTGGGCCACGGCGGTGCCCCGGCGACGGCGGTGAGCACGGGCGCGCTGCTCACCGGCACGGTCGTGCTGTGGCGGATGCTCCCGGCGCCGTGGCGGTCGGCGGCGACCATGGTGTGCCTGGGCTTCGGGATGCTGCCGTCCTACGGGCGGCTCGGCTACCCGGCGATCGTGGCGCTGGCCCTGCTGGTGCCGGTGGTGGTGCGCTGGCCGCGGACGGGTGAGGGCGGTCGCCTCGGGGCGGCGGGGCTGGCGCGGGCGGCGTGTCTGGGGGCGGCGTGCGCGGCGCAGCAGCTGCCCTGGTTCCTGGCGCCGTTCCTGCTGGCCGGGATCTACGCCGTGCGGCGCGGTGAGCTGGGCGGGCGGGCGGCGGCGCTGGTGGTGCTGCGGTTCACGGGTGCCGCGGCGACGGTGTGGCTGCTGATCAACACGTACTTCCTGGTGAGCGAGCCGGGCACCTGGCTGACGGGGATCACGCTGCCGCTGACGCAGGGCGCGGTGCTGCACGGCCAGGGCGTGGTCGACGTGTCGCTGTACCTGACGAACGGCAGCGACCGGCTCGACTGGTACTCCCACGCGAGCCTGCTGCTGCTCGCCGGTCTGCTCGCGCTGTTCGTGCTGTTCGTACGGCGGCTGGGCCCGGCCGCCACGGTCCTGCCCTGGTGCGCCTTCTACCTGGCGACCCGGTCGCAGGACGGCTACTACCTGATGATGACGCCGCTGTGGCTGGCGGCGGCGGTGACCGCTCCGGCGTCGGCGTTCGCCCGGGCGTGGCAGCCGCGCGTGCGCCTGCTGTCGGGGCCGCGGCGCCGTCCGGCCCGTCTCGCCGCGGTGGCGCTGCTGCTGGCGCCCGCCCTGGCCGGAGCGGTCGTGGCGGCGACGGGCACACCGCCCCTGCGCATGCGGGTCACAGCGGCCCGTCACCCCACCCCGGGGACGGTCTCCCGGCTCACCCTCCAGGTCACCAACACGGCGGGCACGGCCCTCGCCCCGCACTTCACCCTGACCAGGGGCCAGGGCATGGACCCGTACTGGCGGATCGTCCGGGGTCCGCGCACCCTGCCCGCGCACAGCACCGCCCGGTACGAACTCCGGCCGCCCTCGGGCCGGTTCGGTCTGCCCCGGCCGGGATCCCGGATCCGGCTGCGGGCGTTCACCGCGTCGCCACAGACCCTGTCGAGCGCGGATGTGCAGGGGGAGCTGCGCCGGCCGGGCTGAGGGGGTCAGGCCGTGGCCCGGGTGAAGCGGAGGATGGCGGTGACCGTGGTCCGGCCGCGGATCATGCCCAGCTGGTTCCAGCCCATGCCGAACTGATCCCGGTCCACGCTGAACTCGGTGTCCAGGGTGAGGCCGCTGGCGTCCGAGTCCTTCAGGCGGGCGGTCAGGGAGAGCGGCCTGCTGATGCCGCGCACGGTCAGCTGGCCGACGACGTGCACCTGGTCGCCGTCGCGGAGTTCGGCGCTGCGGGCCGCGAAGGTGATCCGGGGGTGGTGGTCGGCGTCGAAGAAGTCGGCGCCCTTCAGGTGGGTGTCGCGCTTGGCGTTGCCGGTGTCGAGGGAGGCGACCTCGAAGGTCAGGGTGCCGACGGCGGACCCGTCGGGCCGGACCTCGCCGGTGCCGCCGAGCGCGCCGAAGGTGCCTTTGACGTTGACCAGGCCCCACATGGTCTTGTGCTGGATGCCGACGGTCGAGGCGGTCGCGTCGAGCTGCCACAGTCCGGTTTCCACGGCGACGGTCATGATCTTCTCCCACTCATCTGTCGTCCAAATTTGGATGACTGTTTCGGATGACCGCACGCTAGCGGCTCGTCCAAAATTGGACAACCCCCTTCTTCAAATTTGGACAACGGGTACGCTTGAGCACATGGCCGCCTCTCCGGAACACCCAGCCGACCAGCCCGAATGCCCCTCGGGAGGCGGCGGGCTGCTGCCCGCCGAGCTGCGCGCCTGGATGCTGCTGCTCGCCGCGACCGGGGCCGTGGAGCAGCGGCTGCGCGCGGTCGTGAAGGAGAAGCTGGACGTCTCGCACGACGAGTTCCTGGTCCTGTGCCTGCTCGCGGAGCAGCCCGAGGGCGGTCTGCGCATGACGCGCGTCGCGGAGCTGCTGGGCCGCCCGAAGACCCGCCTCACCTATCAGATCGCCTGCCTCCAGCACGCCGGCCTCGTCACCCGCCGGTCGGTGTGCGGGGACAAGCGCGGCGTGGAGGTCGCCCTCACGGACAAGGCCCGCCGCCTGCTCACCGAGGCCTCCGGCCCGCTCGCCGAGACGGTCACGCAGGCGCTGCCCTGCTTCATGGGGCCGGACCAGCGCGCGGCGCTGTTCGGGCTGGTGCCCGACCTGGCCGAGGAGTCCCGCCGGGACTGAGGCCGAAGCGACACCGGGCCCAGCCTGTACGGCCACTTCGGGCAGGGCTGCGTGCACACCCGGATCCCGTTCGACCTGTACACCGCCGACGGCGTGGCCGCCTACCGGCGGTTCATGGAGCGGGCGGCCGACCTGGTCGCCGAGTTCGGCGGCTCGTTCTCCGGGGAGCACGGCGACGGGCAGAGCCGGGGCGAGCTGCTGCCCCGGATGTTCGGCGAGGACCTGGTGGCGGCGTTCGGGCGGCTGAAGGCCCTCTTCGACCCGCTGAACCGGATGAACCCCGGGAAGGTCGTGGCGCCGTACGGGCTGGACGAGAACCTGCGCCTGGGCGGCGACTGGGCGCCGCGGGACCGGCGCGACGTGCACTTCCGCTTCCCGCACGACGGCGGCTCCTTCGCCGAGGCGGCGAACCGGTGCGTCGGCGTCGGCAGGTGCCGGCAGCTCACCCCCGAGGGCGGCGCGGTGATGTGCCCGTCGTACCAGGTGACGCGGGAGGAGGAGCACTCCACGCGCGGACGGGCCCGGCTGCTGTTCGAGATGCTCGACGGGCACGGGGACAGCGCAATCCGCGACGGCTCGGCCGTCCTCCGCTCCGACGTGGCCGAGCTGTTCCCGGGCGACCGGGACGTACGACGGCTGCGCGAGCAGACGGTGACGCTCGCCGAGCTGCTCACCGAGCACTCCCCCGGCTACACGCCCCCGCGGGTGCCCGAGCGGTCCGCGCGGGCGCTGGCGCAGGTGCACTGCCACCAGCACGCCGTACTGGGCTGGGACGCCGACGGGGAGCTGCTGCGGCGGGCCGGGGTCGACGCGGAACGGCTGGAGGCGGGCTGCTGCGGGCTGGCCGGCAACTTCGGCTTCGAGCGCGGCCACCTCGCCGTCAGCGAGGCGTGCGCGGAACAGGCGCTGCTGCCGCGGCTGCGCGCCGAGGCCCCGGAGACGGTCGTGCTCGCCGACGGCTTCAGCTGCCGTACCCAGATCCACGAGCTCGACAGCGGCGGCCACGAGGGCGTGCACCTCGCGGAACTGCTGGCCTCCGCGCTGCCAGGCGGCCCGGGCAGCGCGTACGGCGTCGCGCCGGACGCCCGCCCCGCCTCCCCCCGGGCGGCGGGGCAGGGGCCTGGC